>NZ_BSOW01000001.1 GCF_030160715.1 Bradyrhizobium iriomotense
GCCGAGCCTGCCGCCGACGCTGACGCAGCCGGCTTCGCCCACCATCCCGCCCTCCGTCGCGACCGTTCCGCCAGCCGCGCCCATGGGGGCGGCCGCGCCCGGCCAGGCCGTGCTGTCGCTCACCGCGAAATACGGCAAGGATCTGCCGCCGATCACCAGTGGCCTCGTCTGGCGGGTGTTTGCCGACCGTCCAGACGAGAACGGCACGTTCAAGCTGATCCGCGAGGATCGCAACGCCACGCCCAACATCGTGCTCCCGCCCGGCAATTACGTCGTGCACGTCGCCTTCGGCCTTGTCAGCGCGGTGCGCACGGTGAGCCTCAAGGCCGAGACCGACCGCGAAGCCTTCGTGCTGCCGGCGGGAGGCCTGCGCATCGAGGGCCGCGTCGGCACCAGCCGCATTCCGCAGAACCAGATCTCGTTCGCGATCTACAAGGGCAGCCAGTTCGAGGCCGGCGAGCGCGCCTCGCTGGTGCCGAACGTCGCCGCCGGCGATGTCGTGCTGATCCCGGAGGGCACCTACTACATCATCTCCAACTATGGCGACGCCAATTCGGTGGTGCGCTCCGACATCCGCGTGCAGGCCGGCAAGCTCACGGATGTAACCATCACCCACCGCGCCGCCGTGATCACACTGAAGCTCGTCAGCGACAAGGGCGGCGAGGCGCTCGCCAACACCGCCTGGTCGGTGCTCACGCCCGGCGGCGACGTGATCAAGGAATCGATCGGCGCCTTCCCGCGCGTCGTGCTCTCCGAAGGCGAATACCGCGCCATCGCCAAGAACGAGGGCAAGGTCTATGAGCGCGGCTTCAACGTCGTCAACGGCGTCGACGGCGAAGTCGAAGTCGTCGCGCGCTAGACATCATTTCCGACAGCGTAGCGCCTAGACCAGCACGGCGAAGGCAGGGGTCGGCTGCTGCCTGCTCGAGTAATAGAGATGGTAGCCCGCAAACGGCTCGCACCAACTCGCGTGCACTATCCGCATCACCACGGGCGAGCACGCGGCACACAGCTGTGGTTGGAGGCTCCTGCCGCGCTACCACGCTTCTCATTCAGCGCACGAAAGGCCGGCCAGGGTCTCGTCGATCTGTCGGCGCGATCGCGGAAGCCAAGTGTGACGCCGGCGCTGACGGACGCCGATCGCCGTGCCATCGCCGACATTCTCGCCAGTGTTACCGTCGAGGGCGATCGCTATCCGGCGCATTTGCAGGCGCGAGTCGGCCGCTGATGCGCGCCACCGGATTGGCCGGTGAGTCTGCGCTCACCGGTCATCCCGCCTCATGTTCCCTTTGAATGCGCGTGCGAAAGCGCCACCAAGCCGTCATAAAGCGCAAGGCTTGGGGAAACACCGCCCCTGCCACGTAATTCCGATAATCAATTTGGTTCTCTTTCGCTCCTGCTGCGTTATATGTCGGGCATCCGTCCAAGGGGGCCGGATACGCGGGTCGGTGGTCTTGGCCTCGCGTGGCCGGCAAAGAGCAGGGGGCGCAGCCCGTCGGCATGTTCGAAGTGGTCCTAGCGAGGCGCAAGCGGTTTGGCTGGCGGTGGCAGGTATGCGACCAGTCAGGCAGGGTGTTTGCCGACGGCTTCGAGCGCACCCGTCCGGCGGCCAAGTATCAGGGTGAACGCGCGCTGTTCTTCCTCCTGTCCCAGGCCTATCTGAACAACCGGTCGGCGGCCTCGAGCGAGGACTGACGGGCGTGACGCGGCCTGACGATCTCAGATGCGAGTTGGCGGACGGCGTCGGCGCCTTGCTCCGTCATCGCGAACGCAGCGAAGCAATCCAGAATCTCTCCGTGGAAAGACTCTGGATTGCTTCGTCACTTAGCTCCTCGCAATGACGGGTCTGTAGAGGCAGTGTACGCCATTGCTCCAACCGTCATAGTCCCTAACGGGCACTAACCATCGCTCGACTTAAAACTGTCATAATCGCCGTTCGTGTGCTGCACGCAAACTCCTTTTACACGCCGTTAAGAGCGCCTGCCTTGGATGCCGTGGGAGAGTGCGTGGGGAAGACATGAGTGCCGCGAAGAAAGCGCTGGGAAAACCGGCCACCGAAATGTTTGACGACATCCCGGTGCTTCAGCGCAAATGGCG
Source organism: Bradyrhizobium iriomotense (assembly GCF_030160715.1). Classification (GTDB taxonomy): domain Bacteria; phylum Pseudomonadota; class Alphaproteobacteria; order Rhizobiales; family Xanthobacteraceae; genus Bradyrhizobium; species Bradyrhizobium iriomotense. Next base: position 2,098 of record NZ_BSOW01000001.1, read on the forward strand.
CGCCGCCCTTCGCCCGGGCGAACGGTTGCCGCGTTATGAAGACGTGATGCTGGGGAGCCTCGGACGGCTCGCCGACCATATCGCGCTGCTCAGATATGACGGCACGCTCGAACTGTCGCGCAGCGGGCGCTACGTGCAGACATGGCTTGGTGACGAGCGCTGGGACATTTCGGTTGCCGCTCTCGCTCCGGATTGCGCCACTGCGTTGATCGAGGCCGCGGCGAATGCGCTCGACGAGGGCCGGCCGCATCTTGCAAACGCGCATTGCGTCCGCGACGGCATGGTCAGGACCTACGACGTGCTGGCTCTGCCGACCACCTCGCGCTGGGGCACTACCCTTATCGGCGCCTACATCAACGAACGCGGCACGCAATACAATCTTCTGGATGCGATCTTCTCCGCGACCGACGATGCGGTCGTGTCACTGGCGACGCTGCGCGACGCCGATGGACAGCCGTTCGATTTCCAGGTCGTGCACCACAACAAGAGCGCCGAGTTGATCCTGAAGCTTCCGAGCGGCAGCTTGCTGTGGCGCCGCCTCGGGGAGCGCGCCAATTTGCTGGCTTCGCCCGATGTCCGGGAACTGCTGCTTGCGGTCGTCTGTGGCGGCCGCGGTGAGCAACTCGAGATCGAGACCGACGGCCGCTATCTTCGGCTCAGCGCCACGGCCTTTGCCGACGTGGTTTCACTTACGATGTCCGATGTTACCGCGCTGAAGCGGCGTGACGCCTCGTTCCGGCTGCTGTTCGACAACAACCCGATGCCGATGTGGGTGTTCGACGCGGAAACCAAGCAGTTCCTCAGCGTCAATGACGCGGCGGTCCAGCATTACGGCTATAGCCGCGCCACCTTCCTGCGCATGAGATTGCCGGAGATCTGGCCTAGGGACGAATGGGATAGCCACAGCGAGGCGCTCGAATGCATCGGCGACACCTATCGCTCCACACGCAACTGGCGGCACCTGCGCGCTGACGGCAGCGAGATCGAGGTGCTGACCTTCGGTCGCCGTGTCACCTTCGACGATCGCGAGGGGTATCTGGTCGCGGTGGTCGACATCACCGAGCGGCGCAAGGCCGAGGCGCGCATCGCCTACATGGCGCATCATGACGGGCTTACCAATCTGCCGAACCGGGACTATTTCCAGGAGCGCCTGAAGCAGGCGCTGGACCAGGCCGGCGGCAAGCGGGTCGGCGTGCTCTGCATCGACCTCGACTTGTTCAAGAACATCAACGACTCCTTTGGTCATCCCATGGGCGACCGCCTGCTCAAGGAGGTCGCCGAACGTCTGCGCACCGTGATCCGCGGCACCAATCTTGCGGCGCGGCTCGGCGGTGACGAGTTCGCGGTGATCCTGGCCGCCGACGTCTCCCCGAACGAAGCCAGCGCCTGCGCAAGCCTGTTGATCGAGATGTTGAGCGCGCCTTACGAGATCGACGGCCTGGAACTGGTGATCGGCGCCAGCATCGGGATCGCGCTCTCGCCCGGTGATGGTTTGACGTCAGAGGATCTGATGCGCAATGCCGACATGGCGCTCTACCGGGCGAAATCGGATGGCGGTGGCGTGCACCATTTCTTCGAAAAGGAGATGGACCTCCAGGCGCAGAAGCGGCGCGACATGGAGCTGGATCTGCGGCACGCCTTTGCCAATGGCGAGTTCGAGCTGCACTACCAGCCGCTGGTCTCGATCGTCTCCGATCGCATCTCGGGCTTCGAATCCCTGTTGCGCTGGCGGCACCCCGAAAAGGGCATGATCTCGCCGGCCGAGTTCATTCCGGTCGCCGAGGATATCGGCCTGATCACCCAACTCGGCGAGTGGGTGCTGCGCGAAGCCTGCGGCGAGGCGGTGAAATGGCCTGTCGATATCAAGGTCGCGGTCAACCTGTCGCCGGCGCAATTCCGCAGCCGCAACCTGGTCCAGGTCGTGATCTCGGCGCTGGCGCAATCGGGCCTGGCGCCGAAGCGGCTCGAGCTCGAGATCACAGAATCGATCTTCCTGGCCGAGACCGATGCCAATCTTGCCACGCTGCACCAGTTGCGCGAACTCGGTGTCGGCATCTCCATGGACGATTTCGGCACCGGCTATTCGAGCCTGAGCTATCTGCGCAGCTTCCCTTTCGACAAGATCAAGATCGATCGTTCTTTCGTGAAGGATCTTGCGGAGCGCCCCGACTGCGTCGCCATCGTTCGCGCGATTTCGGGGCTTGGCCGCAGCCTCAACATTACGACGACGGCGGAAGGCGTGGAGACCGAGGATCAGCTCGACTGGTTGCGCGCAGAGGGGTGCAACGAGGTGCAAGGCTTCCTGTTCAGCGCGGCGCGTCCCGCCGGCGAGATCACGCAGCTGCTGGCCAAGTTCGGACAGCGCGCCTCACGGGCGGCGTAGCTCGGGAGGGTAGGCGTCGTAGACGAGGGCCTTGAAAGCAGGCGTGATGCGGCCGCGCTCGCTCTGGGTCTGCTGCATCATGACGTAGATCATGTCGAGCTTGGGATCGACGCCGAAATAGGTGCCGCTGCCGGAATCCCATTTCAGTTCGCCGATCGAGCCTGGCGGCGGCGGTTTGGCATTGCCGGGATCGGTGCGCACCGCAAGGCCGTATCCATAGCCGAAGCCGTCGCCCGGAAAATAGAAATAGTCGCGATCGACGCCCGAGCCGGGGCCGATGTGATCCGTCGTCATGTCCTTGAAGGCGGCGGGACTGAGATAGCGCTTGCCGTCGAGCTCGCCGCCATTGAGCAGCATCTGCGCAAAGCGCCCGTAGTCGGTGATGGTCGAGAGCAGGCCGCCGCCGCCGGATTCCCACTCGGGATGGGCGAGACGATCACGCTCGGCGTCGAGCAGGATGGTGTCGTTCGGCAGCGGCCGCGCCATCCGCTTGAACTCGTCGTGCGTCGTCAGCTGGAATTTGGTGCTGGTCATGCCGAGCGGATCGAGCACGTTCTGCTTGAGATATTCGTAAAGCGTCTGCCCCGAGATCACCTCGATGACGCGGCCGAGCACGTCGGTGGAATGGCCGTAGCGCCAGATCGTGCCGGGCTGGCGCGCCAGTGGCAGCGCAGCGATGCGTTCGGCGAACTCCCGGTTGTCGAATGGGCCGGCGAAGATCATGGCATTATGATAGGCCTGCTCGACCCATTTGGCGCCGATATAGTCGTAGCTGATGCCCGATGTGTGCCGCATCAGGTCCCTGATGGTCACCGGATGGATCGGCGGCACCATTTCGAGTGCGAGCGTGCCGTCGGGATTGGTGACCTCCACTCCCACCTTGGTGCTGGCGAAGGAGGGGATGTAATTCGACACGGGATCAGCGAGGGCGAGCTTGCCGGCGTCGATCAGCATCATCGCTCCCAGGCTCGTGATCGGCTTGGTCATGGAATGGATGGCGAAGATCGTGTCCGGCGTCATGGCCAGGCCGGTCCGGACGTCGCACACGCCGAAGGTCTTCAGATAAAGCGGCTTGCCGTGCTGCTGAACCAGGATGACTGCCCCCGGCAGCCGGTGGGTTGCGACCTCGTTGGCGAAGAACGCGGTGATGCGCTCGAGCTGGTCGGGCGAGGGGGCCGGGATGGCGTTCGCGCGGGCTCGCACGGTGCCCGCGAGCAGCGCTGCGCCTGCGAGAAATGTTCGTCGCGTGGTGGTCATGGCGGGAGCCCGCGCAGCGTCACGCGGCGGCATGGGCGTGAGCAAGCTTCACTTCGGTATCCTGCCCGGCCGACGCAACGGGATCAAAGCCGGAAGACGAGCGGCCCGTCAACTCCCAGGCGTCGACTAGAACCGCGTCACAATCTCCGAGAGCGCCGGGCGCGGGCGGTCTTCGCTCGGCTTGGTCGGCCTGCCGATGTGCACGAGGCCGGCGAGCTTCTCGTCTGGCTTCAGCCCGAGCCCTTCCAGCACGTCGCGATCGAAGGCGAACCAGCCGGTCAGCCAGCACGCGCCGTAACCGAGCGCAGTCGCGGCCGTGACGATATTCATGGCGCTGGCGCCGGCCGACAATTCCTGCTCCCAGGCCGGCACCTTCGGATGCGGCTTGGTGAAGCTGACGATGCCGATGACGAGCGGCGCATCGGTGAGCCGCTTCCTTTCGACCTCGATGTCGGCCGCCGGTGCGCCCGGATTCTTGCGCGCGAACACGCGCGCGATCACTTCGCCGGCGCGCATCCGGGCCTCGCCCTCGAAGACGATGAAGCGCCAGGGCGCGAGCTTGCCGTGATCCGGCACGCGCGCGCCGATGGTGAGGATCGTCTCGAGCTCGGCAGGCGAGGGGCCGGGCCCCGTCATCTCGCGCGGCTTGACGGAGCGGCGGGTCTTCAGGAGGTCGATGGCGTCGGGCACGGGAAGCTCTCTCATCGGATCAATTCGGGCATGGCATTAGCATGCGATCCTGCCGGCCACGAGACCGTAGACCCCCCGTTTAGACGGATTGTGATCGGCGCCGGCTGTAACTCACCAAGTGTAGCGCGCCACACCCTTGCCTGCATAGGAGCGTGTGACAGCGGAGAACTCACCTTCGAACGCCGCGGCAGCCGACCAGCCGTTGGCCCACTTCATTTCGATCGACGTCGTGGTGAGCGAGGAGTCGCGCGCTTGCGCCGCGCCGTTGACCGCAAAGCTCGCGCCCGGCAGTACCAGGAAGGTTGCAGCCGCCGAGCGGTCTGGGTTGAAGTCATGCGCCCAGGCGAGGCGGCTGCGCAAGGTGAGGATGCCATCGCGCACGGCAAAGGACTTGTCGGCGCGCAGGCCGAGCTCGCTGCGGGTGTCGGTCACGCGCTTGCCGGCGTAGCTCAGGGCAAAGGTCGATGCACCCGACACGACCTGTTCGGCATAGGCCGGTTGATCGAAGACGGTCGCTTGCGCTGCTGCATAAGGTGTGAGGCCGAGTCCGCCGGCCACGGGCGCAACATAGCGATAGCCGCCTTCGGCGCGACCCGCCCACGCATTGGCCTTGAACGCGGCGCGCAAGCGATCGACGCCGGAGATGGTGACGGTGCGGTCGGTGGTGATGTCCTGCCATCCATAGGCAAGCGCCGCGGTGATAAAGGCAGGCCCCTCGAAGTGGCGCACATAGAGGCCCGCCTGGAACAGATCGGAGCGGCCGGAGCCGAGGCCATTCACGCCAAAACTGGTGCCGCCGCCGGCGAGCGCAAAGCCGGCCACCGTGCTTGGCGATATCAGGTAGTCGGCGCCGACCGCGGTGGCGTAGGTGCGGCTGGTCGCGTCGTTCGATCCGACGGCAGTGCTGCCGCTGGTGGATTGCGAGCCGCCGATGCCGGCCGCCCAAACGCTCCAGCGCTGTGCGAAACTGTCAGGCGGTGCATCAGGCAGCATCGCGAACGCGTCGGTCCGCTTGCGGGCGCGATCCTCGTCCGTAAAGCCGGTTGCGCCGCTCGCTCCTGCGCCCGGCGTGCGCTGGAAGAAGGGATCGGCGAGTAAGGTCGCAAACCGGGTCATCGCGTCGAACGTGGTCTGCTGCGGCGCGGTGCCGAGCTCGCCGGACGCCTGTGTCAGACCCGACGGCGTCAACGCGCCGTAGACCAGCGGAATGCCGCCGTTCGCATTGAAGAAATTGGTCAATGCGTTGCCGACGGCCTGCTGGTTGCCGTTCAGTCCGCCCGGAATGGCGAAGTCCAGGACGAGATTGAGATAGGCGTCGTTGGCATCGTAGCTCAGAGTCGTGCGGAAGTTGGCCGGCAGGTTGGTGTTCACCAGCGAACTGAAGGTGCCGGAGATACCCGCATCTGCGGTCAGGATGGTGTAGGTCTTGCTGACGTAGCTGCCGTTGGCGAATACCGCATTTACCGTCGCACCGCCGAGTGTCGCAGCACTGGTTACGCTTGCATATGATGCCGCCGCAGGATCGAGCTGCACCAGATAGGTCGCGCCGGATTGCAAAGCGAGGTTGCCGACGATCGTCAACGACGAGCCGGGCGTGCCGTTGCCCGGCGCGAGCGTGCCGCCGGCATTGACGGTCAACGTCTGCGGAGCGACGGTGCCCGTGCCGGTCAAGGTGCCGCCCGCGTTGACCGTCATCGCCGAAGTGGTGATCGTCCCCTCGACGTCGAGCACGCCACCATTGACGTTGGTCGCGCCGGAATAGAGGCCGATGCCGTTCAGCACCAGCGTTCCGCTGCCGATCTTGGTGAGCCCTCCGGCGCCGTCGATGGCGCCGGCAAGCGTCGCGGTGTGGCCGTTGGTATCGAAGGTGCCGCCGCCCGCATTGAGCGTCACGGTCCGGCTGGTGGTGAAATCCGCCAAAAACTGCAACGTGCCGCCACCGAAGGCGAGGCTGCCGGACGCCGCGCCCAGGTTGGCGTCGGAGCTGATGGCTAGCGTGCCCTGATTGATGCTCCAGGACGTCACCGCCGTCGTCGTACCCGTCAGCATCCAGGTGCTGCTGCCGGTCTTCCCGAAGGTCGAAAAACCCTGATACTGCGCTGACGAGCCGATGCTGGAGACGTCGAACGTGCTGTCGGTCGAGCCGCCGAGCCGGAACGTATCGGTGCCGGTGCCGACGACGTTGCCTGTGATCACCGACCCGGCCCAGAGCTCCAACACGTTGCTGCCGCCCGTGAAGGTGATCGCGTTGGCGCGGGTCGAAGCGTCGTTCATTCCCCCAGAAATCGAGCCGCTGTTGATGATGGTGAGGTCGGCGCCCACAACGCCGGCGCCGCCCGTGCCGTCAGCTCCATACGCCGCCGACGACGAGGCCGTGCCCGCACTGCCCGCATCGCCGCCGACGATGCTCCCCGAATTGATGAGCGTACCCCCGCCAGCGAAGTAGACGGCCGCACCGCCATCGCCGCCATCGCCCGCCGCGGATGCTTGGCTGCTGGTGGGCGCGTTGCCGCCTTTGCCGCCATTGCCGCCGGCGATGGTGCCGGTATTGGTGAGGACGCTGCTGCCGGTCAGGAAGACTCCATAGCCTCCGTCGCCGCCGTTGCCGGCATAGCCGTTCCCAGCAGTCACCGCGCCGCCATTGCCGCCGCTGCCGCCGCTGATGGTGCCGGTGTTGGTATAGGCGAGACCGCTGCCATTGACGACGACGCCATAGCCGCCGGCGCCGCCGCCACCGCCGGCGTAGTTGCCGGACGTCGAGCCGCCGCGCCCGCCGTTCCCGCCGGTGATCGTCGCGGCATTGGTGGTGTCGGTGGTCACGGCGGCGCCGTGTCCGCCGCCACCGCCGCCACCGCCGCCGTGGCTCGAGTCGCCATTGGTGCCATTGGTGCCGTTTCCTCCTCCAGCAGCGCCACCAGCGCCACCGGCGACCGTACCTGTGAAATCTGCCCCACCGTTACCGCCGGTGACCCCGGCGCCGCCGCCGCCGGCGCCACGGCTCGCCGCCAAGGGCGCATTGCCCCCGTCGCCCCCCGTGCCTGTCGCGGAGCTGGTTCCGCCATTTTGGAAGCTAGGGGTTGGGCTGCCGCCCGCACCGCCGCTCGTCGCCTGCGCGAAAGCCGGGCCAGCCGCGGCAAGCCACAGCGCCGCCGCAAGCCAGAATGGCCGGGCGCGCATCTGTGGAATTTTCAAAGCGCCCTGATCGGACGCACCAGCGAACAACACCTCAGCCCCTTGCACGAAGTCGCATGCGCCGCGCCAGCCAAACGACGCGCGATCTGCGCAGGCGTACCCACGTCGTGTCGCGCCGAGAACTGCGACTTTTTGGGTGGATTGCGCGATCGGCAGCCGCTTGAGGCTTGTGTGCAACACCAGAGCCGTGCCAACGGAGATTGCCCACACTCCTTCCGTTCGTGCCTGCAATGTCCGTCCCGCAGCTCACCCCCTCACCAGATGCCGTTGCCGCGCTGCGCCGTCATCCCGATTTTTCACGCGCGATGCGGTCGTCGGCGGAGGGAGCGGTGGCGATCTACCGGACCAACAGGCTCCTCAACCTGCTCCTCAGCGACCGCGCGCGGGCGCTGTTCACCCATGTCGCGCTCTATCTGCATTTTGGCGGGAGGGACCCCGGCCTGACCGTCGGTGCGATGAAGGACCTCTGCGTCGAGTTGGGCCTTTGCAGCCGCGGCCGCTGCGAGGCGTTGCTGGCCCTGATGCGCGCGGGCGGGTTGTTGATGGCGGCGCCCAATCCCGATCGCCGAAAACGTCTGCTGGCGCCGACCGAGAAGCTGCTCGCCCTGCATCGGGTACGCTGGGCGCGGCAGTTCGAGGCGATGCGATGCCTGTTTCCGGAAGCTGCGGACTATCTTGCGGCCGTGAACGATCCGGCGTTTGTCAGCGCCTTCGCCACAGCGCTCGGCCGGCGTTTCGTCGCGGGCCTTCGCGTTCTCGACAATGCGCCGGACCTCGAGCCGTTCGCGGAGCGCAACGCCGGCGTCGTGATCCTGTTCAGCCTTACGCTTGCGGGGAGGGAGGGCGACACATTTCCTCCGGCAGAACCAGTGCAGCTCTCGATCAACGCGCTTGCGAAGACTTTCTCGGTCTCGCGCAAGCACGTCCTGTCGCTGCTGCGGGATGCCGAGGACAAGAGCCTGCTGGTGCGCGGCGGAGCCGCGAACAACGAGGTCACGCTGTCGCCGCGCGGCCGCGAGGCGCTGGAGAAGATGCTCGCCACCATGTTCCTCTATCTCGCGCGATGCGCGGACGAGGCGCTCGGCGCTTGCACGGGAAGCGCCGAGCCGTCGTTACAGACTGCAACGGCCGGTTAGGCCGCCGCAGTCGTCCGCATCCGCTGGACATCCGGCGGGGTCGCCTCATCGAGAAGCGCAGCCAGCGCCTCCTGCGTCGGCATCACCTTCTGGCCGTCGCTGCCGAGGCGGCGGACGGAAACCGAATGCGTCTCGGCCTCCTTCTTGCCGACCACGAGCAGCGCCGGGATCTTGGCCAGCGAGTGCTCGCGGACCTTGTAGTTGATCTTCTCGTTGCGCAGGTCGATCTCGACCCTAAGGCCTGCACGCCGCGCCTGCTCCACCACCTGCTTGGCGTATTCGTCTGCTTCCGAGGTGATGGTCGTGACCACCACCTGCACCGGCGAGAGCCAGAGCGGGAAGTTGCCGGCATAGTGCTCGATCAGGATGCCGATGTAGCGCTCCATCGAGCCGCAGATCGCGCGGTGCACCATCACCGGCGGCTTCTTGCCGCCGTCATGGTCGATGTAGAACGCGCCGAACCGTTCCGGCAGGTTGAAGTCGACCTGCGTAGTGCCGCACTGCCAGTCGCGGCCGATGGCGTCGCGCAGCACGTATTCGAACTTCGGCCCGTAGAACGCGCCTTCGCCCGGATTGATCTCGGTCTTGATGTGGTTGTTCTGCGTCTGGATCTCGCGCAGCACGGTGGCCATCACGCGTTCGGCGTGATCCCACATGGCGTCGGTGCCGACGCGCTTGTCGGGGCGGGTCGACAGCTTGACGGTGAGGTCGCCGGTGAAGCCGAAATCCGCGTAGGTCGACAGGATCAGGTCGTTGATCTTCAGGCACTCGTCGGCGAGCTGATCCTCGGTGCAGAAGATGTGTGCGTCGTCCTGGGTGAAGCCGCGCACGCGCATCAGGCCGTGCATGGCGCCGGACGGCTCGTAGCGATGCACCACGCCGAACTCGGCGAGCCGCAGCGGCAGGTCGCGGTAGCTCTTCAGGCCGTGCTTGAAGATCTGCACGTGGCCGGGGCAGTTCATCGGCTTCAGCGCGAACCAGCGCTTGTCCTCGGCCTCGTCGCCGGCGGACTGTGCCGCGAACATGTTCTCGCGATACCAGCCCCAATGGCCGGAGGTCTCCCACAGCACCTTGTCGAGGATCTGCGGGGCGTTGACCTCGCTATAGTCGCCGGTCAGGCGGCGCCGCATATAGGAAATGAGCTGCTGGAAGATGGTCCAGCCCTTGGGGTGCCAGAACACGACGCCCGGACCTTCTTCCTGGAAGTGGAAGAGGTCGAGCTCGCGCCCGAGCTTGCGATGGTCGCGCTTCTCGGCTTCCTCGATCTGCTTGAGGTAAGCGTCGAGGTCCTCCTGCTTGGCGAAGGCGGTGCCGTAGATGCGGGTCAGCATCGGGTTGTTGGAATCGCCGCGCCAATAGGCGCCGGCCACCTTCATCAATTTGAAGGCGTTGCCGATCTTGCCGGTCGAGGTCATGTGCGGGCCGCGGCACAGATCGAACCAGTCGCCCTGGAAATAGATCTTGATCGGCTCACTGCCGGGAATGGCGTCGACCAGCTCGACCTTGAAGGCCTCGCCCTTGTCGCGGAACACCTGCTTGGTCTTCTCGCGGTCCCACACTTCCTTGGTGAAGGGTTTGTCGCGCGCGATGATCTCGCGCATCTTCTTCTCGATTCCCGCAAAATCTTCCGGGGTGAACGGCTCGTTGCGGAAGAAGTCGTAATAGAAGCCGTTCTCGATCACGGGGCCGATGGTGACCTGGGTGCCCGGCCACAGCGATTGCACGGCTTCCGCCAGCACGTGCGCGCAATCATGGCGGATCAATTCCAGCGCGCGTGGATCGTCGCGGTTGACGAACTCGATCTTGGCGTCAGCCTCGATGGGATCATTGAGATCGGCGAGCGCGCCGTCGAGCGCCATCGCTACCGTGCGCTTGGCAAGCGACGGCGAGATGCCCTTGGCGATGTCGAGGCCGGTCATGCCCTTGTCGAATTGGCGATTGGCGCCGTCGGGGAAGGTGAGGGTAATCTTGGCGGCCGGGGTCACGGGCTTCAAATTGCTGAGGCTGTACTGGAAGCCGGACTCGGACTTGTGGTCGTCGGACATTGTATTTCTCCTGAAGCTCACTCCTGCGAACGAGCGCAGGTAAGCGGGAACGAGCGGTATATCAGGCGATTCGGCCTGCGCAATCGGGCAAAACGAGGAAATTGCCTGCGAACATCCCGTTTCGAAGCCCGGAGCCGGACGCGATCTTGACGTTGCATGCGTCCACAGGTTGTTGTTTCATAGGGCTTATCGGGGATCGACTGCGGGTTTGGGGTTGGTTGTTTCGTGACGTTCGTTGGATCGACTTGCCTCAGGAAAGGCGCCGGCATTGTCCTCGTCACATTTCTGACAATGGTCGGCGGGCCGACGTCTGGTCCTGCCTTGGCCGCGCCAGTCGCGGGCCGCGTCTCGCCGGCGCCTCTGACGCCGCAGCCAAGTCGGCCGTTGCCGGCACGCCCGGTGCCACAAATGCGGCCAAAGACGCCGGCGACCTCGCAACGGCCGATCACGTTCTATGTCGTCAAAGGGAAGCCGGACGCCTGTGGCCGCGGTTGCGACCGCTGGATTGCCGCTGAAGGCACGATCGACGCCGGAGCCGCACCACGGTTTCGCAAATTCCTGCAGAAAGTCCCCGATCGCGGCCTGCCGATCTATTTCTCCTCGCCCGGCGGCAATCTGGATCAGGCCGTGACGATGGGCGCCATGCTCCGGGAGCGGTCCGCAGTGGCGCGGGTCGGGCGCACGGTGGCGGAGGAGTGTGGCTTCGAGGCCCAGGACGGCGACGTCTGTCTGCAGCTGAAGGCTTCGGGGCGGGAATTGCGCGGCAATCTCGCCACCCGCGGGGCGGTTTGCGCCTCGGCATGTCCCTATCTGATCCTCGGCGCAACGACACGGGAGATCGCTCCAGATGCCGTGCTCGGGGTGCACTCGCCCAAGGTCGTGACCTTCTTCCGTGTCGGGACGCCGACTGCGGAGATGCGCGCGGCAGCAAACAAGCGAGGCCTCGATCGGGCCGATCAGTTGCTGACGAACTACATCACCAGGATGGGCGGCGACCTCGGTCTGCTCAGGCTCGCCGACACCGTGAGATATGAGGACATGCACGTGCTCACGCGCGACGAGATCGCGCGGTTCGGCATCGACCGGCGCGCGCACGTTGAGACGCCGTGGCTGTTTGAGTTCAGCACGCGAAGCATGGTGCAGAAGATCGTCGCCGAGCGGAATGAGACCGACAAATCCTTTCGCCTGATTGCCTGGCGCCTGACATGCTTCGACCTCGATCGTTTCGCGCTCGAGTTCCGGCGTCCGGCGGCGTCGGCGGCCAGCCCCGCATCGGTTCGCGTGGCGCTGGGAAGCACCAATTCGCTGGCGCTCATCTCGAATCCCGTCACGACGCAGGGATTTGAGTTCTGGGGCACGCAATTCAGAAAGGCCACGCTGCTTTCGCTGTCGGACGCGCCAAACTTCGATTTCACGGAGGCGGCGCAGGGACCGGACGGCGTCGGGCCTTCCCGCACTAGCCGGCTCTCGAACGAGGGGTTGGCATCTGCACTCGACCGGCTACTCGCCACCTGCGCACCGGCAAAGGTGAACACGGCCGGTGCGCGCAGCGACATCGTGGATCCGGCGAAATAGATTTGGCGAAATAGACCTGGTCCGCCCTTCCGCGCCGTGCCGTTGCTGCCTACATGCACCTGCATGAAATCCGATCCCGCCGCCCGCCGTTTCGCGCCAACCGCCCTGATGCTTGGAAATGTCGTCACCGGCTGCTCGGTGCTGGCGCCGGCCGGAATGCTCCCTGAATTGTCCTCGGGACTGGACATCAGCATCCGCACTGCGGGCCTTCTGATCACCTTCGGCGCCATCACGCTCTGCATCGGCTCGCCGCTGACGGCGTGGCTGACCAGCCGGATCGAGCGGCGCCTGCTGCTCACCGTAACGCTTGCGCTGCTTACCGTCGGCAATATCGGCTCGGCCTTCGCACCCGACTATGCGAGCCTGCTCACCATCCGCCTGGTGATGCTTGCGATCGGTGCGCTCTACACGCCGCAGGCCGCGGGCACTGCGGCGATCATCGTGCCGGTCGAAAAGCGTGGCAGCACGATCGCCTATGTGTTTCTCGGATGGTCGATTGCCGCGGCCGTCGGGCTGCCGCTGATTACCTTCATCGCCAGTCACTATGGTTGGCGGACCTCCTACGGCGCGATCGGCGGGCTCGGCTGTCTCAGCTTCCTCCTGTTGCTATGGCGCCTGCCGGCGGGGCTGAAGGGCACGCCGGTCGATTTGAAGACCTGGAGCGAAGTCGGGCGCAATCGCACCATCGTGCTGCTGCTCGCTATCACCATGCTCCAGATGTCCGGGCAGTTCGTCGTCTTCACCTTCATGGGGCCGCTCCTGAAGAAGCTGACGGATGCCAGTCCCGATGCGGTCGGTCTGGTCTTCGGCGTCTACGGTGTCTGCGGCTTCCTCGGCCTCCTCATTGCCACGCGCATCGTCGACACTTGGGGGCCCTACAGGACCTCGATTCTGTTCACGAGCCTGTTGCTCGCGGGCATCGCCGGATGGGCGCTCGGTGCCGGCAATCTTGCGCTGATGATCGCCTCGGTCGCGATCTGGGGGTTGGGCTTTGCCTCGACCAACTCGATGCAGCAGGTTCGCCTGGTCGCGGCCGCGCCGTCGCTGGCGCCGGCCACCGTCTCGCTCAATACGTCCGTGCTCTATATCGGGCAGGCCGTGGGCTCGGCAGCGGGCGGGGCCTTGTTCGCGCGCGATCTCTTGCACACGATCGGCTTCGTGGCGGCCGGCTTCGTCGTCCTCGCGCTTGCCGTCGTCGGGCTGACCCGGCCCCGGCCGGCCGTGGCAACGGTCGCGGCATAGTGCAAAGCCCATCACATCCAGTTTTCCCCCGCAGCGGACGCTTGGCAAACAGCGCAGGACGGCGCTAGAAGGCGAGGGTTGGAGACCAACGAGAGCTGACTGAGATGAGGATGATTCTGGCGCTTGTCGCGGTGCTTTATTCGGCCGCCGCTTTTGCGCAAACCGATACGCCGATGGTCGGCGACAAGCCGCTGGTGCAGGTCAAGCCCAAGGGGGCCAGCAAGGGGACCAAGGAGGCGGCCGCCAAGGGCAAGCCCGAGGCGGCTGCGCCGAAGGGCAAGCCGCAGTCCACCGCGGTCAGGCTGCAGGCCTGTCTCGACGTCGATGACGGCACCAAGGACCGGCTCAACTGCTACGACGGGGTGATCCCGCCGCAGCCGAAGCCGAAGCCCGCGAAGGCCAAGGGCGTTGCCGATTGCCGGTTCTTCAAGGAAGAGGACGAGCGCCTGGCCTGCTTCAACGGTTTTGCGGAAAGCATCCCGAAGCTGCCCAAGAACTGATTCGAAGGACTGATTCGAAGATCTGCTTTCGCCTGATCAGAGCGAGTGCGGATCCGCATCTCGCCGATTCTAGCGGCTCGATGAGGATGACGGACTCGCCGCCACGCGCGTCAGCGCCAGCGACGGCGTTGCTGACATCTTGACCAGCACGTCCTTGAGCGGATTTTGCGTCCAGGCGCGGGTCACATAGTCGCGATGCCTGATGCCGTCGCCGGTCTCTACGAACACCACGCTGCCGGGACGCAAGGGGCCATCCATGTCCTCGGAGACGCTGATGCCCTTTTGCCGGAGCATGCTCATCAGCTCGCGATCGCGCCGCGCCGTGTAGTGGGTGTAGGAGCTGACGAAGAAGCCGGAGCGGTGGCTCTCGATCCATGAGGCGAACTTGTCGAGCTCGCCATAGACGGCGTCGAGCAGCACGACGCCGCGAACGCGGTCGCTGATGCCGCCGACCTCGAGGCTCCAGGCGGTCGGCAGGAAACCGCCGCTATAGCCGACGACGACGATCGGCATGTTGGCGAAGGCGCGCGCGCTGTTGGGATCGCCGTAGAGACGAGCGAGATGCTCGCTGGATTCCGCCATGAAGCGCTTGAGCCCGCCGGGCTGCCAGAACTTGCCGGCGCTGGAATCGGCGGCGTCAACCGCCATCTGCGGTGCAAGCAGCACGGCATTGGCGCCGGACTCGGAGATCTGCTGCGGCACCAATTGCCGGTCGCGCACGTCGCGCTCCAGCGTCGCGCCGTTGCCGTGGAAGAACACCACGATCACGCCCGGCTTGCGTACGTCGAAATGCTCGGGCACGTGCACGAGCACGCGGCTGTCATTGTAGGTCTCGTCCTGCCAGAGCACGCGTCCCGAATAGCTGCGATGGCCGCGGCGATCGCCCTTCGAGATGTTGAGGAAGGGTGCGTCCGAGGCCGGATTGTTGCCGAAATAGGGGAAGGCCGACGACTTCATGCTGACGAGCGTCGTCAGGTCGTCGCGCTGCGGACGCTGATAGGGCACCTGCGGCTCGAGCGAGGCGACCTTGTAGGAGGCGGTTGCCGGCGTTTGCACCGCGCGCTTCGGCGAGAAGTCCGACATCTGCCGTTGCAGGAAGCTTTCGCTTGCGGTGGGGAAGCGCTCCTTGAATTGAGGGGCCGGAAAGCGATCCTCGAACGTGTCGCCGCTCGCGACTTGCGTGCTGGTCTTGGCGACGATCTGGGTATTGGCTTGAACGTTGGCCTGGCTGTTTGCGGCCAGCGTCGTTGGGTTGGGGGCCTGGCCGCATTGAACCAGCGCCAGCGAGAGCGGCGCCAAGACTGAGGCGAGGCCGATCCGGCAGGCAAGTCGAAGCGCACGACGATGCATGCCAGGCGATCTCGCCCGGTCAGCACTCATGGCTGCTTCAACTCTCGGATCGGCCCCGACCATCCACCCACTAACCCCAAGTCACTAGTCCCAAGGCAATCGGCAATCTTGAGCTAATTCAGCCGATTGGCGTTTAGGTGACGTTAAGCTTCCGGAGAAAACTCCCCACATCCGGAACGATCGAAAGGACCACGCAATCGTGTCGCGATTGTGGGAGGGAGGGTCGGCTTTCTTGGCGCGGCGGCAGGTTTATTGCACGCAAGAGCGCATATGTGGTGCTGAAATACCGCTTTCGATTGCCTCATTTAACCCTTGTTAACCCTGCTTGAATTGACTGGACCAATCTGCACGATGCTTGGGAGAGGCGTGAGGCCTCAGCTAAGGACGGCGATGACGGCATCAGATGCGGGAAGCGCGGCGTGGACGAGCCGGCGTCTCGGAGGCGGGTCTGGCGTTTCCGTCCTGGTGGCGACCGCGATCGTCGTTGCCGACATGGTCGGCGTCGGGGTGTTCACCAGCCTCGGCTTCCAGGTCAAGGACATCCCGTCCGGCTTCTCGATCCTGCTGCTCTGGACGGTCGGCGGCATCGTCGCGCTATGCGGCGTGTTCTCCTACAGCGAACTCGGGGCGATGTTCCCGCGCTCGAGCGGCGAGTACAATTTTCTCGGCCGCGCCTATCATCCCGCATTCGGTTTTCTCGCCGGCTGGGTCTCGGCGACCGTCGGCTTTGCCGCACCGGTCGCGCTTGCGGCGATGGCGTTCGGCCAATATGCGAAGTCGGTCATTCCGACATTGCCGCCGATCCCGCTCGCCATCGGCGTGGTGTGGCTGGTGTCGATCGTGCAGCTCACCGGCGCCAAACACTCCTCGACCTTCCAGCTCGTCTCGACCATTCTGAAAGTCATTCTGATCGTGGCTTTCCTGGTCGCGGGCTTTGCGATCGGCGTAAAGCAGCCGGTGTCGTTCATGCCGGCGTCGGGCGACTTCGGCCACATTACCAGCGCGCCCTTCGCGATCGGGCTCGTCTTCGTGATGTACTCCTTCTCCGGCTGGAACGCGGCGACTTACATCATCGGCGAGCTGCACATGCCGCAGCAGAGCCTGCCGCGCGCGATGTTCGCAGGTACGCTGATCGTGATGGTGCTCTATGTGGCGCTGAACGCGGTGTTTCTCTACGCAACCCCGATGGACAAGCTTGCCGGCCAGCTCGAGGTCGCGAGCGTCGCCGGTACGGCGATCTTCGGCGACCTCGGCGGCCGCATCGTCGGCGCCATGATCTGCATCGGCCTGATCTCCTCCATCAGCGCGATGATGTGGATCGGTCCGCGCGTCATGATGACGATGGGCGAGGACATCCCAGCGCTCGGCGTGTTCTCCCGGAAATCGGCGAGCGGCGCGCCGGCCTATGCGATCCTGTTTCAGCTCGCGGTCGCCAACGTCCTGCTGTTCACGCGCAGCTTCGAGGCGGTGCTCGACTTCATCCAGTTCGCGCTGTTGTTCTGCTCGTTCTTCACCGTGCTCGGGGTGATCAAGCTGCGCTTCACCGATCCCGCGCTGCCGCGGCCCTACCGCGCCTGGGGCTACCCGGTCACGCCGGTGGTATTCCTGCTCGTGACCGCCTTCATGATGTACTATCTCTTGACCGAGCGGCCGGTTCAGTCGCTGTCGAGTATGCTGATCATGCTCTCGGGCCTGTTGATCTACGCCATTTTCCGCAGGCGGCCGGAAGCCGCTGCAACCTCACACCATCGCGAATAGACATGTTTCGACCCATGAAGATTGCGGCCGTCGCCTTCACCTTGTTGTTCGCGGTCGTGGCCTCCGCGCGTGCGGCCGGCACCGTCACGGCCGACGATACGGCGCGCTTCCTCGCGGGCATGCAGCCATCCGCGGACTCTCCGCTCGTGGCGCTGACCAGGGATCCGTCCTGGCAGCGCCACGCAAAGTTCTTCGACGGCGCCTTCGCCCAGCTCGAGCAGCGGCAGCTTTCCAGGATCCGCGCCTGGTCGGAGGTCAATCTGGCCGCGCCCCGGCCGACCATGTTCTACATGTTCTCGGGGCCGGATTTCCTCTACGCCGACGCGTTCTATTCCAAGGCGAGCACCTACGTGCTTGGCGCGCTCGAGCCGGTCGGCAACGTTCCCGACCTGACGCGCGTGCCGCACGGCGCGATTGCGCCCGCGCTCTACAATGTCGAGCGCTCGCTCGCCTCGATCCTCAGCTTCAGCTTCTTCATCACCAAGCACATGAAGGTCGACCTGCACGCCAACGAGGTCAACGGCACCTTGCCGATCCTCTACGTTTTCCTGGCGCGTTCGGGGAAGACCATACGCAACGTCGAGATGCTCTCGATCGACAACACGGGCGGCCTCCATGCGGCAGGCGACAACGCAGGTCCGAACGCCACCCGCGGCGTGCGCATCACCTTCGCCGGCAGCGACGGCGCGGCGCGGACGCTGTATTACTTCTCGACCGATCTCTCCAATTCCGGCGCGCGCGCGGCCGGCTTCCTGAAGTTCTGCGAGACGCTCGGACCGGGCAACAGCCTGCTCAAGAGCGCGTCGTATCTCCTGCACGCCGGCAACTTCACGATCGCGCGCGACTGGCTGCTCGCCAACAGCGCCACCATCATCCAGGACGATTCCGGCATTCCGCTTGCGAACTACAATGCGCGGCAATGGCGGTTCTTCCCGTTCGGCCGCTACCTCGGCCCGATTGCGGAATTTCCCGGCCGATATCAGGAACGCTATGCCGGGCTCTTCTCGCGCGCCCAGCCGATCGATTTCGGCATCGGCTATCGCTGGCGCATGAATGAATCGAACCTGTTGCTGTCGGTGAAGGTGCCGGGAACCGAGACGCTGCCCGTCGAGACCACCTCGTCCGCCGAACCGACGCCAAAGCCGGTCCGTCCGAAGCGGCCGCGTCCGCCCGAGCCGATCCCGCCGCCGCCGGGACGCTTCTTCTGGTTTCGCTAAGCGCGATGAGATCGCGCTTTAGCCTTTATCGTTGGATCATGATCTCCGCGCAAACGCGTTCCGCGTTTGTCGCGAGGGAAAACCGCTTCACATTTTTCCGGATCATGCTCGAGCTACCAGTGAACGCTCTGGCTCGGAACGATGAAGGCCGTCGTACCTGGCGGCGTTGCGAGGCTTGTTGCCAGGTACCAGCCGGCGCCGAGGACGAGGGTGAGCAGCGCGATGATGGCGATCAGGTCGATGGTCCTGCTGTCGTGACCGTGGGGGCTGATTTTCCAGCGCATTGTTGTTTCCTCCCGATGGGAGCACGACAACAACGCGATTGTAGCACCTGCGGTTCCGCGCACGTCAGGGTTGCGCGACGCGATTGGAAGCGCTGCAGCGAAATCAGGGAGCGTTGACGCCGCGCCAGCGTCCGTAGCGCCAGGGCAGATACCAGCGCGCGCCTTGCGGGGCCGTCAGCGGCACATTGTCGATGCCTGACGTTCCGAACGGGTGGCAGCGCAGCAGACGCGCGAGCGTCATCCAGCCTCCGGCCCAGAGTCCGAAACGTTCGATCGCCTCATCGCCGTAGACGGAGCAGGTCGGCAGGTGGCGGCAGTTGTAGCCGACGAGCGGCGACAACGTGTGCCGGTACAGCCAGATCAGTCCACGTCCGACGCTGCGCGGCAGGAGCAACAGCGAAGCGGCGATGGTGGAACCAATCTCGGAGTCTGAATGCTTCATGTGCGCTCTGCTGCAAACCTGTGCCGCGAATTGCGCGGTTCCAACGCACGGAACAGTAACCCGTTGCGCGCGTGCCATACTTTGCCTGTTTTCAGGGAGCAGCGCAGCAAGTCTCTATGGACGAGCTGTATTCCCACGGATACCATTTTTGTGACGTTCGTGAGATAGGAACATACGACTGTATGTATAGACTCAACTGGCGCAACTGCGGGATGTTTGCGCGACATTGGGGCTTGGGGAAGGAACCACGTTGAGACTCCTGAGGTCGCTTGATCTTCGCGGTTGGTTGCTGGTGGGAACCACCGCGTGTTGCGTTGCGCTGGCGGGCGCGGTCGCGACCTTCAGCTCCTCCGCACAGGCCGGCGGTACCCTCGAAGAGCGCAAGCTGCCGATGAAGTTCAACTGGGTTGCGTGCGAGCCGAACTGCCGCGGCTGGGTCAGTGCCGTCGGTATCATCACAGCCGATACGCCGAAGGATTTTGAGGATTTTGCGCGTAGTCGCCAGCTTGGCGGGGCGACCGTGGTGCTCGACTCCAGCGGCGGTTCCGTCAACGACGCGATCACGCTCGGGCGGCGCTTCCGTAATCTCGGGCTTCTGACCACCGTCGGTATCAGCGTGCCGAGTCGCGGCGGGCAGGGCGCGCGTTCAGCCATTGCGCCTGAGGCCTATTGCGAGTCCATGTGCGTGTTCCTGCTGCTGGCCGGCAAGACGCGCTACGTGCCGGCCGCCGCCCATGTCCGCGTGCATCAGATCTGGATGGGCGACCGCGCCGACGACGCGCGGGCCGCAACCTACAGCGCACAGGACCTGATGATCGTCGAGCGCGACATTGGCCGGCTCGCCAAGTACACCTTCGATATGGGTGGTGCCGGCGACCTGCTGTCGCTCGCGCTGAATGTGCCGCCGTGGGAAGACCTGCACGAACTGGACGCCACCGAGCTCAAGCTCACCAATCTGGTGACGACCGGCGCCGCTTCCGACGTGCTGCCGCACGTCGATGTCTCGGCCCCCGCGATGGCTGACGCGGCGCCGAAGGCGCAGGACCGCTTCGCGGCGGAACCGGAGCAGCCGGCCAAGTCGACCAAGACGGCGGAAGCTGCCGTCCCGACCGGCGCTGCGGCTGCGCCGCAGAAGTAGGATTTGAAGATATTGATTTCGTCAGGCCGGGGCGCGCGCCTGCGCAAACCCCGAATGACATGAGCCGCGCTCAGTCCTGCGCCGTGGCCGGCTGTTTCGTCTTTGCTTCGATCTGGCCGATGGCATCGACCACGGCGTCGAAGGTCAGGAGTGTCGAAGCGTGGCGCGCCTTGTAATCGCGGACCGGCTCGAGGAACCTGATCTCGGCCCATTTTCCGTCCGGCGGAGCGCCGTTTTCCTTCAGCATCTTGCGAACGGTTTCGCGTAACTCACGGAGTTCGCTCGCAGTCGAGCCGACCACGTGACTTGCCATGATGGATGAAGACGCCTGTCCGAGCGCGCAAGCCTTCACGTCATGGGCGAAGTCGGTGACGGTGTCCCCACTCATCTTGAGATCGACCTTCACGGTCGAGCCGCACAGCTTGGAGTGAGCGGTGGCGCTGGCGTCGGGATCGGAGAGGCGACCCAGACGGGGGATATTCCCGGCCAGCTCGATGATCCGCTTGTTATAGATGTCGTTCAGCATGTGATGGAGTCCGAGACCTTCCGGGCGGCTTCCGGCGGGATCGGCCTTGGCGGCCGCCGTCCTCGGTCTTATATAGGGTCGGAACTGGTGGAAAAACAGCCCGGTGGCCTTGTCGGCGGCGGTCGAGCACCTCGCTCCGACGGTCAAGGGAGGTTGATCGCCAAACTTGGTTGTTCTCTCTCAGGCGTCCGGCGGCTTGACCGCCCCGTCTGCCGGTGACACTCCGGCCGCAAGGCCGTCGAACGGAGTTGACATGGACGCGTTGATCAAACCCATCCGCCCCAGCAAGCCTTCCGACAAGCAGGCCGATCGCCCCGCTGAGCTCGATCCTGCTGAATTTCTCGCGGCCGCCGTCCGTGCCGACCAGCCGCGCCCGGCGCGCGCCGAGGCCGAGCAGGCCGTGAAGACGCTGCTCGCCTATATCGGCGAGAACACCGAGCGCGAGGGCCTGCTCGACACGCCGCGCCGCGTCGTCGAGGCCTTCGACGAACTCTATCAGGGCTACCATCAGTGCCCGGCCGAGGTGCTGGACCGCACCTTTGGCGAGACCGCCGGCTATGACGACTTCGTGCTGGTGCGCGACATCGAGTTCACCTCGCAGTGCGAGCACCACATGATGCCGTTCTACGGCAAGGCGCACATTGCCTATACGCCGGTCGAGCGCGTCGTGGGCCTCTCAAAACTCGCGCGGCTGACCGACATCTTCGCCCGCAGGCTCCAGACCCAGGAGCACCTGACCGCGCAGATCGCGGCCGCGATCGACGAGATCCTCAAGCCCCGCGGCGTTGCGGTGGTGGTTGAGGCCGAGCATACCTGCATGTCGGTGCGCGGCGTCGCCAAGCATGGCGCGATGACGTTCACCAGCCGCTTCACCGGCATGTTCCGCGACAATCCGGCGGAGCAGGCCCGCTTCCTGTCCCTGGTGCGAGGCTCACAGCGCTGACCCTCGCGACGAATTTGCGAGGGGTCTCGTGTCCACGCACTCCCACGACATCGAGGAAGGGCTGAGCTTCCAGCCCAAATTCGACGCGACCGGCCTTGTCACCTGCGTGGCGACGGATGCCACGACCGGGGACGTGCTGATGGTCGCCCACATGAACGACGAGGCGCTGCGCAAGACCATCGCGACGGGCGAAGCTTGGTACTTCAGCCGCTCGCGCAATGCGTTATGGCGAAAAGGTGAGACGTCGGGTCAGACCCAGCGGGTCGTCGAGATGCGCACCGATTGCGACCAGGATGCGGTCTGGATCCGGGTCGAACAGGTCGGCGCAGCCTGCCATACCGGCCGCCGGTCGTGCTTCTACCGCAAGGTGGAGGCCGATGACGGGAGCGCCAAGCTCGTGTTCGTCGAGGCCGAGCGGCTGTTCGATCCCGACGCGATCTATAAGAAGTGACTCCTATCGTTCCGGGTTCGCACCTTCGGTGCGCCCCGGAATGACAAGGGGAAGCATCTTAACCCCGCATTAACCATAGCTGTCCCAGGTTGGCACGACATGGCGCCGAATTGCCGGCGTCATCAATGCCGCGCGGAGCGGGGCTGCCCATTATGTCGGTCGACAACTCAAGTGCCACGACGACGGCGGGGATCGATCCGTCGCGGGCGCGTGTGACCGGCGCGATCAAGCAGGCCTCCAATCTCACCGGCGTCAGCTTCGAATACATGCTGACCACCGCGAAGATGGAATCGGATTTCAATCCGACCGCGGGCGCGTCGACCTCGTCCGCGCACGGGCTCTATCAGTTCATCGACCAGACCTGGCTCGGCACCGTGAAGGAGGCGGGCACCCAGCTCGGCTACGGCAGCTATGCCGATGCCATCACCAAAACCTCCTCCGGTAGCTATACGGTCGCTGATCCCACCATGCGGAGCTCGATCATGAAGCTGCGCGATGATCCGCAGGCCGCATCGAGCATGGCCGCGGTGCTGACACAGTCGAACAGCTTCAAGCTGACGGGCCTGCTCGGCCGCCGTCCAAGCGACAGCGAGCTCTATATGGCGCACTTCATGGGCGTCGGCGGCGCGGCCAAGCTGATCGCCAACGCCGAGGATAATCCGCAAGCGGTCGGCGCGCGGCTGTTTCCCAATGCGGCCGCGGCCAACCGTTCGATCTTCTATGCCAGGGACGGCCGCGCGCGCAGCGTCTCCGAGGTCTACTCGGTGCTGGATACGCGTTATGCCAGCGCCGCGAATTCGAAATCGACGCGGAGCGCGATGGCCATGTACGGCGACACGCCGTCGACGACGCAGGTCGCGAGTGCCAACGGCGTGCAGCCCACGCCGCTGATCAACAGCGCCGCCTATCTCCAGACCTTCCCGGATACGCGCGTGGCGACGCCGGTCAGCGCGACGTCGGCGACGACGGTGGCGGACGATTCGCCGAGCACACCGGTGTTTCGCTCGATCTACCAGCCCGGCGACAGCACGCAGCCGGTTTCGGCCACGGTGCAGAAATTGTGGGGCAATAACGCCTCGCTCACGTCGGTGACGAATGCGACGCCGGACGTTCGCGCGCCGCAGCCGCTCGACCTCTTCAGCGATCGCAGCGGCACCTTCTCGAGCTAGGCTCGCGCTGCAAAATTTGCAGCCCTTAACAAAACGTCAATAATACCAGTCGGTTATGGTGAACGCTTTGTTAAGCGTCGTGGTTTATTTTGTCTTGCAGGTGACGGGGGTCACCGTTTCGTTTGGTTGCGTAGGCCGGAAGCACAATGATCGTTCGGCAGTTTATCAATTGGATCAGGACTGCGTCCGCCGGTGAGCGGGCCGAGGCAACACGGGCGTTGGCCCGTGCCTGGTTGATTTCAGACCTTTCACACGACGACCGCGTCGCCGCCGAAGGCGCACTGTTGATGCTGCTCGACGATCCGTCGCCGCTGGTGCGCCAGGCCATGGCGGAAGCCTTCGCGCGCTCGACGGAGGCGCCGGCGGCGATCGTTCAGGCGCTGTCGACCGACCAGCCGTCGGTCGCGCTTCCCGTGCTCGAACATTCGCCGCTCCTGATCGATGCCGATCTCGTCGACATCGTGGCGACCGGCAATTGCGAGGTCCAATGCGCCGTCGCCCGCCGTATCGCGCTGCCAGCGTCGGTCTGCGCCGCGATCGCCGAAGTGGGCTGCGCGGCGGCGGCGCTCGAGCTGATCGAAAATCCCTACGCCGAGCTCGCGCCGTTCTCCTGGGACCGCATCGTCGAGCGTCACGGCCATCTTGCCGCGATCCGCGAGGCGCTGCTGGTGCTCGAGGATCTGCCCGCGGCCACGCGCGCCGCGCTGGTCGCAAAACTCTCCGCGACGCTGGCGCAGTTCGTGATCGCCCGTAACTGGCTGAGTGCCGATCGTGCCGAGCGCATCGCGACGGAGGCGCGCGACCGTTCCACCGTCAACATCGCGGCGCGCTCGCGCGGCGAGGACATGCAAGGCCTCGTGCGCCACCTGCGCGCGACGTCGCAGCTCACGGCAGGCCTGATCCTGCGTGCGCTATTGTCGGGCAATCTCGAATTGTTCAATGCGGCGCTTGCGGAATTGTCGGAGCTGCCACCGGCGCGCGTCGCGGCACTGCTGCACGACCGCGGCGGAGCCAGCCTGCATGCGCTTCTGCGCCGCGCGGGCTTTCCGGAATCGACCTTCGCGGCCTTCCAGATCGCGCTCGAGGCCTGCCACGAGAACGGCTTTGTCGACACCCCGGATGGTGCCGCGCGGCTGCGCAGGCGGATGGTCGAGCGCGTGCTCACCCATTGCGAGACCGATCGCGACGCGACCGAGCCGCTGCTCATCCTGCTCCGCCGCTTCGCGACGGAATCGGCGCGCGAGGAAGCGCGCCTGTTCTGCGACGAGCTCGTCGCGGAGGAGCCGAATGCGCCGGTCTATGATGACCTGATCGCGGCGTAGTCAAAGCCGGCGATTGGGCCGGCTCGCGACGCAAGCTCCATCATTGCTGTGCAAGCACAGCGAAGCAATCCAGACTACCTATGCGGAGGCGGTCTGGATTGCTTCGTCGCTACGCTCCTCGCAATGACGAGGAGAGGGCGGAACGCTAATCCCCCGGCACGATGCTCGGCGCCAGAATCGCTTCGAGATGCTCGGGGCGGTCGCGGTTGACGTGGGCGAGATAGTCGTCGGCAACCCTGCGCAGGCGGCGGCTGAGCTCGCCCGAGACGCTCAGGCTGTCGAGCCTGGTGTTCTCGTGCACGATGGCCTGGATGGCGTTGATGTGGTGCGAGAACAGCTCGCCCGGCACCTTGGCAAGATCCGGCGCATGCTCGATGACGCGGCACAGGCTTTCGGCGATGACCGCGGCGGACGGATAACCGAACGTCGCGGCGTCGCCCTTGATGTCGTGGGCCGCACGAAACAGCTCGTCGCGCGCCTCCTTGGTGAAGCCGTCCTTCTGCACGGCCGCGTAGGCCGCAGCCAGCCGTCCGGCCTCCACCGCCATCCAGTCCTTGAACTCCGAGGAGAGTCCGGCGAGCGCCTGTTCGGCGCGACCGACCGGGTCGTCCATGTCCTTTTCCTCGACCCGGCGCAGCACCTTGCGCAGCGGATTGGGCTGCGTGATCACGTGGTGGGTGGCGAAGGCCTTGACCTCGATGTCTCTGGGGCTGTTCCTGGCCATGATGCCTGCCTCGATGGTTGAGGTCGCTCGCTAGATGGAGGACCGCGCTTTGTCGAGCAGCGAGGGCTGCTGGAGCACCTCGTGCTTTTCGCCGACGCGGCGCTCGGGGCCCATATAGGCGGAGCTCGTGTTGCGGCGGCGATCGGGTCCGAAATAGGTCTTGGTCTTGATGAAGGGCCGGGGATTGGCGACCACGTTCAGGATGCGCTGGTAGAGGCCCTTGGCCGAGATCGGCTTGGCCAGGAATTCGGTGACGCCGGCATCGCGCGCCACGGTGACCCGGCGCTTCTCGGAATGACCGGTCAGCATGATGATCGGCGCGTAGGGGTTGCCCTTGGATTCCGGCTGCCGGATCATCTGCGCCAGCTCGAGGCCGTCGAAGATCGGCATCGCCCAATCGGTGATGACGATGTCGGGCACGTAGTGGCTGTACATTTCGAGGGCGGTGGCGCCGTCTTCGGCCTCATAGACCTCGCGCGCGCCGAAGGAGTGCAACAGCGTCCGCAGGATGCGTCGCATGTGCGGATTGTCGTCGCAGACGAGGAAGCGCAGCTTGTTGAAATCGATGCGGAACATGACGCCCGGGCCGAAGCGGTCAAACTTCGTTAACCATATCGCGCCGGAGGTTAAGGAAGCGTTGCTTTTGCGGGCCCGCCGAAGCGGGGCCTAGTAGCCGCCGAACTGCTCGCGCAGGATGCGCTCTTCCAGGCTGTGGCCGGGATCGAACAGCATCCGCATCGAGATGGTCTTGTCGGACAATACCTCGACGCGGCGGACATCGCGCACCTCGTCATGATCGGCGACCGCCGCGACGGGGCGCTTCTCGCCTTCGAGCACCTCGATCACGACATAGGCGGTGTTGGGCAGCAGCGCGCCGCGCCAGCGACGCGGGCGGAATGCGCTGATCGGCGTCAGCGCCAGCAGGGCGGCGTTGATCGGCAGGATCGGGCCCTGTGCGGAAAGATTGTAGGCCGTCGAGCCTGCCGGCGTCGCCACCAAGACACCATCGGCAATCAATTCCGCCATGCGCTCGCGCTCGTCGATCAGAATCTTGAGCCGCGCCGCCTGATGGGTCTGGCGGAACAGATAGACCTCGTTGATCGCGCGATGGACATGCGCTCCGCCATGCACGTCGGTCGCACGCATCAACAGCGGATGAATGACCGACTCGTGCGCGGCCTCGAGCCGCGCCCGCAGGTCGTGAGTCGAGAACTCGTTCATCAGGAAGCCGACCGTGCCGCGATGCATGCCGTACATCGGCTTGCCCGCGCGCATGTGCTGGTGCAGCGTCTGCAGCATCAAGCCGTCGCCGCCGAGCGCCACGATGACGTCGGCCTCATCGGGATTGCAATTGCCGTAAAGTCCGGTGAGCTGCGTGAACGCGGCCTGCGCCTCGGCGCCTGCGCTGGCGACGAAGGCGATCCGGTCATATCGCTTGGGCTTTGTCATGAAATCGCGGGGCTCGAAAGGGTCAGGCCGGCTCGAAAAGGTGTCCCGAGGTCGTCTATACGACCTCTGCGGTTCTTGTCGAGCGTGACCCTGCGCCATGGCAAACGGTCAATACGCCGTGATGCCGCGCCATTGTCGCAATCTTGTGCTACGGCTTGTAGCGGATAACAGGGAGTGAGCAGCGTGACCATCACATCGCCGGGGCTTCGCCGCGGGGGGCTTTTGCTGGCGCTCCTCGCCTTCGCCACGCTCGGCCCGGTCCGCGCGGACGACCCGCCACAGCCGCGTCCCGAGGCGACGGCGCCGGCCGGCCAGAAGGGCGGCGGACGCGGCGGCAACGCGCAAAACACGCCGCAAAATCCCCCTGTAGCGGCCGAGCAGCATCGCCTGCCGCCGGACTCAACGACCAGGCAGACGCTGGAGCTGTCCGGGCGGACACTCAATTTCTCGGCGACCGCCGGCTCCATCCGCGTATTCGACGACAGGGGCGAGCCGCAGGCGGAGATTGCCTACACCTCCTATCAGCTCGACGGCACCGACCGCGCCACGCGCCCGGTGACATTCTTCTTCAACGGCGGGCCCGGCGCATCGTCGGCCTGGCTGCAACTCGGCAATGCCGGTCCCTGGCGGCTGCCGATCAATGCCGACGAGGTCACGCCATCGGCCTCTCCGGAGGTGAGGCCCAATGCGGAGACCTGGCTCGATTTCACCGATCTCGTCTTCATCGATCCCGTCGGGACCGGCTATAGCCGCTTCGTGGCGACCGGCGAGGATGTCCGCAAGCGGTTCTATTCCGTCGACGGCGATGTCAGCGCACTCGCGCTGGTGATCCGCCGCTGGCTCGAGAAGCACGACCGGCTGCTGTCGCCAAAATACGTCGCGGGCGAAAGCTATGGCGGCATTCGCGGACCGAAGGTCGTGCGCCAGTTGCAGATGCAGCAGGGCGTCGGCGTCAAGGGACTGATCATGGTCTCGCCCCTGTTCGACTTCCGCGAGTTCACCGGCACCAGCCTCCTGCAATATGTCGCGACGCTGCCGAGCTATGTCGCGACAGTGCGCGAAGCCAAAGGTGCGGTGAAGCGGTCCGATCTCGCCGACGTGGAAGCTTACGCGCGCGGCGAGTTCCTGGCCGACCTCGTCAAAGGCGAGGCGGACGGGGAGGCGGCCACGCGCCTGGCCGACAAGGTCGCCACGCTGACCGGCATCGACCAGGCGGTGAGCCGCAGGCTCGCGGGCCGCTTCGACGTCGGCGA
Source organism: Bradyrhizobium iriomotense (assembly GCF_030160715.1). Taxonomy (GTDB): domain Bacteria; phylum Pseudomonadota; class Alphaproteobacteria; order Rhizobiales; family Xanthobacteraceae; genus Bradyrhizobium; species Bradyrhizobium iriomotense. The sequence continues at coordinate 30,144 of NZ_BSOW01000001.1, forward strand.
ATTCCGCCGCGAGCTCGACCGCAAGAACGGCAAGGTGACCGGCCGCTACGATGCCTCCGTGCGTGGCTTCGATCCCTATCCGGATTCCTCCGGCTTCCGCTTCGGCGATCCCTCGGGCGACACGCTTCAGGCGCCGCTGACCAGTGCCGCGGTCGATCTCCTCACGCGCAAGCTGAACTGGCGGCCGGACGGCTCCTACGAGGTGCTCAACGGCGCAGTCGAACGGGCCTGGGATTTCGGCCACGGCATCAATCCCGCGCAGTCGGTGTCGGAGCTGCGCCAGATCCTCGCAACGGACGCGAAGATGACGGTGCTGGTCGGACACGGCCTGTTCGACCTCGCCACGCCCTATTTCGGCTCGCAGATCGTACTCGACCAGTTGCCCGCCTTTGCCTCAGGGCCGCGCGTCAAGCTCGTGGTCTATCCGGGCGGCCACATGTTCTATTCGCGCGATGCGTCGCGGCAGGCGTTTCGTGCCGAGGTCGAGGCGATGATCAAGCAGTAGGCCGGCGTTTCCGCGGCGTGTATTTGCGCGCGATCTCGCGCGCAATCACGTTCTCGGGCTTGACGTTGATGCCGGCGAGCCAGATGTCGCGAACCTTGCCGCGCTTGTCGCGGATACGGCGCACCGGCTCACCATGGCTGGCGTAGCCCGCGGCGGACGCGAAGTTGCCGGCATCGCGGCCGGTGACCTCGATCTCGGCCGCATCCATGAACGGATTGTTGAATTGAGGATTGGCGACCACGACGCGGTTGCCCATCGGCACGAGATCGACCGCGCCCCAGATCGTCCACCAGCGGCCGGTCCAGTTGCGTGACCGCCGATCGGGTGTCCCACGGCTCTGGAACGCACGCAGGATCTGCATCGCGCCGTCCATCCAGATCGGCGCGGCGCCGTCGATGCAGTTGCTGAGCATCGTGATCGCGAGCTCGCAGGCTGGAATGGAGCAGGTCCGGGAGATGTAGCCCTGGAAGCCGCCGCCATGGCCGAACCAGTCCCAGCCGTCGGTCTTGCCGGCGTTGACGCCGAGGCCGTAATAGCCCTCAAGATTCTGCGGAATGCGCCAGTGGTTTCGTGTCATTTCGCGCCGGCTCGCGACCGACAGCACGCTCCTCTTGGCGTTCGGCGCGAGCTGCGCGAAGAAGCGGGCGGTGTCGGCAGCGGTCGCAACGAAGCCGGCGGCGGACGTCATCGCGTGGGTGGGGTTGTCGCCGGGGATCACGCAGCGCTCGCCAAGCGGCAGTTTTCGCGTGTGACCGCGCGCAAATGGCGTGGTCTTGGGAAGCGGCGGGCTCGGTTCGGTCTCGCGCAGGCCGGCGGGCTCGATGATCTCGCGCTTGATCCAGATGGGGTAGGGCTCATTCGTGACGGCTTCGATCACGAGCCCGATCAGGCCAAAGCCGTGATTGGAATATTTGAAGCGCGTGCCGGGCTCGATCGCGGTCGCCGTTTGCAGCTCCGCCAGCAGCTCCTCCTCGTTGAGATAGGGGCGGCTGTCGATGAACTGGCCGGAGTCGGCACCGTCGCGCGTCAGGCCTGCGCTATGGGAGAGCAGCTGAGCGATCGTCGTCTCGGCGACGCGCGGATGCAAGTCCCCGACATAGTCGCCGACGGGGTCGTCGAGCCGCAGCTTGCGCCGCTCGCGCAGTTTCAAGATGCCCGCAGCGGTGAAGCTCTTGGAATGCGAGGCAATGCGAAAGCGGTGACGCGGCGTCAGCTTTTCGCCGGTGTCGAGATTGGCGAGGCCGAACGCATGCTCGGCCACGACCTCGCCGCGATGGGTGATCGCGACGATGAGGCCCGGCTGTTGCGAGCCGACGAGCTGAAACTCGATCCATGAGCCGATGTAGTCGATCGCGGCTCGTAACCAGGCATCCATTGCCCACCACGCGAGAAGCAGAGGTACTTCGCGAAAGCTAGCCGACAAGACAGAACCGGCGCAACCCCCGAGGGTTGCGCCGGTTCATTGGTCTCAAACGTAGAGTCGTCGTCAGTAGACGAGGGTTGTGCCCGTCGGCTTGTCGAGCGCCGCGGCGAGCGAGCGGTATTCGTCGCTGCCGGTGCCGGCGAGCGAGGCGACCTTGTTCAGATGATACTGCGCCTGTTCGCGGTTGCCCTGTTCGAGCTGCCAGAGCCCGTAATACTGCCAGGTGCGCACGTGGTTCGGATCGTCCTTGAGCGCCAGCTCGTAGTAGGTCTGCGACTGCTTGTAGTCGCCGAGCTTGCGATAGGAGTAGCCGATCAGGTTGGCGACGTCGGCGACGTCATCGCGCTTGAGCGTCTTGAGCTGGTCGATGGCGCTCGCATAGTCGTGGTGATCGTAGATCGTGGTGTAGGCCGTGCGATAGGCCGCGAGGAATTTGGGATCGCTGACGGAGGAGCTCTTCTTTTTCTTGCTCTTGGTCGAACCCGAATCTGACGGCGCAGACGGGCTGTCGCTGCCGTTGGCATAGGCGTTCTGGAGTGTCGGCACGGCGACCAGCGTCATGGAGACGATTGCCGGAACCAGAAGCTTTGCAAATTTGCTCATCTATTTCTCCCGTATGGAAACGCGGCGATCCTACACGATTGCCTGCTGACGGGAACACCTGAGCACCAAAAACATTCCCGACCGCTCGGCTTATTCCCGGAACAACCATGGCCGGATCTGCCGCCGAGAACATGACAAAGATGTCATCGAGATGAACGGAAGCCATCCGCGCACTTCAGAATGGGTTCAGCGCGCCCCGCCTAACGTCTCCACCATGATCGAAGGGTTGGCGAGAGGGCGCCGCCTCAAGATCCTTCCAAGAGGAGACCACCATGTTGAAGACCATTTCTGCAGCTTTCATCGCCGCTTCCGTCATCGCTGCTCCGGCCTTCGCTGCCGAAGCCGGCAAGACCACGACGCCGGCCCCGGTGATCAAGGCGGACCAGACGCAGAGCAAGGCGTCGACCACCGGCGCCAAGGCTGACGTTAAGGCTGACGCCAAGACGGGCATCAAGAGCGACGCGAAGACGGATGCCAAGCTCGACACCAAGACGAAGGCGATGAACGCCAACGCCGCCGTCACGCCGAGCGAGCACAAGTCGGTCCACAAGCATCGTCATCACCACAAGATGCTTTCGGCCAAGAAGCAGCCGAAGGCCCAGCCCGACGTCTCCAAGCCGGGTGCGCCGGTGACGACCGAGAAGCGCAGCTAGTAGCTGATCCCGCGCGGTGGCGACCCACATTGCCCCGTCACCGCGCGATAGGGTTCAGGCCCGGCCCGACTGCCATCGCGCCTCGCGAAAGCGTGAGCGATGGCGGCGGGCCGATGCGCTGCTTCTGGGGCGAGAAGCAGATTCCCTCGGCCCGACCTTGCGGCTAGAACGTCCTTCGCGTCCGGTCGGGAGAGAGGGGAGTCGTGGGGGGATTGGCAAAGCGCGTAGGCGTCCTGGTGCTGCCGCTGCTGCTTGCGGCTTGCTTCGGCAGCGACGGCGGGCGGCCGTCCCTGGACGATGGCGGAAGCTCGGCGCCGCAACCCTTTCCCGACAATTTCCGCAGCGAGGCGCTCGCCATCATGCACAGCTATCTGAACGACCCGGTCGGCGTGCGCGATGCCGCGATGGCGGATCCGGTCATGCGCACGGTCGGCGGCCGGCCGTTCTATGTGAGCTGCCTGCACTTCACCCCGCGCGAGAGTGATGGCAGTTACCGGGCAATGCGCGAGCGGGCAATCGTCTACGTCAACGGCCGCGCCGACCGCGTCGCGGAGCGGGTCGGCGAGCTGTGCGCGGGTGCGGTTTACGCACCCTTTCCAGAACTCGAAAAGATGATGCGGTAGTGCAAAGCCCGCCTTCATCGCCTGGTGGTAGGACGGGAGCGGCTGGAAGCCGCTGATCACATTTCGGGGAGCCTTGAACGGGGCCTTTGTCCCCAGCGACAAATTGTTACGGCAGTGTGCGCGCGAGCGAAAAAATCTGTCGTCACGAGGGAACGCCGGGGAACAAAAAGCCGTTGTTGAAGCCTCGTCGCAGGACCGAACGATCAAGGCTCCGGCATCGCCGCGAAGCAACCAAATTCAAGCCAAGTTGTTTGCCGAGGGTGAATTCGAGATAACGGGGATCATCCATGAAGACGTTCTTGCTCGGCGCAGCCGCTCTGCTCGCGCTGGCAGCTCCAGCCGCGGCAGCCGACATTCCGGCGCGTCCCTACACCAAGGCTCCGGCCTACACGGCGCCGCAGGTCGTCTACAACTGGACCGGCTTCTACATCGGCGGCCATGTCGGCGGTGCGTTCGCCGGCGACAACACCTTCCAGTCGAGCGACGCCCGCTTCCTCGGCGGCGTGCAGGGCGGCTTCGACTACCAGTTCGCACCCAACTGGGTGGTCGGCATCGAGGCCCAGTATTCCTGGCTGCCGTCCAACAACCATGGCATCCTGTTTCCGGCCGGCACGCTCGTGACCTCCAACACCGACCAGCTCGGCTCGGTGACGGGCCGCGTCGGCTACACCTGGGGCCCGGCGCTGGTCTACGCCAAGGGCGGCTATGCCTGGCGCAACAATAATTTCGGCGCCAGCGTCGGCGGCGTGCCCACCGCGGTCACCACCACGGGCAACAACAAGGACGGCTACACCGTCGGTGCCGGCCTCGAATACATGTTCGCGCCGAACTGGTCGGCCAAGGCCGAGTACCAGTACTATAATTTCGGCAACACCACCGTCACCGCCGGCCCGGCGGACGTCGTTGGCGTGCGCGGCCGGGAGGACGAGCATACCGTCAAGGTCGGCGTGAACTACCGCTTCGGCTGGGGCGGTCCGGCGGCCTCGCGCTACTGATCCTCGAATAGCAACGACAGACTGCAAAGGCCGGCTTCGCCGGCCTTTGTTTTGCATGTCTGGTCTCACGAGCGTCATGGGCGTGCGGTAAAGCAAAAATAATTTTTGCCCCTTACGGAACACGCGCCGGGACGCGTTATTATGGGATTGCCGGGCTGGGTGGGATGACGAACATGCGTATCTTGGCGTCGGTGGTGATCTCGTTATTCGTCACGCTGCCGTGCTCGGCACAGACGATCCTCAAATCCGAACCGCTGGTCTTGGCGCCTTATGAGGTGGCCTTCGTGCAGGATTTCTCCTGCGGACCGGGCCGGGTGCTGAAGGTCACCGGCGCGATCCGTGGCCTGCATCGGCGCAAGGCCTGCGTGGTGCTGTCGGGCGAGCAGGCATCGCTGGCGATCGCTACGCCCTGAAGTACGTCTTCACGAATTGAACTGCAGCTCCATCCTGGATTGCCGCTCGGCGTCTGCCTTGTTCTTGGCAGGATCCTCGCCCGGACCAGTGCGGCACGGCTTGATCTCGTAGTCATTGTCCAGGATGCGGCGCGGTCCCGGCCTGTCTTCGTCGGTGGCGACGTCCACGACCAGGCCGCTCTGCTGCGCAATTTTCCAGACGTCGGCCTCGCTCGGATAGGCCTTGCTGAGTTGGGCGTCGTTGTAAAACAGCGCGTAGGGCATCGGTCCTGCCTCCGGAACGGCCATAACGCTCGAGTGGATTGAGGGTTTCAGCCTGGCTTCACCGGATGGCGCGTCATCACGGATCCGTGAATGGGGCGGCCGGGGCTTGAGTCGTAAACGAGTCCTGAATCCCAAAAAAAAGAATCCCTGGGACTCCCGGGCTGGAATCAGCGGATGTTTCTGGCCATGACGACCGGCCTGAAAACCTCCTGCGAGCACATGCTCCTGCCGCTCACGCTGGCGCTGATCGGCGCCTGTGCGGCCAATCTGCTGCTGGTCTGGTCCTGGCTCTGATGGCCTGAGGTCAGGTCGCGGCCGGCGGCCGGGGCGGGGGATTGCTGATGGCGTCCCTGACCTTGGCGAGGGTCGACTGGCAAAACTCCTCGCGCTCGCGCTCGAAACGCTCCTGATGCTTGCGGAAATTGGCAACCCTGGCCAGCACCTCGCTGCGGAAATCGCCTGATCTCCTGGGCGGCGAGACCTGGAAGGGTTGGGGCGGAGGCGCCGTCTGCGGCGGCTGCTCGACCTCACGGACGTCTTCGATCACCACCACGGAGGTGACCTCCATGGCGATTGGCGGGGGCACGGAAGCAGACCCCGTCAGGAGCGTCTCCTCCTTCCGTCCGGTCACGGATTGAACAAAAGCTAACGTCTGCGCAATAAGCGCATCGCGTTCCCTGATCCACTTCATGGTCCACCTCTGCGCGCACGCCATTCCAGCAAACCGGCCGCGCCGAATCAAGCCATGCTTGCAGGGGATTGCATATTTTTCCCGATCGCCCGAAAATGCGGCAATGAAATCGAAGGACGAATCGTCGGAAGAGGCCGAGGGCCTGTGCCTGGTGCGCGCCTTCCTGTTGCTGCCGCCCGACAAGCGGCGTCTCGTGCTCAAGTTCGCCGATGAGCTTGCACGCGCGCAGGATCGCCACGAGACGGAGAGGACGGAAGCGTCCCCGACCTGAGCAACGACGGCACCCTAGCTCGGGCTGTAGCTGTGTCCGTGCACAGCTTGCGCGTTCGTGCGGCCTCGGCTTTTGTCGGCGCCATGCCCGAGATAGAAATGGCCGAGATAGAGACCTACATCGTCAACCCCGGCACCGCCGAGATCGACATCTGCGCGCGCTGGCGCGCGGAGACGTTTTCGGTGCTCGAGGCGAGCGTCGAGAAGGAGCGGCGTACGCTCAATCGCTTCGCGGCGGACCAGGCGCGGCAGGTGGCCCTGATCGCCAAGCGCGGGACGGTGCCGGTCGGCACCTGCCTGCTGGTGCCCTCCGAGATTGAGCCCAACCACCAGGTCTCGCCGTGGCTTGCCGGACTGTTCGTGGCGCCGGAGCATCGGCGGCATGGGGCCGGCGCCGTGCTGGTGCGCGCGATCGAGGCGCAGGCCCGCGTGCGCGGCTTTGCCCAGATCTTCCTCTACACGATCAGTGCCGCGCCGTTCTATCAGCGGCTCGGCTGGGACCTCGTTGAGCACACCGACTGGAAAGGCTTTGGACGAACCGCCTTCATGTCGCGCACGATCAAGGTGATGTCGCCGTAGTCGTAGAAAGCTTACAGGAAGCTTACAAGGCGGGTCCCAACGGTTATTTTCCCGTAATTTTACGCTCGCAAATTTGTATCAAGTTTTAATGTCCGTGGGTTCCATTGGGGCGGGTTTCCCTGCCGGGTTCCACGCCGATTGGCTCCACACGGACAAGTTGCGATGCGCTTTTTGAATAATCTGAAGATTGTCTTGAAAGTCGGCCTGATCGTTACGGTGCTGGGCAGTGCCCTCATCGGCGTGGCGGCCTTCAGCGCAATCCAGCTGTCCTCGACGGTCGATAGCTTCTCTGAGTTGACGGAGGCCGAATCGGCAGCGCTGGGCCTAACTCGTGCGCAGCGGCGGGCGGAAACTTATCACGCCGCGCTCTACGCCACGCTGACGGAGACCACCGAGGAGGGCAACGCCAGGCGCCTTAAGATCGCGAACGAGAATCGCAATCAGATCGCCGGCTTCCTCGATGCCGCAATCAAGGAGGATGCAGCCCGCGCCGGCGAAATCCGCACCATCCGCGACAAGTTGAAGGGCGTGTTTGCAGCCTGCGACCCGGTGCTCGAGGCCGGGGCCAAGGCGAGTACGACGGAAGAAAACGCCAAGGCTGCCGACCGCGCCCACAAGGAGTGCGATCCGGTGATGGATGCAGCGCTCGCCGACATCGCCAAATTTGCGGCGGAGACGGCCGAACAGGTTACCAAGCGCAGGCAAGCGCTCGGCGCGGAGGCCAGCGCCTCGATCCGCACGATGATCGGTGTCAGCGCGGCCGGCCTGCTGCTCGGCGTCGTGATCGCGCTCTTCATCGGCCTCAAGGCGATGTCGCAACCGATCGCCCGGCTCAAGCTCGCGATGGAGGGATTGGCCCGGAACGATCTTTCGACCGAGGTGCCCGAGAAGGATCGCCGCGACGAGATCGGCGAAATGGCGAAGACGGTCGAGATCTTCAAGACCAATGCGCTCGAGGTCGAGCGGCTCAAGAAGGCCCAGGAAGACGCCGAGCGGCAGGCCGCCGCCCAACGCCGGCGTGACATGGTCGATCTCGCCGACGGGTTCGAGCGCGCGGTTGGGGAGATCGTCGATACCGTCGGCTCCGCCTCCACCGAGCTCGAAGCGTCCTCCTCGACGCTCGCGACCACGGCGCAGCGCGCGCAGGAGCTGACATCGGTCGTGGCTGTCGCCTCGGGCGAAGCCACCGGCAACGTCCAGTCGGTTGCCTCCGCGACCGAGGAGCTGTCGTCCTCGGTCAACGAGATCAGCCGCCAGGTGCAGGAATCCGCGCGGATGGCGATCGACGCGGTGGGCCAGGCGCGCTCGACGACCGAGCGGGTCAGCCAGCTCTCGACCGCGGCGACGCGGATCGGCGACGTCGTCGAGCTGATCAACACGATTGCCGGCCAGACCAACCTGCTTGCGCTGAACGCCACCATCGAGGCCGCGCGCGCAGGCGAGGCCGGTCGCGGCTTTGCGGTGGTCGCCTCCGAGGTCAAGTCGCTGGCCGAGCAGACCGCGAAGGCGACTGGCGAAATCGGCCAGCAGATTTCCGGCATCCAGACCGCCACCCAGGATTCTGTGACGGCGATCCGCGAGATCTCGGCAACCATCGAGCGGCTGTCGGAAGTCTCTTCGACGATTGCCGCGGCGGTGGAAGAGCAGGGCGCCGCGACGCAGGAGATCGCGCGCAACGTTCAGCAGGCCGCCCGCGGCACCCAGCAGGTGTCCTCGAACATCGGCGACGTGCAGCGCGGCGCCGCCGAGACCGGCTCGGCCTCCTCGCAGGTGCTCTCGACCGCGAAGATGCTGGCGACCGACAGCAACCGGCTGAAGCTCGAAGTCGGCAAATTCCTGTCGACGGTGCGCGCCGGCTAGGCGTGGGGGCACCGGTGACCCGGCGGCCTTGCGCCGCCGGCGCCGCAGACCTTAACGCACAATCAGAAGAGCCAGCGCGACCACGAACAGCATGCCCGTCGCAACGACGGCCGCGACCGCACCTGCGGTGATCTTGGCTCTTTCCTGGCTGGAATAGGGGCGCATGGGATTGCGCACTCTAACTGAACTTTGATCCAGCGTGTAGTCAGCGCCCTAAGTCGGCGAGCCGTGCCTGAAAGAACCGGCTGACGCGGTCGATCGCATCCGCAGCCATCGGATCGGTATCGGAGAAGTCAAAGCCGTGGGGCTTGCCGGGATAGGGTACGAACTCGGCCTCGGCACCGACGGACCTCGCAAGCTCGATCAATTTCCGTCCGTTCGCGATCGAGACGTTCTGGTCGGCTTCGCCGTGCAGCAGGATCACGGCGGGGCGTTTTCCGGAAGCCTCCGCGGCATGACGCGTCAAGGCGTCGTCGCCGGGCTCAGCGCGCGCTACGGGTGACAGCGAGAGCAGGGCCAAGCCTGCAAGGGTGGTTCGTCGCGTGATCATCAGCAACTCTTTTCCAGCGGATACTCATCGGGAGGTGTGGCCTGTATAGTGTGCCTGCGACGGAAATTTGACTTGCCTGGAATTCGCTTGAGGTCATGCCCAATGTCTTCCGATCGTCCACTTGTGCTCGCCCATCGGCGCTTCCTCGCCGACCGCGAGAGTTTTGCCGGTCTCGATCTTGCCGGACGGTTTGACCGCATCGTCCGTACCAATCTGTGGGGCGCTCCGACCTCGGTGTCGGGGCTTGGCTCCGAAGACCCGGCCACCGCCGCGATCAGGGCAGCGCTGCCGCCTTTGCTGCGGCGCCTCGGCGTGCGTTCGCTGCTCGATGCGCCCTGCGGGGATGCCGGCTGGATCGGCGGATGCAGGCTCGACGTCGACTATATCGGCGTCGATATCGTGCCGTCGCTGATCGAAGCCAACCGCCGGCGGGTTGCGCAGGGCGAGCTCCTGGGCCGCTTCATCAGCGCTGACATCACGCGGGATGAACTGCCTCGGGCCGACGTCATCCTGTGCCGGGATTGCCTCGTGCATCTGAGCTTTCAGAACATCTCCCGCGCGCTGGCGCGTTTCCGCGCCAGCGGTGCGCGTTTTCTGCTCGCCACCACTTTTCCGGAATGGCGGGACAATTTCGACTGCGAGGATGGCGACTGGCGCGCATTGAATCTCGAGCGGGCGCCGTTCGGCTGGCCGGCGCCGCTGGAGGTGATCAACGAGCGTTGCGAGGAGGGCGGAGGCGGCTGGCGGGACAAGAGCCTCGGGCTGTGGCGTCTTGCCGATCTGCCCGATGAGACAGGAGACATTGCGAAGGCCTTGTGACGGGCGTCGCCGCGACGTCTGTTGCTCTCTCCGAGGCCTTCGCACTACACTTCGCTTTGCGTGACGGAATTTCGCTTCGCTGCTCTTGCTGGGGTGTGAACGATGAAGCTGAACGCAATCGTGGCCTTATTGCTGATCTCCTGCGGTGCTCCCGCGATTGCGCAACAGGATGGCGCCGCGCTCTATGCCACGCATTGCGCGCAATGCCACGATAGCAGCGCCGCGCAGAGCCGGGTGCCGCCTCGCAGTGCGATGCAGGCGATGTCGTTCGAGCAGGTGTTGGCGACACTCAGCACCGGCAGCATGGCGGCGATGGCGCAGGGGCGCAGCGATGACGAGCGCAAGGCGATCGCATCCTTCGTCACCGGCAAGGCGGCGGTGAGCGGCGCGGCTGCGGCCGCCGACGCGTCCGGCCGCTGCACGCAGGCCGTCACCGCTTTTCCTCAAGACATCGACGGGCCGCACTGGAATGGCTGGGGCGCCGATCTCAACAACAGCCGTTTCCAGCCGGCCGGGATGACGGCGGAGCAGGTGCCGCATCTGACGTTGAAATGGGCGTATGCGTTTCCCGGCGCGACGCTCGCCTTTGCGCAGCCGACGGTCGTCGGCGGGCTGTTATTCGTCGGCGGCTCCGATCGCAAGGTGCGGGCGCTCGATGCGAAGAGCGGCTGCACGGTGTGGACGTTTGCACCCGACCTCACGGTCCGCGCGGCGATCAGCTTCGGGCAGGTCCCGGGCACGGATCAGTTCGCGATATTCTTCGGCGATGGCCGCGCCAACGTCTATGCCGTCAATGCGCTGACCGGCGCGCTGATCTGGAAAGTGAACGTTGAAGAGCACCCGGCCGGTCGGATCACCGGCGCCCCGGTGCTTTATTCCGGCGTGCTCTACGTGCCGGTGTCCTCGCTCGAGGAGGCGGCTGGATCGCAGCCGAATTACGAATGCTGCACCTTCCGCGGCAGCCTCGTCGCGCTGGAGGCCGCGACGGGCAAGCTGATCTGGAAGGCCTACACGATCCCCGAGGTGCCGCAACCGACGACGAGGAATGCGCGCGGCACGCAGCTTTATGGTCCGTCCGGCGCCGCAATCTGGTCTGCGCCGACGATCGACACCGAGCGGAAGGCGATCTATGTCGCGACCAGCAACTCCTATTCGAACCCGCCGGCCGCGACCAGCGATGCCGTGCTGGCGTTCGAGCTTGCGACCGGACGGCTGCTCTGGAAACAGCAGGCTTCGCCGAAGGACGCCTTCGTCGTGGCCTGCTTCACCGCCGACCAGACCAATTGTCCTGATGATCACGGGCCGGATCATGATTTCGGCCAGTCGCCGATCCTGGTGAAGCTGCGCGACGGCAAGCGCGTCATCGTCATCGGCCAGAAATCGGGCGTCGTGCACGCGCTCGATCCGGACAACGAGGGCAAGATCCTCTGGCAGACGCGGATCGGGAAGGGCGGTCCGCTCGGCGGCAGCGAATGGGGCTCGGCCGCGGACCAGGACCGCATCTATGTCGCGATCTCCGACGTGCGCTTCCTGCGCGACGGCACCCGGCGGCTCGACTCGACGCAAGGCGGCGGGCTGTTCGCACTCGATTTGGGAAGCGGCAAGGTCGCCTGGGAGGTGCCGCCGGTCGCTTGCGGCGAGCGCCCGCAATGCAGCCCCGCGCTGTCAGCTGCAATCAGCGCGATTCCCGGTGTCGTGTTCTCCGGTGGCGTCAGCGGGTACTTGCGCGCCTACGCGACCGCGGATGCAAAAATGCTGTGGGAGTTCGACACCTCGCGGACCTACAAGGCCGTTAACGGCGTTGCGGCGTCAGGCGGCGCGATCGACGGCCCGGGTCCGGTGATCGTCGACGGCATGCTCTACACCAACTCCGGCTACGGCCAATGGAGCGGCACCGCCGGCAACGTGCTGCTGGCGTTCGAGGTGGGGAAGTGAGGCTGGGCTAGGCCTGCGAAGTATGAGCAGGACGCAACGGATTCACATAAGCAAGTGCGGGAACCCGCGAAGCAGAGCAGCTTGCCGGCGTGCCGTTTTGACACCGGCGCGGACGTTCGGCCTCAGCACTACGCCTCCACCAGGGCCCCCAGATGCTGAGGCCGTTTTTTTATGCTCGTCTCCAGACTGTCCTGCTGCGGGACGAACGCCAGTCAGCATTATTTACGAGCTGTGAACCATGAAGAATGATTGGAAAATTTTAGCGAAACGATCTGCGGGCCCTTCGCGTCAGGTTTGCTGGAGGGTGCAGCGATGGTCACAGATGCAGGTTTCGACGAGCGTGAAAGCGAGATCGCCCGCTACAGGATCTTGGCGCAGGAGGTGACGGATCCGCTTGCCGCGCGTCTGTTGCACCACATCGTCATCGATCTCGAAGCCGACCTGCTGCGCGATCGTGCCGCCAGTGCAGTCAAGTCCGATGGATGAGGCGAGGAGGTGAGCGTCAAGAAGCTGGTGCCGGCTGAGGGGATTGAACCCCCGACCTTCGGTTTACAAAACCGCTGCTCTACCGCTGAGCTAAGCCGGCCACTTTCAGGAAACACGAAAAACCACCGGCATGGCGCCGGCAAGGTCCGCTTTCGTGCGGTCGCAATACCAGACTTGTCCGGAAAGTGCCAGAACCCGCCGGCGCTGCACCAAGGGAGCGCCGCTCGGGTGCAAGCGATCAAAAAAACAGGCGGCCCGAGGGCCGCCTGAGCCATTTCAGCCTGAAAGCGAGCGTCCTACTGGCAGAGATGGCGGCGACCGTCGTCGCCCTTGATCCAGGTGCCGGGCCTGCAAACGATGCCGTTGCGGGCGGCGTAACTGTTCCAGTCGCCGTGCCAGCCGGTACCGCCCTGGTCGTAAGAGGCGTAGGAATTGTTCCAGCCTCCGAACGGAGCGGTTGCGATTGCGCCCGCGGTGCCAACAGCAGCACCGGTGACGGCGGCCGCAGTGCCGACAGCGGCGCCGGCAGTCGCCGCTGCCGCGTCTGCCGGCCAGAAGCCGGTCTGATCATTCGGAGGCGCCTGCCGGTAGGCGGCACGGCTGTGACGATAATGCCTGCCGGTGGCGGTGCCGGGGGCGACGTTCTGGCAAGCAGGATCCTGGAAGAGGCCCGCGCAGCGGTTCGGATCGTTGGCCATTTGCGCGAAGGCAGGTGTCGCCAGCGCGGACGCGAGAAGCGCAGCCGCGCCAAGAAGCCTGAGGCTCGTCATGGTATTTGCTCCATGTGGTTGAGACCTTGGGTAAGTGCGACGTCCGGCCGTGGTTCCGCGGTTTGTCGCCCGTGGGGTCACATCGACGTGAACCCGTGCAGGATGTTTGTTTGCTGCCACGCAACCGCGCAGCAATGGCGTCATGCGACCGGCAAGCGGTTGCCGTTAACGCTTCGATATCGCCGGCGCGGCATTTGAGCGCCCGCCAATCCTTACGCGTTAGGCTTACCGGAATTTCAGCGGCCTGCCTTAACACTCTGACTGTGGCGATCGGATAGGTTCTCGGCCGATTAACCCGGGACCCTTTCATGCGCGCTGTCGCGCTCATTGCGTTTTTGGTCGGACTGCCCGTGACGGCGCTTGCCGGCGACGGCTTCGACATCGTGATTCCAGGTCGTCCCGCCGTGCCGATCATCATCAACGGCATCGATGCCTCCTACACCGTCATCGAAGGCGAATGGGGGCTGGCGAAGAACGTGCAGGTGCAGCCCACGATCTATGGCGGGCGCTACATCGGCGAGCGACAGCCGAGCGATGTCGGCCATTATTATCCGAGCATGGGCTTGCGGCCCGGCTATGGCCGCCTCGAGGTCGAGCCGCCGACGAATCGCAAATTGCCGCAGCCTGCCGAGAGCTACTACCGGAGCTGGGGCGTGCAATCGGCGCCGCTGCCGCCGCAGGTGGATGTGCCGGCCGATCCGCCGCCGGTGATCCTTGCTCCCCAGATCAACGTCGATCCGCATCGTCGTTTCCGCCCGTCGCCTCACGCGCAGGTGCCCGGCGATCATGAACTGCACAGGTAAGTCCAGGCAGATCGATACCCAAGCAAAATCCAACAAACGAAAATCGACAGGAGAGAGTAATGCGTCAGATGATTTCAGGATTGGTCGCGGCGGCAGCCGTGATGGTGGTGGGGGCGGCGCCCGCCATGGCCTGTGGCTGGAGCCCCTGCGCGGCGCCCGTTGCACCGGTCTATTCGGGCTGCAACACCGGTTGCGGTGGCTGGGGCTTTGATCGCCTCGCCGAGCCGACCACCCAGTATTACTACGTCAACCAGGGCCCGACCTACACCGGCCCCGGCGCGTTCGCGCCGTATCCGACCTACCGTGAGGACGCCGTCGTCAACTATGGCCCGCGGTCTTACGGCTATGGCGCGGCCGTCGCAGCGCCTGCCTATTCCCACTATTACCACCGGCCGTATTACCGTCCGTATCGCTACGGCTACGGTCCGCGCTACGGCTATCTGCCGCGCGTGCACTATGGCTACGGCCCGCGCTATGGCTACGCACACCGCCACTCGCCGTACTACTACGGTCACCGCGTGCTGCGCCGCTATTACTGATCGCCTGATCGGTTGAGTTGAGTTTCGAGACGCCCGTTCGCATCACGCGGACGGGCGTTTTGTTCTGCCTCGAACTCAGCGCTTCATCAGCCCGAGCCGGCTCGCGCCGACATACAGCGACAGCACGGCGGCGTTGGAGACGTTGAGGCTCTTGATCTCGCCGGGCATGTCAAGCCTGGCCACCACGCTGCATGTTTCGCGCGTCAATTGCCGCAGGCCCTTACCCTCAGCGCCGAGCACCAGCGCAAGCGGCTCGCGCAAGGCGACCTCGGAGAGGTCCTCGCTACCCTGGCTGTCGAGGCCGACGGTCTGGAAGCCGCGCTCGTTGAGCGCGGTCAGCGCGCGGGCGAGATTTTGCACGGTCACGATCGGCACGAGCTCGAGCGCGCCGGAGGCGGCTTTCGCCAGCACGCCGGTCGCCTCGGGGCTGTGGCGCGCGGTGGTGACGATCGCTTTTACGGCGAAGGCCGCGGCGGAGCGCAGGATCGCGCCGACATTGTGCGGGTCGGTGATCTGGTCGAGCACCAGTACCATGCCTTCCTGCGCCAGGGTCTCGATGTCGGGCGAGGGCAGGGGATCGGCCTCCGCGAGCAGGCCCTGGTGCACGGCATCTGGCGACAGCAACCGGTCGATTTCCTGGGGACGGACGATCTCGGGGGCGATGCGGGTCTCGATATTCTCCTCGGCGAGACGGCGGGCCGCATTCTCGGTCAGCGTGAGCTTGCGGATCCGCCGTTCCGGATTTTGCAGCGCCATGGTGACCGTGTGCCAGCCATAGAGGATGACCGGTCCGTCGGTTGCCGAATCGCGGTCGCGCCAAGCCGGCCGGGACGCCGATTTTGCGCCTTTGTTGAAGGGCTTAGCCCCGCCGCGCCGGGGTCTGGGACCGAATTTGCGATCGTTCATGCGCTCGCTTGTCTCACGGGTTCCGAAAGTTGGCAATTTGGGTGTCCAAAGAGGCCATTTTAGCTGCTCAGCTCGGTTGACTTTGCCCCGCCGCTTCGCCCATAAACGCGCCCGGTCGCGCCCCGTGTCCCTTCGGGCAGTCGCGGCCTTCACGTCTCCATGGCCGTTTCGGTCCGCCGGCAAGGTCCGGTCCGATTGTGCTGCCGTCGAGCGGGGGAGTGTCCCGAGTGGCAAAGGGAGCTGACTGTAAATCAGCCGCCTCATGGCTTCGCAGGTTCGAGTCCTGCCTCCCCCACCATTGATTTTGCTGCACTAATTTTTCTCGGCCCTCCCGGCCTTTCGAGCCGCCAATGCGCCGCAAGTGCATTGCATTCCCCACGCCCCGGTCGCCAGGCCGAAGCCGGCCATCACCTAGCTCGAGGCCGCGCCGCGCAAGACGATGAGCGATCGTGGCGTCGTCCAGCTCCCGGCCGAGGTGGGGACGGAAGCGGTCGGCTCCACGTCGGACGAGCGCGAAGTCCTGACCTGCCAGCAGTTCGAGCTTTGTCGCGGCAACGTCCAAGGCAGGCCCTGCAGGGCGGACAATAGGGCCTGCACTGCGATCGCGTTGTGACGACGCACGATTCACCTTGTGGTGGTGTGGAACCGATCGTTGGGATATGCTGGTTGAGCATGCCGTCGATTTTCGGGGAGATGATGTGAGCTAGGCTCTGCTTGCTTGGGGAGGACTGTTGTGCAGCAACGTCTAGAGCGTCAGATCGAAAAAAGCCGAGAACTTTCCTGGTACGAACATCTGCTCGTGCTCTTGCAGATGGGGGCATCGATCGAGCATGCCCTCATGGTGCAGTATCTGTACGCGGCCTATTCGCTGCGCGACGATGTCGAGCAGGCGCGGCGCTGGCGCGAGATTCTGTTGCTGATCGCGCGCGAGGAAATGGGACATCTGCTGACGGTGCAGAACGTCCTGGCGCTGCTTGGCGGTCCCATCAACATCGACCGCGAGGACTACCCCTTTCACACGCCGTTCCAGGCCTTTCCGTTTCAGCTCGAGCGCCTGACCCACGGCTCCCTGGCCTGCTATTGCTATGCAGAAATGCCCGTGGGTCTGGAGAAGGATTGCCCTGAACAGTACGCTGCAATTCGCGCGGCCGCGGAGGCGCACGTCGAGCAGCAAGGAGAAAGCTTCGGGGACGAAGTCGAAGGGGACGAAGTCAGACACGTCGGGGAGCTTTACCACCGGATCGTCGAGATCCTCGGCGATCCCGAGAAGATCCCGGACCACTGCTTTGTCGACGCCGCTTTCGGCCAGATGAGCTGGGATGATTGGGGGCGCAGCTACCGCGGCGAACCTGCGCCGAAGACGACAACTGCGGAGGTCGCCGCGCAAACAGGCTCCGAACGGGCCAACCTCTTCATCAGCAAAGTCACGACCCGAGAGCAGGCCATTCTCGCTCTGGCACAGCTTTCCGAGCAGGGCGAAGGCCTCGTTGCGGTTGAAGAATTGTTGGGAGGCAGCAATATCCTGCGAGCGGTCCGCCCCTATATTCAAAGCACAAAAACTGAAGAAAAAAGCCATTACGAGCGCTTCCACGCGATGTACGAGGAGCTTCGCAACCACAAGGATGCGAGTGAGTTCAGCTGGAACGTTCCGTTCAACCCGTCGAGCGACTATTCGGAAAACCGCTGTTCGGCGCACGCATCTGCAGGCAGGACCAAGATCGAAAGCAGGCGGTCGCGCCGGTGGGCGGGGCTTTTCAATGTTCGATATCGCATGCTGCTGACCTGGCTGCTGCATGCGCTCGCGCTGACCAGACGGCATCCGCCGCCGGCAACGGCGCATCTGCGCGGACAAATCATCCACCGCGTGTTCGGCGAGATGTACAATCTAAAGGCGATTGCTGAAATTCTCGTCAAGTCGCCGTTGAAAGATGATCAAGATCTGACGGATCTGCAAAATCCGAAAAGTCCGCGCGCCGGGCCACCATTCGAGATGCCTTTCCGCGTGGCGCTTCCGCCCAACGAGCGCGATACCTGGCGGATTCACAGGGAGGCGATCGCAACATCGCAGGAGCTTTGCAAGAAGCTGCTCAGCGACAAGAAACATGCATGCGCTGTGGAGACCAGGCCCGCAGCGAGAAACTACCTTGCGGCATTGATGCAAGCCGACAGGGGCGCGCTTGAATGGATCAACGCCGTTTTTGATGGTCTCCGGTAGACTGGGGGGCTAGTTCGATGACGATCACCAGAATTGCGATCCTGCCGCCTTTAGCCTTTGCGCGTTTTGGCTCGCACCCGGAACCGGTCGACAGTTACACGCTTGAATCGCCGAAGGCGGACGATGACCCGCTCGGGTATCGTCGTATCGTGCCCGAGCCGACGTTTCAGGTTTCGGCGGACGGCGAGATCACGGGGGAGAAGACGCCGGAGACAATCATTTTCAAGCAGGACGGCAAGGTCCGCCCGGTGGCGCCGTTCTTCGAACTGTGGGGCGAACTTGATGACGGCCGTTTTGTCCACCTCGATCAAGACATGTTGAGGAAAGCCAAGCTGGAATGGCGCATCGAGGTCGAAAATCGCAAGGTGTTCCGGCGCACCAACAACGAGCTGGATAAAGTCAAGGCAGAAACCAAGTGGTTTTCAGACCATGCGGTTCAGAAGCTTGAGGGTACGTGCAAAAACTTTGTCGCCGACGCTTCGATCGACTTCGGCGAGGTGCGCTACATCAAGCCCAACAAGAAGTATCCTCACATCCGCTTGCGCTTCACGCCGGCGGCCGGGCGCATCTACGGCCCCGAGCAGCCCCCGGATCACCAGCTGGACGAAACGTTCCTGGCTGCGCGCGTTTACAAATACTCGGGTGAGGATGCCAAGCCAAAGTCCAAGGCCAAGGACGAGTTCAAGTCTTGGGTGCTTTGGGAGCATGAAGGCGGGGAGGCGAAGGAGCACGATATCGATACCGTGCCCCCCGATCTGTTCGCGATCATTCCGCCTGCGCCGCCATGGCTCAAGCAGAAGAAGGCCCAGAGTCGAGGCTATTTCGATGATGCCTGCGACGGGTTCGTGCGAGCGAAACTCACAATATCCGGCAAGACTTTACGCGCAAAGGCGCGCATCGGCGTCGCGCCACCGCATTACGCGCCCGACACGTTGTTTGTTCGCAATCTTCTTGACGATCTCGAACAGGCGCGCGAAGGCGTCGAGATCGCAGGCGATTCGCGCGAGCGCGCTTTGGAGGTCGTGCGGCGGGCGTTCGAAACCGTCCGCTTCATGAACGTCGCCGTCATGAACGGCAATCCATTCAGAGGTCGCGACGGCATCGACCTCGATACCATGCCGGCCGAAGAGGCGTTCGGCAATCAACGCCCACTGCGGCCCGTGTTTTCGCCACCTGCGGCGGACACGCACGCCATCATGGCATTGCATCAACGCGTCTTCGCTGCTGTGACGAGCGGGAGCGTCGCCTGGTTCGCAAAGCTGCTTCGGCAGCCCGAAGAGGTCGCCGATCTGACCGATGACGGACGGCGCAAGATGCCGGCGCTCATGTGTGGCGCCGACAGTAATTATCTCGCTTTGACGCGCCGACAGATCAAGGCGATCGAAAAGATCGGGCCGCCAAAGATGGCCGCGTCGAAGGATGTTCCTTCCTCATCGTCGGAGGCGCCCCCGGCATCGAAGGACAATTCGCGCCAGGGGGCCAAGCAGGAGCCACCTCCGCCTTTGCAAACAATCGACGCGGATAGGCTTGTCCGGCTGCGCCCGGTGAATAAGAGCGCAGAGCTGCTGTACAAGGCGGCGGGCAATCCAATCAGTTCACACCCGATCACGGCCATCGGCAACTGCTGTCCAGGCCTCGAGTTCGATTTTCGTGCGGTCTGGCGCCGGCTGTTTGCTGGAATCACGCTGGTCGAGCACGACAACCTGGTCGTCGACGCCGATCCTGAGTTTCGGCAATTGCGGGGACGCCGGCTGCTCATGATAGATGGTCACAAGGTAGTCACCAGGATCAAGGGACCAAAAACATCGAACCCGATTGGCTCGGCCGTCGAAACCAACGAGGACAACCCGCAGGGCGTGATTTGCATGGAGTGGTCGAACAGTCTTGCGCGCGTTCTGACTGACAAGGCGGGTGAAAAGGTCACCTGTGTTTTTAGTGACGAAAAATGGGGCCCTCGCACTGCTCTGCGCAAATATCCTGAAGGTGACCCCGATGAGGACTCCGAGGAAACCGAGAATCCCGAATATCAGGTGAAGACAATTGAGCGGCAATTAAAGATCCGCAATTTCTTTGAAGACGGCTCGGCGGTCGTTTCGGAAACGCTGGCGGAAGCGGGCGAGTTGACCCAGGGCTTGTGCTCGCCCTGGCAGAACGATTTTCGCGAATGCTCCTGCTACTACTGGGCCTCCAGCCGGCCCGACTATGTCAATGTCACCATCGGGCCGGACGGGACGAGCCGCGGCGACAATTGGCTGCAGAAGGAACGCACCGGCGACTACCTTCCGGACGATTACCAGGACTCGCGGCTCATCATGTACGACGACCTGTTCAAGGAATGGGAGCGCATCCTTAAATTCCAGGTGGGGGGACGGGACTACAAGCCCGATGACTCTGAGCTCCCGAAGAAAAAGTGATCCCCATGGGCATGGACACGTTTGCAATGCCCTCAGCCGTCGCGACGCGTTTCATGGCCGCCGGCGCGCCGCGCTCACCCGACATCCATCTGCTTGAAAGCGAGGCCGGCCATCATCTGTTCGTGGCCAACGGCAGCCGGCTGTTCGACGTCGAGCCTGACCTGTTCGCCCGCCTCGGCGCCGCGATCGCGGCCGACCGGGTGAGCGAGGTTTTGTCCAGTATCGGCATCGGCGAGCCGCCGTTGATCGACGATGCGCCGCTTCCCGCGCCGGCGATTCATGCGCTTTCGTTGGCGATCGCACAGAAATGCAATCTCGGCTGCACCTATTGTTACGCCCAGCAAGGCGAGTTCGGCGGGACCGCCAAGAACATGGAGCTTGGTGAGGCACTTCGCGCGGTGGACCTGCTGGTGGGTACCGCCCAACCGGGGGCCCGCCTCAATCTCGCGTTTCTCGGCGGAGAGCCGCTGGTCAATCGCAAAGTGTTGCAGGCCGCCACACGGCACGCCGTGGAGCTTGCCGAGGGCCGCGAGGCGAAGATCACCTTCTCGATCACTACCAACGGTACGTTGCTGAGCGAGGACGACGGGCGCTTCTTCGAGGAGCATGGTTTTGCGGTCACCATCAGCATCGATGGCCCGCGGGAGGCCCATGATGCCCTGCGTCCTTTCAAAGGCGGCGGCGGCAGTTATGACGCCGTGATGAAACGCGTCGCGCCGCTTTTGAAGATGCAGCGAAGGATGCAGGTTTCGGCGCGGGTGACGGTGACGCCCCGAAACCTTTCCCTGCGCCGGACGCTCGACACGTTTATTGCCGCCGGCTTTCACAGCGTCGGCTTTTCCCCCGTGCTGAACGCGCCCAACGCCGAAGGCGAAATGCAGTCCGGGGATCTCGAACTCATGCTGGGGGAAATGATCGATTGCGGGCGGGAGTTCGAGCGCGCTTCGCGCAGCGGCCGGCGCTATCCCTTCGCCAACATGGTCAATGCGATGCGGGAGATCCACCGCGGAACGCATCGCCCCTATCCCTGCGGCGCAGGCGCCGGCTACCTCGGCGTGTCCGCCGAAGGCGAACTTTCCGCCTGCCACCGTTTTGTCGGAGATGAGATTGGCGCGATGGGCTCGCTCGACGACGGCGTTGACCTTTCTCGCCAGGCTGACTGGCTTGCAACGAGACATGTCCACCGGCAGGAGCCCTGCAAATCCTGCTGGGCGCGCTATCTCTGCGGCGGGGGCTGCCACCACGAAGTCATCCGGCGCGGGCGGCCGGCTTGCGACTACATCCGTGCCTGGCTGCATTATTGCCTTGAGGCCTATTTTCGGCTGTCGTCCGACCCAGGAACGGCTAGGCTCGGCCTGACAGGATCGGACCATGGCTGACATCTGCGTCATCGGAGCGGGGCCTGCCGGCAGCACATTCGCTGCGCGAATGGCCCAACTCGGACATCAGGTTCATCTGATCGAACGGAAGC
This sequence comes from Bradyrhizobium iriomotense, assembly GCF_030160715.1. GTDB lineage: Bacteria > Pseudomonadota > Alphaproteobacteria > Rhizobiales > Xanthobacteraceae > Bradyrhizobium > Bradyrhizobium iriomotense. Next base: position 51,931 of record NZ_BSOW01000001.1, read on the forward strand.
CATTCCCGCGCAGGCATCTGGGCGAGTCCTTGAGTCCCGGCGTAATGACGCTGCTCAGGGCGGCCGATATGCATGAGACGGTGGAGGCGGCGGGTTTTCCCAGAGTGAAAGGTGTCTGGGTAAAATGGGCCGACGGACCGCAATTCCGTGAGGATACCAGAGAGGAACGCCTCCTGGTCGACCGCGGCGAGTTCGATCTGCGCTTGCTGGAGCGCGCGCGGGCCTTGGGGGCGCGGGTTCATCAACCCGCGCATGTCCTCGAACAAGTTTGGGACGGCGCGAAATGGCGGCTGACCCTCGACGCCGACGGTACCTCCAGGCATCTAACTGCCGACTTCGTGGCCAATGCCAGCGGACGGCGCGGCGTTTCACCACGCCGTCAAACCAGGACCGGTGCGTCCACGCTGGCGGTGTATGGCTATTGGCGCGGCGCAAGCGGGCGGACCGCGCCGTGGATCGAGGCGGGCGAGGACGTTTGGTATTGGGGCGTTCCCTTGCCCGATGGAACCTATAATACGCTGGTGTTTGTCGATCCCGACCGGTTCAGGTCGGCTCCGGGCTCCAATCTGTCGGAGCGCTTTCTGGGGCTCATCGATCGCTCCGGTCTGATGGCGGACTGTCGCGACGCCGAGCTCGTCGCCCCCGCGCGCGCCATCGACGCGACGCCCTATCTCAGCAGCGACTGTGTGGCGCCAACACAAATTCAGTTAGGGGACGCGGCGCTTGCTATCGATCCGATTTCATCGAGTGGTGTTCAAAAGGCGATCCAGACCGCGCTTTCCGGCGCCATCGTCGCCAACACCCTGCTGGGCCGGCGCGAAATGACCGCCGCCGCTCTGGAGTTTTATGGCGCGCAGCTGAGCGATGCATCGGAGCGACACCGCCGCTGGACCGCCGAGCACTATCGCGCTGTCGCGGATCAATGCGATCGCCCGTTCTGGCGCCAACGCTCGGCCCCGATCGAGACGAGGGAACTCCCACCGCTTCCGGCATTCGACGCCAGCGCTTTGGCAATGACGCCCGTCGAGCTGTCGCCCGAACTGGAGTTCGTCCGCACGCCCTGTCTGCGGGGTGACTTTGTCAGCCTCGCCTCGGCCTTACATCATCCGCGCCTTGGAAGCCCGCTGGTGTTTCTCGGGGGGCGAGAACTTGCGCCACTGCTGCAAAAACTACCGCCGGGCAAGACGCCACTGCAGATCGCGCAATTCTGGTCGAACCACATGCCGCTCAAATCCGGCATGGCGATCGCAGGCTGGCTCGTCAATCATGGCGTCTTGGTCCGACAGCAGGGCGGAGCGCCGTCATGAGAGCCGCCTCCCTCTTGGAATGGCTCAAGTCACACGATCTCGAACGCTTCATTGAAGTCTTCGAGGAAAACGAGGTTGATCTCGCGACCCTTCGGATTCTGACCGACAGTGATCTCAAGGAGCTTGGTATCCCGTTCGGGCCGCGCAAGCGAATCCTCAGTGTCCTGGGTGAGGGAAAGGCGCTCAACGAACCGGCCGCGCAGGCCGGGACGGCGACAGGTGAGCGCCGCCAGTTGACGGTACTGTTCTGCGACATGGTGGAGTCTACCAAGCTTGCCTACAAGTTCGATCCTGAAGCGCAGCAGATCATCCTTCGCGCCTACGAAGAGGCCTGCACGACCTGCGTAAATCGTTACGAGGGCTACGTCTTCAGGATGCTGGGCGATGGCGTCGTCGCTTTTTTCGGCTTCCCACTGGCGCACGAATCCGAGGCTGAACGCGCCATTCGCGCCGGGTTGGATATCGTCGAGGCCATCGCACGACTCGACATCAAAGGCGTTGAGCGGCTGCAGGTTCGCATCGGTATCGCTTCAGGCATCATTGTGGTCGCCTCCGGCGAACGGAACGCGTTCGGCGAAACCATGAACCTGGCTTCCCGCCTTCAGACGGTCGCCAAACCGGGCTCCGTCGTGGTGAGCGAAAGCGTGCGCCGGTTGGCGGCCGGGGAGTTCGAATATGAGGATCTAGGAGAGAAGGATCTGAAGGGCGTCGGCGACTCTACGAAGGTCTATCACGTACTCGGCTTGAGTGAGGCCGAGAGCCGCTTTGAAGCAGCAACGAAGCGCGGACTCACGCCCATTGTCGGGCGTGATGCAGAGCTATCGACATTGATAGAGATGTGGCGGCAGGTGAAAGAGGCGCGTTCGGGGCGGGCGATCCTGCTGCGCGGGGAAGCCGGTATTGGCAAGAGCCGAATGGTCAGTGCGCTGCGCGAACGCCTCCAGGACGAACCCGTCCAAACTCAGCTGTTTCAATGCTCGCCGTTCTTCGTCAATAGCGCTTTCTATCCTATCCGTTCGTCGTTCGAACGGGGGTTCGTTCCGGTTCGCAACAAAGGTGCGCAGATCCAGTTGGCCCAGCTCGAGGCGCGGCTCGTCAACCGACTGGGCCTCGCGCGGGAAGACATGCGCTTTGTCGCAGCGTTGCTCTCGGTTCCCTACCAGGAGCGCTACGGGGAGATTCTCGTTTCCCCCAAGGTCGCCAAGGAAGAGACGATGCGAGTGTTGATCGAGATCGTCCGGGCCGAGGCGCGCGCGGGACCTGCCCTTATTCTGTTCGAGGACGCTCACTGGGCTGACCCGACGACGCTCGACCTGCTTGGACGCTTTATCGATGTGCTGGCCGACATTCCGACTTTGCTCGTCGTCACAGCGCGCCCTGAATTTAGAGCGTCATGGACGGATCACTCTGCCGTAACCGCGATAGGTTTGGCCAAGTTCACCCCGGCGCAGAGCAGTTCGCTCGTCGCGAATGTCGTCGGGCGGAAGGCGCTGCCGCCTGGCCTTGCTGCTCAGATTGTTGCCAAGGCCGACGGCGTTCCCCTGTTCGTTGAAGAGCTGACGAAAACCATCATGGAGTCCGGCGACCTGATCCTCGAGGGCGACCGGTACGCCTATGCTGGATCGTCGGCCAACATCACGATCCCCGAGACCCTACGCGACTCGCTGATGGCGCGCCTCGATAGGGTAGAGGTGAGCAAGAAAATCGCCCAGGTGGGTTCGGTCATCGGCCGCGAGTTCAGTTATGAACTGCTCGCCGGGTTAGAGCTGAAGAGCGAGGGAGCGCTGAGCGATGGACTACGACACTTGATCTCGTCCGGGCTGGCGACGTGCCATGGGGAGATCCCCCACGCTGTGTATACGTTCTCCCACGCCCTTGTTCAGGATGCCGCCTATGAATCTCTCCTGAAAAGTCAACGTCGGAAGCTGCACGGTGATGTCGCCCATCTCCTGGAGGAACGCTGGCCGGCGACGCGCGACTCCGCCCCGGAATTGCTCGCCTTTCATCACACCGCGGCGGAGTGCTATCATGTCGCCGCGCCGCTATGGCTGCGGGCGGGCGAAGCCGCGATCGGGCGATTTGCCTTGCCCGAAGCAGTCACCCATTTGCGGACTGGCATGTCGGCGGTATCGAAGCTTCAGCCATCAGAAGCGCGCGACCTTATGGAAATCTCGCTAAGAACCGCGCTCGGGCCAACGATAGTGGCGCAGCGCGGTTGGGGGCAGGCCGAGGTCAGCGATGTTCTCAAACCAGCATGGAGGCTCGCGCAGTCGCTCAGGCAAACGAAGGCCTACTTGCCGATTTTGAACGCGTTATCGGTGCACTATATGTGCGTGGACCAGCTAACGGAATCCCTCCGCTGGGCTGACAGACTATTGAAGGCCGGGGCAGAACTCGGCGACGACGGCTTGGAAATCGTCGGACATCGCGCAGCTTCCGCCTGCCGTTACTGGCTCGGCGAATTCGAAGCGGCGCGCCGATCCGGCAATGAGGTGCACAGACTTTACGACCCGAAGCGGCATTGGGGCTTGGTGGCGCTCACCAACACTGACCCGTTCACCGGCGAAGGCGTTTATCGCGCCCAGTTCCTCTGGATGATGGGTTATCCCGATCAAGCGCTGGCGGCGAACCAGGCGACCGAGGCCAACGCCCGGCGCCGTGGCCATCCGTTCGACCTTGCCTTCGCGCTCACGCTGGGCGCCCAATTGTTCGACTATCTCTGCGATTCCGATGCGCTGCTGCAACGTACCGACGAGGCCGAACGCATCAGCAAGGAGCACGGCATCCCGTTGCTTGGCGAAATCATGGCCGAGATCAGCCGCGGGGTGGCGTGGCTGCGCAGCGGGCGTTTGGCAGAGGCCTTGACGCAGCTGGATCACGGTATCGAGCGTCTGATGCAGACGGGGCACCGGATCTGGATCTGGTATCTCAGGGCTCTGCGCTCGGAAGCGCTGGCGTTAACCGGAGACCTCGATGGCGCCTGGAGCCTCATCGAGGAAAGTGTCGTCCGCATCGAAGCCGGCGAGGAACGGTCGCACTATGCCGAGGTGCTGCGCCTCCGGGGCCGGATATTGATCTTGAGAAGCGAACCTGACCAAGCCGAGGCGACCTTGCGCAAGTCCTTGACGGTCGCTCGTGACCAGCGCGCAAAATCCTGGGAGCTGCGCACCGCGACCACGCTCGCGCGCCTTTTGGCGAGCCGAAGCAATCAGGCTGAAGCATTTGCAGTGCTGGCGCCCGTTTATGAATGGTTCACCGAAGGGCGCGACACCAGGGATTTGAGAGAAGCCGCCCAACTTCTGGCCGAACTTCGCGGCGCCCCGCCTGCGCGACAATTCCGAACCGTTCAAAAAGCCTGAGCCTACCAGGGAGTATCACGATGTCTAAGAAACATGACGCGGAGGAAGCGGCGATCAGGGAGCTCGACAAGAAATGGAGCGAAGCGGCAACCGCAAAGAATATGGATCGTGTGATGGAGTTCTACGCCACCGACGGCTCGCTGGTGTGGCCGGATCAACCGCCCGCCCACGGACACCCAGCCATCCGCGCCAGTTGGGAAGCAATCTACAAGGCGGCGCCCGACATGTATCTGGATTTCAGGCCCACACGCATCGATATCGCGAGCGGAGGCGATATGGCTTCTGACTTCGGCCTGGTCCATTTCGCGCCGGATGCGAAACCCAATGATCCCAAGAACACCGCAAAGTACCTCGTGGTCTGGAAGCGCGAACACGGTGCCTGGAAAGTGCTTTACGATAGCTGGAACCGGAACGCGCCGTAAAAAGACCGTGCATGATCGATCCTGAGTCCCGTCTCTCGGATCACCCCTCTATCTCCTCCAGCGCGCGCCGTAGCGCCTCGACCAGATCGAGCGCTACCGGCGAGGGGCTGCGCTGGGCGGGAAAGACCGCGGAGAATTCGAAGTCGATGCGTGGCAGGAAGCGGCGCACGATGACTCCGCGGGTCGAAAATTCCTGAGCGGTGAAAGGATCGCAGATCGCGACCCCAAGCCCCGACGACACCATTCCGCACATGATCTCCGACAGCGTGGTCTCGACGCGCAGCACGCGGCGGACGTCGCTGCGGTGGAAGACCTGGTCGACGAGGTGCCGGCTCGCCGATCCCGCCGAGAGCGAGATGAACGTCTCGCCCTCGAAATCGCGCGGCTCCAAGACTTCCTTGTCCGCGAGACGATGTCCGGCCGGCAGCACCGCGACGCGCGCCAGCGCCGGCAGCCGCAGGCTCGGCAGGCCGGAATGGGCGATCGGCACCTCGGCAAAGCCGATGTCGCACTGATTGTTCAGCACCCAGTCGACCACGATCGGCGAGATCACGCCGAAGAAGGCGAGGTTGAGGTTGGGCCGCTCTTTCAGGAAATGTCCGGCGAGCCGCGGCAGGTAACCGTTCGCGAGCGCCGGGAGCGCTGCGATCCGCAATGAGCCGGTGCGACGGCCGCGGATCTCCTCGGCGGCGGCGGTGATGCGTTCGAGGCCGACGAAGGACCGCTCGACTTCGGTGTAGAGCGCAGTTGCGGCCGCGGTCGGCACCAGGCCGGTGCCGCGCCGCTCGAACAGCTCCATCTTCAGCAGCGCCTGGAAATCGCGGAGCAACCGGCTGACCGCCGGCTGCGTCACGACCATCAGCTTCGCGGCCTCGGTCACGCTGCCGGTCAGCATCATCGCGCGGAAGGCTTCCACCTGCCGCGAATTGATCCGCGCCATCCAGTTCTCTATTCATAACATTTCGGCATGCAGAGGGTGCCATTATTCATTGGACGATGGAAGTCTCGCTCTGCGATCTTTTTCATCAGTGCTGGAGACAGCCCGCTTTTTCGGCAGATCGGGGCCCAAAGCCCGCCGGTCGCACCAAAATCCGCGAGCAGGGGCCGGAGCCCTGTTCGGATCGGTATTTTGCGCCGAGGGGAACGCGGGTGCGCTTCGGCCGTCTGATCGACGACACGTCACCTCATCCCGGTATTGGAGATTGGTCCTTATGAAGACTCTCAGCCTTCTCACAGCGGTCAGCATCGCGGCGCTCGCCGCTGCGCCGTCGGTCGTCTCGGCACAGCAGAAGACGCTCTATGTCGCCGGCTATGGCGGCTCGTTCGAGAAGACGATCCGCGACGAGGTGATCCCGAATTTCGAGAAGGAGAACGGCGTCAAGGTCGAATACGTCGCCGGCAACTCGACCGACACGCTGGCAAAGCTCCAGGCGCAGAAGGGCAATCAGCAGATCGACGTCGCGATCGTCGACGACGGTCCGATGTACCAGGCGATCCAGCTCGGCTTCTGCGGCAAGCTCGATGGCTTGCCCGCCGATCTCTATGACGCCGCGCGCTTCAAGGACGATCGTGCCGTTGCGATTGGTCTCGTCGCCACCGGCTTGATGTACAACACCAAGGTGTTTGCGGAGAAGGGCTGGGCGGCGCCGACCTCGTGGAACGATCTGAAGGATCCGAAATACGCCAAGCAGCTCGTCATCCCGCCGATCAACAACACTTACGGCCTGGAAGCGCTGGTGATGCTCGCCAAGATGAACGGCGGCGGCGAGTCGAACGTCGATGCGGGCTTCAAGATCTTCAAGACCGACATCAATCCGAACGTGCTCGCCTATGAGCCGTCGCCGGGCAAGATGACCGAGTTGTTCCAGTCCGGCCAGGCCGTCATCGCGGTGTGGGGCACGGGCCGCGTGCAGAGCTTTGCCAACACCGGCTTCCCCGTCGACTTCGTCTATCCCAAGGAAGGCGCGGCGACGTTGCTTACCACCGCCTGTCCGATCGCCAAGCCCACCACCTCGCCGTTGGCGGGAAGCTTCATCAAGATGCTGCTCGATCCGAAAATCCAGCTCGTGATGCTGAAGGACTATGGCTACGGCCCGGTGCTGAAATCGCTCGTCGTGCCGCCGGAGCTCGGCAAGATGGCGCCAATCGGCGAGCGCGCGGCAAAGCTCTATAACCCCGACTGGACGGTCATCAACGAGAAGCGCGAGGAGTGGACCAAGCGGTGGAACCGCGAGGTCGAGCGCTAACGCGATGGCCTTCCTCGAGCTCGATGGCGTCGGCAAGCAGTTCGGCTCGCAAACCGTCGTCGACGATTTCAGCCTTGCGGTGGAAAGGGGCGAGTTCATCTCGTTCCTCGGTCCCTCCGGCTGCGGCAAGACCACGACGCTCCAGATGATCGCGGGCTTCCTCGAACCGTCGCGCGGCGCGATCCGGCTCGAGGGGCGCGATCTGACCAAGGTGCATCCGGCGAAACGTGGCCTCGGCATCGTATTCCAGAGCTACGCGCTGTTCCCGCACATGACGGCGGCGGAGAACGTCGCCTTTGGCCTCGAAATGCGCAACGTGAAGCGTAACGAGCGCGCGAAGCGCGTCGGCGCGGCGCTGGCGATGGTCGGCCTCAAGGGTTTTGAGGAGCGCTATCCGCGGCGCATGTCGGGCGGCCAGCAGCAGCGCGTTGCGCTGGCGCGTGCGCTGGTGATCCAGCCGAGCGTGCTGTTGCTTGACGAGCCGCTGTCGAACCTCGATGCCAAGCTGCGCGAGGAGATGCAGATCGAGCTGCGGCAGATCCAGCGCACCATCGGCACCACTACGATCCTCGTCACCCACGACCAGAACGAGGCGATGTCGCTGTCCGACCGCATCGTGGTGATGAGCCAGGGCAGGATCGAGCAGATCGGCACGCCGCAACAGACCTATGAGCGGCCGGCCTCGGCCTTCGTATCGCAATTCCTCGGCAAGACCAATGATTTCGCAGCAAACGTCGATCGGACGGCTCAGCCAGCCCGGCTTGTCGCCGGCTCCTGGCACGCGCCGGCACCGGTCGGCGTGACTGATACGGTGACGATCAGTCTCCGCCCCGAGCGGATCAGCTTTGCTGACTCAGGGTTAGCTGCGAAAATTGTCACGCGGATTTTCCAGGGCAATCACTGGCTGTTTCAGTGCGAGACCGAATGCGGGCCGGCGATCGTGATCCGGCAGAATGACGGCTCGCCGCAGCCCGGCGAAGGCGAGGCGGTCCGTCTTGATTGGCGCGTGGAAGACATGAGCCTGCGCGCGAGCGGAGGCGCTGCATGACTGCCGCCGCCGATACATCGACACAGACTGCCGAGACGCGTGCGTCCTGGGCGCTGACGCTGCCCGCGCTGATGCTGTTCGTCGGCGTGCTGGTGATCCCGCTTCTCATGACCGTGATGCTCTCGTTTCACGACTGGGGCCAGTACAAGGGCATCGAGCCGGTCTTCATCCTCAAGAACTGGCAGGAGATCGCGAGCGATCCCTACTACGCCGAGATGTTCTGGCGGACCTTCCGCATCGCGCTGCTCGCAACGCTGATCACCGCCGTGCTCGGTGCGCCCGAGGCCTACATCCTCAACCGCATGAGCGGACGCTGGAAGGGCATCTTCCTGCTCCTGATCCTCGGGCCGCTGCTGATCTCTGTGGTGGCGCGGACCCTCGGCTGGGCGCTTTTGTTCGGCGGCAATAACGGCCTCGTCAACAAGCTGCTGATGTCGCTCGGCCTGATCCGCGCGCCCTTGCCCTTCATGTTCACCGAGACCGGCATGGTGGTCGCGCTCGCGCATGTGATGATGCCGTTCATGGTGCTGTCGGTCTGGGCCGCGCTCCAGCGCGTCGACCCGCAGATCGAGAACGCCGCGATGTCGCTCGGCGCGGGTGCCTTCACCATCATCCGTCGCATCATCCTGCCGCAGATCATGCCCGGCGTTCTGTCGGGCGCGATCATCGTGTTCTCGCTGTCGGCGAGCGCGTTCGCGACGCCCGCGATCATCGGCGGGCGGAGGCTGAAGGTCGCGGCGACGCTCGCCTATGACGAGTTCCTCAACACGCTGAACTGGCCGCTTGGTGCGGCGGTCGCGGTGCTGCTGCTGCTTGCGCTGGTGCTGATCGTCGTCGGCAGCAACGCGCTGATCGAGCGCCGTTATGCCGAGGTGTTCCGATGAGGACGAACGGCCCGCTCGCGCTCACCTTCCACGCGCTCTTCGTCGTCTTCATGCTGGCGCCGATCGTGGTGGTCTGCCTGGTCGCCTTCACGCCCGAGGGCTTTCTGTCGCTGCCGGTCAACGGCTTCTCGCTGCGCTGGTTCAGGACGATCGCGAGCTATCCGGAATTCGTGCACGCGTTCTGGGTCAGCCTCGGGCTCGGCATGGTGTCTTCTTTCGTCGCGCTGCTGTTTGCGGTGCCCGCGGCGCTCGCGATCGCGCGCTACCGATTTCGCGGCCGTGACGTGCTGGCGGCGCTGTTCCTGTCGCCTTTGATGATTCCGCATGTGGTGCTCGGCATCGCCTTCCTGCGCTTTTTCACCTCGCTCGGGCTCGGCGGTACCTTTGCGGCGCTGCTGATCGCGCATGTCATCGTCGTGTTTCCCTTCGCGCTTCGGCTCACACTTGCGGCCGCGACCGGCATGGACCGCTCGGTCGAGATGGCCGCGGTCTCGCTCGGCGCCGGCGGCTTCACGCTGTTCCGCCGCGTGACCCTGCCGCTGATCCTGCCCGGCGTGATCAGCGGCTGGGCGCTCGCCTTCATCCAGTCCTTCGACGATTTGACCATGACCGTCTTCCTGGCGGCGCCCGGCACCGAAACGCTGCCGGTCAGGATGTTCCTCTACATCCAGGACAACATCGACCCGCTCGTGACGTCAGTCTCGGCCAGCGTCATCGCAATCACCATGACGGCCCTCATCCTGCTCGACCGCTTCTACGGGCTCGATCGCGTGCTCGCCGGCAAAGGCGATCCCGGGCGATAGGAGAACGCATGCACAGGGACTACGACGTCGCCGTCGTCGGCGGCGGACTGCTCGGCTCCGCCATTGCCTGGGGGCTCGGTCGCCTCGGCAAGCGCGTCGCCGTGCTCGACGAGGGCGACATCGCCAAGCGCGCCTCGCGCGCGAATTTTGCGCTGGTGTGGGTGCAGAGCAAGGGGCTTGGCATGCCCGCCTATACCGTGTGGACAGTGCGCGCGTCGCAAGCCTGGCCCAGCCTCGCCGCCGAGTTGAAGGACCAGACCGGCCTCGACGTCTGCCTCCAGCAGAACGGCGGCTTTCATTTGACGCTCGGCGAGGACGAGTACGAGCAGCGCACCCAGCTCGTCACGCGCATGCACAACCAGGTCGGCGCGGCCGACTACAGGATGGAGATGCTAGGGGCATCCGAGGTGAAGAAGATGCTGCCGCTGATTGGCCCGGAGGTGTCCGGCGGCAGCTTCTGTCCGTTCGATGGCCACGTCAATTCGCTGCGTACCTTCCGGGCCTTCCATACCGGCTTCAAGGCATTCGGCGTCGATTATTTTCCGGAGCGGCCGGTCTCGGCGATCACGAGAGATAGCGGCGAATTCCGCCTGACGACGCCGCAAGGCGAAATCCGCGCGCACAAGATCGTGCTCGCCGCAGGCAATGCCAACCAGACGCTCGCACCGATGGTCGGTCTCTTCGCGCCGATGGGGCCGACGCGCGGCCAGATCGTGGTGACCGAACGCACCATGCCGTTCCTGCCGCATCCGCTGACGACGATCCGCCAGACCGACGAGGGCACGGTGATGATCGGCGACAGCAAGGAGGACGAGCTCGACGATCGTGCACTGAAGCATTCGATCAGCGCCGTGATGGCGGACCGCGCGCAGCGGATGTTTCCGCATCTGGCGCGGCTCAACGTGGTCAGGAGCTGGGCCGGCATCCGCGTCATGCCGCAGGACGGCTTTCCGATCTATGACCAGTCGGAAACGCATCCCGGCGCCTTCGTCGCCTGCTGCCATTCCGGCGTGACTCTGGCCTCCAACCACGCCTTCGAAATCGCGCGCATGGTCGCAGGCGGCGCGCTCGAGCCGGAGCTGGTCGGCGCGTTCTCGGCGCGCCGCTTTGGCGGCGAGGGCGCGGCGAACAACAGCGGCTACTAGCGACTTCATGGAAGGGGCCAAGAGGCATCCAATGTTCAGACGATCCGACCAGGACAAGCGTCCATCGTTGCAGATCTTCGTCGACGGCGTTGCCGTCGAGGCGCGCGAGGGCGACACCGTATCCGCCGCGCTGCTTGCCTCGGGCCGCGACGTGCGGCGCGCGACCGCGGTGAGCGGTACGCCGCGCTTGCCCTATTGCATGATGGGCGTGTGCTTCGACTGCCTCGTCACCATCGACGGCGTCGGCAACCGCCAGGGCTGCCTGGTGCCGGTCGCCGCGGGCATGCAGATCGAGATCCAGAAGGGCAAAAGGGAGATCGGCCGATGAACGCTGTTCCTCAGCGCGACGCCTACGACGTCGTCGTGATCGGGGCGGGGCCCGCCGGCCTTGCTGCGACCGCGTCCGCGTCAGCAGCCGGCCTGTCGACGCTTTTGCTCGACGAAAACCCGGGCCCGGGCGGCCAGGTCTGGCGCGCGATCGCATCGACGCCCGTGACTGCGCGCGACCAGCTCGGTGCCGATTACTGGGCGGGTGCCGAGCTCGTCGGCGAGGTGCGAGCGAGCAAGGCCGAGATCATCCATCGCGCGACCGTCTGGAGTCTGGATCGTCATCTCGAGATCGGGATTTCGGTCGGCGGCGCGTCTGCCTTCGTCAAGGCGCGGCGCGTGATCCTTGCGACTGGCGCGCTGGAGCGGCCGTTTCCGATTCCGGGCTGGACGCTGCCGGGCGTGATGACCGCGGGCGCCGCGCAGACCATGCTGAAATCGTCGGCGCTGGTGCCGGACGGACGCACGGTGATCGCGGGGCAGGGGCCGCTGCTCTGGCTGCTCGCGGCGCAGATCCTGCGCCTCGGCGGCCGCATCGATCGCATTCTCGATACCACCGAGCGCAAGAACTATCTTGCTGCGCTGCCTCATGCCTTTGCCTTCGTGACCTCGCCTTACTTTATGAAAGGCCTTGCGATGATGCGCGAGGTGAAGGCGAAGGTACCGGTCACAACTGGCGTGACTGAGCTTACCGCGGCAGGCGAGGGGCAGCTTGCCGGCGTGAGCTATGTCGCAGGTAACCGTCGCGAGACAATCCCTGCGGACCTTCTTCTGTTGCATCAGGGCGTCGTGCCCAATGTCAATCTCGCGATGGCGGCGGGCGTCGAGCACCGCTGGGATGAGTTGCAACTCTGCTGGTCGCCGGTGATCAACGGCGACGGCGGCACGTCGATCGAGGGCATCGCGATCGCCGGCGACGGTGCCGGCATCGGCGGCGCGAACGCCGCGGTGGTTCGCGGCCGCATCGCCGCGCGTGCCGCAATCGAAGCGCTGGCACCCGCCGCCGCCGCGAAGCTCACGCCGATGACCGCGCTCAAGGCGGCCCTGGCGCAGGCCGAGCGAGGCCGCGCGTTCCTCGACACGCTGTTCCGCCCGGCGCGGCAATTCCGCATTCCCGCTGATGACACCATCGTCTGCCGCTGCGAGGAGGTGACGGCCAAGGACATCGTCGATGCCGTCGCGATCGGCGCGACGGGGCCGAACCAGCTCAAGGCCTATCGCCGCACCGGCATGGGGCCGTGCCAGGGGCGTCTGTGCGGTCTCACCGTCACTGAGCTGATGGCGCAGGCGCGTGGCAAGACCCCGCAGGAGATCGGCTACTACCGGCTGCGCGCGCCGGTGAAGCCGATCACGCTCGCCGAGCTCGCGGCGATGCCGAAGACGGACGACGACGTCAAGGCAGTGGTGCGCGGATGACCAGGCTTGCGGATGCCATCATCGTGGGTGGCGGTATCCACGGATGCTCGACGGCGCTGCATTTGGCGCTCGCCGGCATGAAGCCGGTGCTGATCGAGAAGGACTATGCCGGCCGCCACGCCTCCGGCGTCAATGCCGGCGGCGTGCGCCAGCTCGCGCGTGACGTCGCCGAGATCCCGCTCTCGATCCGCTCGATGGGGATCTGGGAGCGGATCGAAGAACTGCTCGACGATGATTGCAGCTTCGAGAGCCACGGGCAGGTTCTGGTCGCGGAGAACGAGACCGAGCTTGCGGCCTACCGCGCGCGCGTCGCCGAGCTGAACGCGCTCGGCTTCACGCATGAGGAGCTGATCGACGGCGCAGAGCTGCGGCGGCTGGTGCCCGCGGTGGCCGACACCTGTCCCGGCGGCGTGGTCTCGCGCCGCGATGGCGCGGCCAATCCTGCCCAGACGACCACGGCGTTTCGGCGCAAGGCGGAACTGCTGGGCGCAACGGTCCGTGAGGGCGTGGCCGCAAGCAATGTGCGCCGCGAGGGCGATCTTTGGTGCGTCGATGTCGGCGCCGACACCTATGCCGCACCCGTGCTGGTCAACGCCGCCGGCGCGTGGGCGGGACGTATCGCCGCATCGCTCGGCGAGCCGGTGCCGGTCGAGACCGTGGCGCCGATGCTGATGATCACGTCACGCGTGCCGCATTTCATCGACCCTGTCGTGATCCTGCGCGGCCGCAAGCTGTCCTTCAAGCAGTTCAAGAACGGCACCGTGCTGATCGGCGGCGGTCATCTGGCAACCCCGGACCAGGACCGTAACGAGACGGTGTTGGACTGGAAGAGCCTCGCCGTCAGCGCGCGCACCGTGTTCGAGCTGTTTCCGGTGATGCGCGATGCCACCATCATGCGCGCCTGGGCCGGCATCGAGGCGCGGACCAAAGATGAGCTGCCCGTTTTGGGTCCGAGCGCGCGCCATGCCGGGCTCTATCACCAGTTCGGCTTCTCGCTGCATGGCTTCCAGCTCGGCCCGGGTGCCGGCGCCGTCATGGCGGAGCTGATCGTCAATGGCGGCACCCAGACCCGGATCGGCGATCTCGGCATCGACCGCTTCCGTTCCTTCACCTCCTAGAACAAACAAGGGGACTCATGACCATCACCCGTAACATCCGCACGCCGATCATGCACCGCGCCGTCGAGGCCAACGGCTTTGTGTTCGTCGGCGGTACGATCGCCGACGACACCAGCGTGTCGATGGGCGAGCAGACCCGCAACATCCTCGGCAAGATCGCAGGCTATCTGAAGGAGGTGGGCAGCGATGCCTCCCGCATCGTCAGCGCCTCGATCTTCGTGACCGATCTGTCGAAGAAGAAGGAGATGGATGCGGTCTGGACCGAGTTCTTCGGCGACAATCTGCCGGCGCGTGCAACCGTCGGCGTCGCCGATCTCGGCGGCAGCGCCCTGATCGAGGTCGTCGTCACCGCACTCAAAGGCTGAGGGTCAGCCCTCAGCCATCATCTCGCGGACCATCGGGATCACCCGGCTGCCGTAGAGCTCGATGCTGCGCATCAGCTTCTCATGGGGCAGGGGGCCCGCGGAATATTTGAGCTGGAAGCGCGAGATGCCGAGCGCCTTTGCGGTCGCGGCGATCTTGCGCGCGACCGTCTCGGGCGAGCCGACATAGAGCGAGCCGTGATCGGCTTCGTGCACGAACTCTTCGCGGCCCATCGGCGGCCAGCCGCGTTCCCTGCCGATGCGATCGCGCATGGTCTTGTAGTCGCTCCACAGCTCCTCGCGCGCCTGTGCGTCGGTCGCGGCGACGTAGCCGGGCGAGTGCACGCCGATCGGCTTCACCGCGCGGCCGAACTCCTTGTAGGCGCGGTGATAGAGTTCGACGTAAGGCGAAAAGCGCTTGGGATCGCCGCCGATGATCGCGAGCATCAAGGGCAGATCGTAATGCGCGGCGCGCACCACCGATTCCGGGCTGCCGCCGACGCCGATCCAGGTCTTGAGCTGGCCGTGCTCGACCGGCGGATAGACGAGCTGGTTCTTCAGCGGCGGTCGCAGCTTGCCTTCCCAGGTGACCGGCTTCTGGGAGAGAAGTGCGGCGAATAGGTCGAGTTTTTCCTCGAACAGCTCCTCGTAACGGCGCAGGTCGAAGCCGAACAGCGGGAAGGACTCCGTGAACGAGCCGCGTCCGAGGATCACCTCGGCGCGCCCGTTCGACAGCGAATCCAGTGTCGCAAAGCGCTGGAACACGCGGATGGGGTCGTCCGAGGAGAGCACCGTCACGGCGGAGCCGAGATGGATGCGCTTGGTGCGGGCCGCAATTGCCGCGAGCGCGACTTCCGGCGATGAGATCGCGAAATCGGCGCGGTGATGCTCGCCGAGCCCGATGAAGTCGATGCCGAGCTCGTCCGCCAGCACGGCCTCCTCGACGACGTTGCGGATCACCTGCGCATGCGGCAGCGGTGCGCCGCTTGCGTCCTTGGTGACGTCGCCAAAGGTATCCAGTCCGAATTCGAGCGGTGCGGTCATTGATCGGGTCTCTTGGGAAAGCACGCCGATATCTAATCGCCGGCTTTACCGTCACAAGACCGCTTCAGGAAATGCACGGTTTCCGTTTCGCCACCACCGATTCTGCCGATCGCCGTGGCGGGCCCGTATCAAGGCACGAATTTTTCCGTCATCGCCTCGGGCGCGCGCGCCTGGAGAACGCGGCGCTTCAACTGCTTCAGCTCCTTGATTTCGGCGACGATGGCCTCGACGGCCCGCTTCTGCTGCTGGCGCAGCGTGCGTTGGTCCTTGACGGGAAGGGGCCTCTTGCCCTTCGACGACTGGATCACCTCGCGTGCGAGCTTCCGCAGCGTGTCGAGCTCCGCCTTGATCGCGTTCCTTCCTGCTGTCGTCATCTCCATGCTCCCTTGGAATTTGTGCTCGGAATTCGTGAGGCTTCGTGCGCGTGTCCTGCATTAGCGCCACATGCCCCGCATCCTGGCTCCGATATCGATCTTCGGCCCCTGCGCCGCGGTCCGCGCCGTGCCGGCTTGTGCCTTCGGCCAGGTCGTCCGCTCGAACAGCGGCACCAGCGCTTCCGGAATGAAGCGGGTGCGCGAGGCGTAGACGTGCCGGTCGCCCGAGGCGGCCTGACCGTGGGTGAAAAAACGCTGCGGCACGACCAAATGCAAGTCGTCCTTGGCACGGGTCATCGCAACGTAGAGCAGGCGGCGCTCCTCCTCCAGCTCGGCGCTCGTGCCGGCGCCGAGATCGGACGGCATGCAGCCGTCGACGACGTTGAGCAGGAATACCGACTTCCATTCCTGGCCCTTGGCGGAGTGAATGGTGGAGAGGATCAGATAGTCCTCGTCGAGTAGGGGAACGCCGGCCTGGTCGGACGTCGCATCCGGCGGATCGAGCGTAAGCTCGGTGAGGAATTTTTCGCGCGAGACATAGCCGCTCGCGATCTGCTCGAGCTGCACGAGATCGGCGCGGCGCGTCTCGGCATCCTCGTGGATGCGGTCGAGATGCGGCTCGTACCAGAGTCGCGCGCGCTCGAGATCGGCCGGCCATTCGGAATAGCTGAGGTTCTCGACCGTGCGGGTGAAGGCGGTCCAGTCCTCGCCGGTACGCGGCGGCGCGGGAAGTTTTGTGAGCGCGGCAAGCGGCGAGGGGCTCTCCGCCATGTGGTCGAGCACGCGCTGCGCGGTTGCAGGTCCGACCCCCGGCAACAGATGCAGGATGCGAAAGCCCGCGACGCGGTCGCGCGGGTTCTCGATGAAGCGCAGCAGCGCGAGCATGTCCTTGACATGGGCGGCGTCGAGGAATTTCAGCCCGCCGAACTTGACGAAGGGGATGTTGCGGCGAGTGAGTTCGATTTCCAGCGGGCCGGAGTGCGAGGAGGTGCGGAACAGCACTGCCTGGTGCTTGAGCAGCGATCCCTGCTCGCGATTGGCCAGGACCTGCTCGACGATGTAGCGCGCCTGCTCGGCCTCGTCGCGCACGGCGACGAGCTGCGGCTTGTGCGAGGAGGTGCGGTCGGTCCAGAGGTTCTTGGTGAAGCGCTCGCGTGCAAGGCCGATCACGCCATTGGCGGCCGCCAGCACCGGCTGCGTCGAGCGGTAGTTGCGGTCGAGCGTAATGATCTCGGCGCGCGGCGAAAAACTTTGCGGGAACTCGAGGATGTTGCGCACGGTGGCGGCGCGGAAGGAATAGATCGACTGCGCATCGTCGCCGACCACGGTGAGGCCGCGGCCTTCCGGCTTCAGCGCCAGCAGGATGGTGGATTGCAGGCGGTTGGTGTCCTGATATTCGTCGACCAGCACGTGATCGAAGCGGCCGCCGATCTCTTCCGCGATCAGCGCGTCGCTCATCATCTGCGACCAATAGAGCAGGAGGTCGTCGTAATCGAGCACGTGCTGCGCCTGCTTGGCCTCGACATAGGCCGCGAATAGCCGCTTCAGCTCGGAAGCCCAGCCCGCGCACCACGGATAATGCTGGCCGAGCACCTTCTCGATCTCCATCTCGGCATTGACGCAGCGGGAATAGATCGACAGGCAGGTGCCCTTGGCGGGAAAACGGCTTTCGGTCCGCGACAATCCGCAGTCGTGCCGGACCAGATTCATCAGGTCGGCGGAATCCTCGCGGTCGTGGATGGTGAAGGCGGGATCGACGCCGATCCGCTCGGCATATTCGCGCAACAGCCGCGCGCCGATGCCGTGGAAGGTTCCTGCCCAGCTCAAGGCGTCGCGCATGATGGCGGCGTTGTTCTCGCCCAGCACCTTTCTGGCGATACGCTCCACGCGAGCCGCCATCTCGGCTGCGGCGCGTCGCGAAAACGTCATCAGCAGGATCCGGCGCGGATCGGCGCCCGCGACGATCAGATGGGCGACCCGGTGGGCCAGCGTGTTGGTCTTGCCGGAGCCGGCTCCGGCAATGACGAGGAGAGGGCCGGCCACGGTGCTGTCATCAGCCACGCCATGCTCGACGGCGCGGCGCTGCTCGGCATTCAGCGTGTCCAGATATGTCGCAGCCGCCACGAATCGCCCCAGTGAAAGCCGCAGATTCTGCGATCCCGAGGCGATCCGCAATGCGGCTGGACGGGGGGCGCGTTAGGATTTAGGGGACAGGACGGGGCCTCGAGTTCCAGCCCCGAGAGGGGTGCGCAGATGACCGACGTCACGACCGACCTCAGGACGGACCAGTTCGAGATGCGCCGGCTGGAATCGCTGAGCAACACCATCTTCGGCGTGGCGATGACGCTGCTCGCCAACGACCTGCCCAAGGCCGGTGAGTTCAAGGAGATGCCGACCTGGCACGATCTCGGCCAGCTCTATTCCGGCCGTATCGGCGGCCTGATCCTGAGCTTCATCATCGCGGGGGTGTTCTGGATCAGCCATCACCGCCGGCTTGCGCGCCAGCCGGAGGCCGGCCGCGACGTGGTGCTGCTCAATCTGATATTCCTGCTGTCGATCATCCTGCTGCCGGTGACCAACGGGCTCTATACCAACTACAACATGAGCAATGCGGTTGCCGTCCTCTACGGCCTGCATCTCACCGTGATCGCCGGCCTCAATGCCTGGCTTTGGTGGCTGGTGTTCGGCGGCTGGCGCCATGAATTCGTCGCGGCGCTGTTTCCGCTCGTCGTATTCCTGCCCGGCACGGCGGTGGCGGCGGTCGCGCCGCAATACGCGGCCTATGTCTGGTTTCTCGCTTTCGGGGCACTCCTGATCCGCCGCCTCGCCAGCGCGCCGCCGGCAAGTGATGCTTAGTGGCGGCGTGCTCGCTCAAGTCTCGGCGGCCGTCGCGCCAAACCCATCGGCCGGCAGGAAAAGCTTGATCGGGCGGATCTCGTAGACCGCGCTCGGATTGACCTTGCGCAGCTCCCGCGCGGCCGCGATCGCTCCGGCCTCGTCTGGAAACTCCATGATGTAGAAGCCGAGGAGCTGCTCCTTGGTCTCGGCAAAGGGGCCATCCAGCACTATCCCTGCGCCGGGGCCGCGCAGCGTGCGCGCCTTGGCGGTGCCGTCGAGCCGGGCCGTCGGCCCGAAATGTCCCTTGGCTTTCAAGGGTTCTCGGACCTTGCGAAGCCCCGCCATGACGGCGGCATCCTCGTCTTTCGTCCAGGACATGACCTCGCTTTCCACGTGATAGGCCAGGATGGCGTAGAGCATCGTCACCTCGCTTGTTTTGCACCTTTGCCGGTTCGAAGGACGTATGACGGCCGATGAGTCCGACAATCGCCGATCAGGAAATATTGCGTGATCACGCGGGCAGCGAAACCGTCTTGAAACCCGATTGTCCGGCTTCGCCTTGAACGTGGGTTCCCGCGATCGCGACTGATGGCGACGAAGAACACGACAGGCAGCGGCGGAGGCGGCAATGTCAGCTCGGACCATCAAGATCATCAGCGATGCGCGGCGCGCGCCGCCGTCAGAACCGGCAGATCTTCACGACGATGCCGGTCACCATCGCTACTACGGCAGCTCGATCCTGAACGGCGGCGAGCCGATCGTCGAGAGCCGTCGCGGCAAGCGGCCGCGCAACGTCTGCGGATTCTAAAGCTAGATCCGGAAAAGTATGAGCCTCAGCGGTCAGGATTCGCTCAGCACCTGCTTGACGAGCTCCGCGCGCAATCTGGCGAGCTCGCCGCTTGCGGTCATCTCCTCGATCACCTTTCCGACCTTGGGCACGAGGTCGCGGTGGCGCTCGTGCAGATAGTGGTAGATGTCGATACGTTCGAGCGGCGGCGAAAGCGGATAGACCCGTGCCTGCAGGTTCAGCTTGCGCACCGCGGCGAGCCCGCTGAAAAGGTCGGTGACGATCACGTCGAAGCGATCGGCGTCCAGCATCTGGATAAGGCTCTCCAGGTTCGTGGTCGCAGTGACGCGCCCAAATCCTTGCGTGCCGTTCTCCGAGGAGCCGACGCCGCGCACGATGCCGATGCTGTAGTCCTTGATGGAATCCCAGCCGGCGACATCGAAACGAAGCTTCGTCGTGAAGACCGCAGGCTCGATATAGTTGATCGCGGGCGAGACCCGGACCAGCGTCGGGTAGTCTTTGGACAGCGTGCCGATGCGCTGGATCTCGCCATCGAGCTCGCCGGCGCTCGATAGCGCGAGGGCCCGCTTGCCGGGCACGTCCTCGAATTCGAGCTTGATGTTCAGCCGGGCATAGACCGCGCGCAGCATCTCGCCGCCGACATACTGGTCGGGGATGTTGGCAATCCGCGCCAGCCGGATGACGGACTGCGCCTGCGAAGGGTAAGCGAACAGCAGCAGCGCGCCGACCAGACCTATCCGCCACATGATGCGTCTCCCCGCTCGCCCTGCTGCCACCGAATTCAGGAATCGGTACGATCTACCGCAGATGGTGATTGCGTCCCCGCGAATCACCGCGGCCATCGGCCGCCTGGAACGCGGCCGACTTCCGCACTTTCACCGGTGTCATTTTAGCACGCACGGTGCTAATTTGTGCAGGCGTCCCGCGGCTGGGCGCAAAAATTGCCCCCCACAGACGATGAATCGTCCAGGATATGGCAGGGAGGCTGCGCGAGCGGGTCTGGTCTTCCAGGGGAGGTCGAACTGTCGGACTGCTGGCGGCCGCCGTGGGCCGACGCAGGATCGCCGCCATCTCGGGGGAGTGCATGGGCAACGCAGGTGAGCACGATCCCAATCGCGGCCGCGCGATCGCGCCGGCGGCTGCGAATGAGGATCTGCCGCGAATCGGGGGGGCGATCGGGTTCCTGCTGCCCCGCGTCTTCTCCTGGTTCCGCAGCGGCATCGGCCTGCGCCTGCTTGCCGCCGTTCTCCTGTTCTCCTCGATCGTGACTCTGACCCTGACCGCGCTTCAGCTTTATCTGGATTACCATCGCGAGGTCGCCATCATCGAGACACGGCTCAACGAGATCGGCCGCAGCTATCTCGGCAGCCTTGGCGAAAGCCTGTGGAGTCTCGACAGGAACCAGCTCGAGCTCCAGCTCAACGGCATCCTTCGGCTGCCGGACATCCAGGCTGTCGAGATTCGCGAATTCGCCGATCGCCCCAATCCGCTTCGGGTAGTGGTCGGCGACAGCGGCGGCCGCTCGGTCGTGGCCCGCGACTATCCGATCGACTACGTCTCGCAAGGCGAGAAGCACAGGATCGGCACGCTGCATGTCGAGGCGACGCTGACCGACGTCTACAGGCAATTGCTGAACCGTGCCCTGATCATCCTGGCGAGCCAGGCGGCAAAGACGTTCCTCGTCTCGCTCTTCATTATTTACATGTTCCATCTGCTGGTCACCCGGCACCTCGTCGCCATCGCCGAGTTCGTCAGCAAATTCACGCTGGCGCGGCAGCAGCCGCCGTTGCACCTGGAGCGCGGGCCGTCGCACGAGCTCGACGAGCTCGACAAGGTGATCGACGCATTCAACGCCATGTGCTCGAGCCTGCAGCGTGCGTATGGCGATCTGCGGCTCGCCAACGTCAACCTCGAACGCGATCTCCAGGTCCGGCGGCGTGCCGAGGATGATGCGCGGCGCAGCGAGCAGCGCTTCCGCGACTACGCGGAAACCGCGTCCGACTGGTTCTGGGAGACCGGGCCGGATCACGTGTTCACCTATATCTCGGATCGCGCGGGCTCCTTCGGGATGCTGCGTGATCGCGTGGTCGGCAGGCGGCGTCCCGACGGCGCAATCGATCTGGAGACCGAGCCGCAGAAATGGCGCGACCACATGGCGGCGCTGGAGCGCCACGAGCCGTTCCGCAAGTTCGAGTATCGCGGCCGCGATGCCGCCGGACGTATCAGGCATTTCAGCGTCAACGGCCGCCCGGTGTTCGACGCTGACGGCCGCTTCCTGGGCTATCGCGGCTCGACCACCGACCTCACCGAACAGCACGAGACCGAGGAGCGGCTGCGGCAATCGCAGAAGATGGACGCGATCGGCCAGCTCACCGGCGGCGTCGCGCATGATTTCAACAACGTGCTGACGGTCATCACCGGGACCATCGAGATCCTGCAGGAAGGTCTTGCCGACAAGCCGCAGCTTGCCGCAATCGCGCAGCTGATCGACGAGGCAGCGACGCGCGGCGCCGAGATCACTTCTCAGCTTCTGACCTTCGCGCGGCGCCAGCCGCTCGATCCGCGAGAGATCGACGTCAACGGCCTCGTGGTCGAGACCGCGCGGCTGCTCAATCCGATCCTCGGCGAGCACATCGAGATCAACGCCGAGCTCGCCGACGATGCGTGGTTCGCGATGGCCGATCCCTCACAGCTTTCCTCGGCGATCGTCAATCTCGCCGTCAACGCGCGCGATGCCATGCCGGGCGGCGGCAAGCTCACGCTTCAGACCGCCAATCGCGTGCTCGACGGCGCGGGCGAGTCCGGCGATCGCGAGATGGAGCCGGGCGAGTTCGTGATGATCGCGGTCGCCGATACCGGTCATGGCATCCCGACCGACATCCGCGACCGCGTGTTCGAGCCGTTCTTCACCACCAAGGGCGTCGGCCGGGGCACCGGGCTCGGGCTCAGCATGGTCTACGGCTTCGCCAAGCAGACCGGCGGCACGGTCGTGATCGAGAGCGAGGAAGGTCGCGGCACGGTGGTGAGGCTGTTTCTGCCGCGCTCGATCGGTCGGACGGCGAGCCCGGCCGGGCCCGTGGCGGCGCCCAGCCCGGCGCGCGGACACGAGACGATCCTGGTGGTCGAGGACGATCCGCTGGTGCAGGGCTATGTGATCGCCCAGCTCGGCAGTCTCGGCTATCGGACGCTGGTTGCCAGCGATGGTGCGGCCGCGCTCGCGCTGGTGGGGCAGGGCGTCAAGTTCGATCTCTTGTTCACCGACATCATCATGCCCGGCGGCATGAACGGACGTGAATTGGCGGAGGCGATCCGCGAGCGACGTCCGGATGTGAGGGTGCTCTACACGTCAGGCTATACCGACGACGCCATCGTGCATGAGGGCCACCTCGATCCCGGTGTGGCGCTGCTGAGAAAACCCTATCGGAAGTCGGAACTGTCGCAGAAGATCCGCGAAGTGCTGACGGGCAGCCTGCCGTATTGATCCCGCGAGGAGCGCAAAAGACCAGTATGTGCGCGAAAAAGGAAAGGCGCGGCGGGGAAGACCCCGTCGCGCCCGATCTGTTGTCTCGCTGGTCCAGGGCTGAGAGCGCCCCGTTGCCAGGCTTTTCGTCAAAGCCTAGCGGGCGATCCCAGCGAGGTGACAGCGCTTGAGATAAGACACTGGATCACCTCCTTTCGTTGGTTTCGGGAGACTCAATATAAGTCGAGACCGCGCGACGGAACAGGGCCTGTTCGCAATGCCCAAAAGGCGGGGTCTGGACGGTTGAGGAGCCCCGCGCGCCGTGTTAGGTGATCCTCGATGCGGGTGTAGCTCAATGGTAGAGCAGCAGCCTTCCAAGCTGAATACGAGGGTTCGATTCCCTTCACCCGCTCCAATGATTTCAATGACTTAGCGGGCCAGGAGCGCTTCGTTCCGGCAAGCCGCGCAGTCTCATTCCGGCAAATTTTGCTTTGGCTTGCGGCGTGCTTCGCTGTCCAAAGACAAAGAAGCAGTCGCGTTTCGGATTTCATTCCCTGGTGATGCGAGGCAAGCGTCACGGCCGAGCACATCGCGTTCACCCCTGCATCGACAGGCAGAACATTTTCGCTCCCGGCGGGCTTTGGGCAACGCCCTGGATGGAGAGGTTTTGCCTGCGATCACCGCGATCGCTTCGCGCTACAAGGCGCGAACCGCTTCCATGGCCAGGTGGATCTGGTGACGGCGGAGGAGCTGGCGAAATTCTGGCGGGAATAGCTAAACGCGTAGCGGCGCATCGCTGCCAACTGCTGCGGCGCGGCCTTAGCTCGCGTCCGCGGACAAAAGTAGAAGCGGCCGATTCACATACCCTAATGCGCAGGGCGACCCAGCCTATCACACTGATCGGGCTGGAAAGGGGGCTGCCATGGCGATGGATCGCGTGGAACAGGCCTTCATTGCAACTGCCATTACGGGTTTTCTCGTGATGACGGGCGCAATTGTCTGGATGATGCTGAGCTGAAAGGGCGGGAGGTTATCTTGCGCGTCGCGCTGCCTTACGCCGCGGTTGTTCTATGCCTCGCGGTGACCGCTTGGCTGGCCATCGCTCATCTATTCTAGCTGTCAACTTGCTGTGAGCGCGACGGTCGGACGTTACGTCCGGACGGCTGACCCTCGCTGGGCGGAAGGTCGCGACGTCCCAGCTCGTCACGCAGGCGCAGGCCACTCACGAGGTGATCGCTGTTACGCAGCAGCGCGAGGGCCTCGCGCACCAGCTCGCGCGAAGTCGCCAGCAGCTTGGTGTCCAGCGCGTGGTTGGGTGCGTAGATCATCCAATGTCTTTCCATCTCGTGACGATCGGCGGCGCAAGGGTGATCATGCGCCGTTGCTTGTTAGATCCGCGGATTGTCGATCAGTGCAGTCAGCTTCCGGGCCATCGCCGCAAGGTCGATCGGTTTCTCCAGGAGCAGCACATTCTGGAACTCGGAAATGATTGAGATTCTGTCGTAGCCCGTGGTGAAGACGAACGGCACTTGGCGCGCTCTGAGCTCGCGGGCAATGGGAAAGATCATCCCGGTGCGAAGGTTCACGTCGAGGACTGCGGCGTCGAGGACGCTGCCATCGCGCAGAATTTCGACTGCGTCCTCAAGGTGTCCGACGGGCCCGGCGATCTCGGCACCGAGGGTGCGGAGCGTCTCGCCGATGTCATCGGCGAGGAAATATTCGTCCTCCACCACGAGGATACGGCGGCCTGCAAGCGGCATGCGTTGACGGGACAACGCGGACGATGCGGACATGGTGCCTCCAGCGCTCCCTCCGGGCAGATAGGAACATAAGCCGGGGAGGCGCCTTGGTGCAAACGATGCAAGCGAAGGTCGGTTCCATGAGCAACCACGACATCATCGTCATCGGGGGCTCGGCTGGGGCGACCGCGCCGTTGAAGCAGATCCTGGGCCGCCTGCCGGCGGGCCTGCCAGCTGCCATATTCATTGTGTTGCACATACCGGCGCAGGGCATAGGCATCCTCTCCCAAGTCGCCAGCAGCGCCAGCAAGCTTCCGGTCCGGCAGGCGGAGAACGGAATGAAAATCGAGACCGGCCACGTCTACCTGGCGGCGCCTGACCACCATCTGCTGCTCTCGGCCGATCATGTGGTCCTTGGGCGCGGCCCGCGCGAAAACATGGTGCGGCCGGCGATCGATGCGCTGTTTCGTTCGGCGGCACTGCACCACGGTCCGCGCGTGATCGGCGTGCTCCTGAGCGGCCTGTTGTCCGATGGCTCGGCCGGTCTCAACGCCATCAAGCGCTGCGGCGGGACGACCGTCGTCCAGGATCCTTCGGATGCCATCTCCGAAGAGATGCCAAGACGCGCCATGGAGGCAACCACCATCGATCTCTGCATGCCCGGCGCCGCCGTGGGCGACGTCTTGTCCGATCTCGTCAAAGAACCCGCCGGGCACGCGCTGCCGATCCCGCCGGAGATCAGGCTCGAGGTTGAGATCGCCGCCGGCGACCGGATCGGAAGCGACAGTCTAACCTCGCTTGCCGATCCAGTCGCGCTGACCTGTCCGGCCTGTGGCGGCGTCCTGTCCGAGGTCAAGGGATCGGTCCCGACGCGTTTCCGCTGCCAGGTCGGTCATGCCTATACCGCAGATGCCCTTGCCAGGGAGCAGGAGGGACGCGTGGATGAAGCCATGCGGGTCGCGCTGCGCATCATCGAGGAACGCGCGGAGCTGGTGCAGCGCATGGCTCGCGACGGCAGGCGCAACGGCCGGTCTGCGGTCGCCGAGATGTACGAGGCGCGGGCGGCCGAATATCGCGAAAATGCCGACATGATCCGGCGCGTCGTGCTACAATCGCTCGATCCTCCGGCTCGCAAACGGGAGTCTTAGAGGCATCCCATGGCCCTGTCCCTCGCCGAGTGTACTCAGCAGCTCAACGCCGAGCAGCGTCTTCTCGTCAAGGCCGATCGGGACATCGAAGAGGGCTGGCAGCGGATTCGCGACCAGGAAGACCGGGTGCGCGACCTCACGGCCGGCGGGCACGACACCGGCCAGGCGGAGCGGCTCGTCGAGCTCCTCAAGCAGACCGTGGTCGAGTGGGAGCGCCACCGCACCTTGATCGAGCAGCGGGTCATCTATCTTCGGGAGCAGGTTGATCCGGCGCCGCAGGGCCGCGGCTGACGGGCGGTCTTCTCAGGTTCGCACCGATCTCGAACATGCTCGACGCTGCGGCGCCAGCGATGTTCTCGTCGAGCAGCCGGCACCTGGTTGCGCTGGCGAGCCTGACCAGGGCCGCGAGCTCTTCGGACATTGCATCGCGGGTTCCTGCTGCACCAGCGAAGATGAGCTTCCCGCCGGGACTGGCGACGTTCGGCCACCGGCTGAGCGAGCGCCATTTCTACCATTGACCTGTTGGGGTAACATCAGTTTTTGCTATTTGGAGGGGCTGGGCGCCCGTCGCTCCCGGCCAGCCAATGAGAGCTACCAGAGCCATGAATGAAGTCGGCGACCAGCCGGTCGAGGGAGAGCGTCAGGTCAAGTCCCCGCTGATCATCGGGGTCGGCGCATCGCCCGGCGCCCTGGACAGCATCGAGCGCTTCTTTGCCAAGCTGACCGTGGCGGGCGATCAGGCCATCGTGCTGGCGCTTCAGCATCACGAGGCCTTCGACGAGGCCCGGCTGCGCGAGGCCGTTCGCGGCTCGAACGGCGCCAAGGTCGCCGACATCGGTGACGCCGGGACCATCGAGGGAGGTACGATCTATCTTTGCCCGCCAGCGATGATCACCACGATCCAGGGCGACCGTTTCGCGATCCGCAAGGCCGAGCAGGCACCTGGCGAACGTGCCACGATCGACAGCTTCCTGGTATCGCTCGCCGAAGAGCGCGCCGAGCAGTCTATCGGCGTGATTTTGGCCGGCACCGGCGGTGACGGCACGCTCGGCACCGCCACGCTCAAGGACCACGGTGGTCTTGCCATCGCTGAAAAGACAGCGCCCCCTGAGTCCGAGCATCTGCTCGACGGCAACACGCCCGCTTCCATCGCCGACTACGTGCTGCCGCCCGAGGACATCCCCGAGCACATCCAGGTCTACGCCCGCCATCTGCGGCGCCTCGAGGAGAAGCAGGGCTTCGACGAGGTGCTGGCGGCGGCCGCGACCTCGCTGTCGCGCATCGCCGACATCCTGCGCAACAAGACCGGCAACGATTTCCACGGCTACAAGCAGAACACCTTCCTCCGCCGCGTGCAGCGGCGCATGCAGGTGGTCCAGATCGACGAGATTCCGGCCTATGTCGATTTCCTTCGGCACGACAAGGACGAGGCCCAGCATCTCTTCAACGACCTCCTGATCGGCGTCACCGAGTTCTTCCGCGACAAGCGCGAGTTCGAGGTGCTGGAGAGCCAGATCATCCCGAAGATCTTCGAAGGCAAGAGTGCGGGCCAGCAAGTTCGCATCTGGGTGCTCGGCTGCGCCACCGGCGAGGAGGCCTACTCGATCGGCATCCTCCTGCGCGAGCACATGGCGCGGCTCGATTCCGCGCCGCAGGTCCAGATCTTCGCGACCGACATCGACGGTCGTGCGCTGGCGGCCGCTCGCGTCGGCCGCTACCGCACCACCATCGAGGCAGATATGACCAGTGAGCGCCTGGCGCGCTGGTTCGTCCGCGAGGGCGACACCTATTGCGTGGTGAAGGAATTGCGCGAGATGTGCATCTTCTCGCAGCACAACGTCATCAAGGACGCGCCGTTTTCCAAGCTCGACCTCGTCTCCTGCCGCAACCTCCTCATCTATCTCAATGCCGAATTGCAGAACCGGGTGATCCCGCTGTTCCATTTCGCGCTGCTGCCGGACCGCTATCTTTTTCTCGGCAATTCCGAGAACGTGACGCGGCACCCAAAGCTGTTCGCGCCGATCGATCGCCGCGCCCGCATCTTCAAGAAACTCGAGACCGGAACGCGGCTGCCCCCGGAGTTTCCGATTACGACCACGACGGGCAGGGTGCCGGTCGAGGCGCCACCGGTGCGCTCGTTCGGCCCCGATGTCGGTCTGGAGCGCCGAGCTCAACGCATCGCGGAGCGTTACGCGCCCGCCTATGTCATTACCGATGACAATTTCCAGATCCTGCATTTTTCGGGGCGCACCGGCCGCTACATTGAGCCGACCGCGGGCGCCGCCACGCTCGATTTGCTCCAGCTCGTGCACCGCGATCTCCGGCTCGAATTGCGCACCGCCCTCAGCCGCGCGGCGGAGACCAACGAGGCCGCCCATGCGGAGCAGGTGCAGCTTGGGCTGAACGGCAACCGCGTGCTGGTCGACATCACGGTCGAGCCGATCCAGGACGGCGCCGGCGGCCATCGCAATTTCCTTGTCCTGTTCAAGGACGGCCCCGTCCGGGTGATCGATGTCAATCAGAGCACCCCCAATGCGCTGGTGCGCACCGAGCACGTCGAGCGGCTGGAAAGCGAGCTGCGGGCGACCCGAGAGCGGTTGCAGGCGACCATCGAGGAGCTGGAGAGCACCAACGAGGAGCTGAAATCCTCCAACGAGGAGTACCAGTCCCTCAACGAGGAGCTGCAATCGGCCAATGAGGAGCTCGAAACCTCGCGCGAGGAGTTGCAGTCGGTCAACGAGGAGCTGACTACCGTCAATGGCGAGCTGGCGCACCGGGTGCAGGAGTTGACCCGCGCCACGAGCGATCTGAAGAATTTCCTCGAGAGCACGCAGATTGCGACCGTGTTCCTCGACAACGACCTGCGGGTGATGAATTTCACGCCGACGGTCACGCACGTGCTCCATCTGGTCGAAACCGACGTCGGCCGACCCATCGCCCACATTAAGGCGCGCATCCCGATCGAGGAGCTCTATGACGATGTCCGCCGCGTGCTGCGGACGCTGGCCAGCGCCGAGCGCGAGCTGACCGCGCCGGACAGCGGCACGCGCTACATCGTGCGCATCCTGCCTTATCGCAGCATCGACAATTTCATCGCTGGCGTCGTTAT
Source organism: Bradyrhizobium iriomotense (assembly GCF_030160715.1). Lineage (GTDB taxonomy): Bacteria > Pseudomonadota > Alphaproteobacteria > Rhizobiales > Xanthobacteraceae > Bradyrhizobium > Bradyrhizobium iriomotense. Next base: position 80,888 of record NZ_BSOW01000001.1, read on the forward strand.
CACCTTCATCGACGTCACCGCGATCACCCGCGCCGAGGAGCGGCAGCGCCTGCTGCTCGCCGAGCTCCAGCATCGTGTCCGCAACACGCTCGGGGTCGTGCGGTCGATCGCGCGCCGCTCCGCGGAATCGAGCACCACCGTCGAGGAATATGCCTCCCATCTCGACGGTCGGCTCAACGCCTTCGCCCGCACCCAGGCACTGGTGACCCGCGATCCCGAAGGCGGCGTCGATCTCGAATATCTCGTTGTCGAGGAGCTTTTGGCCTACAACGCCCGCGAAGGCGAGCAGGTGCGGGTCTCCGGCCCCAAGGCGCGTTTCCAGCCCAAGGCCGCGGAAACCTTTGCGCTCGCCATCCACGAGCTCGCGACCAACGCGCTGAAATACGGAGCCTTGAGCCAGCCCACCGGGCGCATCGAGATCTCCTGGCGCCTGGATGAGACCATCAATCCGGCGGAGCTGGTCTTCGGATGGCGCGAGCGGGGCGGGCCGCAGGTTACGCCGCCGCCGCGCAAAGGCTTTGGCACCGAGCTTCTGGAGCGCACGCTGGCGTTCGAGTTCAAGGGGCAGACGACGATGACGTTCAGCCCTTCGGGGCTCCAATGCACGATCACCATCCCCCTGAGCAAGCGCACGTTCCACACACCGGCGGTGGGTAACTGATGCCCGTGTCGACACTCGATCGAAGCGTGACGGAGCCGATCATCCGCAGGCTGAATGCGCTGCGGACCTTGTCGGCTCAGGCGTCTGCTTCGCTCGAGCACGCTGTCCTCGAAGGGATGCAGCGCGCCGGATCGGGCGAGGATCTGATCTCCGAGGGCGATCCCGTGGACAGCGTTCGCATCGTGCTGTCGGGATGGCTCTGCCGCTACAAGACGCTTGAGGACGGGCGGCGCCAAATCGTGAACTTCATCTTTCCCGGCGAGACCTGCGACGCGCATGCGTTCCTGCTGGCGGTGATGGATCACTCCATCGCGACTCTGACGCCGGTCGTCTATTCCGAAATCAAGCGTGCGCGCTTCGAGACCTTGGTCGCCAGCGACCGTTCGCTCGCGGAGGCGTTCTGGTGCGAGACGCTCGTGAACAGCGCAATCCAGCGCGAATGGGCCATCAATCTCGGCCGCCGTGTCGCGCTGGAACGCGTGGCGCATCTGTTCTGCGAGATCTTCGAGCGGCTTCGTCCGGTCGGGATGATCGACGGCAATTCCTGCATCATGCCGGTGACGCAGATGGATCTGGCCGATGCCACCGGCCTGTCGGTGGTCCATCTCAATCGCACCGTGCAGGAATTGCGCGCCGCCGGCCTGATCGTGCTGCGCGAGCGGACGCTGACCATCAACGATCTCGATGCCCTCAAGGACGCCGCGCTGTTCTCGCCGAGCTATTTGCAACTCTACCGCCGCAAATAGTTGGCGCCCAAACACGCGCCTGCGCTGGCGATAACCGCGAGCGTACGCCCCCTCATTGCATCGCAGTGCAGCACCTCACCTGGCGGCAGCAACAATCGCCTCAGCCTTAACCTATGGAAATGCCGGAACTAGGTTCCGCTCCGAAGCTAGGAACAGTTCCTGCACCGGGCCACCCCCGGTGCGGCGGGGAATCGGCCCCGGCGCTCTGAGCCTCCGGCCGGGGCCCGATTCCCTTCCATCCGAGGATTCGTGAATGCAGATGACCGCCAAACGCAGTCGAACCAAACAGACGCATTCGCTTCAGGAGCGTTTGCAGATGTCAGCCGAAAATGCCCGTCAGCGCGCCCGCCGCCTTCCGGCCGGCAAGGAGCGAGAGATGCTGCTTCGGCGCGCCAAACAGGACGAAATGGCTTCCAGTCTGACCGATTGGCTGACCGCGCCAGCGGCTCGCAGGCGCTGGGAAGGAGAGGGCAGATCATGAAACATTACCGGGCGTTCCAGGTCGATGCCGACGGCCACGTCTTCGGTTGCATCAACCTCGTCTGTAACAGCGAGGAGGATGCCAAGCGTCAGGCCCAGGCGCTGGTGAGCTTCTATCGCATCGAGTTGTGGCGCCTCGATCAGCGCGTCGCCAAGTTCGAAGCCATATCGGAAGCCGGATCGAAAGTGTCTGATCGCGCAACGCAGCTTCACGGCTAGGCTTCCTGCGTCTGCCAGAATCCAAACGGGTGGGTGTCCGCCTGCTTCGTGCGAAGCTGCTTCTTCAGCGGCGGCCCCGCGAAAAGAACAGGCCTCGCCAGGATGCAGAATGCTAGTCCGAGGTGCCGAAGCGTTGCACGGCACGCCGAGCAGCAACACCTCGCTCACGGGGCCGACAATCACTGCGGCCCCATGAGCGCACCGCAGGCGTCCTTACCCGCGGTACGATGACCTGCGACATCGCCAATCGGTACATCGCGAACCATTTGGACGGATCATACCAAGGCAATATCAATGCCGGAGGTGACTGCCTCTACACAGCTAAAGCACAGGCTGAAGCTGTCGGGAACATAGCTCGGCGACATCAGCCGCGACTTTCTCAAGCTCATACGGCTTCTCCCATCGCCGCACATGCCGGAAGCGCTGGGGAATGGTCTCGGCACCATAGCCAGTCGTGAAGATAAACGGCTTGCCGAGACAAAGGAGTTCGTCGGCGATTGGATAGGCCGAACTTCCTCGCAGATTGATATCGATCACGGCGACTTCAAAGCCATCATGTCCGACAGACATCGCGTCGGAGAGTTCGGTAACCGGCCCTATCACATGTATGCCGAGCGATCGGATCGCGTTCGCTAGGTCATCTCCGAGAATGTACTCATCCTCAATGATCAAAACGCGGCAGTCTATAGTGGGGCGTTCGTCAGGGCGGGGCATCGTTCCACCTCTCGACGTGTCGTCCTGCCTTGCCAAAGAAAACGTCAACCTGAAGGAAGCGTTCCTTCAACGCGGTTTCCAAGTTCCGCAGCACATTCGGTCGGCTGCCAGACGTAACTCGAGCCACCGCCATCTCTCAGCGAAACCATTTTCTCTCAGCGAAACCATTTTCGATCCTGTAACTTAAGTTAATCGTGGGGCCTAATCGAGATGTCGCGAAATGGAATCCCATAGCCGAATATCCGAGCACATCGACCGTAAAACTGTCCGGTCGATCTGTGACGAGGTGGGTGACCGATTGCAGCAGGACTTAGTTCCCGAAATCTCGCCTCTGCCGCCCTACCTCGAACGTCTGGTTGATGAATTGCGCAAACAGGAGCGTCATCTAACTGATGGCGTCGGAAGCTGGCGCTACCGCTAACTTTCTTCACCACGCGGCGACAGTCGCGGCCATGTGAGCGCGCAAAGAAAAGCAGTCGCCGCTCTCAACGCGGCGGCGGCTTGTTTGTCGCTGAGTGCGCTTCTTGATGCTGCGCCGGCAAATCCGCTCATAAAGATTGATTAGTTGCTGCGGTTCATGAGTCTCGTCTTGGCCCGTCTGGGACTTTCACGCCGGTGCCGGATATGTTCGCTTAACTGGACGCCGCTATGGGACGCCAAACCGACGCGAATGACCCATATGCGACCTTGAGCCAGATGCTCTCCTGTGCGCTGAACGCTCCATGCAATTTTAGCCGGGGAACTTAGCCACTCCTTAATGTTGGCGCTGCTCTCACGCGCTCGGAACAGAAGGCCCAGACCATCGTTCAACCGTCCAAGACTCCAACCAAGGAGAAGGGCTATGATTACTTACAGACTTATGATCTTGGGTGCGGTGCTCGCCTTCAGTACCAGCTCGGTGGCCGGTCCGTGCAACACGGCGAGCCGCGATGCAGGATCAGGGAACGTCCCGGGCTATACCGGACAAACCACCGGCTCCACAGCAACCGATTCCAAGCAGCATCCGCCGACGTCTTCGATGAGCAAAGCATCGGAGCATACCGCAACGTCGTCGGAAGACGCGCAGCGGCAGATGCAGAGCCAACCTACCGCTGCCGAGCAATCGACGACGACTCGGCCCGCACCCTCCGCGCAGTCACCGGATAGGACGGCAGGCATGGTCGAGCAGACCCGTCCCGCGCCAACTGAACAATCAAAGAAGGCGACGGCCGGTGCGGCTGAGCCCGCACCGTCCCAGAAAAAGGCGACGGACTGCTAGAACCGCGGGAGCAGTGGGTTCAAAGGGGAACGTATCGAGGGCAGGCCGAACGCGTCGGCCCTCGATTGGCCCTGCCGCATATCGCGCATGACCAATTCAGCAAATTTCGTGAAGTCAAGACAAAGAGATCGTCTGCGCTAGTTGGCGCGCAGTTCGAGCGCCGGCCCTAGTGACCGACCCACGCACTGCGACGATGGCATAATGCTGGTGATTTGCCCGACGTGTCAATCATTTTCGTAAAATACGAAGACGCCGCCGATGGTCATCGACTCCTTTGCATGGGGTTGTTTTCGATATTTTTGCGGGACCTCTTCGGAGCCGTGCGCGTCCAGGAAGCCGTCGCATGGTGGTCCGCAAGGCACAGCGAGGTGTTTTACTCAGCCACCATTCTGACGACGCGGCTGATACAGCTCGGATGACGAAATTCGAAAAGCGGCCCATGCTGACGGTCCCACCCTAGGCGGAGCCGCACAGCCAAAAGAGCGTGCAGTTCGTCCTCCCCGCGGCTCAAGATTTCTGTTGTTCAACGGTTTTGGCGCCTCTAGCATCGCGCCAAAACATGCGTTGAGGCAAACCGTGCCGGAGGACAGGATGCGCTGCATTCGAGCATTGCTGCTGGTTGCTTGCGCGCTCGGTTCGCTGCTGGTCCCGCTGGCGGCGCCGAGCCGTGCGCAGGGCATTCCGCAAAACATCCCGCGAAGGGATTTGCTGATCCTGGAAAATCCGGAAGGAACCGTCAAGAACGCGGGCTGGTTCAACATCTGGGCGATCAATGCCGGATCGCAGTCGAATGGGCTGCAGCAGGTCGCGCTCGACACGCTTTGGTACATCGATCCCGAGAGCGGGCTCGACGGTGTCTGGGACAATTCGCTGGCTGCCGACAAGCCGCAATACAACGCCGACTTTACCGAAATGACGGTCAAGCTCCGCAGCGGCATCTTCTGGAGCGACGGGGTCGAATTCACCGCCGACGATGTCGTCTCGACGGTGACGACCCAGATCAAGAATCCGGGTATGCGCTTCAGCGCGGTGCTGGCGAGCAACGTTGCATCCGTCGATGCACCGGACGCCCATACGGTCGTGTTCAAGCTCAAGAAGCCCAATTCACGCTTCCACGCCAATTTCACGGTGCGCTGGGGGGCGGTCTGGATCCTGCCCAAGCACGTCTTCGACAAGGTCGAGGATCCCGTCAAATTCGATTTCAACAAGCCGATCTCTCTCGGCGCCTACGTGCTGCATAGCTACGATCCGGACGGCAAGTGGTACATCTGGCAGCTGCGGGACGACTGGCAGCGCACCACGCTGGCGCGCTTCGGCAAGCCCGGTCCGAAATACCTCGCCTATGTCGATCCTGGCCCGCCCGAGAAGCGGGTGATCGCGCAGCTCAATCACGAGCTCGACGTGATCCACGATATCGCGCCGGAGGGCATGTTTGCCCTGGCCAAGCAGAGCAAGGCGACGCGGGCATGGTTCAAGGGCTTTCCCTATGGTCACCCCGATCCGACTCTTCCCGCCGTGATCTTCAACACCCAGAATGAGAGTTTCAAGAATCCGGATGTGCGATGGGCTCTGGCGCTGTTGATTGATATCAAGGCCGTCGCGATGGCAGCCTATCGCGGTGCCGCCACGATATCGGCGATCGGCGTGCCGCCGACCGGAACTCATCCGGCGACCTATCATGGGCCGATGGAGGAGTGGCTCAAGGCCTTTGAGATCGATACCGGCAAGCGCAAGATCAAGCCTTATGATCCCGCGATCGGCAAGCAGATCGCTGAAATGCTGCGGCCTTCCATGGGCGAACAGATCCCATCCGATCCCGCGGAGATCGCCAGGGCGTTCGGCAGGGGCTGGTGGAAGACCGATCCGCAGGCGGCGCAGGAACTTCTGGAGAAGGCCGGCTTCAGCAAGCGAGGTGGCACCTGGGTGACGCCCGACGGAAAGCCGTTCAGCGTCCGCGTCATGGTCGAAGGCGATTTACGTCCAGTGATGACCCGCGCCGGAACGATGATCGTACAGCAATGGAAGCAGGCGGGTATCGACGCCAAGATCGATGTCGCGCAGGGGACGCTGCCCACGCGACGGGCCGCCGGCGATTTCGACACCTTCATCGGCTGGAGCGTCGAAACCTGGGGTGGCCACCAGGACTTGTCTTACTTCCTCGACAGCTGGCATTCGCAGTTCGTCGCCGAGCCAGGCAAACCGCAGCCGCTCCGCAACTGGCAGCGCTGGTCCAATCCCGCGCTCGACAAGATCATCGAGGAGATCCGGACGGTTGGCTTCGATGATCCGAAATCGATCGAGCTCGGCAAGGAGTACGTCAAGCTCGCCGTGAAGGAGATGCCCACCATACCGCTGATGGCTTACAACGTATTCACTGCGATGGACCAGACCTACTGGACCGGCTTTCCGACCTCGGAGAATTCCTACACTAATCCCGTGCCGAACTGGGGCAATTCGCGCTACATGTTCGTCAGGCTGAAGCCGTCCAGTTAGGATGCGATGACACGAAAGCGACCGCATTTGCCGTGCCTGTCTGAACGACTTTGGCGGATATCCCTGGTGCTCCCATGAGCGGATACCTCGCCTATGTGGGCCGGCGGCTCGGGCAGTTCCTGCTGGTCGTCTTCATCGGCGTCAATATCGCGTACGTCGTCACCCATGCTTCGCCGATTGATCCTGTCGAGCAGTCGATCTCGGCGGTGACCTCCTTCGGCAACACGTCCCCGGGGGCGATCGAGCAGATGCGCAACTCCTTGCGCGAGCTCTATGGTCTCAGCGGCACGCCCGTTGAGCAATACCTGCTGTTCTGGAAGCGGATCCTGCGCGCTGATTTCGGTCCCTCGATGTCGGCGTTTCCGACCCCCGTCGGCACCCTCATCGGACGTGCGCTGCCCTGGACTGCGGGACTCCTTGCGGTTTCGACCATTGTCGCCTGGGGGCTCGGAAATCTGCTGGGTGGACTTGCCGGCTACTACCGGCAGAGCCGTGGCCTGAAGCTGATGGGGGTGATCGCCATGGGCCTCCATCCGATCCCTTACTATATTCTGGCGATGCTGCTGCTGATCGTGTTCGGCTTCCTTTGGCCGGTGCTCCCGATCAGCGGCGGATCGGCGATGAACCTGCCCCAGACATGGACTCCCGAATTCGTTCTGAGCGTGCTGCAGCACGCGATCCTGCCGGCGCTCTCTCTGATCCTGATAGGCATGGGGAGCTGGTTCCTCGGCATGCGCTCGCTGGTATCCAATGTCCTCGCCGAGGACTTCGTCGTCTATGCCGAACTCGCCGGCGTAAGGTCCTGGCGCATCCTGACATCCTACGTGATGCGTAACGCACTCGTGCCGCAGGTGACGGGGCTTGCCATGTCGCTCGGCGGAATCTTCAACGGTGCCGTGATCACCGAGAAGGTGTTCGGCTATCCCGGTCTCGGTTCGCTCCTGGTCGACGCCGTCTATGCCGGAGATTACGGCCTTGTCCTCGGCGTCACCACCATCTCGATCCTCGGCGTGTCGATCGGGGTGCTCGCCATCGATCTTCTCTATCCGCTGCTCGATCCGAGGGTGAAGGTCAGCTAATGGCCATCCTCTTGCGCGACCTGCTGCGCCACAGTCCTGAATTCCGGATCGGGGCCGTGCTGCTCGCCTTCGTTCTGCTGCTGTCCGTGCTGGCGAGCTTCTCGCCATATCCGCCGGAGAGCGTGTATGTGGTGCCGCCCGATGTGCCGCCGTCGCTCACATACTGGTTCGGCACGACATCGCGCGGCCAGGACGTGTTCTGGCAGCTGAGCTTCGCCATCCGGAATACGTTGTTGTTCGGATGCACGGTGGCCCTGATCAGCCGCCTGTTTGCCCTCGTGATCGGACTCATAAGCGGCTACAAAGGGGGGTGGATCGATCGCGCCCTGATGTCGGTGAACGATACTTTCATCGTCATTCCTCTGCTGCCGATCCTGGTGTTGTTCTATTTCGTGATGCGCGACCGCATCTCCTGGCTGATGCTGGCGCTGATCATGGCCTGCTTCGGTTGGGCCTACGACGCCCGGCTGATACGCTCCGTGGTCATGAGCCTGAAGGCGCGCGAATTCACGCAGACCAGCCTTTTTTCCGGGATGAGTACACGGCAGATCCTGACTGAGGAGCATCTGCCCTATGTCATGCCGATCGTATTCTCTACGACCATGAACAACATGGTGTGGTCGATCGGGCTCGAGGTGACGCTCGCGGTGCTCGGCTTTACCGACATCAATACGCCGACGATCGGCGGCATGATCTATTGGGCCAACCAGCACACCGCAATGGTGGCGGGAATTTGGTGGTGGATCGCCTTTCCGACAATCACGGTGGTCATGGCGTTTATCGGGCTCTTCCTGCTCGCACTGTCGGCGAACGCCTACATCGACCCGCGAAGCCGCCTCTGGAGCGTCGGAGAGGCCTCGTGATGCGCGCCAATGTTCAGCAGCCGCACGCGCCCCAAGACGCCCAGCCGATTCTTTGGGTTCGCGACCTGCAGGCCCATTACCGGACCAGCCACTTCGGCGTCAGACGCGGCGTCAAAGCGGTCGATGGCGTCAGCTTCGCTGTTCGTCGTGGCGAGATCTACGGGCTTGCCGGAGAATCCAGTTCCGGCAAGACGACGCTGATCAAGAGCATCGCAGGAGCGATCAGACCGCCGCTCGAGATCGTGGGCGGCAGCGTGGAGTTTGCATTCCTGCCCGGCTATGGCGGATTGCACCGCGCTCCGCCAGTGGACGTTGCGCGGATTCGCTGGCGGCATCTGTCCTATATCATGCAGGGATCGATGAACGTGCTGAACCCGGTTCGGCGCGTCGAATCGGCGTTCGTCGATTTCGCGTACCCGCATATCGGCGGCAGCCGGAAGCAGTTTGAGCAGCAGGTGGTCGCCCATCTGGCGCGGGTCAGGCTCGATCCGTCGGTGCTGGCTGCCTTTCCGCATGAGCTCTCCGGGGGCATGCGTCAACGAGCCACGCTTGCGCTCGCAACGATTTGCCGTCCTGATTTCATCATCGCCGACGAGCCCACGACCGCACTGGATGTGGTGGTGCAGAAGGAGGTGCTCGGCATGATTCGGAGCATTCAGCGGGAGACCGGCTCGTCGGTCCTGTTCGTCACCCATGACATGGGCGTGCACGCGCACATCACCGATCGCCTCGCAATCATGTATGCCGGCCGTCTCGTGGAGGAGGCCGCAACCGCGGAGATTTTCCGGAATCCGCTACATCCGTACACCAGGCATCTCATTTCGAGCCTTCCGCGCATCGGCGATGACACGCCCCGCGAGGGGCTTGGCGGTTCGCCGCCAAATCTCGCCGATCCCCCGCCCGGATGCCGCTTCCATCCGCGCTGCCCGCTCGCAACAGAGATTTGCAAGCGCGAGGTTCCCGCCATGCTGGAAGCCGACACCGGCCATCGCGTCGCCTGCTTCGCCGTCAACCAAGGCGCCCGGGCATGAACGATCTGCTCCTCGACATCTCCGAGGTCAGCAAGACATTCGGCCGGGGTGGGCTATTGTCGCGGCAGAAGATCGCCGCGGTGAACCAGGTGAGCTTCCAGCTTGCTGCCCGGCGACCCGAGATATTGGCGATCATCGGCGAATCCGGAAGCGGCAAGACGACGCTTGCCCGGATGATCCTGAACATCGAAACGCCGACCAGCGGCAAATTGGTGCTCGACGGCATTGACCTTGCTGCCATTCGAAGCAGTGACGCTCGCATGGCGTTCATGCACAAGGTGCAGCCGATCTTTCAGAATCCCTTTGAGTCCTTCAATCCGTTGAAGCGGCTCGATCGCTATCTGTTCATGACACGGCGCCGGTTTTCCCGGGCGGCCGGCGAGGGGGCAGCCGAAACGAGCGTCGATGACGCGCTGCAAAAAGTCGGACTCTCGCTCCAGGAGGTGCGCCATCGGTACCCGCACGAGCTGTCCGGCGGGCAGCTCCAAAGGGTCGCAATCGCTCGTGCACTCCTGGCCGAGCCGAAACTGATTGTCGCGGATGAGCCGGTGTCCATGATCGATGCGTCGCTGCGCATATCCATCGTCAATCTGTTCAAGACGCTGCGGGACGATCTTGGGATATCCATCATCTATGTCACGCATGATCTGGCCACGGCCTACTACATCAGCGACCGCATTATGATCATGCAGAAGGGCTGCGTCGTCGAGAGCGGCGATGCGAGAACGGTGCTGAGGGCGCCGCAGCATCCCTATACGCGCCAATTGCGTGAAGCCGTGCTATTAACTGAGGCCGCCGATGTTGCGGCAGGCGTATCTGGCATGAACGATCTCACCAGCCCCGGGGCACCCGAGAGAAGAGCATGAGGAAAGCAAGAGTTCTGATCGACCGAGACTTCGCCATCGGTCAAACCGATCCTCGTCTGTTCGGTGCGTTCGTCGAACATTTGGGCCGGTGCGTCTATGGCGGTATTTACGAGCCCGGCCATCCGACCGCGGACGAGAAGGGCTTTCGGAAGGACGTGCTCGCGCTGGTCAAGGAGCTCGGGCCCACGCTCATTCGATATCCCGGCGGTAATTTCGTCTCGGGATACAATTGGGAGGACGGCGTCGGGCCGCTGGAGACGAGGCCGGCGCGCCTCGACCTCGCCTGGTTCAGCACTGAGCCGAACAGCTTCGGCACCAACGAATTCATGGACTGGTGCAAGGCCGCCGCCGTCGAGCCGATGATGGCGGTCAATCTCGGCACCCGCGGCGGCGATGCGGCTCGCAGCCTGGTCGAATACTGCAACCATCCGGGCGGAACGGCCTGGTCGGAGCTGCGCCGCAAGCACGGTTGGGACAAGCCGCATGACGTCAAGCTGTGGTGCCTCGGCAACGAGGTGGACGGACCTTGGCAGATGGAGCACAAGAGCGCCGCCGCCTACGGTGCGGTCGCCGCCGAAGCCGCCAAGATGATGCGCTGGGTGGATCCGACCATCGAGCTTGCTGCATGCGGTTCGTCGGGGCGCAACATGCCGACCTTCGGCCAGTGGGAAGATACGGTCCTCGAGCACACCTTCGATCATGTCGACTACATTTCGCTCCACACCTATCTCAACAACTACAGGCAGGACACCGCATCGTTTCTCGCGAGCCCCGACCTGATGGACAGGTTCATCGATGAGGTCGTCGCGTTGGCGGATGCGGTGGCGGCCAAGCGACGCTCCAACAAGCGTCTCATGCTGAGCTTCGATGAATGGAACGTCTGGTATCGAACGCGCCGCAGTCGGGCCGACCGGGTGAAGGAGGGCTGGCCGGTGGCACCGCCGATCCTCGAGGAAATCTACACGATGGAGGACGCACTTGCCTTCGGCGGTGCCTGCATTTCCTTGCTCAATCACGCCGATCGGGTGAGGGTCGCCTGCCTCGCGCAACTCGTCAACGTCATCGCGCCGATCATGACCGAGACGGGCGGCGGCGCGTGGCGCCAGACCATTTTCTTTCCATTCGCTCATATGAGCCGCTACGGCCGCGGCAGGGTCTTGCGCGCGCAAGCCGAGTCGGAGACCTACGATTCATCCTACTACGATCCCCGCGGCCCCCAGGAGCAGACCTTTGCAGTACCCAACGTGCCGTATCTCAAGTTGGCGGCAGTCGCGGATGACGGCGGCGGCCTATCGCTCTTTCTGCTCAACCGGGACCTGAAGCAGGAGCTGGAGGTGAGCGTCGAGGCTAGAAGCTTCGGCCGCCTGACGGTGGGCGAGCGGTTTGAACTCAGGCATGATGATCTCAAGGCGACGAATACCAAGGATGCGCCGAGCAAGGTCAGGCCGGCGCCGTTGCAGAGTGTGAGCTTCGACGGCGGGCGGTTGCAGGCGACGCTCAAGCCGGCGTCATGGAATGTGATCCATCTGTCGGCGAACTGAGGACTCGAACGGTACGCCGCGGATGCGAGCGGAAGGAAACGTTGATCGCTGACGCGTTCAACTCGATCCGTCGCGACGCGCCCGTGAGTCGAGGACCTGACGAATCGACCGCGCCAAATCTGCCGGCCGGTAGGGCTTGCTGAGCAAGGTAATGCCTGGGTCCAGCCGACCGTCATGCATCATGGCGGCTTCCGCATATCCCGACATGTAGAGCACCGGCAGGCCGGGGCGCAGCCGGGCGACGGCTTCGGCGAGTTCGCGTCCGTTCATCCCGCCAGGCATCACGACATCGGTGAAGAGCATATCGAACGCTGTGCCCTGGTTCACCAGAACGAGTGCATCGGGACCATTGGCCGCGGCGATCGTGCGATAGCCAAAATTCTTGAGCTGCGCCACGACATAGTTGCGCACCAGCTCGTCGTCCTCGACCACGAGGATGGTCTCAGTGCCGCGTTGTAGTTCGCTCTTCGGTGCAACGTCAAAGAAAGCCGCAGCGCGAGCCGAGCGCGGCAGATACAAGCTGATGGTCGTTCCGCGCCTTTCCTCACTATCGATCCTGATGTGACCGCCGGATTGCTTGATGAAGCCATAGACCATGCTCAATCCGAGGCCCGTTCCCTTGCCAAGCTCTTTGGTCGTGAAGAAGGGCTCGAATATCTTGTCCCGGATCGACAGCGGAACGCCGACCCCGGTGTCGCTCACGGTGACCAGGACGAAGTCGCCGAGAATGCCCTCCGGGCCGGCGTTGTCCACATCGAAGCTCACATTCGTTGTGCCGAACGAGATCCTGCCTCCGCCAGCCATCGCGTCGCGGGCATTCACCGCCAAATTGATCAAGGCGGTCGAAAGCTGACTCGGGTCGATCAGCGCGTGCCAGCCATCGGCTTGCAGCGTCGAGCCGATCTCGACATGCTCGCCGAGCGTCGGCCGCAGCAGCTTGGCGGTATCGACAATGAGGGTGTTGACGTCGACGTCGCGTGGTTGCAGGGGCTGCTTGCGCGCAAACGCCAGGAGTTGCCTCGTCAGATCGGCGCCGCGCGTGGCGGCCTCGTCGATCATGTGAGCGATGGCAACAAGCTCGGGCTGGTCCGAAAGACCATCGATCAGGATCTGGATGGTCCCCGTGACCACAGTCAGGATGTTGTTGAAGTCATGGGCCACGCCGCCGGTGAGCTGGCCGATTGCATCCATCTTTTGCGATTGGCGCAGCTGCTGCTCGAGGCGCAGGCGATGGGTGATGTCGCGCCCGATGACGATGACCAACTCGTGGCCGCCAGTCGACACGTGGGCGGCGGACAGCTCTGCGTCGAGACCCTTGCCGTCGGGGCCATCCAGACGCAGCTGGAGCAGGCCAGCTGAACCCGGCGCGAGCAGGTTGTCCACTTCGACCGCTCTCGCAGGATCCAGGACGGATCGGAACGGGACGCCGACGATCTGCTCCCGGGGCCGCCCCAGCATGACCCCGGCCGTGCGGTTTGCTTCGATCACCAGCCCTTTCTGATCGAGCACCAGGATGGCATCATGCGCCTGCTCCATCAGCAGGCGGTATTTCTCTTCCGCCTGCTTGCGCGCAGTGAGATCGAGCACGAACGAGACGCATTGATCGGACGATCCGGCGAGCGAGGCGGAGCCGATCAGGACAGGAACGCGGCTGCCGTCCTTTCTGACGAACTCCTTCTCTCGAGGCGCGTTCTGCCCCCGTATCCGGAGATGTTCGATCCGCTGCGTATCCTCGTTCCGGTATTCCGACGGAGTAATGTCCTTCCAGCTGATCGTGCCCGAAACCAGTTCCTGCCTGGAATATCCGGTCATGCTCAGGAAAGCATCGTTGGCGTAGCTGATATCGCCGCTGCCGTCCCAGAAAAGTATTCCGATGATGTTGGAGTCGACGAGCCGTCGGATGCGGGCCTCGCGTTCCTGAAGATCACGGTAGAGGAGCGTGTTTTCGAGCGAAATCGCAGCCTGAGCTGCCAGCAGATCCAGCACCGCAACACGATCGGGCGTGAACGCGTGTGTCGTCAGTGTGTTCTCGAGATAGAGCAATCCGGCGAGCTTGGCCTGCTTCATGAGCGGCAGGCAGAGGATCGATCGGGGATGTCGGCGATGCACGTACCCTTCGCCGTAAAGCGGATCGGGCCGCGTTGCATCATCGACGATGAGCGGTTTTTGCGAGCGAATGACGTAGCGCACCAATGCTTCTGGACAATCCGGCGCCGAGAGGGGAGTCTGGTGCATCACGACCGCAAAGTCGTCGCCCCTGGACTGGCCTTCCGCCTCGATCCGGAAGTCATCATGCCGCGACAGGATCAGCAAGCCGCGATCCGCGCCCGCGTTCTGTAGCGCGATCTTCATCAGTGCTTCGATGAGCTTTGGCAGCTCAATTTCACTCGAGACCGCCTGAGACGCCTTCACCACGGTGGTGACGTCCATTTGCTGGACGGTCGGCCTGCCGGCGGAGCTGGTGTCCTCTGCGACGTGGAGGCGAGGATAGAGGCGTTCGAGCTGTCTTACTTTGGCATCAGCTCCCCAGCGTAGAAACCCGTAGTGAGCATCGCGCAGATAGGCATAGGCGATTTTCTCGAACCCGCGCGTCGCGTAGAAGCGTCCTGCGAGTTCGTTCGCGATCGCCTCATTCTGAGGAAATCCGTTTGCGCGCGCGGAGGCGATGGCCCGATCGTAAGAGCGCATCGCATCGAGCTCGCGACCCTCAATCCGCGCGATCTCCGCGGTGACGAGAGCGGCACGGTCGGCGAAGTCTTCAGGGCAGATCTCGGCCCATTGCTGAAGCTGGCGATGATGGACGGCGAGGGCGTCAAGATTCAGGGCTCCCCCGCGGTCAGGTACGGCCTCGCCCAATGCGGCCTGCGCCAAAGCCGCCTGCGCCAAAGCGGCATAGAAGTGAAACTCGACCCGGTCGAAAAGGGCCTTCGACGTCCAGAGCAGCTGATCGGCCTTCGTCGCCGCCGCGATCGCGCCGGGGTCGTCGGCGAGGACGCGTGCCTGCAGCTTGCGGACCCAGTACCAGAAGCCGGCCTGTTCCAGATGCGGGTCCTCCTCGAGGCGACGCTCAAATTGCGCCTCGTTGAACCCGGCCTCGTCGAAAGAGCCAAACTTTGTGGTGAGGCCGCGCAGGGTCCGGACCAGCTGGAGCTGCCCGGCAATTCGATCGGCCGCCAGATCAGTGCCCGCCCGGCGCGCGAAATCGAGCCCGGCCTCGGCCTCACGCTGCACGTCCGCGAGTGGATCGCCGCAGGCGAGAAGATGCGTCAAGAGATGATGACGGGTAAAGCTCGCGTAGTTGAGGTCGCCGACCTGCTGCGCGGCGTCGAAGGCCAGCCGAAGCCAGGGGCGGCCTGTCCTCACATGCCGCGTCCAGCTCCCGAAGCCCAGATAGACGCGAGCCTTGAATCGATCGAGCCCCCGCCGTTCGACCAGGTCGAGGCCGAGTTGGGCGAAGCGGTAGCCGGCAGCATAATCGCCAAAGTCGGGGCCAAGCACGGTGCCAAGCACGATATAGGCGAGGCATGAGGCATCGGAATTGCCGTATTCCATGCTCAGATTGGCCATGCGTGCGATGATGAGACGGCGCAGGCTCTCGTCGATGTACCAGGCTGGCGAGACAAGGACCGTGAGAACGTCCATGGTTCCCCGCGCGACCGGATCGGCCATCTGGGGCAGGTCGAGCAGGGCCTCGATCGGGCGTTCACCGATCTGATGCCACATCCGCTCATATTCCCGTCCGACTTCCTCCGATGTCGGATGCGCGGACCAGGCAATGCCGACGCGCCGCAGGTAGTCGAGGGCAATCTCGACGTCACGATCGCTTGGCTCCATGCGAAGCCGGGTGACGGCGGCGAGGTCGGGCAGGGTGGCCGCGCGGCTCGCTAGTTCGGCAAGTCGGTTTTTCGCCGTTGCCGGCTCGCCACCAAGGAACTCGCATTCGGCCCGCTGTAGCGCCAGGGCGAAGCCGAGCGTGTAACGCTGCTCCCAGCGATCCTCGGCAAGCATGGCCTCACCGGCGGCGAAGTGAGCGAGCGCCATGGCGAAGGCGGGCGCTGCCTTGGCGCGCCGGCCGGCCAACAGGTTCAGCTCCGCCACCTTCACGCGCTCCTCGGCCGCGGTGATCAAGGCCGCGCCGCGGTTGAGTTGGCTTACGATCTCGAAGACGTTTTCCTCGACTGCTTCCGGCGGGGTTCGCGCAGCGAACAGCCGGCCAATACGCAGATGGGCGGCGGCCCGTTCTGCCTCCGGGATCAGCGCGTAGGCCGCCTCCTGGAATCGATCGTGGACGAACCGATAGGCGTCGGCCTGTGGCTCCACGAACTCCTGTCGAACGGCGGGCCACAGGTCTGCATGGACCTGCTCGTCCGACGTCCCGAGGACGATCGAAAGCACCGCGACCTCGGCAGTATTTCCGAGACAGGCCATTTGCTGCAAGGCCGTGCGCGTTGCAACCGGCAGCCGGGTCAGCTTTCCGAGCATGAGGTCGATGACGTTGTCGGTGTATCGCTTGGCGTGGATGCGATCGAGATCCCAGGACCAGCGTGCCGCATCATGGTCGAACGCGAGCAGCCCTTCTTCGACCAGTGAAAACATGAACTGGATGGCAAAGAAGGGATTGCCGCCGGTCTTATCATGCACGAGCTGCACCAGCGGCACGACGCGCTTCGGTTCGCAGCGAAGCGCGTCCGCAAGCAACTCGCCGAGATGTCTGCGGCCGAGCGGCGCGAGCGTGATCTCCACGACCCGGCCACCCCGTGTCTTGATGGCTTCGCGCATGCGCATCACCGGATGAGCGGAATCCACCTCATTATCGCGGTAGGCGCCGATCAGCATCAGGTGCTTCAGATTCGACCGGGTCAACAGATCCTCGAGCAGCTCGAACGTCGCCAGATCGAGCCATTGCAGATCATCGAGAAACAGCACCAGCGGATTTTCGGATCGGGCAAATACGCCGATGAATTGCTCGAACGCGCGGTGAAAGCGGTTTTGCGCGTGCTGGAGCGGCAGCTCAGGGACAGGCGGTTGTTCACCGATGATAGCCTTCAGGTCCGGGATCAGGTCCACGACGAGCTGTCCGTTCGGACCGAGCGCGCTCAGGATGTCATGGCGCCACTCGCTCAGCTCGGCATCGCTCTTGCCCAGGAGGGGCCGAACGAGGCTCTGGAATGCCTTGGCGAGCGTCGCGTATGGGACGTCGCGCTTGTGCTGGTCGAACTTGCCCGATGCAAACAGCCCGCGCGAGGGCACCAGCACTTTGTGGAGCTCGTTGACGACAGAGGATTTGCCGATCCCGGAATATCCCGAGATCAGCGCCAATTCGGGCGCGCCGCTCTCGACGATGCGCTCGAACGAGGCGAGCAACATCTCGCGCTCGCGCGTTCTTCCGTACAGGTTCTCGGGCACGAGCAGCCGGTCGGGCGTGTCGTGCTGGCCCAGCGGGAAGTCGTCGATGCGGCGCCGAAGCTCCCACTCTGCAAGACAGTGCTGCAGATCCCTTTCGGCGCCGGCTGCAGTCTGGTAGCGCTCCTCGGCCATCTTGGCGAGCAACTTCATGATGATCGCGGACACCGCGGCGGGGACGTTCGCGCATCGCTTGCTCGGCGGCTCCGGCTCTCTTGCGACGTGGCAGTGCACCCACTCCATCGGATCGGACGCCGTGAACGGAAGTGAGCCGGTGACCATCTGGTAAAGCGTGACGCCGAGTGAGTACAGGTCGCTCCGGGAGTCGATCGAGCGGTTCATGCGCCCGGTCTGCTCGGGCGACATGTAAGCGAATGTGCCGGCGATCGATTCGGGCGTGGCCGGGGCCTGCCGTTCGCGCGGTCGGCGCGAAGCAAAGCCGAAGCCGGTGAGGTGCACGCTTCCGTTGCTGCGGTTCACCAGGACATTTGCTGGTTTGATATCCTTGTGCACCAGACCGCGCTGGTGGACCTTGCTCAGGGCCGCAGCGATCTGGATCGCCAGGCGCAGGAAACTCCCTGTCTCCATGGGAGCGTCCATCAGCCAGGTGAGCGGCTCGCCACCGAGATCTTCGAGGACAAGAATCGTGTGGCTGCGATCCTGCACGAGCTCCAGCGGCTTGGCCGCCCAGCCGCTGTCCAGTTCGTCCTTCAGTGCAAATTCGTGCGTGAGGCGGTCAAGGCTTTGCGAGGTGGGATGTTCCGCCGCCGGGACAACGGCCAGCACAACCTGCCGTTTGCCGTCGATGCCTTCGCGGGAGGTTCGGCACAGGAGAATCCCTTCCTCGTCGCATAGAACCTGCGGACCGTGGGCCCAGCCAGCGCCCATAAACGATGAAAGGTTCATATCGGTAAACCATGCCGCAGCCGAGCCGAGTCCCGAGCCTGCGGGTGCTCGCCCGGTATTGCGCATCATCCCCCATAAAGCTGCCTCGATGCGGCAAGGCGCGCCGTTACCGAATCTCCGTTTCCCCGCGTGCGAAGTATGAGGGGTAGGACGCACGTATGAGGCGTGACACGACGGGGTGGGTCCCTCACGCCTTCATTCCGGCGCCTGGCTCGATTGGCTAGGCCCGGCGCCCGCAAATCGTATCATTTGCCCCAATCTCGTCAACGTGCCGCCTTCGCAAGGCAAGGCGAAGCACGTTCGAGCGGAAGGACGGATTGCCGCAGCCGGCATGCAGTGGAGGTCTGCTTCGAGCGTTGTGTCAACTTAGAGGGGAGCCCCCGGGCACGCGCCGGATGCCGAGGGCATTGCCAGCGACCGCCTGCACGAGATCTGTGGTAGCGGCGATGTGCACGACAAATGCAGTCGAAGGTGAAACCTCGTCATGCCACGCCGTGCGGCATGATGTGCTCCGCGTCGCCGCCGGCGTGCCAGACGTGGTCGAGTAACTCGACGATCGGTTCGCCAAAATCCTCGTATTTCACCTCGATCGATCGCAGCCATGGTGCAATCCAGCGGTTGAGTGGGTTGCCATCGATGCCGACGAGCTTGCAACGTTCCGGAATCACGATGCCGCTCTCGCGAGCAAAGCGATAGGCGCCGTAGGCGATCTGGTCGCTGACGCACATCAGTCCCTCGAGCCAGCCGTTGCGCGCAGCGAGCCGCCGGGCGGCCTCATAGCCGATCTCGAGGTGAGAACGGCCGGCGGCCTCGGCCGCCGGGATTTCTGTGACGCCCAGAGCGCGCATGCGGCCGCAGAATCCCTTGAGGCGATCCCGCGTGACGGAGGATCCCTGGGCGGGCGCCAGCACGCCGCAGCGTCGCAGCCCCGCGGACCACAGCATGTCGGCGGCGTCAGCACCCGCCTTGACGTTGTCGATGCCAACGAAGGCGCCGCGCCCGAACGGCGGGCGACGATTGACGAAGACCATCGGCGCGCCATCGGCGACGAAGTCCTTCAGCCCTGCGCTCGGCACGCTGGCGACCATGATGTAGCCGCGCACCACCTGCGAACGCATGGCGTTGAGATATTCGTCCTGCAGATCGGGGCGATCGTGCGTGTCGCAGAGGATCATGACGTAACCGGCGGCGCGCAGCGCGGCTTCAGTCGATGCGGCGATGGCGGCCATCACGAGATTGTCCAGGTTGGGGGCGAGCATCGCGACGAGGCGGCTTTCGCGCCGGCGCAACGTCCGGCCGGCATGGTTGGGGTGGTAGCCCACGACGGCGATGGCCTTGCGGACGCGCTCGACGGTCTCGGCCGAGGCCCGGCGCGTCTCCCCGTTGACGATGCGCGAGACGGTAGCGATCGAAACCCCGGCGGCTGCGGCGACTGTCGCAAGTGAGGCGGGGGCGGAGCGTTGCTTGCTCGTCATGATTCGGCTCGGGTGTGATGCGCTGAAGTGGGAGAATACAGC
Organism: Bradyrhizobium iriomotense; assembly: GCF_030160715.1. Classification (GTDB taxonomy): domain Bacteria; phylum Pseudomonadota; class Alphaproteobacteria; order Rhizobiales; family Xanthobacteraceae; genus Bradyrhizobium; species Bradyrhizobium iriomotense. Next base: position 100,665 of record NZ_BSOW01000001.1, read on the forward strand.
GATTGACAAGTTAGGCAAACGTTTGCCAAATTACGTCCAACAACTAAAACATCGCCGGGGAGGACGTAATGAGAACTATTACCCGACGCGCCATGAGCGCCTTTGTGCTGGCGGCCTGCTTCTTGGCGGGCAGTTCGGGCGGTCGCGGCGCCGAAGCGCAGACAGTCCTGCGGATGACCTGGTACTCGGACGGCAACGAGGGCGAGGTGATGGCCGATCTGCTCCGCCGCTTCGAGGACAAGAACCGGGACATTCACGTTGTTCTGGACCAGGTGCCGTTCAAGGCCATCAACGAGAATCTGCCCGTGCAACTGGCTTCGGGGCAGGGGCCCGACATCGCCCGCGTCAGCGACATGGGCGGCCTTGCCCGCCATATGCTGGATCTGCGCCCTTACTTGAAGAACGCCGACTACTGGGAAGCGAACTACGGTCCCTTCCTGCAATGGATGCGGGTGCCGGGCGACACGTCGTCGATCCCGGGCTTCATGACCCAGCTCACCGTGACCGGTCCTTTCGTCAACAAGACGCTGTTCGAGCAGGCGGGCGTCGCAATGCCGGGTCCGAAGTCGTCCTGGGAGGATTGGGCCAAGGCGGCAAAAGAGGTGGCGGACAAGGTCCAGGCGCCGTTTCCGATCGCGTTCGACCGCTCGGGTCACCGCTTTTTCGGATTGGCGATTTCGGAAGGCGCCGCCGTGTTCGATGGCAAGGGTCAGCCGGCGGTCGTCGACGACGGGTTCAAGCGCGCGGCCAAGCTGATCTATGACTGGCACAACAGCGGCGTGATGTCGAAGGAGTTGTGGGGTTCGGTGGCGGGGGCGACCTACCGCGGCGCCAACGAGGAATTCAAGAACGCCCAGGTCGTCATGTATGAATCAGGTTCCTGGCAGATCAGCCAGTTCGACAAGACGATCGGAACGGCGTTTGACTGGGTGGCGGTGCCGACGCCGTGCGGGCCGGCGAACTGCTCCGGCATGCCGGGCGGTGCGGCGTTGGTCGGCATCAAGTCGACCAAGCACCCCGAGCAGGTGGCGCGCGTGCTCGACTACCTCGCGAGCGAGGACGTCATCGCCGAGTTCTATGCCCGCTCCCTGTTCGTGCCCGGCCATCTCGGTCTTGCCCGCAAAGGCCTCGACTACAAGGATGCGTCGCCGGTTGCGAACGCGGCGCTCAAGGTCTTCAGCGACAGCGTGAACCAGCTCGCGCCAGCGGCCAACCAGTTGCAGGGTTATCCGGCCAGCCGCGTCATCCTCAATGCGGTGATCAGCCGGCTCGGCCAGGCCGTTGCCGGCGAGGTCACACTCGATGAGGCCTATAAGCGCATCTCGGGCGACGTCGAACAGCAGCTCGCCGAGCGCAACAAGAAGTAGGCGCCGGACGCGTGGCGGCATGACCGATTTGCCAACTGGCATTGAACCGCAGGCCGCGCCGACGGCCTCGCTGCTCGCGCGTTTGCGCCGCGCGGGCGGGACGGCGTTCGGTGCGGTGCTCGGCGCCTTGCTGCGCCTCGTCGATCGTCCGATGCGCCTGTTGCAGCAGCTCGTCGGCGAGCGGCGGATGGCCTATGTGTTTCTGCTGCCGAACCTCGTTTTCTTCTCGTTGTTCGTGTTCGTCCCGCTTGCGATCGATCTGGTGTTTTCGTTCACGGGCGGGGAGTCGCTGTTTCCTTCGCAGCGCCCCTATGTCGGGACCGATCAGTACGCCTATCTGTTCGATTGCGGCTCCTTCTTCGATCCCGCTTCGTGCCGGGTCGATCATTTCTGGCGCGGCGTTGCGAATACGCTGCGTTTCACCATCTTCCAGCTCGTCTCCATGGTGACGTTTTCGCTCGTCACCGCGCTGGTCCTGAACATGCCGATCCGCGGCCGCGGCTTTTTTCGCGCGGTCTATTTCTTTCCGGTGCTGCTGTCACCGGTCGTGGTTGCGCTGGTGTGGAAATGGATCCTGCAGCGCGACGGCCTCTTGAACGCCGGGCTCACCATGATCGGCGGGCAGAAGATCCTGTTCTTCGTGGATCCCGGCTGGGCGATGTTCTGGTCGGTCTTCGTCTCGGTCTGGGCGCATATGGGCTTCTACACGCTCATCCTGCTCGCGGGGTTGCAGGCCATTCCAGCCGATCTCTACGAAGCGGCGCAGATGGACGCGACGCCGCGCTGGCGTGTGCTCTGGCGGATCACGCTGCCGCTGCTCTGGCCGAACCTCATCGTGGTGATCGTGCTCGCGCTGATCCGCGGCGTGCAGACCTTCGATGAGGTGTTCGTGCTGACCGGCGGCGGACCAGGCACCGCAACCCTGATGATCGTGCAGTACATTTATGAAACGGCGTTTGCGAGCCAGGTGCAGAATTTCGGCCTCGCCGCGGCGGCGTCGATCGTGCTTGGCGTCGTGCTGTTTCTGCTCACGCTGGCGCAGTTGTCTCGCACCCGGAGCGCCTCATGAAGCCTATTCAGCTGCTGCGCGCCCGACGTCGGAGCGGGCACTGGCATTGGACTGACATCGCCGCCTATGCCTATCTGGGGCTTGGCGTCATCCTGATGTTCGGGCCTGTCGTGTGGCTGGTCCTGTCCTCGTTCAAGACCCAGGCGAGTCTCCTGGAATTTCCGCCCTCGCTGCTGCCGTTGTCCCAGCAGGAGGTCCGGATCGCGGGCTTCCCGCAACCCCTGCCGCTTTTTGCAGCTACCCTCGACAATGGCGAGCGTCGCGAGCTCGCGCAAATCAGGCGCATCGGGTTGATCGCCCAGATGGTCGACCCGGCCGATCCCAAACAGCAATATCGCGTGGCAACGGCCAAGCTCGCGCCGGTCCGGCACCTGAGTTTCATGACCTCGAACTACACCGAGCCGCTCCAGAAATTCGCCTTCACGCGCTATTTGTGGAACTCGGTGTTCGTCACGATGATCGCAACACTGATCACGCTGCTCATCAATTCGATGGCAGCCTATGCTCTCTCCATCTACGAATTCAGAGGCAAGACCATCGCCATGCTGATGGTGATTGGCACCCTCATGATCCCGATCACCATTATTCTCGTGCCCGTCTATCTCGTCGTCACGAAACTCGGCCTCGTCAATTCGCTCTGGGCGGTCATTCTTCCGGGCGCCGCGACGCCCACGGGCGTGTTCCTGTTACGACAATACATGCTGACGCTGCCGCGAGACCTCATCGAGGCGGCGCGCATGGACAAGGCAAGCGAGTGGCAAATCTACTGGCGGATCGTCATGCCGCTGGCGGCACCGGCCCTGGCAGTGCTGGCCATCTTTTCCATCATGTGGCGGTGGAATGAGTTTCTATGGCCGCTCGCGGTGCTCACCAAGTCAGAATCCTTCACGCTGCAGATCGGTCTGAACGCCTTCCAGGGGGAGCTGCAGACCCAGTGGAATTATCTCCTGGCGATGACGGTGGTCTCGCTGATCCCGGTGGCTCTCGTCTTCGTCTTTCTGCAGCGCTTCATCGCCACCGGTATAGCCAATACGGGGATGAAATGATGGCGAGGGAGTCGTCATGGCTGGCCTGACTCTCAAGGGCGTCCGCAAGGCCTACGGGACGATCGCCGTGATCCACGGCGTCGATCTTGCGATTGCGGACGGCGAATTCATCGTCTTCGTCGGCCCGTCCGGCTGCGGCAAGTCGACCTTGCTGCGCATCATCGCCGGGCTCGAGGACGTCACTGACGGCGAGATTGCCATCGATGGCCTCGACGTCACGCGCGTGCCGGCGTCGGACCGGGGACTCGCCATGGTATTTCAGTCCTACGCGCTCTATCCGCACATGACGGTCTACAAGAACATGGCCTTTGCGCTCGAGAACATGGGTCTTGCGCATACCGAGACCGATGGCCGGGTTCGGCGCGCGGCCAAGATGCTGCGCCTCACCGAGTATCTCGAGCGCAAGCCGAAGGCGCTGTCGGGCGGCCAGCGGCAGCGCGTGGCGATTGGTCGCGCGATCGTCCGCGATCCCAAGATATTCCTGCTCGACGAGCCGTTGTCCAATCTCGACGCCGAACTGCGCGTTGCCACCCGCAAGGAGCTCGCGGCGCTGCATGCGGAGATCGGCGGCACCATGATCTACGTCACTCACGATCAGGTCGAGGCGATGACCATGGCGCACCGCATTGTCGTGCTGCGCGGCGGCCGCATCGAGCAGGTTGGCACGCCGCTCGACCTCTACAATCGGCCGGACAATCTCTTTGTTGCGGGCTTCATCGGCTCGCCGCGCATGAATCTGCTGCCGGTGCAGGTGATTTCGCCAGGGCTGGTACGAGTCGGCGAGACCGGTGAACCGATCAAGGTAACGACGGGTTCGCTCGCTGTAGGCGCATCGGCCACGCTCGGCGTGCGGCCCGAGCATATCGCGCTCGCTGACGGCGCGGCCGATCTGACACTCACCATCGACCTCGTCGAGCAACTCGGCGGCGACACGTATTTCTATGCCAGCGCGCCCGGCCTGCCGCAGATCACGGTGCGGCAGAACGGTCAGGCGCTGCGGGGCCGCGGCGAGACTCTCCCGGTTCGTTTCGAGCCGGCCCACCTTCACCTGTTCGACGCCCAGGGCGCTGCCGTGCGGCCGGGCCGCTGAATCGCGATGGCAGGCGACGATAAAACAAGACCAATGATGGAGTGCTGAGACATGAAAGCCCTGGTTGAGGGCCGCTATCGCGGGTGCGAGGGCGGAGCCGCAATGTTCGACGTCGGGCAGGGAGCAACCATCGCGGTGCGCATCCTCGAGCGCGATCTCGGCCGGGTGACGTTGCGCCGCGCGGACGGCTTTCGACTTGATCGGGGCTGGTCGCTGGCGCCTGGCGGCATCGAGCCGCCGTATAGAGGACGCGACCGCGATGATCTGTCGGGATTCGCCAATCCCGCGCTGACGGTCACGGTGGGTGAGGGCACCGTCAGCGTCGCGGCAGCGGGACTGACGGCCGAGGTCACGCTCCGTCCGTTCGGCATTTCCTGGCGTCGTGATGGAGAGGTCGAGGCATTCCTGCGCGATCGGCCGACCCAGGCCTATTTTGTGTCCAACAAAACCCCGGCCATTGCGCACATGATGGCGCGTCATCCGGACGAACGCCACTATGGCCTCGGCGACAAGGCGGGCCCGCTGGATCGCACGGGACGGCGCTTTGCCATCGACGCGGTAGACCCTTGCGGGTTTGATGCCGAGCTGAGCGATCCGCTCTACAAGATGCTGCCTCTCGTCATCGTCGACGGGCCACAAGGCGCTCACGGCATTTTCTATGACAATCTTGCCACCGGATCGGTCGATCTCGGCTGCACGATCGACAATTACCATGGCACGTTCCGGTCTTATCGGGCCGACGATGGCGACCTCGACTTCTACGTGCTCGCCGGGCCCAGTGTGCGCGAGGTCGTGCGTCGTTTCTCCTGGCTCACAGGGGGGCAGGCCTTTGCGCCGCGCTGGTCGCTCGGGTTCGGCGTCACGTCGATGGCGATCGCGGATGCGCCCGACGCCGACCGGCGGGTCACGGAGTTCATCGCCGACTGCCGCCGCCACGCCATTCGTTGCGACAGCTTCCATTTCGGTTCCGGCTATACCTCGATCGGCGGGCGTCGCTACGTGTTCAACTGGAACCACGACAAGTTTCCCGATCCATCCGCGACCATGGCTCGGCTCGTCGAAGCCGGCACGCAGCCGGTGACCAACATCAAGCCGTGCCTGCTCGACGATCATCCCCGGCTCACCGAGGCCATCGACGCCGGCATCCTGGTGAAGGACAAGGTGACGGGAGCTCCAGCCGTCGCGCAGTTCTGGGATGGCGTCGGCTTTCACGTCGACTTCACAAATCCCGACGGGCGCCGGTGGTGGCGCCAGGGCATCGAGCATGCGCTGCTCGATCATGGCGTCGTTTCCATGTGGAGCGACAACAATGAGTTCGAGATCTGGGATGAGGACGCGGTCTGTGCCGGTGATGGTCGCCCCTTCGCCCAGGCGCTGGCGCGTCCGGCGCAGGCGCTGCTGATGACGAAGGTCTCCTTCGACGCGCAGGCCGACCGATCACCCACGCGGCGGCCCTACGTCATCACCCGTGCCGGGCCGGCGGGGCTTGCGCGCTATGGCCAGACCTGGTCGGGTGACAACGAAACTGCCTGGAAGACGTTGCGCTTCAATCTCACCCAGGGCCTCAACATGAGCCTGTCCGGGCTGTTCAACATCGGCCACGATGTCGGCGGTTTCCATGGTCCAAGGCCAACCCCGGAATTGCTCTGCCGCTTCGTCGAGTTCTGCGCGCTCTGGCCGCGCATGATCATGAACTCATGGAACGACGACGGCTCGGTCACTCTGCCCTGGATGCACCCATCCGTGTTGCCGCAGGTGCGTGCGGTGATCGGGCTGCGGCACCGGCTGCTGCCCTACCTCTACACACAGATGTGGCGCGCCAGCCGCGACCATGAGCCCGCGGTGCGTCCGCTGTTCTGGGATTTCCCGGACGATGCGGCGGTGAGGGGCATCGAGGACGCCTTCATGCTCGGCCCCGATCTGCTCGTCGCGCCCGTGCTCGAGGAGGGCGCTTCCGATCGCCGCGTTCTGCTGCCTGCGCATGAAGGCGGCTGGTATGACTGGCACGATGGCCGGCACTTCGCCGGCGGGGAGACGGTGCAAATTGCCGCATCCTTGGGACGGTTGCCAGTATTCGTCCGTGCCGGAGCCATGATCCCGGTCGTCGACATCGATTCGGCCGGCAATCCCGGCGAGCGGTCGCTTATGATATTCGGCGCACCGGCGTCGCATTCCACCGCCGATCTCTACGAGGACGACGGCGACATGGCGGCTTGGCGCACCGATGCCCTGCTTCTGTCCTTTCACTTGCGCCGTAAAGCGAGCGGCCTCGAATTGACGGGAGCGACGCAAGGCGGTTTCCGCCCGGCGTTCGACCGCTTGCATGTGAAGCCGGTGGGTGTGACGGAACCCTTGACCATCGGCACAATCGAAGGACCGGTTACACTTAAGATCGGGGCGACTGAATAGGATACCGCAGGCGCGAAAGCTCGTGTGTCGCTATTACAGACGCACGACTTCGCCGCTCCGAACGCTGGCGTCGGCTGCAAAGACGATGCGCAGCGAGTTGATCGCGGCCTCGTGATGCTCGGACAAGTCGACCTCGCCACGGATGGCTCTGAGAAATAGCTGCTGCTCGCGCTCGCAGAGCTCCTGATGGCCTGGTTCGTCCTCGGTCGAGAGGAGTTCGTCGGGCCTCGCGAAGCGGCCCTCCAGATTGCGGGCTGCGTGATGGATATGGAGCGCGTTGGTGCGCGTATGCGTATCATGGTCCGCCGAGCTCGCTGTCGTATCGGTGCTCTCCTTCGCAACAATCGACACGCTGCCGTTCGGCCCGATAATGTCCTTCACGAAATGGGCGGTCTCGCTCATCATCGGTCCCCAACCAACTTCGTACCAACCAACTGATCCGTCTTCGAACACGATGTGAAGATGGCCGTAGTTGTACATGCCAGGTGCAATCTCGTCCGTGAGCCGCGCCCCGACGGCGTGCACGGCGATCGGCCGCGAGCGTGTCACCTGGCACATGATGTCGACATAGTGCACGCCGCAATCGACGATGGGCGAGGTCGACAGCATGAGCTTCTTGTGAACCTCCCAGAAGGAGCCGGCCGATTGCTGGTTGAGATTCATGCGCATCACGAGCGGCTTTCCGAGCGTGCGGCCTATCTCGACGAAGCGCGACCATGACGGATGGACGCGCAGGATATAGCCGACCAGCAGCGCCTTTCCGCTTGCGCGCGCGGCGTCGACCACACTCCCGGCGGCCTCCAGCGTGTCGGCGAGCGGCTTCTCGCAGAACACGTGCGCGCCCGCCGCAAAAGCCTGAAGGGCCATGACGGCGTGATGCTCGGTGTAGGTGCAGATCGCGACGGCGTCGGGGCGCAGCGTCGCGAGTGCCTCGTCGTATCGTTCGAAACGCGGCAGACCACGAAACTCGGTATCGAGGTCATGACGCTCGGCCGCGCGAGAGGTGCAGAGGCCAACGAGTTCGAAGCCTTCGATCGCGTTGTAGGCGCGGGCGTGGCTGGTTCCCATGGTGCCGAGGCCAACCACGAGAACGCGGATGGGGTGCGATGTCGACGAAGAGGAAGAAGACATGGCTCAATCGCGTCCTTCAATCGAAACAACGCCCGCCAGATCCGTGCGTCAGGAGCCGTCGGCGGCCGGCTGGCCCTCGATCCAGGTTTCGAGCACGCGCAAATCGTCGTCGAGATGCACGAGGCTCGCCAGATATCCGGGGGCAATGCGGCCGAGCTCCGTCTCGCGCCGCAGAAACGTCGCGGGCACGCGCGAGGCCATCGCGAGGGCATCGGCGAGATCGAGTCGCGTGACGTTGACAGCGTAGCGTACGGCTTCGTCCATGGTCAGAACGGAGCCTGCGAGCGTTCCATCCTCGAGCCGCAGGCAGCCCTCTAGGCGTGTCACGCGGCGGCCCTGTAGATCGAACTGATCCGGCCCGTCCGCGGCCGGTGGCATCGCGTCGGTAATCAGCATGAAACGGTCATGCCGCTTGGCGGCGAAGGCGATACGCAGGTTCGCCTCGTGCACGTGGTGACCGTCCGCGATGATGCCGACGAATGGATCGGTGAGATCGAGCGCGGCGCCGACCATACCCGGCTCGCGCCCGGCGGGCGCACTCATTGCATTGAACAGATGGGTGAACGCCCGCGCGCCGGCTTTGACGGCCGCGCACGCCTCCGCGTAGCTTGCATCGGAATGGCCGAGCGAGATGAGTACGCCATGCCGCGCGAGCTCGGCAATGCTCTCCGCGCGGACCCGATTGGGCGCGAGAGTCAGCATGACCGCGCCGCAATTCGCCTCGACGATCGTCGTAAGGTCGCCAGGCCCGAGGTCGCGTATGTATCGGAGCTCATGCGCGCCCTTGCGCTTCGGATCCAGGAAGGGCCCTTCCAAATGGATGCCGAGCGTCGCCGCGGTCAGGTGCCGCGCCTCGCGCGTTGCGGCGATCGCCGCTGCCGTCACCTGCGGCGTGTCGGTCACGAGCGTCGGCAGCAGCCCGACGGTGCCGTGCCCGCGATGGGCCGTGGCAATGCGGGCGATGCCTTCTGGCGTCGGGTCCGCGTTGAACAGGACGCCACCGCCGCCATTGACCTGCACATCGATAAAGCCGGGCACGAGCAGGCCGCCGCCGAGATCGCGCACGTCGTCGTGCGGTCTCTCGGCGTGAGGGACGATTGCCGCGATGCGCCCGCCTTCGACGACGACTGCGTGGTCGTCGAGAAAATGCTCGCCATCAAAAATCCGCGCGCCGGACAGAACGGTCATCAGACAGTCTCCGTCACCTTGCGCAGGTTGCGCGGGCGGTCGGGATCGCGCCCGAGCTGGCGCGCAAGCGCCTCGGCAAGGCGGTAGAAGCGGTGGATCATGACGATGGGCTCCAGCAGCGTCGCCTCGACTTTCGCCGTCGCGAGACGATCCGCCTCATCGGCGCCGCCCGCTTCGATCGTAATCACCGTCGCGCCGGCATTGGCCAGCGCCGCGAGTGTCGGCAGCATGCCTTCCCGCGCTGCGTCGGACGGCAGGAAGGCGATGACGGGAAAGCCCGGGGCCACCAGTTCGGCCGGGCCATGCAGCACCTCGGCCGCGGAGTAGGCCTCGGCGTGAATCGCGCAGGTCTCCTTGAGCTTCAGGGCCGCCTCCGCGGCGATCGCAAGCGTCGCGCCGCGGCCGAGCACGAATGCGCTGCGGGCATTTGCGAGCCTCTCGAGCATCGCTGCGGGCGGCGGCGCCGCCTGCCCGCGCAGGACGTCCGGCAGGCCGGTGAGGGCGTCTGCGAGCGGCCGATCCTCGCGCCAGGCCGCGACGAGGCTCGCGCCCGCGACCAGACCTGCAACCATCGATTTGGTCGCTGCGACGGAACATTCCGTGCCGGCGCACAATGGCAGCAGCACTTCGGCCTCTTGCGCAAGCGGTGAGGCCACGTCGTTGACAAGTGCGACGGCCAGCGCACCGCCGCGTCGTGCGGCGCGCTGCATTTCGACGATGTCCGGGCTGCGTCCCGATTGCGAGATCGCGACGGAAACGCCGCCTTCGAGGCGCATCGGCGTACGATAAAGCGTCGCGATGGAGGGGCCGATGGAGGCACAGGGCACCCCCGAAACGATCTCGACGAGGTATTTCAGATAGAGCGCGCAGCAATCCGACGAGCCGCGGGCGATGGTCGCAACGAGCGGCGGATCGAGGCCGCGTAGCCGCGCCCCAAGCTCAGCGAGGCGCTCCGCATTCTGGCCAAGCTGGCGCGCGACCGCATCGCCTGCCTCGCCGATCTCCTGAAACATGTGGGTCGTCATCGGTGCGCCTTTCGGGCCGGCGGCGACAACGTGAGTTCGGAGACGAAATCATAGGCGTCGGCACGGTACCAGGATTTTGTGAACTCGACGCAGGATCCGTCGGCGAGATAAGCGATACGCTGGATATAGAGCGCCGGGCTGTCCAGTGCGACGCCGAGCAGTTCCGCATCCGCATTGTCGACGAGGGTCGCACGCAAGCGCTGCAGGCCCCGGGTGGGCTTGAAGCCTCTCGCGGAGAGCGCCTCGTAAAGCGAGCTGCCGACCGAATCCTGTTCAGGAAGGAAGCGTATCGGAATGGCGGCGCGCTCGATCGCCATGGGCGAACCGTCGGCCAGGCGCAGTCGGCCGAGCCGGAACACGCGTTCGTTCGGCCGTACGCCAAGCATCATGGCCTCTTCCGGCGTCGGCAGGAACACGCCGCGCTCGAGCTCGCGCGAGCTCGCCTCCAATCCGCGCAGCCGCATGTCTTCCGTGAAGCTCGTCAGCCGCGAGGAGGGCTGTTCGACGCGCGGCGTTGCGCGATGGATGAAGGTCCCGGCGCCATGGCGGTGAAACAGCACGCCTTCGGCGATCAGATCGGCAATCGCCTTGCGCAGCGTGGTGCGCGATACATCGAGCAGCTCGCACAACACGCGCTCGGCCGGAAGCAATTGCGTCTCCGCGAAGCGTCCGATCTCGATCTCGCGCCGAAGCGCGTCGACCACGGCACGATAGAGCTTCTGGCCCGGTGCGGTTTCGACCGTCAAGGACATGCCGCGTCCTCCGCGAGCGTTCCGCCGGCGAGCAGGATGGCGCCGTCCACTGCGTCGCGCCGCGGCGGGGCGAGGCGCTTGGCCACATCAGGCGGCAAAAAGGGACGCAAGGGCTCACCGAAGCCGCCGGCGAGCGCAATGCGCTCGGCACCAAGCGTATTCAGCGCGTTCGCAAGTGCCGCTATCGCGCTGGCCGCTTCGCCGACGATTTCGCGGGCGCGCATATCTCCGGACCTTGCGACGTCCAGGATCTGGGGTGCGAAGGCGCCGTAGTCCCTGGGCCTCGCGTCCGCTGCCCAGCGGCTCATCCGCAATGGATCGTCATCGAAATGGCGTCCGAGCGCTTGTGCGAGTCCGCTCATCGGCTCGAGGCCGTCGATCGCACGCAGCGTCGCGCGCAATGCCGACTCGCCGAGGCGTGCGGCAGATCCGTCATCGCCGAGCCAGAAACCGCGTCCGCCGATGATAGTCGTCCGATTTCCCACGCGAGCGATGCCCGCCGAGCCCGTTCCCGCGATGATCAAGCCGCCGTCGCCGAGGCCATTGGCGCCGACGCAGGCGGCGATCGCATCATTGACAGCGACGACTCGTGCAAAGCCGGGCAGGGCAGCGGAGACGCGCTCTGCTTCCTTGTCGTCCGAAAGTCCGGCAAGGCTAAGCCCGACGGCAATCTCCTGCCTTGGCGCGCCGGCGGCAATTGCGGACTCCATCGTTTCACGGACGACCCGCATGGCCTCGTCGAAATCGAGATAGATGTTCGAAGCCGGCCCAAGGCCGCGCCCGAGCTCGCGGCCCGACGAATCCCGCAGTCTCGCGCGGCAGCGGGTCCCGCCACCGTCCACACCGAGGAAGAACTGGGCCGTCGCCAAGGAGCCTCCTAAAAAATTTCTTAACGCCTCTAGACAAGTGGTATGTCACGTGGCTAAAACAAATACAAGAGGTATCTACCATTGGTATTCACGATGTCGGTACTGCCGAGCTTGGAGACGGACGGAGAGAGGTGGCGCGACACCGCCGGTGTCGTGATGATCAACGAGGCGGTGTTCGCGGAGGCGATGCTCGCATCCTTCCGCCGCGCGATTGCTTCGGTCGCATCTGCCTCCGAAGACATCCGCGCCGCCGCGCTTCGCCTTGCGGCGATCTGGCGGGCAGGCGGGCGTCTGGTCTACGCGGGTGCAGGCTCCTCCGGTCTTGCGGCGGCCGAAGATGCAGCCGAGCTTCCCGGTACGTTCGGACTCGATGAGAGCCGCATCGCGATTGTCCTGCCCGGTGGGACCGCCGAGCCGTTCCGCATCGATGGGTCGGCGGAGGATGATGCCGCAGCCGGTGAGCGTGCCATGACCGGGCTCGGTGACCTCTCTCGTGATGCCGTGATCGTCGTATCGGCGAGCGGCTCGACGCCGTTCACCGTCGCGGCCGCCGCCGAGGCGCGCCGTCGCGGCGCTTTCGTGATCGGCATCGCGCATCGTCCAGGCTCGCCCTTGCTGGTCGGTGCCGACGCGTCGATCCTGCTCGAGAGCGGGGAGGAGGCGCTGCGGGGCTCGACACGCCTTGCGGCCGGAGCTGCGCAAAAGGCCGCGCTCGGCATGCTCTCGTCATTGATGGGATTCGAGCTTGGTCACATCCATCAGGGCCTGATGGTCAATCTGAAGGCCGACAATGCGAAACTGCGCGAGCGGGCGCGCGGGATCGTCGCAACGATCGCCGGCGTCAGCGATGCCAAAGCGGGTGCGGCACTGCGCGAGGCCGGCGGCGAGGTCAAGCCGGCGATCCTGATTGCCTGCGGTATCGTCAGCATGAGCGAAGCCGTCACGTGGCTCGCTGCTGCGGAAGGCCGGATAGACGACGCGTTGCGCCGCGCAAGCGCCAATGGAATCACGGGCCAAAGCCCGAACAAGGGAGCGTAGCATGAGACGGACATTCAAGGCTGCAATGGGAGCTGAGGTTGCCGCGTTGGCGTTGCTTGCGGGGCTTGCGTCGGCCCAGGCAGGCTCGTTGAAGATCGAGAGCTGGCGCAATGACGACGCCGACATCTGGAACTCGAAGATCATTCCCGCCTTCAACAAGCAGTATCCCGACATCAAGATCGAATTCGCGCCTTCGGCGCCCAAGGAATACAACGCCGCGCTCAACGCGCGGCTCGACGGCGGCACCGCCGGCGATCTCATCACGTGCCGTCCGTTCGACGCCTCGCTCGCGCTCTATCAAAAGCATCAGCTCGACGGGGTCGACGGCCTCAAGGGCATGGACAATTTCTCTGATGTCGCGAAGGCCGCATGGCAAACGGACGATGGCAAAACCACGTTCTGCGTCCCGATCGCTTCCGTCATCGCAGGGTTCATCTACAACAAGGAAGCTTTCGCCAAGGTCGGCGTGTCCGAGCCGAAGACGCTCGAGGAATTCCACGCCGTGCTTGAGAAATTCAAGAAGGACGGGACCTATGTCCCGCTGGTGATGGGCACGGCTGACCAGTGGGAGGCCGCGACCATGGGCTTCCAGAACGTCGGGCCCGACTATTGGAAGGGCGAGGCCGGTCGCGCCAATCTGATTGCCGGCAAGGAGAAGCTCACCGACCCGCAATACGTCGCGGCGTTCAAGGAGATCGCAAGCTGGGCGCCGTATCTCGGATCGGGCTTCCAGGCGCAGACCTACGCCGACAGTCAGAACCTGTTCTCGCTCGGCAAGGGCGCGATCTATGCGGCTGGCTCGTGGGACATCTCGACCTTCCGCGGCCAAGCGAAATTCGCCATGGGTGCATTCCCGCCGCCGCAGCCGGCCGGCACGACGGATTGCTATATCTCCGATCACACCGACATCGCGATGGGGATCAACGCAGCGTCGAAGAACAAGGAAGACGCAAAGAAGTTCCTGGAATGGCTGACGACGCCGGAATTCGCAACGATCTACGCCAATGCGCTTCCCGGCTTCTTCCCGCTCGCCAAGACTCCGGTGAAGGTCGAGGACGACGTCGCGGCGACGATGGTCGGATGGCGCCAGACCTGCAAGTCGACGATCCGCAACTCGTATCAGATCCTGTCGCGCGGCACGCCAAATCTGGAAAACGAGCTTTGGAACGTGTCGGCGCAGGTCGTCAACGGCAAACTGACGCCTGATGCCGCCGGCAAGCAGCTGCAGGATGGCCTCGACAAGTGGTACAAGCCCGCCAAATGACGCCAGTCCCTCTCCTCGCTTTCGCGGGGAGAGGGACTTTCCTCGTTTTGTTCGATCATTGCTGCACACTCCGCTGACCGATGGCACGAGCCGCAAGCGCGGAGAGGGACGATAACGCACGGTAGGTTTGATCTCTTTCCGTCATGCCCGAATCGGTCTCGAACATCACCGCACAGATGCCTCGCGCAAAACTCGCGGGCCTTCTGCTGTTCTTTCTCGGACCGGCGGTCGCGATCTACAGCCTGTTCTCGATCTATCCGCTCGTCGCGACGATGGCGCTCTCCACCTACACGAGCGATCCGTCCGGAGGGCGGCATTTCGTCGGGCTTGCCAATTTCCAAACGCTGCTCGGCGACGCGCTGTGGTCGAAGCCGTTCTGGAATGCCTTCGGCAACAATCTGATATTCTTCGCCGTGCACATGTGCGTGCAGAATCCGATCGGCATCGCGCTCGCAGGATTGCTGAGCCTGCCGGGCCTGAGGCTGAAGGGCTTCTATCGCACCGTCATGTTTCTGCCGACGATGCTTTCGGTCGTCATCGTCGGCTTCTCCTGGAACCTGATTCTTTCCCCGCTCTGGGGCGTAGCGTCAGGCGCCTTGAAGGCGGTGGGGTTGGGCTCACTGTTCGCTCCCTGGCTGGGGCTCGAATCGAGCGCGCTCGTCACCCTGTCCCTCATTTCCGTCTGGCAATTCGTCGGCATCCCGATGATGCTGATCTATGCCGCGCTGCTCAACATCCCCGACGAGTTGATCGACGCGGCACGCGTCGACGGGCTCGGACATTTCCGCATCTTCTTCCACATCAAGCTTCCGCTCGTCCTGCCGACGATCAGCCTGGTCTCGGTTCTGACCTTCGTCGCCAACTTCAACGCTTTCGATCTGATCTATTCGGTCAAGGGCGCGCTTGCGGGGCCGAATTTCGCGACCGACATTCTCGGCACGTTCTTCTACCGCACCTTCTTCGGCAACCAGCTTCAGCTCGGCAATCCGACGATGGGGTCCGCGGTCGCGACCGTCATGTTCTTCATCATCCTCGTCGGCCTCTGCCTCTATCTCTTCCTCGTGCAGCGGCGTATCCGCCGTTTCGCTTTCTGAGGGGGCGGCATGACGGCTGAGCAGCGCGCAAGGAGCCTCGGTGTCCATCTGGTCCTGATCGCCTACAGCCTGCTGGCGGTCGGTCCGATCCTGCTCGTCGTGATGAATTCGTTCAAGACGCGCAGCGCCATCTTCGGGAGCCCGCTGGCGCCGCCGGACGCTACAACCTTCAGCCTCGTCGGCTATGAGAAGGTTTTTCGCTCCTCGCATATCCTGACCTACTATTCGAATTCGCTGATCGTGACCCTCGTCAGCATGGCGCTCGTGCTGCTGTTTGGCGCGATGGCAGCCTGGGCGCTGACCGAATACCGCTTTCGCGGTTCGACGGCGCTGGCACTGTTTCTGTCGATCGGCATCATGGTGCCGATTCGGCTTGGCTCCGTCGCGATCCTCAACATGATGCGGTCCGCCGGCCTCAACGATACGCTGACGGCCTTGATCCTCGTCTACGTCGCGCAAGGCCTGCCGATGTCGATCTTCATATTGAGCGAGTTCATCCAGCAGATCCCCAAGGATCTGCGCGACGCCGCGCGCTGCGATGGCGTGCCGGAAACCCGCATCTTCTTCGAAGTGGTCGCGCCGCTGCTGCGGCCGGCGATCGCGACTGTCGCTGTCTTCACGATCGTGCCGATCTGGAACGACCTCTGGTTTCCGCTGATCCTGACGTCGAGCGACTCGACGCATACGGTCACGCTCGGCGTGCAGCAGTTTCTTGGCCAGTACATCACCGACTGGAATTCCGTGCTCGCCGCGCTGTCGATGGCGATCCTGCCGGTCGTCGTGATCTACGTGATCCTTTCGCGCCAACTCATCGCAGGCCTCACCTCCGGCGCAGTCAAATAGGTTGTCAGAATGGCCAATCTGCGCATCGAGCACCTCAACAAGCGTTATGGCGCGACGACAGTGCTCAACGACGTCAACCTGAAAATCGAGGACGGTGAGTTCGTCGTTCTCGTCGGCCCTTCAGGCTGCGGCAAGTCGACGCTTCTGCGCATGATTGCCGGGCTCGACGGCGCATCGGGCGGCGACATCCATATCGCCGGCAAGCCCGTCAACACGCTCGCGCCCGCCGAGCGCGGCATCGCGATGGTGTTCCAGTCCTACGCGCTCTATCCGCACATGAATGTGCGCAAGAACATGACGTTCGGGTTGAAGTTCACCGGGGTCCCGCCGGCCGAACGCGAGCGGCGCGTCGCGGAGGCGGCCCGCATGCTGCGGCTCGAGGAGCTGCTCGAGCGCTATCCGCGTGATCTCTCGGGCGGCCAGCGTCAGCGCGTTGCGATCGGCCGCGCGATCGTGCGCGAGCCCGCTGTTTTCCTGTTCGACGAGCCGCTCTCCAATCTCGATGCGGCCTTGCGCGTCTCGACACGCGTCGAGATCGCGAATTTGCACAGGCTGCTGAAATCGACGATCGTCTATGTCACGCACGACCAGGTCGAGGCGATGACGCTCGCCGATCGCATCGTCGTGATGAACAAGGGCTGCATCGAGCAGGTCGGCAGGCCGCTCGATCTCTACTATGCGCCGGCCAATCTATTCGTCGCCGGCTTCATTGGCTCGCCCGCGATGAATTTCTTCGAAGCCAAGGTTGGCAGCGTCGAAGGCGGATGCGCGCGCGTGGCCGGGCCCGGCTTTCGCAGCTTCGATCTGCCGACGGCCTCGTTGAGGGTCGGCGACACGCTGACGGTCGGTGTCCGTCCGGAGCATCTTGGCCGAGGCGAAGACGGTCCCTTCGCCGTGGAAGGCGTCGTCGAACTGGTCGAGCGGCTCGGCGAATCCTCGTTCGCCTATGTGCGCCGCGCCGACGACAGGTTGTTCGTTGCCGAGGTCCGCGGCAGGCAGACCCCGATGCCCGGCGAACGAGCTACGTTCTTCGCCGCAGCTCGGGACGTGCACGTCTTCGATGCCGCGAGCCTGCGGGTCTCGACGCAGAACGATGCTTAGCTCATGACGAGCCTCGTACGCTATCTCACCCATCCCCAGGTGAACATTGATCCGGCGATCCCCGTCCCGTCCTGGGGCCTGAGCGAGATCGGGAGGGCTCGCACGGAGGCAGTCGCGAGCACGGGGCAGCTCTCGCAGACCACGCAGATCATCTCCAGCGGCGAGCGGAAGGCGATCGAGACAGCCGAGATCATCGCCGCGAAGCTGAACCTCGAGGTAGAGGTGCGGGAGGCGATGCATGAGAATGACCGATCCGCAACCGGCTTCTTGATGCCTGACGAGTTTCAGGCGGTCGCCGATCAGTTTTTTGCGCAGCCTCAGATCAGCGTTCGGGGCTGGGAGCGGGCGGTTGACGCCCAGTCGCGGATCGTCCGCGAGGTCGAGCGCGTCCTGGCTCGCAACAAACCGGGCGATGTGCTCTTTGTCGGCCACGGTGGCGTCGGCACTCTGCTGTATTGCCATTATTCGGGCGTTGCGATTGATCGTCGACATGACCAGCCCGGCAGCGGCGGTTACTATTTTGCGTTCAGCAGAGACGATCGCCGCGTGCAACAGTCTTGGCGTCGCCTCGAAGATCTCTGATCGTGCCGCGGGCACGTGGGAAAATATCAACCACGAGTAGCCGGCTGCCAGGTAGCCTGTGAGCAGCTTCGCATCGTGCCGTGGCCCATTCGGATTACGAGACCGGGTCGATATCGGCGATGTCTTCGGAACTGTTGGCATGGCGGTCCGACATTTCGGATGAGCCCTCCGGCCCGTTTTCCGGAGCTTCGGACAGATCGTCTCTGGTCAGGCCCGGAGGCTGGGCAGGTCTGCCGGCATTCTCAAGCAAAATGAAGAGGATGCGGCGATTGGCTCAACCTTTGGGGAGCTGGCACGGATGCTGCTTAGGTCGTCGGCAAAAGGAGCACGAGCTCCAGAACAAGCACGACGAGGGGAACGCTCAGATGCCAACCAGCATTCAATTCCTCACCTAGAGCGACAGGCGACATCGCCTGCCCAGCATTGCGCGCCGCCTCAAGCCGGAGCGCACGGGCGGGCGTGCGCCTCGACGCTTGACGCCGGTTTAGCATGCAATGGAGGACGCAATGACAGTTGCAGACCCGCACGACCTGGATCCGCAGGAAACCCAGGAGTGGTTGGATGCGCTGTCGGCAATACAGGGTCACCGCGGCAGCGAGCGAGCCGAGTTCGTCGTCAATACGGTGATTGACGCCGCCCGCAAGGGCGGGCTCGGCATCCAGCAGACGTTGACGACACCCTATTGCAACACAATTCCGGTGGGTCAGCAGCCCGCATTGCCGGGCGATCGTGCGATCGAGCACAAGCTGCGCTCGATCATCCGGTGGAATGCCCTTGCGATCGTGCTCCGTGCCAATAAAGAGAGCTCGGAGCTCGGCGGCCATATTGCAAGCTTCCAGTCGGCCGCGACACTCTACGACATCGGTTTCGGTCATTTCTGGCACGCGCCGACGGAGGCGCACGGCGGCGATCTGATTCTCGTCCAAGGGCACAGTTCACCCGGCATCTACGCGCGCGCCTTTCTCGAGGGACGGCTGAGCGAGGAGCAACTCCTCAGCTTCAGGCAGGAGGCCGCTGGCAAGGGTCTGTCGAGCTATCCGCACCCCTGGCTCATGCCCGACTTCTGGCAATTCCCGACGGTGTCGATGGGACTGGGGCCCCTGATCGCGATCTATCAGGCGCGATTCCTGAAATATCTCCAGAATCGCAATCTCGCCGAGACCTCGAACCGCAAGGTCTGGGCCTTCATGGGCGACGGCGAGACGGACGAGCCGGAATCGCTCGGCGCGATCTCGCTCGCCGGCCGCGAGAAGCTCGACAACCTCATCTTCGTCATCAACTGCAACCTCCAGCGACTCGACGGGCCCGTTCGAGGCAACGGCAAGATCGTTCAGGAGCTCGAGAGTGTCTTCCGCGGAGCGGGCTGGAACGTCATCAAGGTGCTGTGGGGATCGGGATGGGATCGCCTGCTGGAGAAAGATAAGAGCGGCTTGCTGCTGAGGCGCATGGAGGAGTGCGTCGACGGCGAGTACCAGGATTTCAAGAGCAAGAGCGGTGCCTACATCCGCGAGCACTTCTTCGGCAAGTATGACGAGCTGAAGCAACTCGTCGCCGACATGAGTGATGACGATATCTGGAAGCTGGCGCGTGGCGGCCACGATCCGGAGAAGGTCTTTGCGGCCTACGCCGCCGCGGTGAATCACAAGGGACAGCCCACCGTCATTCTGCCCAAGACCGTCAAGGGCTTCGGCATGGGCGAGTCGGGCGAAGGCCAGATGATCGCGCACCAGGCCAAGAAGATGACGCAGGACGCTCTGCGCGGCTTCCGCGATCGCTTCCAGGTGCCGGTCGCCGACGAGGACCTGGCGAAGGTCCCGTTCCTTCGCCTGCCGGAAGACAGCCCGGAGATGAAATACTTCCGGGCGCAGCGTGAAAAGCTCGGCGGCAGCCTGCCGCAGCGCAGACGCAAGTCGGAATCCTTGCAAATTCCACCGCTCTCGGCCTTCCAGCGGCTGCTCGAAAGCACGGGCGACCGCGAAATTTCGACCACGATGGCCTTCGTGCAGATGCTCGGCGCCCTCGTGCGCGACAAGGCGATTGGCAAGCATATCGTGCCGATCGTGCCGGACGAGTCGCGAACCTTCGGTATGGAAGGCATGTTCCGCCAGCTCGGCATCTACTCTTCGGTCGGTCAGCTCTACCGTCCGCAGGACGCCGATCAGCTCATGTACTACCGCGAGGACAAGAGCGGGCAGGTCTTCCAGGAGGGCATCAACGAAGGCGGCGCCATGTCGAGCTGGATCGTCGCGGCGACCTCCTACAGCACGAACAACGTGCCGATGATTCCATTCTATATCTACTACTCGATGTTCGGTCTTCAGCGCGTCGGCGATCTAGCCTGGCTCGCGGGGGATATGCGTGCGAGAGGATTCCTTCTCGGCGGCACCGCCGGACGCACCACGCTGAATGGCGAAGGGTTGCAACACGAGGACGGGCATAGCCACATTCTTGCCGGCACCATCCCGAACTGCGTGTCCTACGATCCGACCTTTGCCTATGAGGTCGTGACGATCGTGCGTGAAGGCATGCGGCGCATGTACGAGGTGCAGGAGGACGTCTACTACTACATCACGTTGATGAATGAGAATTATCCGCATCCCGCGCTCGCCGACGCCGGCAAGGGTGCGGAAGAGGGAATTCTCAGGGGACTCTATCTGCTGAACAGCGGAGGCGAGACGGCGAAGAAGGGTCTTCGCGTCCAGCTTGTCGGCTCCGGTACGATCCTGCGCGAAGTGATGGCGGCCGCCGATCTGCTCAAGGCCGACTTCGGCGTGACCGCGGATGTGTGGAGCGCGACGAGCTTCAACGAGCTGCGTCGCGACGGCATGGCCGCGGAGCGCTGGAATCTGCTGCATCCGACCGAGCCGCGGCGCAAGAGTTGGGTGGAGACGCAGCTGGAAGGACATGCCGGGCCGGTCGTGGCCTCCACCGACTACATGCGCAACTACCCGGATCAGATCCGGGAATACGTCCAGGCGGCCGGGCGCCGCTATGTCGTGCTCGGCACGGACGGCTTCGGTCGCAGCGACTATCGCGTGAAGCTCCGCAAGTTCTTCGAGGTCGACCGGCATTACGTCGCCGTCGCTGCGCTCAAGGCACTCGCCGACGATGGAGCCATCAAGCCGGCGGTCGTGGCCGAGGCGATCGCCAAATATCAAATCGACGCTGGGCGCTCTGCGCCCTGGACCGTGTGACGCAGCGGAGCCGAGGCAGAACGATGAGCGGTGTGATCGACATCAAGGTTCCCGATATCGGTGACTTCAAGGACGTCCCGGTGATCGAGGTCTTCGTCAAACCGGGCGACAAGGTGAAGGCCGAAGATCCGCTGGTTGCGCTGGAGTCCGACAAGGCGACCATGGAGGTGCCGTCGCCGCGCGACGGCGTGGTGAAGTCTGTGGTCGTCAAGGTCGGCGACAAGGTGAGCGAAGGCGCGGTGATCGTGCAATTCGAGGGCGCGGGGGCCGAGCAGGTCGAGACTCGCCCGGTCGTCAGCGCACCGCCATCGCCCGTCAGCGCGCCGGCGGGCGTCGCCGAGGTGCGGGTACCCGATATCGGCGACTTCAAGGACGTTCCGGTCATCGAGATCTTCGTCAAACCGGGCGACAGCGTGAAGGCAGAGGATCCCCTGATCGCGCTCGAGTCGGACAAGGCGACGATGGAAGTGCCGGCACCGCTCGCGGGCACGGTCCGCGAGATCAAGGTCAAGACCGGCGACAAGGTGAGCGAGGGCTCTGTTATCCTCGTGCTTGCGACCAGCGACGCGGCTGCCGCCGCAGGCTCGCCTTCGCCTGCGCCCACATCGCCCGTGCCCGCGGCTGCTCCTGCGGCGCAGGCCGGCGCAGTCGACGAGAAGGCTTTCGCGCTCGCCTATGCGGGGCCGGCGGTGCGCAAGCTCGCGCGCGAGCTCGGCGTCGATCTCGGCAAGGTGAATGGCTCAGGCAATCACGGCCGCATCCTGCGTGAAGACCTCGAGGCTTTCGCCAAGGGCGGAGCCGCGCCGGCCAAGCCGCAAGCCGCGGCCGCAAGCGGAGGCGGTGTCGGCGGGATCGATCTTCTGCCCTGGCCCAAGGTGGATTTCGCGAAGTTCGGGCCCGTCGAGCGCAAGGAGCTCGGACGCATCAAGAAGATTTCGGCGGCCAACCTTCACCGCAACTGGGTCGTCATTCCGCACGTCACGACCCACGACGAGGCCGATATCACCGACCTCGAACAGTTCCGGGTGAAGATGAACAAGGAGCTGGAGAAGAGCGGCGTGAAGCTTTCGCTCCTGCCGTTCATGGTCAAGGCCGCGGTCGCGACGCTCAAGAAGTTCCCGGAGTTCAACGCAAGTCTCGACGGCGACACGCTGGTTTACAAGAACTACTGGCACATCGGCTTTGCAGCGGACACGCCGAACGGCTTGATGGTGCCGGTGATCCGTGATGCCGACAAGAAGTCGGTGCCGGACATCGCCAAGGAGATGAACGACCTCGCCAAGCTCGCGCGCGAAGGCAAGATCAAGCCCGACCAGATGCAGGGTGGGACCTTTTCGATCTCCTCGCTCGGCGGCATCGGCGGCATTTACTTCACGCCGATCATCAACGCGCCGGAAGTCGCGATCATGGGCGTGTGCAAGGGCTATTGGAAGCAGCATTCGGCTGATGGCAAGACCTGGACCTCACGCCTGACCTTGCCGCTGTCGCTGTCCTGGGATCATCGCGTCATCGACGGCGCCGCGGCGGCGCGCTTCAACGTCTACTTCGCCAACGTGCTCGCCGATTTGCGGCGCGTGCTGTTCTGAAATCAGGAGGGGCAGCATGGCTCAGCAGATCGAAGTGAAGGTCCCGGATATCGGCGACTTCAAGGACGTCGCGGTGATCGAGGTCTTGGTAAAGGCCGGCGAGACCGTCGCTGTCGACACCAGCCTTATCATGGTCGAGTCCGACAAGGCCTCGATGGAGATTCCGTCCTCGCATGCGGGCGTGGTCAAGGAAGTGAGGGTCAAGACCGGCGACAAGGTGAGCGAAGGCTCGATGATCCTGTTGCTGGAGGCAGAGGGCACGGCGGCCGCGCCGAAGCCCGCGCCAGCAGCGCAGCCGGCGGCGACTGCCAGCCCGCCGCCGGCCGCGCCTTCCGCAGCATCCTATTCCGGCAAGGCGGATATCGAATGCGACATGCTGGTGCTGGGCGCGGGTCCCGGCGGCTACTCGGCGGCTTTCCGTGCCGCTGATCTCGGCATGAGGACCGTGCTGGTCGAGCGTTACGACACGCTCGGCGGTGTCTGTCTCAATGTCGGCTGTATCCCGAGCAAGGCGCTGCTGCATACGGCATCCGTGGTCGACGAGGTCAAGCATCTCCCCGACCACGGGATTTCCTTTGGAGCGCCGCAGATCGACCTCGGCAAGTTGCGCGCATTCAAGGACGGCGTCGTCAAGAAGCTGACCGGTGGCCTCGCCGGGATGGCGAAGGCCCGCAAGGTCGAGGTTGTGACGGGCGTCGGCACCTTCCTCGATCCGCATCATCTCGAGGTCGCCGCGGCCGGCGGCAAGAAAACGATCAGGTTCGCCAAGGCGGTCATTGCCGCCGGCAGCCAGGCCGTGAATCTGCCGTTCCTGCCGGAGGATCCCCGTATCGTCGATTCGACTGGCGCGCTCCAGCTCAAATCGATCCCCAAGCGCATGCTGGTGATCGGCGGAGGCATCATCGGGCTTGAAATGGCGACGGTCTATTCAACGCTCGGCACCCGCATCGACGTCGTCGAAATGCTCGACGGCCTGATGCAGGGAGCTGACCGCGACCTGGTCAAGGTCTGGGACAGGATGAATGCCAAGCGCTTCGACAAGGTCATGTTGAAGACCAAAACGGTGGGCGCCAAGGCGACTGAAGCCGGGATCGAGGTGAAGTTCGAAGGCGAGCAGGCGCCTGCGGAGCCGCAGGTCTATGACCTCGTTCTGGTATCGGTCGGCCGAAGCCCGAACGGCAAGAACATCGGGGCCGAGAAGGCCGGCGTAGCCGTAACCGAGCGCGGGTTCATCGATGTCGACAAGCAGATGCGCACCAATGTGGCGCACGTCTTCGCAATCGGCGATATCGTGGGGCAGCCGATGCTTGCGCACAAGGCCGTGCATGAAGGCCATGTCGCGGCGGAAGTCGCTCATGGCGAAAAATCCTATTTCGACGCGCGGCAGATTCCGTCCGTCGCCTACACCGATCCCGAGGTCGCCTGGGCCGGCAAGACCGAAGACCAGTGCAAGGCCGAGGGCATCAAGGTCGGCAAGGCGGTCTTCCCCTGGGCGGCCTCCGGCCGCGCCATCGCCAATGGTCGCGACGAGGGGTTCACCAAGCTGCTGTTCGATGCGTCCACTCACCGCGTGATCGGTGGCGGGATCGTCGGGACGCACGCAGGCGACCTCATCAGCGAGATCTGTCTCGCGATCGAGATGGGCTGCGAGCCGGCAGATATCGGCAAGACCATTCACCCGCACCCGACGCTCGGCGAGTCCATCGGCATGGCGGCTGAGGTGTTCGAGGGACATTGCACCGATCTGCCACCGCAGAAGAAATAGCATCGCTTGCCGCCACGCAGACACAGCGAGACCAGGGAGAAGACACATGCATGCAACGACGACCGCGCCACAGAAGAAACCGTTTTACCGGATTCTCTATGTGCAGGTGCTCGTAGCAATCGTGCTGGGCGTCATCGTCGGCTGGCTCTGGCCTGATCTCGCGAAGAACGACTGGATCAAGGCGATGGGCGACGGCTTCGTCAAGCTCATCAAGATGGCGATTGCGCCGATCATCTTCTGCACGGTGGTTTCCGGAATTGCCCACATCTCGGAGGTAAAGAAGGTCGGCCGCGTGGCGGTCAAGGCGCTCGTCTACTTCGAGGTGGTTTCGACCTTTGCGCTGGCGCTCGGCCTGATCGTCGCCAACGTGCTGCGGCCGGGCGCGGGCTTCCAGGGCCAATCGAACGCGGCGGCGGTCGCCGGCTATGCCAAGCAGGCGAGCGAAATGAAGTCGGTCGACTTCGTCCTGCACATCATCCCCGATACGGTCGTCGGGGCATTCGCGCAAGGTGAAATCCTCCAGGTTCTGCTGTTCGCGATTTTGTTCGGCTTCGCGCTGATGGGCCTCGGCGAGCGGGCCCACACGGTCCGTGCGTTCATCGACGATGTCGCTTACGCAATGTTCGGGGTCATTTCGATCATCGTGAAGATCGCGCCGATCGGTGCCTTTGGTGCAATGGCCTTCACGATCGGCCGCTACGGACCTCAGGCGCTCGGTAATCTTGCGGGGCTGATCGCGACTTTCTATCTGACGGCGCTGCTGTTCGTTGTCGTCGGCCTCGGCCTGATCGCCCGCATTGCCGGTTTCTCGATCTTCAAGTTCCTAAAATACATCAAGGACGAGCTGCTGATCGTGCTCGGTACGTCATCTTCCGAGAGCGCGCTACCGCAGCTGATGGAGAAGCTCGAGATCCTCGGTTGCTCCAAGTCGGTGGTCGGGTTGGTCGTCCCGACCGGTTACTCGTTCAACCTGGATGGCACCAACATCTACATGACGCTGGCTACTCTCTTTATTGCTCAGGCAATGAACGTCGATCTGACCTTCGGCGAGCAGATGACGATTCTGATCGTTGCCATGCTGACATCGAAAGGGGCCTCGGGAATTACCGGAGCGGGTTTCATCACGCTGGCAGGTACGCTCGCTGCGGTCCGGCCGGAGCTTCTGCCTGGCATGGCGATCGTGCTCGGCATCGACAAGTTCATGAGCGAATGCCGCGCCCTGACGAATCTCTGCGGCAACGGCGTGGCATGCGTCGTGGTCGCTTGGTGGGAAGGGGAGCTTGACCGCGGGAAGCTGCGCGTCGCGCTCGATCGGGACGTCGATCCCGCGGACTTCGAGATGGCGGTGAGCGAGCCTCAAAGCCTCTGAATACGGTGCGCGCTGCGGACTGTTATTCGTTCAAATCGGAAAAAGGGGAGTTGATTCATGACGGATGTAGTTATTGTCTCCGCAGCGCGGACACCGGTCGGTTCCTTCAACGGAGCCTTGGGCTCGATCTCCGCGCATGAGCTCGGCGCCGTTGCGATCAAGGCCGCCCTCGAACGCGCCAAGGTTTCTCCTGAAGACGTGGACGAGGTCATCCTGGGCCAGGTGCTGGCCGGCGGTGAGGGGCAGAATCCTGCGCGCCAGGCGGCGATGGCGGCCGGCATTCCGCGGGAGAAGACGGCATGGGGCATGAATCAGCTTTGCGGTTCGGGGCTGCGGTCGGTGGCCCTTGGTCTTCAGCAGATCGCGAACGGCGATGCGAAGGTCATTGTCGCGGGCGGGATGGAATCGATGTCGATGGCGCCACATCTGTCGCACCTGCGGCCGGGCACCAAGATGGGCGACGTCAAGTTCGTCGACTCCATGCTGAAGGACGGCCTGATGGATGCTTTCCACGGCTATCACATGGGAGTCACCGCGGAGAACATTGCTACCAAATGGCAGATCAGCCGCGCGGAGCAGGACGCATTCGCGGCCGGTTCGCAGAACAAGGCCGAAGACGCCCAGAAGGCGGGCAGGTTCAAGGACGAGATCGTTCCCGTCACCGTCAAGACCCGAAAGGGCGACATCGTCGTCGACCAGGATGAATATATCCGGCCGGGCACGACCGTCGACGCGCTCGGGAAGCTGAAGCCCGCCTTCAACAAGGAGGGCACAGTGACCGCCGGCAACGCCTCGGGAATCAACGACGGCGCGGCCGCTCTGGTGCTGATGAGCGCGGATGAAGCCAGCAAGCGCGGCCTCACGCCGCTCGCGAAGATCGTGTCCTGGGCAACCGCAGGCGTCGATCCCGCGGTCATGGGGTCGGGACCGATTCCGGCGTCCCGCAAGGCGCTCGAGAAAGCCAGCTGGAAGGTTGGGGATCTCGATCTCGTCGAGGCCAACGAAGCCTTCGCCGCGCAGGCCATCGCCGTCAACAAGGACATGGGCTGGGATCCGTCGATCGTGAACGTGAACGGCGGCGCTATCGCCATCGGTCATCCGATCGGCGCGTCCGGCGCGCGGGTCCTGACGACCCTTCTGTTCGAGATGCAGAAACGCAAAGCGAAGAAGGGCCTCGCCACGCTGTGCATCGGCGGCGGCATGGGCGTCGCCCTCACTGTGGAGCGCTGAGCCGGCGAGCGACTCCAGTCGCTCCAATCGGGCATGAGGCGGACGGCACCAGGCCGTCCGCGAAAGACGGGGCTCTCGGGGAGCCGCAAGACAAACTGATCAGGATCAGGAGGGAACTATGTCGAGGGTTGCGGTGGTGACCGGCGGAACGCGCGGCATCGGAGAGGCGATTTCAATCGCGCTCAAGGCGGCCGGCTACAAGGTCGCGGCGAGCTATGCCGGCAATGACGAAGCGGCCGCGAAGTTCAAAAGCCAGACCGGCATCAACGTCTACAAATGGGACGTCTCGAACTACGACGCCTGCGTGGCGGGCCTGAAGCAGGTCGAGGCCGAGCTCGGCCCGGTCGATGTACTGGTCAACAATGCGGGCATCACCAAGGACGGCATGTTCCACAAGATGACGCCCGACCAGTGGTACGCCGTCATCAACACCAACCTCAACTCGCTCTTCAACATGACGAGGCCGGTGTGGGACGGGATGCGCGAGCGCAAGTTCGGCCGGGTGATCTGCATCTCGTCGATCAACGGCCAGAAGGGCCAGATGGGCCAGGTCAATTATTCCGCGGCCAAGGCGGGCGACATCGGCTTCGTTAAGGCGCTCGCCCTGGAGGGGGCGCGGGCAGGCATCACCGTCAACGCGATCTGCCCCGGCTATATCGCCACTGACATGGTGAAGGCGATCAATCCGGAGATCGTCGCCAAGAACATCCTGCCGCAGATCCCGGTCGGCCGTCTGGGCGAACCGCATGAGATCGCCCGTGTTGTCTCGTTCCTTGCATCCGACGATGCAGGTTTCATCACGGGGGCGACGATTTCGGCGAACGGCGGCCAAAACATGATCTGAGCCAAGGGCGCAGGGAAGGCGAGGGGCCGCTGTACCGGCCTCTCGAACGAGCAAGAATCCAGTCGGGGAAACGATGGACCAGAATCTGAGGGAAGCCGCACTCGAATATCACCGCCTGCCGCGGCCGGGGAAGATTTCCGTCGTGCCGACGACGGCAATGGCCACGCAGCGCGATCTCGCCCTGGCATATTCGCCCGGCGTTGCGGAACCTTGCCTCGTCATCGCAAAAGACCCCTCGCAGGCGGACGAGCTGACGGCGCGCAGCAATCTCGTCGCCGTCGTCACCAACGGCACCGCCGTGCTCGGTCTTGGTAATATCGGTGCGCTGGCCGGCAAGCCGGTCATGGAAGGCAAGGCGTGCCTGTTCAAGAAGTTTGCCGGGATCGACGTATTCGACATCGAGCTAGCCGAGGAGAATCCCGACGCCCTGATCGAGACGATCGCCAGGATGGAGCCGACCTTCGGCGGCATCAACCTCGAGGACATCAAGGCGCCGGAATGCTTCTACATCGAACAGAAGCTCCGCGAGCGGATGAAGATCCCGGTCTTCCATGACGATCAGCACGGCACCGCGATCATCGCGGCCGCGGCGATCCTCAATGGGCTGAAGCTGGTCAAGAAGGATATTTCGGAGGTCAGGCTCGTCTGCTCCGGCGCGGGGGCGGCGGCGCTCGCGTGCCTTGATCTCATCGTCAGTCTGGGGCTACGGCGCGACCGCATCATCGTGACCGATGTGAAGGGCGTGGTCTATGCCGGTCGGACCGAGAGCATGGACGACAACAAGGCGCGCTATGCCGTGAAGACGGACGCGCGAAAGCTCGGCGACATCATTCAGGACGCGGATATTTTCCTCGGTCTGTCGGCCGGCAAGGTGCTCACGCCCGACATGGTCAAGAAGATGGCCCGCGATCCGCTGATCTTCGCGATGGCCAATCCGATCCCCGAAATCATGCCGGAGGATGCGCTGGCGGTACGTCCGGACGCGATCATCGGAACGGGGCGCTCGGACTACCCCAACCAGATCAACAATGTCCTGTGCTTTCCGTTCATCTTCAGAGGGGCGCTCGATTGCGGGGCGACGACCATCAACGAGGAGATGAAGCTCGCGACCGTCCGCGCGCTCGCCGACCTGGCCATGGCCGAGGTGCCCGAGGTCGTAGCTGCCGCGTACAAGGGCGAGGGGCTTCGCTTCGGCCGCGACTATCTCATTCCCAAGCCGTTCGACCCGCGCCTCATCGAGATGATCGCGCCCGCGGTGGCCAAGGCGGCCGCCGAAACAGGCGTTGCCAGGCGTCCGATCGCCGACATGGAGGCGTATCGCCAGCGGTTGGGCCGGTTTGTCTATCACTCCGGCAACGCGATGCAGCCGGTGTTCACCGTGGCAAAGGGAAGCGGCAAGTCGCTCATTCTGGCGGAGGGTGAGGAGGAGCGCGTGCTCCGCGCCGCGCAGGTCATTGCCGACGAGGGGATCGCCAGGCCCAAGCTCGTC
Organism: Bradyrhizobium iriomotense; assembly: GCF_030160715.1. Taxonomy (GTDB): domain Bacteria; phylum Pseudomonadota; class Alphaproteobacteria; order Rhizobiales; family Xanthobacteraceae; genus Bradyrhizobium; species Bradyrhizobium iriomotense. The sequence goes on from NZ_BSOW01000001.1 coordinate 130,010, forward strand.
GGTCGGGCCGCGACGATCGAGGAGCGGATCAAGGCCTTTGGTCTTCGATTGAGGCCCGGCAGTGACTGCGAGATCATTGATCCGCATGATGCACGGGTCTATTCCGCCTGCGCGGACATCTATCACGCGCGGAGGAAGCGGGACGGCGTATCGGCGGCACTGGCGCTGTCGGAGGCACGAAGCAACGCGACGGTGCTTGCCTCGCTCCTGCTCGAGCGTGGCGTGGGCGATGCGATGTTGTGCGGTGTCATCGGAAGGACGGCGGATCACCTCGCAGCCATCCGCAACGTGATCGGGACCCGGGATGAGGTGCGGGCGCTTGCCGTCATGCAGATGCTCATCCTCCAGCAGCATCAGCTTTTCATCTGCGACACGCACTACAATCTCAATCCGACCGCCGAGCTGGTCGCGGAGATCGCCCTGTTGGCGGCGGCGGAAGTCAGGCGATTTGGCATCACGCCGAGGGTGGCGCTGCTGTCGCATTCGAGCTTTGGCAGCTCCGCGTATCCCGAGGCGCAGAAGATGCGGACGGCGCGGACGATCATTCGTGAACGCTCGCCTGATCTGATCGTGGAGGGCGAGATGCGCGGCGACGCCGCGCTGTCGCAGTCCGTGCTGGACCACGAGTTTCCCGATTCCGGTTTCGAGGGGCCGGCGAACGTACTGGTGATGCCGAATCTCGACGCGGCCAACATCTCCTACAATCTGTTGCGGATGGCTGCGGGCCAGGGACTGACCGTAGGGGGCATTTTGCTTGGCGCCGCCAAGCCGGCCCACATTCTCACGCCATCATCTACCGTACGCCGCATCGTGAACATGGCTGCCGTCGCCGTCGCGGATGCGGTCTCAGACAGGGCTTGATCGACAAAAAAGCGGTTGGCAAGCAGTGAACCTGATCGGTCGAGGCCACCATGAGTAATCCCCAGCAGGGCAAACCCCGGGTCGTGATCGTCGGAGGCGGAGCCGGAGGATTGGAGCTCGCGACCCGCCTGGGCGACAAGTATGGACGGAGAGGGAAGCTCGACGTCACCCTGATCGAGCGAAACCGCACGCATGTGTGGAAGCCGAAGCTGCATGAGATTGCAGCCGGGAGCATGGATATCGCTGCTCACGAGGTCGACTATCTCGCGCAGTCCTACTGGCATGGCTTCCGCTACCGCATCGGAGACATGATCGGGATCGATCGGGAGCGGCGCCAGGTGCAGGTGGCGCCTTACGTCGATGCCGAAGGCCGGGAGGTCACGCCCAAGCGAGCGGTCGATTACGACGTGCTTGTCGTCTCCATCGGGAGCCAGAACAACGACTTTGGCACGCCTGGTGTCGTCGACCATGCGATCAAGCTCGAGTCGCAGGCCGATGCCAAGCGGTTCCACGAACGCATGGTGAATGCGTGCATCCGCGCACATGCCCAATCCTCGCCCTTGGGCGTTCACCAGTTGAAGGTCGCGATCATCGGGGCCGGCGCGACGGGCGTCGAGCTTGCCGCTGAGCTCCACAGGACGACACGTGAAGTGGTGGCGTACGGGCTCGACCAGGTCGATCCCCAGAAGGATATCAGGATCACGCTGATCGAGGCCGCTGCACGCGTTCTGCCGGCGCTGCCTGAGCGAGTATCGAGGGAGACCGAAAAGCTCCTGGCCAGACTGGGCGTCGACGTGCTGGTCGGCGCCAAGGTCTCGGAGGTCGGGGCGGACCACGTCAGCCTGGCCGACGGCCGGACGATCCCCGCCGAACTGATCGTCTGGGCGGCGGGTGTCAAGGCGCCCGATGTCCTGAAGGACATCGCCGGCCTCGAGACCAACCGAATCAACCAGCTGGTCGTGCGGCCGACTCTGCAAACGACGCGCGACGACAACATTTTCGCGATCGGCGACTGCTCGGCCTGCTCCTGGGGCGAGCGCGGCAACGTCCCGCCGCGCGCGCAGGCGGCTCATCAGCAGGCCTCTCACCTCTATTCGCAAATTCCCCGATTTCTGCGAGGCGAGCCGCTCAAGCCGTATCGCTACAGGGACTTCGGATCCCTCGTGTCGCTCGGCGAATTCAGCACGGTCGGATCGATGATGGGAGCGCTCGTCGGCGGAAATCTCGTCTTCGAGGGCATCTTCGCCCGGATGATGTACCTGTCCCTCTACAAGATGCACGAATACGCGCTGCACGGATCGGTGAAGGTGGCGCTCGACACGCTTGCCCGCCTGATCACGCGGCGTACGGAGCCGCATGTGAAGCTTCATTGATCGCGCGCAACGGCGGGAAGCTCTTCCGTTGCGCAACGGCTTGACGACGGTAACGAACGGGGAGGGATGCTGATGGACGCTGTCGTGATCGACAGGCTCGCGGTCAGGCAGGCCGCCGCCAGCCCTGAAGCGCTCAAGTTCGTGCTGATAGGCATGTGCGCGACGGTTCCTGTCGTCGTCGCCTACACCGGATTTTCCTATCGCGTATTCCGGGGCAAGACCATAGAGTTGCACTATGCGTGAGGGGGCGTTGATCGCGGCCGACACGCCTCGGATTTGTTTGGTTCTTGAGATGACGGACCTGCCATCCCTGGTGAGCATCAAGGAGAGTCCCCAAGTCGGCTCGGTGGCTCCCCATTCGGCGCGTTGGCTTGTTCGCGGCGCAATGGCTCTCGTGCTGGTCGTGGCCGCTTCGTGGCTTGGATATGCTGTCGCGTTCTACCGGGGGCTGGGCGATTTGCACGCCGTCGCGCAGCAGCGGCTGGCCGTCGAGGCGGCACGCCTGGACGGCTATCTCTCTCGATTTGAGTACCTGCCGTCGCTGCTTGAGACATCGCCTGATGTTTTTCGCTTGCTCGGCGACCCCGCCGATGCCGCACTGCAGCACGCGGTCAGCGTGTACTTGAAATCGATCAACCTGCTTGCGGGAGCGGACAACCTCTACGTCCTGACCGTCTCCGGCGAGGCACTCGCCGCTGCCGATTTCGATCAGCCGGGAACGCCGGTTGGCAGAAACCTCTCGTATCGTCCGTATATGAGCGAAGCTCTTGCGACTGGCCGCGGCGCGTTCTTCGGCGTCGGCATTACGAGCGCGCGAGCCGGTTACTATCTTTCTTATGCACTGAAGGAGGGCGGCCTGACGAAGGGCGTCGCCGTCGTCAAGGTCAATCTCGAGTCGCTTGAGCGCGAATGGCGCGACAGGGCAAGCGATATTGCCCTGGTCGATGGACGTCAGGTCACCATCCTCGCCTCACGAGATGAATGGCGCTTTCGTCCGATTGCACAATTGTCGCCCGAAGTTCTAGAGAACATCTCCCGCTCCAAGCCCTACGGAAACTCCGAGCTCAAGCCGCTCGGCTGGATGTATCTGGAGGGCGGCGGGCGTGTTTCGGCTGAGGACGGCTCGACTTACAGCATCGACGAGCGCTGGTTGAACGGAAACCTGTGGAGGCTGCTGCTTCTCGGGGACGAGAGGCCAATGAGACAGACGGCCGTCATCATCGGGGGCTTCTCGGGACTTGCCGCTATCGCGGCATTGCTGGCGTTTGGTCTGCTCGAACAGCGCAGGAGAGAAATCAGGCAGCGGCTCGCAAGCCAGGTGGCGTTGCAGGCGGCGAACGACACACTCGAGATCAGGGTGCAGGAGCGGGCCGCTGAACTGCGCGCCGCGCAGGATGAGCTCGTTCATGCCGGCAAGCTTGCTGCTCTCGGCCAGATGTCGGCCGGCATCGTGCACGAGTTGAACCAGCCGCTGGCAGCCTTGCAGACCGCTGCCGACAACGCGATCCTGCTCGTCGATCGCGGGGCGATTGGCGATGCCCGCGGGAATCTCACCCGCATCGGTGAACTGGTGCGCAGGCTCGGGCGCTTGACCAGCCAGCTCCGGGTCTTTGCATACAAGTCGAATAGCCCACTTGATGCGGTCTCGGTCGCGCATGCACTGGCTGAATCGCTCAAGATCGTCGCTGCGCGTGTCAAGGAAGCCGGAGCCGAAGTCTCAATGGACGTCGAGGCGGGTCTCCGCGTCGTCGCTGATCAGATCCGACTGGAACAGCTGCTTTGCAACATCTTGGCAAATGCGCTGGATGCCTTGGAAGGGGTCGAACAAAAGTCGATCTCGATCCGCGCAACCAGGGAGGAGGGGCAGGCCGCCCGTGCCCGCATCGCCATCAGCAATAGCGGTCCCTCGATTGCGCCCGATGTTCTCGAGCGCATGTTCGAGCCTTTCGTGACGACCAAGCCTGCCGGCAAGGGGCTCGGTCTCGGTCTGATGTTGTCAAATCACATTGCACGCTCCTTTGGCGGCGAACTGCATGCACGAAATCTCGTGCCGCGTGGTGCCGAATTTGTCGTGCTCCTTCCATTGGCTGAAACAGCAGGGGCTTCGCATGAGCGATGACCAATCGATTGGCGTGATCTACGTCGAGGACGACGACGATGTCCGGATCGGTGGCGTTCAGGCGCTCGAACTCGCCGGGTTTGCCGTCTCCGGTTTCGCATCCGTCGAGCTCGCCGATGCGGCCGTCCGATCCGACAAGCCGTTTGTCGTCGTCTGCGACGTACGCCTGCGCGGCAAGAGCGGTCTTGATTGGCTGACCGATCTGCGCCGGCTGGATCACGATTTGCCGGTGATCCTGATTACCGGGCATGGCGATATCTCGATGGCCGTTCAGGCGATGCGAAATGGTGCCTACGACTTCATCGAGAAGCCGTGCTCGTCGGAGCAGCTCGTTTCCGTGGTGCGCAGAGCGATCGAGAAGAGACGGCTGACACTGGAGGTACGCTCGTTGCGATCGGCCCTGGCGGATCGTCAGGGCATCGAGGCGAGCCTGCTCGGCCGATCGCCGCAGATCCAGGAGGTGCGCAGGCTCGTATCCACATTGGCCGCGACGAATGTCGATGTCACGATCTACGGCGAAACCGGCACCGGCAAGGATGTCGTCGCGCGCTGTCTTCACAATCACAGCGGACGACGCGGCGGCAATTATGTCCCGGTAAACTGCGGCGGGCTTCCGGAATCGCTGGTCGAAAGCGAGTTGTTCGGGCACGAGATCGGCGCATTCACCGGCGCCACGCGTCAGCGCATCGGCAAGATCGAATACGCCAATGGAGGAACGCTCTTCCTCGACGAAATCGAGAGCATGCCGCTCAGCGTGCAGGTGAAGCTGCTGAGGTCGCTCCAGGATCGGTCGATCGAGCGCGTCGGCTCGAACAAGCCGATTGCGGTGGATTGCCGCGTCGTCGCGGCGAGCAAGTCCAACTTGCTGGAGTTGAGCGAGAAGCGACTGTTTCGCGCCGATCTCTACTATCGCCTCGGCGTCGCCTTCATCGAGTTGCCGCCATTGCGCGAGCGGCGTGAAGATATTCCCCTGCTGTTCGAGCACTTCGCGCTGGAAGCTGCCAGACGGTTCGAGCGCGACGCGCCGATCCTCGATGAGCAGACGACGTCCGCGCTCCTGGCTTATTCGTGGCCGGGAAACGTGCGGGAGCTTCGCAACGTCGCGGACCGTTTCGTGCTTGGAGTCCTCGATGGCAAGATGATCAACAAATCCGGCCTTGGAAGCTCGGACGGGTCATTGCCTCGGCAACTCGAAAACATCGAGCGATCGATCATCGAGGACGCATTGCGCCGCAAGCAGGGCGACGTCCAGGGAACCGCCGTGCTTTTGGGTGTTCCGAAGCAAACCTTGTACGACAAGATCAAGCGTCTCTCGGTGAACGTTGACGGGATCAGGGAGGGCTCGATTGTCCGCGCGGGATCGTGACGATCGGACAGGGAGCCGGCACGGCATCCTTTGACGTCACGCGATGACCGCGAAGGCTGCCGGATAGAAGCGGCCCCGGAGCAGGAAACCAACAACGCATTCTACTTCGTTCGAGTGAGGGTGACATGAATCGGCCGTTCAACATGCCAGACGAGTTCGTCGATGCCTTCGTGAAGGCTGGCGCGAGCCTGTGGCGGTCCCTTGCGTCGGCGTCGACCGCCGTCGACCGCACGGAGGCCGGTTCGGTGATGGAATCGACAGGACGTCTTGTCGAACTCCAGGCGGACTATCTGAGACACCTCTATGCGCTGACGGAACATGCCCTCAAGACGAGCGCGGGCACGCAGGCTGAAGCAGCGGTCGAGCCCGCGCGCGGGGACCGGAGGTTCAACGGTGCGGAATGGCGTGATAATTCGCTCTATAGCTTGCTGAAGCAATGCTATCTGCTGAATGCGCGCTATTGCGTCGACTTCGTGGAAGCTCTCGATCTGGACGAGAGAGAGAAGCATCGCCTGCGGTTCTTCACGCGCCAGCTGGTCGAGGCAATGAGCCCGACCAACTTTGTCGCCACCAATCCCGACGCCATCAAGATCGCGACAGAAACGGAAGGTCAAAGCCTGAAGGCCGGCCTGGACAATCTGATAGCTGATCTCAGCAAGGGGAACCTCACGATCACGGACGAACACGCGTTCGAAGTGGGAAAGGACGTCGCGACATCCAGGGGCGCGGTAGTGTTCGAGAACGACCTCTTTCAGCTCATCCAGTATGAACCGGCGACCGAGCAGGTGGCCGCTCGCCCATTGCTGATCGTCCCGCCCTGCATCAACAAGTTCTATATCCTTGATCTTCAGCCGGCGAATTCGTTCGTCCGCTTTGCGGTCGAGCACGGCTTGACCGTCTTCATGGTGTCCTGGCGCAATCCCGATGCGTCATGCGGGCATCTTGGGTGGGACGACTATGTCGCGCACGGCGCAATGCGCGCGATCGAAGTCGCCCGATCGATCTCGGGCGCGGACAAGATCAACGTCGTCGGCTGGTGCGTTGGAGGCACCATCCTGTCCTCGGCGCTCGCGCTTCTGCGCACGCGAGGCGACGAATCGGTCGCGAGCGTGACGTTGCTGACGACGATGCTTGACTTTCGCGAGCCCGGCGACCTCGGCGTATTCGTGGACGAAGAGAGCGTGCTTCTGCGGGAGCAGACGATCGGGAGGGGTGGAATCTACCGAGGCGCCGAACTCGGCTTCGTGTTCCAGACGTTGCGCTCGAAGGAGCTGATCTGGCCGAACGTGGTCAATCACTATCTCAAGGGAAAGCCGCCCGAACGCTTCGATCTCCTGTTCTGGAACGCGGACGTCACCAATCTGCCCGGCCCGATGTACTGCTGGTACATCAGAAACATGTACCTGGAGAACAACCTCCGCGAGGCGAACAGGCTGACGATGTGCGACACGCCCGTGGATCTGGGCCGGGTCGACCTGCCCGCCTACGTCCTCGCGACGATGGAAGATCACATCGTGCCGTGGCGATCCGCATATCGAACCACAGGCCTGCTCAGCGGCGACATTCGTTTTGTCCTCGGCGCGAGCGGACATATTGCCGGTGTGATCAATCCGGCATCGAAGAACAAGCGAAGCTATTGGGTATCCGCCAATCGCGAAGAAGATCCAGCGGCGTGGCTCGCCGGCGCGGAGGAGAAGCCCGGCAGTTGGTGGAATGACTGGATCGCCTGGCTCGCACCATGGACGGAAGACAAGCTGGCAGCACGCACGCAGCTCGGCAGCAACCTCTACCCTCCGGGTGAGGCCGCGCCGGGACGCTACGTGAAAGAGAAAGCAAGCTGACGGCACGACCAACCGGAAGGCAGCGTTTGGCGCGAGGCGGACGTGAGAATCCCAGCCTCGTACGATCGTCGGTGACCACGGCAATGTCCGCCATTGGCACGCATAGGAGGACCGACATGGAAGATCGAACTGCGCGGCTTGCATTGGAGCGGCACTGGCATGCTTCGGATGTCGGAGATTTCGAGATGGAGCATGAGATCTACCGCGAGGATGCCGTGCTCGATTATCCGCAATCAGGCGAGCGGATCCGCGGTCGGCACAACATCCAACAGAGCCGCTTCGTCCAGCCGAATAAAAAACGCTTCACGGTCCGGCGAATTGTTGGAAGCGGCGATCTCTGGGTCACCGAATTCACGCTCAGCTATGACGATGTGCCATCCTATACGGTGAGCATCATGGAATTTCGCGACGGACTGGTGGCGCACGAAACGCAGTATTTCGCCGACCCATTCGAGCCCGCACCCTCGCGCGCCGATCTCGTCGAGCGAATTCACGGATCTTCGGGGTCCTGAGCGACCAGCATGGGAGTTGTTCGAGGGGGACTCGAAGGAGTCCGGGTACTCTGCGTGCTGCCGTGCACGCCTAGGTCTCCACACGTGTACCTTGCGAGTCCGACTAGCTGATTTCCGCTTTCTCTGCCTCCCACAATGTGGTTTGCGCCATGGTGGCGCAGGGAGCGCTCCGGACGACGACGATGCGATCGCAGCTCGCGCATTTTCAAGGATGTGAAATTCGCCTCCGCGCGGATCGTTTCGTTTGACAGTGTGCACCTCCACCAAGAAATGTCCGGGAGAGGACGGCAAGACAAACAAGGGCCGCCCGCAGCTGGGGTTACGGAGGAAGCTCGGTGCTCGGATTGATGCAGGATCGACCGTTACTGATCTCGAGTCTGATCGAGCATGCGGCGCGTTTCCATCCCAAGGCGGAGATCGTCAGCAAAACCTGCGAGGGGACGATCCATCGCACCAACTATGCGGGGTTGCGGTCGCGCGCAGCAAGGCTCGCAAAGGCGCTGATCAAACTCGGCGTCAGGCCGGGCGACCGTGTCGCGACGCTCGCCTGGAACACCCATCGCCACATGGAGCTCTATTTCGCCGTGTCCGGCATCGGCGCGGTGCTGCACACCGTCAATCCACGCCTGTTTCCCGAGCAGATCGACTACATCATCAACCACGCTGAAAATCGGGTGCTGCTATTCGACATCACCTTCGCCGATCTCGTTCAGAAGCTGCGGCCCAATCTCGTCACTGTCGAGCATCTGGTGGCGATGACGGACAGCGCACACCTTCCGGCGCAAGTTCCCGGCTGCCTCTGCTATGAGTCGCTCGTCGAGTCGGAAGACGACATCCTGACCTGGCCGGTGTTTGACGAGCGAACAGCGTCGTCACTCTGCTACACATCCGGCACGACCGGCAACCCCAAGGGGGTGCTCTACAGTCACCGTTCGACCATCCTGCATTCCTTTGTCGCCTGCGCGAACGATGGTCTCAAGCTATCCAGTGGCGACAGCGTCCTTCTCGTCGTGCCCTTGTTCCACGTGAATGCCTGGGGAATTCCCTATGCTGCCGCGATGTGCGGGGCCAAGGTGGTGCTGCCCGGTCCTGCCCTGGACGGCAAGAGCATCTTCGAACTGGCGGCGCAAGAAAGCTGCAACTTCTCGCTCGGCGTGCCGACTGTTTGGCTCGGCCTCTTCAAGTACATCGAGGAAAATCCCGCGCTTGATCTCACGGCGATCAGGCTCGATCGTGTGGTTGTTGGGGGATCCGCCGCGCCGCGCAGCATCATCGAGAAATTCCGCAATGTTTTCGGCGCCTTCGTCATCCATGCCTGGGGCATGAGCGAAACGAGCCCGCTCGGCTCTATCGGTAATCTTCTGCCGGTTCATCGCGATCTGCCGGTCGTCGACCAAGTGTCGGTGCAGTGCAAGCAGGGGCGCGCGATCTACGGCGTCGAGCTTCGGATCGTAGGCGAAGACGGAACGTCGCTGCCGCATGACGGCGCAAGCGCCGGAAACCTGATAGTGCGCGGGCCCTGGGTTGCCTCGGGCTATTTCAAGGGAGAGGGCGGTGCGGTGCTCGATTCCGAGGGCTGGTTTGCGACGGGAGACGTCGCAACCATTGATACCGACGGTTACATCCAGATCACGGATCGCTCGAAGGATGTGATCAAGTCCGGCGGAGAGTGGATATCCTCGATCGACCTCGAGAATATCGCGGTCGCCCACCCGGCGGTGCAGGAGGCGGCGGTCATCGGATTGCCGCATCCGAAGTGGCAGGAGCGGCCGCTTCTGGTTGTGGTCCGAAAGCCGGACACAGATCCTGCACGCGAGGACATCCTGGACTACATGTCCGGCCGTGTCGCGAAATGGTGGCTGCCCGACGATGTCGTCTTCGTGAACGAGTTGCCGCACACCGCCACCGGAAAGCTGCAGAAGACCAAGCTGCGCGAACTGTTCAAAGACCATGCATTGCCGACCTGACGTCGGCGCTGGCGTCACCAAGAAGCAGAAACCATGCCCGAACTGATGCTGGACGATCCCGACGGTACCCTCGTGATGCTTCGTGACAGCGTCACTGGCTTTGCTGCGCGTTTTCCAGGTGCAAAGGCCATGCGCGAGAGACGCGGGCGCGGCGGGACCATGGACCCGCTGATCTGGTCCGCGATGGCGGAAGCCGGCTGGATCGGACTGTTGCTGCCGGAAGAATGCGGCGGCGCGGGTCTTGGGCTGCGCGAGCAGGCTGTCCTCAGCGAGGCGCTGGGGCGCGCCTTGATCGCCGAACCGACCGGCACGGCCTCGGTCTTTGCCGCGACGTTGCTCGGCGGCGCTTCGCCGGGCGTAGAGCGCAGCCGCCTGGCAGCCGGAGTGGCCAGCGGCGAGGTTGTCGCGGTGCCGGCCTGGACGTCTGGTGCCAAGCCGGTTGTCGCACGCAGCGTCAATGGCAGAATCGTGCTGTCGGGCGAAACGCGCTTCGTCGATGCCGCGCGTGCCGCAACGGATTTCCTTGTGGCCGCCCAGGACGCCGACGGCGTGATGCTCCTGAGCGTCGCCGCCAATGCGGACGGCGTGGCGATATCAGAGCGCGCCGGGGTTGACGGCAGTGCGATTGCGACCATCTCGTTTTCCGATTGCGCGGTGCCGGCGGACCGCATGCTGTCGCGCGCGAACCGATCCGAGGATCTGCTCCGCCAGGCGATCCTGCATACGCGGCTGGCGCTCGCGGCCGAGCTGACGGGCGTCGCGTCGAAAGCGCTCGAGCTCACGATCGCATATGCCAGCGATCGCGTGCAGTTCGGCAAGCCGATCGGCAGCTTCCAAGCCATCCAGCACCGCCTGGTCGACATGTGGATCGAAGCGGAATTTGCCGCCGCCGCCGTGGTCAACGCGGTCGATGCGCTGCGGGGGGACGATGACGATGCGGCGGAGCTTGCCGTATTGGCGGCCAAGGCGCGGGCGGGCGAAGCCGCATTCTCGATCTGCCGGCGCGCGGTGCATCTTCATGGCGCCATGGGATACACCGACGAATGCGACATCGGCCTCTATCTGAAGCGCACCATCAATCTCAATGCCATGCTGGGACAGCCTGAACAACTGCGCCTGGAGTTTGTCGAACGCGAAAGCGGCTATCGCCGCGGGAGGATCTAATGGACAACAATCTGATCAAGACCGAGATCAAGGATCACATTGCGGTCGTGACCATGGATGCGCCGCCGGTGAACGCGCAATCCAAGGAGTTCGTCGAGGAGTTCATCGCGACCTTCGACGAGTTGAACGAGACCCCGACGGTAAGGGTGATCGTGTTGACCGGCGCGGGAAAAACCTTCTCGGCGGGCGCCGACATCAAGTCGCGCGGCAAGGTCGGGGCGGTGCCGGGCGACACCTATCGCCATTTGCGGCGGGCGCGCGAGGTCGGGTTCTGCATCATCGAATCCAACAAGCCGGTGATTGCCGCGGTGAACGGTCCGGCGCTGGGCGCTGGCCTCGGCCTCGCGCTCTGTTCGGACATCATCCTGGCGTCCGAGAACGCGGTGTTCGGCCTGCCGGAGATCGATGTCGGGTTGATGGGCGGGGTGCGGCATACGATGCGCATCATTCCGCACACGCTGGCGCGCCGCATGGTGCTGACCGGCTACCGGGTGCCGGCGGCCGAGCTCTATCGCCGCGGTATCATCGAGGACTGTTTGCCTCGGGAGGAACTGATGCCTGCGGCCATGAAGATGGCCGCCGAGATCGCGAAGAAGAGCCCGATGGCGCTCAAGCTCGCCAAACGTGCGATCAACACGGTCGAAACCATGGGTCTGAAGGACGGCTATCGCTTCGAGCAGAACCTCACGGTGGAGATGACGCAGCACGACGATTCCAAGGAGGCGATGCGGGCCTTCATGGAGAAGCGCACGCCCGTCTTCAAGGACGTGCTTTGATGGCGTCCGACTGGAACGACATTCCGGATGAGGAGTTCAGGTCGACCTTTCGCGCGTGGGTCGACCAGAACTGCCCGGCGCAGCTGCGCTACATGCGCAAGCAGCGTCCGCTCTTCAACGAAGTCGCCGAGTGGTATCATGCGCTTGCCGCCAAGGGCTGGCTGGCGCCCACTTGGCCTCGGCAGTACGGCGGCATGGGCCTCTCGGCGGCCAAGCACATGATCTATGTCGAGGAATGGGGACGCCTCGGCTGTCCGCGCATTCCGGATCATGGCATCGGGCTCGTCGGTCCACTCCTCATCGAGTACGGCTCCGAAGAGCAGAAGGCTCACTACCTGCCGCGCATCCTGTCCGGCGAGCACGTCTGGTGTCAGGGCTATTCGGAGCCCAATGCGGGATCCGATCTCGCAAGTCTGCAGACGTCGGCGGTGCTGGATGGCGACGAGTTCGTGGTCAACGGACAGAAGATATGGACGACGCTGGCCCATTGCGCCAACTGGATCTTCGTCCTCGTTCGCACCGAACGTGACGCCAAGGTGCGCCAGAAGGGCATCACCGTCCTGTTGCTCGACCTGACATCGCCCGGTGTTCGCGTCCGGCCGATTGCAAATCTGCGCGGCGAGGCGGACTTTTGCGAGGTCTTCTTCGACAACGTGCGTGTGCCGCTGAAGAACCTGGTTGGCAAGGTCAATGAAGGCTGGACCGTCGCGAAGTCGGTACTTGGCCACGAACGCATCTTCCTGGGGGCACCAACGCGTCCTGAATATGCGCTCGAGCGTCTGCGACGGCTCGCGGATGCCCGTGGTGCGTTCGAAGATCCCGCGTTCCTGTCGCGCTTCGCCCGCCTGCGGCTCGATCTCTACGATCTCGGATCCGCCTTCGAGCGTTATGCGAAGGTCCTGCGCGCCGGTGGAGAGCTCGGCGCCGACGTCTCTGCTCTCAAGATCGTCACGACCGAGCTCTACCAGCGGATCACCGAGGAGATGCTCACGGTCGCCGCCGAAGAGGCGCGGCTTGCTGATGATCTTGCCGCGGGAGATATCGAGATCGACGCGATGAATCTCTTTCTCGACTCGCGTTCGCCCGCGATCTTCGGCGGCTCCAACGAGATTCAGCGCAACATTCTCGCCAAGGCTGTGCTGCGGCTTCCCGGTTGAGCGCTGTTAAAGCATGATCGGGAAAGGTGTGAAGCGGTTTTCCGGAAAGATCATGCGTAAACAACAACCTAAAGCGCGATGACGATTTATCCTAATCTCATCGCGCTTTAGACCTCGACGTCGATCGGCTTGTCGAGCTGTTCGTCCATCCTGACCGACTTCGCCGCCCGCTGCAGGACGGCGAGGTAGCGACTGAAATTCTGCCGGATCCGCTCGGCGGCGCCGCCGAGGCCGATGACCATGGGCTGATTCTGGATCGTCACGGGCAGCAGGACGCAGATCGTCGCGCCCCCCTGAATGGGAATGTCTTCGGCAGAGCAATATCCCTTGCCGCGGATCTGTCGAATGCGAGTCATCATGTCGGGCAGCTTCACGCGATCCGACGCGTTGGGCGTGGCGATGTTCGCGCGGCGAATGATGTTGTCGACCTTCTCGTCCGACATCGTGGACATCAGGAGCCAACCCAGTGCCGATTGAGTCAGTGGTCGCAGCGTCCCCTCGTCGACGTGGAAGCGAAGCGGGTGGATCGATTGCACGATCTTGACGTATTGCAGGTAGACATCGTTCGTTGTGCCGATCGATACGGTTTCGCCGGTAGCGGCGTGGACGTCATGCATGGCTTCGAGCGTCCGGCTGTTGCCGAACAGAGCCCGCGGAATCCAGTCGCCTAGCGATGTCACCTTGGGTGTCGGGAAGTAGACGCGCATGCGCCGGTCGTAATTCAGGTAGCCCATGCTCACGAGTGTCTTGAGCAGAACGGTCGTGCTCGACGCCGGATAGCCGAGCGCGAGCCCGATCTCGGACATCGCGCGCGGCCGCTGAACGTTCATGAAGAACTGAAGGATCTCCAGCGCGCGTAGCGCCGACTTCACGGTGGACGGGCCACCCGGTATCGCTGCGGATTTCGTTACCGCCGCCTGCATGTTTCGCGTCCCCGTCGCCGCCAAAAATTCACGGATGTGAAAGTCGGCTTCACAAATGAATTATATTTTGTTTGCCCCAACTGCGCATGACAAGGTGCCTCCAGTCAAGGCCAAGGGCGCGAAAGATTGGCCGAGGTGGAGAGGGCGTCGTGGGAAGCGGCAGGTTGCAGGGGCGCGTGGCGCTCATCACGGGCGGAGGGCGGGGCATCGGCCGCGCTATCGCCGAAGCGTTCGCGCGTGAGGGCGCGGCGGTCGGGGTGCTCGACCTGAAGCTGGACGTGGCGGAAGCCGCGGTGCGCGCCATTGTCGCAGATGGCGGCAAGGCCATTGCCATCGTCGGCAATGCCGGCGTGCGGGCCCACGTCTTTGGGGCAGTCGATCGTCTTGTCGAGGCGTTCGGTCCGCCTACCATCCTGGTCAACAACGCGATGTGGAATCGCTACGGCCCGCTGGAGCAGCAGACCGAGGAGATGGTCGGCCGGATGATCGATGTCGGTCTGAAGGGCGTGATCTGGGGCTATCAGGCGGTGCTGGCGCCAATGACCGCAGCCGGCGGCGGAGCCATCGTGAATATCGGATCGCCGTCTGCCGTGCTCGCGATGGCGAATGGCGTGATGTACAGCGCGGTGAAGGCCGCGGTGGCGGGTGCGACGCGCTCGGCCGCGGCCGAGTTCGGGCCGCGCGGAATCCGCGTGAACGCGATCGCGCCTGGGCCGACGCCGACCGATGGCGCCAATCTCGTTGTCAGCGAGGAGGCGTGGGAGCGGCGCCGCGCGCGTGTGCCGATAGGGCGACTCGGGGAGCCGCGCGACGTGGCGAATGCAGCCGTGTTTCTTGCAAGCGACGAGGCGAGCTTCATCACCGGCGACATGTTGTTCGTCGATGGAGGAATTACCTACGCGTTCTCTTGAGGGCGCATCGAATGATCTTTGGCCGCCCGCCACTACAAGAAGATCCCAGAAGATCCGCGGGCTATAGGGAGGATGAAATGAGACTGTCGGCTGCCTACCTCGCCGTTATGGCGATCCTATCAGGTGTAATAGCGTTTGCTGCGACACCGGTCGCGGCGCAGGGGATTTCCGGGGACGTCATCAAGATTGGCGTCATGAACGACCAGACCGGTCCTTATTCCGACAATTGCGGGCCCGGCTCGGTTGCCGCGGCTCGGCTCGCGATCAGCGACGTCGGTGGCGCCATCAACGGCAAGAAGATCGAGCTCGTCGTGGCCGACGATCAGAACAAGCCGGATATCGGCATGGCTATTGCCCTGCGCTGGCTGGACAACGAGGGCGTAGACGCGATCGTCGGCTGTTCGGCGTCGTCGATTGCGCTTGGCGTGCAGGACGTCATGAAGAACCGGAAGAAGCCGTATCTCCTGGCCGGAACGGCGGCCTCGATGTTCACCAACGAAAAATGCTCGCCGATGACGACGCAATGGGCGATGGACACCTATGCGTTGCCCAAAGCGACTGTGAAATCACTGCTGGCAAAGGGGCTCGACACCTGGTTCTTCGTCACCGTCGACTATTCCTTCGGCAAGGCCTGGCAGGCTGATACCACGAACTTCATCAAGGCCGATGGTGGCAAGGTCGTCGGGTCCGTGCTGCACCCGCTCAATTCTTCGGACCTCTCATCGTTCCTGCTGACGGCACAATCGAGCGGTGCGAAAGTCATTGCGCTGGCGAATTCGGGTTCGGACTTCGCCAATGCCATGAAGCAGGCGCAGGAATTCGGGCTGACGCAGAAGCAGCAGCTTGCGCCGCTGGGTCTGCTGCTCAATCAGACCCACAGTATCGGCCTGCAGTCGCTGCAGAACGTGCGCCTGACGACGCCGTTCTACTGGGACATGACGGAGGAGACACGCGCCTTCGCGAAGCGTTTTCAGGCGGCGTTCAGCGGCCGGATCCCGAATGAGGCGCAAGCGAGCACCTACAGCGCCGTCACGCATTATCTCAAGGCAATCGCGGCGACGCAGACCGATGAAGGCGATGCCGTGATGCGACAGATGAAGAGCACGCCAATCGACGACTTCGAGATGAAGAATGTCGGCATCCGTGCCGACGGCCAGGTGATGCGGCCGCTTTATGCAGCCCGCATCAAGACGTCGACCGAGTCGAAATATCCTTACGACTATTACGAGATCACCGGGACCATTCCTGCCGAAGATGCCTGGCGTCCGGCATCGGAAAGCGCCTGCGATCTCCTCAAGACCCAGTGAACGCGGTGACGGGTGGGCGCGCCCCGCCCGTCGCTCACTCGCGCGCCGCCTGGGTCGCGCGATTGTTGAAGTGGGCGTAGTTGGAAATTCCCTCGATGGCGCTGCAGGTGAGCAGGATATCGACGACGGCCGCGCAGCTTGGCGAAAGCCCGGTGTGGGATGCCGCGCGACAGCGGCTCTACTGGGTCGACGGCGTCTCGCGCCGGATCCACGCCTATGAACCCGAGCGCGGGATCTCGCGACACTGGGACGTGCCGTCCATGGTGGGTTCGGTCGGGCTTGGCCAAGGCGATACCCTCGTTGCAGCGCTCGCGGATGGCATCTACCGGCTCGATCTCGGCTCAGGCGAATTGGCGGCGCTCTTCCGGCCGGATCCCAGCGATTCGCGCGTGCGCTTCAATGACGGCAAGGTCGACCGTTGGGGGCGGTTTCTCTGCGGTACCATGGGCGTCCACGCCGAGCCGTTGGGGCAGCTATTTTGCATCGATGCCGGTGGCGCACACATGGTGCTCGCCCACGGCATTCGTATTTCGAACGCGCTCTGCTTCAGCCCCGACGGCCGCACCATGTATTTCGCCGACAGCCTCGATCGTGCGATCCGTGCCTACAGCTACGGGCCCGGCGACGCCTTCGATCCGGAACCGCGGATCGTCATCGACACCGGGCCATATCAGTCGGGCCCGGACGGGGCGACAATCGATTGTGACGGCTGCCTCTGGGTTGCGCTCGTGCAGGTGGGCAAGGTTGCGCGCTTCACCCCGCAAGGGGAGCTCGATCGTCTCATCGACGCGCCGACCGACTTGCCCTCATCGGTCGCCTTCGGCGGCCCCGACATGTCGACGCTCTATGTGACCTCGATCAAGGATTCGGGAACGGGACGCGCCGTCTCGCGACACCCGAACGGCGGCTTTCTGTTCGCGATCGACGGTCTCGGCGTGACCGGCTTGCCGGAGGCGCGCTTCGGACTCCAGCCATTCCCTCCCAGTTGAGAACACGCCTTGATGCGCCATCATCCAGCCTCCCTCGATCCTCTCTTCAAGCCGCGATCCATCGCCCTGATCGGTGCATCCGATGATGTCGCGCGCATCGGCGGGCGTCCCTTGCGCTATCTCCGCGAGGGCGGGTTCAAGGGCGCGGTCTATCCGGTCAATCCGAAGCGGGACACCGTCCAGGGCATCAGGTCCTACGACTCGGTGGCAGCGCTTCCGGAGGTGCCGGACGTTGCCATCCTCGCAGTGCCGGCGCAGGGCACGGTCCAGGCGCTGAGAGACTGCGCGGATCGCAAGGTCAAGGCGGCCGTGGTGTTTTCGGCCGGTTTTGCCGAAGCAAGCGAAGAGGGACGCCTCGCCCAGGAGCAGATCGCCGGCATTGCCCGCGAGAACGGCATGCGCGTGCTCGGCCCGAATTGCCTTGGACTGTTCAACGCCGGCATCGGCTACTACGGAACATTCTCGGCGATCCTAGATGCCGCGTTCGTCGAGCCCGGTCCGATCGCCGTCGTCTCGCAGAGCGGAGCTTACGGTTCCCACATTGCCCACTTGGCGCGCCAGCGTGGCCTCGGCATCGGGCAATGGATTACGACCGGGAACGAGTGCGATATCGATGTGGCAGAAGCGCTGCGTTGGGTCATCGATCAGGGCGACGTCAAGGTTGTGATGGCCTATGCGGAGGGCATTCGCGATCGCGACACGTTTATCGAGGCACTGGAGGTTGCGCGGGCCAAGGAGAAGGCCGTCGTCTTCCTGAAGGTCGGCCGCTCCGATGTCGGCGCCCAGGCGGTGAGCTCGCACACCGCGGCGCTGGCGGGATCGGACGCCGTGTTCGATGCGGCGTTGCGGCAATATGGTGCCTATCGCGCGCGGACCACTGCCGAGCACCTGGACGTGACCTATGCCTGCGCGCGGGGGCTTTATCCCACCGGCAACAGGTTCGGCATCTTCACACTGTCGGGCGGCTTCGGCATTCAGATGGCCGACGATGCATCGGCGTGCGGGCTCGACGTCGCGCCAATGCCCGAGGCGGCGCAGGACGAACTGAAGGCGATGCTGCCCTACGCATCGCCACGCAATCCGGTGGACGCGACGGCGCAGGCGCTCACCGATCTCCCGCTGATGACGAGCTACATTGCCGCGATGCTGGAGAAGGGCGGCTATTACCTCTTCGCCGGCATTTTCGGCAGCGGACCGGCCAGCCCCACCTTCTCGGCTAAACTGCGCCAGGCGCTGCGGACCGCGACCGCTGGACATGAAGGCCGGGTCCTGGCGCTGTCGATGTCGGCGCCGACGGAGATCGTTCGGGCCTACGAGAACGACGGCTTCCTGATCTTCGAGGATGGCTCGGCGCTGGTGAACGCGTTGGCTGCACTGGTCTGGTTTCGCCGCAGCTTCGACGCGGCGAAGCAGGCGCGCACGGCTCCGACCGCCACCTCGCGCATCGCGCCGCCGGATGGCGCGCTCAGCGAGCACGAAGCGAAATCGCTGTTGCAGGCGGCCGGAATTGCCTTTCCGAAAGAAGCGCTGGTGCGCCCGGATGAGGATGCCGGTGCGGCCGCCGCGGCGATCGGCTTTCCAGTGGTGGTGAAGATCTCCTCGCCTGATATCGCGCACAAGACCGAGATCGGTGGCGTGATCGTCGGTCCGCGTGACGAGGCGCAGGCCCGTGACGCCGCCCACACCATCCTGTCCCGTGCCCGCGACAAGCGGCCCGACGCGCGGATCGAGGGCGTCATCGTCTCACCAATGATCAGGGGAGGCGTGGAGACCATTGTCGGCGTGGTGCGGGATCCGTCCTTCGGTCCCGTGGTGATGTTCGGGCTCGGCGGCGTCCTCGTCGAGGTGCTCAAGGATGTGACCTTCCGGGTCGCGCCGTTCGATGTCGCCGAGGCGCAACGAATGATCCGCGAGATTCGAGGCTTTGCGGTGCTGGAAGGCGTGCGCGGTGCGCCGCCGGCCGACGTCGATGCGCTGGCGGTGATGCTGTCGCGGCTTTCGCAATTTGCCGCCCATAATGACGACGTGGTCGAAAGCATCGACCTTAACCCGGTTCTGGTGATGCCGCGCGGCGAGGGGGTCATGCCCCTCGACGCGTTGCTGGTGCCACGCAACGCTGCGTCGCGCAGTTGACGCTGGTTGTAGGAAAAGAGGATATATGGCCAACGAAGAAAAGCTGACCCAGTACCTGGACCGGGAGGCGATCCGCGATTGCATCTACCGCTACTGCCGGGGCGTCGACCGAGCCGATGAAGCCACCCTGCGTAGCGCCTATTGGCCCGACGCGACCGATCGGCACGGCGTCTATTCCGGGCCGGTCGAGGGCTTCTTTCTCTGGGCGCGCGAGGTGTTCAAGAGCGGCGCGCGCAACGTCCATCAGGTCGGCAACATCCTGATTGAACTCGTCGGGCCGACGCGTGCCGCGGTCGAGACCTATTTTCTTGCCTTGCAGCGTGGTCCAGGCCAGGACGGAGTCGTGCGGCAATTTCTCATAGCCGGGCGCTATTGCGATCTCTTCGAGAAGCGCGGCGGTGAGTGGCGCGTCGCGCGGCGCATCGTGGCGTTCGATTGGCTCGAGGAGCAGGCGGTGCCGACCGAGAGCGAGGAGGTGCGTTTTGGCCCGCGCATGCCGATCGGCGCGCCGCTCCCGAACGATCCCATCCATGAAATTCTCGCCGAGGCGCGCCGCACGTAAGACGTACGCCGTCGCAGCGAGGGAGGGCAATCATGGAAAAAGAGAGGCGCGTCGTCGTCATCACGGGAGCGTCCGGAGGTGTCGGCCGCGCGCTGCTCGAAGCTTTCCACCGGGACGGCGATATCATCGCGGCCGTCGATTTGCCGGGCACCGACGTCGTCGACGTGACCGCGTCATTCGGCGGCGAGCATGCGGCGTTCCACTGCGATGTGGCTTCCGAAGACGAGGTCGTGGGTCTCGTCGCCGCGATCATGCGGCGATTTGGACGGATCGACGTCCTCGTGAACAACGCAGCACTCGGACCAACCATGGCGGCGACTGTCGACACTGACGTCGCCTCGTTTCGCAAGGCATTGAGCGTCAACCTGCGCGGCCCCTTCGTGCTCGCGCGCGAGGTGGCGCGGCGCATGATGGGGCTCGGCGGTGTCATCGTGAACATTGCGTCGCTGGCGGGTGTGCTCGGCAACCCGAAGCGCAACGCCTATGCGGCGTCCAAGGCAGGATTGATCTCGGCGACGCGGTCGCTCGCCTGCGAATGGGCGAAGCATGGCATTCGCGTCGTGGCGATTGCGCCGGGCTATGTCCGCACGCCCATGGTCGCGGAGCTCGAGCGCTCGGGCAAGGCGAATCTCGATCTGGTTCGGCGGCGCATTCCGCTTGGGCGCATGGGACGGCCGGATGAGATCGCCGCCGTGGCGCGCTTTCTCGCCTCGCCGGAGACAGGCTATGTGACGGGGGCGGTCCTCGTCGTCGATGGCGGCTGGCAATCCTTCAATCAGCCGGGCGATGCGCATCCACCCGTCACCGGGACGCCGGATGCCGAACTGGCGAGGCCCGAGCGGACGTCGCGGGAGCGCATCGTGCTGGTGACCGGCGGCGCCAACGGCATCGGCGAGGCGATCGCCCGGCGATTTGCCGCCGGCGGCGACACCGTGGTCGTCGCGGACAAGGATGGCGATCGCGCGGCCAACCTGGTGCGCGCGCTCGGCGCGAAACACATGGCCTTCGCGCTGGACGTCTCGTCGGAGCAGGATGTGCTGGCGCTGTTTGCCGCGATCAGAGAGCGCTTCGGTCGCATCGACGTGCTGGTCAACGACGCAGCGGTGGCCGACAGTTTCGTGCCGGTGCTCGATCAATCCGTCGCGGATTTCGACAAGGTGTTGGAGGTGAACGTCGTTGGCGCGTTCCTCTGCGCCCGCGAGGCGGTCAAGTTGATGGGGGGCGGCGGCATCATTCTCAATCTCGGCTCGATCAACACGTTCCTGCCGTTCGCGCCGCGCCACGCCTACGGCGCCTCGAAGGCGGCCATCGACATTCTGACGCGATGTATGGCGGCCGAACTTGGCCCTGCCGGACTGCGCACCGCCACCATCGCGCCGGGCTATATCGACACGCCGGGCGTGGCCGCATTGCGGGCGTCGGGCCGCATTGACAGCGCACGGATCCGGCGCCGCGTTCCGCTCGGCCGCTTCGGCGAGCCGGCGGAGGTTGCGAAAGCTGCCTATTTCCTGGCCTCGCCGGAAGCATCCTACATCAACGGGTCGATCCTCTACGTCGACGGAGGCTGGACCGCATTCGGCGACGCTGGCGATGCGAGCACCACGAGCGATTGATGACAAGCCGGTGTGCGATGATTGCTGATGCATTTCGGCAGGGCGTGACCTTCGACGCCCCGTACGCGCGTCGTAACGCGCTCGTTTTCTTTCATAGATGTGAAACTGAACCCACACGCCGTCAAAGCGGTAGTGGTGCTGCAGAACTCATGAGATGGTTTTCAAGGCGAGGCCGCGGCTTGAGTGCAGCCGGTTTCGTATGCGGCACATCTTCAATCGCCGCTCCGACTTGAGTCAATGATGCAAGCGAGGAAATGCCCGAGATGAGCAGCTCTGAGATGGGTGCACAACGCCTGGACGTCGTCGTCGTGGGCGCCGGTTTCGGCGGCTTGTACGCCGTGTACAAATTCCGGGAAATGGGCCTCAAGCTCGCGGCATTCGAGGCCGGCGGCAATGTTGGGGGCGTGTGGTATTGGAACCGCTATCCGGGCGCGCGGGTCGATCTTCCGAGCGTTGACTACAGCTATTCGTTCTCTCGGGAGATCGAGCAGGAATGGACGTGGTCGGAGGAATTTGCGTCGCAGCCGGAGTTGCTCGCCTATTTCAACTTCGTGGCCGACCGGCTCGATCTGCGCAAGCACTATCAATTCAACACTCGTGTCACCAACGCCGTCTGGGACGAGACGCGCAAGCTCTGGAAGGTCACGACCGATCGCGGCGAGACGGTCGAGGCAACCTACTGCGTGATGGCGACCGGTCCGCTGTCGGTCCCCATGGATCCCCAGATCCCGGGCATCGCGCGCTACAAGGGCGAGCTGCTGCGCGCCGGCAAGTGGCCGCATCATCCGGTGAGCTTCGCCGGCAAGCGCGTCGGCGTGATCGGCACGGGATCGAGCGGCATCCAGATCGTCCAGGAAGTCGGCCGGACGGCCCGCGAGCTCTTCGTCTACCAGCGCACGCCGAGTTTCACGATGCCGATGCGCAATCAGAAGCTGGAGCCGGACTACGTCGCGGAGGTCAAGCGCAACTACGCCGGCCTTCGCGAGGCTGCCCGCAACAGCCCGAACGGCGGCGTGCGTCCCTGGACCACCCGCGCCTTCTTCAGCGTGACGCCGGTGCGACGTCGCGAGCTCATGGAAGACGCCTGGAAGGCTGGTGGCCTCGCAATGCTGGGGACTTTCACGGATCTGCTGAGTAACGAAGAGGCCAACGAGCACGTCGCAGAATTCGTGCGGGGCAAGGTCGACGAGGTCGTCAGGGATCCCGTTACGGCGGAAAAGCTCAAGCCGCGCGGCTACCCCATCTTTGCCCGCCGGCCATGCCTCGACACTGAATACTACGAGACGTTCAATCTGCCCAATGTCCACTTGATGGACTGCGTCGCCGATCCGATTCTCGAAATCACCGAGAAGGGCGTGCGGACCGAGACCGGCGAAACCGAGCTCGACATGCTGATTCTCGCGACCGGCTATGATGGGCTCACTGGCGCGCTGACGGCTTTCGACGTCGTCGGCCGCGGCGGCGGCAAGGTCAACGACAAATGGAAGCACGGTGCGAGGTCGTATCTCGGCCTGATGATGGAAGGTTTCCCGAACCTATTCATGACCACGGGGCCGAACGGCCCGGCGGCGCTGGCCAACATCGTCAGGATCAGCGAGAACGACGTCGACTGGATTGCGAACCTGATCACGCACATGGCTGATCAAGGCCTCGCCACCGTCGAGCCGACCAAGGCGGCTGAAGATGGATGGATGGAACTCGTCGTCAGGATCGCGCAGCGCTCGCTGCTCAACAAGGCGAAGACCTGGTATCTCGGCGCCAACGTCAAGGACAAGCCGCTCGGGCTCACGCTCTTTACGGGCGGATTTCCGAAGTACCGGGAGTATTGCGCCGCCGTCGCGCAGGCGGGATATCGTGACTTCACCTTCGAGCGCGGACGAACCCCGGTCGCGGCCTGACGGTCGCTCCGGGATCATATTGCCTCTTTTTGGCTGGCGATCGACGCTTGGTCGCCGCGCATTCGCCAGTCGGAAAGTCTAGATCTACCTAAACCAAGAGATCAGACGTCGAACCGCCGAGACGATAGGCTGTCCTGCCTTTGCAGCGCATCTTCCAACCCTCGACAAGGTGATGGGAGGGTTCAATGCGGCGGTGTCAATTCGACCAGGCACTGGGAAGCTCGCCTGAAGTCGCTCTGGGTGAGAGCTTTCTGGCCGGGCTGGCCCGGCGCCAGAGTGAACCCTTCAGGGACGCAGCACGAACGAGTGCGCCGTCTTGGCACGCGAGAGCCTCGGATGATGGCAATCGGCACCGGGACTCCGATGATGATCTCATCAGATGCGTTGCGAAGCGGGATCGTGCCGCAATGCATATTCTCTACCTGCGTCACCGGGAAAGGCTATTCAAGTTCATTCGCCGGCTCGTCGGCGGGAGAGCAATTGCCGAGGATCTCGTAAGTCACGTCTTCTTGGACGTGTGGCATGCGGCAGGCGCGTTCGAGGGGCGGTCACGCGTGTCGACATGGCTGCTGTCGATCGCTCGCTTCAAGGCGCTTGGTCATTTGCGGCGGCGCGCGCACGTACGCATCGACGATGTCGAGATTCCCGAGATTGTCGACGAGGGCGAGTCGCCCGAGGCCGCAGCCGATCGGCGGAAGACGAACTCCGTGTTGCGGTCCTGTATTGGTAAGCTGCGCCTGGAGCATCGGCTCGTCATCGATCTGATCTACTATCACGAACGATCGGTCGCTGAAGTGGCCGAGATTCTCGACATTCCGCGCGGGACGGTGAAAACGCGGATGTTTCACGCTCGCAGGCAGCTCGCGATGCTGCTCGAAAGCGCCGGCATCAGTTCCGTCGGCACGAACCTCGTCGGTACGCAGCCGACGTCGATCCTGCGACATGAAACCGTCGACTAGGGCAATCACGCCGTGGCCGACTGCCTGATGATCCCGATCCATTGTCCTGCCTGCGACGGCTCGATGGAGCAAAGAGGCGCGCGGTACTTTGTCTGTGCGCCGTGCCGGCAATCAATTCAGACGTTTGAGGTCGCCGAACATCGATATTTGCCGGGCGGCTGGCCGAAGGAGCGGGCCGTGTCGAATGCATCGGCGGAGCTCAACGAGGCTCTCGCGGGTCTGAGTGTCGGTTTAATCCGGCGCGCCCTGTGCGCCGCGGCGCCAGGCTCCCGGGCTGACGCCGACCATGGTCGAAAACACCCGCGTAAAGTGGCTTTGATTGGCAAACCCCGCCGCGATCGCGATCTCGGAGAGCGGCAGGTCGCGGACGCGCATCAACTGCTTGGCCGTATCGATGCGCCGGCGAAGCAGCCATTGGTGCGGCGGCAGTCCGGTGGACGTTCGAAATGCGCGCGAAAAATGACTGACCGAAAAGCCGAGCTCGGCAGCGACGAGTTGCAATGAAAACGTCCCGCCGAGATCGGATTCGAGCTTTTCGCAGGCACGCTTCACCTGCCAGGCTGGGAGGCCGCCGCGAGGCAATTTGCTGATGCGCCGCAGGCCGCCATAGGTCTGGGCGACATGTGCGGTGAGCGCGATCATCATGTGATCGACGAAAAGCTGGTTGGTCTCGTCCGGCCGACGTAGCCCCTGTAGCAGAGAGGCTCCGATATGACGGATAACCTCGTCGTCATGGCCCATGCCGAGCTGACAATCGAGTTGATCGACACGTGTCGTGCCGGGCTGTTCGGCGACGCTGTCAAGCGCCGAACGCGGAAGATAAAAGAACAGGGAATGGAACGGCTTGTCGATCACGTAGCGCGGATCGTGCTTGAGGTCATACAGATACGTGGCGCCTGCTCGGACATCCGCCTTCATGAGGCTCTTGCCGCGTTCCCAGAGCTCGCAATCCGGATAATCGTGGAGTTTCAAGCTCACGAGGAAGGCGTCCTCGGCGGTCAACGACCCGGAAAGGCCTGGCTCAGGATCATCATTGCGGGTTTCGGTGACTGCGAGTTCGAGGCTGCGCAATGACCGCGTCGTCAGCGTGGGCGGCGCATCCTTTAAATGGAGGATCTTCCCGAGCCGCTGTCCGAAGGGCGCCGACTGTGCCATCTATCTAGTCTCACGAGTGAAGTCGGATATCTAGTCTCACGAGTGAAGTCAGATCGAGCAGGCCATGGTGTGCCCGCGAGAGTCCCGCACCTTATCGGAATTCGGCAAGCGGCCGTCCAGCCCAAATCCGTTGCCGTAAGCGCAGCGTCGCGGATCGAAATCCGAAACAATTCCAGGCATTTGTCGGTTTCTTGATGGCGGTTATCCTGCAAGTTCCCGTGGCTCCGAATGTCACGATTACGTGCTACGAGCAGGATCGGACAAAGCTTGGTCGTTTTGGGAAAGACGCAGGAACCCTATACCACTACAACGCACGGCGAACGCTCAAACCCGAGTGATCGGAAAGCTGCAGCGGGTCCCGCGCCCCTGCAGAAGAAGCGGTGAAGCAGAGGAGGTCACGACATGATTGGGACCGCATTCGCCGGCTCACCGACTGTATCGCACTTGTCTCGCTTTCCCATGGCTATCGCCGCTGAGAACACAGATCGTCCGCTCGTTCTGATCGTGGATGACGACGAAGAGATCCGCTTCTCGCTTCGGGAGCTGCTGCTGTCGGTAGGGATCGACGCATGCTGCTTCGGCTCGACGCAGGAATTGCTGCGCGCCGACCTTCCGGAGCGACCAGGCTGCCTGATTCTCGACGTGCGCATGCCCGGAGCAAGCGGCTTGGATCTCCAGCAGCATCTCGCCCAAAACGGCAATATGCGACCGATCATCTTCCTAACCGGCCATGGCGATATCGCCATGACCGTCCAGGCGATGAAAGCTGGGGCCGTTGATTTTTTGACCAAGCCGGTCAGAGATCAGACTCTTCTCGATGCAGTCACGACGGCAATCGAGAAGGATGTCTTGCAGAGAGCTGCGGCCGGCCGCATCGAGCAACACGTCGCCCGGTTTGCAAAGTTGACGCCGCGCGAGCGCGAAGTCGTGCGCGAGGTAGCAAGGGGCCGCCTCAATAAGCAGATTGCGTTCGAACTCGGCATAAGCGAAATCACCGTCAAGCTGCATCGCGGCAATGCAACGAGAAAACTGCAAGCGGCGTCGGTTGGAGATCTGATCCGCATATGGGAAACGTTGCCTGTGGAGCTTCGCGGGGACTAGCCGGCCTAGACCAAAGAATAGGTACAAGCCGGCCGGCAATCGGCGGATGGTCGTCAGGCCATGCCAGCAAATGACATCTGTTCGTCCGAAACGTTCCTGGTTGCCATCGTAGATGACGACGAAGCTGTTCGAGAGGCTCTTTCCGATCTCCTTCAGGTGCTGGAGGTTCCGTCTCGCACTTTTGATCGGGCGGAAGCCTTCATGGCCGAATTTGAGCCCGGCCGCTTTGATTGTCTGATCACGGACGTGAGCATGCCGGGCCGCAGCGGGCTCGAACTTCAGGAGAAACTGCGCGAACTGGGCTCATCAATGCCGGTTATCTTTATCACCGCGGACGCGAGTCCGGCCACTCAGGCACGCGCGCTGAGTGGCGGAGCTTATGCCTGCCTGACGAAGCCTGTGAACGACGACGTCCTCTTTCAGCTCTTGCAGAAGGCCCTGAACCACGCGAGGCGCTCCCGCCGCGGGGACACACCGTCCGATGACTAATCTCGTACGACGAGCCGCGCCGCAGAGCACGTTTACCTCGCCCTATGGGGGCGAGCTGGCCGACTTTGCATCCGAAAGCGTCATCGTCAGTGATGGAAACGGCATCATCCAATACTGGAACGGCGCGTCCGAATCTCTTTACGGATGGCCCGCCATGGCAATGGTGGGGCGACATCTCGACGAGATCGGCTTACCCCAGTCATCGGGCGGCGATCACTTCAACACGCTCCTGCGCGAAGGTCGATGGGAGGGCGTCATACGTCGGCGTAACCTGACCGGAACGGAGATCACGGTTGCCGTGCGACAGATCGTCAGGCGGGATTCAGCCGGCTCTCTTGTCGATGTCGTCGAGTTCGGTCGAAATGCGGGCGCACTCTCTCGAGCTGAATACCTGCGCATGGATGCCGAATTGCAGGGCTCGCTGGCTGCATGCTGGGAGCTTGATGTCTCGCCGGCGCGTCCACTGCTCGATGCAATCGCCGAAGTCAGACGTGACGGTGGCGTTGTCGATTTCGGCCGGAGGCCGGACTGGGTCGATGGCTTGCTGGCTGCGACCAACATCCTGGCCGTGAACGATCGCGCGGTGCGCATGTTCGGGGCACATGCCCGTTACGAGCAGATGATCGGCCACCCCGTTGGCGCATTCTGGCCGGCCGAGAGCCGCGCGGTCCTGGCTGCGCTGCTGGAAAGCGTTGCGACCGACCACTCCCGGCTTGAGACAAGCAGAGTTGTCATGAGCGGAGCCATACGGGATCCGACCATCAGGGTGTGGCATGCCGGGGAGCCGATGCCGCCCGGGACGATATTCGTGACGCTTAGCGGCGTGGCAGAAGATGAACGTACCTCGTGGGAATTGCAGGCGAGCGAGGAGAGATACCAGAAGCTCATACAATACCTGCCGACCGCACTGTGGCAGGTCGATTCCCGCAGCGCTGGCGAAGCGTTCGATCAGTTGAAGGCGAACGGCGTAACCGACATCGCGGCCTATCTCGAGCAGAATCCCGAGCTTGTGGAGCATGCCAAGGACGTCGTTCGCGTGACCGACGTCAATCGGGATGCGGTGTCACTGTTTCGCGCTGCCAATCAGGCAGACATGATCAAGCCCGTACGCTACATTTTCGCGGCCGCCCCGGGGCTCGCCGAACGGGTCATGGTGGCTCATTTCGAAGGGCGACGGAATTTTATCGAGCAGACCAGGATTCGTGCCTTCGATGGCTCGATCATCGACGTGCTGTTTACCGTGACCTATCCTGTGCCGCCCGAGCAGTTGGACAATACGTTCATAACGATGCTGGACATCAGTGAGCGATTGAGTGCAGAGCAACAGCTACGAAAGTTGCAAGCGGATTTTTCGCATGCCGGCCGCATCGCAACTCTCGGTGAATTGGCGACGTCGATCGCACACGAAGTCAACCAGCCGCTAGCGGCCATCGTGACGAACGGCGAGACGAGCCTGAGATGGCTGGCCCGTCCCGATCCGAACATCGAGAAGGTCAATCAACTCACGTCTCGAATCGTGTCGAATGCACGTCGTGCCAGCGAGATCATTCACCGCATACGAGGCATGGCGGCGAAGCATGAGCCGGAGAAGCGCCTCCTGGATCTCAATGAGGCCGCCGAAGAAGCCCTCCTGTTCATCCGCCACGACATCGATTCAAAATCGATCGCCCTGTCTACGGCGTTCGATGTCAGGCGCCCCCAGGTGGTGGGCGATCGGATTCAGCTGCAGCAGGTGATCATCAACTTGCTCGTCAATAGCGTGCAGGCGGTCGTGCAGTCGGGACAACCCGTACGCCGGATCGATATCCAGACGCGCCTTGAGAACGACGGGTCGGTGGCTTTTTCCGTCTTCGACAATGGGCCCGGCGTTCCCGAGACTGATCTCGAACGCGTCTTCGACAGCTTCTTCAGCACCAAGGATGCCGGAATCGGCATCGGCTTGGCGATTTGCCACTCGATCATCACCGCGCATGCCGGGAGCATCTCCGGAGCAAATCGACCGAACGGAGGCGCGCATTTTCGCTTCACGCTTCCCGTGCCGGCGTCGGTTGGCTCCAGCCCGGACGGCTCGATTCACTAGTTTCACCCGCCCATTCAATGGGCGTTCGCGCATTGCGGGGTGCGGGGCGATCGCGCGCACCAGCGCCAGCTATTCCATAGTATAGGTCGATCTATTCGCTCACCCAGCAAGACCGGCCCCGTTGCACGATACCCTCGCGTGACGTTTGCCGTCATCGTTGCCAGCACCGGAGAGACGAAGTCTCGGTGTTTCCTGGATGTGAGCACAAGCCATGGGCAAACCAATGTCAGACGACCCCCTGCAGGCTCTGCTGTCGGCGCCCGCGGCGCTGCCGGACGCTTCACCGACCGCTGAGCGGCGCGCCGCCGATGCCGAGATGGCGCGGGTCCTTAAGACCGCACCAGTTCGCATGGCGTCAGATCCGTCCGGGGGCGCCATCGCTCATTGGAAACACGGAGCTCTGCACGACACCGTCCAGCCCATGACCGATCACGTCATCATGACGTACATTGGCTCGATGCAGCGACTGGAGCGGCGCTCGGGGCGGTCCGTTGCCATCGGAACGGCGCGTTCGGGGGTTGTGACGATCATTCCGGGTGGATCGAGCGCTCGATGGGATATTCCCGGATTTGTCAATGTCATTCAGCTCTATCTGCCGCAGAAAACGCTCGCTCGGGTCGCCGGAGAAGCAGCTGTGCCTGCTGTGGGCGACCTCATGGAGCGGACAGGACATCCCGACCCCACGACATCGCGTCTGCTCGTCAGTGCAGCGGATGTCCTGGACGGCAACGCGGCCTTGGATGCGCTTTTCAGGCAGCAACTGACGGACCTCTTGGCTACGCGCCTCCTGACCGCACATGCGGGCGCGTCAATCGCATTCCAGCAGACCATGGGCGGGCTTTCGCCCACGACGTTGCGCCGCGCCATCGAACGCTTGCGTTCGAATTCCGATTCTGACGTGTCGCTCGCCGCGCTGGCATCCGATGCCGGCTTGTCGCGCTTCCACTTTTGCCGGGCCTTCAAGGAGAGCACCGGCCTGTCGCCTCATGCGTGGCTTCGCCAGTACCGGCTCGAGCAGGCCATGAACATGCTGCGCGACCCCGACGAGTCGATCGTCTCGATTGCGGCCGCGCTCGGCTATTCGACCCAGACCGCGTTCGCTGCCGCGTTCCGGAAGCTGACTGGGGAAAGTCCGAGCGATTGGCGAAAGCACAGCCGTTAGCAGCAATCTCTCGACAGGTACGGCAATCGCTCTGGGGCAGTCGCGGACTCAAATCGCTAAACCACCGTGACGTTCACGCCAACAACGGACGGAGACAAGCGATGGCCTGGTGTAGATTTGACAGCTCCCTTCCAATCACACGACGACGGAGGGCGGTCGCGACCGCGCTCGTGTACGGGCTTTCATTAACCGTTCGCTTCGTGTCGGCAACAGGCGAGGAAACGGAAGCTCCGGCACAGGCCGCTCAAGGCGCCATTCCGATGACCTCCATCCTGATCAACGATGGCGCTCCACCCTTCTACAGGGACTGGCACGCGAAGTCAGCTCAGACGACGGCCTTCCGCAACGGAATGCCGGGTAATCGAGGCTGCCAGGCGGGATGCCAAAGCGCGACGCCGCTGGCCTTCATATCCGACTGTCCGTCTCCGTAGGAGCGCGACTTCATCGTTTCACCCTTCGCGTCGCAGTCGCTCGATTTCGCGGCCGACGCGCGTACGGCCACAGAGCCAAACCTCAGGAGAAAATCATATGCGACTCGTCATCATCGGCGCCGGCTTCGCCGGCATGTACGCCGCGCTTTCCGCCGCCCGCCTGCGCGACATCCAGGGTGTTTCGCCCGAGGAGCTCGAGATCGCGCTGGTCGCACCCGAGCCGACGCTGGTGGTTCGGCCGCGGCTTTACGAGCGGAAGCCTGAAACGCTGACGGCACCGCTGCAGGATGTCCTCGATGCCATCGACGTCGTCTTCGTGCAAGGCAGCGCCGAGGCGATCGACACCAAGTCACGCATGGTGCAGTTGGCGACCAAAAAGGGCACGCGAAAGACGCTGTCCTACGACCGGCTGGTCGTGGCCACCGGCAGCAGGCTGTTCCGCCCGAACATTCCCGGCCTTGCCGAGCACGGTTTCAGCGTCGACCAGCTCGAGGATGCGATTGCCCTCGACCGGCATCTGCACGCTCTTGCCGATCGGCCGGCAAGGAACGGGCGTGACACGGTCGTTGTCGCCGGCGGCGGCTTCACCGGCATCGAGGCGGCGACCGAGATGCCGGCGCGCCTTCGTGCCATCCTCGGCAAAGATGCCAATCCGCGCGTCGTTATCGTCGATCGTAACAGTGCGATCGCCCCCGATATGGGCGCAGGTCCTCGCCCCGTCATTGAGGACGCTCTGCGCAAGGTCGGCGTGGAGACACGGCTCGGTGCGGGCGTGGCCTCGCTTGACGCCTCCGGTGTCACGCTGTCGAACGGCGAGCACATCGAAGCGGAGACGGTGATCTGGGCGGCGGGCATCCGTGCCGCGCCATTGACGCAGCAGGTCCCCGCCGAGCGCGACAATTTTGGGCGCTTGCTGGTCGACCGCGACCTGCGCGTGCCGGGCATCGCTGGCGTGTTCGCGACCGGCGATGCTGCCCGTGCCGCATGCGACGATGCCGGCAACTACGCGCTGATGTCGTGCCAGCATGCCACGAGGATGGGTGCCTTCGCCGGCAACAACGCCGCTGCGGAGCTCCTGGGGGTCCCGACCAAGCCGTACCACCAGAAGGCCTATGTCACCTGTCTCGACCTCGGAGAGGCGGGCGCGATCTTCACGCGCGGCTGGGAGCGGAAGCTCGAGATGGTCGGCGAGGTGGCAAAGAAAACGAAGCGCGAGATCAACACGGCGTGGATCTATCCGCCGCGGCCCGAGCGTGCCGCTGCGCTGGCCTCGGCCGATCCCGAGCACGTCACGGAGGTCTAGAGCATGATCCGGAAAAGTGTGAAGCGGTTTTCCGAAGAGATCATGCTCAAACAATAACCTAAAGCGCGATGACGATTCATCCCAATCTCATCGCGCTTTAGGCGCCTCACGCGATACGGGCCGCGCCTCCCATGCAGCGGTGCGGCCCGCTCACCATCGACAACCCTGGAGCTCATCACCGTGAAACACGAGACCGTGCGCGCGAGCGCGTTTGCCATGCCGCTGACGAATCCGGCTTTTCCCGCCGGCCCTTACAGGTTCGTCAACCGGGAGTACTTTATCATTCAGTACCGGACCGATCCTGATGCGCTGCGGCGGATCGTGCCGGAACCGCTCGCTCTCGTCGAGCCTGTCGTAAACTACGAGTTCATCCGCATGCCGGATTCCACCGGCTTTGGGGATTACACCGAAAGCGGGCAGGTCATTCCGGTGTCCTATCAGGGGCAGACCGGCGGCTTCGTCCATCAGATGTTCCTCAATGATCATCCGCCGATTGCGGGCGGGCGTGAGCTGTGGGGCTTCCCCAAGAAGCTGGCGCAGCCGAAGCTCACGGTCGAGACCGACACGCTGGTCGGCACCTTGAACTACGGTTCGGTCCGCGTTGCGACCGGCACGATGGGCTACAAGCACCGGGCCCTCGACATCGAAGCCGAAGCCAGGAAGCTCGCCGGGCCTAATTTCCTGCTCAAGATCATCCCGCATGTCGACGGCTCGGCGCGCATCTGCGAGCTGGTGCGCTTCCACCTCGAGGACATCACCGTGAAGGGTGCGTGGACCGGACCGGCTGCGCTCGACCTCTATTCGCATGCGCTCGCTCCCGTCGCCGAGCTGCCGGTCCTGCAGGTGCTGTCGGCCAAGCACGTGATTGCCGACCTGACCCTCGGGCTCGGCACCGTGATCCACGACTATTTGTCCGCCGGTGCAACTGCGCCGCGACGTGCGCCGGGGGCCGCAATCCTGATCGAAGCGAATTTAGGTTGATCGGATCAGCCGCAATGCGAGGAGTCTTGGCAATGTTGAACGTGATGCGCGAGAAAACGAATCCTGTGCCGCAGCAAACCGGGACGCTGCCTTACGATGTCGTTGCCCTGGTGCTGCAAGGGGGCGGGGCGCTGGGCGCCTATCAGGCCGGTGTCTACCAAGGCCTGCATGAGGCCGGCATCCGGCCGAACTGGCTGGCTGGCATCTCGATCGGCGCACTCAATGCGGCCATCATCGGGGGCTCCCCCGAGGACGAGCGGGTCTCACGCCTGCGCGAATTCTGGGAGACCATCTGCGCCTCGCCAGTGGAATGGCCCGCCGGGGAGGGACTGGCCAATGCCATGCCCTTCGCTTTCGATCTGAACTCGCTGCACAACGCGATGGCCGCGATGCGGGCACTCGTGCAGGGGCAGCCGGGCTTCTTCAAACCCCGCTTCCCGCCGCCGATTTTTTCGCCGTTCTCGGGTGATGCCGCCACAAGCTTCTACGACACCTCGCCATTGCAGCGAACGCTGGAGCGGCTGGTGGATTTTGACCGGCTTAACTCTGGTGAGGTGCGCGTCAGCGTCGGCGCGGTCAACGTCCGCACGGGAAACCTCACCTACTTTGACACGGCCGAACGCCGGCTGGGGCCGAAGCATGTCATGGCTTCCGGTGCGTTGCCCCCGGGATTTCCGGCCGTGGAGATCGAAGGTGAACATTATTGGGATGGCGGCGTGGTCTGGAATACGCCTCTTTCCCGCGTGCTCAACGGCGATGCTCGTGATGTGCTGACGTTCCAGGTCGATCTCTGGTCGGCGCGCGGCCGCGTCCCCTACGACTTGATGGAAGTGTCCAGCCGGCAAAAGGACATCCAATATTCGAGCCGCACACGCGCGGTGACCGATCATGTGCTGCGGATGCAGAAGATGCGCCAGGCTTTGCAGCGGACGATCGAAAAACTGCCGGAAAGTGCGAAGCAGGATCCTGAGATCCGCACCATCGCCGACATGGCCCGGCATCGCTCCTACAACATCATTCACCTGATCTATCAGTCCAAGATCTACGAGGGCCAATCGCGGGACTACGAATTCGGGCCGAAAGCGATGCGCGCCCATTGGCAAAGCGGCCTCGAGGACATCCGCCGCACGCTGGCCGATCCGAAGCGGCTCGACCCGCCGCCTCCCGGTCTCGGCATCGTGACGCATGACGTTCACCGCCCTGAATGAGTTTGGCCCAGCCTGCAGCTTTCGGAGAATCCCATGTCAACCATTTCCTATGATCCTGGGCATGAAGCTAACGCCCGCCTTCGCCCATCACGTCAGGCGATCCGGCGCGCGGCGCTCGCATTCCTCGCGGCGCTAGGTGTCGCCGGCGTCGCCTATTACGGCCACTATTATCTCACCAGCGGCCGTTACCTGGAGACGACCGATGATGCCTATGTGAAAGCCGATTCCACGATCATCGCGCCGAAAGTTTCGGGTTACCTCACCGAGGTACTGGTGACGGACAATGAGACCGTCAAGGCTGGTCAACTTCTGGCACGGATCGACGACCGCGATTTCAGGACCGCGTTGGATCAGGCCAAGGCCGACGTTGCAGCCTCCGAAGCTGCGGTCAAAAATCTCGACGCGCAGATCGAGTTACAGGGGCCGCTCATTGAGCAGCAGGCGGCCGAGGTCGACGCGACCGAAGCCAATCTGAAGTTCGCGCAGCAGGAGCGTGCCCGCTATGACGAGCTCATGAAGTCGGGTTCAGGCACCATCCAACGCGCGCAGCAGACCGACGCGGCGTTGCGTTCTCAGACCGCGCAGCTCGAGCAGGGCAGGGCGGGCCTGATCGCCGCCAAAAAGAAGGTCGAGATACTCTCGACCCAGCGCGCCCAGGCGCTCGCCCAGCTCGATCATACCCGCGCGGTCGAACAGCAGGCTGCGCTGAACTTGTCGTACACGCGGATCACCGCGCCGGTTGAGGGCACCGTCGGCGCACGTTCGCTGCGCGTCGGCCAATATGTGCAGGCCGGAACGCAGCTCATGGCCTTGGTGCCGCTCGACCAGGTCTATGTGGTGGCCAACTTCAAGGAGACCCAGCTCACGCATGTGCGCAACGGCCAGCCGGTCGAGCTGTACGTCGACAGCTTCCGATCAACCGCCCTGAGGGGCCATGTCGACAGTCTGGCGCCGGCGAGCGGCCTGGAATTCGCGCTGCTGCCGCCGGACAACGCGACCGGCAACTTCACCAAGATCGTGCAGCGCGTGCCGGTCAAGATTGTCCTCGACAATCACAATCTCGCCGGCCTTTTGCGACCTGGCATGTCGGCTATCCCGACGGTCAACACCAAGTCGGCTGTAGTCGCCGAGCGCGAAGCGACGAAGCGCCTTGCCTCGCGTGGTCGCGAGCCCCGGAGCTGAACAGCTTCAATGAAACTCCCGTTCGCACGGGACGAGGAACGACCATGACTACTTCGCAAACCACCGTCGATGCAGTTCCCGCCGGCGAAGGCGGCCCGTCGGCCATGACGTCAGCGACGTCCGCAAAGACCTGGCTCGCGGTGATTGGTGCCACCCTCGGTGCCTTCATGGCGGTGCTGAACATCCAGATCGTCAATGCCTCGCTGGCTGACATTCAAGGCGGCATCGGCGCCGGCATCGATGACGGCGGATGGATCTCGACCTCTTATCTGATTGCCGAGATCGTCGTGATCCCCCTGAGCGGCTGGCTTGCGCAGATCTTCTCGATTCGTATCTACCTCCTGACGAATGCCTTTCTCTTCCTGGTGTTCTCCGCGGCCTGCGCGCTGGCGCAGGATCTGCCGCAAATGATTGTCCTGCGAGCTGTGCAGGGATTCACCGGCGGCGTCCTGATCCCGCTGGCGTTCACGCTGATCATCACGCTCCTGCCGAAGCCGAAGCAGCCGATCGGCCTGGCGCTGTTTGCGATCTCTGCGACCTTTGCCCCGGCGATTGGTCCGACCATCGGCGGCTATCTCACCGAGAATTTCGGTTGGGAGTACATCTTCTACGTCAATGTCGTGCCGGGCGCGGTCATGATCGGCATGCTCTACGTCTCGCTGGAAGCAGCGCCGATGAATTTGTCATTGCTGCGCCAGGGCGACTGGGCGGGTATCGTCACCATGGCGATCGGGCTCGCTGCGCTGCAGACCGTGCTGGAAGAAGGCAACAAGGACGACTGGTTCGGCTCGCCCTTCATCCTTCGTCTCGCAGTAATCGCAGCGGTCGCGTTGACGTTGTTCATCGTCATCGAACTGACCGCAAAGCAGCCGCTCTTGAACCTGCGCATCCTGTTCCGCCGCAATTTCGGCTTCGGCGTGCTCGCGAACTTCTTGCTGGGTGTCGCGCTGTATGGCTCCGTCTACATCCTGCCGGTCTATCTATCGCGCATCCAGGGCTACAATTCGGAGCAGATCGGCATGGTGCTGGCCTGGACCGGGCTGCCGCAGCTCATGCTGATCCCGCTGGTGCCGCAGCTCATGAAGCGTGTCGACCCGCGCATCGTCATCGGCTCCGGCTTTGCGCTGTTCGCTGCCTCCAACTTCATGAACATCTACATGACCAACGATTATGCGGCCGATCAGTTGTTCTGGCCGAATGTCATCCGCGCGTTCGGCCAGGCGCTCGTGTTTGCCCCGCTTTCGGCGATTGCGACCTCCGGAATCGAGGCGGAGAATGCCGGGTCCGCATCCGCGCTGTTCAACATGATGCGCAATCTCGGCGGCGCGATCGGCATCGCCGCACTGCAGACGCTGCTGACCAAGCGCGAGCAATATCACTCCAACGTTCTGATGCAGTCGGTCTCCATGTTCGAGCAGGCGACCCGCACGCGGCTGGAGCAGCTCACCCAGTACTTCATCAATCATGGCGTGATCGACCGCGCCGATGCCTTGCACCGCGCTTACGTCGCGCTCGGCAAGACCGTGCAGAAACAGGCCTACATCCTGGCGTTCAGCGACACCTTCTACATCCTCGGTGCGGCGCTCGTCGTCGCACTGCTGGCGGGCCTTCTGCTCAAGAGGCCGGAACGCCTCGAGAGCGGCGGCGCGCATTAATTATCCACTCAAGCCTCGAAAAGGAGTCTCCCATGTTGAAGGGTAAGGTAGCCATCGTCACCGGATCGACCAGCGGCATTGGACTGGGCATCGCCCGGGAATTGGCCAGGCTTCGCGCCGACATCGTCTTGAACGGTTTTGGCGACACTCGCGAAATCGAAACCATTCGCAGCGGGCTCGAACGGGAGAATGACGTGCGTGTCGTCCACGATGACGCCGACATGTCGAAAGAGGAGGCTGTGCGCGGGTTGATCGGGGCCACAATCGAGAAATTCGGACGCCTCGACATCCTCGTAAACAATGCAGGGATCCAGTTCACCGCGCCCGTCGATGAATTCCCGGCCGCCAAATGGAACGCTATCCTGGCGATCAATCTCTCGGCGGCTTTCCACGGTATTTCCGCCGCGCTGCCGCAGATGAGGAAGCAGCGGTGGGGACGGATCGTCAACATCGCTTCCGCGCACGGCCTCGTCGGCTCGACACACAAGGCCGCCTATGTCGCCGCCAAACACGGGCTGATCGGGCTGACCAAGGTGGTCGGCCTGGAGGCGGCCGGAAGCGGCGTGACCTGCAACGCGGTCTGTCCCGGCTGGGTGCGCACGCCGCTGGTCGAGAAGCAGATCGAAGACATCGCGGCGCAACGAGGCCTCAGCCAGCAGCAAGCCGCGAGGGATCTCTTGGCCGAGAAGCAGCCTTCGCTGGAATTCGTCTCGCCAGAGCAACTCGGCGGCACTGTGGCCTTCCTGTGCTCGTCCGCGGCAGACCAGATCACGGGCACGGCGATGTCGGTCGACGGCGGCTGGACGGCACAGTAGCGAACGATTGTGGAGTAGCCGCAGATGTCTTTGCTCGCGAGAGGCGTCTCGTTCGGGGGACCGGCGGTTTCAGCGGACGCAGCCGAGCTATCCTGTCTGGAAGCGAGGCTGCCGCCGTTGCTCAGCATCATCGCAGGGATGGTGGACTTCACCGGTTTCTCCACCCTGGGACATGTCTTCACCGCCCACGTAACCGGCAACATCGTGCTCGCTGCTGCCGTGGCCCTCGACGGCGGCTCGTTTCACTGGGCGCAGTTGTCGGTTATGCCCGTCTTCATGCTGGCGTTGGCCTCCGTGTGGCTGATTGCCCGGGCATCGCGCCGGCATGGTGCAAGCCTGGCGCGGCTGTTGCTCCTGGTTCATTTTCTGCTGCTTGCCGCGCTGTTGATCGTTGGCGTGATCACAAGGCCTTCTGCGGACCCGCTTGGATTGCCGGCTGGCGCTGCCGCGATGATCGCCGTATCGGCCATGGCTTGCCAATATGCGCTGTTTCGTCTTGCGCTGCCGGGCGCAATCTCGACGGCGGTGATGACGGGCAATTTGGCCAATGCCGTCTTTTCGGCAATGGATCTCGCCTCGGCATGCCATCCTTTGCTGGCTCGTGACTCAACACCGCTCAATCGGTCGTTTGGTCGCCTGCTCGGGTTCCTTACGGGCTGTATCGTCGCGGCGGTCGTGGTCCCGTTCGCAGGAGATTGGACCTGGTCTCTTCCGGCAGGACTGGCCGCTATCGCAATCGCGCTGGCTTGTGACGTCAGCTTCGCGCCGGGCCCGGTCACCCCGCCGAGGGGACCATCCCCAACCGCGCGCACACTGCCGGTTACGTCAGGAACGAGATTGCAGAGTGAGAAGGTGGTGCGAGCAGAGCCCAGAATTGGCGCATTGCGCAGCCAAGCTCACGTCTCGCTTTCCGGGGCGCCGTCTGTTTCGCGGCGCCACACGCCCGGGCTCACTCCAGCCACGGTCGAAAACACGCGCGTGAAGTGGCTTTGATTGGCAAATCCGGCCGACAGTGCAATGTCGGCTAGTGTCAGGTTGCGGTTGGCCATCAACTGCTTGGCCGTGCTCACGCGTTGGCGAAGCAGCCATTGATGCGGCGGCAGGCCAATGGACGTTCGAAACGCGCGGGAAAAATGGCTGACCGAGAGGCCGAGTTCAGCCGCGATGTCCTGCAATGTGAGTTTCCCGCCGAGATCAGACTCGAGCCTTTCGCAGGCCCGCTTGGCCTGCCAGGGAGCTAGACCACTGGCCACGGGGGCGGCGTTGCGCAGTCCGCCATACGCCTGAGCGACGTGCGCCGTGAGCGCAAGCATCATGTGATCGACGAAGAGCTGGTTCGCTTCGGATGGCCGGCGCAGTCCCTGCAAGAGCGCGGCGCCGATGTGATACACAGTCTCGTCGTGAAAGCCGGTGCCGAACTGACAGTCGAGTTGGCCGACACGCCGCGCGCCGAATTGCTCTGCAATGCCGTTGAGTGCCAAAGCCGGAACGTAGAAATGAAGGGAGTGGAACGGCTTATCGATCACAAAGCGCGGATCGTACTTCATGTCGTACAGATATGTCGCGCCCGCCCGGATATTGGGCTTGGTCACGCATTTGCCGCGCTCCCAATATTCGCAGTCAGGGTAATCGCGAAGTTTCAAGCTGACGATATAGGCATCCTCGGGAGTAACTGCGCCGCAAAGGCCCGGAACGGGATTGTCATCCCGCGTTTCGGTGGCTGCAACTTCGACGCCGCGCATAGACCGCGTGATCAGCGACGACGGTGTATGCTGCAGGTGCAGCAGATCCCTGAACTTCTCACCGTGAAAGCCGCTCTGTGCCATGGGTCGGTCGCATCCGCATCGGTTCCGCTGGGCGGCGGATGATCGTCATCGCCGCGGGTCACTATCGTTGTCCAGCGCGGGTTGACAACAGGCGATTTACGCCACGATTTCAAGGTGTCGTGAACGTCACCACGGAACGTCTTTCCATGTTCCAGCGCGACTCGAGGCGTGAATAGCCTCGACGAGCGTTTGAATGCGCAGGCCAGCGCGGAAGTTGAATGGCTCCGGCCGGCGTCCAGCGATAGCGTCCAGGTAGCCCGCGGCTTCGATCGCCTTCAGGTCGTTGAAGCCAAGCTGGTGGCCTGGCGCGACGCAGAACAGGCCGTATGGCGGATGCTCCGGGCCTGCCTCGATCCGGCGGAATCCCTGACGGCCACGGCGGTCATCGGTGGAGAAGAAATGCAACTCGTTGAATCGTTCCTGGCTGAAGGCGAGGGCGCCTCTGCTTCCATAGACCTCGAAGTCGTGTTGCATCTTCCGCCCTGTCGCAATCCAATTCGCCTCGATCGAGCCGGAGGCGCCGTTGGAAAAACGGAGGAAAGCCCGGCCGACATCATCGACTTCGACGCTCCTCCGGCCGCCTTTGCCATCTGGACGTTCCCCGATCATCGTGACGCAATCGCCCATGACGCGGATGATCGGTCCGGCGGTCGGACCCAACAGGAATTCGGCGGTGGCCAGTGCGTGGCTGCCAATGTCGGCCAGCGCGCCGCCGCCCGCCGGGTCATGCCGGAAGGTGAACGGCCCGGAGTCGTCGGCCATGTAGTCTTCGGCGTGGACACCACGGTAGCCGCGTATCTCGCCGAGCTCTCCCGCCGCGATCATATCGCGTGCGAGGCCCAGCATGGGGTTGCAAAGGTAGTTGAAACCGACTTGCGTCTTGACCCCGGCCGCTTCGGCGGCCTCGGCCATTTCGCGGGAGTCTGTCGCAAGCGGCGCCAGCGGCTTTTCGCAATACACATGTTTGCCCTCGGCGATCGCAGCTAGCGCCATTTCCTTGTGGAGCGCGTTGGGCGTGGTGATGTTCACGACGTCGATAGCTGGGTCCGCCACGAGCGAGCGCCAGTCCGAGGTCGCGCGCGCGAAACCCAGGGCTGAGGCTGCTTTCGCGGCCGCCGCGTCGCTGATATCTGCGATCGTACGCAGTTCCAGCTCGAAAGGGAGGTCGAAGACGCGCGCGGCGATGGCGTAGCCGAACGCGTGAGTCTTACCCATGAATCCGCTACCGATGAGGCCG
Organism: Bradyrhizobium iriomotense; assembly: GCF_030160715.1. Lineage (GTDB taxonomy): Bacteria > Pseudomonadota > Alphaproteobacteria > Rhizobiales > Xanthobacteraceae > Bradyrhizobium > Bradyrhizobium iriomotense. The sequence continues at coordinate 171,066 of NZ_BSOW01000001.1, forward strand.
ATGCGAAGCTTCGGTTTGGTCATGTCGGACATCCCGTTCACGATGAGGTCGCAGTTGAGCAGACCTTCGAAAAAATCGAGCACGATTTGAATGGAAGACTTTGTCGGCAATAATTGTTGCGGAAAAATCTCATTGTCAATATTCAATGCAAGAGGTTATGTTCCTCACAAACCGTCGAGGGAGGAGATCACATGACTGGCGCGACAATCCGACTCACCATGGCCCAGGCCGTGGTGCGATGGCTGACTCAACAGTTCACCGAAATCGACGGAGTTCGCGTGCCCCTGTTCGCCGGCGTCTTCGGCATTTTTGGTCATGGGAACGTGACCTGCCTGTCGGAGGCCTTGGAGGCGGTGCAGGATCGTCTGCCGACCTGGCGCGGACAGAACGAGCAGTCGATGGCGTTGGCGGCTGTCGCTTTCGCCAAGGCCAAGCTTCGGCGACAAATCATGGTCGCAACGTCGTCCATTGGACCCGGAGCGCTGAACATGGTGACGGCGGCGGGAACAGCTCACGCAAACCGCTTGCCCGTCCTTCTCGTCGCCGGCGATACGTTCACCAACCGGCTGCCGGATCCTGTTCTCCAGCAGGTCGAGCATTTTGGCGACCCGACCGTCACCGTGAACGACGCCTTCAAGGCGGTCACGCGCTACTGGGATCGGATCACTCATCCCGCGCAGATCATGTCTTCGCTGCCGCAGGCAGTGGCCGCCATGCTCGATCCGGCTGACTGCGGCCCGGCTTTTCTCGCGCTGCCACAGGACACCCAGGAGATAGCTTTCGACTACCCCGAGGTCTTCTTCGAGTCGCGAACCTGGGCCATCCCGCGTCCGCGTCCCGACCGTCAGCAGCTCGCGGAAGCAGTCGCGCTGCTCAAGACCGCGAAGAAGCCGCTTCTGATCTCTGGCGGCGGCGTGCGCTACTCGCTGGCGGGACATGTCGTCGCGGAATTTGCCGTCAAGCACGGAATTCCTGTTGTGGAGACGGTCGCCGGCAAGGGCGCGGTGACTCACTATCACCCGGCCCATGCGGGACCGATCGGAATTATCGGCTCAACCTCGGCGAATGCGCTCGCAGCCGAGGCCGATGTCATCCTTGCGGTGGGTACGCGGCTTCAGGATTTCACGACGGGATCATGGACCGCCTTCAGCCGCGACGCGCGCTTCATCTCGATCAACGCGGCCAGGTTCGATGCGGTGAAGCATCGTGCGCTGGCGGTGGTGGGCGACGCGCGGGAGACGATTGAAGAACTCGATGCGGCGCTCGGCGCGTGGCGCGTCGACCCCGCTCACATGGCGCGTGCCCAGATGCTCTTCAGGGAATGGGACGCGCTGCTCGAGTCATTGCAGGCTCCCAGCAACGCTCCGGTGCCGACCTACGCGCAGATCGTCCAGGCGGTAAATGCATCCGCCGGCGAGAGAGATACCCTGATTTCAGCCGCCGGCGGGCTTCCTGGCGAAGTGGCAAAGGGCTGGCGCGTTAAGGCGCCGAACACCTTTGACCTCGAGTTCGGCTTCTCTTGCATGGGCTACGAGGTCGCGGCCGGTTGGGGCCACGCGATGGCCAATTCCGGGCCCGGCGGGCTCGGCGGCACGCCGATCGTGATGGTCGGCGACGGCACCTATCTGATGATGAACTCGGACATCTACTCGACGGTCCTGAGCGGCCACAAGATGATCGTCGTGGTCTGTGACAATGGCGGGTTCGCGGTCATCAACCGGTTGCAGCAGTTCAAAGGCGTGCCTGGCTTCAACAATCTGTTGACCGATTGTCGCGTTCAGAATCGCGACAATCCGCTTCACGTCGATTTTGCCAAGCACGCCGAATCCATGGGGGCGGCTGCACGACGTTGCGAGAGCCTTGCGGACCTCGTTGCTGCGCTCGAATGGGCCAAAGGCAACGACCGCACCACCGTGCTGTCGATCGCCTCGGACGCGTATTCGTGGGTTCCTGGCGATGCCGACTGGGACGTCGGCGTGCCCGAAGTATCTTCGCGCGAGACGGTTCGAAGCGCGCGCAAGCAGCAAGACGAGATCCGCGCGAAGCAGCGCATCGGAGTGTGAGAAGTCATGAAAGCGAAACTTGGAATTGCCCCCATTGCCTGGTGGAACGACGATCTTGCCGAGCTGTCTGACGACGTGAGCCTGGAGGAGTGCCTGCGACAGGCGAGTGTCGCCGGTTTTACCGGAATGGAGACCGGCCGGCGTTTCCCCATGAACATGAAGGAGCTCGGGCCGATACTCGACCGGTTCGGTATCTCCGTGTGCGGCGGCTGGTTCTCCGGCCTTCTGCTCGACGGTGACATCGAACGGGAAAAGGATCGCATTCGCGCCCAGATGGACTTCTTCATCGCGGCGAAGGCGCCCTGCATCGTCTATGGCGAAACTGCGCGTTCGATCCAGGGCAATCGCTCCGCGCCGCTCGCTACCAAGCCGACGCTCTCGGATGAGGAGATGAAGGCCTACGGGCGCAAGATGACTGACTTCGCCGAATGGTGTGCCGGGCAGGGGATGCCGCTCTCATACCACCACCACATGGCTGCGGCGATCGAGACCGAAGCTGAGCTCGACCTGTTCATGGCGAATTCGGGTGAGGCGTTACCGCTGTTGTTCGATGCGGGCCACATGGCCTTTGCCGGCGGCGACGTTTTGCGTGTCATCGACAAACATCATTCCCGTATCAGCCATGTGCATACCAAGGACGTCCGCGGCAGCGTCATCGACAAGCTCGACCGGAAACGGGAGAGCTTCCTCGACGCGGTGGTGAAGGGGGCCTTCACCGTGCCGGGCGACGGCTCGCTCGACTTCGCCGCGATCATCGCGCGCCTCGCGTCCTACGGCTACGAGGGGTGGTTCGTCGTCGAGGCGGAGCAGGATCCGCGGGTCAGTCCCCCGCTCGAAATGGCCAAGAAAGGCCACGCGGAACTGATGCGCTTGATGGCGTCTGCCGGATACGAAGTCGTGCAATGAGCCGTACGGATCGGAAGGGGAGGTGAAATGAGCATCGGGATCGGAGTCATCGGGACGGGTGTCATGGGCGCCGAGCATGCTCGGATACTCCGACACGAGACACCCGGCGCTCATCTTGTCGGGGTTTGTGATGCCGACGCGGCTCGGGCGCAGGCGGTTGCCTCTGGCGCGGCCGTCTTTTCGGATCCTCAATCGTTGATCGCGTCGGATCGGATCGACGCGATCGTGATCGCGTCTCCCGATGCCACACATGCGGCGCTGACACGCGCCTGCATCGAGGCGGGCAAGCCCGTTCTCTGCGAAAAGCCCTTGGCGTCCTCGGCGGCGGATGCCCTGGACGTGGTGCAGGCGGAAGTCGTGTTGGGTCGCAGGCTCATCCAGGTCGGATACATGCGCCGGTTTGACCCCGGCTATCAGCAGATCAAGCGCGTCAAGGACGCCGGTGAATTGGGCGGCCCCGTATTGCTGCACAACGTGCACCGAAACGTGCGTGCGCCGGAGTGGTTCAACGGTTCGATGGCCATCACGAATTCATTCGTCCACGAGATCGACATCAGCCGTTGGCTTCTGGGGACGGAGATGGTTTCTGCGCACGTGGAGGCGGGTCCCGGCGGCGAACCCCTGATGATCACGATGAAGACCGACAAGAACGAGATTGTTTCGACCGAGGTCTTCGTGAATGCGAGCTACGGCTATCACGTCCACGTCGAACTGGTCGGCCGGCAGGGCACGGTATCGCTGGCTCCAGCATCGCTGACGCTGGTGAACAGAGACCGAGCCGGTGGTCATTCGTATCCGGACAATTGGGTGCCGAGGTTCGAAGAGGCGTATCGCAGGCAGATGGCTGAGTGGGTCGGCGCTGTGAAGAGCGGAGCGCCGGTCGGAGCGAGTGCGTGGGACGGCTATGTCGCCTCGGCCATCGCAGAGCAAATCTCGGAGGCTCTCGCCGGAAATGGTGAGACCCCCCTGAGATATGGGCCACGTCCCTCGCTGTATGACTGACGGAGCGAACGAGGCTGGATGGAAATCGACGGCGTCTCACGCGATCCAAAGCGAATCCTGGAGATGAAATCATGATCAACTATGCAGTCGTCGGCGCAGGCTGGATTTCGCAACAAGCCTTCCTGCCGGGAGTCGGACAGTCCACAAACTCGAAAGTTACCGCGATCGTGACCGGTGATCGTGACAAGGCCGGGCAGCTGGCGGAGTTTCATGGCGTTGGCCGGATCGTCGGCTATGACGGATACGATGCCCTTTTGAGGGGCCCTGATGTCGACGCGGTGTACATTGCTCTTCCCAACCATCTGCATGCCGACTTCGCCGTTCGCGCGGCTCGCGCCGGCAAGCACATTTTGGTCGAGAAGCCGCTGGCTACAAATGAACAAGATGCGCTCGCCATGATCGCCGCTGCGCGCGAAGCCGGCGTGTTTCTGATGACGGCGTATAGGCTCCACAACGAACCCGGAACCGTCGCGGTGCTCGAACATATCCGCAACGACGCGATCGGCCGGCCGCTCTTCTTTCAATCGGTGTTCAGTTTTCAGGCGCCGCTGGGGAACCACAGGCTGAAGGCTGTGAGTTGGGGCGGGCCGCTCCAGGATGTCGGGGTCTATTGCGTCAACGCGGCTCGTCACGTCTTTGCAGAGGAGCCTGTCGAGGCCATGGCGATGGTGCACCGACCGAGCGATGACCCGCGCTTTCGCGAGGTCGAAGCGTCCGTCGCAGCTTTGCTGCGTTTCCCCTCGGGCGGCTTGGCACAATTCGTCGCCAGCTTCGGGGCGGCGGCAGCCGATTATTATCGGGTGGTCGGAACGGCTGGCGATCTCGAGCTCGATCCCGGTTTCAGGTTCGAGACTGCAACGAAACTACGTCTGCGCCGCGACGGCGAGGTCCGCGAAACTCAGTTTCCGCAAATCGACCATTTTGGCGCGCAGGTGGAATATTTTTCGGATTGCATCAAGACCGGAACGCCGCCCGAGGCTGATGGCGAGGAGGGATTGGCCGACATGCGCGCACTGATCGCAATTGAAACGGCAGCCCTGACGGGACAACCGCAGGCCATCACATCCCACCCACGTGCGCGCCATCCAACGCCCGACATGGTGCGATCGGTGCCCGTAACCGATCGGCGACTGGTTTTCTGAAGCGCTACTTGCCGGTAACCGTCGGGATCCGCGGATTGACGTCGTTTTTCTGTAGTCTCGCTGCCAGCGCGACCGTCAAGGCCTGTGCAAGGCACATCGGAGCGGCGAGTGAACGCGAGAACGTGTATTCATGCTCTGGAACGGCGAACAGAACGCGGGCGCTCTTGGCCAGCGGCGACAGCGTGCTATCCGACATCGCGATGATGGGAACGCCATTGCGCCCGGCTTCCTCCACGACGTTGACGACCTCGTTTGCGTAGAATCGGAACGACACCGCAACGAGTACGTCCTTCTTGCGGATCGTACGCGCGATGTGCGTGGCAAGTCCGCCGCCTGCGTCGAGCAACACGCAACGTTTGCCCAGCATGGTCAATATGTAGCGAAGGAATTCAACGACGGGCGCCGAACGCAGTTGTCCGATCAGAAAAACCGAGTCGGCCCTCTCAAGGAGGCTCACCGCTTCGGAGAGGGATTTCGGCGGAATTTCCGCGAGCATGTCCTGAAGCGAAGCAATGTCACGGACGACCAGGTCGCGCAGAAAACCGACTTCACTGCGATCCGCGCGGGCGCCCAACTCGATTTCCAGGGCCTTGATGCGCGCCTCGAAGCCCGGGGCCGCAGTCGACAAGCGCCGTTGAAACAGCGCTTGGAGCTCCTTGAAGCCTTCATAGCCAAGTGACTGGGCGAAGCGCACGAAGCTCGAAGCATGGATGCCGCAGCGATCGGCGATGGCGTTTACCGACAGGACCGCGACATCATTCGGGTTCTGGGTCAGATAAACGGCTATCTTCTGATAGGACTTGCTCATGTCATCGTAGCGATCGTGGATGACACGGATCAACTCCTCATAGTCTTCCGGTGTCGTCACGTCCTGCATTTAAGGTGCTCTCATCATTGGTGTCATCGTGTGCAGATGCCGACAACTTCACTCCCGTTCGGAAGGCTGTCCTCCCTGAAAGTCAGCAGTGCCAAGGCTTCTGTACAAGGCATCTGTATCGGGCTTAAGTCCCAAGGACTCTCACGCGCCCTCGTATCACCATCCTTGGCGGCGGAGCAGAAACATCGATAGTGCAAGCGAACGATTATTGACACTTTTGCATATTCGCAATAACTCTTGCAAGCAAATCGAACATCCGTCGGCGGGAGGAAATGGTGGCGATCAAATTCGCATTGCTCGGGTGCGGGCGCATCGGCGTCTTGCACGCGCGGAATCTTGCCAAGACGGACGGGGCGCGCCTGGAGACGGTATTCGATCTGAACACAACTGCCGCTGAAGCGGTCGCCAGAGCGCATGGTTGCGGGGTGTCCGCAAGCGCGGAAGATGCGATCGGTAGGGCCGACGCAGTTCTGATTGCGACATCGACCGCCACGCATGCCGATCTGATCGAGCTCGCGGCAAAGGCCGGCAAGGCGATCTTGTGTGAGAAGCCGATCGATCTCGGTGTCGAACGGGTACGAGCATGCCGCAAGGCGATTGAAGGCTGCAACGTACCCATCCAGATTGGTTTCAATCGCCGCTTCGACCCCGGGCACCGCGCCGCGCGTGACGCCTGTGCGGCGGGCAAGATCGGGAAACTCGAGCAGGTGATCATCACGTCGCGCGATCCGGGGCTGCCGCCGCGAGGTTACACTGCAGTCTCGGGCGGCATCTTCCGTGACATGACGATCCACGATTTTGACGTGGCGCGTTTCATGTTGAACGACGAGCCGACCGAGGTCTTCGCGACCGGCAGCGCGCTGGTCGATCCCACCATTGGATCGGAGTTCGGCGACTTCGACTCTGTCATGATCGTTATGCGCACTGCTGACGGAAAGCTGTGCCACATCAACAACTCTCGACGAGCTGCCTTTGGCTACGACCAGCGGATCGAGCTGTTTGGCAGCGAGGGGATGGTGATCTCCGACAACAAGAAGGCGTACGAGCTGAAGCATTACGGCTCGACCACCACTGAAGCGGCCGAGCCTTACCTCAACTTCTTCATCGAGCGCTATGCGGAGGCCTACGAAGCCGAGATCGCCGCGTTCATTGCGGCCGTTCGCGACGCTACGCCGACGCAAGCGACTTTCGACGACGGTTACCGCGCGCTGATGCTCGCGGAGGCGGCGGTCGAGTCCGCCAGGACCGGTAAGAAGGTCGAGGTCCGCAATATCGCGTGACGTTGAACGCGCTTACAGCCGTCGAGCAGCAGTAGCGGCAAGCCAAGCAGCGCTCCGACCGACCCTTGGAGAACCCAAATGACTTCAATGCGTGGAAAGATCGCGATTGTCACGGGCGGTACCCAGGGGTTAGGTGCCGCCATCGCCAAGCTCTTTGCCGAGCGCGGTGCGAAGGGCATCGTCACGTGCGGTCGTGACGAGTCGAAGGGACGGGCAAAGGCCGATGCCATCGCCACAGCCACGGGTGCAACTGTGGTATTCGTGCGCGCTGACCTGACAAAGACCGAGGATTGCGCCAGGGTCGTGGCTGAGGCGGACAGGGCCTTCGGGCGCGTCGACGCCCTGGTGAACGCCGCGGGCGACACCAGTCGCGGCACCATCATCGATACGAGCCCCGAACTCTTCGACAGGATCTTCGCCGTCAACACGCGTGCCCCCTTCTTTCTGATGCAGGACGCGATCAAGCTCATGCGCCGCGACGGAGTGCAGGGTACGATCGTCAACGTCTCTTCGATGTCGGCGATGGGTGGCCAGTCCTTCATTGCGGCCTATTGCGCATCGAAAGGGGCGCTCGATACCTTGACGCGAAATACCGCCCATGCGCTGCTGCGCAACCGCATCCGTGTGAACGGTCTCAACATTGGCTGGATGGCCTCGGAAGGCGAGAACAACATACAGCAGGGCTACCACGGCCGGCCTGCGAACTGGCTCGAAGAAGCCGCTGCGCGGCAGCCTTTCGGCCGATTGCTCGATCCCATCGAGGTCGCGCGTGCCGTTGCGTTCCTGTCCTGCGATGAGTCCGGCATGATGACGGGAGCCACGATCAACTTCGATCAAAGCATCTGGGGCGCCTACGATGCCTCACCGCACCCGGAAGCACCGCTCTAAGCAAGGGCTTTCTCTATCGGTTGCGGGCGTGGGCATGGCATCGCACCAAGCGTCGTCTCCCACATTCCCGATTTCCACGCTTTGCAATGAATGCCCAAGCAAGAGCTCTGTCCGCCGCTTGAAATAGATGTTGCGAGATTGCTATCTGTGCAATATTAATTGCGCAGATCGAGGGGTTGAAGCGGCCGGATAGAGCTGCCACCGCACGATGGAGGGAACGCGTGGCTTTGCTTGATGTGAGAAGCATCTCGAAGAGCTTTGGTGCCATTCGTGCACTGCACGACGTCAGCTTTTCGGTCGGTGCGGGGGAGGTGGTCGGGCTGATGGGCGACAACGGCGCCGGCAAGTCGACCATGGTGAAGCTGATTGCCGGAAACTTCCCGCCGACCGAGGGCGCCATCGTCGTCGATGGCAAGGCATGCCATTTCCACAGGCCGATCGAGGCGCGGGCCGAGGGCATCGAAGTCGTCTATCAGGAGCTCGCGCTCGCCGACAACCTCACCGCCGCGGAGAACGTTTTCCTCGGACGCGAAATCAAGATGGGTTTCTGGCCGTTCCGCATCCTCGACAAGCAGTCGATGATCGGGCGCGCCGGCGAGCTCTTTGCCGAGCTCAAATCGGAAACCCGTCCCCGGGACCTCGTGAAGAAGATGTCGGGGGGGCAGCGCCAGGCTGTTGCGATTGCCCGGGCCCGGCTGTCTAATGCCAAGCTGGTCCTGATGGACGAGCCGACCGCGGCCATTTCCGTGCGACAGGTCGCCGAGGTGCTCGAGCTCATCCGCAGGCTGAAGTCTCGCGGAGTATCGGTGATGCTGATCAGCCACCGCATGCCTGACGTGTTCTCCGTCTGCGATCGTATCATCGTGCTCCGGCGCGGCTCGAAAGTGGCCGACAAGGAAACCGCGATGACCTCGCCGGAGCAGATCACCGGCCTGATTACGGGGGCGATCCGTGAAGCCTAGTTCCGCCAAAGCGATAGAAGAAACACACGCCGCAATCAGTGACGTCGTCAGCATTCGCGAGCAGACCACCTTCCAGCGCCTGATAGCCAGTCAAGCATTCTGGGTGGCCGTCGCACTCCTGGCTCTGGTGATGTTCATGACCTGGTCGGAGCCGACCTTCGGCACAGCTGACAACGTAACAAACGTCACGCGCAACTTCGCTCCGTTGGCGATCATGAGTCTTGGCATGACCGTGGTCATCATCACCGGGGGCATCGATCTGTCCGTCGGCTCGGTGATGGGGCTCGTTGCCATCGTCACCGGATTGCTGCTGACCTGGCATTATTCCTGGTACGTCGCCTTCGCAGCCGGACTGCTGGCGGGACTGGCGTGCGGAGCGTTCAACGGCTTCTTCGTCGCCTATATCGGCATGCCGTCCTTCGTCGTCACCCTCGGGATGCTGTCGATCGCGCGCTCGCTGGCCGTCGTGGTGTCCGGCAACCAGATGCTGTACCAGTTTGGTCCGGACGCGCCGATCGTCAGGGCGATCGGTCAGGCGAAATGGCCGCTCCATGCGCCAGTCGGCTGGGCGCCGCGCTGGATGCCGGAGCTCTCCTCGCATTTTTGGGTGATGGTGATCCTTGCGCTCATTCTCGGCGCCGTCTTCATGTTCACGGCCTGGGCGCGCCACCTCTATGCGATCGGCTCCAACGAAAGCGCTGCGCGCCTGACCGGTGTGCCGGTCGACTGGATCAAGTTTCAGGCCTACGTGTTTTCGTCTTTCACGGCCTCGATCGCTTCGCTGCTGCTCCTCGGCTACAGCGGCTCGGCCATCAATGCGATGGGGACCGGCTACGAGCTCCGTGTGATCGCCGGCACCGTCATCGGCGGTGCCAACCTGATGGGCGGCTATGGAACGGCCTTCGGCGCCGTGATCGGCTCGGCGTTCCTCGAGGTGATCCGTAATGCCCTTCTGATGGCTGGCATCGATTCGAATTGGCAGGGCGCCTTCGTGGGCATGTTCATCGTCATTGCCGTGCTTGTCGGCATGCAGACGAGCGGGACGTCGCTTCTTGCTACGATCCGCGAGTGGGTTGTCTGGAAGCGTAGTTAGGAATCCGACGGCAGTAAGGTCGGAGACTTGGAGTCAACAAAAAGGGAGGAGAAACGTGCATAAACATCTATTGATGGCCGCCGTGGCGTTCTCAGCGTTGATGGGAGGACAGGCCTACGCGCAGCAGAAGTTTACCTTCGCGCTCGTTCCCAAGAACATGAACAATCCGTTCTTCGATCAGGCGCGGGATGGCTGCAAGAAGGCGGAAGCGGAATCCAAGGGCGCCTTCCAATGCATGTACATCGGACCCGGCGAGCATGGCGGCGGCGAGGAGCAGGTTCAGATCGTGCAAGACCTCGTCGCCAAGAAGGTGGACGGCATCGCCGTATCACCGTCGAATGCGGCTGCCATGGCGGTTGCACTGCAAGCCGCCAAGAGTGCCGGCATTCCTGTGCTGACCTGGGACTCGGATCTGCTGCCGGAGAACAAGGATCTGCGCCTTGCCTATATCGGCACGCACAACTACGAGATCGGCGTCAACATTGCCAAGATCGTGCAGACGATCAAGCCGAAAGGCGGCACGATTTGTATCCAGTCCGGCGGTGCGGCGGCAGCCAACCACAACGAGCGCATGAAGGGTATCCGTGACACGCTGGCCGGCAAGGAGGCTGCCCAATCGCCCGGTGAGCGGCTGACCGGACAGAATGGCTGGAAGGAGATCGACGGCTGTCCGCTCTACACCAACGACGATTTCCCGGTGGCGGTGCAGCAGTTCCAGGACATCATGGCGAAGAATCCCAACCTCGACGCGTTCACGCCGACGGGCGGCTTCCCGCAATTCGTGCCGGACGCCAACCGCGCTGCGGTCGCGCCCTTCAAGGACAAGATCGCCAAGAAGGACTTGGCGTTGGTGGTGGCCGACACGCTGCCGGTTCAGATCGATCAGATGAAGGAGGGGCTGTCGCTCGGTCAGGTCGGACAGCGTCCGTTCGAGATGGGCTACAAGACCATGTTCGCGCTGAAGGACGTCAAGGAAGGCAAGGCTGCGCCTAAAGATCCGACTTATACCGGCCTCGACGTCTGCACGGCCAAGACCGTCGATACCTGCATCGCCAAGTAGTTTGTGAGTGAACGGCAGCGGGCTAGAGCATGATCCGGAAAAGTGTTAAGCGGTTTTCCGAAAAGATCATGCTCAAACAACAACCTAAAGCGCGATGACTCTCATCGCGCTTTAGAGAGCCTAGCCCGCTGACCTTCCACAACGATGTGGCCGCGAGCCGTCTATCGCGCTCGATCACTCGCATTGCCGAGTTGGGCCGGCGGGACGATCGAGTGACGCGAGGCAAAATCGACCAAAGCGGTTCGCGTGGCGCTGCCCGGCTCCAGCAATTCCTTGTGCGTGCCGAAGAGGGTCACCGCGACCTCGATCTCTCCCTGCCAGTTCGTGATGGCCGACGAAATCGCGCTCAAGCCCGGGATGAAACGTCCGTCAACGTAGGCGACGCGCTCGCGGCGGACTTTCGCCGTCAATGCTTCGACACTTGCCACGTCGGGATTGAGATCCGGCCAGCTCACGCCCGCGGTAGCCGCTCGTTCGAGTTCGTGGTGCAGCCGCCCCGCCAGTTGCTGCTGGGCCAGGTACGAGAGGAAGATGCGTCCGGTCGCTGAGTCCAGCAACGGAAACGTGCTGCCAAGACCGATCGACGTCGTCGTCAGATTGGGGCCTCTCTCCAGCCTGACGACCGTCGGGCCATGGTGGCTCCAGACCGCAAGCAACGCGGCCTGGCCGGTCGCGGCGGCCAATTCCTCGAGTTCGTCGGACGCTCGGACGACGAAGTTGTTCCGGCTGATCGCCGCAACGCCCAGCTCTGCCGCTTCACGCCCCAGGTCATACCGGCCGGAACGCTCCTTCTGCACGGCAAGGCCCGCATGAATGAAGCTCGCGAGATAGCGGTGGACTTTGCTTGGAGGCATCCCCGCTTCGCGCGCGATATCCGATAGCGCCGCCGGCCCATCGAAGGAGCGCAGGACCCGGAGGACCGAAAGCGCGGCGTCGAGAGCCTGGATGCCACCGGGAGCCGTTCCGCCGCTCTCTTCGCCAGTGTCTTTCGCAGGCTTCCGCTTCATGTCATCAGTTCCCTGAACTCGGGCGGGACGTTCGCGCCGCGAAGTTCGCCCGTGTCTGAGAGAGAGGCCCAGGCGCGCTCTTCGAAGCCGCTGGCAACCTGCACGTTTGCCACCGACAGCTTGTAGTCGATTCGAAACCGCCGCTCTCGCCACTCGGCCACTTCTGCTCGCACCACCAGTTCATCGTCGTAGCGGGCAGGCCCGACAAACTGGGCGGCGACGTTGACGAGCGGCGTCACGCTGTTGAAGCGCCGCCGCAGCTCGCGCTGGCTCAATCCATGCTTGCGCAGCCAGCGCTGATAGGTGCAGTCAAGCCAATAGAAGTAGTTGGGATAAAAGACGATTCCGGCCTCGTCGCAATCGCCCCACTCGATCGTAAAAGCTGTTTCGAACATCCGAAATCCTCCTGTCGTGCGGCGCCTGGCCTGCAGCTTAGACACGCCAATCTGATTGCATATAAAAGAAATAATTCCTCCATGCGTAAAAATATATTGCACAAACGGAAATGCATTGCATAATACGCAAATAGGAGCGGTAAGCAAAAGCAACAGGGAAGGAAGGTCATGCGGCTCAGTCGCATCGCTGTGCTGGGGGGAGGTCCTGCGGGGCTCTACTTCGGCTACCTATGGAAGCGCCGGCATCCCGAGGATCATGTCGACGTCTTCGAGCAGAATCCCGAGGGTGCCACCTGGGGATTCGGAGTCGTCTTCTCCGACAAGGCGCTCGACTTCCTGCGCGCCGACGATCCGGAAACGGCGGATGCCGTCTCGGCCCGCATGGAGACTTGGCGTGATATCACGCTCGTTCATCGCGGCGAGCGCGTCGTGCTCGACGGGGTCGGCTTCTCCGCGGTCGGGCGACTCGACTTCATCACGCAATTGACCGAGCGCGCGCGATCCGCCGGCGCCAATCTCCGGTTCGGCTCGGTCGTGCGCTCCGTCGATGAGCTGGCAGGGTACGATCTGATCGTGGCTGCGGATGGTGTGAACTCGCTGGTCCGAAGGACCTACGAGGGCGACTTCAAGACTTCGCTTTCCTACGACGACAACAAGTTCGCCTGGTACGGCACCACGAAACGCTTCGAGACGCTGACTCAGACCTTCGTCGAAAGCGAGTTCGGCAGCTTCAACGCCCATCACTACCGGTACTCTCCGACGATGAGCACATTCATCGTCGAGTGCGATCGCGCGACCTGGCTGCGCGCCGGCTTTGCGGAGAAGACGGAGGAAGAGGGCAGGGCGATTTGCGAGAAGGTGTTCGCCGACACGCTCGAGGGGCATCCACTCGTCAACAATAAGTCGATCTGGCGGAATTTCCCGTGGCTGTGGAACGATCGCTGGTCCCACCGCAACATGGTGCTCGTCGGCGACGCGCTCCACACCGCGCACTTTTCGATCGGATCGGGTACACGCCTCGCGCTCGAGGACGTCATCGCCCTCGTCAATGCCCTGGACGGTGAACCGCGTGATCTTCGCCGTGCGCTGGAGGCTTACGAGACCGCGCGCCGCCCCGTGGTGGAGAAGCTGGTCAAGGCCGCAAGAACGAGCGCGGCCTGGTACGAGCGCTTTGCAGCGCACATGAAGCTGGCGCCGCTGGATTTCGGCCATAGCTACATCACCCGCTCCGGCCGGATCGACGACGATCAGCTCCGTGCAATGTCGCCGCGTTTCATGGCGCGTTACGACGCCAATTCATTGGTCTCCAGTACGTCGCGATGATGAGGAGCGCTCCCATGACGAACGGAATCCGCCACGCGATCGTGGATCATGTGCCTGACGATGCGCCCGGCGCGCTGGAGATCGGCTTCGAAATTCCTGAGCGTTACAACGCCAGCGAAATCCTCTTCGACAATCTCAGGGCGGGCCGTGCCGACAAGGTCGCAATCTACGCTGCGGCCGGTAACACCAGCTATGGCGAGTTGTGCGTCAAGGCCACCAAAGCCGGAAACGCGCTCAAATCGCTCGGACTTGCTGCAGGCGATCGCGTGCTGCTCCTGCTGAACGACACGGCGGCCTATCCCGCGGTCTTCTTTGGAGCCATTCGCGCCGGCTTTGTTCCCATGCTGATCAACACGCTATCGCCGAAGGACTTGATCGGCTTCTATCTGCAGGATTCGGGTGCGCCGGTCGCGGTCGTCGAGGCCGAGTATGCGCCCCTGTTCGACCAGGAGACGATCGCGGGAACGTCGCTGCGCACCCTGATCGTGCTCGACGGTGAGGCCACAAGTGAGTCGCCGTCGATCAAGGTTCTCGATGGCGACCACTGGTTTGCGCAATTTCCGTCCAGGCTCGAAGCTGCGCCCACGCGCCGTGACGACATGGCGTTCTGGATGTACAGTTCGGGGAGCACCGGCCGACCGAAGGGCATCGTGCACCTCCAGCACGACATGGCCTATACGGCGAAGAGCTTCGGCCGTCACATCCTGGGGATCGACGAGAACGACATCTGCTTCTCCGTGCCCAAGATCTTCTTCGCCTATGGCTTCGGGAATTCCATCACGTTCCCGTTCTCGGTCGGTGCGAGCACGGTCCTTCTCGCCGGTCGGCCCGAGCCGGGTGCCGTTCTCGACGCGGTCGAGCGGTTCAAGCCGACGCTCTTTTTCGGCCTGCCGACGCTCTACAACGCGCTGCTCCATCACCCACGTATCGAATCTGCCGACCTGTCGAGCGTGCGCCTATGCCTGTCAGCGGCAGAGGTGTTGTCGCAGGACATTTTCAGCGACTGGAAACGACGCTTCGGACTCGAGATCGTCGAAGGGCTCGGATCGACCGAGGTCCTGCACATCTATCTTTCGAATACGCACAAACAGAAGAGGACCGGAACCGCAGGCAAGCGCGTTCCCGGATATGAGATCCGGCTAACCACGCCCGAAGGCGAGCCCGTCGCCCAAGGCCAGGAAGGCGTCATGTGGATACGTGGTCACTCCAACGCGCCTTGCTACTGGAACAGGCCGGACAAGACCGCGCAGACCATGCGCGACGGCGGCTGGATCTGGACCGGCGACAGGCTCCTCGAGGACGCCGACGGATTTTTCACGTTCGTCGGTCGCGTCGACGATCTCATCAAGGTGAGCGGCCAATGGATCTACCCGCTCGAGATCGAACTCTGCCTGTCGGAGCATTCGGCTGTCAGGGAATGCGCGGTTCTCGGACTGGAGTTGCCCGACCGTCGCATGACGACGAAGGCGTTCGTCATCCTTGGGGAGGGGCATGTGGCCAGCGAAACGCTCACGCGTGAGCTGCAGGATTACGTCAAGTCGAAACTGCTCCCCTACAAATATCCGCGCCTGATTGAATACCGGTCCGAATTGCCGAAGACCGGAACGGGCAAGATCGATCGTCAGCAACTGCGCAGCGCCCCGTTGGACGCATGAACGCGGCCCGCTCTCGAGCCGCATTGTCACCGCCTTAGAAATCCAAGCTCACACTGGAGTTCGTGATGTCCACTGCGAAGACCATCGACGTGACCGAAGTCATCGAGCAGGCGCGGTTCGGACGCCTCCAATTCCTGATTCTCGTTCTCTGCGGGTGGATTGCCATGCTCGATGGCTTCGACACCCAGGCGATCGCCTATGTCGCGCCCGTCATCGCCGAGCAATGGGGGATCGCGATGGCCGGCTTCGGTCCGATCTTCGGTGCGGGCCTTGCCGGTCTCACGGTCGGTGCCTTCGTCCTGAGCCCTGCGGCCGACCGGTTCGGCCGAAAGAACGTCATTCTGCTCTCCGTGCTGCTGTTCGGCATTTTCGCGCTCGTCACTGCGCGCGCCACCACGCTGAGCGAACTCATGGTCTATCGCTTCCTGACGGGCCTCGGCCTCGGCGGCGCCATGCCCAATATCATCGCGCTGACCAGCGAATATGCGCCGAAGCGGATGCGTGCGCTGCTCATTGCCATCATGTTCTGCGGCTTTCCGCTGGGCTCGACGATCGGCGGCGTGATCAGCGCGCCTCTCATCGGCGCCTTTGGTTGGCACTCGGTATTCGTCGTGGGAGGCGTGCTTCCCCTCGTGACCTTGATCGCTCTGTTCATCTGGCTCCCGGAATCGATCCGCTTTCTCGTGACGCGCGGCGTCGCCGACGAACGGATCGCAAACCTGCTCGCAAGGCTCGACCCGGCCGCCTCCCAGGCGACGGCAAGCCGCTATGTCATGCCTTCCGTGCAGGCGTCCGGCTTTCCGGTGGCGAAGCTTGTTGCCGAAGGCCGCGCATCCATGACGCTGCTCCTGTGGGTCGCATTCTTCATGAACCTGCTCGTCATGTACTTCCTCGTGAACTGGATGCCCTCGCTGCTCAGGGCGAGCGGCCTGCCGCTCAACATCGCGATCCTCTCGACGGCGGTGTTGAACGCCGGAGGCATCGTCGGAGCGATCGTTCTCGGCCGCTTCGTCGATCGGCTCGACCCGTATCTGGTGCTCGGCGGCGCCTATTCCGCCTCTGCGCTCTTCATCGCCGGGATCGCGTTCGGATCGGCCAATGTCTGGACCTTGATGACCTCCACCTTCCTCGCCGGATTTGGCGTGGTGGGCGCGCAGATCGGCATGAACGCGCTTGCGGCCGGCCTCTATCCCACTGAGATCCGATCCACCGGCGTGGGCTGGGCGCTGGGCGTGGGCCGCATCGGGTCGATCATCGGCCCGGTCGCGGGCGGCGTTCTGCTCGGCTTCGGGTGGACTGCGCAGTCCGTCGTGCTGACGGCGGCGGTCCCGGCACTGCTGGCGGGACTGGCCGTGATCGCGCTGCGCAGACGAGAGCCGTCGCTCAAGCTCGTGCCGTCAACTGCGACGCTTCATCATTAACAGCGAGACCGACGATGTCCCAACAAGCAATCATGGCGCCAACCGCCGACACGCCGGAGCGGCGAGCCTTTTACGACAAGATCGACAAGAAGAACCTGACGGCCCTATGGCTGTCGCTGGCCGATCTCGTGACCCCCGAGCCGAGGAGCGCTTGTCGAGCCGCCTCGTGGCGCTTCCAGGACATCCGCGCGTACATGCTCGAGGCCGGTGGCCTCATCACCGCGAAGGAGGCCGAACGGAGAGTTCTCGTGCTGGAAAATCCGGGCTTGCGTGGACAATCCAAAATCACGACGGACCTCTATGCCGGTGTGCAGCTGGTCATGCCGGGCGAGGTCGCGCCGGCCCACCGCCATACCCAATCGGCGCTGCGCTTCATCCTGGAAGGCGAAGGCGCCTACACGGCGGTGAACGGCGAGCGTACCATGATGCACGAGGGGGATTTCATCATCACGCCGCCATGGGCCTGGCACGATCACGGCAATCCCAGTCCCGATCCGGTGTTCTGGCTGGACGGTCTCGACATCCCCGTCATTCAGATGCTGGATGCTTCGTTTGCCGAACATCTCGATGTCGACGAACAGCCGATCATCCGGCCGGTTGGCGACAGCGACGCCCGCTATGGCCAGAATCTCCTTCCCGTCGATCACAGAGGAGGCGGTGGCACCTCGCCGGTATTCAACTATCCCTATGCGCGAACGCGCGAGGCGCTCGAACGGTTGCGACGCACTGCTGCCTGGGATCCGTGCCACGGCCTCAAGATGCGCTACACCAACCCGATCACGGGCAATCACGCCATGGCCACCATGGCGACCTTCATCCAGCTCCTGCCGAAGAATTTCGCAACCGCGACTTACCGTTCGACCGACGCGACGGTTTTCGTGCCGATCGAGGGCAGGGGCCGCAGCATCATCTCGCCTCGATCCGGCGAGGATGTCGTGATCGAGTGGGGCAAGCGGGATATCTTCGTGGTCCCCTCCTGGCATCGCGTGCGTCATGAAGCGCTCGACGGCGATGCGGTGATTTTCTCTTATTCGGATCGCCCCATTCAGGAAGCGCTCCATTTGTTCCGGGAGGACCGCGGCAATGCGTGACGACATGACCAACCCTGATTTTGTTCTGCCACCGCCGCCGTACGCTTCGGTCGCGGTCCTCGGTTCGACGGCGCGCTTTCCGGTACGTCGCATCATCTGTGTTGGCCGCAACTATGCGGCGCACGCGCGCGAGATGGGGCGCGATCCCGATCGCGAGCCGCCGTTCTTCTTCATGAAGCCTGCGGATACGGTCGTGGACGACGGCGCGACCGTTCCCTATCCACCGCAGACAAAGAACTTTCACTATGAGATCGAGTTGATCGTCGCGATCGGGCAGGGCGGAACCGATATCCCGCCCGAACGTGCGCTCGATCACGTCTGGGGCTACGGCGTCGGCATCGATCTGACCCGTCGCGATCTTCAGCTTCAGGCCCGTGAGCAGGGCCGTCCCTGGGATTGGGGCAAGGGTTTTGACCTCTCGGCGCCGATCGCCCCGCTGCGACCGGTCTCGGAAGTCGGCCATCCGAAAGCCGGGCGCATCTGGCTTGCCGTCGACGATGTCATCAAGCAGGATTCCGACATCTCAAAGCTGATCTGGCCCGTGCCGGACATCATCTCGATCTGTTCGCAGTCGATGGCGCTCAAATCCGGCGACATCATCATGACGGGTACACCGGAGGGCGTCGGGCCGGTGCAGCGCGGAGAAGTCATGACCGGCGGGATCGAAGGGCTCGGTGAAATCAGGATATCGGTCGAATAGATCGGTTGAGGTGGGCCAGCCAGCAATGCACTGCGCCGAATGCGGCCTTCGGCGCAGCGCACCAAGTGTGATTTCGCCAAATCTCTTTGTCCGCAGCTTGCTCAGAGTTCAAGTTTTTCAATGAATTAGAAGAGGCGTCGCGCGCGTCTTGCGGTTTCGCAGGGCAGTGACCGGGCGTGTTGCCGGCTGAATGAAATGCGCGCGTATCGCCGCGAATTGCTTGCCGTCGCCCCGGGCCTCCTATTCCAACCCTGCCGCAACGACGATTGACAATCAATTATTACATGTCTAAAAATATGCAAATTCATATAATTTGAGATGCCTGAATGGACGCGCATCCGCTCAAGCTCAAGGTGAAGTCGGTCGTTGCGGAGACGTCGTTCATCCGCAGCCTCGTGTTCGGCGTGGAGGGCGGCGCTGTCCCACAATGGCAGGCAGGTGCGCACATCCGCGTGTTGCTGCCGAACGGGGAAGATCGGCCGTATTCTCTGATGGCATTGCCGGGCCTGCCTGGAGATACCGTTGCGCTGGGGGTGTTGCGCGAGGAGATGTCGACCGGCGGCTCGCAGTTCATGCATGCGCTGAAGACCGGCGATATTGTGAGGGCGACCGCGCCGGCCAACAATTTTCGTTTGCAAGAGGGAGCCTCGCCGGCGCTGCTGCTGGCCGGCGGCATCGGCGTCACGCCGATTCTGTCCATGGCCGCGGAGCTGAGCGCGCGGGACATTCCATACCGCCTGCATTACGCCGGACGAGCGCCGGGAGGGTTGGCCTTCTTGCCGCAGTTGCAGGCGATCTGTTCAAAGGACTTGTCCGTTCACTACGACAGCGACGAGTCTCGCCTCGACATCGCGGCTGCGCTTGGCGATGCGCCCGCAGGTGCCCGCGTCTATGTCTGCGGCCCTGCCGGGATGATCGATGCGGTGAAGGCGGGCGCACGCGCCAGGGGCATCCCTGCAGATCGCATCCATTTCGAACTGTTCAAGGCGGAGCAGCCCGGCTCGCCCAACAAGCCGTTCGAGGTCGAGCTCAAGTCGACAGGGCAGGTCATTGCGGTCGCGGCAGATCAGAGCATCATCCAGGCGCTGGAAGCGGCGGGGATCGATGTTCTCTACGACTGCCAGCGGGGCGATTGCGGCATCTGCCAGTGCAGCGTGATTGCAGGCGTGCCCGATCATCGTGACGTCATTCTCAGCGACGATGAGAAGGCGTCCAACAAGGTCATGCAGATCTGCGTGTCGCGTGCGAAATCGGAACGGCTGGTGTTGGATCTCTAACAGGGAGGCAAGGGGCGCCATGGCGAAATACGGAAACAACGCCCGTGCGATCGAGGGCCTGGTGCGTGAAGCCGAGGTGCATCGCGACGTCTATGTCGATCCTGAAATCTTCGAGCTCGAGATGGAGCATCTGTTCCCGAATAGCTGGATCTATGTCGGGCACGCCAGTCAGCTCGCCAAGCCCGGTGATTTCGTCACCGCCAATATCGGCCGGCAGCCGGTCATGGCGAGCCGCCATAGCGACGGCTCCATCCACGTTTTCTACAATCGTTGTCCGCACAAGGGCGTGAAGATCGCCTCCGAGCCCTGCGGCAATACCGGCAAATTCTTTCGCTGCCCCTATCATGCCTGGTCGTTCAAGACCGACGGCTCGCTGCTCGCGATCCCCCTGAAGAAGGGCTATGAGAACACCGGCTTCGGTGACACCCAGGCGAACGAGGGGCTGTCGAAGATCAAGAACGTCGTCATCTATCGCGATTTCATCTTCGCGCGCCTGAGCGACAACGGTGTCTCCTTCGAGGACTATTTTGGCGAAAGCCTCTCGACCATCGACAACATGGTCGACCGCTCGCCGGAGGGGAAGCTGGCCATCGAGGCCGCGCCGATCCGTTACATGCACACCTGCAATTGGAAGATGCTGGTCGAGAACCAGACCGACACCTGCCATCCCATGGTGGCGCATGAGAGCTCGGCCGGTACCGCCGTCAAGGTCTGGAAGCGCGAGCAGGGCGACTCGACGGAGACGCCGATGGCTGTGCAGCTCTACGGGCCCTTCATGAGCCCGTACGAGTTCTACGAGCAAAGCGGCATCAGGATCTGGCCCAACGGCCATGGCCACACCGGCGTGGCCAATTCGATCCACTCGAACTACTCGGACATCCAAGGCTATCTCGGTCAGATGGTTGCGGCCTATGGCGAGAAGCGCGCCCACGAGATCCTGGGAGAGGTCCGGCACAACACCGTCTATTTCCCAAACATCATGGTCAAGGGCGCGGTGCAGATCCTGCGCAATTTCATCCCGATCGCGGTGGACAAGACGCTGGTCGAGAGCTGGGTCTATCGCCTGGTCGGCGCGCCCGACAAGCTCTATGAGCGTGCGCTCATGTACAACCGCTTCATCAACGCGCCGACCTCGATCGTCGGGCACGACGATCTCGAAATGTATGAGCGGGCCCAGGAGGGGCTGAAGTCCAACGGCAATCAATGGGTCAATCTGCGCCGGCTCTACGAGAGCAATGAAGAGCAGGATGTCACCGCGGTCATCAATGGCACATCGGAGCGCCAGATGCGGAACCAGTTTCATGCCTGGGCAAAATTCATGACCATGGACATGGATCAGCACGTCGAGGCCGCGGAATGATCGACGAGAAAACCATCGCGGACTTCATCTATCGGGAGGCCGAGCTGCTCGACACGATGCAGTGGCAGGCCTGGCTCGACCTGTTTCACCAGGAGGGGCGCTACTGGATGCCGCTGGAATGGCAGCAGCAGGATCCGGTGCTACAGCCGTCACTGATGTACGAAGACCTGTTGCTGTTGAAAGTGCGCGTGGAGCGGCTGGCCGGCGAACGCACCTTCAGCCAGAAGCCGAAGAGCCGCTGCCATCATTTGCTCCAAGCGCCGCGGATCGTCGCATGCGACGAGGCGGCCGGAATGTTCAAGACGCGGACCTCCTACATCTATACCGAGACGCGCGGCGATATGCTGGAGCGTTATTCGGGGTGGGCCTCGCATGAGCTTGTGCGGTCCGGCGACGACCTTAAGATCAAGCTCAAGCGCGTCGATCTCGTCAATTTCGACGCGCCGTTCGGCAACATCCAGCTCTTCATGTGAGTATGCCTTGACCGCTGCGACCACAGTCTATGCCCGCTTCGGCGAGATCGCCCTCCGCCGGGGTGAAGCCGGCTTTCTCAACATGTTGCCTGAGACAGCCGACATCTACGGCATCGCGGCCGGCGAGATCTCGTATCGGGCCATGCTCGAACGGGTGGAGCGCTGGCGAACGGCGTTTGCCGGCCGTGGCTATGGGGAAGGCCATCGGGTCGGGCTGCTGCTCCAGAACAGGCCGGTCTTCGTCGAGCTATGGTTCGCGCTGAATGCGCTGGGTGTTTCCGTGGTGCCGATCAACCCGGATTTGCGGCTCAGCGAGCTCGAATACATCATCGCGCATTCCGAGATGAATGCGGCGTTCGTCCTCGCTGAACGGCGCGACGAGGTCGATACGGCGGCGAAACAGGCTGGCCGGCCGATCCCGGTGGTGACCGACAGCGGCGACATTCCAGCTCCATTCGACGGCGCGCGGCCGGCGCGTGCAGGCGACGGCGCGACCGAATGCGCGCTGCTCTATACGTCGGGGACGACCGGCCAGCCCAAAGGCTGCGTGCTTACCAACACCTATTTCCTGCACTCCGGCAACTGGTATCGCGATGTCGGTGGGCTGATCGATCTCAAAGGCGATGGCGAGCGGATGATCACGCCGCTGCCGCTGTTTCACATGAACGCGATGGCGGTGTCGCTGATGGCGATGCTGTCGGTCGGCGGCTGCTTGACCATGCTCGATCGCTTCCATCCGCGCAGCTGGTGGAACTCGGTGCGGGACAGCCGCGCGACCTGCCTGCATTATCTCGGCGTCATGCCCTCGATGCTGATGAGCGCGCCGCCGTCCGCACAGGATCGCGCGCATACCGTGCGGTTCGGATTCGGCGCCGGCGTCGACAAGCTCCTGCACGCGCCATTCGAGGAGCGCTTCGGCTTTCCGCTGCTCGAGGCCTGGGCGATGACGGAGACCGGAAGCGGCGGCGTGATCGCCGCCAATGTCGAGCCGCGCAAGGTCGGCACAAGTTGTTTCGGCCGTCCGGCGCCCGAAGTCGACGTTCGGATCGTCGACGATGGCGGCAATGATGCGTCCGTGGGAACGCCGGGTGAGCTGTTGGTGCGGCGGGCGGGTGCCGACCCCCGCTACGGCTTCTTCAGGGAGTATCTGAAGAATCCGGAAGCCACCGCCGAGGCCTGGAAGGACGGATGGCTCCATACCGGTGATATCGTGTCGCGCGATGCCGATGGAGACCTGCATTTCGTCGATCGCAAGAAGAACGTGATCCGTCGTTCCGGCGAGAACATCGCCGCGGTCGAGGTCGAATCCGTTCTCAACCGCCATCCCGCGATCCGGCAGGCCGCGGTCGCAGCTACCCCCGATCAGGTGCGCGGCGACGAGGTTGCCGCCGTCATCATCGCCGAACAGCAGGGCGCGGACCGCGCGCTCGCCGAAGAGATCGTGCGCTGGAGCCTGGAGCAGATGGCCTACTACAAGGCGCCGGGCTGGATCTGCTTCGTCGATCAGCTCCCGCTGACCGCAACGGAGAAGATCCAGCGCGGCGGGCTGAAGGACTTCATCGCAAAGCTGATGCGCGATGGCGCGTTCCACGATCTCCGTGACCTCAAGAGGCGGCAGGTCTGACCATGAGCGAGATCCGCACCACACTCATCACCGGTGGTAATTCCGGGATCGGCGAAGCGCTGGCGAAGAAGCTCGTCGAGAAGGGCCAGCGTGTCGTCTCGGTCGGGCTGGAGAAGCCGGACTGGACGCATGATCTGCTCGCGGCCTACCGCGCCGACCTGACCAGCATCGAGGATACACGCGCCATTGCGCGGGAGATCTGCCGCGATCACGCCATCGATTGCCTCGTCCACAATGCCGGCCTGATCCTGCCGAACCTGCTGCCCGATGCGAAACCGGAAGACATCTTGACGCTGGCGCAACTGCACCTGGGCGCGCCGATGCTGCTCACCCAGGCCGCGCTGGAGGGGATGCGTTCGCGACGCTTCGGCCGTATCGTCTTCGTCAGCTCGCGCGCCGCCATGGGCGCGGCCACGCGCTCGGCCTATTCCGCGACCAAGGCAGGCGTGCATGGCATGGCGCGAACGTGGGCGCTGGAGCTGGCATCGAGCGGGATCACGGTGAACGTCGTCGCACCAGGCCCGATCCTGACCGACAATTTCTGGGGCATCATCCCGAAGGGCTCGGAGCAGCAGCAGAGGATGGCGCGCAACGTTCCGGTCGGGCGGCTCGGCTCCCGCGAGGACGTCGCGCACGCCATTAGTTTCTTCCTCGACGAGCGCTCGGACTTCGTGACGGGACAGGTGCTCTACGTCTGTGGCGGCACCAGCCTCGTCGGCCTCGGTCCTTGATACGTGCGGGTCAGATCTGGTTCTGGCGGATGTTCTCGACCATTTTCGCCAGCACGCGCGCGCACACCTCGATCTCGTCGGGGTCGATGCCCGCGGTCAGCCGGTCGTAGTTCTTCTCCATGATCGGCCAGATCTTTCGCAGCAGAGCTTCGCCATCCGGTGTCAATCCGACGACGCGGCGGCGCTGGTCCTCCTCGGCGATCTCGCGCTTGACGAGCCCCGATGACACCATCGACTCGACCATGCGGCTCGCTGTCGACTGCTCGGTGACCGCGAGAACGGCAACCTCATTCACTGTCAGGGTCTTGTAGATGAACAGGACCGATAGCGTCCGGAAGACGACGTTGTTGATGTTGTGCTCGGCGAGATCGCGGTTCTGATCGAGGTTCCAGCGATTGGCGAGGCGGTTGAATAGATAGGGAATGTAGGTCTGTAGCTGGTCCCGTGTCCGCGGTGGACCGGATTTCCATCTGCTCCTGGATTCTTTGGCCATTATTTCCTGCGACTCTGCTTCTTGCTCTCGGTGCGAAGTTTTGAGGAGAGGGACCGCAACACCGAAAGCGCAGTCTCCAGCTCGTGGGCGGGGATACTCTCGAGCCGTTTGCTGAGGTGCTTCTTGTGCACGTCGGCCGCCTTCCTGAACAGCGCTTCGCCCTTCGGCGTCAGGCGCACGATGAACGACCGGCGGTCCTCGCTCGACATTTCCTTGCTGATGAGATCGTCAGCCAGCAGGCGCTGCACGAGGCCCGAGACGTTCCCACCGGACACCTTCAAGTTCTGCGACAACTGTCCGAGCGCCATTCCGTCGCGGTAGCGATCGAGCTGGGCCAGCACGTCGAACTTTGCCAGCGACAGGCCGAACTCCGAGTTCAGCATGGAGTTCAGGGACGCAAAGAGCTCGCCTTGCAGCGACAGCAGTTGCAGCCACAGCCGGGTCTCAATCTGCCCGAACACGGGACCAATGCTCTCTTTGAGTGCTGCCGGCATCGCATGACCATCGAGTACAAGGTGTGTCGTTGAGGGGAAAACTACCGCGGGTCTTTTGCTCCGATTAACAACCTGAGAATCGCAGTCAAGATGTCCGATCTTGGCGCCCCTCGGGGTGAACGGCAATCCAATCCTGTTCTGTCCCTGACGACGTCACGCGAAGGTCTTGATGGTCTGGATCACGCCATCGAGCTCCTTGCCCGCACTGTCCTTCAGTGCGGCTTCCCGCAACCGCCGTGCCCAGTCGGCGGCGTCCTCGCGCCGCTCGATTAGCTTGATCGCGGCCAGCGTCCTGTCGAACTTCGACAGGCCGCGGCTGTGGGTATCGGAATATCCTTTGATCAGCCGATGGCATTGCAGGATCTCGATGCCCAACTGGTAGTTGGTCCCGACAGCCTGCGTTGCGGCCCTGAGCCATTCGTCCCGATGCGCCGTCTCGATGGCGTGACGCAGAGAGCGGCGGCGCATGCCGCGAAGTCCGCCGACGACATAGAGCGCGAGAAACCAGGGCAGCGAGTAGGTCCGCACCCGGCGTCCCTTGTTGACACGACGGTCGAGCCAACCGAGGAGGCGCGGCTTCCCGCCGAGCCAGCGGCCGAGGCCCGCCGGCAGCATGCCCATGACCTCCTCCATGCGCGGATGCATGAATTCGGTGGTCTGGAGCACCTGGTCCTGCGACAGCTCGAGCTCGCCCTCGATCCGCGTGCGGCGGGCGGATCTGGTCTTGAGGTCGGCCACGCGGATGACGTCATCATAGGTCATGGCGTTGGCGAGATATTTTGCCGCGGCCTGCGTGAAGGCAAAGTTTCCGGCGGCGCCGCTAGAACTCCGATCGGCAGCGTGGAGCTTGCCGAGGATGTCGAGATATTCGGCACCATAGGCGATGTCCTGGAAATCGACGACTTTCTTCAGCCCGGCGCGGGCCATGGCGAGCGCGGACTCGGGCAACTCCCGCGTCAGCCGGGCGACGAGGCCGGCAAGACGTGGATCCACGGCAGCGGGAGCGGGCGCGTTGTCGGCTGCCTTGTCGGTCGCCTTGGGTGGCGGCGGCGTCGCCGGCTCCGGGGATTTCGACTGCACCCGGTCAAGGGCGGCTTCGAACGTGCGCAGGCTGGCCTTGGCGCCTTTCTCGCCGGCGCGGACCACGTCGAGATAGCTCTCGCGGCTGAAGGGCAGCACGCCGGCGCCTGCAAGCGCGCCGAACATCGCGGCCGAGATGACGCTGCCGTTCGCGATCGCCAGCGCGTTCATGTCGAAGATGATCTCGGTCTTGGCGGCGACCCCGATCGCGCCGGTCACCGCGCCCTTGTCGGCGATGCCGTTGCCCGGCGCGATCTTCTCGCCGATCGCAAACGAGCGGTGATTGGACGCGATCAGCGTGGTGCGATCCGGCGTCACGAGGCCACGCAGGATCGAGCGTCCGGCTTCCATGAATTCGGCCGCCATCACCACGTCGACGTCGCCGGGCGTCGGCATCAGCGACAGGATCGGCTTGCGGCCGTCGAGTGGCGGCATCGCCTCGATGTAGTAGATCGTGGCGCCGGTGCGCTGGGCGACACCGGGCACCGACGTCGACTGCGCGACCCAGCCATGGTTCTCGGCAAGCTGGACGATCCAGTCGGTCAGGACGCCGCCGCCCTGGCCGCCCATCGCAACGATGGCGATGGAGACCGGCCGCTCGGTTGCATCACCTGCGGCGGGCAGTGCCAGTCGGACCGTTTCGTCTCTCATGCCAACGCCTCAAGCGCGGGACGGCGGCGATCGCGCCGTCGCTGCAGCCAGCCGATCACGGCCATGGCGACCTTCGATTTGAATTTGTCCCAGCCGGTCGGATTGTGAATCACGTCCGCGCGATAGAAGGAGGGGCACAGCACCGCCGCTTCGGCGACCTCGCCGCAATTGCCGCAGCCGACGCAGGAATTGTCGATCGCCGCAACGGGATCGTCGCGCAAGGGATCGTCCAGTTGCTTCACCGAGAGCGACGGGCAGCCCGAGAGGCGGATGCAGGCATGGTCCCCGGTGCAGACGTCCTCATCGACGCCGAAACGTTCCTTGACGATACGCACGCCGTCCTTGATCGCCTTGTTCATCTGCGGCTTCACGCGGCGCTGCTTGTTCAGCATGCACTCGGAGGAGGCGACGATGACCTTGGGGCCTTCCTCTTTCGTCGTCAGCGCTTCCTTCAGTGTGTCGCGCATCTTGCCGACATCGTAGGTGCGGTCGATCTGCCGGACCCATTGACCGCCGATGCCTTTCACGGCCTGAACGATCGAATTATTGGTATTACGCCGCTTGTTGATCGCGCGCGACGACAGGATGTCCTGACCGCCGGTCGCCGAGGTGTAGTAGTTGTCGACGATGACGAACACGCCGTCGTGCTTGTTGAAGACCGCATTGCCGATGCCGCTGGTCAATCCGTTGTGCCAGAAGCCGCCGTCGCCCATGACGGCGATCGAGCGCTTGTCCGCCTTGACGTTGAAGGCCGAGGTCGAGGCCGGCCCGAGGCCAAAGCCCATGGTCGTCGCGCCGATATTGAAAGGCGGGAGGATCGAGAACAGATGGCAGCCGATGTCGGCGGAGACGTGGTGCTGGCCGAGCTCCTCCTCGACGAGCTTCATGGCCGCAAAGATCGGACGTTCCGGACAGCCGGTGCAAAGACCGGGTGGACGCGCCGGCACCACCTGCTTCAGCTTCTCGATGGCGGGGTGACCAAGCAAAGGTCTTGCGTCCGGCGCCGGCGGCCGGTTGCCGAGCAGTCTCGGATCGGTCTTCTCCAGGAATTCGCGGACGCCGTCGAGCAGGACCTGCGCGGTATAGTCGCCGCCCATCGGCAGCACGTCCTTGCCGTGGACGCGCGCGTTGATGTCCTTGCGGCGCAGCACGGTGTTGATCGCCTGCTCCAGATATTCGGGCTGGCCTTCCTCGACCATGAGAATGGCGTCCTTGCCGACGCAAAACTCCGCGACCTCCGTATCGATGACGGGGTAGGTGACGTTCATGACGTAGAGCGGAACCTGGGTGTTGCCGTAGGCGTCCGACAGGCCGAGATATTGCAGCGCGCGGATGACATTGTTGTACATCCCGCCCTGCATGATGATGCCGACCTTGGCCTGCTTCGGCCCCATCCATTCGTTCAGCTTGTTGTCCCGGATGAAGCTGATGGCCGCGGGCATCCGCGTCCTGATCTTCTCCTGCTCATGCTCATAGGCTGCCGGCGGCAGCACGATGCGGCCGACGTCGCGCCTGGGATTGTTCAGCGCGTCCTTGATGGTGTGGGCCGGCTTGACATTGTCCTTGCAGGCGAAGCTTCCATGCATGTGGCAGGCGCGAACGCGAACCTCGAGCATGACGGGCGTGTTCGAGACCTCGGACAGCTCAAAGCCTTTCTCGATCAGCTTCACGATGCATTCGTGATCAGGACGTGGATCCAGCAGCCACATCTGCGACTTCATTGCGAAGGCGTGGGTCCGCTCCTGCATGATGGAGGAGCCCTCGCCATAGTCCTCGCCGACGATGATCATCGTGCCGCCGGTGACGCCGCCCGAGGCCAGGTTGGCGAGCGCATCGGAGGCCACATTGGTGCCGACGGTCGACTTCCACGCCACCGCGCCACGAAGCGGGTACATGACCGAGGCTGACAGCATGGCCGCGGCGGCGGCTTCATTGGCGGAGCTCTGGAACACGACGCCGAGATCGTCGAGCACGTCCTTGGCGTCGGCGAGTACGTCCATCAGATGCGAGATCGGCGAGCCCTGATAGCCGCCGACATAGGCGACGCCCGATTGCAGCAGGGCTTTGGTGATGGCGAGGATGCCTTCGCCGCGGAACGTGTCGCCATCTCCCAGCCGGAGATCCTCGACTTCGCGAGCAAAAGACCGTTCAGCCATTGCACCCTCCAGAAATATGCGTTAGCATACGTTTACATGTAAAGTAAGTCAACGCCGAGCGCTGGCACTCTAGCCCATCTCCTTGCGGGACGGGCGATCACGAGGCCGGCCGAAAGGTGGGCCGATGCTGAAGCTGCCTCGCTTTAAAGCTGCCGCCGTCCAGGCCTCACCGGAATATTTGAATGCGACCGCGACGGCTGAGAAGGCCGCTTCACTGGTCCGTGAAGCCGCAAGCAACGGCGCCAGGCTCGTCGCGTTCCCCGAAGTGTTCGTTCCCGGCTATCCCTATTGGAACTGGATCACCGATCCTGTCACCGGCAGCGCCTGGTTCGAGAAGCTCGCCAGGGAATCTGTGCTCGTGCCGGGCCCGGAGATCGACATCGTCCGGAAGGCCGCGCGCGATGCCGAATGCTACGTCGTGCTCGGGGTGAACGAGCGCAGCCCGGTGTCGCTCGGTGCCATCTACAACACGCTGGTCTTCATCGGTCCGGACGGCGCGCTGCTCGGCAAGCACCGCAAGCTGGTGCCGACCTGGGCGGAAAAGCTGACCTGGACCGGCGGTGACGGGTCGAGCCTCAAGGTCTATGATACCGGGATCGGGCCGCTCGGAGCGCTTGCGTGCGGCGAGAACACCAACACGCTCGCGCGCTTCGCGCTGCTCGGGCAGGGCGAACTCGTGCACGTCGCAAGCTACATCTCGCTGCCCGTTGCGCCACCCGACTACGACATGGCGGAGGCGATCAAGTTGCGCGCGATTGCCCATTCCTTCGAAGGCAAGATCTTCACGATCGTCTCCTGCTCGACCGTCTCGGAGGAGATCATCTCGGCCATGGAGAAGGTCGTTCCCGATGCGCGGGCACGATTGCAGCGCAAGTCCAGCGCATTCTCCGGCATCATCGGCCCGGATGGCCGCGTGGTCGGCGAGCCCCTGATCGACGATGAAGGCATCGTCTATGCCGAGATCGATCTCGGCCGCTGCATCCAGCCGAAGCAGATGCACGATATCGTCGGGCACTATAACCGGTTCGACATTTTCGACCTGAGGGTTAACAGGCGTCCTTTGGCGCCGCTGGGCCTCGCAGACGGTGAGGGCGATGCCGCGGAACAGGGCTTCACGCCGATACCCATGAGATCGGAATAATGGTTTGGGATGCAGACCGCAAAGAAGGTGCGCTCCCTCCCCCGCTTGCGGGGGAGGGTTGGGGAGAGGGTGTGTCCGCAATCGAGAACCCCCAAGAGGCGAGAGCCTTCACCCGCCGCGCTCTGCGAGCGCGTCGGTCGCTCCCGCAAGCGGGAGAGGCGGAGCGAGCCCGCGGCCCAATCACCTCAACCCAAATTCATTATGCTCTAGGCGAAGCCACGAGACAGGACTTCAGGATGAGACTTGGAGGATAGGATGCGCGAGAACGTGATCGGCCGGGCCAACGTCGAAGACACCCCGGAGCTCAAGGCCTACTACAAGGACCTCGAAAAGTATGAAGCCGGCGCGCTCTGGACAGTCGCCAACAAGATCGAGCCATGGCAGCCGCAATCCGCCTCCGTTCCCGTTCTTTGGCGCTACAACGATTTGCGCGAGCACGTGCTGCGCTCGGTGGAACTGGTCTCGCCGGAGAAGGCGGGGCGGCGGGTGATCTACCTCAACAATCCCGGCCGCCGCGATGTGTCGGCCGCGGTCGGCTGGCTCTATTCGGGATTGCAGGTGATGCACCCCGGTGAGGTCGCCACCGCACACGCGCATTCGGCGTCGGCCCTCCGCTTTATCATGGAAGGGGCTGGCGCCTACACCATCGTCGACGGCCACAAGATGACGCTCGGCGCACGGGACTTCGTGCTGACGCCGAACGGCACCTGGCACGAGCATGGCGTTGAAGGAAATGGCTCGGTCTGTATCTGGCAGGATGGCCTGGACATCCCGCTCGTCAATGCGCTGGAAGCCAATTTCTTCGTGGTGCATCCGAAGATCCAGCAGGAGGAGTCTGGTTATCCCGTGGACGACATGACCAAGACCTGGGGCAATCCCGGTCTGCGGCCGGCCGACTCGCGCTGGTCGAAGGGCTATTCCCCCATGTTCAAATATGAGTGGGAGCCGACCTATGACTCCTTGCGCAAATATGGCGCGGCGACCGACGGCTCGCCCTACGACGGCATCCTCATGAACTACGTCAACCCCGTCACCGGTGGCCACGTGATGCAGACGATCGGCGCGAGCATGCAGTTGCTGCGGCCGGGCGAGAAGACGAAATCGCACCGGCATACCGGCAGCTTCCTCTACCAGGTTGCCAAGGGCCGCGGTTTCTCGGTGATCGGCGGCAAGCGTTTCGAGTGGGAGGAGCGCGACATCTTCTGCGTCCCGTCTTGGGCCTGGCACGAGCACGGCAACCTCTCGGAGAGCGAGGACGCCTGCCTGTTCTGCTTCAACGATCTTCCCGTCATCGAGGGCCTCGGTCTCTACCGGGAAGAGGCCTATGGCGACAACGCCGGGCACCAGCCGGTCGCCGCCTGACGCGTCATCGCTCGCTTTCAGAGTTCAACCAAAGAGTCGGATCTACATGCGCCTCGTCACCTACACCTTGGGCTCCAGCGGTGCCCGTCTCGGCGTCCTCGTCAACGGATTGGTGGTCGATGTCGAGCGCCTCGGCGCATCGCGCGATCTGGCCTGGCCAAGCGACATGCTGTCGTTCATCGACAACAGCGTGACCTTGTTGCCGGCGCTGAGGGACGCTCTGGAGAACGCCAATGGCCGCTTTCCGGGCGGCTCCGCGGTTGCCGTCGAGGACGTGAAGCTGCAGGCCCCGATCCCGCGACCGCGAAAAAACATCTTTGGCATCGGGCTGAACTACCGCGCGCATGTCGCGGAGTCCGCCAAGAGCCTGGATACCGACAAGGACCTGCCGAAGCAGCCGGTCGTCTTCTCCAAGCCGCCGACCTCTGTGATCGGTCCGGGGGCCGCGATCCAGCACAATGCCAAGATGACGCAGCAGCTCGACTGGGAGGTCGAGCTCGCCGTCATCATCGGCAAGACCGCAAGCCGCATCGCGGTCGAGAAGGCGATGGATCATGTCTTCGGCTATTCCGTGATGATCGACATCTCTGCGCGCGATAACCGCCGCGCCGGGCAATGGATCTTCTCCAAGGGCATGGACACCTACGCGCCGTTCGGCCCCTGCATCGTCACCGCGGACGAGATTCCCAATCCGCATGATCTGCGGCTCTGGCTGACCAAGAATGGCGTCATGAAGCAGGAGTCCAACACCAAATACATGATCTTCGACATCCCGGTGCTGATATCAGACATATCGTCGGGCATGACGCTCGAGCCCGGCGACATCATCGCGACCGGCACGCCTGAAGGCGTCGGCGCCGGCATGAGCCCCCAGGAATGGCTATGGCCGGGCGACGTGGTGGAAGCAGGCGTCGATGGTGTCGGTGTGATCAGACACCCCGTTGTTGCGATCTGATGACGTTGTTTTCCTTCGATCGTCAGCTGAGGTTCGGCGACTGCGATCCCTCAGGGATCGCCTACTTCCCGTCCTACCTGAATATTCTCAACGGGGTCGTCGAGGAATTCTGGGCGGCGATCGGTTTTCCATGGTCGGAATTGATCGCGGTCCGGAAGATCGGGACGCCCACGGTGCATTTGACCTGCGACTTTTCCCGACCGTCGAGGTTTGGCGACCACCTGACATTCGCCCCGCGCATTGGCAAGGTCGGCAGGGCATCGCTGCATTTGGCCCATGTCGTTTCTGGCGCGGATGGCGTGCGCTGGCGCGCCCGGCAGATCCTTGCCGCAACCTCGCTCGTGGATCACCATGCTATCCCATGGCCCGATGATGTTCGCGCTGCCCTCCTGGCGCATTTGCGTGTCGACGAGGAGGCCGAGGCGACGCTGTGACGATCTCGCTCTTCATGACATTCTCCGACCCCGTAGGCGAGCGGCGGATCGAGTCCGATGATCTCGCGGCCGCCGCAGCACTGGTCGGATCGATTCCGGAGATGACCGAGGGCTTGCTGTTCACGCCGCTCGAACAATCGGTCGACCATCCCCACAAGGCCGATGGCTCCGGCCCCGTGTTTGCGCTTCAATTGCGGTTTCCGGATCTGTTCGCGTGCGAGGCCGTACTGGGTCGGGGCGGAGTTCTTGCCGGCCTCGCTGCGGGCGAGGGGCGCCTCACCGGATTGGACGTCACGCATCAGGTGATGCTGACGCGTTCCTTTCCCGTTGACGTCGCCGAACACCCCGAAGGCAAAGACCCCAAGGATACGGCAACCCCGTGCAGCTACCTCGTCCACTATCCCGGCCCGGCCGAGGACATGAACGCCTGGAACCTGCACTATCTGGAGCACCATCCAACGATCATGCGGACCTTTCCGAATGTCCGGCAGATCGAGATCTATACGCGCATCGATTGGGTCGACCGGCTGCCGTCGCGACGGGTCGAGCACATGCAGCGTAACAAGCTGGTGTTCGACAGCCCGGAAGCCCTCTCGCGCGCGCTCGGTTCCGACGTGATCAAGCGCATGCGTGCAGATTTCGTCCAGTTCCCGCCGTTTTCAGGCGGCAATAAGCATTTTCCGATGCTGACGAGGACAGTTCGGCCCAACGGCGGCTAGGCATCGACAGAGAAGTTGATCGCTGATGATCTCGCCGACACACAGGGCGGCCGGTCCTGTCTGTGTTCCGGACGTCGCAGCGAGCCCTTTCGTTTCTTGGTATACCTCAGTCGTTAGGTGAGTGGCCCGAGGCAGAAGTCGGCAAGCAACCTTTACTCACCATCGTGTGGCCATGTTTTGGTCAAAACTGCGTTGAGGTTTGACAGGGTCGTCGACGTAGTGGAATTGCGACCGCCAATTCCTGGTGACTTTGGACGGCGGGCCAGGTCGTCGCTCCACCGCTTTTCTCGAGATGCCCACCGCAAAGGCTTGTGATGGAAGGGGCAGGGATTGGTAAGGCCAAGATTTTTGCTTCTGGCAGCGCTCGGAGCGCTGCTACCCATTTGGCCGAGATCCTAATACTTGCCGTGATTTATGGCGGCCTTGCCGAGGCAGCGCGTCTCTTACCGGCAATAAATCCGACAGCGACACCATTGTGGCCACCAACCGGGCTGGCATTCGCGCTCGTCCTGCTACGCGGCTACCGGATCTGGCCCGCGATCCTGGTGGGGGCCGTTTCTCCTTACCTCATGGCCGACCGATCGCTCTTGGAGTTGGGCTTCGTCGGGATCGGCACTCTCCTTGCCGCATTTGCCGGGGCGTGGCTGATCAGTCGCTGGTCGAACGGTCGCAAGACGTTTGCCACCCCATCCGGCATCGTGAAGTTTGCAATCATTTCCTTTGCGCCGACTGCCATGATTAGTTCAACCATCGTCATGGTCGGATTCAGTCTCGCCAACGAGCCAGGCTTTTCCAATTCCGTCGTCACCTGGCTAACCTGGTGGCTTGCAGACGCTGCGGGGGCCTTGGTGATCACGCCGGTCGTCGTGCTATGGGCGACGATGCTCTTACGCACGTCTTCCAAACGGGATGTATTGGAATCGATCGCAGTCTCTGCTCTCGCGGTCATCATTGGGATCGTTGCTTACAGCCCGCTTATCGATAGTGACCTCTTCAGCGACCTCAACGTGGTGCTGCCATATCGGAGCCTTCTGGGCTTTCTGGTTTTGCTGCCCTTGATGTGGGCCGGCCTGCGCGGCCATCGATGCAACGTGGCTACGGCCGCGCTTATTTTCATCGGAATGGCCGTGTGGGGCTTCTCGATAGGCAACGATCCATTTCCGAAAGCAGATTTGAATGGAGCGCTATTATCGTTGTTCGTGCTTTCGGTCAGCGTATCGGCACCACCTCTTGCTTTGGCTGCGGCAATTGCGACGCACCAGGCCACCGAAGCCCATTTGGCTTCCGTTCAGGACCAACTGAACCGTCAGCTTGAACGCAACAACTTGGCGCTCGACAGCGTGAGGCGCCACTTCCACACTCTTATCGAAGGTGTTGTCGACTACGCGATTTTTGCCCTTGATAAGGAAGGACACGTTACGAGTTGGAACAGCACCGCTCAAAAGATCATCGGCTACGCCCCGGAAGAAATCATAGGCAAGCATTTTGGGATATTTTATCGGCCGGATGAGCGCCGCGCGGGCTCGCCAACCCAGGCACTGGAGTCGGCAGTCCAAAGGGGCAGGCACGAAGTAGAGGGTTGGCGCATCAGAAAGAATGGTACGCCGTTCTTCATCACCGGCTCGGTCTCTTCGAGCCGTGATGACGCAGGAAATCTAATTGGGTTCATCAGCGTAATCCGGGACGCAACCGAGCGACGCGACGCGGAGGAAAAACTGGTCCAGGCACGCGAGCAACTCGCGATGTCACAGAAAATGGAGGCAATCGGTAAACTGACCGGAGGGATTGCGCACGACTTCAACAATCTGTTGATGATCATTGGAGGCAGCGCCCAGATCTTCGCGCGCCTGCTTGATCCAAAACTGCCGAGAGCAATCGAAGCCATACAGACCGCGGCCAAACGCGGAGAAAGTCTGACGCGCCAATTGTTGACATTCTCTCGTCATCAGCATCTCAGCCCGACGGTGGTGGATCTGAATGCGTCCATAAAAAACATGCGGACCATGATAGAGAGCTCGCTGCGCGGCAACATCGTGTACGAAGAGAACATCGGCGACGGTGTCTCGTCGGTCAAGGTGGACCTTGCCGAACTGGAACTTGCGATCGTCAATATCGCCGTTAATGCGCGCGATGCGATGCCAAACGGCGGCACCTTCACGTTGTCCGTCCACGCGGTGACCGCAAATCAGGAAGCCGGTGGCGAGCGTCTTGGGAAAGCCTTCTTTGCGATAGCGTTTGGCGATACGGGCACCGGTATTCCGCCAAATCTTCTGTCCAAGATGTTCGATCCTTTCTTCACGACCAAAGAGGTCGGCAAAGGGACCGGGCTCGGTTTGTCCCAGGTTTATGGTTTTGCGCACCAGGCCGGCGGAACGGTAACGGCAGACAGCAAGGTGGGACAGGGAACAACGATTACAATCTATTTGCCATCTTGCGAAGACGAGCAAATCGCCAGCAAAGAGCTCGCCGCTGCCAGAACCAAAGCACAGCACTCGCAGCGCAAGACGGTTCTCGTCGTCGACGACAGCGCTGATGTGGCGGATGTGACATCCTCGCTGTTCGAGCATCTGGGCTATGAGACCATTTATCGAGATTCGGCCGAGGCGGCACTGACACTGCTCGAAGCCGGTACAAAGATCGATCTCGTCTTCAGCGATATCGTCATGCCCGGGACCATCGACGGCGTCGGGCTTGCGAGAGAAATTCGCTCGCGCTATCCCAATTTGCCCGTCGCCCTTACGACCGGCTACAGCGATGCCGCAAATGCAGCGCCTCCAAACCTGAGAATTTTACGCAAGCCATTCGATACCGAGGCACTACGAGATTTTATCCAGGATATTGCGCCTCCGAGATCGGCGTCTGGTTGGCGCACTATGACGAGCGGTTGAGGAAGATCGGCAGACCCCGCTTGTTGGCGTAAATGGGCCGGTAGCGCTCCGTGTTGTAGGTGCTTGCGACGTCCAGTTTGCGCGGGCCGAGCTTGGCGTCAGGGATGGGCACCAGGTCGTACCGGCCCTCGACCAGCGCCGACATGAGGCCGGTCTTGCCTTCCAGCATGGCATCGTAGGCCATGTTACCGAAGGTGAGGGCTACAAGCTTGTCGATGAAGTCGGGATCGCCCGATCGCAGGTCGTAGGTGAGATCGGAGGTGATGGTCTCCTCGCCGGCGCGCCGCTTGATCTCGTCGGCGAGCGATTCCGCCACGTTGGCCTTCTTGCGGTGACCGTAGGGGTCGGGCTCGCCGTATTCCTGCAGCTTGTAGCCGTCCCACTGAGCTCCCTCGCTGAGCACGATCAGCGCGTAGTTGCTTGGATTGGCGCGCTTGTCCTCGATGAGCAACCGGATCAGCTTGTCGAGGTCGACCTTATACTCCGGTATGAGGCATCGTATCGAGGTGGCATACGCGGTGTAGAGTGCCGTAAATCCGGCATCGCGGCCAAAGACGCGGAAAATGCCAATTCGCTCAT
Organism: Bradyrhizobium iriomotense; assembly: GCF_030160715.1. Lineage (GTDB taxonomy): Bacteria > Pseudomonadota > Alphaproteobacteria > Rhizobiales > Xanthobacteraceae > Bradyrhizobium > Bradyrhizobium iriomotense. Next base: position 208,348 of record NZ_BSOW01000001.1, read on the forward strand.
GCGAGCCGACGGTGGTGCGCTGCCGCTGGATGGCATCGCTGGCGCGGGTGATCGCGGTCGAGAAGCCGATGCAGTACTCGGTGTTGCGGACGTCGTTGTCCATCGTCTTCGGGATGGCGATGATCTTGACGCCGAGTTCGTTGAGCTTGGCCGCATAACTGAGCGTGTCGTCGCCGCCGATGGCGATCAGGTGTTCGATGCCCAGTCCCGAAAGGTTCGCCAGCACCTGGCCGGTGAGGTCCCACGTCTTGGTCGTGGCGCCGTCCTTGGTGCTCGGCGAGACCGGAACATCATCGCCGACAAGATGATCGGGCAGCTTTTTTGTTTTGGAGGGATTGACGCGGCTCGAGTGCAGCACGGTGCCGCCGCGCCGGTCGATGGTGCGAGTGTTTTCACGGTTCAGCGGGATGACGTAGTGAGACCTGCTGTTGGGGTCGTCGAGGTTCAGGTGGGTGAGGGCCTCCCAACCACGGCGCAGACCGACGACCTCGATGTCGTCCTCACTGCCGCGATAAGTCACGCTCTTGATGACTGCATTGAGGCCGGCGACGTCGCCGCCGCCCGTGAGAATGCCGATGCGTTTTTTTGTCATACCCACCTCCCGGATCGGCATGTCGCAATAGTGCCTGCATCTGTGGATTGAACGCTGAATGTCGCTCCAGCTTCTGGCGCTCGCTACTCGGCCGCTTCCGGCTTGCGGTCGTCGCGCAGTCGAAAACGCTTCAGCAGTCCGGATACGGTGTCGCGGAAGCCGCCATATTCCAGTTCGGAGTAGGGTAGCATGGCGGCGCCCGACCAGCCCTGGCTGCGCATCTCGATGGCTTTGCGCTGGGCGCGCCGGCGGACCTCATCCCACGCCGGGTTGTCGAAGAAATCGGTGTAGGACTCGGCAAAGCGGCCCTCCCGGTCGATCGAGAAGCCGACGCAGGAAACGATCGGCAGGCAATAGATGCCGGTAACGGGCGTATTGAGCGGCACCGGCATGAGCGGCATCACATGCGAGCCGCGCGCATCGCCGCCCACGAAATGCGCCTTGGCGAACGGTGAGATTATTTCCTCCGGAGCGGGAAAAATCCCCTGGTTTCTGACGATCGCGACTGGATCATCCTTGCCGGTGTACTTGCCGGCGATCGCGTGGAGGCGCTGTGCCGAAACGGCGACGACGACCTCTCCATGGGTTCGAGAGACGATGCGATCGATGCCGAAGCGCTCATTGTCGCGAAGCAGAGCGGCAATGTGGTAGCTGTCGGCGGGTGCGTCGAGCTCGATCAGGCTGTCGCCAGCCGTGTTGTCCATGTCGATGACATGGAAACGGAATCCCTTGATCATCGGAGGCAACATCAGCCCAGCGCAGTACATGGGATCGGCAAAGGCGAGATAGAGCGGCAGGTTGTAGGCGCCCGGGCCGCATTTGTCGGCCGCGAACACCATGAAGGACTCCGCAGGGCGCGCGCCGGAGAGGCTGTGGTCGAAGCTGAGCTCGGCGACGCCCGGGCCGGCGCCGCGAATGTTTCCGGAAGGCGCGTCGGCGAGAAGATCCTGGCCGGCGCCATAGAGCCCGGAGAGTTTTGCGACCGAGGTGGCCGCGAGGAACGCATTCCAGGCGAGTTGATGGACCTCGGTGCTTCCTTCGCCCCGCGTGTGCGTCATGATGATCGCAATGTCGTCGCCGGTGTGGCAGACGAAACCGTCGATCAGGAGGCCGTTGCAGATCGCCTTGGCAACCGCGCCCTCGACAGTGGCTATCATGCGGGTAGACGGCTTCGTGTGCCCGCCGATGGAGCCAATGTCAGCCTTGATGACCGAAAGAGTGAGTCTCATGAGCATTCTCCCCGGCACAAGCTCAGCGCCTCGCCTCGGCGCTTGGCTTGCGCCGGGGCGACGGCGCTGCTCATTCGCAAATCAAACGTCGGTCGCGGCGACGAGTTCCGCAGATCCCGCTCTGCTTGAAAGGCGCGGGCTGGGGCTGCTGCCGGGGTTGCAAAGCTTTCGTTGGGACACGGCCTGGCCAACCGCCGACGCTGCTTTCCCTCGCCGATGAAGCGATAGAATAAGTCACCGTCGATTTGCTGCGGTGCACGAGTCCGCCCTTGCGAAGCCCGGTCTGGCCCTCAAGACGGGTCTGCTGTGTCGGTGAACGCAGGAAGAGGCTCGGAAATATCAAAACGACGTGTTTGACCGTTAGCGGGCATTGCCTCGGGACCGCGCATGCCGTGTCGTCGCACGAACGCTACCTTTCACAATCACCAAGGGCCCCATCATGCCGGACAAATCTGCAAAAGGCATCGATCGACGCGATCTTATAATGGCATCCATTGCCACGGTCGGCGGCGCGGCCGCTGTCGCCGTCAACGCTGGTGCTGCGCATGCGCAGGGCGCGGCGACATCCCCTGCCAGTCCAGCATCCAGAACGGTCTATACCGGTGATGTTATCGAAGGCAAAAAGGTCGTCAGCGCGCTCGACGTCAACGAGCTGGAGCCCGGCAAGAAGCACCTTTTGTATTTTCAGGGCGTTCAGATGCCAACCGGACAGCACTGGTACGTGTCTGTGACGGTCGCCCGGGGAGCAAATCCGGGCAAGCGCGGCATCCTGACAAGTGGCGTGCATGGCGACGAGATGAGTTCTGTACATACGGTCCAGACCGTGATGAACCAACTCGACCCGGCGCAGATGTCGGGCACGGTGATGGCGGTCACGGACGTGTCCCGCCCGGCCCTGGAAAGCATGCAGCGCAGATGGCCCAACCAGGGCAGGGGCATCGATCTCATCGATATGAATCGGGAGTGGCCCGGAAACGAGAACGGCGCCACCGCGCCTAGCCGACACGCCGGGCTGCTCTTCAACCGGCTGCTGCGGCCGAACGCCGACTTCGCGATCGACTTCCACACGGGGACAACGGGATTCGAAGTCACCGCATTCAATATTGGCGGTATGGACGTGCCCGGCGTCAAGGCGATGGTGGAGCTCTATCCCGTCGGCCAAATCTTCGACAATCACGTGTATCCCGGTGTCCTGCACAACGCGTTTATGGACGTGGGCATCCCGTCCTTCACGCCGGAGATCGGCGCCGCGCGTGTCCTCGACCCCGAGATGATCTCGCTCTTCGTGGAAGGCACAATGAACGTGCTCAAGCATCACGGCATCGTTGCCGGCCCAATGGGGCGTACAGGCAAGGACGTGACTGTTTTTGTCGGTAACAGCGCCTTCCCGATCCTGGCCACCGCGGGCGGTCTCGTTGAGCATCTGGTCAAACTCAACGACAAGGTCGAAGTCGGACAGAAGGTTGCCGTCCAGCGCAATAGCTTCGGCGAGGTGGTTGCGGAATATGCAAGCGGCGTGGCCGGAGAGATAACGGGCCAGCGCAGCGACGCAATGTCCGAGCCCGGCAACCCCTTGGTTTTCATCCTCTTCAACAAGCCGAGGCCAGAGGACGTTCAGGTCTATCCCGAGTAGTTGCCGCATCGAACTCATGGCCGGTGCGTGACCCCAGCACCCCGATCTATGATGGGCGATTGGCAATGCTCTTGACATAGTTCAACCACGGACAGGCGGGATGCGCTGGTGTAGTCTCTTGCGACTGGACGGGATCAAGGTCGTAAGCGCATGAGACGGCGTGAATTCATCGCGCTCCTGGGCGGTGCGGTTGCATGGCCGCGCGCCGCGCACGCCCAGCTGGCCAGGCATATCCCGCGGCTCTGCTTCCTTACATTCGATCCAGACGCGTCGCGGTCGACCCGATTTGGTCCTTTCTTCGAGGGCCTGCGCGACTTGGGATATGTGGACGGGCAAACCATCAGCGTCGACTACCTTTCCGCGGACGGAAAAGGCGAGCGGTTTCCCAGCCTCGCCGCCGAATGTCTGCGCCTCAGGGCGGACATCATCGCCGCAAGCACGACGCCGGCGACTCAGGCGGCGAAGAAGATAACTCGCACGATCCCAATCGTCATGATCGCACTCGGCGACCCCGTGGAAACCGGCCTCGTCGATAGCCTCGCCCAGCCCGGGGGAAACGTGACCGGGATGTCGATGATGGCTTCCGAAGTCGCGGCCAAGCGCCTTGAATTGCTCAAGGAAGCTGTACCAGAAATCTCGAGGATGCTTGTGCTCTCGTATCTCGCTGATCCAATTGCACCGCTGCAGGTGAAGGCATTGGAGAAAGCGGCCCACTCGCTAGGCGTCACCCTGCAAATCCAGGATGTTCGCACCGCCGATGACCTGACGGCCGCGTTCGATGCCGGGGCCAGAGAGCGCGCCGAAGGGCTTCTCACAACGGCGGAGAGCATATTCGTTGCTCAACGTGCACGAGTGAGCGAACTCGCGGCTCGCTACCGATTGCCAGCGATGTACCCTTATACGATCCAAGTCGCTGACGCCGGTGGTCTAATGGCCTATGACATCGACTATGCGGATCTCGAGAGGCGTGCTGCCACATACGTCGACAAGATCTTGAAAGGTGCCAAGCCTTCCGATCTTCCCGTCCAGCAACCGACCAAATTCGCGCTGGTGATCAATCTCAAGACCGCCAAGGCTCTCGGGCTGACGATTCCGGACTCTTTTCTTCGTCGCGCCGACCAAGTTATCGAATGATGGTTTGTCTGCTGCGGCGTGACCCGAGATTGGCCCGTCTGAGACCTGCGCAGCGTTTCGCCCGCTTGTCGGGGGAGACCGGAAGTGCCGGGCACAAAGTCAAACCGACGCGAATGACCTCAACAGACATTCGGTCGGCGACTGCTTACGTTAGGAAAGGCTCTGATCATGGCCGATCTGCTCTCAAGCGCAGCCCGGTTTTGCCCCTATTTGCCCTAGTATCCTAGTTTAGCGGTGGTAATGTCCTTGCTTCTAATCGCGGAGGAAGTTGCCATGAAGGCGCTTGAGACGTTCGCGATCTATGTGACGCCGTTCTTGATCTTAGGGGCACTCGCCAAGCTCATGATGAAGCGGTACGCCACCGATCTAACCGACGTCCAATCGCAGGCTGGACAAAACCGCAAAGCACGGAGGGTGTTTCTGTTAGGCGGTTGGCGGACCGAAAAATAAGGTCGCTTCAGCTGGCGGTCGTCTCTTTCATTTTGAATGTCACCTGTTGGCCCAAATGCGAAGTCCAGGCGGTCTCTGAAATTGTCTGGTCATCGCGGTAGACCGGACGCGGCTGACCCACTACCATAACGAAGCGAATGACCCACAGCGGAAGTTCGGCACGGCGAGCAACGCGACGGTTGGCGCGGTCGCTTGCCCAATCGGCGTTCCACCAGAACAGCATCCACGATTACCACCTGATGCCTCATGGCGAGCCGCCAGCTCGTGCGACTGTCACAAACCCTTAGCTTGGATTTCGGGATTTGGGGCTCATCGCAACAAAGGCTTAGAGTTTGAAGATCGTCTTGCTCATCGGTTAAGGTCGAGCCTTCGAAGCATATGGCCAAAGCGGGACGCGAAAAATCTTGAAGCCAGCGATTTCAGGAAACCCGTCCGCTGCGTCAGGAGACACGAGGGCCAGCACAGCCGCCGTCACCTCGCCATTGCCGAGCCGATCGATCGCCGCGCTGTGTCCTGCACTCACTTTGACGGAGGCCCCTGCCACCACAAACCCGACCCAGACATCAACGCTGGATGCAGAATACCTTTCATCTATCGCAACACTTTTACCCGCAAGATCGGCTACCGACTTGATCTCCGGACGAGCCATTACAACGGTAACCAGGAGGTCCGTGGGTTCGCCATTGTCCGTTATTCGCTCCGCGACCTCGGTCGCAGCCGCCACCTGCTCTTGCATGGTTCTGCTTTTAGAATTCTGAGAGAGACCCACAGTGGGCTGCCCTATCGTACCCAAGTCCGCATCGGCTTTGCTTTTCGGCTCGAGTTGTGTCCTCAACGAGGGAGGTGGGAGCGGGACGCGAGTTGCCGTAGGCTCAGTTTTTGCTCTGATGCTTGCAGGTTTTGTTTTCTTGGCGATGAAACGGGCAACCCTGTCACGGACCCGAAGAGGGGGCGGCCTTCCGTTCTTGAGCTTGGTTTCTGTCGGCGGATCGCTCTTCAATGACGCGAATTCGATCGGCTGATGAGCCGCCGTTCTGGTAGCCGCTTGGTATGATGGTTGACGGCTGCAGCCGACCAAGGTCGCCGCCAGCGCGATCATGAGAAGCGTTCTCAAACAATTCACCTCAGGGGATGAATGTCCGCCGTCATTCGCTTTGCGTATTGATCTCCGCGCTAAGGGTCTATCTCTCGCGCAAAAATGTTAAGGGGGCACTAACCGTCAGGGGTCCTTAGTGCGCGATCCCCCATATGGTTAATGTTGACTCGGCTGTGGCAACGTCGAGTTTGCACCTTAGCGAATTTCTGTCGCCAACGTGCGTCTCGCACCAGAACCGGTCATATGTCGGCTTGTGGCCCTAATGCGAAGTTGATCGGTGGTTTGGTGAAGTCCGTTGTCAGGGGTGAAACGGACACATTCGCCACTATCCTAGACTGGCGCTTTTGACCCCTAGCTGACGTCGCTGGGTTGACTTTTGTTCTGGCGTCGCTCCGGTTCCGGGTGCACACTGGGTCTATCTCCGCACGGCACCGTGATTTGATCAGTGACGAGAACGCCGGTTGCGCTCCCTCCCAATTCACGCAGGGAAAGGAGAGTGCCATGGGACGACACCCACAATCCCACATTAACGACAACCTGAATGCGGAACGAGCACGCATCATAGCGGAGCTGGAAAATACGCAGCCAGGACCGCAGCATGATCTTCTAGAACGCAGACTGCGTCAGCTCGAAACCGCTTCTAATATAGACGAATGGCTGACGTCGTCGGGTCTGCAACCCCCCGAGGAATAAGGCCGCCTCAGGCCGACCGAGTCGCGTAGGGAGCAGATGCAAGAGGGCCTCGACGGATATATCGAGCTTCGCATCGTTTTAATGTGCGTGGATTAAATCGAAGCCAAGAAGCACGCCAGACGCTTGGCCGACGGCTACGACGTAGAGCTATGGTGTGAAGATCGAAAGATCGCGGAAATTTGCGTCACGCGCTGATCAAAAGAGATGGGTCAACAATTTCACGATCAATCAGTAGGGAGGACGCCGAGTTGCAGAAATATTATTGCGCGATATCCAGCATGGGCCGTTTGAGCCTCAGGAGCGAGATTTTCGTTTCCGCCGAGTTGGTTTCCGGCTGAGCCGTTTGGCGTTTGCCGCCACCTTTCGTCGATATTGCTCAACAATCTTGTCTCCGGAGGCCCCAGCCATCAGGCTTGTACCGGCCTTCCCCGCCGCAAATATCTTTTCACTGATCATGCGCTGGGCCTCACGTTGGGCTGCTTTGCCGCCGCGCATCAACCTTGCGATCCGCAGTCCAATCACGCGATTACTTTCTATCGCCAGCATCATCCAGTTCCACATGCAAGGGTTCCTTCACCTTGATCTAGAGATACATCCGAATGGGCAATAGCCGAAGATCCCTTCGCGCTGAAGAGTGAGACCGCTGCTGCTGGGGGCCAAACGGAGATGTCCGATGGGTGCGCCAGGCTGGCGCTTTGCGCATATGAAGAGAACTCTCCGCGCCCGGGCAGTTCTTATCGGCGTGCTGGAAGAGTTGCCGTTTATCTGCCCGGCGGCGGTCGCAATCGGCTCGCTGATCATGATCGGCATGACGCTCTACAAGGATTGGCCGCAGTGAGGGGTAGAGTAACGACAGCGTCCTCATGCGAAAAGGCCCTTCTACTAGTAAGGCATCGTTAACTTGATAGCTATGAGAGGCCGGGTGCAGATCGGTCTGCAATTGGCCCTTAGCGTCGAACCTCGACCCTCACCTTGGCGTCCGCTGTTACGGCTAGATCGGACGTGGTCGCGTGTATCCTCAATCGACGCGAATGACCCTGAGCAGACCTCTAACGCGATCCAGTCCGCTGGCCGACAGGCATGATCAGCCTCACAGTTCTTCAGGAGGTTGGCCGGCCGACAATCCGCCGCCGGCCGGGCCAACGCCCAGACTAGGCATCAACCTCCCTCGTGCGGGACCTGTGGAGCTACGCTGTCATGAGCCAGGAGTTTTAATGACGAGCTTTATGTTTAACAGGCTTACGCCCTTGAACGGGTTCGGCGCGCTTTCGATAGTTCCCGTGCCAGTGGCGTTTGCATAGGCACCTGTGCCCGAAAGGATCGTGTATTCGCCATTTGACTTGCCGTCTTTGGCCGAGCCGGTGTAACGCGCCGTGATCGAGCCCTCCTCGAACGTGTAAGTGCTATAACCGAAGAAGGTGCCTGAGCCTTTGAGCAAGTCCGACGTATTGACGAACTCTTTCACCCCGATACGGCCATCGTTGAACACGGCGACGCCAAAAAGTTTGCCGGACGCGATCGTCTGTCCTTCGATGTTTGCGGCCTCAATTACCTTGACGTCGATCGGCTTTGTCACGAGCTTGAACTCAAGTACCTTCTCACCGGCAACCGCGGTTGACGCCGCCACCGCCAATGCCACACCAGAAAGGAATAAGGCGAGAGACTTCCGCATAGGCTCCTCCTGTGCTTGGTGAAATCAAGTCAAGAAGTGCGCGGCGGGCCATACATCGTGCCCCGGCTCTCGCGGCGGCACGAAAGAGAGCCCTCGGCGACGCCCCGGTTGCGGCTGAAGTTCTCTGTACCCCAGACGTGCAGGCTGGGACGCAAACATAAGTCTTATGCGATGGAAAAAAGTTCAGGTTTCGGTCAGGTATAATTGTATGCCGAAGCCGACGCTGGACTCTCAAATCGACGATGCGCGCGATCTGATCAAGCTGACCACGCATGCTCGGTACGCGCTCTTCAGACCTGGCCCTTCGCGTCGAACCGCGATGGTTGATTTGGCGCCTGCTGCTGGAAGTAGACCGGCCGTCTCGGGGGGCTAACCCAACCGACGCGATTGACCCATCTGCGACATCAGCGCGAATTTTTGCTGTGATGCACATTACACTTGGAACTTGAAGCATATGCTAGGCCATATCGCTCGGCCTGAAGGGCGACGAATGCGACGACGCAAATTCATTGCACTTTCAGTGGCCGCGGCCTGGTCGTTGGCGTCGTGCGCGCAGCAGGCGACGGGCATGCGTCGTGTTGCTTTCCTCCATCCATACCTCGAGAACGATAACGAAGTGCTGACCCGCGTCATTGCGTTTCGGGAGGGGCTCGAGGCGCGCGGGTGGATCGAGAACCGCAATATTCGAGTTGAGCATCGATATTCCGGCGGAGATCTGGGCCGAATCCGAGCCTACGCGACGGAGCTGGTGCATTCGGCGCCGGACCTCATCGTCGGAAGCGGGACGCCAATCGCCGCAGCACTGAAAGAGGCGACCAGCACCATTCCGATCGTATTCAACCTCGTCAACGATCCGGTCGGACAGGGCTTCGTGGCTAGCCTGTCGCGGCCGGGCGGCAACATCACCGGCTTCACCTTCATCGACTTCCTAATGATCGGGAAATGGATGGAGATGATCAAGGAGATTGCTCCGGGGGTCAGACGTGTGGCGCTCATCTTCAATCCCGACACGACGCCTTTTTATCCGGCATTCCTGCGCGAACTCGAAGCGGCCCGCACATCGCTCGCCCTCGAGCTCTCCGCAACTCCTGTGCACGACGAGGCGGAGGTCGAGGCAGCCATCACGGCGCTCGCACGCGAGCCTGGCGGCGGTCTGATCGCCGCACCGGACGCATTCATCAACAATCACCGCCGGGCGGTCATTGCATTGACGGAGCGACATCGACTTCCTGCGATATACGGCTTCCGGCAATTCGCTGCGGAAGGGGCACTGATCTCCTATGGACCGAATACTGCCGACATAGTCCGACGCTCGGCTGGGTACGTCGATCGCGTCCTCAAAGGTGAAAGACCGGCCGACCTTCCGGTGCAGGCGCCGACGAAATACGAGTTGGTCATCAATCTGAAAACTGCGAAAGCGCTTGGCATTGCACCAACTCCTGTGCTGCTCGCCCGCGCCGACGCGGTGATCCAGTAGAAGTTTCCTGGTGCGGTGCATGAGTCCGGAAGTGGCCCTTCGCTTCAGTTGGCGCAGTGTAGTGGCATGTCTGAGGTTGGGGGTGGATCGGACGTTGCTGGCCAGTTGCAAGAATGTCGAGATTGACCCCAAGCGGACATCATGCCGTCCGGTCGTGCTGATGCACAATCATCTGGGAGGAGACCCAACACCATCGCGTGCTGACATCGAGATGACGCGAGTGATTGTTGAGATCGCGAAGCAGTTCGGTATTGCGATCCAGGACCACATCATCGTCGGCAAGCAAGGTCACGCCAGTCTGAAAGAACTGAAGCTGATCTAAACGACGTCGCCTCTTTGGGCCAAAGCGGACCTTATCCTCGGACCCAAAGAGAACACACGCGCGTTCATCCGCAGAGCGATCAGCGGATGCGCGCACCGCGGTTGTACCCGCGTATCGTCCCGTCGCTCGCAACGACGCGATGGCACGGTATCGATGGATCGTAATTTGATCGCATAACGGCTCCGACAGCCCGTGCGGCCTTCGGATTTCCAGCTTTTGAAGCGACCTCTTTGTACGTCATCGTCTTGCTTTTCGGTATTTTCCGGACGATATCGCGCACTTTGTCGGAGAACGTCTTTTTCATATGCCAAGTGTAGCCTTCTTCCGGTTGACCGCTAGGAGTGTTCTTTGTGCTTGTATGGAACGTAATTCCTTGCCAACCGTTCCCGGTGCCGACAATAGTTACAATCGCCGGCGGCGTCTGGTAACGCGTCACTGTCGAGGCACTCTTTTATTTTCTTGAGCGTTCCTTTCACCCATGAATCGTCACCGGTGTACGGAACAAGGGTAAGGTCGAATTCTAATTTCCAGTCAAAAGCGGCCTTATCCTTGCTAGCGTTCGCATACACCCAATACCCGGTGTCGGAGACCGTGAAGCCGTTCTGACGCAACAACCACTGATAGATCTCGATCTGGCGCTTGTGTCCGTCATGCCATTCTTCGTCGAGCGATTCGATCTTTGCCGGCCTTACTGGCGGTCACGGCGGCGAAGTTGTTGATCGACGTGAGCGTGCCGAAGGCGTGAGGTAGATGAGAGCCCAACGGCAACACCCGGATGACATCCAAAGTCTTAAAGGGGAGAATCCTTCATGACCGTCTACGTCGTTGGACAGCTCAAATTCACCGATCGTGCGGCATACGAACGCTACGCTGCGCGTTTCAGGGGCGTACTCAAGCAATTCGGAGGAAGGCTGTTGGCAGCCGATGAGCAGCCCGAAATCATCGAGGGGCGTTGGGATAGAGACAAAATCGTGCTTCTGTCTTTCTCAAATGCGGCGGCTTTCCGCGGGTTCTTCGAGTCAGCCCAATATCGGGAGATTGCAAAGGACCGAAAGGCGGGAGCGGATACCCTTCTGTTGCTGGTGCACGGCATTGACGGTGGCGGCGGTTGATTCCGCCTCCGCAAGACTGGAGCGACGAATAACGAGCCGTCTCGTGCTAATCTTCGCCTAGACTACAAAAAGCGGCACGCGGGTTCGGCAGCGATCTGATGACGAGCCAGAATGGAACAGCGCAAATGCACGCAATGAATCTAGCAAGGTCGATTTGCAAGCTCGGAGTTAACTTCGTCAAGCCAAAGTGGCGGGTCAATGTCAGCTGATGGCCCTTCTACGACCTCCGGCACGTCGATTATTCCGCCGCGATGGGCGGACAACCGAACATCAGGCGCGCCCTTACCCTAGCACTCCAATTTATGGATACAGAGCCGACAGGATTAGGTTCGGCTGGCGATGATGGCATAATGCCCCTGATTTGCCCGACGCGTCAAATGATTTCGAAAAATACGAAGGGCGCCGCGCCGGCAGCGTCGACTCCTTTGCATGGGGTTGTTTTCGAGATTTTGGTTGTCGGGTCACGAAGGCGGCGCGCCGAACGCGGTCTGATCCCGCTTCAGTGTCCGCCGAGATAGGCCGTGATCAGCCTGGGATCGTGGATGAGGTCCTTGGCCGGACCGGACTGCACGATCTCGCCGGTTTCGAGCACGTAGCCGTAGTCGGCCGTCTCGAGCGCAGCGCGGGCGTTCTGCTCGACCAGCAGGATCGACACGCCGAGGTCGCGCAGCGAGGCGATGGTGCGGAAGATTTCGCGCACGATCAGCGGTGCGAGACCAAGGCTGGGCTCGTCCAGCATCAAGAGTTTTGGCTTGGCCATCAGTGCGCGGCCGAGCGCGAGCATCTGGCGTTCGCCGCCGGAGAGCGTGCCGGCGGCCTGGCGCTGCCGCTCCTTCAGGCGGGGGAAACGATCATAGACCTCGTCGAGGGTCTTCTGGACACCAGAGCGGTCGCGCAGGCTGTAGGAGCCGAGCAGAAGGTTGTCGGCGACCGACATGTCGGAGAACAGCTCGCGCTTCTCCGGAACGAGGCAGAGCCTGCGCTCGACGCGATCTTCGACGGACATCCTGCCGATGTCGCTGCCCCCAAATACCATGCGGCCGCGCGATGCGAGCAGCCCGATGGCGGCCATCAGCAGCGTGGTCTTGCCGGCGCCGTTCGGGCCGATGACGGTGACGATCTGTCCTTCCTCGACCGACAGCGAGACGTTGCGGACGGCTTCGACGTTGTCGTAGCAGACGGTCACGTCGGTCATGGAAAACATTTCGCTCACGCGACGCCTCCGAGATAGGCCTCTTGAACCCGCTCGTCGTTGCGGATCGCACTCGGTACGCCCTCACAAAGCTTGGAGCCGAAATCGAGCACCACGATGCGGTCGACCAGCGACATCACGAATTCCATGTCGTGCTCGACGATGAGGATGGTGAGGTGATCCGCCCGCAACGAGCGCAGGAGTTCTGCTAGCCTCAGCTTTTCCTGGCGGCGCAGGCCCGCCGCCGGCTCGTCCAGCACCAATAGCGCGGGGTCTGCGGCGAGCGCGCGCGCGATCTCCAGGATGCGCTGATTGCCGAGGGGAAGGTTGCCGGCGAGCTCGAACGGCTTGTCGCCCAGTCCGACACGCTCGAGCTGCATCAGCGCCTCATGCCGGGCGCTGGCTTCCTCACGCAGATTGAGGCGAAAGGCGCCGGCGAACAGACCCGTGCTGGTGCGGCCGTAGGTGCCGAGCATGACGTTTTCGAGCAGGTTCATGCGCGGCCGCAGCTTCACATGCTGGAAGGTCCTGGCGACGCCGGCCCTCGCGATGCGGGATTGCGGATCACGCGTGATGGGGCGTCCCGCAAAGACGATCTCGCCCTTGTTGACCCGGAGCGCGCCGGTCAGGCAGTTGAACATCGTGCTCTTGCCGGCGCCGTTCGGACCGATGACGGCGAGAATTTCGCCGGATCGAACCTCGAAGCTGACATTGTTGACCGCGACGAGGCCGCCGAACCGGCGCTCGGCGCCGTCAACCTTCAGAAGAAGCTCGCCCGGCGTCGGCTGGGGACGGCGGGGCAGGGGCGGGGCCGGCTGCGGCCGCTCGCGTTTGGTCTTCGGCAGATAGCGCGCAACGAAGGGTACGATGCCCTGCCGCGCCCATTGCAGGAACAGGATGAACAGCGCGGAGAAGGCGACGATCTCGAGCTGGCCGGATGCGCCCTTGGCGATCAGCGGCAGATAATCCTGCACGCTGTTCTTGAGCAGGGTGACGATGGCGGCGCCGACGACGCCGCCGAGCAGGCTGCCGGCGCCGCCGACCATCGTCATCATCAGATATTCGATGCCCATGCCGGCATCGAACGGACCCGGGCTGATGAAGCGGCTCATATGCGCGTAGAGCCATCCGGACAGCGAGGCCAGGAAAGCCGCGATCACGAAGGTCACGAGCTTGATCTGGAAGGCGTTGATGCCGAGACTCTCGACCAGCGTGTTGCCGCCGCGCAGCGCCCGCATGGCGCGGCCGAGGCGGGAGTCCAGCAAATTGTAGCCAAGGAAGAGCACCACGGCGACGATGCCCCAGATCAGGAAATAGATCTGTGCGCTGGAGACCAGCGCGAACGAGCCGAGACTGATCGGCGGGATCGACGAGATGCCGTTGAAGCGGCCGAGTCCTTCGACGTTGCCGAACAGGAAGCCGATCGCGAGGCCCCATGCGACGGTCGAGAGCGAGAGGAAATGGCCCTGGAGCCGCAAGGTGACGACGCCGAGGACGGCCGCGACGCTGCAGGTCAGCACCACGCCGAGCAGGAGGCCGAGCCAGGGCGATTGCCCGTTCAGCGCGGAGACCCAGGCGGTCGCATAGGCCGCGATGCCGACGAAGGCCGCCTGTCCGAACGACACGATGCCGCCAACGCCGGTCAGGAGCGCAAGGCCAATGGCGACCAGCGAATAGATGCCGATATAGTTCATCAGCGTGATGCTGAACGGGCTGAGGACGAAGGGCGCGAGCGCAAGGCACACCACCACGGCCACTGCTGCGAGCTGAACATGAAAGCGCGTCATTCCTCGATCTCCTCCTCGGAATGCAGCGAGGCGAGGGATCGCCAGATCAGGATCGGGATCAGCAGCGAGAACACGATGACGTCCTTCAGCGCGCTGCTCTCGAAGGATGCGAAGCTTTCGAGGATGCCGACCCCCACGGCGCCGATCGCGGCACCGGGATAGCTGGTCATGCCGCCGACGATGGCGCCGACGAACGCCTTGAGGCCGATCAGGAAGCCGGAATCGTAGAACACGGTATTCACCGGCGCGATCAGGATGCCCGATACGCCGGCCATCAGCGAGCCCAGGAGATAGGCGATGGTGCCGGCCCGTGCCGGGCGTATTCCCATCAGCCGGGAGCCGGTGCGGTTCACGGCCGTGGCGCGCAGGGATTTGCCGACCAGGCTGAAGTCGAAGAAGAGATAGAGCAGGCCGCTGAAGACGAGCGCGGCGATCACGATCAGCATGGTCTGGCCCGAAATCAGGACGCCGGCGAACTCCGTCGAGAACGACGTCAGCGGTTCGGTCCGGACCCCTTCGGGGCCGAAGAACAAGAGGCCAAGGCCCACCAGCGCAAAGTGCAGCGCCACGGAGACCGTCAGCAGCAGAAGCACCGTGCCGTCGGCGATCGGGCGGAAGACGATCCGGTCAAGGAGAGGGGAGATCGGCGTGATCAGCATCAGCGCGAGCACGAGCCGGACCGCCAGCGGCGGGTCCATGCGCATGACGAGCCAGGCGGCGCCGACCACCGCCAAGGGCAGGACGAGGTAGAAGAGAAGCGCGCGCGGCAGCAGGCGAGGCTCACCGGCGCGCAGGAGCGAAATGATCTCGATCAGGCTCGCAAGGCAGGCCAGCACCACGACCAGCGCGCCGGTTCCCGGAAAGCGCTTGGCATCGAGGGCGGCAAGCGTCAGCGCGGTGAACGCGGCAATGTCGCCAAAGGGAATGAAGATGACCCGCGTCACCGTGAAGATGAGGACGGTTCCGATTGCCACCAGCGCGTAGACTGCGCCGGTGGCGATCCCGTCGATCGCAAGAATGGCTGCGATGTCGCTCGTCATTGAGACGCCGTTCCCCCGTTTCTCACCGCCTGCCGTCTTCCGTTTATGGCGCGTACTTCCAGGCGCCGCCGGTCAGGCGGACTACGACCAGCGCGCGCTCGTCGACGCCGGTCACCGCACCGGGCTTGAAGTTGTAGACGGCATGCACGCCTGGCAGCTCCTTGGTGCTGAGGATGGCATCCCGGAGCGCGGTCCGGAATTCTACCGTGCCGGGCTTCGCGGTCTTCAGCGCCCGCTCGGCGGCGTTGGCAAAGATCAGCCAGGCGTCGAAGGAGTAGGCGGAGAACCCGTCGGTGGTCGGAATGTTGTGGGTCTTCTGGTAGACCGCTCGGAAATCGAGCGCGATTTTCTTGGCAAAGTGCTCGTCCGGAAGCTGCTCGGCCACGATCACGGGGCCGGCGGAGACCTGAATGCCCTCGGCGGCCTTGCCGCCCACATTGACGAAGTCCGGATTGACCAGCGCCACCGTGCCGTAGGTGTTCCCCTTGAAGCCGCGCTCGGAGAGGGTGAGGAGGGGCAGCGCGCCTTGCGTGCCGGAGCCGCCGATCAGCACCGCGTCGGGACGCGCAGCCATGACTTTGAGGATCTGCGCGGTCACCGAGGTATCGGTGCGGGCATAGCGCTCGTTGGTCTGGACCTTGATGTCGTCGAGGGGCTCGGCGGCCTTGGCCCCGTTATAGACGAGGTCGCCCCACGCATCGGAGAAGCCGATATAGCCGATGTTCTTCATCCCATCGCGCTTCATGCGATCGGCGACGATCTTGACGAGCAGCGAAGCCGGCTGCGGCACCGAGACCACCCATTGCTCCGGCGATTCCGGAAGCTTGCCGATCGGCGAGACCGCAATCATCGGCACCTTCAATTCGCTGGCAACAGCCGCCATGGCGATGGTCGAGGGCGCCGTCGCAGTGCCGATCAGGAGGTCGACCTTCTCTTCCTCGACGAGCTTGCGCGCGTTGCGCGTCGCGGCCGAGGGATCGGATCCGTCGTCGAGCTGGATCAGGCGGATGGTCTCGCCGTTGATCGTCTTCTTGTATTCATAGGCGGCATTGATGCCGCGCCCGTAGGGGATGCCGATCGACGAGCCGTTGCCGCTCAGCGAGGTGACAAAGCCGATGGTGATGTCGGCCTGCGCAGCCGGTGCCGCGAAGACGCCGGCGACAAGTGCGAGTAGGCTCAGAGTCGTCTGCCGCATTTGCGTTGTCCTCCATTGATGCTGGATACGAATGTCTGGAAGCCGGGCAGGGAGCCCGAGCCGCGAACGAACCGATTGAAGGCATTGCTGCAGCGCCAAACGCCGGGCGCGGCGAGAAGAAAGTTCGCTCGGCCGGGCGTCAGCGGCCATGGCGAGGCGTCCCGCTCAAGTCGCGGGCGGGCCGGCGGAATCCGGCGGGCATCTGTCGAAGCAAGAGAAAGCGATTGCCGCAGCCGCGTTGCGCGACCGGCGATGCTGCTGTCGGCCATTCAGGCCCGACGATAGTCCACGCGATTGAGTCTCTCAAAATCGGTGCCCTGCAACATCATTGTCGTGGCCACCAGCCAGCTGCCGGCGGATTACTTAAAGCCTAAAGTATTCTCCGGGGCGCCGTCAACACGTGTCATGGGGCTGTCAGAAAAAAATGTTGTTGCATACAATTCCGCCAGAGTGCGCCATTTCCTTCCCCTCTTTACCCCACGAAACCGGGCCCTCGTCGCGATAAAGGGTCCCCCTTGGCCGGCTTCGCCGTGCGCATTTGACGCGCCAATTAGTTTATGGTTGAAATATCTCCGTCGGCAGCCGGCGGCCGATGCTCCCGTCACCGTTCGAGGACAAGGGCGATGCGCATCTTCTGGCAGAGTTTCGTCGATGCGAGCGTGAACGCGCCTTACATGGCGCTGCTGTCGGAGTACCTCAACAACATCGCCGCACCCGGCACGACGGTTCATGTCGAGGGCATTTCGCCGCCGGATCGGGAGTTCGGCCGGCTCGCCGAATTGCGCTGCGCCGTTCAGGCGATCGACTACGGCATTGCGGCCGAGGAGGGCGGGTTCGACGCCTTCGTGATGGGCCACTTCCAGGATCCCGGCCTTTATGAACTCCGCTCGGCGCTCGACATTCCCGTGATCGGAACCGGCGAGGCGACGCTGCTTGCCGCCTCGCAACTCGGTCGGCGCCTCGGCCTCGTGACGCTCGATCCCGTCTTCGAGGTCTGGCACTACGAGCAGGCCGAACGTTACGGCCTCGGTGATCGCGTCGTCCATGTGACCGGCCTCGGCTGCAAGCCCGAGGATTTCGCAAGTGCGTTCGCAGGCGATCCGGCGGCCCATGCCCGGATGATCGAGGATTTTATCGCCTGCGCCCTTCCACTGGTGGAGCGCGGCGCCGATGTGGTGATCCCCGCCGGTGTGCTGCCGGGCCTGCTGATTGGGCGCGAGCACGGCCTGAAGGTCGGGAACGCGCCCGTGGTGAACTGCGCCGCGGTGGCGTTGAAGAGCGCTGAGATGTGGGTGCAGCTCAGGCGGCTCAATGGCACCGAGCCGAGCCGCGGGCCGAGCTTCAAACGTGCCAGCGCACTTGCCCGGGACGATTTCCGTGCGCTGCTCGCGCGCCACAAGCGTTAGTGCCGGAAGAGAACCAACCAGCTCTGGAGAGCAAGACATGATGAGACCCGAGAAGATCCTTTATGAGACCGAGGTGACGGCAACGGGAGGCCGCGACGGCAAGGCCGCGAGCACCGATGGTCTGCTATCGGTGTCCCTCGTGTTGCCGAAGTCGCTGGGCGGGCCGGGCGTGGGCGGAACCAATCCGGAGCAGCTCTTTGCCGCCGGCTATGCGGCGTGCTTCCTTGGCGCGGTCAAGCTTGTGGCCCGGACGAGGAAGATCGTGCCAAGCGCGGAGCCGACCGTCACCGCGAAAGTCGCCATGGGGCCGGTGCCCGTCGGATACGCACTCGCTGTCGAGCTGATGGTCACTCTTCCGGGTCTGGAGCGAGCCGTGGCGGAGGAGGTCGTTGCCGGTGCGCATGAGCGTTGTCCCTATTCGAACGCGACGCGCGGCAACATCGAGGTGAAGCTGACGGTGGTCTGACCGAAGGTAGGCGAGCGGTGACGAATTCAAAGCGCACACCCTATGACGGCGTCGTGATCGCGGCCCCCGTCACGATCCCCTATGTGCGCTATTCCATCGAGAGCGCGCAGTGGTGGATCGGCCGCGCGCTGAGCGCGCTTGTCGCGCAGGCCGGCATCAAGGCCTCTGACATCGACGGTCTATGCGTCTCCAGCTTCACCATGGGGACTGACAGCGGGATCGGGCTGACGCAGCATTTCGGGCTCTGCGTGAGGTGGCTGGACACGATTCCGCTCGGCGGCGCCAGCGCCATCGCGGCGTTGAGGAAGGCTGCGCGCGCGGTGCAGGCGCACGATGCCGACATCGTGGCCTGCGTGGCCGGCGACACCAATCACGTCGATTCCTTCCGACTGACGCTCGAGAATTTCTCGCGCTTCAACCAGGATGCGGTTTATCCCTACGGCGCGGGCGGCGCCAATGCCAGCTTCGCGCTGATTGCGCGCAACTATATGCGGACGTTCGGCGTCACGCGCGAGGATGTCGGCAGGATCGCGGTCGCCCAGCGCGCCAATGCGCTACGCAACCCGCACGCGCTGATGAAGACGCCGCTGACGATCGAGCAATACCTGGCGGCCCGTCCCATTTCTGATCCCATTCATCTCTTCGATTGCGTCATGCCCTGCGCCGGCGCCGAGGCGTTTCTCGTGATGCGGGATGAGACCGCGGCATCGCTCGGTTTGCGAGCGGCAAGATTGCTGTCCACGATCGAGCGGCACAACGCCTTCGCCGACGACCCGATGCAGGTGCGGGGCGGCTGGGCGATGGACGTCGGTGAGCTCTACGCGATGGCCGGCGTGAAGCCTGACGATCTCGATATCGTGCAAACCTATGACGACTATCCGGTCATCACGATGATGCAGTTCGAGGACCTCGGCTTCTGCAACAAGGGCGAGGGCGCAGAATTCGTGCGCCAGCATGATCTTACGATTGACGGCGACTTCCCGCACAATACCTCGGGCGGACAACTCTCGGTCGGGCAGGCCGGCGCCGCCGGCGCCTATCTCGGTCTCGTCGAAGGACTGCGGCAGGTCCTGGGAACCGCAGGTCCCACGCAGGTGAAAAACGCAAAGCTCGGTTTGGCCTCGGGCTTCGGTATGATCAATTATGATCGCGGCCTGGCCTCCGGTGCCGCGATCTTTGCAGGGCCTTCGCGATGATCGATCCGATTGAGCCGCCCCGGCGCAAGAATCCGCTGCTGCGGACGCGGCTTCCCACCTCGCCGCCGCGGCCGCGCAGCAGGACATCGCACGGCTTCACGCGCGCCGCCGCCGAAGGACGCTTCATGCTCCAGCGCTGCGAGGCCTGCGGCGCGTTCGCCTATCCGGCACGTGAGGCGTGCCCCGCATGCCTGTCGGCTGGTCTTGCGTTCGTCGATGCACCGCGCCGCGGTACGCTGCTGGCCGAAACGACGGCGCGCGTGCCGAGCGACGTCTATTTCCGCGAGCGGGCGCCCTGGCGCATCGGCCTCGTCAGGATGGACTGCGGTCCGACGATGGTGGCGCATTTGCATGCCGACTGTGCCGAGGGCGCGCCCGTCCTCATGTCGTTTCAGCTCGACAAGAGCGGTCAGGCGGTGGCCTTTGCCCGACCCGAGGGGGAGACTCCCAACATGGCAGACGACAGGCAGTGGCGGGAAATGACGGCCGATCCGAAATTCCGGCGGGTGCTGGTGACCAACGGCCGCAGCGTGATCGGCCAGGAGGCGGCCGCCGCGCTGAAAGCTGCAGGTGCGAAGACGGTGTTCGTCGGCGTTGCCGAGCCGTGGCGGCCGTTTGCCGGCGAGAAGCTGTTGCGCGGGCAAGAGGGGATTGAAGTCGTTACGCTCGACGCGGCCGATGAAAAATCTGCGGCTGACCTCGCAGCCGATATCGGTGGCAAGGTCGATATCCTCGTCAACACGACGGAACATGTGCGGCCCGGCGGCCTCCTTGACCGCAGGGGCACGAGCATCGCTCGGGACGAGATCGACCAGGCCTATCTCGGCTTCATCAATCTGGCGCAGGCCTTCGGGCCCGCGATGCGGATGCGGGGCGCGGATGGCATCAACAACAGCGTTGCCTGGATCAACATCCTGTCGGTCTATGCGCTGGCGAACTGGCCCGCCTTCGGAGCCTACTCGGCGTCGCAAGCGGCCTGCCTGTCGCTGTCGCAGTGCCTTCGCGCGGAGCTGCGGCCCGGCGGCGTCAAGGTGATGAACCTGTTCACGGGGCCCGTCGACACCGAGTGGTTCCAGACCGTGCCGCCGCCCAAGGTCGCGCCGCGCGCCGTCGCGCAGGCGATCGTGTCCGGTCTCAGAGGCGGACTCGAAGAGATGTATGTCGGAGACGTCGCCGAGGAAATCAGGCAGCGTCTCGCCGCCAATCCGAAAGCGCTCGAGCGTGAGCTCGACAGGTGAAGTCAGGATTTCAACCAAGCCGGAGGACGTGACAATGCAAAGCAAGAATCTCCTGGAACTGGCGGGTGCGATTTCTTCCGGCGCGGTGCGCGTCGTCGATCTGACCTTTACGCTCAGTCCTGATTTCCCGGTCATCGTGCTGCCGCCGGAGTTCGGCCAGGCAGCTCCCGTCCGCATCCAGGAGATTTCGCGATATGACGGTCGCGGCCCGGCCTGGTACTGGAACAACGTGACGTTCGGCGAGCACACCGGCACGCATTTCGACGCGCCGATTCACTGGTTCACCGGCAAGGACCTGCCGAACAATGCTGTCGACACCATGCCGCCGAAGGACATGATCGCGCCGGCTTGCGTCATCGATTGCTCGGCAGAGGCGGCGAAGGATCCAGACTTCGTGTTGACGGTCCCGCTTGTTGAAGCCTGGGAGGCGAAGCACGGACGGATTCCCGAGCGGCACTGGGTTCTGCTGCGCACCGATTGGTCGAAGAAGGGCTGGCGCGACTATTCCAACCTCAGGGATGACGGCGCGCACACGCCGGGTCCGAATCCGGCGGTCATGAAATGGCTGGTGGAGGAGCGCCGCATCATCGGCTTCGGCACCGAGACCATCGGCACCGATGCGGGACAGGCCGGTCATTTCGAGCCACCTTATCCGGCGCATCACTTCCTGCACGGCGCCGGCCGGTATGGCCTTCAGTGCCTCTGCAACCTCGATCAGCTTCCCGCCACCGGCGCCGTCATCGTGGCTTCGCCCCTGAAGATCCAGAACGGCTCCGGCAGCCCGCTGCGCGTGATCGCCCTGGTTTCGGCGAGCTGAAGCGGGCGGACGGCGCTTGCCAGACAGAAGAAACGCAAACCAAGAGAGACAGGTGCCATGATCTCGATGAAGACCCTGCTGGCTTCAGCCGTATTACTTGTCGCCGTTCCGCAAGTCGCGCAGGCGGAGATCCTCGTCGGATTCGTCACCGGCCTCAGCGGGCCGGTGTCGTCGATCGGGATTCCCAACGCGAAGGGGATCGCGGCAGGGCAGGCCTATGTCGGGGAGATCGGCGAGGAGAAGCTGCGCATCATTCAGCTTGACGACGGATCCGACCCGACGGCGTCGGCGCGCAACGCGCGCAAGCTGGTCGAGCAGGAGAAGGTCGACATTCTGATTGGAACGTCCGGAGCGCCGCAGACTCTGGCAATGGCGACGGCCGCGATCGAGATGAAGATTCCGATGATCGCGGTGTCGCCGATCGCGCCGGTGCCGCCCGGCGATGGCGGGCCCTGGGTCGTGCAGACGCCGCAACCGACGCCGCTTCTCGTCCAGGGTATCGTCGATCACATGAAGGCGCGAGGATTGAAGACCGTCGCGTTCATCGGCTTCTCGGATGCATTTGGCGACCTCATGTACGACTCGCTGTCGCAAAGCGCCAAGGCGGCCGATATCAAGGTCATCGCCAACGAACGCTACGCCAGATCGGATTCGTCGGTGACCGCCCAGGTGCTGCGTGCGATTGCGGCGCGGCCCGACGCCATCATGCTCGGCGGCACGGGAACGCCGGGTGCGCTGCCGGTGATCGCTCTGTCAGAGCGCGGATATAAGGGGCCGCTCTACGGCAATCACGGGCTGATCAGCGCCGATTTCCTGCGTCTCGCCGGCAAGGCTGCCAACGGCATCATCTGCCCGACGGGGCCCGTCACCGCGGCCGAGCAGCTTCCGGCCAGCAATCCAATCCAGAAGGTTGCCTTGGCTTTTCGCGCGGCCTTCGAGAAGGCGAATGGCGAAGCACCGACCGACTCGTTCTCGTCCTATTCGTTCGACGGCTGGCTGGTGCTGGCCGATGCGGCCAAACGCGCGATGGCGACCGGCGCCAAGCCGGGTTCGCCGGAATTCCGTACCGCGCTTCGCCAGGCGCTGTTTAGCACCAAGGAGGTGGTCGGGACGCAGGGGGTCTACTCCTACACGCCGGCGGATCGGCACGGAGTCGACGATCGCTCGCGTGTCCTGGTTCAGATCGAGGACGGAAAATACAAGCTGCTGCCCTGATCGGGCGTGATTGTGACGGAGAGCAACGTGCAGGCAAACGGCGGCAAGACGGTGGAGCAGCGTAGTGCGATGCCGGCCTGGGCGCGCGCGGTGGAGCTGTTTCCACCCGTGGACAGGGTTCTCTCCACCATCCTGACGCGGCAGGCCGAGCGCTACGGCGATCGCGTCCTGCTGGTCGCCGGAGAGACGCGCTGGACTTATGCGCAGACGGCCGCGATCGCGGCGGCATCCGCCCAGACCCTCATCGACGCCGGGATCAAGCCCGGCGACCGGGTCGCACTGATGTGCTCGAACCGCCCGGAATTCCTTCAGGTCTATCTGGGCTGCGCGTGGCTCGGCGCAATCGTGGTGCCGATCAATACCGCACTAAGAGGCTTCCAGCTTTCCCATATTTTTCGCAACTCGCGGCCTGCGTTGCTCGTCGTCGAGGCACCGTTTGTTGCTGCCATCGAGACGGTGGACGCCGATGTCGAACTGCCGTCGCAGACATGGATGATCGGGTCTGCCACCGAGACGAAGATATCGTCGGTGCCATTGCCCACCCTTCGATCAGGCGCTCCCGCAGTCGCGGTACGGCCAGGCGATACCGTTGCCATCCTCTACACGTCAGGCACTACGGGGCCTGCCAAAGGCGTGTGCTGTCCGCAGGCGCAACTGTTCTGGTGGGGCATCTATTCGGCGCGGGCACTAGGCATCCGCGAGGGCGACGTACTGTTCACGACGCTGCCGCTGTTCCATACCAACGCTCTGAACGCGCTCTATCAGGCTGTCCTCAATGGATGCACTTACGTCCTGGAGCCGAAATTCTCGGCGTCGGGCTTTTGGGCGGCCGCACGAGCGCACAATGCGACCGTCGGCTATCTGCTCGGGGCCATGGCTTCGATGCTTTTGGCGCAACCCAGGACGGAGAACGACACAGCCCATCACCTTCGCGTCGCGCTCGGTGGTGGCGTGCCGCCGCAGATCCATCGGCCGTTCCTCGAACGGTTCGGCGTGCCGCTGGTCGACGGCTATGGATCGACGGAGACCAACTTCGTGTTCGCGGGATCGATCCCGTCCGATCGTCCCGGGACGATGGGTTATCTGGCCGACGGCGTTGAAGCCCGCATCGTCGATGAACACGATTCAGAGTTGCCTGATGGGCAGGCGGGCGAGCTTGTCCTTCGCGCCGGGCAGCCCTTTGCGTTTGCCACCGGCTATTTCGGCATGCCGGAGAAAACGGTCGATGCCTGGCGAAACCTCTGGTTCCACTCCGGCGATCGCGTCGTTCGCGATTGCGATGGGCACTATCGCTTCATCGACCGCATGAAGGACTCGATCCGTCGCCGTGGCGAGAACGTGTCCTCCTGGGAGGTCGAGCAGACCATCCAGTCGCATCCCGCTGTTGCGGCTTGCGCCATCTACCCGTTGCCGTCCGAACTGGGAGAGGACGAGGTCGCCGCCGCGATCCTGCTCGAGCCCGGACAATCCTTGGAGCCCGTCGACATCGTCAGGCATTGCGAAGGGCAGATCGCCTATTTTGCCATTCCCCGCTATGTGCGCATTGTAAGCCAGATGCCACTGACGGAGAACGGCAAGATCAAGAAGGGTGTGCTGCGTGATGCGGGCGTGACAGCGGATACGTGGGACCGCGAGGCGGCCGGCATTCGGGTGCGGCGCTAAAGCGCGATGAGATTAGGATGAATCGTCATCGCGCTTCAGGTTGTTGTTTGAGCATGATCTTTTCGGAAAACCATGCAGGGGTTTTCCGAGTCTCGGCTCACGGCTTCTGCATCGTGTCCCTGACGGCGCCCTTGAGCTCGTCGAGCTCGCTGGTCAACCCATCGAGCCGATCAGCCGGGAAGCCCGCGAGCAGCTCGGCCAGCCACGAGCCATGGCTCTTGGCCATGCGCCTGAATGCTTTCTGACCTTCGACGGTCATGCAAACGATCTGCACGCGCCGATCGAGGTTCGACGGCGTGCGGGTGATGTAACCGTCCGCGACCAGTCGGTCGACAATGGGGGTGAGGTTTCCGGCGGAGACCATCAGGCGCTTGGGCAGCTCTCCCAGCACCAATCCACTCGGCTCGCGGTCGAGCTGGGCCAGAACGTCGAAGCGGGGCATGGTGAAATCGAACTCCTCGCGAAACCGCCGCCGCAGCTCGCCCTCGATCAAGGTCGTGCAGGCGAGCAGCCGGAGCCAAAGCCGTGTCTGAGCCCTGTACTCGGCCTCCTGATCACTCCCGTTCTTCGAAACAGGCGGGGACTCCTTTGCGAGTGCCAAATCAAATCTCCTGGGCATCTAGGCTGGAAGGCGACGGCTTTGACGTCGTTGCAAGATAGTTTGTGCCAAAAGTAAATTCAAGGCTCGTCCAGGACGCACGGAGTCGGCTCTCCCGTGTGCAGACTTTGCCGCAGGCGGAAGTGACCGAGCACCGAAAGGCAATCTCTGCGGCTTGCCGACATGCGCCTGGGCAATCCCCTCAGCGGGCCTCATTATTTTATATTTAAAATAAATCGATGGCCCGCGTTGACCAACTGCGCCCGGCCAACGTTTCCGACGTCGCGGCAAGCGCGCTACGCGGTGGCATCCACCTTCTCCGCGCGTGGATGCGATCGCGATAATAGGGAGATGAACCCGAGCGGCGACAACGCGCAACGGTTTCCGGGGGGCCAGGATGGAAGATCGGAGACGAGCACGACCGCGTGGCGGTCGCGTCATCTCCAAATGCTTAGTTCGGCCGACGCGCGCGGTCGAGTGCTAGCCATGGTGGCCGTGGTCCGTCTCGACCGGCGTATCCATGGCTGGAACGTGGGTCGCGGCGGCATCGTCGTGTTGCATCGGTTGCAGGCTGTGGTCGGCGTCCGGCGTTCCGTGGGCACCGCCGGCTTCCGCGAAAAGCTGGTCAGGCGCAATGGGCTGCTGATGATCCATCTGAGGCGTGATCTCGCCCGCCAGATGAGTGTACTCCGGCGCACTTTGATCATGACCGCTGCCATGGAGCGATTGTCCGGCATCGCCCTCATGGGCCTGAGCCAGCGCGAGATATTCGCTCGCCGGCGACGGCGCGGCGAGGTCGCCGTGATGTTCACCGGCAACGTTGGTGATGTCGTGCGCGTGCTCGAACGCGGTCGCGCCGCCGACGGCGTCGAAGTGAGAGCCGTCGTGGTCGGTCTGCGATTGCGCGACCAGGTCGTGATAGGGCTGCGCGGGATCGGACATGTCTGCATGCCCCTGGCCCGCATGCAGACCCGCATCCTCGTGGGTCTCATGTCCACCATGGTCCTGGCCGATGTGCAGTCCCATGTCGTCGTGGTGATCGTGATCGCCATGGTCCTGGCCGACGTGCAATCCCACGTCACCATGGTGATCATGGTCGCCGTGGTTTTGACCAGTGTGCAGTCCGGTGTCGCCGCGATGGTCATGATCGCCCTGGTCCTGGCCGATGTGCAGACCCATGTCGCCGTGGTGAGCGTGGTCGCCATGGTCCTGACCTGTGTGCAGCCACATGTGGTCATGGCCGTCGTGATCGCCGTGGTCCTGTCCATGATGCAGTCCGGTATCACCGCGATCGGCATCATGTGCGCCGGATGGGTGCCCGGCGTGGTGATCGGCTGAAAGTGCCGCGGCCATGTGATCGCCGCCGCTCGTGCCCGTAGCAGGTGCATCTGCGTTATGTGCCGTGTCCGAAGCGGCCACGGAGTCTGACGGATGTTGGTCGGTGCCTGCTGTATCCGCCGACGTCGTGCTGGCGGATTGCGCTGCGTCGTGGGTGGTCGCATCCGCCGATGTGGTCGCGGCATCGGCAACGCTCGCAGCTGACGCGCCGACTTGCGTTGTCGTGGCCGTCGCTGCATCCGCGGCTGCGTGCGCACTCGCATCGCTCGTGGTGCCGGTTGTCAGGCTGTCGCCAGAGGCGTGGGTGCTATGGCCAACCTGATTGCCCTGGTTGACTCCCTGATTGCCTTGGCCGTTGTCGGTGCCGGTGCCGGCCTGCTGACCGGTCTGGCTGTCAGCTCCAGAGCCGTTGCCTTGGCCGGTGTGATTGCCCTGGTTGACGCCTTGATTGCCTTGGCCGTTGTCCGTTCCAGTGCCGGCTTGCTGGCCTGTCTGGTTGTCAGCTCCCGAGGCGTTGCCATGGCCGACCTGATTGCCCTGGCTGACTCCCTGATTGCCTTGGCCGTTGTCGGTGCCGGCCTGCTGGCCTGTCTGGCTGTCAGCTCCAGAGCCGTTGCCTTGGCCGGTGTGATTGCCCTGATTGACGCCTTGGTTGCCTTGGCCGTTGTCCGTTCCAGTGCCGGCTTGCTGGCCGGTCTGGTTGTCGCTTCCAGAGCCGTTGCCTTGGCCGGTGTGATTGCCCTGGTTGACACCTTGGTTGCCCTGGCCGTTGTCCGTTCCAGTACCGGCTTGCTGGCCGGTCTGGTTGTCGCTTCCAGAGCCGTTGCCTTGGCCGGTGTGATTGCCCTGGTTGACGCCTTGGTTGCCTTGGCCGTTGTCCGTTCCAGTGCCGGCTTGCTGGCCTGTCTGGCTGTCACCTCCCGAGCCGTTGCCTGGGCTTGTGCCGGTCGTGCCGGTGTCGCCACCTTGATTGCCGTCACTGCCTTGGTCGCCCGAGCCATCGCTGCCGCTGCCGCCTGCCTGCTGGCCGGTCTGACCGTCGCCACCCGCGCCGGTGCCTGGGCTTGTACCGGTCGTGCCGGTGTCGCCACCTTGATTGCCCTGACTGCCTTGGTCGCCCGAGCCATCGCCACCACCGCCGCCCGCCTGCTGGCCAGTCTGTCCGTCACCACCGGAGCCAGTGCCATCACCCGAGCCGGTGGTGCCGCCACCATGATTGGTCTGATCGCCCGTACCATCACCACCCCCGACAGCAGTCAGTCCGTCGTTGCCTTGGTTGCTCTGGCTTTCCGTGCCGTCGCCGCTGCCGGCAGTGTGCTGGTTGGTCTGATCGCCGCCGGAAGTCCCGCCGTGCCCTGTGCCGTGATTGCCGGTGCCCGGCTGATCCACAATGGGTGTGGTGGTCACAGTGGAGCCTTGTGCTACTCCGCGAGCATCAGCGAGGTATTCGCCCTTGCTTGCTTCATCACTGCTGCTCCCGCCACCACCGCCACCGGCGTGCGGACCAGCCGGAACGGGTGCTGACTCGTGGGCCAATGCGGATTGGGGCGCTGTTGTGAGCGGCGTCACCAGGCCACCCGAGCCCACGTGAACCGGCGCTGCCGTTTGCGGGTGCGATGGTTGATCGGCACCGGCACCGGCGTTGAAGCCGCCGCTGCCGCCAACAGGAAGATTCGTGTCGTCTGCGCCCGATGTCGCGCCGCTCGTCTCGTGACCCGTGTGCAGCGGTTCTTCGGAGAGTTGTCTCAACGCATCGATGTCGGCAGATGCACTGCCGTGGCCGGCACCGCCATCCGGGCGGGCCAGATCGCCGTCGGGGCCATAGAGCCAGCCGATCGGCATCTCCTCGTGCGCCAGGTCGGGCTGATCAATCGGCCTGTCGATCGCTTTCTTGAGCTCGTTCTGCGCCGATGACGTCTTCGTGTTCGTTTTTGAATCCTTCGCGGACTTGGTCATCACAGACCTCCTCAGCGTTCGCGCATCGCCGTATCCACGGTGGTGTAGATCGGCTTCAGCAGATACTGAAAGATGGTTTTCTGCCCGGTCAGGATCGTGGCCTCACCGGTCATGCCGGGCGTCACCACGTGCGCCGCATCGGCGCCAACGTGTGGCCGGTCCAGCTCGATCTCGACCTGGAAATAAGGCGCCTGGCCCGGTCCGCCGACCGTGCTGGACGGCGCTATGCGAACGACCTTCCCGGGGATCGATCCGTAACGGCTGTAGTCGAACGCATCCGATTTCACGATTGCCGTCTGATCGAGCCGCACGAAGCCGATGTCGCGCGGCGACACGCGGGCCTGTATCAGCACCCGCCCGGCCGGCACGATCTCGCACACCGTGCCGCCGGGCGGGATCACCGTGCCGATCGGCGTTTCCGAGATCTTCTGCACGACGCCGTCGACCGGGGCTTCGACCTCGATATCCGCGGATCGGCTCTGGTAAGCAGCCTGGGTCGCCTTCAACTCGTCGAGTTGGACCATGAGCTCGGATCTCTGGTTGCGGGCGTCAGCGGCGGACTTTGCGAGAACCGCCTCACGCTGGGCTTCAAGACCCTTGATGCGCGCGTCGTGCTGATCGAGCGAGGCCACGAGCTGGGTATGCACCCGCTCGGACTGCGCCGCCTCTTCCTGCGCCTGAGCAAGCCGGTTGGCCGGAATGACGCCGATGTCGACGCCATGACGCATGCGATCCAGTAATTCCTGCGTTGCATCGAGACTGGTCTTGGCCGCGGGTATCTCGCGCTTGGCAGCATCAAGGGCCGATTTCTCCGCCTCGATCTGCTTGTCCTTCTCTTCGAGGTTCCGCGTGAGCTCGCGTTGCTGCTGGTCACTGAGGGACTCGGCTTCCTTCACCATTCCCGGATATTTGGATCGATACGGGTCGAAGACAGGAGGGCGGTTGAGGGCGAATGCGTCCAGCCGTTCGATCTGGACGGCCAGATAGGCCATGCGCACTTCGGAGCGCGCCAGGTCGCGCAGCAGGTCCTCGGCTCGGAACTTGGCGATCAGCTGCCCCTTCGTCACCTGCTCATCATTGTGAACCAACACGGCAGCAAGCGCGCCACCCTCGGGCGCCTGGATCACCTGCACACGCCCCAGCGGCACGAATTCGCCGCGGGCGCGCGCGACCTCCTGAACGGGAATGATCAGGGACAGCACGATGAGAAACGCCACCAGGGCGACAACGCCGATCAGCAGCATGCGAACGCCGCGGGTGACCCGGGAATACTCGACATCGCCGCCGATCTGATCCGCGGAGCGCTGCTCCTTGGCGATCGACTGGACGATGTCCTTGCCGGTTTGCGCGTCCAAACAATCCTCCCGTCCGATTCTTGCTATCCAATCCTGGCCAGCGGTCGCTTGGCCGCGGGTTGCGCCGCCGGGCCCGCGTGCAGCACGCTGCCGCGCTCCATGATGACGATCTGGTCGCTGCTCTGAATGTGTGCGGTGGAGTAGGGCGACCAGATCACTGTGGTGCGCCCGCGGATGGAATCGAGATAGTTTTCGATCCGCTTGTCCCAGAGCACGTCGCCACTCACGCCCGTGCCGTCCAGCAGCAGGACCGCAGGATCGCCGAGCGTCGCCGCGACGAAGGCGACGACGTAGCGAAGTCTCAGCTCGGAATGATCCTCATTGAAGGGATTGAGCTGGCGATCGAGCACGCTGGCTGCGCGGCACGCAAAGGCCGGAATGTTTTCCCAGTCGCGGCCGAGAACCCGTCCGAAGGCATCCATGGCTTCCTGATCCGTCAGTGTCGGCAGGCGCAGGCGCAGATAGTCACGCACCGACATCGGCAATGCCGGGACCACCTGCGGCACGTAGCCGATCCAGGCCCGATACTCGGTTGCGTCGAATTGACGGATGTCCCGCCCATTGACGAGGACGCGGCCGGATTGCGGCCGGCGCAAACCGGCCAGGCATTCGAGCAGCGCAGTCTTGCCGCCGGCGTTCGGGCCGACCACGGCGGCGCGCGCGCCCGCCGGCACGGTGAAGGAGACGCCATTGAGGGCTGCTTCCTGATCGGCATCCAGCCTGTAGTAGAGACGCTCGACCGTCAGCATCGCGCTGGCGATGCCGCAGGGGCTGGCGATGTCGACACCCGGGTGCTCGGCCGGGGCCATCATCAATTGATCGAGCTGCGCGACCGAATTGCGGACCTGGCGCAATCGCACCAGCGATCCGAACGCCTGCTGCGCCGGTGTCGTAATGCGCCAGATCAGCATCATCGCCGCCACGAGCCCGCCCGCGTGCATGAGCCCCTCGAGCACCAGCACGATGCCGACGCACAAGGTCGCGAGCACGGTGAATTCGGTGAGCGCCTGTCCCATGACCTGGGCACGCGCCACGGCGATCGCATAGTCGCGGTTGCGCGCGGCAGCTTCCCGTGACGCGTCGGCGAACCGGTTGAGCCATTGGCTGCCGCCGCCGGCATGATGAAAGGCGCTGATGCCCATGAATGCCGCGCCGGCCATCTCGTCGAGCCGCGCCGCTGCCACGCCCGCTGCGGTGGATTTGCTGGAGACGTAGTCGGCGGTCGGCAGCGCGAGCAGCGCGTAGATCGACAATGCGACAAGCGGCACGAAGACCAGCCATCCTCCCATCAGCGCGATCGTCAGCACGAAGATCGCCACGAACGGATAGTCGATCAGGTTGGCGCCGCCCATGCCGCTCAGGAACTGCCGCGCGCTCTCGAAGCTGCGCATGCGGATGACATTGTTCTGGACCCCGAATTTCGCGGACATGTCGAGCGGAAGGCTGAGCATCTTGCGCATGGCCGCTTCCCCGATGCGGGTTCCGACCCAGCTGCTCATGCGCGACGTCACCACCTGACGTCCGATCCTCAGCGCCCAGCCGCCGAGAATGACGACGACGGCGAACAGGGCGATCCACCACACCGACCCGGCGGCGCCCGAAGGGATCACGACACTGTAGACCACCATCGTGTAAAGCGACACGGCCAGGGCCGCGAGGTTGATGAAGGTGCTCATGGCGCCGAGCGCGAAGAGCTCGTCGCGAACCCGCTCGAACAGGTTGCGGAACCACCTCGGACGCGGCTCGTCGACTGGATGAAAGTCGAGGTCCGGCTCGATCGCGGTGATCCTATCGCCGGTCACGGGCGCGAAGTTGTCCTCTACGCGGCCGCCGACCAGCCAGCTGTCCTTTCCGTTTGGCTGCCCAAGATAGATCGCGACCGTGCCGGAGCGTCGAACGATGCTGCCGGTGCGCAGGTGGATCGTATCGGACGCGGTCCCGCGCGCTGTGATCTGCCGAACGCGGAATCCGAGATCGGACAGGAGCTGCTCGAGCTCCTCCATCGACAACGGCACGTCCGGCGAGGGTAACAGCGCTGCCAGGCTTCGCACGGCTCCCGGCCATCCCAGTACGACCAGCAGCGAGGGCAGGGCGGCAGCGAGCGGCGAATTGGCGCGGCGCTGCGGGCCGACGATGGCCTCGAGGCGCTCGAGCCACGCAGCCTCGCTCCAGCTTGCCTGGGGCGGCGCGGGACGTGCGATCGGCGGCAACATCTCGTTCATGTCTGCGTCTCTTCGCCGCGCAGACGGATCGTCTGGTCGGCGATCTCCAGAAGCGAGGGATCCTGCGACACCAGGAAGATCGTGGTCCGCCCCTTGATCTCCTTGAGGGTCTCGACGAGCCTGCGCATGCCGCCGAGATCGAGCGCTACACCGACCTCGTCGAGGCAAAGAACGGCGGGCCGTCGCACCAGGGCGCGGATCAGGCCGATGCGCACGGCGATGCCGGGGCTCACGATTTCCGCGCCGGCGGGGCCGACCATCGTCATGAGGCCCTGCTTGAGACCGTCGACGAACGCGTTGAGGCCCAGGCGCTGCATGAGCTCGATCGCATCGGCGTTATATTGCGGGCTGAACAGCGTCATGTTGTCGAGCAGGGTGCCGCCGATCAGGTTCGTGTGGCAGCTCACCATCGCGATGCCGTCCCGGAAGCTCCGGTTCTCGAAGCTACTCCCCGGCATCCCGTCATAGGTGACGTGGACGTCGAGCGAGTCGTCCAGCCGCGCCACGGCTTCGAGCAGCGCCGTGGCTGCGAGAGGATCGACGGCATCGACATGAACGGCGTTTCCTCGGGGAATTGCGACGGAGCCGTCTCTTAGGGCGCTTCCCGAGAGTTCGATTTGACCGCCGCGGAAGATTTGCCGCCCGCTGTCCCTCCAGAGCCGCGCCTGCGGAAGCCGCAGCACGCTTTCGATCTTGCGCTCGGCTTCCCGCCGGTAGCTCAGCCGGCTGAGATACACGAAGGCACCCATCGCTGGGCCTATCGAGCGCCCGGCCAGGAGCGTACACGCCGCCAATCCGCCGGTCGTCAGATGGCCCCCAACAACCATGAATGCGCCGATCGTAACAACGGCGACGGTCGCGATTTGCGACAGCAATGCGCCGTTCTCCCGGATCAGGGCGAGCTGGTCTTCGATGCGGGCTTCTGCGGCCATGACGCGGGCAACCACGTCGCGATAGCGGCGGGTGAGCATCGGCTCGGCCGCCATCGCCTTCACTTCGACGAGACCTCCAAAGATGCCCCAGGCGAGGTTTCGCCGCTCGGCTTCCGCGGCTTCGAGGTCATGCATCGTCTTTCTGGTGGCCCGCGTGACGAGCAGCGCCGCAATCAGGGCGACGATCGTGAGCACGATCGGAACCAGGGCAAGCCATGACGCGATATAGGCGATCAACCCGATATAGATTGCGAGGAAGGGCAGCTCGTGCAGCGCCGCGGCGGCATTGCCGGACCAGAAGTCACGGACCTGGCCCACCGCGCGCACGGCGTCCGACAAAGCCGGCACGCCGTAGGCCTGAACGGCCTTGCCGTTGGCGCGCATAAGGTGATCGAGCTCGAGCAGGGTAACGCGGCTTTCAAAGGCCTCGCCGACATAAGCAAAGAGAACGGATCGCCCGTAGCGCAGCAGCGCCTCCAGCACGATCGCAACGGACACGCCGAGCGCCAGAACGAACGTCGTTGAATAGGCCTCGTTCGGAAGAATGCGGTCGTATGTCTGCAACAGCGCGAGCGGGACGGCCAGGGCCAGAAGATGGGCACAAATTGAGGCGGCCGTGCTTAGCACGGTCACGCTCATCGGCCTGGTTTCCGCCACCTGGCTAAGCATTTCCTGAGCCTCCTCGAACATCACGAACGAGGCTGCATCAACGTCGTGGCCCTGAGAGAACCACCGTCCCAAGGCCTATATCTCTGCGAGTAAAGTATTTCAAATACACTTGAACGAAAAGTCTCTTCAGCGGAAAGGCGGCACGCATCGGTGCGGTTCCCAACCGCTGTTCCTCTAAAATGGGGAAAGAGAATGAAGCTCCGCTGGCACAAATTGCACACGTCGCGTGCGAGCGTCCGATGCGCCGACAGCCAGGGTGCAAACACCATAGCACTCAACCGCAACGGTCGAACCGGCGTCGCGCAAATTTGATCATCGCGCAGACTGTCGCCGGGCGTATTGATGGGGGCAGGCGCCTCAAACGTAGTTCCTCGCAACGGAGGATCGTCATGCCCGTCGCAGCGCTGAAAGTATCTGTCATCGCCGTCGCGCGCCGCGCGGGTTTTTTACCTTTGGCAATGGCCATCTGTGCATTGCTCGCGGCGCCATCGCCGTCCGCGGCTCAAAAAACCCTCAAGGCCATCAAGGAGCGCGGCGAGGTCCGCTGTGGCGTCAGCGGTCATTTGCCGGGCTTTTCTGCGAAGGATGCCAATGGTGGGTGGAGGGGGTTCAGCGTCGACGTCTGCCGCGCCCTCGCGGCGGCGATTTTCGATGATCCCTCGAAGGTCGTGTTCACGCCTCTCACCGTGGAGACCGGCTTCGGGCCGCTCATCTCCGGCGAAATCGATGTGCTGGCGCGGGCCAACTCCTGGACGCTTGCCCGTGAGGCGGGGCTTGGAATCCAGTTTGCCTACGTGAACTATTTTGATGGTCAAGGCTTCATGGTGCGTAAGAACCGCGGGGCAGTTTCAGGACGCGATCTGAACGGCACCAAGGTCTGTGTCCAGCGCGAAAGCACAAGCGAACTCAACCTCGCCGACTACTTCCGTGCCAACAAGCTCAATTATGAAGAGGTCGCGCTGGCGAACCAGCAAGAGGTTGTCGCGGCGTATGATGAAGGCCGCTGCGATGCCATCACTAGCGACATATCGCGGCTTCATTCCGAACGGCTGGAGTTGAAGGCGTCTGATGATCACGTCATTCTGCCTGATGTCATCGCGAAGGAGCCGCTCGGTCCTGCGGTGCGCAATGGCGACGACCAATGGCTTACCGTGGTCAAATGGGCACATTTCGCCATGGTCGATGCCGAAGAACTGGGCGTGAGCCAAAAGACGCTGTCTGACGAGATGAATTCGGAAGGGGCCAAGACCAAACGCCTGCTTGGAAGCTATGCGGCGCTTGGCGAAGCGCTCGGCCTTTCCAATGATTGGGTCGTGCGCATCATTCACCATGTCGGCAATTATGGTGAAGTCTATGAACGCAACTTGGGCACCGGCTCCAAGCTCGCGATCCCGCGCGGGCTGAATCGGCTATGGAACGACACTGGCCTTCAATACGCCCCTCCGATGCGCTGACGCGCCACTGCCGGAGCCGGGGCAACTGAGACGCGCGTACGGGAAACGATCCTCTTGCCATCGATTCCTATGCGTTGCCCCGCGGAGTTTTGTGAGGGCGCACGAGATTGTCCGACCATGTTTCGGCAATGTGAGGAAGAGTCAGATCGCGCTTCCGATCGAGCAGAAGTTCGAGGACGCGCGGCGGCGTCAGTGGCAGCTCTTGGATGCGCTTTCCCGTGGCATTTGCAACCGCGCATGCGACGGCCGCTCCGACATTCAGAATTGGCACCTCGCCGGCCCCCTTGGTGCCGAGCGGTCCCATCGAAGGCGCGCCCTCGTAAAGACTGATCTCGACCGGCACGACATCGAGCGCCAGCGGCACGCGATAAGTTTCGAAGCCGCTTTGGCAGACTCGACCGTTGCTGCCGATGGTTACTTCTTCGTGCAAGGCATAGCCCAGCCCTTGCACGACACCGCCCTGGATCTGGCCGTGGATCGCGCGCGGGTTCAGTGCGCGGCCGACGTCCTGAACCACACGATAGTTCAGTACCTCGACATGCCCGGTCTCCGGATCGACGGCGACCTCGCAGTCGTGGACGGCGAAGACGGGGATGTCGATCGCATCGATGAAATGGCCGGCGACGCATCCGGGCATCGCCGGCACGCCTGTGCCCGTGAAAGCGCCGGTCCCGGACACTGGGCCACTCTTTGCCTGGGCACAGGTCGCGACCTCCGCGATGGTGCGGCCCGAGCCCGGCGCGCCGGCGATCTCGATCCGCCCATGGCGCATGACGAGATCCTCGGGCGCCGCCTCGATCATTTCTGAAGCAACTTTCAGTAGTTTCGTGCGCACGTCCTGTGCCGCCGAGAGGCTCGCCGCACCAAGCGAGACGGTGGTGCGACCGCCGCCGACGCCGACATCGTAACCGGCGGCATCCGTATCGGCGGCGCGCACGGTAACGCTCTCGGGCGCAATGCCGAGCGTGCTCGCGACGATCTGCGGCAGGCTTTGCACCATCGAGCCGGATCCGATCTCGACGCCCGAGGTTACGAGCGTGGCCGTGCCATCGGCATTCATGTTTACGGTCGCCGCGGACGGTCCGACGAAGACGAACCAAGTGCCGACGGTTGTCGCGCGTCCATAGAGCCGGCCGTCGGTGCGCGCGGGTGGCGGAACAACGGCATCACGCAGCGTGTCCATCCGGTCGAGCATCGCTCGGAGCACGTCCGCTTCGAACACCTGGCCCGTGGCGCCAAGATCCTTGTCGCCGAGCACGTTGCGGCGGCGGAAAAGTAGCGGATCCATGCCGATCCTGGCGGCGATCTCGTCGGTATGCCGTTCCAGCGCGAAGGTATTGTAGACTCCGTTGCAGCAACGGAAGGCACCGTTTGGCGCGGTGTTCGTGTAGACCGCGCGCGAGACCAGGCGCACGCTGCCGAGTTTGTAATTGCCGCCGAGCGTGTGCGCAGTCATGGTGGTCAGGAAAATCTGCTCGCCGCCATAGGCGCCGCAGTCCATCAGCACGACCGCCTCGCGGCCGACGATCTCGCCCTCGCGCGTTACCGCCGAACGAATCCGGATCTCGGCATTTTCACGAAACAGGCATGTGAGCATCTCCTCCTCGCGCGAATTGACGAGCCGGACCGGCCGGCCGCTGGCGCGGGCGAGGAGGGCGGCGAAGGGTTCGATCGCGAGATCGAACTTGAGGCCGAAGCCACCGCCAACCGGCGGCACCGTGACGCGGACCTGCGATGCCGGTACACCCAGAACGCGCGCGGTGGCGTTGCGGATTCCCCAAGGGACCTGTGTCGATGTTTCGATGTGGAACCTCCCGTCCTCGTAACTCGCGACCACCGCGCGCGGTTCGAACGCGACGTGGTTCTGCCGACCGACGCGGAAGGAGCTTTCCACGATCTCGACGTCCGGCCGGGCAAAGGCGGCATCGACATCGCCGCGGACGACGGTCGCCTCCCAGGCGATGTTGCCTTCGCGTGCGCCGCCTTCAAACAAGACTTCGTAGTCGCGCCAGTTGGGGTGAACCAGGGGGGCATCGGGTACGAGCGCGTCCGCCATGGTCAGTACGGCCGGCAGGGACTCGATCTCCACGTCGATCGCCGCGAGCGCCGCCTGTGCTTGCGCCAATGTACCGGCCGCGATCGCGGCGAGCGGTTCGCCGTCATAGCGGATGACATCACGAGCGAAGAGCGGATGGTCGGCGATGCCGATCCCCATCATGCCGGGTGCGTCCGCGGCCGTCACGATTGCACGCACGCCGGGCATGCGGGCGGCTCTGGAGGTATCGAGACGGACGATCCGTCCCGATGGCACGCTGGCGCGCAGCACCGCGGCGTGCAGCATGCCCGGCAGATAGCGATCGACGGTATAGCGGGTGCGGCCGCGCAGCTTGTCAGCAGCGTCGCGCCGGCGGAGATCCATAGTCGCGGAAACGTCGGACATGTCAGCGTCTCCCGATTATTTCGTGGCCAATGCGAGCAGCGTCGCATCGATGATGCGTTCGTAGCCGGTACAGCGACAGATGTTACCGGTCAGCGCCGCACGAATGTCCTCGCGCGTGGCGTCGGGGCTGGCCGTCAGGAGATGCGTCAGGCTGACCACCATGCCGGGAAAGCACATGCCGCACTGAACGGCATCGCTGGCGTCGAGTGCTGCCTGGATGCGGTTCAACTGGCCGGGTGTCGCGAGGCCCTCGACCGTCTGGATCTCGCAACCATCGGCGAGCGCGGCCGGCGTCAGGCAGGAGGGCGTGGGCTTGCCGTCGATGAGCACCATGCAGGCGCCGCAAAAGCCCTCGCGACAGACTGGCTTTGCGCCGGTCAGATGAAGTTCCTCACGGAGGATATCGACGAGCGGGGCGGCAGGATCGGCGGTGGAGGCGACGCGATCGCCGTTGACGGTCAGGCTGAGAGCCATGTGCATCCCCGATGGTCTAGGCGCCAAGCGCGGCAGCGGCCGCGCGGCGAACGAGGCTCGGCAACACGCTGACGCGATACCAGGCTGGCGCGTCAACGCCGTCGCGGCCGACGAATTCTTCCGCCAGTTCAGTTGCGGTCCGCGCCGCTCCCTCGGCGTCGAGCTGACGTCCGATCAGGGCGGCCTCGAGCCGCTCCCATCGCCGCGCAACCGGCTCGACAGAACCGACCGCAATCCGTGCAGCCTGCACCCGACCCG
The DNA here is from genome assembly GCF_030160715.1 of Bradyrhizobium iriomotense. Taxonomy (GTDB): domain Bacteria; phylum Pseudomonadota; class Alphaproteobacteria; order Rhizobiales; family Xanthobacteraceae; genus Bradyrhizobium; species Bradyrhizobium iriomotense. The sequence continues at coordinate 246,668 of NZ_BSOW01000001.1, forward strand.
CCGCATCGACGCTGACCGAGAAGCTGACGATGGCAACCGGATAATCGCCGGCTTTGCGCAAGGGAAGGCGGGCATGAGCAGTCTTGCGTTCGCTGCGGGGCACGACGATTTGCGTGACAAGTCGGCCGGGCGCCAAGGTCGACCGAATCTGGAGAAAGTGCTCGAGCTTCATCCGTTCGCGGCCCTCCCGGCCTGCGACCTCGATCTCGGCATCGAGGCAGAGCAACGCCGGTACGCAATCGGCTGCGGCGAAGCCTGGCGTTGCAAGATTGCCGCCGATTGTCGCCATCGCGCGGATCGCCGGGTTCGCGGAACGACCGGCGGCCGCGGCAAGGACATTGAATTCGGGCAGATCGGCCAATGCAGCCGCGAGTGCCGCGTGCGTCACCACGGGTCCGATCTCGACCACGTCGGTCCCGATCCGGACCGCTCCGAGTTCGGCGATCCGGCCTATCGCAACATAGTGTTCTCTCAACGGTTCGTGCCGGATCGGTGATCTCATGATCCAGGTGCCGCCAGCAAAGACGGCGCCAGCCGAACCCCATTCGCTGAGTGCATCGAGCGCATTTGCAAGCGAATGCGCGACATGGATCGATGACGCCGCATTGTGCGCCGCGGCCGGGACGCGTTGCATGGGAGAGCCGGGGATCATTGGCTACGCTCCATTCGCAGGCGATCGAGCAGCACGCCGACGATGACGATCGCGCCCAGCACGACCATCTGGACGTATCCGTCGATGCGGGTGAGGTTCATGCCGTTGGACAGGATCGTGATGAACAACGCACCAAGCACGGCGGTGCCGACACCGCCACGCCCGCCTGCCAGGCTCGTTCCGCCGACCACGGCGCCGGCGATCGCTTGCAGCGATAACGCACCGCCAAGGTTCGGCTCGCCCGATCCGGTGCGGGCCGTCATCATGATCGCGCCGAGCGCGGCAAGGGCCGAGCACAGCACATAGGTCGCGACCAGGATGCGTTTCACCGGCAGGCCGGCGACCGCGGCCGCGCGTGGATTGGTGCCGATGATATAGAGCGATCGCCCGAACACGGTGCGCGAGAGGACCAGGTGGAGCGCGATGCCGATGGCGACGGTGATTGCGATGGCCGCTGGCACGCCGAAGATGCTGCCGCCATAGAATATTTGCGAGAAGAGCTTCGGCACGCCTTGCACGGGCCGGCCGGAGGAGAGCGTGGTCGCAATCCCGATCGCGATGTTGTAGCTGCCGAGGGTCGCGACGAAGGGATTGACGCCGAGCAGCGCAATGACCACGCCGTTGAAGAGACCGCAGGCGATGCCGAGGCCGAAGCCGGCGCCGAGCCCGGCGAACAGCACCAAGCTGGTGTCGTGACCCGTCGCCGTGGCACCGGCCATGGCGAGCGCGGTGCCGACGCTCACCATCGATACCGTTGGCCCCAGCGCGAGGTCGAAGCCGCGCGTCAGGATGACCACGGTCTGGGCCATCGCGAACAGAGCGAGGTAACTGGTCTGCTGGGCAATATTGAGCAGGTTGGCTGGCGAGAGCACGCCATGGTCGAACGCGGCGAAGCCGAGCAACAACGCCACCAGCGCAGCCGGCAGTACCGCATTCCAAAGCCAGCGGCCTAACAGCGGTTTGGCGCGATCCGTGTCCCCGGCCATGACGGACAATTCGAGGTCAGACACGGGCGTTCCTCCGTCGGCTGAGTTCGTCCAGCGCCACGGCCGCCACCATGATCACGCCGAGGAAGACCGGCTGTAGCCGCGAGTCGACGTGCAGAAGGTTGAGTGCATTGCCAAGGATGGTCAGGAACAACGCGCTGATGGCGACGATCTCGACCCGGCCGACGCCACCACGCAAGCTCACCCCGCCGATGACGGCCGCCGCAATCGATTGCAGCATCATTCGATCGCCGCCAAAGCTTGCCTGGCCGGAGCCGACCTGCGCGGTGAGCAGAATACCGACCAGCGCCGCTAGCACGCTCGAGACGACGTAAGTACCCACGATGTGGCGCTGGATCGACACGCCCGACACCACCGCCGCGTCGACATTTCCGCCGATCGCGTAGACGTAGCGGCCGAACAGCGTGCGTCGCTGTGCGAACACCATCACGAGGATCACGATCAGCGCGACATGGACGGCGGTCGGCAGGCCGAACGCCTGCGCGCGCCCAAAGCCCTTCACGAAGATGTCGGGCATGCCGTAAACGGGGATTCCGTTCGTGATCATGAGGCCGACGCCTGCGGTCGCCGACATCGTGCCCAGGGTCACCACGAAGCCGGAGACCTTGAGTTTTGCCACGCAAAATCCGTTGACGAGCCCGACCACGATCCCGCAGCCGAGACCGGCTGCGACGCCGCTTGCAATGATGAGGGCGGTGTTCCCGGGAAACGCGGCAGCGGTGGTCGCCATTGTCTTGGCGGTCACGACACTCGCGAGGGCGACGACGGCACCGACCGACAGATCGAAACCGCCTGCGACGATCACGAGCGCCTGGCCGCTGGCGACGATGGCCAGCAGGGAGGCGTTACGCAGGATATTGAGGATGTTGATGATGCCGTAGAACTGGGGATCGACCGCTGACATGCCGGCCACGAGCAGCACCAAAAGAGCCGGCAGAAGGCCGATGCGGCCGGCGATCGATCGGAGACCGATCGAGTTCTGCGGCCCCGCGGTGATCAGCGCCGTGCTCATGCAACCTCCGCCGTGAGATGGTCGCGGAAGAAGCTCGAAAGCACGTTCTGCTCTGTTTTCTCGGCGCCTGTCAGTTCGGCGGCGATACGGCCGTGATGCATGACATAGAGCCGGTTCGACAGCGCCAGCACCTCCGGCAATTCCGACGACACCACGATGACGGCGGCGCCAGCCTCGACCAGCCGTTTCATGAACTCGTAGACTTCGAGCTTGGCGCCGACGTCGATGCCGACGCTGGGCTCGTCGAACAGGAACACGGTCAACTCACGCGTCAGCGCGCGCCCCAGCATCACTTTCTGGCGGTTACCACCGGACAGGGCGCCGGCGGCGCGTTCGATATTCGGCGGCCTGAGCTGCAACTGCGCCATGATGTCGGCAATCCTTGCGCGCTCCGCGGCCTGCCGCAGCACGCCGAAGCGGGCGAAGGCAGGCAGGTCGAGCACCGTCATCGAGGCGTTCTCGCGGATCGGCCGGGACAGCGCGAGCCCTTCGGCGATCCGGTTGGCGGGGAAATAGGCAATGCCGCGCTTTAGGCTGCGTCGCGGGGCCGGAAACTCATAAGGCGCGCCGTCGATCCGGATCACGCCAGACGTCGCCGGCTCGATGCCATAGATGGCGCGGATCAGCTCCGACTTGCCGCAGCCGACGAGGCCGGCGATGCCGGTGATCTCGCCGGTCCGGGCATAGAGGTTCACATCGCGAACGCTGCCGTCGGCAAGCGTCAGGTTTTCGACGTCGACCATCACCTTGTCCGGCTTGTGCGCGATGGTCGGAAACAGCAGATCGATCTTGCGGCCGGTCATCAACTCCACCAGCTCGCCGTCGGTCGATGTCGCAGCATCGAGCGTGCGGATGTGGCGGCCGTCGCGGAGCACGGTCACGCGGTCGGCCAGCGCGCGGATCTCGCGCATGCGGTGCGACACGTAGATCAGCCCGACATTCTGGCTCTTGAGCCGGGCGATCAGCTCGAATAGCCGTCCGGTCTCGCGCTCGGTGAGCGAAGCGGTCGGCTCGTCGAGGATCAGCAGGCGCACCTTGCCGAGCAGCGCCTTGGCGATCTCGGCCATCTGTTGATGCGCGCGGGAGAGGTCATCGACCCGCCGTGAGGGATCGAGGTCGAAGCCGAGCTCGTCGATGAGCGCCTGCGCGCGCTTGCGCATCTGGCGGGCACGCAGGACGCCGCTGCTCGTGATCTCCCGGCCGAGAAACAGGTTCTCTTCCACGGTGAGGCTTGGAACGAGCGAAAATTCCTGAAAAACCGGGCTGATGCCGATCGCGCGCGCCCGTTGCGGCGTGAGATGACTGATCTCCTCACCGTCGAAATGGAACGTGCCTTCGTCGGGCGGAAACGTCCCCGAGACCACGTTGATCAGGGTCGATTTGCCGGCGCCGTTCTCGCCGAACAGGACGTGCAACTCGCCGGCACGGACATCGAGATCGACCCGGTTAAGCGCGCGGACGCCCGTGAAATGCTTCGAGATACCTCGCAATTGAAGCAGAGGCTTGTCCGGCCTCGGGTCGACGTCGACATCCATCTGCTGCTCCGCAGGCCGTTGGGACGAGAGGCAGGAGATGTATCTCCTGCCTCAAGAGTTATCCGCTAGGTTTACTTGGCCTTGACCGAGTAGACCGGGGTCCAGCTTGCCGGCGCCAGCACGAGGTCCATCTGCAGTTTCGGCACTGTGGTCTTGTCGATCACCGCGGCCACCGGTTGGACTAGGCTCATCACCGGCTTCTTCTCGATGAGACGCACCGCCTGGTCGATTGCGATCGCACCTTCGCCGACCGGATATTGGGTTGCGAAAGCGAGAATGTCGCCCCGGTTCAGCGCGTCGAGCATGGCCTGGTTTTCGTAGGACGACACGATCTTCAGGTCGCTTCGGCCGGCCTCGGCGACGGCGCCGATCGCGGCCTCAGCCGTTGGCGCGGTGCCCCAGATCACGTTCATGCTGGGATTGGCCTGCAACGCGTCCTGGATGAGCTGGAGCTGCACCGCGACACCGGAGTCGCCGAATTTCTCGGCCAGTATCTTGGCGTTTGCGTTCTTGGCGACGGCTTTCTTGAAGCCTTCGTTGAACGACTCCGCCCAGCCCGAGCCGGCCGGTCCGGGGAACGTCACGATGTTGAGCTTGTCGCCGGGCTTGGTCTGAGCCAGCAGGCCTTCGCCGGTGACCTCACCCATGGCGACGAAGTCGACATAGTTGGCAGCGGGCAGGGCGTTGGGTGGCAGCGGATTGGTGACGCCGACGACCGGAACGCCCTTGACCTTGGCCTCTTCGAACTTCTTGCTCAGTCCGGCGCCCGAGATGGCTCCGACGATGATGGCATCGGGACCGCTCGCCATGCAGTCATCGAATTGCGAGAGCTGCTTGGGCAGGTTCTCGTAACCGCCGGCTTCGTAAAGGTTCATGTTGACGTTCATCGCCTCCGCTTGCTTCACGATGCCGTAGGCGACGGCGACCCAAAAACTGTCCTTCATATGGGGAAAGAGGACGCAGAGTTTGTAGGGCTTCTCGGCCTTCGGCAGCGGCGTGTACTCGGCAGGCTTGGGCGTACCCGATGACGCGTCGTAAACCTTCATCGGGAACCAGGACGTGTCGGCCGCGGCCGGTGTCATCGCCGTGGTGGCAAGTGCGAGAGCAGCCAGGCCGAGAGCGGAGCGGATCGGCCGAAACCGGTTGGGAGAAAGACGTGTCGTGCTCGTCATAGCGCAATCCTCAGGGTTCGAATGAAAGATAAGGACCGACGGCTTCGGATCCTCTTTTGTGCACGCGCCACGTCGCCCGTGGGCGGCGCGGTTGCCGATGGAGATCAGGTCCACATCGCGACCGAGCGTCGCTCGAATACGTCGCGGAACTGGCGTGTGGATTCGGGAAGCAACGCTCCGGTGCCCCAGTCGAGGATCACGGCGTGCTTGCGGATCACGTCGAATGCGTTGATCGCGCCGCTGCGATAGCGCTCCGCCACGACTTCCGGGTCCAGCCGGACGTTGGCGACGCGCTCGGCCCGGATCTTGGCGCGCAGGGCGTCGGTCGCGACCTTGTCGACCTCGTAGCTGCAAAGCTCCGCGTCGATCGTGTGGACGACGACGCCATAATCTTTGGCCGCGCGTTCGACCGAGACGTAGTCGTCCTTGATATCCTCGATCACGAGGTTCGGGTCGCGTTCGAGCGGATCGCCGAACCCGCCGCCGCCGGCGGTCGGGCGTGAGAAGACATCGCCTTCGCCGATCGGGACGTCCGAGAAGATCGAGCCGAGCCGCTCCTCGGCCTTGCTGCCCGCGCGCTTCAAAGTCAGGCCGTGCGGCATGGAGGGCAGGCCGCCCTCGATGCCCCACACCACGGCGCGCTCGCGGTCGCAGATGTAGGAGATGACGGTCTTCTCGGCCTGGAGCATGCGCGACGTCTTCACCACGCCGGCGCCACCGCGCCATTTGCCGGGACCGGGGGAGTCCTTCAGGATCTCGCATTCGGTGGTCAGGATCGGATTGGCGCGCTCCTGGCCTTCGACCGGTTGCGACATCAGCCCGGTGCCGAAGCAGGCCGTGGTGACATTGCTGCCGTCCTTGCCGTTGCGGCCGCCCCAGCCGCCCGGGAGCCAGTCGTAGAACATGAAGATCGGCTTGTCCGAGCTGCGTGCATCGAGTCCGCCGGTGAGCAGATATTCGAGATTGAAGGCGCAGGCGAGGGCCCGTTCCGGCATCAGCTTCGACCACATCTCGTAGATCGAGTTCATGACCTTCTCGAACGGCATCAGGAAGCCGGTGACCGCGATCGGCCATTTGGCATCGACGATCGAGCCCTCGGGCGCGATGATCTCGAAGCAGCGATAGAAGCCGGAGTTCAGCGGCAGGTCGGGGAAGAACGTCTTCATGCCGGCCGCAACGGCCGAGAATGTCGAGCCGAACGCCGAGTTGTAGATCGAGCCGATGGTCGGATGGCTGCCGGTGAAATCGTAGATGGCCCGGTCGCCCTTGATTGTCATCTTGATGCGGATCGGGATCATTCCTTCGCCGCCGGCCGGATCGCGGTCGATGAAGTCGACCGTCTCCCATTCACCGTCGGGCAGCGCCGCGATACGCTGGCGCGCCGAGCGCTCGACATAATCCTGCACGGCGGCAAGCCCGGTCTCGACAGTGTCGCGGCCGTATTTGTTGACGAGGCGCAGGATCTCGCGCCCGCAGACCGCTGTTGCCTCCGCCTGGGCCTGGATGTCGCCGATGATCGAGGCCGGGTCGCGCGTGTTGGAGGCGATGAGATGTGCGACATCCTTCTTGAGGCCTTTCTTGTCGAACAGGCGGATCGGCGTGATGCGCAGTCCCTCGCGGAACATTTCGCGTGCGGCGACGTCGAACGAGCCGGGCACGCTGCCGCCGACATCCGACCAGTGACCATTGGACTGGCTGAAGGCGATGATCTTGCCGTCCGCGAAGATCGGGCGGATCAAGCGGACGTCGGAAAAGTGCGTGCCACCGGCATAGGGATCGTTGATGGCGAAGACGTCGCCCTCATGCATGTCGCCATCGAAATGGCGCATCACGTCCTGGCAGGTAAAGTGCAGCGTGCCGACGTGGACCGCGATGTCCTGATTGCCTTGGGCCGCACATTCGCCCTTGGCATCGTGCAGCGCGCTCGAGAAGTCACGGTTGTAGATGACGAAGGAGTAGCACGTCCGCAGCACCTGCTCGCCCATCTGGTCGACGCTGGTGATGAAGGAGTTCTTGAGAACCTCGAAGGTCACGGGGTCGAGCGGGAGATCTCCGGCCATGGTTCACTCCTTCACGCGGATGATGATGTTGAGATATTTGTCGACCTCGGCGCTGGCGCCGGGCGGCACGACGGTGGTCGCATCGACCTGCTCGATGATCGCGGGGCCCTGGAAGGAGAAGCCGCAGGGGAGGTCGTCGCGCTCGTAGACGGGTGTGTCGAGCCCGTTGCCGTCGAACCAGACCCTGCGGCGGCCGACCGGCTCAGGGATCACGCCGGTCGGTTGGTGAACGGCAAATTCGGCCTTGGGGACGATGCCGACCGCCTTCAGATTGAGGCGGAAGAAGCTGACCGGCGCGCTATCGCGACGGAAATTGTACTCGCGCTGATGCTCGGCGTGGAAGCTCTGCACGAGTTCGGCGATCGCACCGATCGGGCGCGGTGCGTTGACGGCGAGCGAGCGCCACTGGCCGCGGTACATCATGTCAATCGAGCGCTGGAGCACGATGTCCTTCTGGGCGACGCCCTCATGGGTCAGTCGCGCGAGAGCGTCCTTCTCCAACGCCGCGAACTGCGCCTCGATGTCGGCGGCGTTGGCGTCGGCCGCGTCAACCATGCAGCTCTGCGAGAAATCGTGCTGCATGTCGACCAGCAGGCAGCCGAGCGCCGAGGTCACGCCGGGGTTGGGCGGCACGATCACGACGGGGATCGCGAGCTCGCGCGCGACGTCGACCCCATGCAGGGCACCCGCGCCGCCAAAGGCCACCAGCGCGAAGTCGCGTGGGTCGTAGCCGCGGCTGATCGAGATCAACCGCACCGCATCCGACATGTTGGCATTGGCCACCTTGACGATCGCGTCCGCGGCCTCGTGCAGGCCGAGGCCGAACGGCTTTGCAACGCCGTCCTCGACGGCCCGTTCGGCCAGCGCGGGGTCGAGCTTTACCTTGCCGCCGGCGAGGTTGGTGCCGAGCCGGCCCAGCGTGACGTTGGCATCCGTGTTGGTCGGCTGGGTGTTGCCGTTGCCGTAGCAGGCCGGTCCGGGATAGGCGCCCGCCGATTGCGGACCGTTGCGCAAGGAGCCCGCCGGATCGGTCCAGGCCAGCGACCCGCCGCCGGCGCCGATGGTGAGCACCTCGATCGAGGCAAAGCGGATCGGATAGCCGAACTCGATATGCCAGTCCTTGGTGATGCGCGACTGCCCCTCATAGGCCAGCGACACGTCGGTCGAGGTGCCGCCCATGTCGAGGCCGATCGAATTGGGAAAGCCGCAGAGGCCGGCGACGTAGCGGCTGGCGATGGCACCGGCAGCAATGCCGGAGCCGGCGAGGCGCGCGGCAAAATCCTTCACGCTGGCCGGCGTCATCACGCCGCCGCCGGTGTGAAGCAGAAGGAGATCGCGGGAGTAGCCTTCGTGAGCGAGGCGATCGCCGAGCCGGCTCGTATAGTTCACGACGACCGGACTCACGACGGCATTGGCAACCGTCGTCGAAAACCGCTCGTGCTCGAATATTTCAGGAAGCACCTGTGAGGAGATCGAGACCGGGATGTCGGGCATCTCCGCGAGCAGGATGTCGCGCATCGCGCGCTCGTTGGCGCCATTGAGATAGGCGTTCATGAAGCACACCGCGACCGCGGCCACACCCCGGCGCTTGAGGATGCGCGCGACGTTGCGCGCGGCCTCGACGTCGAGCGGTTCGATCACCTTGCCACCGGCATCGACCCGTTCGGGCACGGTCAGGCGGTCGCGTCGCGGAACATACGGCTTGACGACGTCCTTGTAGGTGTCCCAGAGATCTTCCTTGTTGGCGCGACGGATCTCGATGACGTCGCGAAAGCCTTTGGTCGTCACCACGGCGGTGCGGGGCAGGCGGCGCGTGATCAGCGCGTTGGTGGCGACCGTGGTGCCGTGCGAGAACAAGGCGACCTTGGACAGATCGATTCCCGCCTTGGACACGCCGCCCATGATGCCTTCGATGGGATCGCGCGTGGATGATGTCTTCTCGATCCGGATGAGGCCGGTCGTCTCATCCATGATGCAGATGTCGGTAAAGGTGCCGCCGACATCGACGGCCACACGAAGGTTCTGCACCATGCGTCTTCCTTTCGAACAAGCGTTTCGCCGATCATAGGCAGATCGGCGGCTTGCCTTCTTGACGCTGAGCGCAGGAAGATTTGTGCGAGAGAGCGATGGGCGTGCGTGCCCGGACCGCCGGCGGATTGCCTAAGAAACGGTCATTCGGACCTCAGTTGACGTTATTTCAGGAGGTGGAGGCGCGCGATGTCGCTCGCGCCTCGCTCGGTGTACGACCGAACCGGCCGCGATAGTTGCGGCTGAACTGTGCCTGGTCGGCAAAGCCCCATTGATAGGCAATCTCCGAAATGCTCTTGCGGCAATTGGGATCGCGCAGCAGGGCATCGCACATCGAAAGGCGCTGGTTGCGGATATAGGCGCAGACGGTCATGCCCTCTCCCTCGAAAATCTGGTGCAGATATCGAAGCGAGATGCCGCAGCCGTCGGCGATCATCTGGGGCGTGAGCCGCATGTCCTCGAGGCGACTGCGGATGAAATGTTCGCAGCGATGCAAATGGCCGTTGCGCACGGACGAGGAGTGTCCGGTCAGCACGCGGTCGTCGGACTCGATGGCCATCGCCAGGAGCTCGATGAGATGCTTGCCCATCATCGCGCGTGCCGTCTCGTCCATCTCGCCGATGCGTTCGCCGGCCAGCCGTAGCGTGTCGACGAATAGCGCGCCGACGCTGCGGCTGGCATCGAATTGCAGCGTGGCGAGACGTTCGGGGCGCGTGATGCGGGCGCGCAGAACGCCGCTCGGGATTTTCAGCACCCATAGCGCCGCCGGATCATGGTGGCTGAATTCGTAAGGCAGATGGCTACGCTCGATCACGAAGGCGCCAGGCCGGCAGCGCACATCCTTGCCGTCCTGCTCGAAGCGGATCTCGGCGAGCTCGGGCACGGTGATCAGGAAGGATTCTTCCCGCTCATTCTGGAGATGCCGCTCATGACGCTTGTAAAGCAGGCCGTTCGCAATGTTTCGGGATACGGAGACGGGCCCCATGGACCAGGCCCCGAGGCTGGCGTTGAAGTCGCTACGGCTCGGAAAACGCAGGTCCAGCGAGAAATAAGTCCTGGAGACGACGTCCTGCCAGTACTGACGGCGGGCTTGCAATGGGATGTCGGTGGTCGCGTAGGTGACTTGCATGTCTCACTCCCCGCCGCCGGCTGTGTCTCCGGTCGTCGTGTCCCCGCGCAAGTGTGGCGAGGGCAGCCGGACGGCGTCAAGCCGAATAAAACGGAAACAGATATCTTAGATTTCGATCGCCTCCTCGGCCCGATGCCGATGGTCGAGGCTGACCGGGGGCCTGGCCGGACCGACGCCGGCAACCGCAAAGCGCATGAAATCGAGGAATGCCCTGGCGGCTTCCGACAGTTTGGTGTCGCGCCGCCAGGCGAGGCCTACGTCCATGCTGGGAACCTCATCCTCGATGACGCGGGTCTCGATCCGCTGCCCTTCCAGCGACCAGGGCCGGTAGACCAGATCGGACAGAATGGCGATGCCCATGCCGCCTGCAACCATGGAGCGCACCGCTTCGACCGAGGAGGTGCGGAAGACGGTTTTCGGTTCGAGCGCCGCATGGGTCCAATAGCGCATCGAGGTGTGCTTGGCCTCGTCGACGGTGAGCATGACGTAAGGATAGGTCGCGATCTCCGCCAGGTGGACCCGCTCCGCGCGGGTCAGTGGGTGCTCAGGTGCAAGCCACAGACGGCGCGGCGAGCGCAGCAAGGTCTCGCTGACGAGCATGGCATTGTCGCGCAGGTTGGAGACCAGCATCACCGCGAGATCGAGCGCGCCGTCGACGAGCGCACGCTCGAGCACGTCGCGCGGGGCCTCGAACAGCTCGATGGTGATGCCGGGAAAGCTCGCCTGGAAACGCATCTGGTGACGCGGCAGGAAATAGCCGGACACCGTGTAGGTCACGCCGATGCGCACCGTCCCGAACAGCGGCCCCGCGGACATATGCGTGCTCCGCACCGCTTCGGCGACCGCAGCAAGAATCTGGCGGCCCTGGGACAGGAAGCGACTGCCTTCCATGGTCACGATCACGCCGTTCGGCGTGCGCTCCAGGAGGCGCGCGCAAACGGTCGCTTCGAGCTGCTGGATCGCCGCAGTCACGGCCGATTGCGAGACGTTGAGGTCCATGGCTGCCTGGCTGATGCGTCCGGTCTCGGCAGCGGCGACGAAATAGCGGATCTGTTTCAGAGAAACGGACATCGCGGTTGTTCCGATGTTTGCATAGCTCATGTCTGGTGTTTCTCAGCCCCAGCGTGTCCTGTGCAACTCTCGTGCCGAACGAGGAGGCCTGGCAGGACGGCCGTCAGGGCAAATGTGGGGCACAAACACACCTGTTCGCCCCGACCGGTACCGGTCGGGCGCTGACAGATCATGCGGACCTCCGGCGATTACGCCAGGGCTGTCCGGAGTTTGCCCAGCAACTCCGCCCGGTTCTTGCGGGCTGCAAGCGCCTGATCCATGCCGACCTTGACGAACTTCACCGGCGTGTTGGGCTGAAGCTGGCCGATCAAATCCATGTCCGCGGCGATGACGGTGCCGACCATGAAATATCCACCGCCCGAGACTGCATCGCGATGCAGCACGATCGGCTCGGTGCCGCCGGGCACCTGGATCGAGCCGTAGGGATAGCAGGCATCGGTGATGTTGGACGGATCGGAGCCGGCGCCGAACGGCGGCTCGCGTGGAACGAATTCGAGCGATTTGCCGCCCTTGAAACGGTAGCCGATGCGATCCGCTTCAGGGGCAACCTTCCAGGTGTCGGAGAAGAAGGCGTTGCCGGCAGCCTCGGTGATGCGGTGCCAGTAAAGCCCCGGCATGGCACGCAGCTCTGTCGGCATGCCGGCCGGCTGGCCGCGCAGGTCCTTCGCGGCCGTGCGGCCATCTTTCACGGCCGCTGCGGCCTTGCCGACCGGCAACTCGTCGCCGGCTTCGAGCTTTCGGCCCTTGAAGCCGCCGAGCGCGCCGAGCGCATAGGTCGAGCGCGAGCCGAGAACGACGGGAACGTCGATGCCGCCGGCGACCGCGATGTAGCCGCGCGCGCCCTGCTTGAGGAAATCGAACGAGAGGATCTGGCCACGCCTCACCTTGAAGCTGGTCCAGGTCTCGCGCGGTTCGCCATCGAGCTTCGGTGGTAACTCGGCGCCGGTGATCGCGACCGTGGCGTCCTCGGTGAATTCGAGTTCTGGCCCCATGAACACGGCTTCGAGCACGGCCGCACCTTCCGGGTTACCGACCAGCAGATTGGCGGCCGCGAGCGCGTGACGGTCCATGCCGCCGGAAAGCGGGATACCGATGTGATAGTAGCCGGGACGCCCGAGGTCCTGGACGGTGGTCGCAAGACCCGGCTTCAAAACCTTAATGGCCATGGAGGACTCCATCGAGCTTGCGGTTATAGGCGTCAATGTCGCGGTTGAAATCGGTCAGCGAGAACGAGACATCGCGAATGACAGGAGCAAAACGACCGGCATCGACGTCGGCGACCGCCGCGTCATAGGCTGCCCGGTCGATGGGCTTCCACTTCACGATGTCGCCCGGTCTGAACAGGCACATGAAGTCGCGCAGGTAGCTGATCTTCTGATTGGGATCGTAGATAGGCATCGGCGTGATGCCGAACATCTGGTAGCCGCCGGCACCGCGCACCGAATAGATGCAACTGAAGCATCCACCGTGCCCGACGGTGAGCTTTGGCGTGTCCGTGCGCGGCCGCAGATATTTCGGCGCCTGAAGCTGCCGCTTGCGCTCCACCATCTGGTAGAGGAAGGGCAGGCCTGCGACGAAGCCGACCATCGAGACGAACCATGGGGCGCTCGAATGCGCCTTGATGAAGGCATCGACGCTCTCGAGTCCGTTGATGCGCGCAGCGTATTCGAGATCGGTCCCGTTCGGATCCTGATGGCGCTCGCGGAAGCGCATCAGGGTCTCGTGCGTCCAGGGATCGTTGTAAAGCACGGGGATTTCGATGATCCGCGTCTTGATCACCGGCTCGGACTTCTCGGACCCCGTATCCAGCCGCTTGAGCTCGGTGAGGAGATCGTCGGGCTTGATCTGATCAGGATCGAACTTGATCTGGTAGGACGCATTCGCCGGGCAGATCTCGGTCACGCCCTTGATCTTGGCGTCGCGCACTGCGTTGGTGACGAAGAGGCTTTTGAAGAATGCCTCCAGCGACATCGCTTCGCCGACTTCGGCGAAGATGTGCTCATCGCCGCCGAAGGAAAATCGGGTTTGCATGACTAGCGGCCTCCTGTTGTTGACGGGGCGGGTTCTCTCGCGATCATGGAGCAACCTTTGCGGTAGGTAACGGCGCCGCAAGCGTCGCGGCGTGGGATTCCAGCCATGGCTCGAGCCAGGCGGTATGAAAGCGTCCGGCCTGCACGTCGGCGTCGCGCACGAGTGCCTGATGCAGCGGCTTCGTCGTCGCGAGGCCCTCGACGTTGAGGTCGGCAAGCGCGCGGTCGAGCTTTCGGATCGCGCCCGGCCGGTCCTTGTCGTGCACGATCAGCTTGCCGAGCAGACTGTCGTAGAAGGGCGGCACCGCGTAGCCTTGATAGAGCATGCTGTCGAAGCGCACGCCGTCGCCGCCGGGCACGCTGAGCGCGCTGACGATCCCCGGATTCGGCTGGAAATTCCTGGCTGGATCCTCGGCATTGATGCGCACTTCGATCGAATGGCCGCTCACGCGCACCTCGTCCTGGCGAACGCGCAGGCGCTCGCCACCGGCGATCCGGATCATCTCGCGCACGAGGTCGATGCCGGTAATCATCTCGGTTACGGGATGCTCGACCTGGATGCGGGTATTCATCTCAAGGAAATAGAATTCGTGCGTCTTGTCGTCGTAGAGATATTCGAGCGTTCCGGCGCCGCGATAGTTGACCGCCTTGGCCAGCGCGACAGCAGAGACACAAAGTTTTTCGCGGATGGCTGGAGCCAGCGAAGGCGAGGGGGCTTCTTCCCAGACCTTCTGGCGGCGACGCTGCAACGAGCATTCGCGCTCGAAGCAATGGATGACGTCGTGTCCGTCGCCGAGCACCTGTACCTCGATGTGCCTTGCGCCTTCGATCAGCTTCTCGACATAGAGCCCGCCATCCCCGAAGGCGGCGAGCGCCTCAGCCTGTGCCTGCGGCATCAAATGATGAAACTCGTCCGCCGAATGCGCGATCCGGATGCCGCGTCCGCCTCCGCCGGCCGCCGCCTTGATCATCACGGGGAAGCCGGTCTTGTCGACCAGCGCGAAGGCGGCCTCTGCCGACTCCAGGCGACCTTGACTGCCGGGGACGGTCGGAACGCCAGCGGAAGCAGCTGCCCCGCGCGCGGCGACCTTGTCGCCCATCAGCCGGATCGATTGCGCGGTCGGGCCGACGAAGATCAACCCCGCCGCCTCGACGGCCGCCGCGAACTCGGCATTCTCGGCCAGGAAGCCGTAGCCGGGATGAATGGCGTCCGCGCCGGTGCTCCTGGCTGCATCGAGGATGACGGCCTGGTTGAGATAGGATTTGGACGCCTGGGGCGGTCCGATCTCGATCGACTCGTCGGCGAGCCTGACGGCGAGCGAGTCCTTGTCGGCCTTGCTGTAGACCTGGACGGTCGCAATGCCGAGTTCGCGCGCTGCGCGGATGATGCGCACCGCGATCTCGCCGCGATTGGCTATGAGGAGCTTCTTGATCGCCATGGAGATGCGGTCAGCCTCAAATGTCGATTTCGGCGATCGGTTGGCCGGCCATCACGGGCTCCTCGTTCTCGGCGAGGAAACGCAGGATCTTGCCCGCGGCGCCGGCCTTCACCTCGTTGAACGACTTCATCACCTCGATCAGCCCGATCGTGTCGCTGTCGGCGACCACGTCACCGTCGTTCTTGTAGACGGGCTTGTCGGGCGCCGGCTTGCGATAGAAGATGCCCGGGAGCGGCGAGAAGATCTGCTGGGTTGCCATGG
Organism: Bradyrhizobium iriomotense; assembly: GCF_030160715.1. GTDB lineage: Bacteria > Pseudomonadota > Alphaproteobacteria > Rhizobiales > Xanthobacteraceae > Bradyrhizobium > Bradyrhizobium iriomotense. The sequence continues at coordinate 262,064 of NZ_BSOW01000001.1, forward strand.
GTTCCTCGTGACGTGACTGCTTTGATTGCTGGCGCGCCCATTCAGCGCGCGGTGAGATAGGGGCGGACTGCCTCGCGAACGGCCTCTGCGATCGCGACGGCGTTGGGCGTGTCCGAATGGATGCAGATCGAATCGGCGCCGACGGTGATGTCGTTTCCGGCTACCGTCCGCGTCTTGCCTTCGCTCACGGCGCGCGTGCACCGTGAGGCGGCATCGACGGGGTCCTTGGCTTCGTGCTCGCGGGTGATGATGAGGCTGCCGTCCGCGTTGTAATCGAGGTCGGCATAATATTCGGCGACGAAGGTGTGGCCGCGCCGCTCATAGACCTCTTGATGCAGCGTTCCCTTCATGCCGAGCAGGGGCACCTTGTAGACGTCGGCCGCATCGGCCACCGCTTCGGCGATGTCTTCGTTGCGCGAGGCCATGCCATAGAGCGCGCCGTGCGGCTTGATGTGGTTGAGCACCATGCCCTCGGCGTCGAGGAACGCCTTGAGCGCGCCGATCTGGTAGAGGAGGCAGTTGGCCAGCTCCTCGCGGCTGATCTTCATCTCCCTGCGCCCGAAACCCTGCAAGTCGGGGAGCGAGGGGTGCGCGCCGACCTTGACGCCGAACTCCTTGGCGAGCTGCACCGTCTTGCGCATGTGATTGAAGTCGGAGGCATGAAAGCCGCAAGCGACGTTGGCGACGTCGATATGGGGCATCAGTGCCTTGTCGTCGCCCATCTTGTAGAGGCCGTACGCCTCGCCCATGTCGCAGTTGATCACGACCATCTCTCCATTTCCTCCCAACGACTTTGCAGACGAAGAAGCAAGGCCGCCCGGGGTGCTCCTGGCGTACCCCGGACGGTGCATTACCGGCTTACTTGGACACCAGATAGTCGACCGGAATCTTCTCCGAGATCGTCCACTGATCGACCACCTTCGGCTTGCCGGCCTCGGTGTCGACGATCAGGTAGCGGCCCTGGTTCTGGTGGTGGATGTCCTTGGTGAAGGTGCGCGGCCCGAACAGCGTGGATTCGTTGTTCATCTTCTCGAGCTCGGCTACGACCGCCGCCGCATCGGTCGACTTGGCGCGTTCGACCGCCTTGGCCCAGACGTCGATCAGGACGTAGCCCGGATAAACATACTGGCTCGACGGATCGCCGCCGGTGACGTCCTTGTACTTCTTGTTGAACTCATTGACCTTCGGATTGGGATCGTCGCCATAGACCGAGCCCTGCACGGGGACGTAGAAGTTCGAGAGGTCGGGCACGGCGTTCAGCCAGTAGCTGCCGTCGACGCCCGAGCCGTTCAGGATCATCGACTTGATGCCGGCGGCGCGGATCTGCTTGATGGCGGAAACGGCGCCCGGCATCATCGTGCAGAGCATGATGGCGTCGGGTTCCTTCGGCAGGCTCTTGATGCGCGTGATCTGCGAGGCGATCGAGGCGTCATCGTTCTTGAAAGTGTCGCTGCCGACGAGCTTGGCCTCCTTCAGGTGCGGCATCTGCCAGTCGAAGCCGTCGCAGATGCCCTTGTTGTAGACGGTCCAGCTATCGAGCAGCCGGTAGAAGTTGCGCGCATTCTTCTTGTTGTAGGCCCATTCCGCCATGGTCGCGCCTTGCACGGCCGCCAGCACCGAGGCCGAGAACGAGAAGGGGCCGACGCCGGGAATGCCGGCCTTGATCGACTCCGCGCACAGGAAGAAGGAGACTTTGCCGGCCGCTTGCGCCTGGAGCGCCGCGGGTGCGCCGAAGTCGTAGTCGCAGGAGACGATGACGAGGTCGGCGCCCTGGTCGAGCACCGCAAGACCGGCTTTGGCGCCTTCGGCCTGGTCGGTCTTGGTGTCGGCGAAGACGGGCTTGATCTTCTTGCCGAGCAGGCCGCCGGCCTTGTTGATCTCGTCGATCCGGATCAGGGCCGCATCCTGCGCCGGCTTGTCATAGGCCTGCATGAATCCGGATGCCGCGGTCGCGAAGCCGACGACGATCTCGTCGGCCGCCTGGGCGGGCGTGAACCAGAGCGCGGACGCTCCGGCCAGAATGCCAAGTACTGTCTTCAAACGCATGAGCCACTCCTCCAATTGAGCAAACGACGTCAGTTCAGTTCCTTCAGCGCCGTCTGGACGGTTCGCGCCAGACGTCGCTGCAACGGCCATCCGCGCCAGGAGAATTCCTGGTTGCGGGTCAGTCCCGTGGGCAAGTACATCAGGATGATGATGGTGATGATGCCGATCGCGATCTCCTGGACGCCGTTCGGCAATGCGACGGTGTGGCCGCCGAGGCTGACGCCCTTCTCGAGATTGCGGAACAGCTCGATCAGCAGCGACATCACGACCACGCCCGAGACAGCTCCGCTGAGACTGGACATGCCGCCGACCACCAGCATCGACAGCGTGACGAAGGTCGTCCGCAGATAGAACGCGCCGGGATTGACGATGCTCAGGAAGTGGGCGTAAAGCGCGCCGGCGAGCCCGATGATGAAGGCGCTGACGACGAAGGCGATCAGCCGCTCGCGGACGATGTCGATGCCGGACGCGCTCGCCGCGACCGCCTCGTCGCGCGTGGCGCGAAGTGCAAGCCCTGAGCGCGAGATCGAATAGAGATAGGCGATCGCGATAGAGATCGCCGCGCCCAGCCACCCGATCCAGACATTCATGGTCGGCGGAATGCCGACGATCGAACCTTGTCCACCCGTCACGGAGTCCCAGTTCGAATAGACGTTGTTGACGACGCCGAGCAGGCCGAAAGTCGCGATCGAGGCGGCTATGCCCGACAGGCGCATGATGACGCGTCCGATGATCAGCGCGAACAGCGCCGCGAACACGCCCGAGATCGGGGTCGCCACCCACATGGGCAGTTGGGTATGCAGCAGCCAAGCCGGCAGTCCCTTGAGCGTGATCGACTTCATCACCGGCGGGATGGCAAGCCAGGCGGTCATGTAGGCGCCAAGGCACATGAAGCTGATATGGCCGAACGACAGCAGGCCGGAATTGCCGACGAAGACATAGAGGCCGACCACGACCATGATGTTGATGAACATCTCGACCGCGGTGCGATTGAAGGCCCGGCTGCCGAATTGATAGGCGAGGGCGGCCATGATCAGCAACGCCACGATCAGGATGATCGGGGTCACGATCGTCTGCCGGATGACGGATGGCCGCGTCGACATTCGATCAGACTCTCTGCTTGGCGGATTTCGGTGCGAACAGACCCTGCGGCCGCACCAGGAGCACGACGATGACGGCGCCGTAGACGAAGGCGTCGCGGAACACGCGGGCGTCGTGCGGCAACGTCGCCTGGAACACGACACTCGCAGCGCCGATCAGGAATCCGGCCGCAACGGCGCCGGGGATGCTGCCGAGGCCGCCGATCACGGTTGCGATGAAGGCGATCAGCATCACGTTGGCGCCCATGCTGATGTCGGCGGTGCCGGAGTTGGTCGCCAGGATCAGGCCGATCGACGCGGCCAGCATGCCGCTGATCGCGAAGGCGAGCAGAATCACGCCATTGGCGCGGACCCCGAGCATGCGGGCCATAGTGAAATTCTCAGCCGCCGCGCGCATTTCGAGGCCATAGCGCGTGCGCTTGAGGAACAGCACCAGCACGGTCAGCACGACCAGCGTGATGATGATGGTCACGACTTGGAGCATCGGGATGTGGGCGCCGAGGAGTTCGACCGGCAGGCCGAGGCTCGGCCACAGCGTGATCGATTTCGGTCGGCTCGAATACAGCATCAAGAGGAGATGCCGGATGACGAAGCCGAGCGCGAAGGACGCGATCATCATCGTCGCCGGATTGGTGTTGCGGAAGCGGCGGAAGACCACGATCTCGGACAGGATCGAGAGCACTGCGCCGATCAGGAGCAGGAGCGGGATCAGTAGATAGAACGGCAGTTGGCCGGCAAACACGATCGCCGCCGCGTCGACCGAGGGCCACAGCATCGCGAACACGCAAAAGGCGATGAAATCGCCGTGGGCGAAATTGACGAGCCGCATGACGCCGAAGATCAGGGCGATGCCGAGCGCGCCGAGGGCATAAAGGCTGCCGAGACTCAGCGCGTCGAAGACGATTTGCAGGATCTCCCTCATCTCAGTGATCTCCGAAGCCGAAATAGGCGTGCTTCAGGCGATCGTCTTTGACCATCTCAGTGGCTGCCCCTTCCAGAACGATGCGACCGCCGCGGATCAGGACCATCCGTCCACCGGTCATCATGGCGCGCGTCGAGCTTTGCTCGACGATCAGGAGCGTGAGCTTGCGCTGTGTCCGCAGTCGCACCAGGATCTCGTAAACCTGGTCGATGATCTTGGGCGCGAGGCCGAGCGACGGCTCGTCGATCGCCATGATGCGCGGCGCGGCCATCAGGGCGCGGCCGATCACCAGCATCTGCTGCTGGCCGCCGGAGAGCATGCCAGCCGGAGTGTGGCGGCGCTCGGCCAGCATCGGAAATTCCTCGTAGATGGACTCGAGATCATCCGCGATCTTCTTGCGGTCGATCCGCATGCCGGTACCGACCTTCAGATTCTCCTCGATCGTCAGCCCGCCGAAGACGTTGCGTCCCTCGGGCACCAACGAAAATCCGCGCCGCGCGATGTCTTCGGGCGAGTTGCCCGTAACCTTGGCGCCGTCGATCATGATGGAGCCCGAGCCCACCAGCACGACGCCCGCAATGGCATTGAGCAGGGTTGACTTGCCGGCACCGTTTGGGCCGGTGACAAACAAAACCTCGCCCTCGTCGATCGTCAGTGTGACGCCGCGAAGGGCCGTCAAGCGTCCATAGCTGACCGTGATATCGTCGACGGAGAGCAGTGTCATGATGCGACCGCCTCTTCGACCGCAATCGGCGGGATCAACTCGTCGCGTTGCGTGCCCATATAGGCGTGCCTCACCGCGTCGCTGTCGCGGATCTCTGCGGGTGTGCCGACTTCGATGATCTCGCCGGAGTCGAGGACGAAGATGCGCTCGCAGAGCCTGAGAACGAGGCCGATATTGTGCTCGATGAGAAGCACGCCGACATTGAGCTCACCCGCGATGCGCCGGATGATCGCGGCGAGATCGTGGCTTTCATGTTCGGACATGCCCGCCGCCGGCTCGTCGAGCAGCAGATAGCGCGGCGTGCACATGATGGCGCGGCCGATCGCGACACGACGCTCGTCGGTATAGGGCAGGGCACCCGCGATGGTGTTGGCCAGGTGTGAAATGCCGAGCCAGGCCATCACGCGCTCGGCCTCCGTGATCGCGTCACGTCGGGTCTGGCCGAGACCGACGCCGGTCACCTCCAGGTTGTCCATCACCGGGAGGTCGCGGAAAAGTCGGCCCGACTGGAAGGTCCGCGCCAAACCTTTGCGTCGCAGCTTGTGCGCCGCAATGCCGCTGAGCGGCTCGCCTTCCAGCTCGACGGCACCGGTGCCGACCGGCTGGAAGCCTGTCAGCACATTAATTAGGGTGGTCTTGCCGGCGCCATTGGGGCCAATCAGTCCGGTGATGCGTCCCCGCGGTACGGCCAGCGTGACGCCGGACAACGCTTTCAAGCCTTCGAATTGGACGCTGATATCGCGAGCGACCAACTCCAAGCCACCGGACATCATCTCAGCGCCTTCTTACCCGGGAACCAATGGATTGATTTTTCCGTCCCACCGGGTGATTGTAAAATTCGAAATATCGTTCGCTGATATCGGAAATTTTGATGTCTCTGACGTTCCGTCAGGTTCGGCATTTCATCGCCACGGCCGAAACCGGACGCGTTTCGGCGGCCGCAGCCGCTCTCAACGTGACGCAGTCGGCGGTTACGGCCTCGATCAAGGCGCTGGAAGCCGAGCTGGGCCGGAAGCTGTTCGACCGCCACTCGAACGGCGTGACGCTGACCTTCGACGGACAGGAGTTTTTGCAACGCGCCCGCGCGATCGAGGCGAGCGTGTCAGATGCGATGCGCGGCCCCCATCGCTGGGGAACGCAGGTCGACGGCACAGTCGACGTGGCCGTCAGCTATACTGTCGCCGGATATTTCTTGCCGCCGCTGTTGTCCCGCTTCTGGCGTTCCTTTCCAGGTATAACGGTACGCCTGCACGAATTTCAGCGCGATGCGATCGAGCAAAGTCTGATCAGCGGCAGCGTCGATGCGGCGGTCATGCTCGTCTCGAATCTGCATGACCGGCACTCCATTCGTTCGCGGCTGTTGCTGCGTTCGCCGCGTCGCTTGTGGACTTGTGCCAATCACCCGCTCCTTCGGAAAGATAGCATCAAGCTGGCAGATCTGGCGAGCGAACCCTATCTGATGTTGACCGTCGACGAAGCCGAACGTTCGGCAATGCGCTACTGGCAGCATACGACGCACGTTCCGAACGTTATCTTCCGTACCCTGTCAGTCGAAGCCGTTCGCAGCATGGTCGCGACCGGCATGGGAATCACCATCCTTTCGGACATGGTCTATCGTCCGTGGTCGCTCGAGGGACATCGTATCGATCTCAAGACGCTCGATGACGATGTCCACACCATGGATGTCGGACTTGCCTGGAAGAGCAAGGCAAAGCTTTCTGAGGCGGCTCGCGCGTTCTGCGAGTTCGTCGCTCATTCCTATCCCGGATCTGAGCCAGTCCAATTCGATTAGCGACCCACTTGGCCCTGCGTCTCGCATGAGACGCGCTGCCGCCTGTCAGATCAATTTCGCTAAGCCGCCTTTGAGTTTCGCGGTGGCGCGTGCCATGCGTTCAAGCCCCTCTCTCAGGGTTTCCAGAGAGGTTGCGATTGACAGCCTGAAGTAAGGGGAGAGGCCGTAAGCCGCGCCAGCCACCATGGCAACACCGGCGGTTTCGAGAAAGTAGAGGACTACGTCGTTGTCGTTCTCGAGCCGCTTGCCGTCCTCCGTGGTCCTGCCGATCAGGCCGGCGCAATTCACGAACAGGTAGAAAGCGCCATCGGGTGCCTGGCAGCTCAGACCGGGGATTGCGTTCAGGAGTGGCACGATAGCGTCGCGCCGTTGCTTGTAGATGGCGACGCTTTCAGCGATGAAGGACTGATCGCCGTTGAGCGCAGCGGTTGCCGCCGCCTGACTTACCGCGCAGCAGGTTCCTGCGGATTGCGACAGCAAGGTATCAAGCGCGCCGATCAGGGCCCGCGGGCCGGCAACCCAGCCGATGCGCCAGCCGGTCATGGCATAGGTCTTGGAGACGCCATTGATGGCGAGGGTACGATCGCGCAGCTCCGGGGCGGCATTAAGGAGATGTGGAGTGAGCTTGTTGTCGAAACGAATGTGCTCATAGATGTCATCAGTCATGACCATCACATGCGGATGCTTGACGAGCACGTCCGCGAGCGCTCGGTATTCGGCGGCGGTATAGCTGGCGCCGGTCGGATTGCTCGGCGAGTTGACCAGCAGCCAGCGCGTTTTTGGCGTGATGGCAGCTTCCAGCTGTTCAGGCGACAGCTTGAAACCATGATTCTCGCCGCAAGGGACCGTTACCGGCGTGCCGTCACAAGCCAACACCATATCCGGGTAGGACACCCAGTAAGGCGCCGGAATGATGACCTCGTCACCGTCATCGACGGTCGCTGCGAGCGCGCTGTAGATCGCGCTCTTGGCGCCATTGGTCACGATGATCTCGTCGACGCCGTAGCTCAGCCCGTTTTCGCGCTTGAGCTTGGCTGCGATCGCCTCCCGCAATTCCTGCGTTCCCCGCATCGAGGTGTAGCGGGTTGCCCCATGGTCCATCGCGTGTGCGGCCGCCTTGCGGATATGGGCCGGCGTGTCGAAATCTGGCTCGCCGACCACCAGGCTCACGATCTGCTTGCCCTGTCGCCGCAGCTCATTGGCCCGATCGGCAGCGACCGTGCTGGGTGACGGCTTGATGCGCCTGATGCGCCCTGCGAGGTTGTAGGAGTTCACGGCAGGCATCCCTTGATGTCGAGGCTGAAGTCGAAAGGTCTAGTCCTCTGCGGACGCCATGGCCAAGATAACTTCGATCTCCCACGATAAGAACCTCTTATAGCCGGCGCAGAAATCGACTAGACTCCGGTGTGCGATGGTCGACGGGACAGGAGGGACGACGTGAACTTGAGGCGCCTGCAATATTTCGTGAAGATTGTCGATATCGGCAGTCTGACGCAGGCCGCGGACATCCTTCACGTGGCGCAGCCCGCGCTCAGCCAGCAACTGGCGACGTTGGAAGGCGAGGTACGCCAGCAGCTGTTGTTGCGTACCAAACGTGGTGTGGTGCCAACCGAAGCCGGAAAGATTCTCTACCGGCATGCGCAGCTCATCTTGCGACAATGGGACCAGGCTAACGCCGATATGAAGGCGGCGGGGCAGGGCCTATCCGGCGCTGTGTCAGTCGGGCTCGCGCCGGGAACGGCTGCGGCGCGTCTGTCGCTGCCGCTTCTACGCACTGCGCGGGCGCGTCACCCCGGCATCCTGCTCTATCTCAACGAGACTTATGGCAGCACCCTGTCAGAGCTCGTGATGAATGGGCGGATGGATATTGCAGTGCTCTATGGCGGCCAGACCACCGTGCACGGATTGACGTTCCTTCCCCTGTTCAAGGAGCAACTGTATTTGGTGGGCCCGGACAGCATGGTCGCCTCTCCCAGCGAGGTGCCGTTACACACCATCGCCGATCTGGATCTCTACCTCCCGCGGCCCTACAACGTCGTGCGAAGAATGGTGAACGAGGCATTCTCCGGACTCGGGATGACGCCTCGCGTGGCGGCGGAAATCGAGTCGGCCGGAACGTTGTCGGACGTGATCGCCAGTGGTCTCGGCGCGACGATCCTGCCGGAATCCATGGCGCGTGAGGTCGCCCGTTCCTCCAACGCCTGGCTGTCTCGCATCATCGAGCCAACCATCGAGGCGCCTTTGGCGCTCTGCCAGTCGGATCATTTGCCGCTGTCGGAGCCCGCATCGGCAATCAAGGAAATCTTGCTGGAGCTCGTCGCGAGTCTGTCGTGATGCAAACCGCTCGCGTGGCACGGATGCGAAGCGCCGGGACATAAGCACCCCTTATCGGGTCAAATATATTCCGTCTTGGTGTGCGTCGGCATCCCACGCTAACCTTTGCTCATGTTTGATGCTCGTTTCTCGATCGGTGGGCGCTGATGGACCTGGCGCAGATCAAGGCGTTCATTGACGCGATGGCGTCGTCCGATCTTGCCGAACTCGAGGCGAGCAAGGACGGTTGGACGCTTCGATTGGTACGTCATGAGGGGCGAAGCCAACCCGCGTCCCGGGTTGCGGACCGATCGCCGTCTCGTCCGAACACGCCGACTGAAACGCTCCCGGCGGCGCCCGAAATATGCGCGCCGCTTTCCGGCATCGTCTATCTGCGCGCCGGACCGGATCTACCACCCTATGTCGAGGTCGGTCAGGCGATCACGGCCGGCATGGCGGTCTGCGTCATTGAAGCGATGAAAACGTTCATCGAGGTCCGCGCCGAACGGGACGGGGTCGTCGAAGCGATCCTCGTCAGTCCTGGAACCCTCGTCGAGGCAGGTCAGCCGCTGATGCGCACCGTCTGAAGGCACCCATGTTCGAGTCCGTTCTGATTGCAAACCGCGGTGAGATTGCGCTTCGCATCCAGCGGGCCTGTCGGAGCCTCGGCCTGCGCACCATCGTCGTCTATTCCGAGGCCGATCGCGATGCGCCCTATGTCGGACGCGCAGATGTCGCAGTCTGCATCGGTCCGGCCGCCGCGACACATAGCTATCTTGATCAGGCCGCCATCTTGCTTGCGGCCAAGGCGACGGGTGCTGAAGCCATTCACCCCGGGTATGGATTTCTGTCCGAGAACGCCTTGTTTGCCGAGCGCGTCAGCGAGGCCGGCCTGACCTTCATCGGTCCTTCCGCCGCCTGCATTCGGACCATGGGCGACAAGGTCGCCGCCAAGAAGGCGATGCGCGCGGCGGGCGTACCCTGCGTTCCCGGCCCCGACGCGGCCTTGCCGGATGATCCAGAGGCCGTTCGCCGCCTGGCTCGGGAGATCGGCTATCCCGTCATCGTCAAGGCCGCTGGCGGAGGTGGCGGGCGCGGGATGCGGATCGTTACAGAGGAAGCCGCGCTGCTCGATGCGCTCGCCGTCACCCGCGAGGAAGCGAAACGCGCGTTCGACAACGGCGAAGTCTACATTGAAAAATTCCTGACCCATCCCCGGCATGTCGAAATCCAGGTGCTCGCCGATGGGCACGGTCAGGCGCTTTGGCTCGGCAGCCGTGACTGCTCGCTCCAGCGCCGCCACCAGAAGGTCATCGAAGAGGCGCCCGCGCTGGGAATTGCAGATGAGCTCATTGCCGAGATCGGCGAACGCTGCGCGCGGGCCTGCCAGCAGATCGAGTACCAGGGGCTCGGTACCTTCGAATTCCTGTTCGAGGACGGCGCCTTCTACTTCATCGAAATGAACACGCGGCTGCAGGTCGAGCATCCCGTCACCGAGATGACGGCCGGGATCGACATCGTCCAGCAGCAGCTCCGCGTCGCGCGTGGAGAACGACTGGCGTTGACGCAAGCGGATATTCGGTGCCGCGGACATGCATTCGAGTGCCGGATCAATGCCGAGAACCCGGATAACTTCGCGCCGTCACCGGGCCGCATCACCGGCTGGGAGCTGCCGGGCGGCTACGGCGTGCGCGTCGACAGCCACGCCGGTGCCGGCTACACGGTCTCACCGCACTACGATTCCATGATCGCAAAGCTGATCGTCCATGGCGATGATCGTGCCGATGCGCTGGCGCGCCTGCGGCTCGCGCTCGATGAAATAAGCGTGTCGGGGATCTCCACCAATTTGCCGCTCCATCGCCGCATCGCCTCGGACCCGGCATTCAGCTCCGGGGCGCTCGACATTCACTATCTCGAACGGCGCCTGCGCGAGGGAGCACCTCGCGCATGAGCACCGATGAGCCCCGGATCAGTCTGCTTGGAACGAGCGCCTTGCTGTTCGACACACCCGGTCCGACGGAGCTCGACACGCAGCGACGGATCTGGGCGCTGGCCGAGGAGGTCGGGCAATGGCCTGAAATTCGCGAGGCCGTGCCGGGCATGAACAACGTCATGCTCAGCTTCAAGCGGCCGCCCAGCTCGCTTGGGTCGATCGAAGCGAGGCTATTATCGGCCTGGGCCAGCGCATCTACGCTCAAGCTGGAAGGCCGGCTGATCGAGTTACCGGTAATCTATGGCGGCGAGGGCGGGCCGCATGTCGCTGACGTTGTCGCACATACGGGATTGAGCCTCGACGACATCGCCGAAATCCATAGCGCGCCGATCTATCAAGTCTACGCGCTCGGAAGTCATCCCGGCTATTGCTATCTCGGCGGCATGGACCAGCGGATCGCTACGCCGCGCCGCAAGACCCCCACGCTGAGGATTCCGGGAGGCGCCGTCTCGATCGGTGGCGGTCAGACCGGCGTGTCCGCATCGCCCGGGCCGAGCGGCTGGAATACGATCGGCAGCACCGAGATGCGTTTCTTTGACCCGGCCAGCGACCCGCCGGCGCTGTTGCGTCCCGGTGACAGCATCCGCTTTCGCATCGCGGCGGTGATCCGATGATCGAGGTCATCTCCACCGGCGGACTTGCGACGATTCAGGATCTTGGCCGCAGGGGCGCGCTCAAATGGGGCGTCGGTACCTCGGGCGCCATGGACGACCTTGCAGTCGCGGCCGGCAACATCCTGCTCGGCAATCCCGACGATGCAGCGGCGATCGAGGTCCAGATTTTTCCGTTTCGGATCCGCTTCCAGGACGACACCACGTTCGCCGTCACAGGAGCTGATTGCGACGGGATGCTTGATGATCTGCCAGTCCTGCCATGGTGCGTGCATCGTGCCAGCGCCGGACAGGTGCTTCATCTCGGACTTCCCCGGCGCGACGGCTGGGCTGCGGGCCGCGCCTATCTTTGCGTTGCCGGCGGCGTCGATGTGCCATCGGTGCTGGGGTCGCGCAGCACGCAGTTGCGTGGCGAATTTGGTGGTCTCGAGGGACGAGCCCTCCGCGCAGGCGACAAGGTTGCGACCGGACCATTTCACGAGGCGGGTGCACGCGTGGGCTTCAATCCGCCCGCGCTCGCGATGCCGCTGATGGTAGATGGCCTGCCGGCCGTACGGGTGCTTCGCGCCGCCGAATACGAGGCCTATACGCCGCAGGCTCAGGCAAGTCTGTGGAACGAGCCATGGCGGATTTCCCCCCAAAGCGATCGCTACGGGTTTCGGCTCGAGGGCACCCCATTGATGCCGAAGGTGCCGCTCGAATTGCGCTCGCACGGGATCGTGCCGGGGGTAATCCAGGTGCCGCATGGCGGTCAGCCGATCGTGCAGATGCGCGATGCCCAACCGTCCGGCGGCTATCCCAAGATCGGAACCGTTATCGAGGCCGACTTGTGGCGCCTCGGGCAGACGCCGATTGGCAGCCGCATCCGCTTTGTCGAGGTGACCTGGGATGAGGCTGTCGCGGCCCAGGATGCGAACGACCGCTGGCTTGCCGAAGCGCGGCGCCTCGTCGGTCTTTTCCGTGCACGACGGGGAGGGCAGTGATGCCGTTCCAGCATGTTGACGAGCTCTCGTCGTGGCTTGCCGAAGCGGGCATTGACTACCTCGAACTGAGCGGGCCGGACCGCCAGCTACGGCTCGGGCGCGCCGTCGAGCCAGAGCTTCTGGTGAAGACGACAGACGGCGCGAACGCCGTCACCGTGAAGGCGCCGATGGTGGGGACCCTGCTGCACAGCCATCCGATGCGGCGGGTCCCGCTCGCGGCGTGCGGAAGCCTGGTTCGCGCCGGCCAGACGGTTGCACTGCTGCAAGTTGGCGCGATGCTGGTTCCGATCGACGCCCCCTGTGACGGGATTGTCGTCGAGCTGTTGGCAGAAGAGGGTGTACTGGTCGGGTTTGGCGCTGCGATCACCCGACTTTCCGACATAGCAACTGAGGCCTGACCATGGATATCGACCTCAATGCCGATCTTGCCGAGGGTTATGGACCCTGGCAGATGGGCGATGACACGGCGCTCCTGGACGTCCTGTCGTCGGCCAACCTGGCTTGCGGATTTCACGCGGGCGATCCGCTGATCATGCAGCGCACGGTCGATCTCGCCATGGCGCGTGGCGTCGACATCGGCGCCCATGTCGGCTTCCCCGATCGCCAGGGCTTTGGCCGCCGCGTCATGCAGATCGATATCACCGAGCTCGCCGCGATCGTGACCTACCAGCTTGGAGCGCTCGACGGCATCTGCCGCGCGCGCGGCGCGCGCATGACGCATATGAGCTTCCACGGCGCGCTCGGCAACATGGTTGCGGCTGATCATGCTCTGGCGGCCGCCCTGGTGCGCGCAGTTGCGACCTTCGATCCGAAACTGATCCTGCTCACCTCCGCAAGCCGCGCGATGGAAGCAGCCGCCAGCGATTGCGGCTTGCGCGCTGCAATAACCTTCCTGGCGGATCGCGCCTATGACGACGACGGCCTGCTGGTCTCGCGCAAGCTTGCTGGAGCGGTGATCCACGATCGTGCCCGCGTGCTTGAGCGGGTCAAGCGCATCCTCCGCCAGGGCGAAGTTGTGACCCATAGCGGCAACACGCTGGCGATGCGACCTTCGAGCATCCTGTTGCACGGCGATACCGACGGTGCCGTCGACCTGGCGAGAGCCATCCGCGAGGAAGTCGTGGCCAGCGGCGCCAGCATCGTGCCCATTTCGCGACAAGGATGCCGTTGAAATGGGCGTGCCCGGACATAAGGCAGCCTTATCGCGCCACAGATAATCCGTCTTAGCCGGGGTGGCGGCGAGGGGATAACGTAGTTCATCGAGATCGAGGACAGCCCATGCCGTTTTCCGACTATCGAAAGGCACTCGTCACCGGCGCCTCTTCCGGTATCGGCGCCGCTGTCGTCGAACGATTGCGCCGCGAGGGCTTGGAAGTACATGCGCTGGCGCGCAGCGCGAACGCGCTCGAAGAGCTGGCGCGACGGACCGGCTGCATCGCGCACGCGCTCGATGTGACGGATCTTGCTGGCGTAACGAAGCTTGCCAAAGAGGTCGAGTTCGACATTCTCGTCAACAATGCCGGCGTCGACCGGCCGAGGTCGTTTCTGAAGGCCGAGGCTGAGGACATCGACCTCATCATCGACGTGAACCTGCGCGCGGCCTTGCATCTCTGCCGCCTGATAGTGCCTGGCATGGCTGCGCGGGACCGTGGCCACGTCATCAACATCAGCTCGATTGCCGGCGCCTACAATTTTGGCGGCAATTCCTCCTACCACGCGACCAAGGCCGGCATCAGCATGCTGTCGAGCCAGCTCCGCATCGACGTGTTCGGCCGCCGGGTTCGCGTCACCGAGATCTGTCCCGGCCGCGTCGCCACCGACATCTTTGCCCATGTCCACGGCGCCTCGAAGGAAACCTACGAGCGCTTCATTGAAGGTTACGAGCTGCCCGAAGCGAAGGACATCGCGGACGCCATCGCGTTTGCGATTGCAGCGCCCATTGCGGTCAATGTCGGATACATGGAGATTACCCCGACGCTCCAGGTGCCCGGCGGACTGTCGACCGCGAAGGGTGCCGCGCCCTCCGCCGAGCCGAGCCGCTGAGTTCTCGCCATGAGCAGCCTCGACCTCTCAGCGATCCTGCTCAAGCCCGAATACAGCCGGATGCTGCTCGACGGCTTCGAGATGACGCTGGTGGTGGCGATCGGCTCCTGGCTGCTCGCGATGAGTCTCGGCATCCTGCTGCTCGTCATCCGGCTGGCGCCGAGCCGGATCGCGGACCGCGCGGTGGCTGCCTACATCTCCTATCATCAGAACGTGCCGACCCTCGTGCAGCTGATACTGTGGTACTTCGGCATCTCGAGCCTGCTTCCACTCGGGCTGCAGGACTGGATCAGCGTGCACAACGGTGAAGCGATCTTCGCCGTGATCGGGCTCGGCCTGTGTCAGGCAGCCTATTTCAGCGAGGATTTGCGCTCCGGCCTGCGGTCGGTTGCAGCCGGACAAATGGAGGCGGCCAAGGCGCTCGGGCATAGCTACGTCAGCGCGATGCGCTACGTGATGATGCCGCAGGCGGTTCGCAACGCGTTGCCGCCGCTCATCAACCATACGGTTTCCCTGTTCAAGAACAGCAGCCTTGCAGTCGCGATCGGTGTCACCGAACTGATGCATGCCGTGAAGGAAGTCGAAAATCAGAGCTTCCGCACCTTTGAAACCTATCTGATCGCAACGCTCGTCTATCTCGTCTGTTCACTGCTGCTGATGGCGGTTGGTGCCTGGCTGAGCCGTCGGTCGAGTCCGGTGGGAGCCACCTGACCCATGCTGATCAATATCTACCATATCATCGCGGACAACTGGCTGCTCCTGCTGATCGGCCAGTTTCCGAACGGTCCGCTCGGCGGCATCGCCGCGACGCTGCTGCTGTCGATCCTCGGTATCGGCCTCGCGTTCCCGCTCAGCATTCTCGTCGCGCTGGCACGCCTCTCTCCCTGGCCGGTGTTGAGCTGGCCCGCCACCGCGCTCGTCTATGTCATGCGCGGCGTGCCGCTCCTGATGATCATCTTCTGGGTCTATTTTCTGCTGCCGCTGCTGATCGGGCGGATCGTGCCCGGCTTCCTGGCGATGGTCTGCACGCTGGTCGTGTACGAGGCGGCGTTCCTGAGCGAGATCGTACGGGCCGGCATTCAAGCCCTGCCGAAGGGCCAGATGGACGCGGCGCGCGCGCTCGGCCACAGCCACCTCTCCGCCATGCGCTATATCATCTTGCCGCAAGCGCTCTACAACATGATCCCGAGCATTCTCAGCCAGTTCGTGTCCACGATCAAGGAAACGACGCTCGGTTACGTCATCAATGTTCCCGAGCTGACCTTCGCGGCCAGTCAGATCAACAACCAGCTTCTGACCCAGCCGTTCGAGGTCTTCTTCGTACTCGCCTCCATCTATTTCGCCGTCTGCTGGACGCTGACACAGCTCACCAACTGGCTGGAGCGCCGCATCGCGGCGAAGCGCGCGGGGCGTGGCGCCTCCGAACTGCTAGTGGTTGATGGCGTCGCAGTGATCAAGCCCGAGACCGTTCAGGAGGTCCGTCAATGATCAAGTTCTGCGACGTCAACAAATGGTATGGCGGCTATCAGGCGCTTGCCGATATCAACGCCGAGGTAAAGCGCGGCGAAGTCGTGGTCGTGTGCGGCCCGTCGGGCTCGGGCAAGTCGACCTTGATCCGGACCGTCAATCGGCTGGAGGAAATCCAGTCCGGCGAGCTCATGTTCGACGGCCAGAATGTCCACGCCAGGATGAGCGGAACGCAGCTCAATCGCCTGCGCAGCCACATCGGCTTCGTGTTCCAGAGCTTCAACCTGTTTCCGCATCTGTCCGCGCTCGACAATATCATGCTGTCGCCGATGAAGATCAAAGGTGTCGATCGCGCCAAGGCCCATGACAAGGCGATGCAGCTCCTGGATCGCGTCGGTCTGGCGTCGAAGGCGTCAGCGCATCCGGCGCAACTGTCCGGCGGTCAGCAGCAGCGCGTCGCGATCGCGCGGGCGCTTGCGATGGAGCCCCCGGCGATGCTCTTTGACGAGCCGACCAGCGCGCTCGATCCGGAAATGGTCGGCGAGGTTCTCGCGGTCATGCGCAGCCTCGCCAACGAAGGAATGACCATGATGTGCGTGACCCACGAGATGGGTTTCGCGCGCGAGGTGGCCGACCGCGTTTGGTTCATGGACGCCGGGCGCATCGTCGAGATAGCGACGCCGGACAAGTTCTTCGGCAATCCGGAGCATCCCCGCGCCAAGCGCTTCCTGTCGGATCTGCGCACGCGCCACTAGTTTCGTTCGTCGATTTGTTGGAGGAGGACCACATGCATTCGACTACTGCGTTACTGAAAGCCGCTCTCATCGTCGCGAGCTTTGCAGGAGCCAGCGTTGCGGCGCGAGCCGATCAGCTTCAGGACATCATGCAGCGCAAGGAGCTGCGCTGCGGGACGTTCGCCGACGTGCCGCCGTTTGCGGCACCGGATCCCAAGACGCGTGAGATGGTCGGGTTTGACGTGGATATGTGTGGTGCCATTGCCAAGCGGCTCGGCGTGACCGCCAAGATCACGCCGCTGTCAGTCGAGGCGCGGGTTCCCGAGGTCAAGCTCGGACACGTCGACATTGCGGTCGCTAACCTGGCCTACACGTTAAGCCGCGCCGAGCAGATCCAGTTCAGCGATCCCTATTACGTGGCCAAGGAAATGCTGGCGGTGCGGGCAAGCGATCCCGGCAAGACCAAGGACGACTTCAAGGGCAAGCGGATCGCGGCGACCAAGGGGTCTACCTCGGAGCTGTCGATCAAGCTGAATGGCTCCGAGCCGCTCGTGTTCCAGGACACCGGGTCCGTCTTCATGTCGGTCCAGCAGAACAAGGCGGCGGGAATGGTCGCCAACACCATGACCATCGTGAAGCTGGTCGCGGAATCGAAGAAGGGCGGCGTCGAGCTGAAGATGATCGATGACCCGATGCTGCTCCAACCGATAGGTGTCGGGATGAAGAAAGACGAGCCGGCGCTGCTTGCCAAGATCAATGAGACGCTCGTCGCGATGGACGGCGCCGGCGAGATCAATCAGCTCTGGAACAAGTGGCTAGGTCCGGACACCGAATATCGCCAGACCCGGACGGATAAGGTCGCTCCGCTCAGCCAGTTGAAGTTCACGCCGATACCGTGATGCGCCGAATGCGCTGCGAAGCCAAGCTGTACGGTCCGGATGGCGGTCCCCGCTATCCGGGCTGAACCAATATCCAACAACGAAACAACGGAAACGACACAATGGTTCACGTCATTCGCTCGTTCGAACGGCCCGATCCGGCCGCGGTCAAGGACATCTCGCAATATGCGCCGTCGACGCTGCATGAAGCGCAGGGGCGTACGGGTGCGCTGACCTCGCGCATCAAGCCGATCTATTCGGGGATGCGCGCCTGCGGGCCGGCACTGACCGTCAGCTGCCATCCGAGCGACAATCTCATGCTCATTACGGCGATCAGCCTTGCCCAACCCGGTGATGTGCTGGTGGTCAGTGCAGGAGATCATCCGGAGCAGGGAGGATTCGGCGAGGTGTTGACGACGGCCTGCATGGCGAAAGGCATCGTGGGTCTCGTAACCGATGCCGGTGTGCGCGACGGCCTGGCGATCCGCAAGCGTGGCTTCAACGTCTTCTGCTATGGCTTGTCCATGAAGGGCACAGTGAAGGAGACGCTCGGTACGATCAACCAGCCGATCGTGATCGGCGGCATTGCCGTCAATCCGGGCGACCTCGTCAGCGCAGACGACGATGGCGTGGTCGTCGTGCCCAGGAACAACATTGCGGCGGTCTCGAAGGCCTCTGCGGAGCGCGAGGCCAAGGAGGCGCGGATGATGGCGGCGCTGGAAGCGAAGGGGAATATCCTCGAACTGTCGGGAATGGACAAAGTGCTTGCCGCCAAGAATTGTACCTACGGCTGATTTGAAAGGGTTGGACTACGTTCCTACGGTTGTTGCTGCGACTGCGGTATCAAGCCGGCCGTGGTTGCTGCTCCGATGCGCGGAACGCGCCAGCTCAAAAGCAGGTCGAGCTCCGCCCCGGTGCTCAATCGCCAACCGTCAATACCACGGCCCAACATCAGAGAGTGAGCGATGAACATGGGTGGCGCCGTGCGCACGCGGTCTCACAGAGACACGGCTTGATTCGAGTGCTGCAGCTCGGAGCTCCAGCGCACGACGGGCTGCGGCAACTCCAGGTCGAAGTGATCCCTGCCGAGCAGGGCGTTGATGATGGTCGCGCTGCGCCATGCCATCAGACTGAGCTGCGAGTCGGCAATGCCATGGCTGTACCGACCCGCATTGAGCGCGAATATCCGATTCTGGCGCGGGCCGTCCCAAGCCGCCGAATAATCGTCGGCAAGAACCAAACGTTCGTTTCGATCGACAACAATGCGATCCTGCAGCGGCGCAATGGCATCCGGCAGCTTGAACTTGTAGCCCGTGGCCAGAACGAGAATGTCGGCGGGAACAATTTCGATGCCGCCGTCGAAGCCGTTGCGGATGATCAAGCGGAAGCGGTCGTGCTGCCGTTCAACCTGGATGACGTCACGGTTCGGCAGCAGCTCGATATCCGGACTGCGAGCCTCGAGATGACGTAGAGCATAGAGACGGCGATAGATCGCATTGATGGTCGAAAGCGACAGGCCGTCGCTGGTCAGAATGTGGCTACCAAAAGCTGCGAGCTTGCGCTCGTCGCTCAGCCGGCGGAATGCATCGACGTATTCCGGCGAGAAGACCTGGTTGGAAAACGGCGTATCGTTGATAGGCTCGAAATTGTGCCGGCGGCTGATCCATCTCAGGCTGCTTGGTAGCCGCTCGCGCGACAGCAGATATTGAACGATCTCGCCGCCGCTTTGGCCTCCCCCAATGACGGCGATCCGGCTGGTGGAGACGTCTGACAACCGTTCCATGGCGTCGGAGCAGTGAAAACAGACATCGTTCGGCAGGGTTGCGGCCCAAGCAGGTAGAGAGGGGCTTGTTCCGACGCCGAGAGCGATATTGCCCGTGCGATAGCGGCCTCCGGTCGTCGATACCACGAATTCATGCCCATCGTGCGAGATCTCCCGGACATCAGCCCCGAAGTGGAGATTGTCGAGATTTTCCGCGACCCATTCGAAATAGCGGGCGAATTCTCGGCGTGGGACAGCATCATATTGAGCGTTGAGGAACGTAAAGAGACGCTTGTGCGCAACAAGATATGCGACAAAAGACCATGGGCTCGTCGGATTGGTCGAGGTCACGAGATCTTTCAGGAAGGAGGATTGCAGCTCGACATCCGGCAGCATCATCCCGGGGTGCCAATCGAAGCGGGGGCGCCGTTCGAAAAACTTCGCCTGGAGTGTGGGCACGCTGTCGAGTTGTGCCGCCAGGCTGAGATTGAACGGGCCGATGCCGATCCCGGCGAGGTCGAGTGATCCGGTCGTGCCTGACGCAGGCGCATGATTCCTGAGGTTCATCGTCGGGGGTCCTTTGGCAAGTCGATGGTCGCGCTCTGTCTGCGCGTGTCGTTGAAAGCCGCTCAGTTGTGCTTGAGGCCGGAAATCGAATCCTCGATGCGGCGCGCAAAGCGGCCGTGAAAGGCGCTGGAGCCGATCACGTGCAGGTGGGTCGTTCCCGCAATGATCTCGGCCGGATTGGCGCGGCGCGAGTACTGTCGCCAATCG
Organism: Bradyrhizobium iriomotense; assembly: GCF_030160715.1. Classification (GTDB taxonomy): domain Bacteria; phylum Pseudomonadota; class Alphaproteobacteria; order Rhizobiales; family Xanthobacteraceae; genus Bradyrhizobium; species Bradyrhizobium iriomotense. The sequence continues at coordinate 282,206 of NZ_BSOW01000001.1, forward strand.
ATGAGGTTGAGGCCCCGGTGAAGGCTGTCTTCCGCCGTCCACGAATGGATCGGGCAGTCATGTGGTTGCATCCGATAGCGTCGGAAAATGAGGGCGTTGTCGATCAGGATCCAGAAGGTGTGTTCGCGGCTGGAGACATCCGGCCCATCGGTCGGAAGCGCCTCCTTCTCGTTGCCGATAAAACGAAGGAACTGTTCGTAGGTGAGAGCATCCATCGATTGGAGCAGGCGATCCCAGTCGCTTCGCATCTGCGTCCGTGCCAGCCAGTCCGTCACCTGGGACTGCAAGAGATTGCGTTCGCCCGGTGCGAATTGCGGCACGGCGCCGAGAGCGAATTCGCTGCCAATCTCGCACACGTCAATCATTCCGATGAAACGCAAGTCGACGTCGCTGCCCAGCATTCGTGCGGCTTCATAGGCGAGGAGGCCGCCCCACGACCAGCCGAGGAAGAAGCACGGTCGGTCGCGGCTCTGCTTCCGGATGTACTCGACATAGCGGCCGGTGATTTCCTCGACCGTGGCGTTCAGCTTCAGCTCTTCGGACAGGGAGTAGCAGATGAAGCCGGTTGCGGGCTGCTCAGGCCCGAGAGAATCGACGAGCTTGACATATTCGCGTGTGCTGACGAGCAGTCCGGGAAAGCAGTACAGCATCGGCTTGTTGCCGGATGCGCGCAGCGTGATCACCTGACTGCCGATCGCTTCGTTCCCCTTTTCAATGCAGGCAGCCAGGGAACGGACCGTTGGATTGTTGAAGAGGTCGGCAATGGTGGCGGACAAATCCGGCCTCTGTCGCCTCAGCTTCGTCAGGATCTTGATGGCGGCGAGCGAATGTCCGCCGATGTCGAAAAAGTCGTGGGTCACTCCGATCGTGGTGAGGCCCAGCACGTCGCGCCAGATCGCGAGGATCTCGGTTTCCAGCGACGTCGCCGGGGCGAGGGCGCTGGTCATCCGCTTGACTGGGGCCGGCAATGCCGCGCGATCAAGCTTGCTGTTGGGATTGATCGGCAGCCGCTCGAGCGGAACGATCGCGCTTGGAACCATATAGTCCGGCAATTTGCTGCCGACGGCGCGGCGAAGTTCGTCCGGATCAATCGTTGAACCGACCTCCGGAACGACATAGGCGACGAGGCTTGGTTGTCCATCATCGTTGCGCAACAGGGCGACGCACTCGCCGACGCCGGGCTGTTCGACAAGGGCGGCCTCGATTTCGCCGAGTTCGATACGGTAGCCGCGAAGCTTGACTTGATGATCGACACGACCGACGAATTCAACCGTGCCGTCGTCGCGCCAGCGCGTGAGATCGCCGGAGCGATAGAGGAGCCCGCCTTCGGCAGAGAAGGGATCCGGGACGAAGCGGTCTGCGGTGATGCCGGGGCGACCGACATAGCCGCGTGCGACTCCCTCTCCGCCCAAATAGAGTTCGCCGGTGACGCCAATCGGACAGGGATTCAGGTCTGGATCGAGGACGTAGACGCGGCGCCGTCCGACAGCGCGGCCGATCGGCGCGTAGGTCCCCTGGAAGCGCGTGCCGGGCCGGACTTTCCAGACCATCGGCGTCATGATCGTTTCCGTCGGACCGTAGCCATTGATGAGCCGTTCAGCCGGCAACGCGCGCGTCAAGAGATCGAATGTCGTCTGCGCCAGCCCTTCGCCGCCGAACGAGTAGAGTCTCAGCGGTGGCGCTTCGCCGGTGATGTCGGCCCATTCTGCGAGCTGCTGCATGTAGGTGGTCGGAATGCTGGCATTGTTGGCACCATGCGTCCGCATCGCCGCCAGCGTCTCTGCCGGTGTCCAGAGCGCCTGGTCGGGCAGGACAATGCTTCCCCCGACCATGAGGGGCACCATCCAACGCTCATGTCCACCGTCGGAGCTGAATGGCAGGAACGGAAGTTCCCGCGAGGCCTCCGACATCTCGTAGATCCTCGCCGTGCTCTGGCAATGGTGGGTGAGGGGCCCATGCTCGACCGCGACCCCCTTCGGCAGTCCGGTCGAGCCCGAGGTGTACATCACGTAAGCGAGCTGATTGTGATGAGTGGGCACAGTTGGAGGCGTAACGGGTTCGCTGGAGAGGTCGAGTTGGTCGAGCTCCAGGATCGTCGCATCGATATCGGCCGGGATACGTTCGCGCAGCCAGCTATGGGTGACGATGACTTTCACGCCGGCATCACGGAAGATGTGATGGTTGCGGGCCGGCGGCTGATCCGGCTCAACGGGGATGTAGGCGCCGCCTGCCTTGAGGACGGCGAGGATGGCGGCAATGGCCTCAGGTGAGCGCTTCACCAGCACCGCAACGCAAACCTCCGGGCCGGTTCCCACGCCTATCAGGCGATGCGCGAGCTGGTTGGCGCGCTGGTCGAGCTCGGCGTGCGTCCAACGTTCGTTTGCATAAATGATCGCCGTCTTGTTCGGCGTAAGGACGGCGTGCTCCGCGATCCATTCATGGACCGGACGATCGTCGTCGGCGCCATCGTCTTCATAGGGAGCGGAGAGGCGGTCGAGCTCTTCTGCGGAGAGTAACGCGATGTCGCGCAGGCGGATGTCGCCGTCGGCCGCCACAGACTCCAGAATGCGTACAAAATGCTTCCCAGCTTGCGCCAGGAGTGCGCCATCAAACAGTGCGTCGGATGCATCGATCGTTGCATCGACATGACCAGCGGCACTTATCTCGGTGATGAAAGCCAGATCGGCGTCGCCGCGCGCAGCGAGAGGAAGAGCCGGCGTGATCGTGAATCCCGGCGTCGCCGAACGGGTATCGATGAGAACGTCGCGATGCTCGAACAGGGACGCGATGTAGGTGTCGCGCATGTCGCGATCGTCGCGCCACAGCTCCTGCGTGAGGAGCTCCAACGGCAGGTGGTGGCTGAGGCCTTCGCCGAAGCGGTCGCGGACATGCTGCGCAGCCGCAACAAATGTCATGGCTGGTGAAAGGTCGAGCCGAAGCGGGACGACATCTTCGAACCTGCCGATCACGTTCATATCGTGCGGGCCCGTTCGTCCGTCGCAAACAACGCCCGATCGCAACGTGAACTGGCCGCCATAGCGAGCCAGAAGGACGTTGAAAGCCGTCAGCAGGATCAACGACTCCGAAAGGCCGGACGCCTTGGCCAATTTCGCCAGTCTCTGCCGCAGATCGGAACCGATGGCAAAGCGATATTGCTGTCGTAGCCCCGTAGCGTTGCCGCCGAGTGTCCCCCGGATTGGAAGAGAGGCACAGCTACGCTCCTCGGTGAACGTGGCCTGCCAGTAGGACAGAGCGTCATCATGAGCTGGCGAGCGCACCCACCGCTGTTCGACGATCGCACGTCCCAGGCCGGACTCGAGCGGAGCATCGCTCCACGGTCCGGCCAGAGCCGTTGACAGATCTCGCGCCAGGGTTCTCAGCGATGCAGGATCGCAGACGATCGGATGCAGAGAGATGGCGACAGCGTGGTCGGCCGCGCCGAGCCGCACCACGAGCGCACGCGCGGACACGTCGTTGTCCAGATCAATTGGCGACGCAAGAAAGGCGGAAAGTGCCCCCGAAAGTGCAGCATCCCGCGCATCGGTGACGATTTTGGAGAGGTCATTCGTCGAAATTCGAAATGCGTCAGTCGCGTCGATCGTGCATTCGACACGTCCGCCAGCAGATCGCAGGAAGCGGGTCCGCAATGCCGGGTGACGATGAGCCAGCCGACGCAGGGCCGAGAAGAGCGTCTCGAGCCCGAGATTGCCCCGCAATCGCAGGGCAAGCACCTGAGTTGGGAATACGCTGTGATTGCCGATCTGGCCGAGTGCCCAGATGCGCTTCTGGGCCAGTGTCAAGGGAAAGCTGCCTGCTCCGGCGCTGGTCGCGTCAGGGAGCCGCACAACAACATTGGTGGGCATGGGGGCTCTTCTATTGATGAAGCTGTCGCGCCTGATTGGCGCTTCCGTTACCGGGGTCCCGGTGTCTGATCCCGGTTGTCCATCACACGAGCCCAGCCGGACGGCCGCGGATCGCGCCAAACAGTCTCGATGTGTGCGAGGCACTCGTCTCGCGAACCGGTGAACGGGGTGGCAAACCACGTGATCGGCACCGGACGGCCCTGCCGCCAGACGGAATACCGACCTTCACGATCTCTCACCACCTGCCAAACGTCGTCGATGTCCATGGAGTGTCTCTCACCGTTGACCTTTGCAAGACGAAGGCGGATGGCCTCGATTTAGTTCAGGACCGCTTTTTTCTGGATCGACTAAATCGGCGAGCGGGTCAGTCGTCTTTGATGTGAATGCTGGATTGCGGAGCTCCGCGTCCATCAACCAGGGCCAGCGATATGAATGTGACGCAACTGATGCCCTTGCGGGGGGCCGCGCTACCGGCAGGCGGTCTGCGGGCAGGTCTTGGCGGTCGACTGTCGGTCGTCCCGAGAGGGGACGCCATCGAGGTTCGCGATGATGCCGGCCGCCGAATCTCGTTGGGGTTGGAAGCAGAGGCCGAAAGCCTGCGTCTACGCGTGCCGTCCGGTTTGCGGGAGCATGTTCTTCCTGCACTTTGTGGCGCAATCGAATCGCTGACGGCGGGCGACCGGAACGTCCAGCTGGCTCTCGACTGCGGCGATGGCGATCTCGCCGGTGTGCTGGTTCGGGAGGGAATAGCGATTCATCAAGGCGGGAGCTTGATCGTCGAACCCGCGCTCGTCTGGCAGCAGCCGCGACTCTGGCTGCCGCAGGCGACGTCCTTTGGCGGTCATCCCCAGCTGCACGTGATGTCCGGCGATCGCAGGCATCCGCTTCGCCCACCGAAACCGACCGGCACCTGCTATGCCAGGTTTATTCCCTGGCTTGGCCAGGTTCTTTCCTTTGTCGCGGTGGACGTGGAGCGCGATCTTCCGCTCTATCACCGCTGGATGAATGATCCGCGCGTCGAGGCGATCTGGGGCGACGGCGGCGACCTCGAACGCCATCGCCGCGATCTCGAAGAGCGGACCGCGGATCCGCATGTCCTGCCGTTGATCGGGTATGCCGACGACGTGCCCTTCGGCTATTTCGAGGTCTATTGGGCGAAGGAAAATCGACTTGGGCCCCACTATGCCGCCGCTGACTTCGACCGTGGATGGCATGTTGCGATTGGCGAGGAGGCGTTTCGTGGCAAAGCCTGGATAACCGCCTGGCTGCCATCGCTCATGCACTTCATCTTTCTCGACGACATCCGCACGCAACGGATCGTCGGTGAACCGAAGGCAAGCCATGCCCAGCAGATCCGTAATCTCGATCGCGCCGGATTTGCCAAGATCAAACACATCGACTTTCCGCACAAGCGGGCATTGCTCGTCATGCTGTTGCGCGAGCGATTCTTTGCGGATCGGTTGTGGGCTCCGGAGGCTGCTTCGCCGTCCGAGGGGTCCGGCAGGGCATGACGACCGCAGTCTCTACGGAAACGGATACGCCCAGGCGCGGATTCGTCGCACCGCTTGATCTCGCCGGTCCGGATGTCCAGCGGACGATCATGCGCTTGGCCTTGCCCTCAGTGGTCGGCCTGTCGATCAATGCGCTTCACCATACGGTCAATGCCGTCTTTGTCGGAATGATTGGCGCGCACGCCATGGCTGCGATCAGCGTGGTCTTTCCATTGATGATGATCGTTGGTGCCATCGGCGAAGGCCTGGGTGTCGGCGCGGCTGCGACCATCGGACGACTGCTTGGCAGGGGCGCTATCGGACGGGCGAGCGTTACAGCGTCCACCGTGATGGCGGCGGCCGTTCCGGTCGGACTGGCGCTGACGCTCGCCATCCTGTGGATGCGTCAGCCGCTGCTGGCGGCGCTCGGCGCTACCGCGGACACTTGGTCGATGGCGGACAGCTATGTTGGCGTGATGGCATTTGGTGCGACGCTGACGCTACTTCAAATCATCGCTGACTTTGTTGCCATCGCGGAGGGCAACACCCGCTTCAGCATGTGGACCTTGCTCGGCGGATTTGCGCTCAATATCGTCCTCGATCCAATTCTGATCTTCTGGCTCGACATGGGAGTGGCCGGCGCAGCGCTGGCGACCCTTCTGTCGCAGATTGCCGTGCTCGCGGCATACGCAGTCTACTTTCACGCGCGAGCAGGGCGTGTCCGGGTCGCGGTCCGTCTTGCGCTTCTGCAATCTGCCATCTTGCGGCCTGTCGTCGCCTTGGGACTGCCAACGACGCTGGCGAGCATCGTGACGGCAATAGCGTTCGCCATCGTCTACTACCAGGCCGGCTCATTTGGCGGTGATCCCGCGATTGCGGGCCTCGGTATCGCGTTGCGATTGCTCACGCTCGGTTCCTTGCCGCTGATCGGCTTTGTGCTCGGAGTGCAGGCGGCCTTGAGCTTCGCGTATGGCGCGGGCAATCGCGGCCGCGTGCTCGCCGCGACGCGCTTTGCGCTCACCGTAACCTCCGGCTTTGCGCTTCTATATGGCTGTATCCTGGTTTCATTTGCGGTGCCGATTGCACGTCTGTTTTCCGCGGATCCGGCGGTCCAGACCGTCGCCGCAACTGCGATCGTCGTGATCCATGCAGCGTTTCCGCTCGCTGGAATTCGGTTGGCTGTGCTCGTCCTGCTGCAGTCGATGGGGCAGGCTCGCCGGGCCGCGCTCGTCAGCCTGGCGCCGCAGGGCTATTTGCTGATTCCGCTGCTCTTCGTGCTGCCCCCCTGGCTCGGCCTCGGTGGGATCGCGGTCGCCCTCGCCATTGCGGCCGCTCTCGCAAGCGTTCTCGCGATTGTGCTGCTCATCCCGGTGGTCCGAGAGCTCGGCTCCCCCGTTCATTGGACTCCGGAAGTTACGGATATTGCGAGGACCAGTTGACCGACATTTCTCTCGTCGCGACGGGCAAAGGGGATCTTTGCCGCGAGATCATGAATGAACTCCCCGAATGGTTCGACCAACCCGAAGCCAATGCGGCCTGCGCCTACATTGTCGAGGAGTTGCCGCTGCTCGTCTGCCAGCGGGATGGCAGAGTTGCCGGCCTTGTTGCGCTGAAGCAGCATCCGCCGTCAGCGACGGAAATCTTCCTGATCGCAGTCCGTCGCCAGTTCCATCGACGAGGCGTCGGCCAGCGCCTGGTGGAAGCGGCCGCGGACTGGGCCTGGGTCGCCGGTTGCCGCCTGCTGACCGTAAAGACGCTGGCGCCGAGGGACCAGCATGAGCCGCAATATGCTGCGACGCGCGCCTTCTATGAGGGTAGCGGCTTCATCGCAGCGGAGATATTTCCCAAGCTCTGGCACGAGGATTTTCCGTGCCTGTTCCTGGTCAAGCCGCTCGACAGGAGAATACCTTGAACAAGCATGCATCGGGCGTAGCCGTTTCTATCTCGGATCACGATTTGATCGCTGGCAGCACCGCTCTTTTTGCACCGACCGGGCCGGTGCCATTCAACGCGGCTTCGCCGCCGATCTTCCAGACGTCGCTCTTCACCTTTGAAAGCTACTCGGCGATCGAGGACGTGTTTGCAGGCAGGTCCCAGGATTTCATTTATTCGCGCGGCAACAATCCGACGGTTGCCGAATTCGAGGGACTGATAGCCGCGCTCGAGGGGGCCGAAGCGGCCCGCGGATTTTCCAGCGGGACCGGAGCCATCACCGCCGCCGTGCTCGCCTTCGTCGAAAAGGGAGATCGAATCGTCGCGGTTCGCAACGTCTACAACGACGTCTACTGTCTGTTCGGTAAGCTGCTGCGAAAGTTCGGCGTGACGGTCGACTACGTCGATGCGGCCGATCCTGCGCAGGTTGCCGCAGTGCTGCCCGGCGCGAAACTGCTCTATCTGGAAAACCCAACCTCGATGGTATTTGAGGTCCAGGACATCGCAGCCCTCGCCAGTCTCGCTCGGCGCTATGGCGTCGTGACGATGATTGACAATTCCTGGGCAACCCCGCTGTTTCAGAAGCCGCTGCTCCATGGCGTTGATCTTGTCATTCATGCCGCCTCGAAATACCTGGGAGGGCACAGCGATACGGTTGCAGGTGTCGTGGCGGGGTCGAAAGACCATATCGCTCGCATCAACCGGACGACCTATCCTTATCTCGGCGCCAAGCTTTCTCCCTTCGAGGCGTGGCTGCTGCTGCGCGGCATGCGGACGCTGCCCTTGCGCATGGCCCAGCATATGAAGAACGGACTGGTCCTTGCGGAGCGGCTGGGGAATCATCCGGCAATCGCGCGCGTGCGACATCCCGCCTTCTCCGATCACCCCGGCAAGGCATCGTTGAGGGGATTTTCAGGCTTGTTCGCCTTCGACGTCGCGGAAGACATTGACGTGCCGCGCTTCGTAAATGCGCTGAAACATGTTCGTCTCGGTGTCAGCTGGGGCGGTCCCGAAACGCTCATTGTGCCGGCGCAGGCCGCCTTGCAACTCCCCGATGAATCCAATTCCTTCCGACGCTTCGGCGTCGTCGACCGGACGATCCGCTTTGCAGTCGGTCTCGAGGATCCCGACTTGGTCTGGCAGGATCTCGCTGGGGCTTTGGCTGCCTCCTGAAGACTGCTCGATACTCGCTTATGCAATTCCATCGCCTGCGCCACCTCTGCTGAACCGGTCGAACCCGCCCGTCACGGCCATCTGGCCGAAGGTCCCTCGACGGGCCTGCGGACGTAGAGGCCTAACTCTTCGAGGAAATCTAATTTCGAAGCTCTACAAACTGATCCGAGACATCTTGAGTGTGCCGCTGGCGGCCGTCAAAGTCGCGACGCAGCGGACTTCATGCGAGACTTTTACAATCAGATTGTTGGACTGAGTTGCGTCGAAGATGCTGGCGTCGGTTCTGAGCAGCTCGGCGGTTCAACCGTGGCCCAGTGGCTGGAATTTCCGGGCTGCGTGTTCGTCCGAGGCGAGTTTCATTTTGTTTCTGATGAAGGGCGCGGTGCAATCGTTGCGCCAGGCTTGTTCCTCTCCTTGGCGTTCGACGGCGTGGGGGGAGCAGTAGCAACGCCGCGCGGAAAGTCGGTCGCGAGAATCGGATAACGGCAATTGCTGTGCGCGATACGCTCGACTCGCGTGGATCGATTCGGCAGAGCGACGGTTCCGCGATAGGCTTGGCGTTTTCGCAAGCAGCGATCGATGGACTTGGACTTCGGGACGAATTCCTGGCGCTGTTCAACGAGGAAGGGGCGGGGGCGGCGGTTGCCTCCTTGAAAGCACCCCCGCGCATACAGGCTGTCGCCGCAGAGATGTTTTCGCCGCCAGTTGGTGGGGGTGCCGCACACCTGTTGTTGCGGGCTCATGCTGCAGAGATTCTCGCGCACGCGCTGTTCAATGAGCGAGGGCAAGTCGAGCTGGATTCGGTGGCGGACCGCAAGCGGTTGCTATTGCAGCATGTCAAAGATCAGATGGACGCCGATCTTAGCTTTCCCTGGAGCATCTCGGAATTGGCTCGGCGTGCAGGACTGAGCCGCCGGTCCTTCAATCAGAAATTTCAGATAGCATATGGCGAGAGTGCGATCGAATATCTGAGGAACAGGCGACTGGATGCCGCACGTGCCATTCTGACGCATCAGCGGGTGTCAGTCACTGAAGCGGCGTACCGCGTTGGCTATGCCCACTCAGCGAATTTTGCAACGGCCTTCCGCAGGCGCTTTGGCTTTTCACCGAGCCGCTGCCGATAGCGGAAATTCGACCGGGGTTTCCGGCATTCCGCGTTTACATGCACGCGTCTGCATGTCGTGCCGATGTGGTCGATGGCGAAGCCGCTCATTTCGCGAATTGGAGAGCCTCCATGAGAGATCAAAGGTTATTTGCGCGCTCGCAAAGGCGGTGCGCGCTCAGATCTGATTTCTCCGGGCCAGAGGCAATGCAACTTTGGGATGACGATGGGGCGCGACAGCAAGAACACGTTCGTTTGGGGGCGGATGGCGAAGGTTGGTTTTGGATTGGCCGGCCTGGGAGTGGCGCTGCAGGCGGCACCAACGATGGCGCAGGTATCGGAGGCCAATTCGGGTTCGAATACGAGGACATCATTGCCTCCCGTAGCGGTGGATGCCCCGAATCCGAATCGGGCGCGCACCCAGCCTGTCCATCGAGCTGCACAATCGCCGCGCGGACGCGCGGTCACCCAGCGCGATGCTGGCGGGGTGTCGGGCCCCAGGAATCCAGGCGAGCGCGGAACTGGTGAGCGCAACAACGGCTCCAGCGAGAATAGCTATGTTGCGAGTAACAGCTCTGCAGCCACGAAGACGAACACGCCGTTGATCGAGACACCGCAGTCGATCTCGGTCGTGACGCGCAAGGAGCTCAACGATCGCGCCGTCCAGACATTGACGGAGGCGGTTGGCTATGAGCCGGGCGTCCGTATCGACGCCGCCGGCTATGATCCGCGCTTTGACTCGATCTCGATTCGTGGCTTCGATATCACCTATAACGGCACCTACCTCGATGGACTGCGCCTGGTCGGAGCCGGCCTCGGCGTGTTCAAGACGGAGCCTTATGGCGTCGACAGCATCACCGTCGTTCGCGGGCCGAGTTCTGCGCTTTATGGCCTCGGGTCCCCTGGAGGACTGATCGATCTGCAGAGCAAGCTGCCGACCAGCCAGCCCTTCCACGAGGTGCAGACCCTGTTCGGCGACCGGAGCCGCTTTCAGGGCAATTTCGACCTTTCCGGTCCGCTCGATGCCAGCGGGCAATTTCTCTATCGGTTGACGGGCGTCGTTCGCGAGGCGGATGTGTTCGTGCCTGGCGGCAAGGACGATCGTGTCTATGTCGCGCCAGCCGTCACCTGGAAGCCCGATCAATCGACTTCTTTTACGGTTCTGGGAGCCTACCAGAAATCGAAGACCCCCGGGTCGATGTTCACCTATGCCACGGGGACCGGGACGACCACGGACATTTACACGGGTAGTCCGTCCTACAACTCGATTGACCAGGAACAGGGGCGTGTGGGCTACATCTTCGAGCATGCGTTCGACAACGCCGTGACCGTGCGGCAAAAGTTCCGCTACACGGATGTCGACGCGGTCACCCGCTATGTGGGCTTTCTCGGCGCTCCGGTGAATGACGTCGTCTCGCGCTATGCCGGCTATGTCCACGATAAGCTGCAATCGGCCATCATCGACAACCAGGTCGAGGCCAAGGTTGCCACTGGGCCTGTGCAGCACACCCTGCTGATCGGCACCGACTACACTTGGTCGAAGTTCAATGACATGCAGGGATTCGGCCTCGGCGTTTCCGACCTCAATTTGGCTGCGCCGGTCTATGCGCCGGAATCCATTCCTGATCCGGCAATCTCGACGTCGACGGCGCAACGGCAAATTCAGTCGGGCGTGTATGTTCAAGACCAGGCCAAGCTCGATCACTGGATCCTGACATTGAGCGGCCGCAGCGACTGGGTGCGTACCACGGGCGATGATCTGATCGCATCAACCCGGCAGGAGCAGTCCGACCAAGCCTATAGCGGGCGAGCTGGGTTGACCTATGTCTTCGATTCCGGTGTCGCGCCCTACGTCGCTTATTCGACCTCGTTTTTCCCCAATCTCGGCGTTGATCCGAATGGCACCTTCTTCAAGCCGACCACTGGTCGGCAGACCGAGGTCGGCGTGAAATACCAGGCGCCCGGTACCAGGAGCTTCATCGCCGCCGCGGTGTTCGATCTGACCCAGGACGGCGGCCTGGTGTTCACAGGGACGGGCGTCACGGTTCAGCGTGGCGAAATTCAGAGCCGGGGCTTTGAATTGCAGGGGCTCGCGAGCATTGGCGGTGGTTTTGATATCACCTCATCGTACACGTATCTCGACATGGTCACCAAGCAGGCTGCGGACAGCTCGTTGATTGGCAAGTTCCCGTCGGGCAATCCTCCGCATACCGTCACGCTCTGGGCGAACTATGCCATGCCGCTGGCCGGTCCGTTCGCTGGAGTAAGCGTCGGGGCCGGCGCGCGCTACATGTCCTGGAGTTATGGCGACGACCAGAACACATTCAAGAACAGCGCGGTCACCTTGTTCGATGCGGCGCTGAAATACGATCTGGGGCAAGCGGCGAAAGAGCTGAAAGGGCTGCAGTTTCAGGTCAACGCCAAGAACCTGTTCAATCTGCACTATACCACTTGCCAGGTCGGGTACTGCTACCGCGGTGCTCCGCTGACCGTGATCGCAACTCTCGGCTATCGCTGGTGAACGTCCTTCCGAAAAGGTGCTCCGTCCGCAATGGCTCACGCTTCGGCGTGGGCTATCGGCGGGGGCGCGGCCGACGTCGTCCCAGGCATCAGGTTGAATATCATGAGCACGACGAATCAAGACGGGCTGTTGAATGCATTAATCTGCAACAGGCGCCGTCTGGTCGCGATAGCTACGCGAATTCTAGCGTCAGAAGAACTGGCGGAAGATGTCGTGCAGGACGTGATGTTGAAGGCATGCGACCGTTCGGGACTTCGTCCGGATTGTCCGCAGAGCTTTGCGTGCCGGATGGTTCGAAACCTCGCCATCGACCGGGCGAGGCTGCAGCGGCGCGAGCTGCGGCACGCGCTACCGCCTGAGGATCTGGAAGCAGTTGAGGCCCCAATCGCCGATCCTGAATGTGCTCTGGAGGGGTTGGAGGCGCTGCGGATCGTTCTCGCAGCCCTGGATCAACTTCCCGAGCGGACACGGTCCGTTTTCATGGCACATCGGTTGGATGGGATACCGCAAAAGACTTTGGCCGCGAGACTTGGCGTGTCCCCGACTTTGGTCAACTTCATGATCCGTGATGCTCAGCGCCACTGTTTCGCGAGCCTCGAAGCGCACGAGCGCGTCTCGGAGTTCGGCATGGAGCGGGCCTGCAAAGCGGCCTGAAGCGAATTTCTCGCGAACTGTGCCCTGGAGATAATCGTGCAAGAGACGCCGGCATGCATTGCCGATACGGTGCAATTTGATCTCGTGCCTCGAAACGGCGGAGCGCCGTATCGTATCTTCCTTCGCTGTCCGGCGGGCCCACCACCCGTTGACGGGTGGCCTGTCCTTTATCTCCTGGATGGCAACGCGGTGATCGGCACGGCGGTCGACGTCCTACGCGTCCAAAGCAGCTATCCGCTTGGCACGGGCATTTCGGCAGGGATCCTCGTCGCCATCGGCTATCCCACCGACGACTCCTACGACAGCGTGCGCCGTTCGTGGGACATGGGACCGCCGCCCGGCCGAACCTACCCACCTCACAGCCCAGGCGGACCGGATGTCCGAACCGGAGGTGCCGACGAATTTCTTGCCTTCATTGAGGAGCAACTCAAGCCGGAGATCGCGCGACGCACCTCGGTGGACGTGACGCGTCAGGCGATTTTCGGCCACTCCTTTGGCGGGCTCTTTGTCCTGCATGCGCTGTTCAACCGGCCGGATGCCTTCGCCAACTGGATTGCGATCAGCCCCGCGATCTGGTGGGAGGATGGTGTTGTGCTGACTGCCGCGTCGCGGTTTGAGGGTGCCAAGAGGCCGTGTTCAGGGCGGGTCTTGCTCGCCGCAGGCGAGTACGAGCAACGACTTGCCCCATTCCAGGAGACGGCCCCTGATGCCGCATCGCGCATGGCGCGCTTCGCTGAGAGTCGCATCGTCGACAACTCGCGCGCGATGGCTGATCGTCTGTCGTCGATTTCCAGCCTGTACGTCCAGTTTGAACTCTATCCAGGCGAAACCCACATGTCGGTGCTGCCCGCCGCCGTCAATTCCGCCGTGCGATTCTCGTTCGGGCCGGACGCCATGCGGGCGCATCGCCTGAGGGCACCACATCGGCAGGTGGTGTAGTGGCATACCGGGCAAAACTTCCATTCGGCGTTGGTGAGCGCGATTGAATGTCGACCCAGAGTTTGGGCAACTAATCACCGCTGATGGGCCGATACTGATGGATCCCAAACTGAATGTGCAGCGGGCTGTTCGCCAGGTCGAGGAAAGCGCGAAATGTGTGTCGGTAGTTGCGCTTGAGGCATTGTCATCGATGCTGGGTTCGAGATTTTCAGTCGAGGCCGCTCCGCCGACAATTCAAAATGATCGGCTCTATCCGGAGGAACTTGCCCACATCTGCGGCGCTGTGCAAAAGCGACAGGCGGAATTTGCGACGGCGAGAGTATGCGCTCGAAAAGCGCTGATTGGTCTTGGCGAGTCTCCTTGCTCGCTCGCGCCGCATGCGGATCGGTCTCCCCGGTGGCCGAAGGGAGTTGTTGGAAGCATTTCCCATACCGAGGAATGCTGCGCGGTTGCGGTAACCCATTCGCGCTGGGTTGCAGGGCTCGGTATCGATGTCGAGTCGGAAGCGACGCTGCCTGCGGAGCTAGAGGAGCTCGTTTGTACGAGAAACGAGCGTGCCTGGCTCGAGCATTATACGAAATCCGACCGCGCGTGGCTTGGAAAATTGTTTTTCAGCGCGAAGGAGGCCGTTTACAAATGCCAGTACATGTTATCCAGATCTTTCATGGACTTCAGAGACGTCGAGCTTGCGATCGATGTCGATCGCGGCACCTTCTCAGTTACGCATTTGAGCCTTGATGGAGCAGGGGGAGGGGAGAATATGCTACGGCTTGAAGGAAAGTTCCGGCGGCTGCCACGCCTGATCGCGACTGTCGCCATCCTGTAGTCCGCGGGATTTGAGGTACCTGGACGACGAGATCATGGAGTGACGCTCTCGCGCAATCGGCGGAGCTGGGACCGGAGCCGCTCGCAGCCCAATTCCTTCTCGAACTTGGTGATCGCCTCAAGCGTAGGCTCAGCCCGCACGCTGAGCAGACGCGCCATGTCGCGGCTACAAGTGTCTTCGGAACGAACAGACTCGTTCTGCGCCTGCTGTTTTGGAACCGTTGGTGGAGCGGGAGTCCCGCCAGAAGACGGAGCGGTATCGCCGGCAAAGCTTTCGAATAGGCGCTGCACTTGGGGGCGCAGTCGAGTGCACGTGACCTCGCGCTGGAAGTTGATGATCTCTTCCGGCGCGGGGTTGGCGCGTAGACGCGCCAGCCTCGCTTCGTCGCGGACACAGGGGTCTACGGTCTGAGACGCCGCCGGCGCTGGAAGCGGCGGCTTTGAGACGTCTGCGTTCACGGTTGGCGGCACCGGCGCTGGAATGACTGCGACTGGTTTCGGCGGGGTGGGCGCCGGAACTGGCGGGGGCGCCGGGGCGACCGCGACGGGCGGCGCCGGCGCAACTCTTGGTGCATCCGGCACCAGGGAGATGGTTGCGCCGCCGAGGGAGCCATAGATGAAGGGCTCCTGCCGTCCGCCGGTCATGGCGATAACCGCATCGCGGACACGGCCGAGCGCGATCCGAATGTCGACGCCGGGCTCGGCAAGGTGTCTCAGTAGCGCGATTGCATAGGGACTGTTGACGCCGTCGCCGTCATAGGAAATCGAGCCGGCCTTCGCGGCGTAGGCAACCAGCGTATCGGCCCCGACTTCATCAAGCTTCGCGAGCCCGCCCCTGGATGGTGTTCGACCTGCCGAACGGAGCTTGGCTGCAAAGGGGTTGTCGCGGCAGGCGTCGAGCAGGATCAAACGCAGGCGGCGCACCGGTTGTAGCGCCCAGATGATGCGGTCGAGCGAGATAGCTTCATCGTCGACGTCGTAGTCGCGGCTCAACCTGGCATCCACCGGTATAAGATAATTGGTGCCGCTGATCTCGATGCCGTGGCCGGCGTAATAGACCACCGCCATATCAGAATTCTCTGCCGTGATGAGAAATTCCCGCACAGTGCGCTTGAACTCGACGACACCAAGATCGTTGCGCGAAATGACGACTTCGAAGCCGATTGATTTGAAAAGTGCCGCGATTGCTGCCGAATCGTTAATGGTATTGGACAGCGTGGAAGCGTTCTTATAGGCGGAGTTTCCGACAATGAGCGCGACCCGACGCTCCGCTGCTGCCGCATCGGCGCACATCGCGCCGATGACAAGGCAGAGGCAGTAGATCAAGAGCTGGCGCAGTTTCATCGCTGCATCAATATCCGTAACTCCGCCAGGTGCGATGGCGGTACTTGGAGCGCTTTCTCGGCGGCTGGCCGCTCTCCGTCACGGTGACGTTGATGACGTCGGAGAACACCGCCGGATCCTGTGGCACGTGGGCGAAGTCGGCGAACAGCAGGCGCAGCTTGTGTTGGCCGACCGGGAGCGTGATCTTCGCTTCGGTCTGGCCTGCGCCGAAATGCAGGTGGTTGAAGTCGTTCGGGATCGGCTGGTCGAGCGGGGGCAGCTCGGCATCGACAAGCAAATGATGATGCCCGGTGTTGGGCTTATCGTAGCCCGCCGGAGCGACGCCCATATTCAACAGGCCGAAACGGATAACCGGGTTCGGAGAAATGTAGGAGCCGTTCTTCGGATAGATGAAATAAACCTTGGCATCCTTCGGGGAGGGGCGACGTCCGCCGGCCGTGGCTTGAACCGCCGCAGGAGGGGCTTGAGCCACGGCCGGGGCGGTCTGGTCAGTGACCTTGACCTTGATCTGCTCTGAGATCACCGGCGGGGAATGCGGAACGTGATTCTTGTCGCCGAACACAAGCTGCAAGGTGTGCTCGCCGGGCGTCAGCGAAATCTCTGCCTCGGTTTGTCCCGCGCCGAAATGCAGGTGCTGGAAGTCGTTTGGAATCTCGGAACTCAGTGGCGGCGTTGGCGAGTCAATTATCAGATGATGGTGACCGCTATTGGCGCGGTCCGAACCTGCCGGCGCGACGCCCATGCCATGCAGGCCGAAATGCAGGGTCGTCTTGGTTGGCAGCGTATCGCCATCTTTCAATCCGATGAAATAGACGGCTGCTCCGGCCGGCGACGGCGTCGGCCCGCCAGTCTGCGCCTGTGCCTGCACTGCGTGGCAATGCATCAAACCAGCAAAAAACGGAGCCAGAACCAATGTCAGCAATCGTTGCATCATCGCAATCTTCCCAATGCCTGGGCCACAATCTGGAACCGCACTAGCCGCGGGAATCTGAAATAATTCAAGCATCAACAATATCCCCGTCCGTGCAGAACGAGGGAACGAAACGATATTCCTTTGCCGCCCAATGTAAACCGAAATTCGGCGCCGCGAGCGTCGCCTTGCCGGTTGCGGTCGAATGAAGCATGTTATGTCACATTGAATGTGACGTGTGCATACTCCCGATCGTTCGAGCCGACCGGAGATCACGATATGAAATCCGCCGTTTTGTCTGTATTTTTCCTTATGGCGCTCGTTGAATTTGCGAGTACAGCAGCGAGCGCGCAGCGAGGGCTGAGCAACGGCCCGTCTGCCGATCCGCCATCCGCGTCATCCGACACGAGGGTAGCTCAGCAGAGCACCAGTCCGGAACCGGGCGAGCTATTTCGCGATTGCAACAATTGCCCCGAGCTTGTGGTCGTGCCGCCGGGGGAGTTCGTGATGGGATCCAATGACACGCCCTACGAGAAGCCTGAGCATACGATCAGCATTCGCAAGCCCTTCGCCATTGGCCGGCGCGAGGTGACATTTGCGGAATGGGATCAGTGCGCCGACATTGGCGCGTGCAGGGTGCGTCCCGAGGATCACGGTTGGGGGCGTGGCGACCGGCCGGTGATCAATGTCAGTTGGGAGGACGCGAAGCTGTTCGTCGCCTGGCTGTCGCAGAAAACCGCACAAAAATACCGCCTGCCCAGCGAGGCGGAATGGGAATATGCCGCGCGCGCGGGAACCAGAACGCCGTTCTGGTGGGGCAGGGACATCGGCGGCGGTCATGCGCAGTGCGAGGGCTGTGGCAGTCCGATCAAGCAGCAGGTCGTGCCAGCGGGTTCGTTCCGGCCAAACGGCTTTGGGCTCTACGACACATCAGGTAATGCTGCTGAATGGGTCGAGGATTGCTGGAACGACTCCTATCGCAACGCGCCGAAGGATGCGTCGCCCTGGACGTCGGGCGACTGCCGCCTGCGGGTGCTGCGCGGGGGCAACTTCCTCAGCAGGGCCAGCGACGTCAGATCGTCGGCGAGGTTTCGCTACGACGTTGACGTACGCTATTATGCCAACGGCTTTCGTGTCGTGCGGGAGTTGCCATAATCATGCAGCCCGCGGGAATGATGCGCGCGATCGTTGGGGCGCTTCTCGGGTTGACCGCCGCTACTCCGACCGCTTGGGCGCAATCTTACCCAGCCAGTGGGAAAATCGGCTATCTCCAGGAATGGGAGATCGCGGGAAGTCTGGCGAAAGCGGCAACGCGCCCGGCGGATTATTCAGGGACGGTCACGCTGCGGCACATCGGCCTGTGCAGCGTCAATGGCGTCGAGCAGAAGCAGGCGCGCATGCAGCTGAGAGTGTCGTCCGGGCGGCTGGAAGGCACGTTGATCATGGACGACGATGAATGCCGCGTTGTCGCTTCTGGATCATCAGGCTCGGGGTTGCTGACCTGCCACAGCGGGCAAGACATTCCGATCAATCTCCTGATCGGCAAAGCGGTCGAGACCGAGACGTCTGATCGCGTCGGCCGCAATCCTTGAGCGGGTTGCTGGGCGACTGTCGGCGAAAGATATCGTTTGTCGACCGTGCATTGAGCCCCGATCGCTTGTGCTGTCACGCCTGACTTTTGGAGCGCCGCGATCCGCTGTTCAGCGTGGCTGTCCGAGCTTTCAGCGGCGGCGTGAGGACGTGTGCGCGATGTGAGGCTGAATGATTGTGTGCACGCCTCGGTTTATGAGGACGAGTTCCAACGCATTTGAGTACCGCTCGTTGAACGCAGCGGGTTTGCGATGCGCATGCAAAGCGCGCGTCGCCACCATGCGTGACTCCGCGCACAGAGTTATGTGCCGAGGAGGCCTATCGTCAAATCATCGAACGGCAATCACGCGGTTCGACTTCATCCAAAGGGAAAATTCCAATGTTTCGTTCCATCCTCCTCGTTTCGGCTGCCGTCCTCTCGCTCGCGTCTTCGAGCGCGTTTGCCGGCAACTCGTCCTCCATCGTGCAGGCCGGCAACGGCAACGGCGCCGTCACGTACCAGCGCGGTCACACCAACGACAGCCAGGTCATTCAGTACGGCAACAACAACGGTGCCGGCGTCCACCAGGTCGGCCGGAACAACAACGCTGGCATCGGTCAGGTCGGTGACGGCAACTTTGCCGGTGTGGACCAGGTGCAGCGTCGGCGCTGGTAAGCCGGCAGCCGGGCGATCCCACATCGCACTGAAAGGAGTCGTGCCGGCAGGTCCCTGCACGCTCCTTTCCATGCTCAACCTCGAAAGGACAAATCCATGAAAAAGCTTCTCTTGATTGCCGGCACGGCGCTGACCCTGGTCTCCGCTCCGGCGTTCGCTGGCGGGACGACCGCCTGTGTGCATGCGAGGACGCAGATCGGCAACGGATCGACTGACAGCGTCAGCCAGAACTGCCAGTACAATATGAACGGCCAGGTGCAGGCCGGCAGCGGAATGTCGGCGACTGCCCGGCAGTCCGGAACGAACAACACCTCGTACCAGACTCAGCTCGGCGATGGTAACTTTGCCGGAGCCAGCCAGCATGGCCGGAGCAATACTTCCGGCGCCATGCAGCTCGGCAACAGCAACCGCGTCAGGGTCAATCAATGGTAATGCCGCTGGCCAAATCGGGCCAGCGGTAAGGCGATTGGGCGGGCTTTTCCTCGCCCAACGCACGTCATCGTCGAGGAGGTACTCATGACGCTCATTCAACGACAGTCGGTCGTGCTTGCCGCAGCGCTGATGGCTGCGCTGGCGAGCGCGTCCGCGCGGGCCGAGACGACGTCCGTGAACAACGGCAGCAATTCTGCCACGATCACCCAGAGTGGCGATCCATCCAAAACCGAAAAGAAGGTCGATACTGGTCCTGGTTATTCCCGCATCGAGCAGCATAGCGGCAGCAACTCGGCGACGATCATCCAGCGCTCCAATCCCGCTGCGGGCGATCCAACCAATGTCGACCCCGGAAAAGGCCCCGATGCGCAGGCAGCCCCCGGCGAGCCCAACGGCGATGCCGAGCGCGCGCCCCCGCTGACCGATGCCGACGTCTACCGGCAGATCCGCAAAGGCGCCTCGCCGCAATCGCAGCAGACGCTCGACAGGTTGATGAAAGCCTTGGGCCTGCAAAACAAGATGTGACCAGCCTCAGCGGCCTTTGGGGCATCCTGGTGTCGTGGCCAACTGGAACCTCGCCGCATTGCGACGGTTCCAGTCGTCTTTTGTGGACGAACCAAGCTCGTATTTGACGGCATGCCTTGGCTTTGAGTGCAGCGCGAATTCTGCAACCTGTTACCGTTGTGGGTTCGTGCGCTAAAAAGATTTGAGACGCTGTCACTTGGCAGCAACAGCCAGCCCCCTCGTATCGGGTAATATGCGAACCGCTTGATGCTGGGCGCAATTCTCGTCAGGGGGTGGCAATGAATAGCAAGTCGGCCAGGCGGGCGTGGCTCGGATGTGCGGTCGGGGCGGCGATCTCATTGCTCGGTGGATCGGCCAGCGCACAAACTGGCTTTGTCGATACGACCGGTTTCGGGTTTGTGCCGCTGAATGGACCGATCGTGCTGAACCAGGCGTTCGGGGACGGGCAGAACATTGCCGGGATCGTCCAGCTGGCGCCGAATCCGACCGCGACCGTCAATCAGAACGGCTTCTATAGCCGCAGCGCGATCATCCAGGTCGACGGCACCAACACTACAAACATCACCCAAGTCGGCGATTTCAGCCACGCCTACGTCATTCAGGTTGGGCCGACGAACGCATCCGCCGTCGCGCAGACCGGCAACCAAACATCGGCGATCGTCATTCAGGTTGCGGCATCCACCATCACTGCGGCCGGAACTGGATACCTCGAGCGCATTGCGTCGAACCTGCTGTTCGCTCCGGAGACCGCCGCGGCGCTACCGAGCATGGCCCAAATCAGCGCGCAGGGATTCTCGCGCGACTTGTTGTCGCAGCTCGATACCGGCCGTGGGGAGGCCTGTGTCGATCAACCTCTGCCCGTCAAGGCGCCGCCGCTCCCCTGTCGAGCTTCAGTCTTCGTGCAAGCCAACTATCGGCATGGCGACCATGCCGATGCCTTCGGGTCGACCAAATACAGCTATGATTCGGGCGGCGTCCTTGCGGGTGGCAAGTTCTACGTGGCACCGAACCTGACGTTGGGGCCGACATTCGGCTACACGCACATCGCTTCGGATCTCAAGCAAGGACTGGGCTCGACGGATCTCGACTCCTTCCATCTCGGCGGTTTCCTGGCCTACGACACGAGCTCGCTGTTCGTTCATGCGATGGCGGCCTACGGCTGGAATCAGTTCGACATCTCTCGCACCGGGTTCTTCGGACCGATCACGCCAAACACTGACGCGAATACAACAGTTGCTGCAATCAAGGCCGGTTACTTGTTTGATCTCGGTGCCGTGCGGCTCGGTCCGATCGGCGGGTTCACCTACACGGATACCCACGTCAAGGGCTATTCCGAAGCCGGCGATCCATTCCTGACCCAGACGGTCGCAGATCAGTTTCTTCAGTCGGCGGTGGTCAGTGGCGGCTTGCGCTTTAAGCCGCAATTCGCCGCGCTCGGTAGGGCCGATACCTTCTTTGACGTGACCGTGGAGAAGGACCTGCGCAATTCCATGCCCATCTTGCAAACGGCGTTCACGCTGGCGCCCGATGTGCCGATCTTCACACCGGTGCGTCCGATAAGGGACGTTTATGTCCGGATGTCAGGCGGCCTCGGGTATAACTTCACACCCAGTGCACGCGTCAACGTCGCGGCCGAGGGCATTGTCGCCAACAACGGCTCCAACAGTTTCGGGTTGAACGCGGGATTTCGATACGGCTTCTGAACCGCCTTTGAAAACTCCTGAGCTGAAGGCCACCAACCTCTTTCCTGGTTAAAACGATCTTCGCTGCTGCATTGCGATCAGCGCGTTTTGTTGCGTCTACCTCTCAGTATTGTGGGCGGGCAGCTTCAAGACATTTTTGGACCGGCCTAAGCTCAGTCCGGGACGACCAGTGTGGTCAGGAATGAACTGCCACCCAAACAGAGGCGTCTTCAGCGAGACAGTCGACGAGATTGCACTTTGGGATTTCGCACAGCCAGACTAGGTTGGCGTGATTATCCAATCGTTTCGGCTACCGGCAAGTTCATTTCGAGTTTTTGTCGCGCAACAGCGTAGTTGGCGGGCGCTGATGAGTACGGCAAGCAAGACGGTCAACCTTGCTCTACAAGGCGGCGGCGCGCATGGCGCGTTTACCTGGGGCGTCTTAGATCGCCTCCTCGAGGAAGAACGGATGTCCTTCGAGGGAATCTGCGCGACCAGTGCCGGCGCCATGAACGCTACGGTCATGGCACATGGCCTGACAATCGGCGGCCGTGAGGGGGCTAAACTCAGCCTCGCGGACTTTTGGAAGCGCATCAGTGAAGCGGCAGCCTGGGGACCGCTGCAGCCGTCTCCGCTCGATCGCCTGATGGGAAATGGTTCGATCGATAAATCTCCGGCGTTCATGTTCTTCGACATGATGACGCGGCTTCTGTCGCCTTATGAGTTCAACCCGTTGAACTACAACCCGTTGCGCGACGTGCTCGAGAAGACCGTCGATTTCGAGCGGCTTCGCAGGGAGAATGTCGTCAAGCTCTTCCTCTGTGCGACGAATGTTCGCACCGGAAAAGTGAAGATCTTCGAGAACGACGAAGTGACAATCTCGGCCGTTCTTGCTTCCGGGTGCCTCCCGCTGCTGTTCCAGGCAATCGAAATCGATGGCGAAGCCTATTGGGACGGCGGCTACATGGGCAATCCAGCGATATTCCCGCTCGTTTATGACTGCCAGTCCACAGACGTCATAGTCATTCACATCAATCCGATCGTGCGTGAGGCGATTCCTCGCACCGCTAGCGACATATTGAATCGACTGAACGAAATCAGCTTCAATTCGTCGCTGATGCGCGAAATGCGGGCGATTGCCTTCGCCAACAGGCTCGTCAACAGAGGTGCGCTGGGCGACGAGATAAAGACCATGCTGATTCATGCGATCGAGGCAGAATTGTTCATGAAAGACCTCGGAGTCGCCTCCAAGTACAACGCGGACTGGAGTTTCCTCACCCATCTGCGCGATGTCGGTCGCTCCTGCGCCGAGAAGTGGCTGGCGGCAAATTTTTGTCATCTCGGTGCGCGTTCGACAATTGATATTCACGCAAGATATTTGTGAGCGCAGCCAGGTTGCTTCAGTCGACCTGTCGCGCGTCAATTTCAGCAGTTGCATTTCAAGTCCGTGCTTTCAGCGGCGGCTGAAGACGTAGGCGCGATGCAACTCTGAATGATTGCGTGCACGCCTCGGTTTATGAGGACGAGTTCCAACGCATTTGAGTACCGCTCGTTGAACGCAGCGGGTTTGCGATGCGCATGCAAAGCGCGCGTCGCCACCATGCGTGACTCCGCGCACAGAGTTATGTGCCGAGGAGGCCTATCGTCAAATCATCGAACGGCAATCACGCGGTTCGACTTCATCCAAAGGGAAAATTCCAATGTTTCGTTCCATCCTCCTCGTTTCGGCTGCCGTCCTCTCGCTCGCGTCTTCGAGCGCGTTTGCCGGCAACTCGTCCTCCATCGTGCAGGCCGGCAACGGCAACGGCGCCGTCACGTACCAGCGCGGTCACACCAACGACAGCCAGGTCATTCAGTACGGCAACAACAACGGTGCCGGCGTCCACCAGGTCGGCCGGAACAACAACGCTGGCATCGGTCAGGTCGGTGACGGCAACTTTGCCGGTGTGGACCAGGTGCAGCGTCGGCGCTGGTAAGCCGGCAGCCGGGCGATCCCACATCGCACTGAAAGGAGTCGTGCCGGCAGGTCCCTGCACGCTCCTTTCCATGCTCAACCTCGAAAGGACAAATCCATGAAAAAGCTTCTCTTGATTGCCGGCACGGCGCTGACCCTGGTCTCCGCTCCGGCGTTCGCTGGCGGGACGACCGCCTGTGTGCATGCGAGGACGCAGATCGGCAACGGATCGACTGACAGCGTCAGCCAGAACTGCCAGTACAATATGAACGGCCAGGTGCAGGCCGGCAGCGGAATGTCGGCGACTGCCCGGCAGTCCGGAACGAACAACACCTCGTACCAGACTCAGCTCGGCGATGGTAACTTTGCCGGAGCCAGCCAGCATGGCCGGAGCAATACTTCCGGCGCCATGCAGCTCGGCAACAGCAACCGCGTCAGGGTCAATCAATGGTAATGCCGCTGGCCAAATCGGGCCAGCGGTAAGGCGATTGGGCGGGCTTTTCCTCGCCCAACGCACGTCATCGTCGAGGAGGTACTCATGACGCTCATTCAACGACAGTCGGTCGTGCTTGCCGCAGCGCTGATGGCTGCGCTGGCGAGCGCGTCCGCGCGGGCCGAGACGACGTCCGTGAACAACGGCAGCAATTCTGCCACGATCACCCAGAGTGGCGATCCATCCAAAACCGAAAAGAAGGTCGATACTGGTCCTGGTTATTCCCGCATCGAGCAGCATAGCGGCAGCAACTCGGCGACGATCATCCAGCGCTCCAATCCCGCTGCGGGCGATCCGACCAATGTCGACCCCGGAAAAGGCCCCGATGCGCAGGCAGCCCCCGGCGAGCCCAACGGCGATGCCGAGCGCGCGCCCCCGCTGACCGACGCCGACGTCTACCGGCAGATCCGCAAAGGCGCCTCGCCGCAATCGCAGCAGACGCTCGATAGGCTGATGAAAGCCTTGGGCCTGCAAAACAAGATGTGACAGGTCTCGCGTCCACTTCGCTGCCACCACCGCCTTTCACTTTCCGCGACCGTAAAGGCCAGTTGGGAGAGGTCCGGCGTGACTTACTTCACGTGACTTTGAGCGCGCCTCTCCTAGTCTTACATGCCAAGCCCCAACGGGAAACACCACATGCGCAAGATGATTGCTGCCATGGTTCTGGCCCTGGCGTTCGCCCACCCAGCGGGGCCGCTCGGGCTGACGCTGGCCTTTGCCGACGACGCGGTGGCTTCGCCACGGTCCACGACCGCTGCTACAGCGCCGGCGCCAACAACAACGCCGGCGCCTGCCGATGCGCCGGTTGCTCCGTCTCATCCGCAGGGTCCGCTAGAGAGAAATTGCACGACTCTGGGAGGCAAGACCTTTAAGTGGTCGTTCCCGAATGTGCCATTTGGAGTCGCGCGATGCTCTTGAGATGGCGTGCGGGCTGCGCCGGAAATCGGACTGCGCGAGCATCGCTCCGGCAAAGGCGCGGCGCATGATCGCCGTGGCGATCGCGTTCAAGCCCTGACGAACAACCAAGAATGATGGCAACGCTGACCGCATGACGTCCTCAGTGCGGCTTGCCCAGCACGAATGCGAACGGCAGAACGAAAATCTCGTCGCCGGCTTCATCGCTGACATGCAAGACCCATTGACGCCAATCTTCCAGGTTGGTCCCTGTCACGAGCGATCGCACCCTGCGGGTGGCCTCTTCGCACGCTTCGATCAGATCGGACACGAATGTTCCGCGACGATCCATCAATACGCCACGAGCGTTAGTGCAATGGAAATAGATCTGAGTCATGTACGCCTCCTTGCGACATCTGGGTGAGCAAGCTCGACCCTGCATGTCGGAGTCATACGAGGCGCCGTAGGGATCGTCCGTGATCATGCGCACATGGTACCGCCTCGCGGGACGATGATCGGTCCGACATCAAATCACGCATATCCAACGTCAGCGTTGAACCAATGGCTTGCTCGCTCGGCAGTGGAAATCTGCGTGGCCGCCGTCTGTCGTACGAGCGTCCCATCGGGCTTGACCCGCTTGCCGCCGCAGGAAGCGGGCGTATATTGGGTGGATGGCCGTCAGCTCGCCAGATCTGAAAGCGTTCTTGCTCGCCACGCCGTTTTTCGGTGGCCTCTCAGACGCAAGCCTCGATCTCTTGGTCTCAATGCTGGTCGAGCGCCGCGTCGACGTCGGCTCCACCATCGTAGCGGAAGGGGAAGCGGGGCGATCGATGTTCATCGTTCACTCCGGCGAGCTCGTAGTGAGCAAGCTCGGGAATTCGGGGCGAGTGGTTCGAATGGCGCGTCTCGAGCCGGGTGACTTTTTCGGCGAAATGACGCTCATCGAAATGCAGAACCGATCTGCCACCGTCGTCGCGGAGAGCCCGACCGTACTCTACGAGCTCACAGCCGGAAAACTCTACGCGTACTACAAGGCCGATATCCACGCCTATGTGATGGTGATGCAGAACATCAACCGAGAGCTTTGTCGGCGGCTGCGTCGCGCTGACAATCGGATTACCGAACTGCTGACGCTTCAAGCGAGGAAATGACCAGAATCGTGTGATCTTATCCGCGCGCTCGAGCTGGCTCTACAGGCGGCTGGAGGCTATGTTCAAGCGAATTGAGGATAAGATCGTGGCGCGATTTGTGAACATCGCTGCGGGCCAGCTTGGCCCAGTGGCCAGAAACGAAACGAGGACCGAGGTCGTTGGGCGCCTGATGACGTTGATGCGTCAGGCAAGCTGCAACGGGTGCGATCTGATCGTCTATCCTGAGCTCGCGCTCACGACCTTCTTTCCGCGCTGGTATATGGATGATCAGGCGGAAATCGACGCCTTCTTTGAGCGCGAGATGCCGGGACCTGAGACGCAACCGCTGTTCGACTTGGCCCGAGAGCTCGGCATCGGGTTCTGCATCGGCTACGCCGAACTGACGATCGAAAGTGACGTCGTCCGTCGTCACAATACGTCTATTCTTGTAGACAAGAGCGGCGCGATCATTTCGAAGTATCGCAAGGTCCATTTGCCTGGCCATGCTGAACACGAGCCGTGGCGTCGATTTCAGCATTTGGAGAAGCGCTACTTTCAGCCAGGCTCTGGATTTGGCGTGGTCGACGCCTTCGGCGGCATAGTCGGCATGGCAATATGCAATGATCGCCGATGGCCCGAGACCTATCGGGTGATGGGACTTCAGGGCGTCGAAATGGTGCTGATCGGCTACAACACGCCGGTGCATAACCCGCCCGCGCCGGAGCACGACGACCTTTCGCTCTTCCACAATCGTCTGGTCATGCAGGCTGGTGCGTACCAGAATGGCACCTGGGTGGTTGGCGTCGCGAAGGCGGGTCTCGAGGAAGGCATCGATCACATCGGCGGGAGCTGCATCGTGGCGCCGTCGGGTCAAATCGTCGCCGCTTGCACGACGAAGGGTGACGAGATTGCTCTGGCGCGCTGTGATCTCGATTTATGCAATTCCTACAAGCGCACCATTTTCAATTTCGACATTCATCGTCAGCCCCATGCTTACGAGCTGATCGTTGAACGGAGGGGGCGATACACGATGGCGGACGGATTGCCCGTGCCTTCAAGCAGGTAGCCTGTCCGAATGAGGGCCTGCGTATCGCCATGAGAGCGGGGGCACGCCCACAACGCCTCGTGAACCTCTGAAGTATGTCCCCGCGAAATTGCACTTGAGATTGCGCCCTGCCGCCAATCGTGGGGTCGATGCTGGCATACGTTTTGCATCCTAATCGCCTCGGCTCACCATTCGTTTTCCCTGATATCGGCCACAGAAGCTGTTGGCACTACTGACATTACCGGGAGGTCTCATGGATCGCAGGACTGTATTGAAGGGATTGGCCAGCGCAGGCGGCATGGCGCTCACGGGCGGGCTTGCGGCGCCAGCTCTTGCCCAGGGCGCAGCAGCGCGCACGTTGCGCTTTGTGCCGCAGGCCAATCTTGCCAATTTCGACCCGATCTGGGGCACACAGTATGTCGTGCGCAATGCTGCCGCGATGGTCTGGGACACGCTCTACGGCATCGATTCCTCGTTCCAGCCGCAGCGGCAAATGGTCGAGTCCGAGGAAGTGACGGACGATGGAACGACCTGGACGTTCAAGCTGCGGCCGGGGCTCAAATTCCACGACGGCGAGCCGGTGCTGAGCAAGGACGTCGTCGCGAGCTTGACGCGCTGGGCAGCGCGCGACCCGATGGGCCTGATGATCAAGGCGGTCCAGCAGGAGCTCACGGCCGTCGATGACCGTACCTTCAAATGGGTGCTGAAGCAGCCCTTCCCGAAATTGCTCTTCGCGCTGGGCAAGAACAACGCGCCATGCGCCTTCATCATGCCGGAGCGCGTCGCGCAGACCGACCCGTTCAAGCAGATTTCGGAGTATATCGGCTCCGGTCCGATGAAGTTCGCCAAGGGCGAGTGGGTCCCTGGCGCGAAAGCCGTGTTCGAGAGATTCGCGGACTATTCACCGCGGCAGGAGAAGCCATCCTGGTTTGCCGGCGGCAAGCAGGTGATGGTCGATCGCGTCGAGTGGGTGATCATGCCGGATCCGGCAACCGCGGCGGCCGCGTTGCAGAATGGCGAGGTCGACTGGTGGGAGAACCCGATCGCGGATCTCGTTCCGGTTCTGAAGAAGAACAAGAACATCAGCGTCGATATCGGCGATCCCCTCGGCAATATCGGCTCGTTCCGCATGAATTTCCTCTACCCGCCCTTCAACGACGTCAAGGCGCGGCGCGCGGTGCTGATGGCGCTGAGCCAGGAAGACTACATGCGCGCGATCGTCGGCGACGACAATTCGCTGTGGAAGTCGCTGCCCGGCTACTTCACGCCGGATACGCCGCTCTACACCGAGATGGGTGGTGAGATCCTGAAGGGCAAGCGCGACTTCGATGCCGCCAAGAAGCTGCTCGCCGAGAGCGGATATTCCGGCCAGCCGGTGACGTGCCTCGTCGCGCAGGATCAGCCGATCACCAAGGCGATGGGTGACGTGACCGCGGACCTCCTCAAGAAGCTCGGCATGAATGTTGATTTCGTCGCGACCGATTGGGGGACGGTCGGGGCGCGCCGCGCGCAGAAGACACCGCCGGGACAGGGCGGCTGGAACATGTTCCACACCTGGCATGCGGGTGGGGATTGCGTCAATCCGGCTCCCTACACCGCCATTCGCGCCACCGGCGACAAGGCGTGGTTCGGCTGGCCCACCAGCCCGTCCACCGAAAAGGAGGTCGCGTCGTGGTTCGAGGCCAAGAACCTCGACGAGGAGAAGGCCGCCATCGGTCGTCTCAACAAGGCGGCGATGGATGACGTCGTCTACGCGCCGACCGGCTTCTTCCTCAACTACACCGCGTGGCGCAAGAACGTCTCCGGCGTTGCCAAGGGACCGGTGCCCTTGTTCTGGGGCGTGTCGAAGTCTGCATGATCGTGCGCTGAAGCCAGATGCTCTCCTACATCCTCCGTCGCATCGTCGCGACCTTGCCGGTCATGGCAATCGTCGCGCTGTTCGTGTTCAGCCTGCTCTACATCGCGCCGGGTGACCCGGCTGTGGTGATCGCGGGCGATCAGGCAAGCCCGGAGGATGTGGAGCGCATCCGCCAGAGCCTCGGTCTGGACCGGCCGTTCCTGGTCCAGTTCGGCAGCTGGGTCTGGCGCATCCTTCACGGCGATCTCGGCACTTCGATCTTCACCAACCTGCCGGTCTCGACGATGATCGGACAGCGTCTCGGACCGACGCTGTCGCTGATGATCGTCACCCTGCTGCTCACGATCGTGGTGGCGGTGCCGCTCGGCGTGGTGGCGGCATGGAAGGCCGGCAGCCTGATCGACCGCGCCATCATGGGCTTTGCCGTGTTCGGCTTCTCGCTGCCCGTGTTCGTGGTCGGCTACATGCTAGCCTACATCTTCGCGCTCGAGCTCGAATGGCTGCCGGTGCAGGGCTATACGCCGATGGCGGCAGGTTTCTGGCCGTGGCTCGAGAATTTGATCCTGCCGGCGATCGCGCTCGGCTGCGTCTATATCGCGCTGGTCGCGCGCATCACGCGCGCCGCCATGCTCGAAGTGTTGCAGCAGGATTATATCCGCACCGCCAAGGCCAAGGGCATGGGGCAGGGCGGCATCCTGTTCATTCACGGGCTGAAGAACGCGGCGGTGCCGATCGTCACCGTGATCGGGATCGGCATTGCGCTCCTGATCGGCGGTGCGGTCGTCACCGAAAGCGTGTTCGCGATTCCCGGCCTTGGCCGCCTTACGATCGACGCGATCCTGCGCCGCGACTATCCCGTCATCCAGGGTATCGTGCTGTTGTTCAGCTTCGTCTACGTCCTCGTCAATCTGATGATCGACGTCACCTATACGCTCGTTGACCCGAGGATCCGCTATTGACCGACACCACCGTCAATCCGCAATCGCTCCCGGCCGGCCTCGTCCTCGCGCCGCAGCTGCCGGAGATCCTCCGGCCAGTCAAGATCCGGCGCGGCTTCATCGGCCTCTTGCGCGGTCATCCGACGGTCGCCATCGGTGGCGCGCTGCTGCTGACGCTGGTGCTGATCGCGGTCTTTGCGCCCTATCTCGGAACGGTCGATCCGACCGCGCTGGCGCCGGCCAAGCGCACGCGCGCACCGTCGATCGATTTCTGGTTCGGCACCGACGTGCTCGGCCGCGACATCTATTCGCGCGTGATGTTTGGCGCGCGGGTCTCGCTCACGGTTGGCCTGTCGGTCGCGATATTCGCGTCCTCGATTGGCCTGGCCATCGGCATTGTCTCCGGCTTCATCCGCTGGGCTGACGGCATTTTGATGCGCTTCATGGACGGTCTGATGTCGATCCCGCCGATCCTGCTGGCGATCGCGCTGATGGCCTTGACACGCGGCAGCGTCGGGAACGTCATTCTGGCCATCACTATCGCCGAGATTCCGCGCGTCTCCCGCCTCGTCCGCAGCGTCGTGCTGTCGCTGCGCGAGCAGCCCTATGTGGACGCAGCGGTCGCCTGCGGCACGCGCACGCCGATGATCATCCTGCGCCACATCCTGCCCAACACGCTCGCGCCGATGCTAGTCCAGGCGACCTATATCTGCGCCAGTGCCATGATCACGGAGGCGATCCTGTCCTTCATCGGCGCGGGCACACCGCCCACGATCCCGTCCTGGGGCAACATCATGGCCGAAGGCCGCGCGTTGTGGCAGGTCAAGCCCTACATCGTGTTCTTTCCGGCGGCCTTCCTGTCCGTCACGGTGCTTGCCGTGAACCTGCTCGGCGACGGTCTTCGCGATGCGCTCGACCCGCGCATGGCCAAGAGCCTCTGATGTCGAGGGGCTGATCACGATGGCGCTGCTTGAAGTCGAGAACCTCCAGACCCATTTCCGCACCCCCAGCGGCATCAACCGCGCGGTGGACGGCGTGTCCTTCCATGTCAACGAAGGCGAGACGCTCGCCATCGTCGGCGAGTCCGGCTGCGGCAAGTCGGTGACCTCGATGTCGTTGATGCGGCTGGTTCCGGAGCCGCCCGGCAAGATCGCAGGGGCTATCCGCTTTGCGGGCAGGGACCTGCTGCAGTTGTCCGACCGCGAGATGCGCGCCATCCGCGGCAACGAGATCTCGATGATCTTCCAGGAGCCGATGACCAGCCTCAATCCGGTCCTGACCGTCGGCCGCCAGATCCGCGAGACGCTGATGATCCATCAGGGCCTGGATAAGCAGGCCGCCGAGGCGCACGCGATCGAGATGCTGACCCTGGTTGGCATTCCCGAGCCGAAACGCCGGGTGCGCGAATATCCGCACCAGCTCTCCGGCGGCATGCGCCAGCGTGTGATGATCGCTGTCGCGCTGGCCTGTAATCCAAAACTTCTGATCGCGGATGAGCCGACGACGGCGCTGGACGTGACCATCCAGGCACAAATTCTCAAGCTGATGCTGGGCCTCAAGCGCCGGGTTGGTGCAGCGATCATCCTGATCACCCACGATCTCGGCGTCGTCGCCGAGATCGCCGAGCGCGTCATGGTGATGTACGCCGGCCGCAAGGTCGAGGAGGCGCCGGTGGCCGAGCTGTTTCGCTCGCCGCGTCATCCCTATACGCAGGGTCTGCTCGGCGCGGTGCCGAAGCTTGGCTCCTCACTCGCCGGAACCGCGACGCGGCTCGCCGAGATCCCGGGGCAGGTCCCTGATCTCAGGAAGCCGATCATCGGCTGCGTCTTCGCCGGGCGCTGTGCGCTTGCGACTGACCTCTGCCGCCAATATGCGCCGGGGCTCGAGGAGAAGGGCCCCCGCCACATCGCTGCCTGCCACTACGCGGCCAAGGGAGCTGTCGCGGCATGAGTCCTCCACTGCTCCAGGTCAACGACCTCAAGAAGCATTTCCCGATCAATAAAGGCCTCTTCGGGCAGCAGACCGAATGGGTCTATGCCGTGGATGGCGTATCGTTCGAGATCGCGCGCGGCGAGACGCTGTCGCTGGTCGGCGAGTCCGGTTGCGGCAAGTCGACGGTCGGCCGCGCCATCCTGCGTCTGTTCGAGATCACGGCGGGCCAGGTCATCCTCGACGGCCAGCGCATCGACGATGCGCACCCGAGCACGATGCGCCAGATGCGCCGCCGGATGCAGGTTGTGTTCCAGGATCCGTTCTCCAGCCTCAATCCGCGCATGCGCGTGCGCGACATTCTTGCCGAGCCGATCCGCAATTTCGGTCTCGCCAAATCTGCAGAGGATCTCGAGGTCCGCGTCACGACGCTGATGGACACCGTGCGTCTGCCGCGCGAGGCGCTGAACCGCCGGCCGCACGAATTCTCAGGCGGCCAACGCCAGCGCATCGGCATCGCACGGGCGCTCGCGGCCGAGCCTGAGCTGATCGTGTGCGACGAGGCGGTCTCGGCGCTCGACGTCTCGGTCAAAGCGCAGATCGTCAATCTGCTCCAGGACCTCCAGCAGAAATTCGGCCTGGCGCTGCTGTTCATCAGCCACGACCTCGCCATCGTCGAGCACATGACCCATCGCGTCGCGGTGATGTATCTCGGCAAGATCGTCGAGGTGGCGCCGCGCCGCGAGATCTTTGCCGCGCCAAGGCATCCCTACACCAAGGCCTTGCTCTCGGCGGTGCCGCTGCCCGAGCCGGGCGCCCAGCGCAATCCGATCATCCTCGGCGGCGATGTACCGAGCCCGATCCATCCGCCGAACGGCTGCCGATTCCATACCCGCTGCCCATTTGTCTTCGATCGCTGTCGGATAGATGAACCGGAGCTCCGCTCAACCGGAAACGGTCAGTGGGTGGCGTGCCATCTCGAAACACTGCCCCAAGTTTAGTGCGTTGAGCGCAGCAACGCCGTCAGCATCCACCATGCCGACTGCTGGACAGCCTATTTTTGAGACCTGGGAGACTTGAATGCCGGCGAGGCAGGATTGAGCAGGGAGAGCTTGTTCCATGAGAGAGATCACCGTCGCCGCGGCACAGATGGGGCCCATACAACGTGCCGAGGGGCGCGATGTTGTCGTGTGCCGCATGCTGGCACTTATGGATGAGGCGAAAGGCAGGGGTGCGGACCTCATCGTATATCCGGAACTCGCGCTGACCACGTTTTTCCCTCGCTGGTACGTCGAGGATACGGCGCAGGCCGATGCCTGGTTCGAGCGCGATATGCCGAACGAGACGGTACGCCCCTTGTTCGACCGGGCTGCTAGGCACCAGATGGCGATGAGTTTTGGTTACGCAGAGCTCACGCCCGACGGCCATCATTTCAACACGGCGATTCTGACCGACGGGAGCGGGAAGATCGTCGGCAAGTATCGCAAGGTTCATTTGCCCGGTCACGCCGAGTTAGATCCGAGACGCGCCTTCCAGCATCTTGAGAAGCGCTATTTTGAGCCGGGCAATCTCGGCTTTCCAGTGTGGCGCAATCTCGGGGGCATCTTCGGCTTGGCCGTTTGCAACGATCGTCGCTGGCCGGAGACTTACCGGGTCATGGGCCTGCAGGGCGTCGAGATGATCCTGATCGGCTACAACACACCTGCGGTCAATGCAGAAAAGAGTGAGGAAGGGCCTGAGAAGCGGCTGTTCCACAACCGGCTTTCGGTGCAGGCCGGCGCCTACCAGAATTCATGCTGGGTCGTTGCCGTGGCCAAGGCGGGCGTCGAGGACGGCTTCCCCTTGATCGGCGGCAGCCTGATCGTCAATCCCGATGGTGAGATCGTCGCCGAGGCGACAACGGAGGGGGACGAGCTCGTTGTGCATGCTTGCGATCTCGACGCCACACTGTTCGGCAAGAAGACCATCTTCGACTTTGCCCGTCACCGCCGCATCGAGCATTACGGCCTGATTGCCAGCCGCACCGGCGCGATCCCGCCTCCGTGAAGCCCCGGCAGTTCGTCAAAGCTATCCTTGCCCAGAAGTGCACCTTGTCGGAGCGAGCGGAAGCTCAGCCCCAACGCATCGGTTTGCCGCCATTCGCCGCACTCTCCTGAGCGAGTATTGCGATGTGCGTGGCGCGCAGGGCCTCGTTTGCCGGAACTTGCAAGGGCTCGCCCCGGGCGAGATGATCGAAGACGAAGCTGGCAGGCGAGGCGCCCGCGGGCAGGTCGACTTCGCGCAAGGGTCTCGTCGCCGTCTCGACGAGCAGTCGATTTTCCGCGAAGAGAACGTCGGCACGCCCCCTTGTCCCGGAAATCCGCATGGCATAGTCGCCATGCCGTGGAGACGCTTCGGGCTGGATCCAGTCGACTTCAATCGCGAATTGCGGGCCGCCATCGCAGGCGAGGATGGCGCGCCCTAGCGCGGGAAAGTCCGTCGTGCCGGCAGCCGGGGTCGACGAGATCCAGCCGCTGACCGTACCGCTGGTGTATCCCGTCAGCCAAAGCGCGAGATCAATGTCGTGAACTGTCAGGTCGGCGAGGATGCCGCCATAGATCGATGGCTCGAACATCCACGATGGACGGCGACTCGGGACGAGCTTGTGTGGCCCGGTTGCGCTGATGGATACGATGTCTCCGAGTTCGCCGCTGTCGATAATGGAGCGGAGCGCGAGCGTTGCTGGATAAAAGCGTTTCTCGAGCAGAAGCGTCAGCAAATTGCGCCCGGCGAGCGCCTCCTCGATTGTTGCGAGCTGGGCCAGGGTCACCGCCATGGGCTTGTCGGCGATCGCGAATATGCCGCGGCGCAAAAGCTCGGCCACGATCGGAGCTCGAAGACCGAATTCGGTGAAGACCGCTGCGGCCTGAACCTGATGCGCATCCAGGAGCGCATTCGGGTCGGCGTAGCCGGGCGCCATCGTCCGTCGTTCGAGCTCGGCGCGCCGCGCCGCGTCCCGATCGGCGACGGCCACGATCCTGACGTCGGTTCGGTTCGCAATCTCTGAAAGCACATATTCGACATGCGGGTGGGCTGCGCCAACGATGGCGATGTCGAGCGTCTGCGAGGTATTAGCCGGCATGAATGACCTCCGGAGCGACCTCGCTGGGGCTGATGGCCCGACCTTCGGCGGCCGAGCGATAGATGGCGTCGACCAATCTCGCAGCCTCGAATCCGTCCCTGAACGAGCTCGCCGGCGGCCGTCGCTCCCGAACGGCTCGAACGAAGTCGCGCCATTGCGCGATATGTCCTTCGATCCCGATGGCCTTGGGATCGCTGGCGGCACTTCCGACCCCGGCCGCGCTCGGCGGCTCCGCAACGCCGGGAAAATCCCAACGGACGATGCTGTCGGTTGCGAGTTCGCAACTGCCGCGATCCGTGAACAGTCGAAGCATGGCTGGGCGTCCCGGGGGCAGCGCCGTGCTCGTCACGATCACGCCAAGCGTGCCGGACGCGAAGGAGAGCAGCGCCGCTGTCGTGTCCTCGACGGCGTGCGCGTGTCCGAGCGTCGCCGTCTTGCCTTGAACGCTCTCAACATTCCCGAACAACCAAAGCATCAGATCGAGATTGTGAATGCCCTGATTGAAAAGCGAGCCCCCGCCGTGCTTCGCCTCGCTGCGCCACGGCTTCTCCGCGTAGTATGCGTCGGCGCGGTACCAATGGATCGCCGCCTCGATCAGGCGCGCCTGTCCGAGACGACCTGTCTCGAGCAGATCCTTGATCGCCAGGTGTTGCGGCTCGAGGCGGCGCTGCGAAACCACGCCGCATGTTAGTTGCGAGCGCTCGGCAGCGCGGACCAGGGATGCTGCCTCGGCCGGATCGACGCAGAGCGGTTTCTCGACGAGCACGTGCCGTCCGGACTCGATCGCAGCAAGCGCTACGTCATGGTGAGCGCCACTCGGGGTGCAGACCACGACCGCGTCGATCTCGGCATTCGCCAACATCGCATCAGTGGTTTCGAATGCCGGAACAGGTTCGCCACTCTTGCACGCCGCAACCTGCTCGGGCGTGCCACCGGCGATCGCGGACAAGACGGCCTCGTCGAGTGCCCGAATCGCCCGCGCATGCGTTTCACCAATCGCCCCCGGACCGATCAACCCGATGCGAAGCCGGTTCATGTCTAGCTCCTCAGGGGTTCAACAGGTAGGGCCGTCCGGCGACATAAACCGTATCAGGCACAAGAGACCCATCTTCGCCGAGACGGAATCGCAACAGATCGGCAGGTGCTCCGACCGCCAGCGTCGGAAAGTTGAACGGCATGCGGGGATTGATCGTTGCCAGCCTCAGCGCCTCTGCCAGCGTCAATCCGGCCATGCGTCTGGCCGTGGCTATTCCAAAGGTGAGGCTGACTGCCGCTCCCGCCAGAAAGGATGTGCCGACGACCTCCAGCCGGCCGTTTGCTTTCAGCTCGACCTTGCCGCCGATAGGCGCGTCATAGATTCCAGGCGCGCAACCCGCGAGTGCGGCGGCATCCGAAACCAGGATCGATCGCTCCAGGCCCTTTGCGCGCAGCATTGCCTTGAAGGTCTCGGGGGGAAGGTGATGGCCGTCGGCGATGAAGCTCGCCCAGAGCCTGTCCTCTGCCAGTTGCGTCCAGATCGGATTTGGATGTCGCGGCAGCGTGGCTGCGATGCCATTGCCAAGGTGCGTTGACAACATTGCTCCCGCCGCGACTGCCGCGGAGATCTGATCTGCTGTTGCGCTGGTATGGCCGAGCGCAACACGAACTCCGCGTGCGTGAAGGCCACGCACATACGCTTCCGTTTCCGGCCAGTGCGGCGACAGTGTCACGAGGCCGATGAGGTTTCCGCTGGCGGCCTGCCACGCGTCGATCTCATCGAGACTCGGCGGTCTGACATGCTCGGCCGGATGCGCGCCGCGCGCACCGTCCTCCGGCGCAATATGTGGTCCTTCAATGTGGACGAAGGGCATCGCGTGCCTGACAAGCGGATCGCCATCGCGCGCCTGCCTAATAGCTCTCAAAGCGTCGATGATCGCAGCATGTGATGCCGTAATGAGCGTGGGGGCAAAACGCGACACGCCGCTTTCGTGGACGGCCGTGGCCAGATCGCGAACCGCCTGGGGATCAGGGCGGGCATTGAGATCGTAGCCCGCAAAGCCATTCAATTGGAGATCGAACAGACCGAGCGACAGCCACAGCCCGTCATCACGCCCGCCATGAATGATGTCTGAAATCCGGCCGTCCTGAATGACGATGGTGCGAGGCTGTCCGGTCTCCGGATCGCGGCCCGAAACGCGTGTTGCCAGATCCGTCATGCGCGTGCCGATCTTTGCAGCGAGAGCTGCGGCGGCGTGGAATCGTGGTCGAGATACAGCGCACATCTTGGATGCGTGCGGAGAGCGCTCGCCGGGCAGGCCGTCCCGATCGGGCCGTATAGGGATCGCTCAACGGCGGTGCGTTTGGATGAGCCGGGCACGACGCAAAAAAGCTGGTCAGCCTCCAACAGCCGAGGAATCGTTAGCGTGATCGCGTGTGTCGGGACGTCCCCGAGGGTCGGGAAGCACCCATCGTCAACTTGCTGCTGTCGGCAGATTGCGTCGAGTTCGACCACCTTGACCTGCTTCGTGTCGTGCAGGTCGGCGACTGGCGGGTCATTGAACGCCAGGTGACCATTGACGCCGATGCCGAGGCACACGAAGTCGATCGGGGCTTCAGCAAGAAGGTTGGCATAGCGCGCCGCTTCCCGCTCCGGGTCCGGTTCCTGTCCGATCATGTGGACCGTGCCGAGAGCGACGCGCGAGAAGAAATTACGCGTGAGCCAGGCCCCGAAGCGCTCTGGCGCATCCGCGGGAAGTCCGAGATATTCGTCCATGTGGAAGGCTGTTACGCGCCGCCAGTCGATATCGCTCTCTCGGGCAAGGGCATCCAGCAACTCCATTTGGCTCGGCGCGGCGGCAAATATCATCCGCACCGTACTATGCCGCGCCAGGCGGTTGCGGAGCGCGACGCCGACGTCCGCCGCAGCCGCCCGGCCCATCGCATCCCGCGTTCGAAATGTCGCGATTCCAGGAGTAACCGAAGCCGTCATGCTCATCCAAGGTTCTGCTGGGCCTGCCCGTCACTTCCCTGCGGAGAGAATGTAATGCAACCGGTTGCAAGTCAAGCTTGCGCCCCGAACCTGATCAAGGCATGTGTAGTTGAATGCCATCTAGAGGAGCCGGCCGAAGGTGAAGCGCGATCCTGATAGCGGCGGGGAGGGGCGTGGATCGGTCGTGCCGACGATAAGTCAGGTGGCGAAGGTCTCCGGGTTCTCCCGTGCGACCGTGTCGCGCGCCTTCTCACGGCCTGAAATGCTGACCGAAGAGACCGTCCGGCATGTCAAGGAGGTCGCCGACAGACTGGGCTACGTGCCAAACCAGGTGGCCCGCGCACTCTCGACCGGGCGCCACGGCAATGTCGCTCTTATTGTTACCGATGTCGCGAACCCGTTCTTTCCGCCGCTGATCAGAGCTGCGCAACTTCGTGCTGACCAAGCTGGGCTGTGCGTTTTCCTGGGCAATTCGGATGAGGATCCCGCTCGTGAGGAATTGCTGGTTGGCCGCTTCATCGGCCAGGTGGAGGGGCTTGTCCTCGCTTCATCGCGTTTGGACGAAGCGCACATCCGACGCTATGCGACGCGTCGGCCGCTGGTGCTCATCAATCGCGATATCGAAGGTATTACGCGGGTATTGATCGACACGGCGCCGGGTGTCGCGGCTGCGATCGCGCATCTTGCCGAGCTGGGGCACCGGCACATCGCCTATGTCAGCGGCCCCACAACGTCGTGGTCCAACCAGCAACGGCGCAACGCCGTCCGGCGCGAAGCGGAGAAGCGTGGGCTCAAGGTGATCGCCGTTCCCGCACGCCCCCCATCCTACGACACCGGCCGCCTCGCGGCCGTCCAGATCATCGCTAGCGGCGTAACCGCAGCGATCGCGTTCGACGACCTTGTCGCTCAAGGCCTGCTGGCAGGGCTCGCTGCGCTCGATGTCGAGGTGCCGAAATCGTTCAGTGTCGTCGGCTGCGATGACGTCCTCGGTGAAACCACCTACCCGCCGCTCACCACCGTGTCGGCGCGCTGTGCCGATGCAGGCGATGTCGCGGTCGGCCTCCTGCTCAGCCAGATGAGTGGCGGCATGTCGGGAGAGATCCGCCACAAGCTGAATTCTCATCTTGTTATTCGCGCCAGCACCGGCCCGGCTCCGGTGAAGCGGAGAAGTCGCTGACGATTTAATCAATGGGCCTCGGAAAGCGGCAATGGATCGCAATTGACACGCAACCGGTTGCATGCGAGCTTTTTCGAAGGATTTTGTCCAATTCCGGATGCGAGAGTGACCTTCATGATGAAACCCGTCGGCAGGTTCGGCTACATGACGCTTCCGGAGGACTGCATTCGCCCAGCGACGTCGGGCCGTCGGTCATGGAGGTCGGCAGCGCTGTTGCTGGCGCTGGCTGTCGCAGTACCTGTGTTTGCTTCGCCCGCGTCGGCGGAGAAGCTGACCATATGGAGCGGGTGGCCTGACCTTGCCCCATTTTACAAGCGCGTCGGCGACCAGTTGAAGAGCAAATATCCGGATCTCGAAATCAGCGTCGAAGCCATTGCTCTGCGCGAGCATGAGAAGCGGCTTGCGCTGTCGCTTCCATCCGGCGCGGCCGGCGACGTCATCGAAATGGAGGTCGAGGCAGCGCGGTATCTCGAGGCTGGCGTCATAACGGAGCCGCCGGCGTCGGTCGTCGATTTCGTCAAAGCCAATTATGACATGACGCGCGTGAAGACCGCCATGTACGACGGCAAGATCTTCGGTGTGCCGTTGTTCCAGGGGCAGGGCGCGCTGTTCTACAACACCGACATGTTCGCCAAGGCCGGCCTCGACGGTCCGCCCAAGACCATGGCCGACTACACGGCCTACGCGCAGAAGCTCGCGCAACGCGATGCGTCTGGCGTGGCGACGGTGAGCGGATGGAGCTTGCGTCTCAGCGGCGGCGGTTCGGGCATCGCGGAGAAGTACTGGACCATCCTCTATAATCACGCCGGAACGCTGCTCGAGGAGAGGGGCGGAAAGTGGCACGCCGCCTATGCGAGCGAGGCCGGCCGCAGCGCGCTCAAGCAGTATCTCGACAACGTCGTGGTCTACCGGACGGTGACCCCCGAGATGAAAGCGGATGCGGAAGCTTTCGAGCTGGGGCAGACCGCGATGTTCATCCGGGAATCCTGGGTGATTGGTGACATCGCCAAGAAGGCGCCCAACCTGAAATACGCGACGGCCCCATTGCCCAAGGGCACGCTGATGGTGCCGGTCGATCTCTATGTGCCGAACAAGGGACCCAAAAGCCAGATCGCCTGGGATTTCGTTCAGAAGGCGAACGAGCCGGAAAATCTGCTCTGGCTGCTTGAGAACACGGCCTGGG
Source organism: Bradyrhizobium iriomotense (assembly GCF_030160715.1). GTDB lineage: Bacteria > Pseudomonadota > Alphaproteobacteria > Rhizobiales > Xanthobacteraceae > Bradyrhizobium > Bradyrhizobium iriomotense. The sequence continues at coordinate 322,533 of NZ_BSOW01000001.1, forward strand.
TCCCTAACCGCAAGGGGCTCGACTACTCGGCGGTCCTCAAAAGGGTCCCGCAACTCGGCGCATTCGTCAACGTTCCCGCCGACTACGCCTTCTTCACGGTCCCGGCGATCAGCCCGGCGAGCGAAATCCTCACCAGGCTCGCGGCACGGCTGGAGAAGGCATTCACCGACAAGTCGCTGGCCGGCAACGACGCGGCGATCGATGCTTTCCTGAAGTCTGCGGCTGAGGAAAGCGACAAGATCCTCGCGCGGGAAGACCTGCTAGCCAAACCCTAAATTTCCACCGACAGGGGGCCCATTCAATCCAGGCGTCGGCCACTGACCGGCGCTTGCGGGAGGATCCATGCGCACCAAGCCGAAATGGCTGTTTCCAGTTCTGGCGCTTCTTCCGATCCTCGGGCTCTATTGCTGTATCCGCGTTTATCCGATCATCGAGACGCTTCGGCTCAGCCTCTACCAATGGAACATCATCTCGCGGCGCAAGCCATTCGTCGGATTCGCCAACTTCATCGAGCTGACGAGCGACCCGTTGTTTCTCGAAGCGATATTCAACACCACCGTCATCGCCTTTAGCATCGTGGTGATTACCATTCCCGTCGGACTCGCGCTCGCTGCCCTGATCAACAGTCGGCAGGGGCTGCGGCGAAGCGGCGTCTACGAGGCCTCGGTTTTCCTGCCGCACGTCGTATCATTGGTTCCGGCGGCGATGGCCTGGAAATGGATTTTCGACGCCCGGCTCGGCCCGCTCAACGCCCTGATCGGACTGGTCGGGATCCCGGCCCAGTCGTGGCTGTTCGACCCCGTCCTGTCCCTGCTGTGCCTGGTCATACTGTGCTCCTGGCAGGCGATCGGCTATGCCGTCCTGATATTCCTCGTCGGATTGAAGAACGTGCCCGATGCGCTCTATGAGGCCGCGCGCCTCGACGGCGCATCGTCGCTTCAGGCATTCCGCTACGTAGCCGTGCCGCTGTTGAAGCCTGTCATTCTGTACGTGTCGGTCATTACGCTGATTTCGTCTTACAATATCTATGCGCAGGCCTTCGTGCTGGCATCGGACGTCCAGGGTGCACCGGGACACCTCGTTCGCGTCCTCGTCCTCGACATGCTCGAAAACAGTTTTCGAAATTACCGGGTCGGCTATGCAGCCGCAGAAGCCGTCATCCTCCTCGCCATCGTCCTCATTCTGACGGGTGCGCAGTTCAGGCTTTTCCGAGATCGGAGCCGCGCGTGAGCGAGTCCGATCATCCTTCCAGTGGTGTTGGCCAGCACCGGGTCGTCGGCCTCGTGATTGATACGATTCTTTGCGTCGTCAGCGTGATGATGCTTCTGCCGCTCGTGTTCCTGATCAGTAACGCGTTCAAGACGCCACCGGAATTGCTGGCTTGGCCGCCGACCATCGTCCCACATCAGCCGACGCTGGAGAACATCGTCAGCGTCCTGCGCGAAACGCCGCTGTTTCGCTGGATCGGCAACTCGCTCATCTTCGCGACGCTCTCGACCGCGAGCATTGTCTCCACTTCCGCGATCGCAGGTTATGTGCTCGGCAAGTTCGATCTGCCGGGGTTCACGGTCATCTTCACCGTCATCATCGCGACGGCCGTCGTTCCCTTCGAAGTGTACATGATCCCGCTCTACCTCAACGTCCAGTCTGCCGGACTGTTGAACACCTGGCCCGGGCTCCTCGTCGGCTATCTCGTGATGAGCTTCGGCATCTTCCTGATCAGGCAATACGTGATGACGTCAATTCCCGATGAACTCCTGGAGGCTGCACGGGTGGATGGGGCCGGGGAGGGCTGGATCTTCCTGCGGATCGTGCTGCCGCTGATGCGCGGCCCGCTGGGGGCTCTCGCCGTGCTGGCGTTCTTTCAGGCCTGGACCGCATTCGCGTGGCCTCTCGTCGTCATGACCAACAAGGAGACCTACACGCTCGAGGTTGGGCTGGCGTTGTTTCAGACCGGTTTCACCGTGGATATCGGTCATCTCAGCGCCGCCGCTGCCCTGGCCCTGGTTCCGAGCGCGCTGTTCTTCTCGCTAATGCGCCGAAATTTCGTGCGTGGCGTGGCCGCGAGCGGTCTGAAGGAGTGACGCCTTGGCACCTTTGGTGTCGGCAACGTTCCCAAGTACGCAGGGCAGCAAATTCCGAACGTAGATGTGGTCCCAGCCTACGCAGCTGGCGAGTCGAGGAAGACATAAAGCGCCGCGATCTTGCCGTCGCGCGCGATGATGAAATCAACGCCGGTGTAAATCGGTGCTTCGCCTTTCGGTCCCGAACCCCACGCCAGGCGTCCGGAATTGTGCAGCACCTGGGGCACGCCATGAGGCGTGTAAACAAAATGGGGATGCGTTGCGCGAAGATCGCCGGCGAATTTGTCCAGTGCTTCGTGGCCGACAAAACTGCCGGGCGGCGCGTACAGGACACAGTCTTCGGTGTACAGCTCCCGAATCGCCGCCCTTCGGCGAGCCGGGTCACCCTGACCGAACACCTCCGGAAGATTGCGATTCAGCAGCGTCTCGATACTGGCCACGTCTACGCCCACCGACGGCGGGGCATTCTTGCTGGCATGCTGGTCCATCACGGGGCTCCCTTGTCATCCGTGACGAAGATGCGGTCGTTGAAGTGATCGCGAAACAACAACGAATGAAAGTCACCGTTTCCAGATTTGTATCAATCCTAAGTTTGTCGCCGAACGCCTAGCAGATGGCGGTGCGACTGCTGTCGCGTGCTCTCTTCCTAGATCGCATCCCAGCGCTCCGCGAACAGATGTGCGCGATGGTCGGCGTCATTTCAGCACCTCCTCAAGACGATCAGGCCGGAAATTTGTCTCCGAACATCGGCAGACCGCTGCGCGACTGCGCTCCCGTAGCCTCGTCCTGGATGACGTCCCAATGCTCCGCGAGCACTCCGTCCTCCATGCGCACGATGTCGGCGACGATCCACGCCGCCGGCAGACCGTGACCGCTGAACCGCCCGTGGAGAATGACGAAATCGCCGGAGCCTGCCGCGATGTGGTTCTCGTAGCGCAGCGTCGCGGGCAACGATTTGACCAGGTCAAACAGCCCCTCGCGACCGGGTGGAATATGCGCGCTGTGCTGGATGTAGCGCGGAGACCAGAAGCGCTCGGCGGAAGCGTAGTCGCGTTTGTTGAATAGGGTATCAAACGCAATCAGAACGGTTTGAACGGGGCCGGTTTCGTTGGTCATGGCTGTGCTGCCTTCTCGAAGGGAATCAGAGCGGCCGCCCGGCGCTACTTCCGGATCAGTGGGATCTGCAGGTTGGTGGGCCGGTTCTGCTCGGTATCAAAGCCGCGGCCGTCAATATTGCGGGCGCCCCAGAACAGCAGGTCGCCTCTGAGGTAGACGAGGTCGTATTCCATGAAATTTGCCCCTTCCTTCAGACCAAACGGAACAAACGTCTTTCCGAAGATGCTCTGGGGTGCGTTGACGGCCCAAGGCGCGTATCCCGCCGAGGCGACTTTGTCGAGCAAATCGGCAAATCCCACCGCCAGTGGCGTAACCTCGTAGGTCTCATCGGCCACGAAATCGACCCTCTGCGCGCCCGGAGCGATCGGATGCGGACCCTGCCACAGCATGTGTCCGCCGATCTTGATGCGCGCGAGAGGCACGGCGCCGTAAGGGTCGGCCGAGTTGACGACTTCGAGCTCGAAGCGGTCGGACGGCAGATATTTGAAAGCGCGTTTGAGGTAGAACGGCTTGAGCGAGCCGTCGGCGTTCTTGGCAGCGCTTGGACGCACTTCCGGAGCTATGCTCTCCCAGCTGCCCAGAATCGCCTGCTTGATCTTCGTGACGTCTGTTTCCAGGGCGCTTGCCTTTGGTTGGGTGCTTTGCGACTGCGCCGCGGTTTCGCCAATTGCCGTCATCGCCAGAAGCAACGGCAGCGACGCCTTGATGCTTTTGCGCATGCGCTCGCCTTCATCGTGTTTGGATCGGGATATGCCCTGCCTGCCGGGCAGCCCCCCGCGCACAGTGCCTTCCTGCTATAGAGAGAGCTGGCAGGCCTGAAAAAGACTTTGTAGGCTGGCCCTATGCCTGTGAGATATGGGAGCTTGGAATGGAGCTGCGGCATCTCCGCTACTTCGTCGCTGTGGCCGATACCGGCAGTATGACCGTTGCCGCCGAGCAAAAGCTGCACACTTCGCAGCCATCGCTGAGCCGGCAAATCCGGGATCTCGAACAGGAAGTCGGCGTTCAGCTGATGCATCGCAGCGCTCAGGGTGTTGAGTTGACGCAGGCCGGCAAAGCGTTTCTCGACCATGCGCGAATGGCGCTGGTCCAGGCGGAAGCCGCCAAGGAAGCAGCACTGCGTGCAGCTCAGCCAGCGCGTCCGGCGTTCGCCCTCGGCTTCATGTCGGGGGCCGAAATCGGCCTGTTGCCCGAGGTGGAGCGCGTCCTTCGCGACGAGTTTCCCGGCATCGACATTCGCCTGTCGAGCGATTACTCGCCGGTGCTCGCCAAGGCCTTGATGAGGCGCAAGCTCGATGCGGCCTTCATTCGGCCGGAAGAGAAGATGGAAGATCTGAGCTACAGGCGCGTGCGTACCGACCCGCTGGTTTTTGCATTTCCGAGCGACCACCGCCTGGTATCGCTCGCAGCAGTCACGCCGCAAGAGGTCGCCCATGAAGCTTTCTTGCTACCATCCAAGGCCGCCCCTGCGGTCCGCCGTGTCGTTCTGGAGTATTTTGGCCGGGCCGGGGTCGAGCTCAGGCCGGAACATGAAGTGCACAATGTCGTCCACGCCATATCAATGATCACATCGACGCGCGCGGTGATGATGTTGCCGGCCTATACGAAGGGATATCTGCCGGAATCGATAACCACGCGTCCGGTGCAGGGAGAAGTGCCGACACTCGACCTGGTTCTCGCCTACCATAAGGCGAACAAGTCGCCGATCCTGAAGCTGCTGCTTTCGAAGGTCGGCAAGGTTGCCGGAGCGTCCTAGATACGTCGGGCCTCTTCGATCAGCCGGTCCCGGAAAACCATCAGCGCCTTGTTAGTGCTCGATCCAGACGGTCATACCCGGCTCGAGGTCCGCCGCCTTACCCCGTGGGTCCAGGCGCAAGCGAAGCGTGTTGCGGTCGTGATCGCCGATGACCCGTTCGGCCTGCCAGGTCGCGAACACGCCCAGCGGCCGGAGTTCGGTCACGAGGGCCGTGGCCGCGGCGTCCGTCCCGTTGCGCGTCACGTTCATGGTGCTGCCCATCGCGACGCGACCGAGATGGTCCTCGCGCACGTTGAATGAGAGCCATTGCTGGCCGGCTGCCTCGACCATCAGGATCGGCTGGCCGGCGCGGACGTTTTCACCCACCTCCGCGGCAATGACGCTGACCACACCGTCGACCGGGGCGCGCAGCACCATCTTGTCGAGACGGCGCTCGAGCACGGTGACCGCGGCGGCTGCGGCCTGGACCTGCGCATCGGCTATCGCGCGCTCCTCACGGGTCGGACCCGCCACCGCCGCATCGTAGTTGGCCTGGGCCTCAGCGACGTCGGCATTTGCGGCCGCCACGTCGTTCTCGGCCTGGTCGAGCGCTTGCTGGGGCTCGAAGCTCTGTCGCGCGAGCGTACCGGTGCGCGTGAGCTGGGCTTGCACGTAGTCGAGGCGGGCGCCTGCCTTGGCGATGGCAGCCTTCAGGGAGTCGACCTGTTCGCGGCGGACGCCGGCATAGACGTTGTTGCGGCTTGCGGTGGCGGACGCTAGCGCGGCGCGCGCCTGATCCGCCTGCGCCGTCAACTCCACCGCCGAGAGCCGCGCCACGACATCGCCGGCCTTCACAGAGTCGCCTTTCTTGACCGCGATCGACACGAGCTGGCCATTCACCTCCGGCTCGACCCTGACCTCGGTCGCCCGCACGACGCCGACGAGGGCAACCGGCAGCGCAGAGCGGCGCGCGGAATAGATCAAGGCGCCAGCGACGACGGCGAGCGGAATGGCGACGATCGCGACACGGCTAGCTTTGCGCATGTCCCTGTCCTCTCCTGACGGCAAATGCCGAGATCACCGCAAGCGCAAAATAACCCAGCGCCAGACACCACAGGACGCGCCAGTCATGCGCGACCTCCCAGATGCTGGCCCCCATCTGGTTGACACGCACGAGACCATCGATCGCCGAGTCCGCCGGGAAAATTCGCCCGAACGCAAGCGCTACGTCCGGAATCGCTTCGCGCGGCCAAGCAAACCCGGCCATGAAGAACTGCGGCAGGCTGGTCGCCAGCAGGAGGATGGTGGCGTTCTCCGGCCGCGTGAACCAGGCCCCGACCGCCTGTCCCATGAAGCTCGTTGCCAGCAGGAAGACGCTGGCGAGCGCGAGGATTTGCGGAAGATGGCCGAGCGTCGAAAACCCGTAGATGCGTGGCAGCACGATGACATAGAGCGCGAGCGCGGGAAGGTAGATGGTCAGATGAGCGATGCCGCGGCCGAGCACGCCGGCAAACGCTCCGCCTCCCGTCGCGAGCGCAGTGCCGGTCAACATCGCCGCGCCGATCAGCAGGGTCTGCTGGAGGATCAGAATGAACGCCGCCGGAACGACGTAGCTCGCATAACCGCCCACTGGGTTGAAGATCGGCTGGAGCAGGACATCGGCCGGGCTCGACGAAGCGAGCTTGGCTTTGACCAGGCTTCCATCCGAGCGCGCGCCTCGCGAGATCAGCTCGGACGTCAGCGCTCCGATGGCGGTGGCAACCCCGCTGGCGCTCGATCTGAAGATGAACAGATAGGTTGCATCTGCATAAACCGGGATGTGGGCGGTGATGCCTTTGAGCACATCGCGCTCAGTGTTGGGCGGAATCTCGACGGCGGCAAAGGCCTGCCCACGATCGATCGCGGTGCGAGCTTCGGCCAGCGTTCGGGCGCGAACCACCACGCTCAATGCGCCGCTCGCATCCAGCGTCTCGACGACCTGCCGGCTGAGATCGCTCAGGTCGTTGTCGACGACTGCGATGGGAAGCTTGCGAAGAATCTGGTTCAGATAGGGTTGCGGATAATAAATACCGTAGACCAGGGGCGCGAGAAACAGGAGGCTGAAGGCGCTCCGCGCTCCCAGCACCCGCCGCCACTCCGCCGCGAAGGCGCCGCCGATGCCGCGCGGCGTGTGGCTGGCCTCAGACGGCTCGGCCGGCCGCGCCGCCGCAAACCAGCCCCTGCGCGTGAGGCTCGCCATGCGCAACAGCGCGAGGCCGGCAAAGAGCAACGCCAGGCCTGCGAGCACCGCGAAGGGAACGGCGGAATCCGCGACCGGCAATCCCTGCGCGGCTTGTCCCAGCAAGACGGCCATGTACCAGCGCAGCGGGAGGATTGCGCTCCAGGTTTGCGCAAAGGCGTTCATGCCGATGGTGGGAAAGCCGACGCCCGCGTAACCGAATGCGGGAGAGGCAATGAGGCCTGCAAGCCCGAGTCCGGTTGCGAGATCGCCGACCAGAAGCTGGAGCAGAGCGCCGAGTGACAGATAGGCAATAATCAGCAGCGAAGCCGCGACGATCATCAACGGCAGATCGCCCCTGAATGGGATATCCAACAGGCCCTCGAGGAACAGCGGCTCGGCCAGCATGACCAGGAAGAAGATACAGAACAGCGGTGCGAGCTTGCCGGCCAGCGCGACCACCGGATCGCCGCCGGCGCTTTCGAGCCAGGCTCGGGCGTCGCGCCGGCGGAATTCGGAGCCGACCGAATAGCCGGCGGCAAGCGTGATCACCACGTGAATGATGGTCGGCAGCAGCGCGCGCAGCAGAAACTGCGCATAGTTCTTTTGCGGATTGACCAGCGCCATGGTCTCCGCCTTGAGCGTTCCCAAGGACGCCGGTGCAGGCGCAGCGCGGCTCGCGGGAGCAGCCACCGCCGCCGCGGCGGAGAGCGAATCGCTCAGGCCCGAAGACGCGATGCCGGACGGGGTCAGGAACTGCTGGTTATAGAATCCGACGACCTGTGGGCGGCGCGCGGCCTGCAGGTCGCGCTCGAAATTCGGCGGGATATAGACGGCCGAGATCGACTTGCCGGAGCGTATGTCCTGCACGGCCGTGGACAGCGTGCCGGAGCGGTCGACGATATTCAGGCTCGGAGATGCCGCAACGTATTCCACAAGGGCGCGCGAGGCGTCCGACTTGTCCTCGTCGACAACCGTCACCCCAAGCCCGCGGATGACGGGATGGCTGAACACCGTCGTCAGGACCACGAACGCGAACAGCGGCACGCCGAAGATCAGGAGCATCGCGACCCGGTCATGAAGCAGCCAGCGGCACTCGCGGCGCGCGACCAGCCAAAATCCAGGCTTTGGGGCCGACATCATTGCCGCGATCGCCAGTCGAGATAGGCGCTCATTCCGGGTCTGAGCTCGGGCACCGGCTGGACCGGGTAGGCGCGGATCGAAAACGTCCGCAAGTCGAAATCACCGGACGCACGCGTGGCGCGCCAGCTCGCATATTCGCCCTTGGTTGCGATGAGCTTGACCTCGACCGTGACACGCCGGTCGTCGAGGGCCGGAATCCGGACGTCGAACCGGTCGCCGACCTTGAGGCCTTTGACGAGATCCTCGCGAAGGTCGAAGTGGATCCAGACGTCGGCGAGATCGATCAAGGTCACGAGCGGGACGCCGGGCGACACATACTCACCGGGCTCGATATTGCGCTGATAGACCTGCGAGGCGACCGGAGCATAGACCACGAGCTGGTCGATGATCGATTGGACGCTCTGAATATCGGCATCGGCCTTCTCGACGTTGGTCTTCGCGATCGCGCGTTCCTCCTTCGTGTAGCCATTGACCGCCTGCTCGTAGGCCGACTTAGCCTGATCGACGGCGCGCTCGCTCTCATGCAGCGCATCGGTTACCTGGTCGAGGCGGGCCTGCGGCGCATTGCCTTGCTCGGTCAGGGTGTGCGTGCGGTCGAAGGTCTTCTGCGCCAGCACCACCGCTGCCTGCGCGCGCTCCATTTCCGCCTTCCGTGCGGCGATGGTCTCGACGCGCGTTCCGACGAGAACATTGGCGAGTTGGGCATCCGCAACAGCCTTTGCCGCTCGCATCTGCTCGTGTTTGGCCACCGTCTCGGGATTATCGATCCGTACGAGGACGGCGCCTGCAGGAACGTTCTGGCCGCGCTGGAAGGGTATCTCCTTCACCCTGCCGTCGACACGCGCGGCGATGTCCAGCCGCGTCGCATCGGCTTCGCCTTGCACCAGCAGCGGTTCCGGCCGCAGCAGATAGAAGATGGATAGCGCCGCAACGACGGCGGCAACGACACCGACAATGATGGAAGGACCACGCGCCGCATTGCGCGGGCTCTTCGTGTGTCCCGCGCTAGCCGGATCGGGATTGGCTTGAATGTCGTTGTCGGAGGTCGGCATGTCCATACACTGATCCACTTGGTTCTTGACCGGGATAGCCGCTTTCCATGTCGTGCTTGTAAAGCCTCGTCCGCCTCGTTGCGCCGCTATGGGCGATGCTCGTCATCGAGGAGGAAAATTAACACGCCGCGCGGCAAACACCTAGGACGGCTTCTCATGCCCGACTTCCGCGCGGGGCCTTCACCCCCGTCCGGCGATCAGAACACCAGGAGCGCCGGCGCTGCTTGGAAACCCTTGCTGCAATTAGGCTGGAGTTGCGGTCCTAACCGGTGCCACGGGCCTGGCGATCAGCTTCGCCGGGCAGTCCAGTATCCCGCGCAACGCGCAGTGCCGGAATAGCCGCTCCAGCGTCCACTGCCGGCATCGCCCGAAAGACGGCCGCTGCCGGAGGCAAATTTGTCCTGAACGGTCACCGACGCACGGACCGCGCCGGATCCGGCGACATAGCCTCTGAACCTGACAAGGTTCGGATGTGTCACGATCCCGTTGGAAATGTTGACGGAGAAGCTGTAGCTCGTATCGCATGCGCCTCTCTGCGTCACGAAAACGAGATCCCAGGCGCCGTCGAAGTTCGAACGAGCATGGGCGCCGGAGTTCAGAGCGACGAGACAGACCGCTGCCGCCCAACAGACACACTTCTTCATCTCGATATCTCCGAGCTGTGGTTTCTGGTTCGATAGTCGTCGCCACAGCCCTGCCGGACGGACTAACCCACGTTCGCGCCAGGCGGATTGTCGAAATCTGCTTCAATCGTCTCGACTGCCCGCCCGATCCGGATTGCGATGCGTCGTCTCGGAAGGAGCGACGTCAGGTTGCAGGGCTCCCAATACCCGTTCGAGGCAGTCAAGCAGCGTTTTGGCCTCAAGCGGCTTGCGGAGAAAGCAGGTCGCGCCGCATGACATTGCTCTCTCCTCAAGGCCCGGCTCGGCGCGAGCAGTGATCATGATCACGGGCAGCGCCGCATGCCGGATGTCGAGCTCCTGCTTGAGATCGAAGCCGCTCATCCCGGGCATCTGGATATCGGTAATGGCGCAGGCGAACAGCCCGAGTTCGTGCGATGCGAGAAAATCCTCCGCCGAGGCGAAGCCGCGGCCATCAAACCCGAGCGACCGCACGAGCCCGATCAAGGCCTCGCGCATGGAAGCGTCGTCGTCGACGATCGAAATCAGAGGTTCGGCCGTCATCTGTTTGGTTCCTTCCGAGCCGATGACTGGCGAGTTCCTGCCGGCGCGACCTCGGCACGAAACTGTCAAGCACCTCTTAGCCTGTCCTGTTCTTCAATGCGTCCGCCATGCGGACCAGTTCTGCGAGCGAGCGGGCGCCCATCTTGCGCATCGCCGCACCGCGATGAATCTTGACGGTGACCTCGCTCAAGCCAAGCTCTCCCGCGATCTGCTTGTTCATCCGGCCTGCGGTCACCAGGGCCATCACCTCGCGCTCGCGCGGCGACAGGGTAGCGTAGCGATCGACGATGGCGACCGCGTGCTGCTCGCTGGCGCGGCGCTGCCGGTCGCGGCCAAGTGCCGCCGTCACCGCATCGATCATGTCCTGATCGCGGAATGGCTTTGGCAGGAAATCGACTGCTCCGGCCTTCATGGCGCGCACCGACATCGGGATGTCGCCGTGTCCCGTCATGAGGATGACCGGCAAGTCGATCCCAAGCTTCACGAGCCCCTCCTGAAAATCCAGGCCGTTGGTCCCCGGCAGGCGGATGTCGAGAACGATGCATCCTGGAGAGTCAAGGTTGTCGGCCCTGAGAAACTCCGCGGTCGAACCATAGGTCTTCGCGTTCAACCCCACCGACCGCAGCAGGCTGCTCAGGCCATCACCCAGCTGCGCATCGTCGTCGACGATGTGCACTGTGGGGGTCTCATCTGGCGCCCTGGGCATGCTGCTTTCCAATCAGCGATGGCGATGGCCACTCCATAGCACGGGAGGGGTGGCCGCATCATCACACCTAGGTATGACCAAGGCTCGGCGCCGCTGAGTCGCCTGCAAATCGATTTGCCGCCGCGGTGCTCATACCAAGGTGTGAGCGGATCACACGCACGCACGATTGGTCTCAAGAGCGGCGCCGATCATGCTCGATCACGATCAAGCAGCGCCTCGCGTCAGCGGTTCGCGGCTGGACAAAACCACAAACCGATCGAGGAGCCCCAGCATGTTCAGGGTCATGAGCGAAGAGCAGAGCAACAGCATGACCGGGGCGTTCGAGCCATTTGCGATCGGGCTGCAATCCGCTCCGTCGCCGTCGGTGCCTCTCGTCTCCAACCCGATCGTGTCGGGAGGCCTTGCTCGAGGCGGACTTCGGCCGAGGGCTGTGCGGCGAATACGCGAGTATATCGACCAGAACATCGATCGACGGATCAGCGTCGAGGCGCTGGCGGCTCTTGCGAACCTGTCGGTCTGCTACTTCGTTCGGGCATTCAAACAATCCGTAGGGGTCACGCCCCACGATTATCTGATCCGTCGGCGCGTCGAACGGACCATGCAGCTGCTTGCAGAGACCGATATACCCTTGTCGCAGATAGCGCTTGCGGCAGGCTTTGCCGACCAGAGCCACTTTTCCAGGCGCTTCCGTCAACATGTCGGAATGTCGCCGCGCGACTATCGCTGGTCACGGCCCTAGCGCGGAGGGCAGGCGTCGGTGGTCTCGGACAATACCAACATCGGAGCGGCCGATCGGAAAAAACGACCGCTTACCTCAGCAGCGGCAGTCTGATCGTGAACAGTGCGCCACTGCGATTGCCGGTATCAGCTGCAATCGATCCGCCGTGGCTCTCGACGATGGTGCGGCAAATCGAGAGTCCCATACCCATCCCGCCCGGCTTTGTCGTGGAGAAGGCGTTAAAGAGCCTCTTGGCGATCTCCGGATCGATCCCGGGCCCCGTATCCTCGATCTGGAGGACCGCCATCCGCGCCTCCGGATCCTCCGGCGAGACGCCGGATCTGATCGACAAGATTTTCGGGCGATCCCCGGTCTCTGACATCGCCTGGATCGCGTTGACGACGAGATTGATGACCACCTGTGCAAGTTGCACCCGGTCGCCCAGCACGATCTGTGCCGGCGCCTGCAGATCGAGCTTGAGTGCAACGTCGTTGCTCATCATCTCGCGCTCAATGAGCGGGATGACATCCGCAACGATGTCGCTGAAGGTCAGTGCGACGCGAGTTGGATTGGCCTTGCGCGCCATGGCCCGCAAACGCGTGATGACCTCCGCCGCGCGCCGGCTGTTGCCGATCATCCGCTCCACGGCGATCCGTACCTCTTCGAGATTGGGTTCATCTCGCAGCAACCATCGCAGACATGCCTCCCCATTTGTCACGACTGCGGCGAGCGGCTGATTGACCTCGTGGGCAATGGATGCCGTCAGTTCACCGAGCGTACTGATGCGGCCGACGTGCTCGAGCTGGCTGCGCGCCTGGTGCAGCGCGTCCTCGGCGTGCTTCTGCTCGGTGATATCGCTGTTCGTTTCCATGGTGGCGATGGGGCGACCGCTTTCATCGCGCTGCACGGACCAACGGCTCACCACCAGGACCTCGCCTCCGTCCCGGCGGGTGTGAACGAGCTCTCCCTGCCAGCGGCTTTGATCCGCAAACTGTTCGGCGCCGCCGGCTGACGGCGGGTATCTGGTTTTCAGGAGCGCGGAGGCGTTCCGGCCCAGCGCCTCCTTTCGGCGCCAGCCGTAGAGCTCTTCGGCGCCGGCGTTCCAATACGTGATGAGGTCGTTCCGGTCGCGCACGAAGATCGCATCATGCGTCAGATCGAGCAGGGCGGCCTGCGCGCTCAGGCTCTCGGCTGCTTCCCGATTCCAGAGCGCGGACATGGTGGCGACGCCAATCGCACAAAGGCTGATCAGGATACGAAGTGCCGGGCCGCTTTCAAAAGCGCCGCCGTGAACGATGGCAAAGCTGAGGATGGTCTGCGTCATGCAGACGCCGCACACGATCAATATTCCGCGTCGCTCGAGAAGATTCGCCGACGCGATCACGATGACGGCGTAGAGTACGGCGATCTCGATGTCGAGCGGGGCGAAGGTATCGATCGCGAAAATGACGGCCGCACCGGCGAGCGTCAGTGCGATTTGGAGACGAGTCGGTCTCATCGTCAGGCCAGATAGGCGTTCCGACAGCAATGGTCCCGGCGCGTGCCGACGTTGGCTACTCTCGAGCGGCGGCATCTCGGGTCCCACCTTGGTTGTACCTCGCATAGCGGACCCGTGGAGGCGGCCGCTTGTCTGGACACGCCCCGACTTGCATGTTCGTGCGGTAAAGCCGTGAGGTGATGCGTGCAGCCACGATGCCGAGACCGCAGGGGCGCACAAGTCAGCGCATATTTCTTCAAGCGGTAGGTCCGCGGCGGTACCTAGATTGCGAGGCGACCAGCAGCGCTTCACGCCACATCGAAATGCGTTGCCGGCCGGGGAAGGGCCTGCAAATGCTGAAGGGCTTCACGGTGCCGCGGACGCCTCGGGGAGTCGCGGCGCTTGCACCGCCGCCCCCTTGGCATTTCGCGGGAGACGTTCTGGCGGTGGAGTTCTGGAATGACCAGGATGCCGCCGCCGAGAGCCTTCCTGGTGGCATTGAGCTCGATCCGAGCCGTGCTGGTCGGTCCGTCGCCCTGTTCGCCGATTTCCAGTTCACCGCGCAGGCCGATGAGTATCTTGACCCCGCTCGGTATCAGTGCCGCGAATTCATCGTCTTGCTCGATGCGATGTGGCAGGGAGCTGAAATGGCCTGGTGTCCTTATGCGTATGTGGACAATGATGCCGCGCTCGCGAGAGGATGGATCCAGGGCTATCCACAGAAGATCGGTGTCGTGCACCAGACGCGGACGTTCGCCGTCGCAGGTGCCGCGTCGGCGCCACTGGTCCGCGGTTGCCGACTGGCCGCCTCCGCATCTACCCACGGACGCCTGTTGGCGCAAGCTCGGGTCACCCTGCGCGACAGGGTAGACCAATTGGCGGGTCTGCTCGACCGCCCGATCGTGGCGCGGCGCCATTTCCCGCGGCTCAGTGCCGGCCTTCACGACAAGCCGGTCGTGGACGAACTCGTTTGTTGCAGGATGCACGACGTTCTAACCACGAACATTTGGGTCGGCGATGCAGATCTCGTGTTTCCGGAGGCGCACGGCGAAGAGATCGAGATGCTGGGGCCGATCAAGATCGGCCGCGGATTTCGCTTCTCGTTTTCCTGCTCGGTGTCCGACAGCGAAGTGCTGATGGATCTGACCACGGATGGTCGCCGTTGAGCGACTGCCTATCGGCAGTGAAGGCGGCGCCGGATGAAGGACGATCTCAACCGCAAGAACAAACAAGCCGGCGCAAGTCGATGAAATCAATTGCGCCTCGCTTCGATAGAGTCCTGGACATCGATGACATACGCAGGAGGTCGACGTGCTGAAGGGATTTACCGTTCCGAGATCGCCATTCGGTCAGGCGGCGCTGACGCCGCCGCCGCCCTGGCACTACTCCAGCGACGTCGTGGGGGTAGAGTTCTGGACCGATCCCGATGCGACGGCGGCGACGCTGCCGAGCGGTCTGTCTCCCGATCCGGACTCGAACGGCCGTGCCGTGATGATGTTCCTGGATTGGCAGTTCACCGCCCAGGACGATGAATTTCTCGATCCCGCCCGGTATCAATATCGCGAGGCATTCGTGCTGCTCGATGCGAGGTATCGCGCCACGCCGGTGATGTGGTGTCCCTACATTTACGTCGACAACGATGCCGCGCTTGCGCGTGGCTGGACGCAAGGCTTTCCGAAGAAGCTCGGTAGCATCTTCCAGACGCGCACATTTGCGGCCGCGAGCCCTGCGGCCGCGCCGGTCAAGTCCGGCGGCCGCTTCGGCGCGAGCCTTTCGGCGCACGGTCAGCGTCTGGCCGAGGCCTGCGTCACGCTGCGCAAGCCTGTGGCGAACGGGCTGTCGCTTCTCACCCGCCCGACGGTGCTGCTCAGGTACTTTCCACGGCTTGCGGCGGGACACCAGGACAAGCCGGCGGTCAATGAGCTCGCGATGTCGATCACCGACAGTCTCACCGTGGCGGAGGCTTGGGTCGGCGATGCCGAGCTGCGGCTTCCCGAGGTGCAAGGCGAGGAGCTCCACGCGCTCGCGCCGCGCCGGATTGAATCTGGCTTTCGCTTCTCGCTGTCGTATTCGGTGACCGATCTGGAGATCCTCGAGGATCACACGCAGAAGTGACAGGAAGTGGGCGTTGCCGCGACTGTGACGCCCAGCGATCTTTGCGAGGGGCCAGCCGGCAGCCATGAAGGAGAAATTCCGTGAGCAGAACTGCGTCTGAATACCTCGTCGAAGCCCTCGAAAGAACCGGTGTCAAGCGGGTCTATGGTGTGGTCGGCGACTCCCTGAACGGCTTTACCGACGCGCTGCGTCGGAGGAAGTCAATCGACTGGATCCATATGCGCCATGAGGAGGCCGCGGCATTCGCGGCGGGCGCGGAGGCCCATCTCACAGGAAACCTCGCGGTGTGCGCCGGCAGTTGCGGTCCCGGCAACCTGCATCTGATCAACGGCCTGTTCGATTGCCAGCGCAACGGCGTGCCGGTCTTGGCGATCGCCTCGCACATTCCCAGCAGCGAGATCGGAATCGATTATTTCCAGGCAACCCATCCGGAAAGCCTGTTCAAGGAGTGCAGTCACTACGTCGAGCTGGTGTCGTCGGCGAAGCAGCTCCCGCAGATTCTCAAGCGTGCGATCCGCGTCGCCATCGCCAAGCGAGGCGTCGCAGTCGTCGTCCTGCCGGGGGATGTCGCACTGACGCCGCTCGACGCGGACGTTCCGGAATGGATGGCGCCTTCCGCGCCCGTTGTGCGGCCGGGTGAGGATGATATTGAGGCGCTCGCGAACCTCCTCAATGGAGCGTCACGGGTGACATTGTTCTGCGGCGCAGGCTGTGCAGGCGCTCATGACGAAGTCGTCGAACTCGCCC
Organism: Bradyrhizobium iriomotense; assembly: GCF_030160715.1. Lineage (GTDB taxonomy): Bacteria > Pseudomonadota > Alphaproteobacteria > Rhizobiales > Xanthobacteraceae > Bradyrhizobium > Bradyrhizobium iriomotense. The sequence continues at coordinate 338,828 of NZ_BSOW01000001.1, forward strand.
GCAAGCTGAAGGCGCCGATCGTGCACGCATTCCGCGGCAAGGAGTTCATCGAATACGACAATCCCTACGATGTGGGCATGACCGGCCTCGTCGGCTTTGCTTCCGGCTATGCGGCCATGAAGAACTGCGACGCGCTCCTGATGCTTGGGACCGACTTTCCGTATCGCGCGTTCTATCCGGAGCACGCAAAGATCGCGCAAGTCGATGTGCGGCCGGAGGCGCTCGGTAACCGCTGCTCACTTCATCTCGGCCTGCTCGGGACCGTCAGTGATACACTGGCCGCCCTCCTGCCGGCGATCAAAGAGAAGACCGACTCCAGTCATCTCAACGATGCGCTGATCGACTACAAGAAGGCGCGGCGCGATCTCGACGCGCTGGCGGAGAGTGGCCCGAACAGCAGCATCATCCATCCCCAGTACGTTACGCGCCTCGTAAGCGAGCTCGCGGCAGACGACGCGATCTTCACCTGCGATGTGGGAACGCCAATCATCTGGACGGCGCGCTATCTCAAGGTCAACGGCAAACGCCGGATCATCGGCTCGTTCAATCACGGCTCGATGGCGAATGCGATGCTCCAGGCGATCGGCGCACAGGCGACCTATCCGAACCGCCAGGTCATATCGATGTCGGGCGATGGCGGGTTCGCCATGATGATGGGAGACTTCATCACGCTGGTCCAGATGGGCCTGCCCGTCAAAGTCATCGTCCTCAACAACGGTACGCTCGGCTTTGTCGAGATGGAGATGAAGGCGAGCGGCTTCCTGGATTCCGGCTGCGACCTCAAGAACCCGAACTTTGCCGTGATGGCGGAGGCCATGGGCGTGCGTGGCATCCGGGTCGAGAAGCCCCAGGAGTTGAAGGGCGCCGTCGAGGCCGCGCTGGCGCATAAGGGGCCGGTGCTGGTCGACGTGGTGAGTGCGCGCCAGGAACTCGCCATGCCACCGAAGACGACCGTCGACCAAGCCTACCATTTCGGGATGTTCATGATGAAGGCAGTCCTCGATGGCCGGGCGGCCCAACTGATCGACCTCGCCAAGGTCAATCTCTCTCGCTGAGGCCGACGGGAAAGGGACGAAGACATGATGTGGACCGCGCTTCTGTTGTCTCGCGTGCAGTTTGCCTTCACGGTGTCGTTTCACATCATCTTTCCCTCGTTCACGATCGGGGTTGCCGCCTGGCTCACGGTGCTCGAGACGTTTCACCTGATCAGCGGCAAGCCCGTGTACCGGCGCCTGTTCGAGTTCTGGCTCAAGATATTCGGCGTGACGTTCGGGTTGGGCGTCGTCTCCGGCATCGTTCTGGCGTTCGAGTTCGGCATGAACTGGAGCCGGCTGTCGGAGGTTACGGGACCGATCCAGGGACCTCTGCTGACCTATGAAAGCTTCACCGCGTTTGCGTTGGAAGCCTCATTCTTCGGCGTCTTGCTGTTCGGAAGGAACAGGGTGACGCCGCTGGTCTATCTGCTTTCGACCATGATGGTGGCGCTCGGCACTACATTCAGCGCCTTCTGGATCATGGTGAACAATAGCTGGATGCAGGCGCCGGTGGGGTACGTCGTCCAGAACGGCGTCTTCGTCCCGACCGATTGGGAGGCGATCATCTTCAGCCCGGTCGTGTGGGTGCGATTCCCGCACATGCTGATCGCCGCCTATTTGACTGGAGCGTTTTGCGTGGCTGCGACGGGCGCCTGGTACAGGTTGCGCGGCATCTATGCGGCGGAAGGTCGCGTGATGCTGCGGATGGGTCTGTTCCTGGCGGCGCTGTTGATCCCGGTCCAGTTGTTTCTTGGCCATTTGAATGGCGACTACGTCCACGATTGGCAGCCTGCCAAGTTCGCGGCGATAGAAGGCCGCTGGCATGACGAGCAGCCAGCTGGCGAGGTGCTGATCGCGATACCGGACGAGGCCCGCGAGACGAACCATTTCGAGCTCAAGATTCCTTATCTGGGGAGCCTGATCGCATCGATGCGTCTCAACTCCAGGGAAACCGGGCTGACGAGCTTTGCACCGGAGGATCGGCCGCCTGTGGCCATTCCGTTCTTCACCTTCAGGGTGATGGTCGGATGCGGGTTGCTGATGATGGCAGTGGCCTGGCTCGGCTCGTTCTACCTCCTGTTCGAGCGCAAGCCCGGGCGGCGGCTGCTGTTGTGGGCGACCTTTCTGAGCTTTCCGCTTCCGTTCATCGCGACATTGACGGGCTGGTTCACCGCTGAGGTGGGCCGACAACCATGGAGTGTGTACGGCGCGCTGCGTACGGCCGATGCGGTCACCCCGACGCTGAGCGTTCAGGCGGTAACCATTTCCCTTATCATTTTCGTGGTGGTCTACGTCGTCATATTCAGTTTTGGAACCCTTTACGTGTATCGGCTGCTGAAGGTCGGCCCGGTCGAGTCTCAACCGAGCCACCCTCTCAATCCAAAGCGCCCGCTCGGGGTCTCCGGTGGCGGCAACTCGATCGTGAAGACGACGCAGGAAGGAGCCTGGCTATGATTCTGTTCTGGGCAGGCCTGCTCGCGGTCACCACATCGCTCTATGTCTTGCTGGATGGCTTTGACCTCGGTGTCGGCATCCTGTTCGCGTTTGCCGACGAACCCAATCGCCGCAAGATGCTCAGTGCGATCTCGCCGGTATGGGACGGGAACGAAACTTGGTTGGTGGTGACTGGGACGATCCTGTTCGGCGCGTTCCCCGCTGCCTACGCGGCACTGCTGTCGGCCTTCTACCTACCCCTTGTGCTGATGCTGTGCGCGCTGATCCTGCGCGGCGTCGCGTTCGAGTTTCGCTACAAATCGCTCGGATTCCGCTGGTTCTGGGATCTTGGCTTTGCCGGCGGTTCGCTGGTCGCGACGTTCGTGCAAGGCGTCACGATAGGCGCGCTCGTCGAAGGGCTTCCCATGGAGAACGGTCACTATGTCGGCGGCACGCTGGGATGGCTCAGCCCATTCGCGGTCTTGTGCGGAGTCGGTCTCGTGCTCGGGTACGGTCTTCTCGGCGCAGGCTGGCTGGTGCGGAAATGCGAGGACCCGATCAGGGAGATCGCGTACCGCATGCTACCGATCCTGACCGTCGGCGTGCTCGTCTTCCTCGCCTGCGCTTTCGTCGCATCGCTCGTCATGCATCTCGAACTGATGCAGCGGTGGCTTGAACGTCCCTATCTCCTGGTCTTTCCTCTGATCGGGGCAGTCGCAACCTATGGGCTGGTCAGGAGCATCAAGCAACGGGATGATCTGGGGCCTTTTAGGTTCTCTGCCCTTATCTTCATGGCGGCTTTCGGCACCCTGGCCGGCTCGTTCTGGCCGTACATGATTCCCTTTGCACTCACGGTCGAGCAGTCCGCATCGCCACCTTCCAGCCTGGCATTCATGTTCTGGGGCGCCGGCCTCTTCGTCATGCCGCTCACGCTCATCTACACCACGGTGGTCTACCGACTTTTCCGCGGAAAGGTGGTCGAGGTGCATTACGAATAGCACCGCAAGATCCGTCGCGCGTGGCGGGCCACTCGGCGGCCGCACTTTGCCATCTAGCTGAAGCGGGAGAGCGGGACCCTCGGCGTGCCTGGAGGTGAGGAGATACCTGGAGGTCAGCCCTCGCTCCCGCGCTCCGCGCTCGCATCTCATTGATTTCGAAGGATTTTAAATTTAAGGGCGTCTACCCAAAGAATGAGCATTTGCCCACATTTAACAGTTCAGAACGCTACTTAACATGCCAACGGGGACCGTTTCGGCCATTCTCGACAGGGCAGGATTTCAGACATCGAGGTTTGACATGGAAGGGCCCCACCCAGCTCAGAAATCTTCGCCAAGCCGCCTCCAGTTCGGTTACCTGGCGAGCAGCCTGGCCCAGCTGGTCGAGGTGGCGCGGCGCGAGCTCGAGCATGATCGGGAAGCGGCAAAGGCGTCGCTTGCGACCGTCTCGACCATCCTGCAATCGGAGATCGAGCGCCATTCCGGTGCCAGGGGGAGCCGAACGGCGGGACTGGCCGGCTGGCAGGTCGCACGTGTGCGCGCTTTCATCGACAAGAATTTGCACCGTACCATTCACACGCAGGATCTCAGCATCGTCGCGCGGCGAAGCCCGGCGCATTTTTCGCGCTCTTTCAAGCTGACTTTCGGCGAGCCGCCGCATGCTTACGTTGTGAAGAGACGGCTTGAGAAGGCCTGTCATCTGATGATCACCAGCTCGGCCTCCCTGAGCGAGATAGCTCTGAGCGTCGGGTTTTCAGATCAGGCGCATCTGTGCAGATTGTTCAGGCAAGCGTTCGGGCAAAGCCCCGCGAACTGGCGGCGCGAACGTGAGATCCAGTAGCGGCCTCTAGCACGAAGGGATCGGAAGAGGCATCCAATGAGCGATCAGAGCGGGAATGTCCTGAGCTTCGGTCCCTTTGAACTCTCGATCCGCAACCGGCTGCTGACGCGTGGCTCTAGTGTGGTGCCACTCGGCGCGCGCGCGATGGATCTGCTCATTATCCTGGTGGAGCAGGCCAACAAGGTCGTCAGCAGGAGAACCCTGATCGAACGTGTTTGGGGAGAGCGCGGAGTCGATCAGGTTAGCCTTCGCGTGCACATTTCGGCGCTGCGCAAGGCACTGGCGCACGGAGACCCCGGCCGGCGATATATCGCCAATGTGCCCGGACGCGGCTACAGCTTCATAGTGCCGATAAGTTCGTCTTCCGTGCAGGCGCCGGAGCCAAACCAGGCCTCCAAGTCCTGGCTGCCCGTCCGTCTGACGCGCATGGTCGGCCGAAAGGAAATCGTCGGCACAATAAGCACCAAACTCACTTCGCAAAGATTCGTTACGATCGTCGGGCCTGGTGGCATCGGCAAGACGACCGTTGCCGTCGCCGTGGCTCATGAGCTGCGCGCCAGCTTCGACGGCCAGGTGCGTTTCATCGACCTGAGCTCACTGGGCGATCCCTCGCTCATTGCGCCCGCGGTCGCGACGTTGTTTGGCCTGCCGGTGCAGACGGACGACGTCATGCCGGCCCTGATCAAGCGCTTGCGGGCGTCGCCGGCGCTTCTTGTCCTTGACGGTTGCGAGCACTTGATCGACGGAGCTGCGGCCCTTGCGGAAGAACTATGTTGCCAGGTGCCGACGCTGCACTTGCTCGGCACCAGCCGGGAGGCGATGCGGGTCGAAGGCGAGTGCGTCCATGAGCTGACGGCGCTCGCATGCCCTCCGGAAGATCAGGAAATTTCGGCGCTGCGTGCCCTGGACTATCCTGCCGTCCAGTTGCTGGTGGACCGTGTGCGCGCCGTGCACGGCCATTTTGATCTGGCGGATACGGACGCACCGCTGGCTGCTGCAATTTGCCGGCGGCTGGACGGAATTGCGCTCGCGATCGAGCTCGCGGCCGGCAGGATCGACGTCTATGGCTTCAGCAAGACCGCGAGCTTGCTCGACGAGCGCCTGAATCTGTCGTGGGCGGGGCGTCGCACCGCCATGCCGAGGCATCAAACCCTGAATGCCACGCTGGAATGGAGCTACGACCTCCTTGAGGAGACGGAGAGGCTAGTTCTGCGTAGGCTCAGCGTGTTCGCCGGCGGGTTCACGTTCGAGGCGGCAGTCGCGGTCGTCGCAGACGAGACGGTCGATGAGGCGCGGGCTTCGGATTGCATATGGGAGCTACGCTCGAAATCGATGATTACCGCCGACGGGCAGGAGTCTCGGCTTCGCTTGCTCGATACCACGCGCGCCTTCGCCTCGCGGCGATTGGCTGAAACCGACGAGCTGAACCTCTTTCGCCGGCGGCACGCGCTCTATTTCAGCGACCTGTTCAAGCAGGGCGCCTCGATGGATGTGTCGGGCTGGCCAAGGACGCTTCGGGTCGAGATCGGCAATCTCAGGACGGCCCTGACCTGGGCGTTTTGCGGCGGCGGCGATGCCCAGATCGGCGTCGATCTCGCTGCGGCCTCTGCAAGCACGTGGATGGGGATGGCACAGCTGACCGAGTGCCGCGAATGGATGGCGAAAGCCGTCAGCCGTCTCGATGGCATGAACTCGGGCACGCGACAGGAAATGGTCATCCAGTCGGCACTTGCGAGCTGCACGATGTTCACAGGCGGCATGACCGAAGAATCCTATGCATCCTGGGACAAGACACGCGGTCTTGCTGAGAGGCTTGACGATGTCGAGCATCAGCTCGTCTCGCTGCTGGTTCTCTGGGCTCACCAGATCCGGCTTCCGCGATACGCCGAAGCGGTTCTGCTGGCGGAAAGTTGTGGCCAATTGGCCGAGCGGATCGTGGATCGTGGGGCGATCGCGATGGCCAACTACATGCGCGGCATCAGCTATCATCACACCGGGCGGATATTACAGGCCGAAAGCTGTCTCGAGCGTTCCCTGCATTGCGACGACGAAACCGCCCGGCAGGCGCTGATCAAACGGTTCGGCTACGACCGCAAGACGGATGCGCTGATGATCCTGTCGAACGTTGTCTGGCTGCGCGGCTCGCCGGACCATGCGCGACGTCTGACCGAGATGTCGCTCGCCGAGGCACGGCAGCTGGATCAGGCCGTTCCACTATGCGTCGCGCTGGCCGGTGCGAGCTTCGACGCCTATCTGCTCGATCCGGATGCCGGGGAGACCACCGCGCGTGCCAACGAGCTGGTCGATCACGCCGCGAAATACGGCGTGGAGAGCTATCAAGGTTTCGGTATGTGCGTGCAGGCGCTTGGGCGCGGCAGGCGAGGTGAGACCGAGATAGCGGCCGAGCTGCTCTATGCGGGATTGGAAAAACTCTCCGCTGCCAGCTACGGCGTTTTCAATGCGATCATGTTGGCGGAATTTGCGCGATGTCTGGCGGTCTCCGGCCGCGCGGGGCAGGCCATGGCCGTTTTCGAAGGTGCGAAGATCAACCTCGATGACGAGCATCAAATTCACGCGCCGGAGCTGCTGCGAATCAGGGGCGAGCTGGCGTTGGCGAACAAGGAAGGGCTGTCTGCTTGTCGGGAATATTTCCTGCGCGCGATCGAGCTGTCGGAACGGCAAGGGAGTTTGGCCTGGACTTTGCGAGCCGCCACCAGTCTCGCCATGGCCGAGAGATCGGACGCAAGGAGGGAGGCCGCGCGGGAGCTGCTGCGAACCACCTATGTGAAATTCCGTGGCGGCGCCGATACGTTCGACCTGCGTCTAGCCGCGCGCGTCCTGGACGGCTCATACTGGCGTGACGATGTGATAAGAGCGGTTCCCTGACAGGCTTGCGTCGATCATTGTTTGGGTCGACACTCAGGCCGTGGAAAGGCCGGTCATCGGCGTCTTGGCGGAGCCAATCATGCCGACAGTGCGAAGCGGCTCACCGAGCACGGCTAGAGTGCTATTCGGCCCATTTGAGTTGAATGTCGCCGAACGTTCTCTCAGGAAAGCCGAGGAGATTGTTCCGGTCGGCGGCAGGGCCTTCGATATTCTGATGGCTCTCATCGACCGCGCCGGCGAGGTCGTCACCAAGGGCGAGCTGATGGCCCGGGCCTGGCCCGACGTCATTGTCGAGGAAGGCAGTTTACGCGTTCATCTGTCGGCCCTGCGCAAGGCGCTTGGGGACGGACAGTTCGGCAACAAGTACATCTCGAATGTGCAGGGGCGCGGCTATTGCTTCGTTGCGTCTGTCACGCGGCCGCCGGAGAGGCAGGATGGCCTAGCCGCGTTTTCGGGCGTGTCTAATCTGCCGCCGGCGCTTGGCCGCATGGTCGGTCGCGACGACGCGGTTCGTGAGATATGCGCCAGGATGCAGACGGAGCGGCTGGTAACTGTTCTGGGGACAGGCGGCATCGGGAAGACGACGATCGCTGTCGCGGTCGGGCACGCCGCGTTGGCGGACTTCTCCGAGGCGGTTTCCTTCGTAGATCTTTCGGCGTTGAAGGACAAGGAGCAGGTCTTTGGCGCCGTCATCGCCGCGCTCGGCGTCAATCCGCGGTTTGACGACCCGGAAGAGGCGCTGCTCAGGATCCTACGCGACCGGAAGGCGCTCATCATTCTGGATGGCTGCGAGCATCTCGTTGACAAGGCGGCGGAGATTACCGATCGCATTTTTCGGAGCACGCGGAACGTCCATGTGCTCGCGACCAGTCGGGAAGCGTTGCAAGTTGCCGGGGAAGGCGTGTTCCATCTTGTTCCGCTGGATTGTCCGCCGGAACAGGAGGGGCAGACGGCGACACAGGTTCTTTCTTATTCCGCTGCCCGCCTCTTTGCCGAGCGCATGAGTGCGCGCGGCAGCGACTTTTCTCTCAGCGACGGTGAGGCCCCCGTTGTGGCCGAGATCTGCCGCAGGCTCGACGGTATCGCGCTCGCGATCGAGCTGGCCGCCGGAAGAGCAGCGACGTTCGGCGTAAGGGATACGTTGTCGAGGCTGGGGTCGCGCCTTGATCTCCTGAAATTCGGCCGACGGACCGCAAATCCGAGACATCAGACGCTGCGGGCCACGCTGGACTGGAGTCACGACCAGCTTTCGGAGGTGGAGCGAATTGTGCTGAGACGCGTCGGAATTTTTGTGGGGCACTTTACGCTCGAGGCGGCCGTTGCAGTAGCCGAGGGAGATGGCGTCGGCCGCGCCTCCGTCGTAGATGCTGTGGGAACTCTGGTCGACAAGTCGCTGATCGGAGTTTTGGCCGACACCCGCGGAACGTCTTACCGATTGCTCGATACAACGCGGGCGTACACGCTGGAAAAGCTCGCCACCTGTGGCGAGCACAACTCCGTTGCGGCGCGGCACGCCGACTACTCGATCGGATTGCTGGAAGCCAATAGCGTCAACCTCTTTGATCTGCGCGCCTCGGAGACGGCAACACAGGCGGTGCGGGATTATCTCGGAAATGTCCGAGCCGCGCTTGAATGGAGCTTCGGTCCCAACGGAAACGACCGCACGTCGCTAAGACTGGCGGCCGCGGCCGCGCAGTTGTTTGTCGCCATGTCGCTCCTGCCGGAATGCCGGCACTGGATGGAGAGGGCGACCGACCGGATGACCCCGGACTGCGATCAGCGAGAGCAAATGGAGATTCACGCTTCGCTCGCGTTGTCGCTCATGTTTACCGAAGGCAACAGCCAGCAGGTTCGCGACGCCTTCGAGACGGCGCTGACGTTCGCCGAGCAGCGCGAAGATGCCTATCAGACGATGCGTCTTTTGAGTGGATTGTCGATGTACTTTCACCGCATCATCGATGCGGCCGGCAGCCTCGAGCTTGCGTTGCGCAGCGAAGTCGTTGCAAGGAAGACGCGAAACCCGGACGACGCAATCCTTGCCGATTCGATGCTGGGGAGCGCCTACTACATGCTGGCCGATCATTTCCGGGCCCAGCAGCATCTCGAACGATCCTTGCGTAGTTCGCCGCGCCATCGACGGTTCAATGCAACGCAGTACCTGTTCGATCCCCGCACCACGTCGCTGTTCAATCTCACGCGATCGCACTGGTTCGCGGGCAACCTCGACCGGGCCGCGCGCTGTGCGGAAATGACCGTTGAGGAGGCCGATAGGTCGGATCATCCGATTGCCCTGTGTCGCGCGCTCATGCTGACGATGCCGTACTACTTCTGGATCGACGATGTCGATCAGGTCAAACGCAGCCTTTCGAGGTTCGAGCTGACCGCGGAAAAATATTCGCTGGCGCCGTTTCGTGCCGTCGCGCTAGGACTGAGGGGACGTTACCTGGTGCGCATCGGTGAGACCGGCGACGGCATCCAGCATCTGTGGGACAGCCTGGAGGGTCTTGCGCGTCAGCGCTATGAAATGCTGGTCACGGATTTCGTTTCCGAGCTGGCGGTTTGCCTGGCGAAACGGAACGAGCGCGTGGAGGCGCTTAAGCTACTGGATGAATCGATCGCCGTTCAGATCACCTCCAAGAGGCCTCTCCATCTTCCGGCGCTGCTTATGGCAAAGGGGCTGACACATGCGTGCGGGAGGGCGCCGGACGTCCAACAGGCCGAACATTGCCTGCAAAAGGCAATGGATCTGGCAGATCAGCAATCGGCGCTCTCGTTCCAGTTGCGAGCAGGACTGGAGCTTGCTCGTATTTGGATCGGGCGCGGTGACATCCGGAGGGCCGGTGATCTGATCAAGCCAATTTACGACCGCTTCTCCGAAGGATTCGCAACGCCTGATCTGAAATCAGCGAGGGGCATGCTCGAACTGACTTCGGTCCAATAACGCACAAGTGAAGGTCAGGCAGCAGATGTGCCTGCTGCAAGCGTTCCGGCTCGGCCATGACCGCAGCCGGATCGGCCATTCCAAGGGACGGGCGCTCTGGTCACGCCACATACGCGCTGGTACCTTGTACACAGAATGTCGCGCAACGGAGCATGACATCCGTCGTGTTGAGCTGAGAGCTATGTCTGGTAGTGCTGTCCGCGGGCTGAGTTTCGGTCCTTTTGAATTGTTGCGTGATCAGAGAGTGCTGCTGCGCGACGGCGTTGTTCTTCCCTTGGGCGATCGCGCTCTGGATCTTTTGGTCTACCTCGCCGAGCGGCCTGGTGAGATCGTCGCGAAGAAGGAGCTGATCGATCACGTCTGGCCTAGTGTGAACGTGGAGGAGGGTAGTCTCCGCGTGCACATCGCGGCCATCCGCAAGGCGCTCGGAGATGGTCAGTTCGGCGACCGATACATCGCAAACGTCCAGGGCAGGGGATATTCCTTTATCGGCGCCATCAATCGCGAAGCAGGCGCGGCCAGCACGGATGACATCTCCCATAGTCGGCTGCCTCTGCGTCACGCCAGAATGATTGGCCGGGATGCGGTGGTCGCCGAGGTCAAGGACGGACTGCGGGAGGACCGGTTCGTCACCCTGCTCGGTCCCGGCGGGATCGGGAAGACGACCATTGCCGTGGACGTCGGTCATGCCGTTGCGGAGGAATTCGACGGGGAGGCGTTTTTTGTCGACCTGGCAAGCCTCACGGATCCGCAGCACGTTGCGAGGACGATCGGCACATCGCTGGGGCTCGGCCTGGGATCCAGTGCGCCGGATCAGGAGCTGGTCGAGCTCGTTCGCTCGAGAAGGCTGCTCGTCATTCTCGACAATTGCGAGCACGTCATTGACGCTGTCGCATCGATCGCCGAGCAGCTCTACCAGGAAGCGGCGCAGGTCCATATTCTGGCGACGAGCCGTGAAATGCTGAGGGTCGAGGGCGAGCGCTGCTACCACGTGCCTCCCTTCGAAGTCCCACCTGGTGATTCCGGGCAAACGGCAGATGCCATACGCCGGTTTCCGGCGGTGCAATTGTTCGCCGATCGCGTGATGAAGGACCGAGGTTCCGCTCTCGGCGACGCGGAGATCCTGCTGGTGGTGGAGATGTGCCGAGAGCTGGATGGCGTACCTCTCGCGATCGACTTGGCGGCGAGACATGCTGCGGGGCTCGGCGTCAAGAACACCTTTGCCCGTTTGGCGTCCCGTGCCGAGCTGATGAAGCTGGACCACCGGACCAATGTCGCGCGACACCGGACCTTGAAGGCGACACTTGATTGGAGCGCCGATCTGCTGACGGAGTTCGAGAGCATTGTCTTTCGCCGCATCGCGCCCTTCGTCGATTATTTCACGCTGGAGGGGGCGCGCTATGTCGCTGGCGACAGCGATTGGAGCGAGGGGCAATTTTTCGATGCGATCGCGGGTCTGGCCGGCAAGTCCCTGATTGCGACTCGGCTGGTGCAGGGACAGCCGCACTATCGGCTGCTCAACACGACGCGGGCTTACGCTCTCGACAGGCTGGAGGAACATGCCGAAGCCGATGCAATCTTCGCGCGGCATGCCCGGTACATGACGGAGCAACTGGAATCCCAATCGCCTTCACCCCCTCCGCAAGGGACTGAAAGAGCCGCGGTCTGGTCCAGCCAACTCAGCGACATCCGCGCGGCGCTGGAATGGAGCGTCGGGCCGCGTGGTGACAGCGAGATCGCGAGGCGACTCGCGACGGCCAGTGCGGCCTTTGATCGAGCACAAGGCGGACCCGTCTCCGCGGTTCGAGAGCATACGGAACATGCGCGCGGCCGTCCGCAAGCCGGCGTCAAGGCCTGAGGCGACGTCAGTCGTCGTCGGCGCAATCGCATACAAGTCCTCGCAGTTCCCTCCAAGCGTCGTCAGTCCGCTATGAGCATGCTGCGGCCGGCAGAAGGAACACTTCCGCTGATCAAGTGTGTATTCGCCCGAGGGGCGGCCGGCACAGCGTGCTGGTCGCGTTCGAGGCGTCAATGTCTTCAAACAGGTACCCTCCCAGCATGAACCGTCGACTCAACCAGGGCCAGCTTTGGCTGGCGTTCCTTGCGCGAGGGCGCCTGCGTCTGGCCTTGTTGAGCGTTCTGGCCACTCCTCTTCCCTCCCTTGCGCAGGGAACGTCGGAAGAGCGGCGTGCGTGCACGCCCGATGTGCTTCGCCTCTGCAGCGCCTTCATCCCCGACGCCGATGACATCACGACTTGTCTCAGACAAAAGCAGCGAGAGCTCAGCGATGCGTGCAGGCAGGTCATTGGGGCTTCCGCGAAGCCGTCCGATGGCGGTGCGGACGCGCGCAGACGCATGGCACGATAGGCATCGCCCCAGAGCGGCGTCGCCACATCGCGGCGCAGGCTTCGCGTGCGCAACCTGCCGGCCGTACGACGGTCTCGAAACCGCGATGCGGCACGAACGTTCTCCATATCGCAACGTCGTTCAAGAAGGGATCGGGAGGTCGCGGTATCGGGAGTCCGGCCAGGGGCGCACAAAACTCCACGGGTGGACCATTGAGCACAGTGTTGACCAGATCCTCACCCCCTGAGACGTCGTCTATCGCTGCTACGGCATCGCAGAAGAAGCGCGTCGTGATCGTCGGCGCCGGATTTGCAGGCGTCGCGGCCGCGCGTGCGCTGCGGCGATCCGACGTCGAGATCCTGTTGATCGACCGGCGCAATCATCACATCTTCCAGCCGCTGCTCTATCAGGTGGCCACCGCGGTCCTGGCGCCGTCGGAAATCGCTGCGCCTATCCGCCAGCTGGAAGTGAAGCAGAAGAACCTCAGCGTGCTGCTGGCCGAGGTCAAGGCCATCGATGTGCGCACCCGCATCGTCCAGGCGGCTTGCCTAGGAAGCGGAACGCTCGCGTTCGGATATGACTTTCTGATTGTCGCCCCCGGAATGCGCCCGAGCTATTTCGGTCACGACGAGTTTGCGCGGTTCGCGCCGGGCCTCAAGAGTCTCAATGATGCCGAAGCGATCCGAACCAGGATCCTCAGTGCCTTCGAATTCGCCGAATCGACTGATGACGAGGCGGAGCGTGCGCGCCAGATGACGTTCGTCCTGGTGGGCGCAGGCCCGACAGGCGTCGAGCTTGCCGCGTCGATTGCTCACCTGGTTTCTGTGACCCTGCGCAAGAATTTTCGCAACATCGATCCCACCAACAGCCGCATCATATTGCTGGACGGTGGCCCGCGCGTTCTTCCGACCTTTGCGGAATCGCTGTCGCGAAAGGTGACAGATCGGCTCGAGAAGCTCGGCGTGCAGGTCCGCACGGGCGTGAAGGTCGACAAGGTCGACGGCCAGGGCGTGATCGCGGCCGGCGAACGGATCGCAAGCGCCACGGTGGTCTGGACCGCAGGCGTTGCCGCCTCGCCGGTCATAAAGATGCTCGGAACGACGGTGGATCGCGCAGGACGCGCCATTGTCGATCCCTATCTCAGCATCGTGGAGGCTCCCGATGTGTTTGTCGTGGGCGACGCAGCTGCCATCGTGCAGGATGGGCACCCGGTCCCGGGGGTGGCGCAGGCGGCGATCCAGCAAGGACGATATGTGGGACGAGTGATCGCCGAGCGGATCGGCGGTCGCAAGGAGTTTCGCCCCTTCCGTTATCGGAGCAAGGGCAACATGGCGGTCGTCGGCCGGAATTTTGCGATCTTGGAGGCAGGCCGCTTGCGCACGAGCGGCTTCCTGACCTGGTTTGTCTGGGCATGTGCTCGCACTGCCGCAGCTTCAGAACCGGTTCCGGGTGCAGACACAGTGGCTGTGGTCATATCTGACGGGTCAGCGCAGCTCGCGTCTCATTCGGGAGACTTCGTAATCGATGAGTTCGGACAAGCAAAAGCTGGGTATCTTCGGTGTTTTCCTCGGGGGACGGATCCATTGTCACCGCTCTGGCGGCCCTGGCTGGCACGGCCGTGGGCGGGTTCACCAGTGTTTTTGCCGGGTGGCTATCGCAGCGCTTGCAGGTTCGCGCGCAATGGTTCGCGCGCGAGAATAATCGCCGACAGGTGCTTTACCGGGAATTCATCGAGGAAGCCTCCAAGTGCTACATCGATGCGCTCCAGCATGACGATGCCGACATTCCCAGCCTGGTCGGTCTGTATGCGAAGCTTGGACGAATGCGAGTTCTGTCGTCCGATGCCGTGGTGAAGAGTGCCGACGAGATCGCCAAGAAGATCCTGGACACCTATCTGGAGCCGGATAAGAGCTTCATGGTGCTCCGGGACATGGCGAAGAATGGCACGATCGATCTCCTCTATCAGTTCAGCATGACCTGTCGCGAGGAATTCGAGCGGGCCGAACACTTCTAGTTTCCAGAAAAGCTGTATCCAGAGCAAAAGAAGGCCGATAGCATCGTTGCTATCGGCCTAGTTTGACCTTGCGTGAAAATCCGAGCGTCTCGGGAGGATGAGCGCCCAATCCCGCAGGTCAGTGTCGGGGGCGACGATCCGGGCCATCGTCGCAGCGCAGCCGACCGAGCCAATCTAGGCGGCGGAGAGCCTCGTCTCTTGTACGAAGCTGCCGCGACTGGTCGCGGGGCGCTCCAATCGCGACGATGATCGCCGGAGGCGCAAGCAGGTCCCAGAAGAAGCAAGGACATCCGAGAGATCAATTTGGATGAGGCGTAGATGTCTTCGCAGCACTGACGCCACCCGGAGCTGTACCATGATGGTTAGAATCGCCTCCGCACTCATGTCCATCGCGCTCAACGGAGCCACGATTCCGACGGCGGTCGCGGAATGTGGCTCGCCGCATCAAGTCACGGCGCCGCGGCTGCGATGGACTGCGATACGCAGTCAGATCGATCGCGCCGCCGACCGCGAGGCCGTATGCCGGATCTATGCCGCATCCTTCTACGAATTGGTGACGATGCGCCAGGCGGCGGCCGGCTGCATTCACGACGCGGATCACGGTCGGGATGTCGCCGAGCTCGATTCGGAAATCGACGTGTTCAACGATTTGTTGGCAAGCCAGTGCAGCGGCTGAGCACGGCTCTCGCAGTTTCGTCAACGAGGTGCTGTTCCATGCTTCTCCTGCTTCTCATCGCGCCCTGGATATGGCGCCGGATCGCTTCGACATCACTGCTGGCGGCCGTCCGCCAGAACAGGGTTTCGATCCGTAACCGGTCCGGCAATCCCGCCGTCAATCGACGTCGCAAACAGCAGCAAGCCGGTTCTGAGGGCGGCAATCCCGTTCAATAAGGCAAATGGCACGTGCGTCACATTCGGCGCAATGACACAACCAGACAGGTGGCTCATGCCCAAAGCAGCGTCGACGGCAATCGATAGTTCTCGCGCGAAAGCGACGGTCTCTCGCCTTTTCGTTCTCGAACTGAACGCCGGGAAGATACACACGATGAAAACGGATGGTTCGGACCGTAAGACGATCGTGACCGGCTGCTGGCTCCCGGACGGCATCGTCGTCGACGTCGAGGCTGGCCACATCTACTGGACGAATATGGGCGTTCCCAACCTGAACGACGGTTCGATCGAGCGCGCGGATCTCGACGGCGGCAATCGCAAGGTGATCATTGCGAAGGGCGTGACGACCCATACGCCAAAGCAGATCATCCTCGAGAAGGCGAGCGGAAAGTTGTACTGGTGCGACCGCGAAGGCATGCGCGTCATGCGTTGTAATCTCGACGGATCCCGCTGCGAGACGCTCATCGAAGCCGGGCACGGCGATAATGACAGCAAGGATCAGACGAGGTGGTGCGTCGGGCTGACGATCGATCCCAAGCACGACAAGATCTACTGGACGCAGAAAGGCCCGGACAATGCCGGGCGCGGCCGCATCTTCCGCGCCAATGTCGAGATTCCGGCCGGGCAGACGGCGGCAAACCGGTCCGACATCGAGGTATTCTATGACGCCTTGCCCGAACCGATCGACCTCGAGCTCGATCTGAAGAACCGCGTCCTTTACTGGACCGATCGCGGCGATCCGCCTCGCGGCAACACCGTCAACAGGGCGTCGATCGACAACAAGTCGGCCGAGCCGGAAATCGTGGTGACCCACCTCATGGAAGGCATCGGGATTGCGTTGGATGTGCCCGGTGATCGCATGTTCGTCACGGACTTCGCAGGCTCGGTCTATACGGCGCGTCTGGATGGATCCGGCGAACGGAACTTCCTCTACGCCCAGGGCAACCTCACCGGCATCGCCTATGCCGAAATCCCGCAGGAGAACTGATATGCCGCAGAACAAGCCCATTCGCCGCGTCGCCGTGATCGGCACCGGAGTCATCGGTGCGAGCTGGAGCGCGCTCTTCCTCGCCAACGGACTTGAGGTCGTGGCAACCGACGTTGCGCCGGACGCGGAAGCGGCCTTGAAGCGCTTCGTTGCAGCGGCCTGGCCGGCGCTGCAACGCCTGGGGCTCGCGTCCGGCGCATCGCAGAATAATCTGACATTTACGGCGGCTCTCTCCTCCGCCGTGAAGGACGTTGACATGGTGCAGGAGAACGGGCCGGAGAAGATCGACTTCAAGCGTACGCTGTACCGCCAGCTCGACGAGCTCTTGCATCCGAGCGTCATCATCGCCTCGAGCTCATCCGGGCTGACCATGAGTGCGATTCAGTCCGCCTGCGAAATGCATCCCGAACGCTGCGTGATCGGCCACCCCTTCAATCCGCCGCATCTGGTTCCTCTGGTCGAGATCGTCGGCGGCGTCAAGACGTCGGAGGACACCATCCAGCGGGCGACTGAATTTTACGCCGGTCTCGGCAAGCAGCCGGTGCGTCTCAACAAGGAAGTGCCTGGGCACGTCGCCAACCGTTTGCAGGCCGCGTTGGCGCGGGAGGTCTACTATCTCGTCGCCGAAGGCGTCATCAGTGTGGCCGACATCGACACCGCACTGTGCTGGGGCCCGGGCCTGCGCTGGGGCATCATGGGCCAGGTGATGCTCAATCATCTCGGCGGCGGCAAGGGCGGCATCGAGCATTTCTTCCAGCAATTCACCGGGCCGATGACCGCGTGGTGGAAGGTGCTCGGTTCTCCAGAGCTCACGCCTGATGTGCAGAAGAAGCTCATCGACGGCGTCCACGCCGAGGCTGGCTCTCGTTCGATCGACGAGCTCGAGGCTGAGCGCGACGAAGTTCTGCTCGGTCTGATCGAGCTCCGCAAGCAGGTTGCCGCCAAGGCGGGCAAAGCGAAAGCGGCGGGCCGCGTCGCCTAAGACGTAACGTCTGCTCAGAGCTGACAAGGCCTCGAGAGGATCGGCTTCTCGAGGCCTTTCGATTGCGATCATGGTGAGAGGTCCGATGCGACGAAGGGGCAAAAACGTCCCCGACACGGCAAGCTGCTTCAAGAACGCCGCGCACATTGCCGTCAGATTGGTGATCGGACCACGACAAGACGCGTCATTCACGGAGACTCGAAATGACAACAGCAACCGCTCCCCGCAAGACCGAAGCCAAGAAGCCGGTGCCCGTACCCAACGGCGACTTCTACCAACTCGTCGAGGTCCTGGCGCCCGACGAGCTGGCGTTGGTCAAGAAAGTGCGGACCTATATGCAGACCAAGGTCAAGCCGGTCATCAACAAGTACTGGGCTGATGACGCGTTTCCGTTCGAGCTGCTGCCGTCGTTCAAGGAGCTCGGCATCGGCGGGCTTGGCTACGATGGCTACGGTTGCGCCGGCGGCAGCCAGAAGCTGTTTGGCTTCGTCGCCATGGAACTGGCACGCGTCGATCCCTCCATCTGCACGTTTTTCGGCGTGCACAGCGGCCTTGCGATGGGCTCGATCTATCTCGACGGCTCGGAGGAGCAGAAGCAGAAATGGCTGCCGGCGATGGCACGCTGGGAAAAGATCGGCTGCTTCGGCCTCACCGAGCCGCTCGTGGGTTCAGGATCGAGCGGAGGGTTGACCACGACGGCCAAGCTGGATGGCGACACATGGATTCTCAACGGACAGAAGCGGTGGATCGGCAACGCGCCCTGGTGCGACCTTTCGATCATCTGGGCGCGCGACCTTGCCGACAACCAGGTCAAGGGCTTCATCGTCGAGAACAAGTCGACACCCGGCTTCAGCGTCGAGAAGATCGAGCACAAGATCGCGCTCAAGGTCGTTCAGAACGGCGAGATCACGATGAAGGACGTGCGCGTCCCCGAGGCCAACCGGCTACAGGCGGGCAACTCCTTCCGTGACACTGCGCGTGTGCTGCGGATGACGCGTTACATGGTGGGATGGGCATCGACGGGCGCACAGATGGGGGCCTTCGAGAACACGCTCGCCTATACGCAGAGCCGTTTGCAGTTCGGCAAGCCGATCGCCTCGTTCCAGCTGGTCCAGGACCTGCTCGCCAAGATGCTCGGCAACCTGACGGCGTGCCAGTGCCTCATGCTTCGCCTCGCGCAACTCGATGACGAGGGCAAGCTCGGCGATCACCATGCGGCGCTTGCGAAGGCCTTCTGCACGGCCAAGTCCCGCGAGACCGTCGCCTGGGGTCGCGAGCTGCTGGGCGGCAACGGCATCGTTGCGGACTACAACGTCGGCCGCTTCTTCAACGACGTCGAGGCGCTCTATTCCTATGAAGGCACCTATCAGATGCAGAATCTGATCGTCGGCAAGGCGATCACCGGCATCAGTGCCTTCATCTGACCGTTGCGCCATGCGGGCGGCGACGTGCTGTCGCCGCCCGCATTGATCGGGAACACAGGAGACGACCATGGCCGACATTTCGGCGCTTACCAACGTGCTCTATCAGACGAAGGACGGGATCGCCTACGTCACTCTCAATCGCCCAAAGGTCCTCAACGCATTGAACATGCCGACCTGGATCGACCTGAAGACCGCGTTCGAGGCGGCGAAGGCCGATACCTCCGTGCACGGCGTCATCCTCACGGGCTCGGGCGGAAAGGCCTTCATCGCCGGCGCCGATATCAGCGAGCTTGCGCATGTCGACGCCTATGAGGCCGAGGAGTCCAGCCGCTTCGGGCAGGAGGTTCTGAACCTGATCGAAAACCTCGGCAAGCCGGTGGTCGCCGCGATCAACGGCTTCGCCCTTGGCGGCGGCTGCGAGACCGCGATGGCCTGCACGATCCGGATCGCCGCCGAGCACGCCAAGTTCGGTCAGCCCGAGGTGAAGCTCGGCCTTCTGCCGGGAGGCGGCGGCACCCAGCGTCTGCCACGCCTGGTCGGCAAGGGCCGCGCGTTGCAATTGATCCTGACGGGGGAAACGATCTCAGCGCAGGAGGCCTATCGCATCGGCCTCGTCAATGAGGTCGTGCCACCAGCAGATCTCATTGGGCGCGCCGAGACGATCCTGAAGCAGATCTCGGCCAATGCGCCGATCGCCGTGAAATTCTCACTGGAGGCGGCCAACAAGGGGCTCGACACCAGCCAGGCCGAGGGCTTTGCGCTGGAGGCGTCCTACTTCGGCATCTGCGCTGCCACCGAGGACAAGAAGGAAGGGACGTCCGCCTTCCTCGAGAAGCGTCAACCGCAATTTCACGGGCGATGACGAAAGCCTGCCGCATACAACAATCTGGAAGGATCAGCCATGGCAAGCGATAACATTTTCTCCGGACTGAAGGTCGTCGACCTGGCAAGCTTCATTGCAGGGCCCAGCGCCGCCGTGATCTTGTCCGACTTCGGTGCCGACGTCATCAAGGTCGAGCCGCCGGTCGGCGATCTCTGGCGTCACGCCAACAAGCTCCCGCCGCAGCCGGTCGCCGACGATGCCTATACCTGGCATCTGGCAAACCGCAACAAGCGCGGCATGACGCTCGATCTGAAATCGCCGAGCGCACAGCCCGTGCTCGAACGGCTGGTGAAATGGGCCGACGTGCTCATCGTCAACACGCCGCATCCAGCCCGCAAGCGGTTGAAGCTCGATTATGACGATGTCGCTCAGTTCAATCCGCGGCTGATCTATGCGGATATCACCGGCTTCGGCGACAAGGGGCCGGATGCAGATCTCCCGGGCTTCGACATCACGTCTTACTGGGCACGAAGCGGCTTGCTGTCGATGACGCGCGATGCCGGCGCACCGCCGACCTGGCCTGTGGCGGGCAGCGGCGACAACGCCACCGCTGTCGGGCTGTATTCCGCGATCGTCACCGCTCTCTATCGCCGTGAACGAACGGGAAAGGGAGCTCATGTCACGACCTCGCTTCTCGCCGAAGGCATCTGGTCGGCGAGTGTCTCGATCCAGGCGGCGCTCTGCGAAGCGAAGTTCTTCCCCCCGCATGATCGCATGCACCCCGCAAACGCAGCGATGAACGTGTATCGTACCAAGGACGATACCTGGTTCGTGCTCATCGTCACACCTGACAAGCTGGACGCCGTGGCCAAAGCGATCGGTCGCCCGGATCTGCTGACGGATCCAAGGTTCTCCGATCCAGCGAAGCTGATGGCGAACATGCCGGAGCTTACGACCATTCTCGATGAGGTCTTCTGCTCCCAGCCCATGGCCTATTGGTACGAGGTATTCAGCAAAGCCCACGTCACGTTCGGCGCCGTGCGGGGACCGAAAGAGGTGGTCAACGATCCGCAACTCCGGTCCAACGACATCATCGTTCCGCTCGAAGGCGCAGGCGGCAAGCTGACCTCCACGA
Source organism: Bradyrhizobium iriomotense (assembly GCF_030160715.1). Classification (GTDB taxonomy): domain Bacteria; phylum Pseudomonadota; class Alphaproteobacteria; order Rhizobiales; family Xanthobacteraceae; genus Bradyrhizobium; species Bradyrhizobium iriomotense. The sequence goes on from NZ_BSOW01000001.1 coordinate 359,562, forward strand.
TCAGCAGCCCCATTCAGCTCCATGGCGTCGCCAAGGTCACGGCACAGCGTGCTCCGGGACTCGGAGAGCACAACGACGAGGTCCTGCGGCAACTCGGATTTAGCGCCTCCGAAATCGACGGTTTGCATGCCAGCGGGACCATTCCGAAGGCAAAGGAACATGCGGCCTAGCGCGGCGATCAGTTCGGGGCGGCGGAAGCGGCCCCGAAACGCCCGAACTGCAGTGAATTCGCCAAAGAATAAAGGGCTCGCCAATGGATGAGATCGTTACCGAGCAGGCAGGAAGCGTCCTGCGCGTCCAATTGAACCGCCCGACGAAGCGAAACGCGATGACGTCGGCGATGTACCTCGCTCTCGCAAGCATCTTCAGCGCGGCGGCGAGTGACGACAATACACGCGTCGTCCTCTGGCACGGCGCAGGGGATTCGTTCTGTGCCGGCAATGATATCGAGGATTTTCTCAAGAATCCTCCAGGGCCGGGCGAATCGCCGCAGGCCCGTCTCATGAGCACATTGCTCGACTTCGACAAACCGCTGGTCGCGGCGGTCCAAGGTGCTGCGATCGGCGGCGGCACTACCATGTTGACCCACTGCGACTTCATCTACGCCGGCGAGAGCACGAAATTCCAGATGCCCTTCATCAATCTGGCTCTCGTGCCGGAGTTTGGATCGAGCTGCTCCGTACCGGAGCGGATCGGTCATGTTCGCTCGGCGGAACTGATTCTGCTGGGAGGCCCCTTCGATGCCAGGCGGGCCGCCGAGTTGGGTCTGATTACTCGGGTCCTGCCCGACAAGGACGTGTTGGCGACGGCGACCGACACCGCACGGCAATTGGCCGCAAAGCCGGCGGGAGCGATGCAGGCGAGCAAGCGGCTGATGAAGCAGCCATTCCGCGAGCAGATCAGGGCGGCGATGAAGGCCGAGAACCAGGAGTTCAGCGCGCAGGTGCGGTCCGAGGACGCCCGCGAGGCGTTGACGGCCTTCCTTGAGAAACGCAAGCCTGACTTCACGAGGAGGACCAGAGCCGCGCAGGCATAGGGACGAGACCACGAGCCCGCGGACGCCCTATCACTGCGATTGCTCTCGCGTGGACGAGAAGCGCTCGAACAGCATGCGCGGGAGGATCAGTCCGACGGTCATGGCCATGACGATCAGAAACGCCGTGGCACCGTTCGCCGCGATACCTGTCAGTAGCATCGGCGGCGCGCCCGGCCCGAGCGACACCAATTGGACGAGCCCCGCCGCGGCGTTGAACAGAAAAAAGCCCGGCATCATCGAGACAACGGCAGAAAAGGCGAGGGCCGCAAAGGGCAGGTGCAGGCGGTCTGCGACCGGCGTGACGACGATACCGACCAGCATGCAGGAGACGAGCGCCGCGGTCGCGGGACTTGTGCCTGCGGCGGAGATCAGTGTCCAGCGCACGGCGTGAGCGAACATGCCGACTACGATCGGGAACGGCAGAAGACGCCACGGCATCGAGAAGAAGGTGCCGAAGGAGGCGACGGCACATCCTGCCGCGACCATGTCGATGACCAGGGGCACGGGCCGAGCCGAGTTGGCGACCGCGAGGTCTACGCCGACGGCGGCAAAACCGAGCAGGACGCCGGCGCAGATCAGGAGCACGATGACGGCGGCATAAGCGAGGCGCGCAGGCCCCAGCGCCATGCGCGTGCGCGCGAGGTCGATGGCGCCGTTGAGAATATGCGGGCCGGGCACCAGCACCATGCAGGGACAGAAGGCGACCAACGTTGTGGCCTCCGATAGCTGAAAGCGCCCGGCAGCCGCCGCCACGACCCCCGCGACGAATGCGGCGCAAAGCGGTTGGATCAGTGGATTGGTGCTGACGGCGGACAGCCAGCGGCGCATGAGTGCCCCGATGGCGGCGCTCGCCGCGATCAGCAGCAGGCTTGTCGTATCGAGCGCGCCGAAAATGACGCCAAGCGAAGCCGCACCAAGGGCTGCGAACAATGTGAAGCGCGGCGTAGACGCTGGGGGCAGGCGGCCGGCCGAGATGAGCGCAGGCTCGGCGGCATCGTGCGATAACTTGTCGTTACAGACTTGGTCGATGACCGTCGTGACGGCCAGCACCCGGCCCATGTCGACGCCCAGCGGTTTGGCAGGTACGATCTGTGAGATCGGCGTGCCCTCGATCTCGACGGTGAGCTCGCCCCAGTATGGCAGCACCCTCACGGTCAGGCCGAGCGCGCGCCCAAGCCGCTCGGCGGCGATCACCGTGCGCTCCGTGGTCTGTCCGTGGGTGAACAGAAGCGTCGCTGCCAGGGCAGTCGTCTTCAGCGCGGCTTCGCGACGTAACGGATCCGGACAGGATGTTTCCATGTTGAGATCGGTCCTCGTGGCGCCGAATGGCCAGCTTCGAAGTCGTCCCGATGTATGGGAGCGTCGATGCGGGCGATTGTCAAAACCTGCTGCGTCGTCCCGAACCCTGCGGTTGTGGCTGCACCGGAAAACGGCGATTCATGGCCGCTGCCGGTCTACTCGGCTCTGATCTCGCTCGGCGATTTCTTCGTCCAGCGGCGAAAGGCGCGGCGGAAATTTGCGGCATCGCTGAATCCGAGCGCCAGCGCGATGTCCTCATTGGCGAGTTTCGTCGTGCGCAAATATTTCAGCGCGATGTGGCTCCGGAGCTCATCCAGGAGACCGCGGAAGGAAATGCCTTGCTGCCGAAGCTGGCGCCGCAGCGAGCGATCGCTGATGTCGAGCAGCTTCGCCACGTCGGCGAGCGTCGGCGGGTTGGAGATGTCCCGCAGCAGAAGTGCGCGGATTTCGCCGGCGATCCCGACCCGCAATTTCAGTTCATCAAGAAGTCCATCGCAGAGCGCCACGATCATCGGATAGGTCGTCTTGTTTCCGAGACGTGCGGTCTGATCCAGCCAGTCCGAGCGAAAGACGATCCGATTGAATCCATTCGAGAAGCGGATGGGACATCCGATCAGATCGGCGGGCAGGCGGAAATCGTCTGCTTCCGGATAGGTGAGGCTGACATGATCCGGGACGAATGCCGCGCCCATGATGTCGCGCATCAGCGAAATATGGATGCCGATCTGCATCTCCGTGATGAAGCGGTAGACCCGTGGGTCGATCGTGGCGCGCGCGTTGGGCTCGATTGTCCAACTCGCGAAACCCTTCTCTTCCCTGAACTCGATCGTTGCAAGTGGCGCGGCAAGCGAGTGATAGCGCCATGCAAAGGACATCGCGTCGCGAAAGTCTGGGCAGCAGAGAATGGCAAATCCATACATGCCGTAGGTCGAGATGTGGATGGATGCGCCGATGCGGTAGGGCAGGCGTCGATCGCTCGAGAGTCGAACGGCGTTCTCGCAAGCCGTCGTCAACTCGGTGAGCGAGATCCTGGTCTTTGGAGAGTGCACGTCCGGCACCTGGAGCGCGATGTTTTGCAGGATCTCGTTGGCAGGGGTGCCCTGAGCCACCAGTTCGTCGAACAGAGCCGCGAGCTTGGTCGACTCGTAGACGCGTTCGTCCATTCCGACGACCAGCGCGTTCTTCGCCTCGATCGTTTTGCTTGGCTGCCTGGAAACGCTCAACTGAACCTGCCTATGGATACCGTCCTAACGCCTGAGCCAGCATGGCTCGGCTATCAGCATATGCTGCATTGTTGTCGAGACAGAATAGCCGTTTTTCGATCGCCCAAAAGGCTTCCAGGTCGCCCGTTTGTGCGGCGCTGAGAAGCACTCTGCCTCCTGGTCAAATAGCAGCGGTTTTATTCAAGACGCATCAGGGTCCACGGCGCAGCGTGTCCGGCCCGGACCGGGCGTCGTCCGTTCCGGACCTTCACAAGGACGAGGCCGCGCGCGAGGCTTGTGCTCGTGTCGCACGACGGGCTCGTCGTGCGACAGCTCGGCCAGGCGATCCGCGCGCTCAGAACTGCGGACGCCGCGACGGCCGCTGGGATGAGACGTCGACGGAGGCCGCCATGGTTGGAAGGCTGATTCAGACCGCGAAATCTGCCTATCAGTTCCCCTTGATCTTCAAGCAGCTGTGGCACACGCCGCGGATGCAGGCGCCGGATCAGGAGATCGTCTATCGCGATCTCAGGCGCTTCACCTACCGCCAGATCAGGGAGCGCATCGGCCGTCTGGCCTCGGCCTTGAGCAAGGCGGGCGTCGAGCCCGGTGACACCGTCGGCGTCCTCGACTGGGATAGCCATCGCTTCCTCGAGGCGTTCTTCGCGATCCCGATGATGGGTGCCGTGCTCCAGACGGTGAACGTCCGCCTGTCGCCCGAGCAGATTGCCTACACGATCGATCACGCCGGCGCGTCGACGCTGCTGGTGAACGACGAATTCGTCGGACTGCTGGAGGGATTGAAGCCCCAATTGCCGAGGGTGAAGCGACTGATCCTGATGTCGGACGCGCCAGCCCCGCAGACCGGCAGCCTGTCGTTTATCGGCGAATACGAGAGCCTGTTGTCCGCCGCCTCGCCCGACTACGACTTTCCCGACTTCGACGAGAATACCCAGGCGACCACCTTCTACACGACCGGCACGACCGGATTGCCCAAAGGAGTCTATTACAGCCACCGGCAGCTCGTCCTGCACACACTGGCTGGGCTTGCGATGTTCGGGATTGCGGGAACGCAGGGCCGCTTCTCGCGTGACGACGTCTACATGCCGATCACGCCGATGTTCCACGTCCACGCCTGGGGTTTCCCCTGGTCGGCGACGCTCGCCGGGGCCAAGCAGGTCTATCCCGGGCGCTACGAGCCGGCGATGCTGGTCAAGTTGATCAAGGATGAAGGCGTGACCTTCACCCACGGCGTGCCGACCATTCTGCGAATGCTGCTCGACGCAGCCGCCAAGGCGAACACCGATCTCAAGGGCCTCAAGATGGTCATCGGCGGCTCGGCCCTGCCGAAAGCGCTGGCCAAACAGGCGCTCGCTGCAGGCATCGACATCTTCGCAGGCTACGGGATGTCGGAGACCGGCCCCCTGGCAGCCGTATCCCATGTCAGATCAAAGGACCTCTCCGGCGACTCGGAGGGGGAGGTCGAGTTCCGCACCCGGGCCGGCATGGCAGGGCCGCTGGTCGATCTGCACATCGTCGACGACGACATGAAGGACGTGCCGCATGATGGCAAGTCGCCCGGCGAGATCGTCTTGCGCGCGCCCTGGCTCACGCAGGGTTACTTCAACAACCCCGAAAGCTCCGAGCAGCTCTGGGCTGGAGGCTATTTGCACACCAGCGACATCGCGGTGGTGAGCCCCGACGGCTATGTGCACATCACCGACCGTATCAAGGACGTGATCAAGACCGGCGGCGAATGGGTATCGTCGCTGCAAATCGAAGACTTGATCTCGCAATGTCCCGGCGTTGCCGACGCCGCCGTCATCGGTGTGAAGGACGAAAAGTGGGGTGAAAGACCGCTCGCGCTCGTAGTCAAGCAGGAGACTACGGCAGACAGCGTCAGTGATACGGCCATCAAGGACCATCTCAAGACGTTCGCCGAGAAGGGCATCATCTCCAAGTACGGCATTCCGGAGAGCATCATCTTCATCGACAGCATCCCTAAGACGAGTGTCGGAAAGATCAACAAGCAGGAGCTGCGGAAGCGGTACGGGAACATGTAGCCGTCCGAATGCGGCCGCAGCCACGAATGATCGAGGAGGATAGCGTGAGCACTCTCACTCTTGCCGGCCTGGGCAAACGAGTTGGCCAGGAACTGGGCCTTTCCGATTGGGTGACGATCGACCAGGCGCGCATCGATACGTTTGCGTCCTGCACGGGCGATCGCCAATGGATCCATGTCGACGTCGAACGGTCGAAACGGGAAAGTCCTTTCCGCGGTCCCATTGCCCACGGCTACCTGACGCTTGCGATGGTGGCGCCGCTCGCCATGGAGATCGGTGTCATCCCCACCGACGCTGCGGCGGGCCTGAACTACGGGATCGACAAGGTTCGTTTCCTCGCGCCCGTGCCGGCAGGCGCGCGCGTGAGGCTGCGCGTCGTGCTCGCCGGGATCGAGCCGAGGGAGGGTGGACAGGTGATCATGAGGACCCAGAATATGCTGGAAGTGGAGGGGGCGGAGAAGCCTGCGCTGATCGCCGAGACACTGTCGCTTCTGATTCCTGCCGCGGGAGCGCGACAACAATGAACGCCGAAAATCGCCAACAAGTCCCGTCAACCGAGGGGATTTTTGAAGACGCGTCCCGGAACACGCTCGCGCTCAATCCTCTTGTCGGCATCCGGGGCCAGGATCTCCTCGACAGCGCGGGCGTACTGTTCAAGGCCGTCGTCAACGAGCCGAAGGTCGCGACCGAGCAATGGCTGTCCTTCCTCGGCGAGCTCGGCTCTATTGTCGCCGGCAAATCGGAACGTGCGCCCCGGGCAGGGGACCGACGATTTTCCGATGCCACCTGGAACGAGAGTGCGCTGCACAGCGGCCTGCTCAAGGCCTATCTCGCCTGGGGCGACGCTGTCAGCGGCTTCGTCGACAAGACGAGTCTGAGCGACGTTGACAAGGCGCGGGCGCATCTGGTCACGGAGATCCTGATCGACGCGGTCGCTCCCACGAATGCCATGCTGACCAACCCGGCGGCCATACGCAAATTCGTGGACACCGGTGGTCGCAGCGTCTGGCATGGCTTGAAGAATTATGTCGACGACCTCACCCGGAACGGCGGCATGCCGTCGATGGTCGATCGCGACGCATTCAAGGTCGGCGAGAATCTCGCGACCACGCCGGGCGCGGTGATCCTCCGCAACGAACTGCTGGAGCTGATCCAGTATGCACCGACGACGCCGAAGGTCTGGAAGCGGCCGCTGGTCATCACGCCGCCGCAGATCAACAAGTACTACGCGCTCGATCTCTCGCCCGACAAGAGCATGGTTCGCTTTCTCCTCGAGAGCGGCATTCAGGTGTTCTGCGTGAGCTGGCGCAATCCGACCGCTGCCGATCGCGACCTGGGCCTCGACCGCTACGTCGCTGCGCTCGACCAAGCCGTCGACGCCGCGCGCGAGGTCACTGGCAGCGACGATATCTCGATGATGGGATCCTGCTCCGGCGGCATCACATCGACGGCGTATTTCGCGACGCTCGGCAGCGCCGCAGACAAGGTCAGGAATATGGTGCTGGCCGTCTGCCTGCTCGATCCCAATACGGCCGACGAGAGTGCATTCGGCTGCCTGATGACCCCGGAGACCATGCGGGCAGCCAAGGAGGCCTCGCGGCTCCGCGGTCTGGTCGACGGTCACGAGCTTGCGCGGATGTTCGCCTGGATGCGGCCGAACGATCTGATCTGGAATTATTGGGTCAACAACTATCTGCTCGGCAATCAGCCGCCCGCCTTCGATATCCTGTATTGGAACGCTGATACAACGCGGCTTCCCGCTCGCCTTCACGGCGATTATCTCGATCTCTATTTCACGAACCCGTTCGTCAATGCCGGAAAGCTCACGCTGAACGGCAAGACGATCGATATGAGCAAGGCGAAGGCCGACTGCTACGTCGTTGCCGGTGTCACCGACCACATCACGCCCTGGAAGGGCGTGCACAGGACGGCGCAGATCATGGGTCCGGGCACGACCTTCGTGCTGTCGAACAGCGGTCACCTCCAGAGCCTTCTCAATCCGCCGGCCAATCCGAAGGCGTCCTTCATGATCGGGCCCGTCAATTCGGGCGGACCGGACGCGTTCCTGGCCGCCTCCGAGAAGCGGAAGGGAAGCTGGTGGCTCGACTGGCGGGATTGGCTTCACGCGCGATCAGGCGAGGATGTGGATGCGCCGACGTCCCTCGGTAGCAGGCGCCATCCCGTCCTGGCTCAAGCTCCGGGAACATACGTCTTTGAATGACATGATGACGAAAGTGCAGCCCGCCAAAGAAGCCGCGACCGGGAAGCCGGGCGAGTTCGAAGTCAGGCAGATCGCGATCGACGGGCAATCGCTCCGGATCGCGATCAGGCATTGCGGCGCACGGCAGCCGCCGCTGTTGCTGTTCAACGGGATCGGGGCCAACTGGGAGCTGGCCAAGCCGCTGCTCGAGGCGCTAACGAGCACGACCGCGATCATCTTCGACGTGCCTGGCGTCGGCGCCTCGCCGAGGCCACTCTTTCCGTATCGCCCGTCGACGCTGGCGCGGTTGGGCGCCGGTCTCGTTGCAGAACTCGGCTACGCCGAGGTCGATGCCGCAGGCGTCTCCTGGGGCGGCGGGATCGCGCAGCAATTCGCGTATCAGTATCCGAACCTGTGCCGCCGGCTGGTGCTGGCCGCGACGGCGCCCGGTTTCACCATGGTGCCGGCGAGCCCGGCGGTGCTGTGGAAGATGGCGACGCCCCGGCGCTATACCGACAAGCTCTACATGAACCGGATCGCGGCGGACATCTATGGCGGAGCATTTCGCGACGACCCGTCGCTGATCGGCCGCCATGCCGCGGCGATGCATGGCACGCGAAATCTGGGCTATCTGTACCAGCTCCTCGCCATGGCCGGCTGGACCAGCCTGCCATGGCTGTGGATGCTGTCGCAGCCGACGCTCGTGCTGTCGGGCCACGACGATCCGCTGGTGCCTCCGATCAATGGTCGCATTCTGGCAAGACTGATTCCAAATGCCGAACTGCGCATGATCGATGATGGGCACTTGTTCATGGTGACGCGACCGGCGGAGACCGCCGCTCTGATCGAGGCGTTTCTGACTGATGGGCCTTAGGCAGTAACAGAGGAGGAGATCTTGCGCGGCCCGCGAAATATCAGGTGAAACCCGGCACGCACGAGGGAAGGAACCATGGCAAATCCGCAGATGAAATCGGACTATGCACCACCGCCCATTGAGGGAGACTTCTACAGGATTGCGAATGTGCTGAATGAGGGCGAGCGCGCGCTGCTCCGGCGCGTGCGCGACTTCACCGAAGGCGTCATTGCGCCCCTGATCGAGGAATATTGGGGGCGCGATGAATTTCCGTTCGCGATCATTCCGAAGATGGCCGAGATCAGCATCGGTGGCGTCGGCTATCAAGGTTATGGTGCGGCGGGCGGTAGCTGGCTGTTGAATGGCCTCGTCGCGATGGAGCTGGCGCGGGTCGACGCGTCGGTTGCAACGTTCTGGGGCGTGCACACCGGCCTGTCGGCGGGCTCGATCTATCTGTGCGGCGACGAGGCGCAGAAGCAGCGCTGGCTGCCGTCCATGATGCGTTTCGAGAAGATCGGCTCGTTCGGCCTGACGGAGCCTTTGGTCGGCTCTGCCACGTCGGGTGGCATGATGACGACCTGCCGCCGCGAGGGCGAGGTCTGGATCCTCAACGGCCAGAAGAAATGGATCGGCAATGCGACCTTCGCCGACGTCAACGTGATCTGGGCACGCGAGGAGGGGACGAACCAGGTCAAGGGCTTTGTCGTCGGCAAGGACAATCCGGGTTTCTCGGTCGAGAAGATCAGGACCAAGATGGCGCTCCGCGTCGTGCAGAACGGTCTGATCACCTTGAAGGACTGCCGCGTACCGGAGCCGGATCGTCTCCAGAATGCGAATTCTTTCAAGGACACCGCCAAGGTCTTGCGGATGACCCGCACTGGCGTGGCATGGTTCGCCGTCGGTTGCCAAATGGGCGCATATGAGCATGCGCTGCGCTACGCGACCGAGCGCGTCCAGTTCGGCAGGCCGATCGGCGGCTTCCAGCTCGTCCAGGATCTCCTGGTGCGCATGCTCGGCAACGTCACGGCGACCCAGGCGATGATGCTGCGTCTCGGCCAGCTCCAGGACGAAGGCGTGATGCGCGACGAGCATGCGTCGCTCGCGAAGGCATTCTGCACGGTCAAGTGCCGCGAGACGGTCGGCTATGCGCGCGAGCTGCTTGGCGGCAATGGCATCCTCCTCGAGAACCACATCGGGCGGTTCGTGGCCGATGCCGAGGCGATCTACTCCTATGAAGGCACCAGGGAGATAAACACCTTAATCGTCGGCAAGTCGATCACCGGTCTAAGCGCCTTCGTCTGACGCGACATCTCTAAAGCATGATCCGGAAAAGTGTGCAGCGGTTTTCCGAAAGATCATGCTCAAACAACAACCTAAAGCGCGATGACGATTCATCCCATCTCATCGCGCTTTAGGGCATCGCCGCGAGGGAGATCAACAACAAAACGGGGAAATGGCATGAACGGCGCAGAGAGTCTGTTGCGGACGCTGGTCGGATCGGGCGTCGAGGTCTGTTTCGGCAATCCCGGTACATCGGAAATGCATTTCGTCGCCGCGCTCGACAGGGTCGCAGGCATGCGGGTCGTGCTTGGACTTTTCGAAGGCGCAGTAACCGGCATGGCCGATGGTTACGGACGCATGGCGGAGAAGCCAGCCGCCACGCTGCTACACCTCGGACCCGGGCTCGCGAACGGGCTCGCCAATCTCCATAACGCACGTCGCGCAGCGACTCCGATCGTCAATATCGTTGGCGACCATGCGACCTATCATGCACGATATGACGCGCCGCTCGCCTCCGACGTCCATGGCTTCGCGCGACCGGTCTCCGCCTGGGTGCATTCGTCGGCGAGTGCGAAGACCGTCGCCGCGGACGGCGCGCGCGCCGTGCAGGCTGCGCTGCAATCTCCCGGACAGATTGCGACGTTGATCCTGCCTGCCGACACGGCCTGGCTCGAAGCCGACCGGCCGGCGCCAGCTCTGCCGAAGCCGATGCCGGCGACGGTTTCGAGCGAGGCGATCGATCAGGCAGCCGCGGCGCTCAAATCGGGCCGCAAGACCATGCTGCTGATCCGCGGAGCTGCGCTGAGGGAGCGCGGACTGAGCGCGGCGGGCCGCATCGCGGCGACGACCGGCGCGCGGATCGCCTGCGACACCTTCGCGCCGCGTTGCCAGCGCGGCGCCGGACGCGTGGCGGTCGAGCGTATCCCGTATTTCGCCGAGCAGATCGTTGAGTTCATGAAAGGAACGGAGCAACTGGTCCTGGTCGGCGCGAGCCCGCCGGTGAGCTTCTTCGCCTATCCAAACAAGCCATCCTGGTGCACGCCCGAGGACTGCAGGATTCTGTATCTTGCCCACGCTGACGAGGATGGCACGGCGGCGCTGGAGGCGCTCGCCGAGGTCGTGAAGGCGGCAAAGGAGCCATTGCATGTCGGCCCACTCAGCAAGCCCGACATTCCGGCCGGACCACTCAATCCGCAGACCGCCGGACAGGTCATCGCCCACTTCCTTCCCGAAGGCGCCATCATCTCCGACGAGGGCGCAACGGCAGGGGGTGGCGTTCATCGCTTTGCGGCCGCGATCGCGCCGCACGATCACCTCGCGCTCACCGGTGGCGCGATCGGGCAGGGCATTCCCGTCGCCACCGGTGCCGCTTGCCCCGACCGGAAAGTCGTCTGTCTCCACGGCGATGGCGGGGCGATGTACACGCTCCAGGCGCTATGGACGCAGGCGCGGGAAGCGCTCGACGTCACCACGGTGATCTTCGCCAACCGCTCCTACGCAATCCTCAACATCGAGCTCGCACGGGTCGGCGCCGGAGATCCGGGGCCAAAGGCTTTTTCGATGCTGGATCTGCACAATCCCGAGCTCGATTGGGTCAAGCTCGCGTCCGGCATGGGCGTGGAGGCCAATCGCGCCGCATCTGTCGAGGCATTCGCAAGCCTGTTCGGCAGCGCGATGAAAAATCGCGGCCCCCGGTTGATCGAGGTCGTTCTGTAGGCGTGCGCACGGCGCAATCGGCTACTCGCGGCGTTCGGTCTTGCCGCCGAGTGCTTGCGTTGCGCTGGAGGCGCTGTCGAGCAGGGCTTTCACCTGATCGCTCGAGGGCTCTATCTTCATCGAGGCCCGCGTACCTGCCAGACTAAGGGTGAACCGGACATCGCCATTCCAGTCCAGCACTGGCGCGGCAATGGAGACATAGCCGGTCAGGTCGGAGCGGACGATCGTCGTATAGCCCTTTCGTTTCAGCTCGCGGCTCGCATCTTCCCTGAATTTTGCGGCGTCGACTTTGCCGCCGAACACAGCATCCCATTCCTGCGCGATCAGATGCGTCGTCAGGTTGGGCGCCAGCCGTGCGGCGTAGATCTTTCCGGCTGCGGAACTCAGCATCGGGATCAGTCCGGTGCGAAATTCGAACGCGCCGCGCTGATCGCCGTCCTGCTTGAACAGGCTGAGCGGGCCGTCGTCGGTCCATGTGGTGACGGCCGCGCTTCGTCTTGTCATGTCGCGCAGATTGGTGACCTCGCGGCGGACAACCTCGAAACCGTCGATCTGCTGAATTGCGCTGACGCCGAGCGAGAGCGCCGCAGGCCCGAGGCGATAGTGGCCCGGCTTCTCGTCCGCGGCAGCGAGCCCGATCCTGACCAGGCTCACGAGATAGTTATTCGCGGCGCTCGCCGTCAGACCGGCCAGCGGCGCGATGTCCTTCAGGGCCATCGCCTGCTGACTGCCCTGCATAACGCTCAGAATCCGAAAGGCAATTTCAACCGACTGAATGCCTCGGCGCGTCTTCTTCTCCTGCATCTGCTTCCTTCGAGCGGTTCAGAGAATCGAGATTGACACAAACGAAAGCTGCGAGCATCATACAACAATAAAACATATATTCAATATGGTTGAATATGCGTGGAGGAAGAGAAATGCCCCTCGATGCCATCCGTAGCGTCTACACGGTCGCCAGCGACATGGATCTCATGCAGGCCTTCTACGCAGAGGCGCTGGAGCTTCCGCTGGCATTTCGGGATCGCGACCAGTGGTGCCAGTTCAAGGCCGGGCAGCTCGCATTCGCGCTGAGCTCGCCATCCGAAGCGGCCACAGGCGCGCGCGGCAGCGTGGTCGTTTTCGGCGCGACCGACATGGCCGCGATCGCCAAGCGGATCGAGCGGCTTGGCGGGCGGCACCTGTCGAGCCGCGACATGGGTTCGCACGGCAGCGTGGCGACGTTCGCCGACCCAGAGAACAACCTGTTCCAGATCCACGTCCGGCAAGGCGCCTAGGTGCGGCGAAGCTTCAATAGTTCACTCCAAAAGGGATCCTCATCATGAAATTCGGCGTCTTCGATCAGAACGACCGCTCCGGTCTTCCGCTGGCAGAGCAGTATGAGAACCGGCTTGCGCTCGCCGGGCTTTACGACCGGCTCGGCTTCCACTGCTTCCACATGAGCGAGCATCACGGCACCCCGTTGAGCACGACACCATCGCCCAGCGTGTGGATGGCGGCTCTGTCGCAGCGGACCAAAAGACTGCGGCTGTGTCCGCTGGTCTATTTGCTGCCCACCTACAATCCCGCGCGTCTCTACGAAGAGATCTGCATGCTCGATCATTTGAGCGGCGGCCGGTTCGAGTTCGGGATTGGCCGCGGCGCCTCACCGCACGAGCTCGACGCGCTCGGGATCGACTCCGCGAAGGCGGCGAAGATGTATGCCGAGGCCTTCGACGCGATCCAGCGCTGCTTCACGCAGGACTCCGTCACGACGACAGGCGAGTTCTGGAGCTTGAACGACTACGCGGTGGAAATGAAGCCGCTCCAGCGCCCGCGTCCGCCGATGTGGTACGCGGTCGGCTCGCCCGACTCCGTGGTCTGGCCGGCGCGCAATGGCATGAACGTGGTTTGCGGTGGACAGGTATCTCGCGTGCGCGCCATTTCGGATCGCTATCGCGAGGAGATGGCCGCAGCCGGTCTACAGAGCAGGAGCGATCCGCTCATCGGCGTCAACCGCTACATCATCGTCGGCGAGACCGACCGCGACGCCCACGAGCTGGGTCGAAAGGCGTGGCCGGCGTTCTACGAGCACTTCATCAAGCTCTGGCGCAAGCACGGAACACAGCCAGTCAACGCGAAGCTGCCGCCCTCGTTCGACCAACTCGTCGAATCCGGCCATGCGATCGCCGGCTCGACCCGGACGGTCGCGCAGATCCTGTCCGACCAGGTCGCGCTCGGCGGTCTGAACTACGTGATCGGAAGCTTCATGTTCGGAACCATGCCGCATGCGGAAGCTGTGGCCTCGATTCGCCGCTTCGCCGAACAGGTGATGCCGGCGGTGAAGGCGGAAGAAGCGGTCGCTGCATGAGTGCACAAAACGAGTGAACGCAAGGAGGTGGAAGATGCCTGATGCTCCTCTGTTCGACAGCCGCGACCTGCGGCGCGTGCTCGGAACCTTCGTCACCGGCGTAACTGTTGTGACCACGACCGATGACGAGGGCCGATTTCATGGCGTCACCGCCAACTCCTTCAGCTCGGTGTCGCTCGATCCACCGCTGGTGCTCTGGAGCCAGGCGGTCAGGAGTCACAGTCACCCCGCATTCTTCAAGGCCGAATGCTTTGCCGTGAATATCCTCGCCGAGGACCAGATCGAGCTGTCGAAGCGGTTTGCGAAGTCCTCGCATGAGAAGTTCGCCGGCATCGATATTGATATCGGATCGGGCGGCGTGCCGCTGCTCCGCGATTGCAGCGCCAGGCTTCAGTGCCGGGTCGTATCCCGTGTGCCGGGCGGCGACCACACGATCTATGTCGGCGAGGTGCTTGCGATCGATCGCGCGGAACGCAAGCCGCTTGTCTTTGGCAACGGTCAATATCTCCTGGCTGATCCGCACGACATGGCCGACAACCCATTGTCGGGCGATCGCAAGCAGGCGCAACTCGCCGCGATGCGGCTCGGCACCCGCGCGATCGAGCGCCTCGCGAACCAATTCGACGAGACCATGGCGCTCGCCGTCTGGGGCACTCATGGTCCCACCATCACCCATTGGGAGCCGGCCTCCGCTCCCGTCAGCGACGCGCTTCCCGTGGGGTTGACATTGCCGGTGACCTCGACGGCCACCGGCCGGGCATTCGCCGCACATCTTCCGCCCAAGGCAATCGCGCAGACTGGCTTGCCTGGAGAGGTCGCAACGGCCGAGGCAGCCGATTGGGAGGACCGCCTCGAAGAGGTCCGGCGGCTTGGACTGGCAAGGCAGGGACTCGAAATCTTCTACCGCAGCCAAACGCTGATCAATGCCCTCAGTGCGCCGGTGCTCGACGCAAGCGGCCGGCCGGTGCTGGCTCTGAGCGCGGTCGGCGAGGCGTCTCGATTTCACGCGGATCTCGACGGCGCATTCGCCCGCGCCCTTCGGCAGACCGCGAAAGATCTGTCCCGTCGCCTCGGCTACCGCTCCGACGATGCTCACGAACCAGCCCAGCAACTCGAGCTGGCGGCTGGAGCTTGACGGATGGCCGCATTGTCCGCCGTCGATACCGAGCTTCTTGCGCAGGACTTGCCCAGGCTTGCGCAGGTGGCCGTTGCGTCGCCGGTGTATCCGGGGAAACGGGGCCACATCGAGTATCGCGCCGCCGGAGACGCGCGCAATCCCGCGGTGCTGCTGCTTCACGGACTCGGCTCCAACTCGGTCGGCTATCGCGCTCAGCTTGCGGGGCTGTCTCGGGAGTTTCATGTGATTGCCTGGAATGCACCGGGCTTCGGCGGCAGCACGCCAATCCCCGAGCAGGACGTAGCCATCGACGACTACGCGGACGCTTTGGCGGCCTTCCTGCGCGCTCTCCGCGTGAAGCGGCTTTCCGCTTTGGTTGGCAGCTCGTGGGGAAGCGTCGTAGCACTGACCTTCGCAAAAAATTATCCGGCGCTGGTCGACAGCCTCATTCTTTCCGCCCCTAACATCGCCAGGGGTCACCTCGTCGGCGACGCCCGCGCGGCCGAGCTCAACGCCTGGCTTTGCACGGCGGATATCGACATTCCGGTTTCACGCGCGGCCATCGCGGACAGGCTGCTGACACCTGATACGCCATCGTCGGTCAGGCAGCATGTCGAGCGCCTGCGGGACGCGATGACGACCGACGGCTGGCGACAGGCGATACGGTCGCTGTTCACCGCTTACGCGCCCGATATGATCTCGGCAGTGCGATGCCCGATTGCCATTCTTTCCGGCACGCGCGACCAGGTCGCTCCGCATCGAGACCACGCCGAGCGCCTGCTCGCTGCGGCGCCGGGGGCGACATCGCATCCGTTCGAGGATTGCGGTCACATGCTCAAGCTCGAAGCTCCCGCGAAATTCAACGCCATCGTTCGGCAAATGGCAGCCGAAACGTGGAGCGGAACGTCGACAGCAACAATGCGCATATTGAAGGGAGGTTGAAATGCAGGTGATCAGGTTCGAACAACAAGACTCGGTCGGTCATATCGTGCTGGCAAACCCGCCGAAGAATCTCATTGCATCCGACTTCTCGAATGCACTGAAGCAAGCCGTCCACGAAGCCAGCGAGAGCGACATCAGGGCATTGCTGGTGAGGGCGGAAGGACCGAATTTCAGCCAGGGCGGCGACGTGATCGACTTCCTGGAGAAGAATGCCAGTCAGTTCCGGACTTTCATTGCCGAATGCAATCAGTCGTTCCGCGCCATCGAAGCGTTGCCGATACCTACGGTCGCCGCCGTTCGCGGAGCTGCATATGGTGGTGCCTTCGAGCTTGCGCTGGCATGCGATTTCATCGTTGCGGCTGAAGACGCGGTGTTCCGCTGCATCGAGGCCTCCGTGGGGTCTGCGCCCGTCGCCGGCGCGGTGCAGCGGCTCGCAGAGCGGATCGGTCGCTCGCGCGCAGCCCGTTGCGCGATGCTTTGCGAGCCGATGTCGGGTGTCACCGCGGGTCAACTGGGAATCGCAACCCAGGTGGTGCCGGCGGGTGATGTCGAAGCGGCTGCGCTCAAATTCGCGCAGGGTCTGGCGGCCGGTCCCACGCGCTCATACGCGGCCATACGAACCTTGCTGAAGGCGTGGTCGGGAGGCGGCGTGCCTTCCGCCGATGCAATGATCCTGGATATCACCATGGCACTTCACAGCTCCGAGGATGCGAGGCGCGGCCGCACGGCGCGGGCTGAGGCCATCAAGCAAGGGATCGAGCCACAGAGGATCGTCTTCACCGGGCGATGATACATCTACCCGAAACATAGGGGCATTGTCGTCGGCGGGAACGGGTTGGACTTGCGAGAAGCAGTCGGTAGGAAACGGTGCGCGACCTTAACGATCTCCAGTTCTTTGTCGCCGTCGTCGTCAACCGGGGATTCTCGGCGGCCTCTCGCGCGCTTGGCGTGCCCAAATCGCGCATCAGCCGCCGCGTCGCCTTGCTGGAGGAGCGGCTCGGTGTGCGGCTGCTCGATCGCTCGACGCGCGGACTTGGGCTGACCCAGGTCGGCCAGCAAATCTACGAGCATGCGCAGGCCGCAATGATCGAGGCCGACGCGGTCGAGGAGGTCGCGCTTCGCATGCAAGCCGAGCCCCGCGGGCTCGTCCGGCTGAGCTGCCCGCTCGGACTTCAGGGCGCGATTGCCGGTCCGTTGCCTGGCTTCCTTGCGGCTCATCCTCAATTGCGCGTTCAATGTATCGCAACCAATCGCCCGGTCGATTTGATCCACGAGGGTGTCGATGTCGCGATCCGCGTTCGCGAGCGCCTCGATACCGACGCAGACCTGCAAGTGAAACGCATCGGCGTGAGCCGGCGCATCCTTGTCGCAAGCCCGAACTTGCTCGCAACGGCGGGCGTTCCGAAATCGCCGGCGGACCTCGGCAATTTTCCCATCTTGGACCAGGACGAGCAGAGCGGCGGTACCTGGCTTCTGACGGCAGAAAACGGTGAGACCAGCAGCGTACCGGTCGAGCCCCGCCTTGCCAGCGGCAGTTTCGATATCTTGATGGCCGCGGCGTCCCAGGGCACCGGAATCACGTTGTTGCCGGCCAGATATTGTCAGAACGCGCTCGCAAGCGGTGCGCTCGTCCGCGTGCTGCCGGAATGGAGCGGCACCGAAGGCATCCTTCATCTCGTCTTTGTCTCGCGACGTGGCATGCTGCCGGGCGTCCGCGCGGTGATCGACTTCGCCGCCACGGCCCTGAAATCGTCAGCCGCCTCGTAGGGAGGCGCCTGCAAATTTCGAGCGAACCCGGGTTGGCGTCTCCAGACAACATCATGATGCGTCCGTCGATGCCGTCTTGGATGAAGCTGCTCCGCCAGGAAACGCAACCCGCGCGCGCTTCGCTGCTTCAGGCTCAAAGGGGTCACGGACGGGTTCTTTCCGGACAGGCGCCGGGCCGGTTGGCTGTCTCACCGCGGGGGCAGCTGGTTGGCGTTCACCAGATAGAACGACGCGTCCGGAATTTGCTGACTAATCAAGCCGCCGGTTTGGCCACATAACCATTCCCGAAACGGACACGGGTCCTACGAAGAGGAATGGTCATGTTGCAGCTTCGGTCCAACGAGACGCTCGATCACGGCGACCGTGGCTGGCTGAAAGCGCGCCACCATTTCATCGTGTCTGCCGACGGCAATCCCGCGAATGGACCCCTTGGCGCGCTGGTGGTCTGGAACGACGACGAGATCGCCCCTGGCACCGGCTTTGGCCGTCACTCGCACGCGGACATGGAAATCGTGACCTATGTCCGCCAGGGCGTCACGCACGAAGACAGCGTCGGCAATGTCGGCCGGACCGCTGCGGGCGATGTGCAGGTAATGAGCGCCGGCAGCGGAATTAGCCATTCCGAGCACAATCGCGACGAAGCCCCACTCAAGCTGTTCCAGATCTGGCTGCGTCCGCGTCAACGCGGTGGAGCGCCCCGGTGGGACACCCGCAAATTCCCCAAAGCAGATCGCGCCGGACACCTCATCGAACTCGCGAGTGGAGATCCGAAGACCACCGAGACGCTCACGATGCGCGCCGACGCGCGCGTGCTGGGCGCCACGCTGCTCGCCGGGACCACGCTGACCCACGCGCCGTCGGCGCATCTGCGACACACCTATCTCGCCCCTGCCCAGGGCGCGATCCTCGTCAACGGGCAACGGGTTGCGGTCGGCGACGGTCTTGCCGCCCTCGACGAACCCGAACTCACCATCACGGCAATGGAGGATGCGGAGTCCATCCTCGTCGATGCCGCCTGACCTCACACCAGCAAAGGAGCCACTACCATGAACCGTTATCTTCCCCTCATCGGCCGAATCTTGATCGGTCTGCCATTCGTCATGAGTGGCCTCGGCAAACTTGCCGCTTTCGGTCCGACGACCGCGATGATTTCCGCAGTCGGTCTGCCTCTGCCGCCGCTCGCCTACGTCGTGGCGGTGGCGCTCGAGCTCGGCGGCGGACTCTTGCTGATCGCGGGCTACCAGGTTCGGCCGGTCGCGCTCGCGTTGGCAGTGTTCTGTGTCGCCACCGGCGTGGCGTTCCACAGCAACTTCGTCGACCAGAACCAGATGATCCACTTCCTCAAGAACGTCATGATGGCTGGCGGCCTGCTTCAGATCGCGGCGTTCGGTGCAGGCGCCATCAGCCTCGACAACCGGCTGTCCGGCGGGCGCGTAGCCGTTGTGACCGCTGCGGCCGCCCACTGAGTGATGCCGCCTGAACGGGAATCACGTTGCTTTCGAGAGCTCGCGCTGAGCGGCTTGCCGGAAAGACTTCTGTCGCCCGGGAGCGATGGTCCTTGTCGGCATGGGCGACGGCAACAAATTGCACCACCCCGCTTACAAGTTCAATGACAATATTCTCGGCCACTCCTACTGGGCGCGGCTGGTGGAGAAAACGATGCCGGCGGGGTAGGAGTGTTTCGTCATTAAAAGGGAGTCAGCGGCGAGCCCTACGAGCTACCGAGTGAATCGGGCCTTTGCTGCCCTCTGGAATTACACAGAGGCTCGTCGGCATCAATGTAACGGCGTACCAACGCAGCGGGTCAGGGGCCGTTGATCGCCGTGGTATCGCGAGTGGTCATGCGGCCATGGCCGCATGCCTTCGCATGTGATCAAAGCGGGTTAGCTCAAACTTGCCAATGATGGATTGGATTGCCTGTTCTTAGATCGCCGTGTCCGCGGCTTGAACGAACTGGACAAAAACGGGCATTGGACACACGCCCACGCCGCTCTTTGACCTGAACGCGCCAGCCTCCCGACTCGTCTCGCAGGTTCATTCGCTTCACCCACTTCCGCGATGGCGTTCACGAATGGGCAGCCGCGGAAACCTGCTGAGCTGAAAAATCCTTCCAACAGCGAGAACAATTCGAGGATCTGATCAATTGCCTTTGCTGGAGGCTCGGATGGGCCTCAGCCTCCGTTGAAGATAAGCGACGACCAAATCGTCCTTCGAAGGAAAGTAGTTATCGAGGGTCCGCTTGCTGACGTTCGCTTCGGTGGCGACGCTTCTACGCCGCTTGCCTGGAAACCTTCCTGGTAGAACAGGTGATCGGCTGCCCGCAAAATCCTGTCCCGCATCAATGTCTTGTCGCGAGATGTCATGAAATTACACCGATCTGTGTATTTTTTGCTTGCCAGGTGAGGATGCCGTGCTCTACTTAAATACACCGATCGGTTTACACAACAACGAGCTCACGTTTCGGCTTTCGCATGATCCACGCGTTATCGACCGGAATTGAAGAAGCGAAGGACGCAAGCGGTCCTTAATCGGCGAGCATGGGAAGACCAATATGGCAGAAACCGTTTCGGAGAGCCCCGCAGAAATACCTTATGGGCTCGCCCGCCTCCGCGCATTGAAGAAAGCAGGAAAAGCGTCTCCGATATCGTCAACTATGAGCATTGAGGCCGTCGACTATGATCTGGGGCGTGCCGTGTTCGAGGGGAGGCCGGACAAGCGCTTCTATAACCCCTTCGGGTCGGTTCAGGGCGGCTACGCCGCGACGCTGCTTGACGCTGCTTGTGGAGGAGCCGTCCACACACATCTCGCAATCGGTCAGGCGTACGCAACGCTTGAGCTGAAGGTTTCGTACCAGCGGCGACTAGTTGAAGCGAGCAGCCCAATACGCGCAGAGGGACGGGTTCTATCTGTGGGGAGGAGGATTGCCTTCTCCGAGGCCCGATTGATCGACGCTCAGGGGCAACTCTGCGCGACCGCTAGTGCGACGATTATGGTCTTTCACGTACCTGATAATCCGCCGGCCAACATCGAGGCGACGAAGGAGGGCTCGCGCCATGAGGTTTGAGTTTAGTTGCCTGATAACATATTGCCTCACGACAGGAGGGTGACCGCGATGCGTCAACTCTGGTTTCTAGGCCGTGGAGCGCTCGAATGGCGCGAAGTTCCCGAACCAAAACTTGAGCATCCGGAGGATGCAATCGTAAGGCCCATCGCTGCTACGACTTGCGACCTCGACGTAAAAATGATTCGCGGCGAGACACCGTTTGAAACTCCATGTGCGCTTGGACACGAGGCAATTGCCGAGGTGGTAGAGGTTGGACCCGGCGCCCGGTTTTATCGCGGCCAGATTGTCGTCGTAAGCTATCATATCTCGTGCGGCAGCTGTTTTCGCTGCGTCGGCCGGGGCAAGCCAAACACCTGTGCGCACTATCCAAAGGGCGCGGCATTTGGTTTGCCGACCGAGAACGAATTTGGATGCCTATTCGCAGACCTCGTCCGAATACCTCATGCGAACGCGAGTTTGGTTCCGGTGGTCCCGGCGCGGACATACCCCATTGGGCCAGCCTTTCCGACAACATTCCATTCGGCTACGAGTTAACTGTGCCCCACCTGATCGCCGCGCCTGGTGCAGAAGTTCTAATCATGGGCGGTGGCGGCTCGATCGCACTTTACGCTGCTGGCTTTGCCCGGGCTGCTGGTGCTGGACGAGTTGATTATGTGGACACGGATCGAAGGCGCTTAGAGATAGCGCAGGCCTTGGGGGCGAACGCTATCGAGCGCGAGCCTCCTAAACGCATGGGCACATATGCCATCACCGTCGATGCCAGTTCGAACGCCGATGCACTGCGATGCGCGATCCGATCGACTGAACACGAGGGCCAATGTTCCTCGGTTGGCGGCCATTTTGGTTATGTAGAAGTCCCAATGATGACCATGTATGTCAAAGGCATCAACTTTTATACAGGTCGTGGCCAAGGACGTCCAAACATTGAGAAGTCGATGGCGTTCCTTGATGCAAAACGTTTCGATGTGTCGAAGATTACGACCCTCATTGCTCCGTTTGATGAGACGCCTAGGGTCTTAGCCGAAGCACCAATGAAGGCTGTCCTTGTTCGAGAGCCGCTTCACACGCGGGCCTTTGAAGAGGTCATTCACAGCAGCTTTTGACCGGCGAGGGGGCTTTCCAACCTCGCGCATGTCTTCGTCGTGCAGGTCAATCAGATCGCCAAACGTGCGAACGTTCCGAACCGTGCGTGGCTTGGCGTGTCCGTTGTTACACCGATGCGGCAAAAAAAGGATCATTGAGCGATTGGGCACTCTGGTGGGCTCGCCAGGGTTCGAACCTGCAACCATACGGTCGCGAGTGGTCCGCTGACCTGAAGCATAGGCTCGGTTCTTTTAAAAGCGCCAATGCGCGCTCCGGCTTGATGGCGGCCGCTGGTAATTGGAATTCAACACCATGATCGAGAATCGTGGGTTTGACTCCCACTCTCTCCGCCGCACTGCTTGTCCATTAAACTAGTCACCACGCAAACCGTAGCTTCGGAACGGGATCGGAGGAGGGATTTCGTGAAGGACATGGCACGCAAAAGCCGCTTGATGTCGGAGCGGGGGCGGGGCGGCTCCACGATTTGAACGTGCGGTGGGCTCATGGGCAGGGGTGAAAGACGGTCTTTCTACATTGTCTTTGGTAGGAACAACCGGTCTCTGATTAGCTCCAATCGGACATCGATTGCTGGAGCTAGCTCAAACTTGCCCATGATGGATTGGAGCGAGAGTCGCGGCTTTTCAAGCGGTGAGAAGGCGGCGTGTGCCGACGTGTGCACCGGGAGATCAAGAAAGATCTCATCCAAGCCAGTTTAAGCAGGGCGTTGAGGTGGGGGCGCCTCCGGATGCGTGGCGCCACAGCTACATGCTCACGCAAGTCGTTCAGCCCCTTTGGCCACGCGCAGCTATCGCGAAGCACCTTCACTGCTGCATGAGATCGGCAAATCGAGACTCGCCGAATGTGCGATCGCTAACGTAGTCCTGCATGAATCGAAGTGGGCCGAAAGAAGCGGAACTCCGATCACCGTTGCGAGAGATGTGAGGCGGCGCACATTCGGAACTCGGATGGGGCGCTAATCAGGCCGGTAACTCACGCAAATCAACGGAGATTTCCATGAAGCGTCTGACAATTTGCGGACTAATTGCCGTTGCGTCGCTCGTTGCCGCAACGACTATGCTGCGATCGCACACTTGGCCAATTGTTGGGAACACCGGAGCGGCCCGTGTCGCCGGCGTGCAGGAGCCCAAAACTGGATCGCAGGCAGACAAACTTCCAGTCCAGGACTTCGACGATCGATCGTTGGTGTTTCCGCGTGAGAGATGAGGCCGCACCAGGGGAGCAATAGGCGGCTCACGAAACTTTTCCGAAACCGGTTGCGGGCTTCGATCGGCTTAATCGACAGTATTCTTGAACTGTCAAGGGCCCATGAAATTGGTGAAACTAGGTTGCGTTGGGTCGCCGAGCAGTCCCAGGGACTGGAGCGCTGCACCATGCTGGTCGATTTCGAGTATTGCCAGCAGCAGGGCCAGCACGACCACGACGAAAATGAGCAGGGGCGACGCTTCCTGGTTGGTTAGAATGGGACGAAGCGATAGCCAAATGTGAAGGCGTCGCAATCGCGATAATACCTGCAAATAGGCTTTCGGACGTATGTACATGGTCGGCCCCCGGCTCTGAGGTCCTACGGTGTAGCTTAGAATTCAGTGCTGCGGTGCTCAAGGCGCCGCTTGTCGCACTGTGGAACCGAACATGCGGGGCCAACGTTTTGGCTGCGCCGCAAAATCAAGCAGAATGGGATGGTCGATCCCGTATCATGATTGCCCGGGCGGTGAATGAAACTAGGCTTGCGTCTCTCCGTCGTGCTCCTCGCAGCCGTGCCGCTCGCTGGGCTGCGACCCGTGCACGCGCAATTGGTCGGGCACGGTGGTCCGGTACGGGCTATCGCCGTCTCGGTAGACGGCAAGACGGTGCTATCAGGAAGTTTCGACACGGCGGCGATCCGATGGTCGCTTGTAACCGAATCTGCAGAGCAGGTGTTGCGCCTGCATGCGGACGCGGTGAACGCGGTCGCCTTCCTGGACGAGGCGAGAACGGCGACGGCCGGCGCGGACGGACGCATTGCGATCTGGACCGCCGGCCGACAGCAACCCGACAGGGTCTTCGAAGGTCATACGGGGCCTATCGTCGCGCTCGCCGTCTCGCCGGATGCATCAACGCTCGCATCAGCCTCGTGGGACCGCACCGTGCGGCTGTGGTCGCTGTCGGACGGTACGTCGCGGGTATTGGAGGGGCATTCGCAGAACGTCAACGGCGTAGCGTTCACGCCGGACGGACAATCGCTCGTGAGCGTGGGCTACGACCAGACGGCACGGGCCTGGCGTTTGGCGGATGGCACGTCCGAGATTCATAAGTTGCCTGCGCCATTGAACGCAGTAGCGATTGCGCCGGATGGCGAGATCGTCACGGGCGCGGCGGACGGCAGGTTGCGCATGATGACGGCCGACGGCAAGGACAGTGGCAACGTCGCGGCCGACGCCACGCCGATCGTGGCCCTGGCGATCTCGCATGACGGCGCGTTGATCGCCGCGGCCGGCATTGGCGGCACTGTGGTGATCGTCGATCGCAAGGCACGCAGCGTGCTGCGCACGCTCGTTGGGCCCGGCATCCCGGTCTGGTCGGTTGCGTTCCTACCTGATGGCGCGACGCTTCTGACTGGCGGCGCGGACGGCAAGATCGGGCGCTGGAATGCGCTGACCGGCGACGCCGTTGGCTCGAACCTGTTGGGCACGCCGGCCGATCCGCTCGCCGCCTATGCCGGCGATCACGGCGCCGAAATCTTCAGGGCCTGCGTCGCCTGTCACACCCTTGCGGACAAGGAGGTGCAGCGTGCCGGCCCGACGCTTGCCGGACTCTACGGCCGGAAGATCGCCTCGCTGCCGGGCTATCGCTTCTCCGAGGCGCTCAAGGCGATGGACATCGTTTGGACCCCGGAGACCGTGTCAAAATTGTTCGAGATCGGGCCGAACGCCTATACGCCCGGCACGAAGATGCCGGAGCAGCACATCGGCTCAGCCGAAGACCGCCGCGCGCTCACGGACTTTCTGGCGCGCGCGACGTCGAAATAGGCTTCGTTTCGCGGAAGACGGGTTGTAGCGTTTTTATTCCTTGTGCTCTCGTTGGCGCAGATAATCGTCTGTCGTCCGTGGCGGCGTGCGTTCCGGAACGCCCTGGAACGGATCGAACTGCTGTTCACTCATGACGATGACGCGGCAGTCGGCGCACATCCGCAAGGCGTCGAGCCTCTTGTCGCCGGCGCGATACATCCAATGCCGGCCCTCGAGCTTAGCCGCGACCCGATCGATCGTGCTCTTCACGCCGAATGGCGTGCCGCAGCGGATGCACACGGCGGGCTCTTCCTCCTTGATCACGACTGCGGGCGCGCGGGCCGCGCGGAAATCGATCTGTGGCTTGAGTGTGATAACCTTTTCGGGGCACGTGCTCTGGCAGAGGCCGCATTGCACGCAGGCGTCTTCGACGAATTTGAGCACAGGCCGCTCAGGATCGTCGCGAAGCGCGCCGGTCGGGCAGACCGAGACACAGGACAGGCACAACGTGCATCCATCCGTGTTGACGTTGATGGCGCCGATGGGCGCGCCCTGCGGCAGGGCGATTACGTCGACCGGCGTTGGCGCCAGGCGATGCAATTCGCTCAAGGCAAATCGAAGCAGGTCGCGCCGCTTGCCGACGGTCTTGAAGGTTGCGGGCGTCTCGACCGCCGCAAGCATCTCGATCCCGCCCAGTTGCGCACCTAGCGCGTCGGGATCGTCGGTTTCGATCGTCGCCACACGTCGTCCATCAAATCCGAGCCCAGCCAGAATGGCGTCGGCCATGGCGATGGTCTGCGATAGCCCGGTCACCTCGTGCCGTGGTTTTGCGCGCAGCAGGAACCGCACGGCGGATGCGCCGTGGGCGAAGGCGCCGATGACCGCTTCGAGCCCGACCTGCGTCAGTTCGTTGACGGCGAGGGGAAGCACGCTAGCCGGCAGCCCGTCGCCGTGACGCGCAAGCGCGTCGATCAGCGGCGTGCCGTGCGGGCCGTCATGCAGCAGCAGCACCGGATGCGCGCCGACGGCCTCGTGATAGGCAAGGAGCATGGCGCGAAGGATCTGCAACTGGGTGTCGGCAGGCGGCAGCGCGTAGGAGGCAGCACCCGTTGGGCAAGCGGCCGCGCATTGCCCGCAGCCGGCGCAGACTTCGGCGTTGACAGCAACATGGTCGCCCGCGGGCGTGATCGCGCCGGTCGGGCACAGATCTAGGCAGCGATGGCATCCGGTCAGCTTCGAGCGCGAATGCGCGCAGAGGTTCGGCGTGAAGTCGACATATCTCGGCTTGTCGAAACTGCCGACGAGATCGCGTGCGGCAAGCACCGCGCGGAGCACGGCGGCCGGATCCTTGGGGTCGGCGCGCAAATAGCCGTCGCGCAGGTCGTGCGCGGGAAACAGCGGCATCTCGCCCGACAGGTCGAGAAAGAGGTCGCAGCGCGACGTCGCGCCGTTGCGTGGGGCATCGAACACGAAGCGATCGCGCGAGGACGGGCGAGGGCGGGCATAATCGTCGATGGTGAGCTCGAAGGCGCTGAAATGTCCCCGCGCATTGCGGATCGTGCCCTTCACGATCGGGAAGACTGTCGTGGCAGGCGGCGTGATGTCTGTCGGCTGCTTGAGCATGACCGTGACATCGAGGTGGTCCGCGAGCATCCGGCCGGCTTCGATCGCCGCCTCGTCGCGCCCGTAGATTAGGACGACGCCGTCGCTTGTCAGCGTGACCAGCGGATAGTCCGGTGCGGAAATTGCAGCCGCTGCAAGCAGCGCCGCCATCTTCGGGCCCGCATTCGCGCCGTCGCGCGACCAGCCCGCGGTCTCGCGGACGTTGGCGAAGCGGATTCCATCAGGACGTTCGCGGGCCTCCTCGGTAAACTGTGCCGCCTGCTGCGTGCAGGCGATCGTCAGCGCGCCTTCCGCCTTTGCCGCAGTGCGGAAATGATCGAGTTCCGCGCCGCAGAGATGACGAAAGGTTTTGATCTCACAATTGGGGCAGCCACGCCGGATTGCGGCCGTGTCGAGGCCCATCGTGTCTTCGCACGAGCAGATCAGGACGGTCTTCGCTGGCTGCTCCAGGTGAATCCCTCCGTCAGTGCGGCGCGGGACTGGACTCGCGCCGATCCTTTGCCTCGTATAGATTTCCACTATCGGGAAGAAAAGGAAAGTGGAGGACGGCCTTGCCGTCGAGCCCGACCAGCCATGTTGCCCTGGCGGAACCGATCCATCTCCCGCCGCCATTCGCGCTCGTTCGGTTGCGCGAGAGCGGAGACGCCTTTGCCCACGCTTGCCGCATTGCACCCGAGAGCGGCGCCGGCACGCTGGTCTATGTCGGGCGGTTCGATCTCGCCGAATTCGCCGTCGTGCTCGAGCCGGGCGACCCCTTGAGCACCGCGCGCCGCGCCTTCTACGCCGGCATGGTCGCGCTCACCGACGCGCTTCGCGCCTATGCGCCGCCGAGCAAGACGGTTGCGATCGACTGGCCCGACGCGGTCCGGATTGACGGCGGGCTGGTCGGCGGCGGGCGGATGGGATGGCCGTCGTCCGCGCACGAGGACGAGCCGCCGGCATGGCTCGTGTTTGGCGCCATGATCCGGACTGTCGCCATGACCGAGCCGGGGCCCGGTGTTCAACCGCTGGCGTCTGCGCTGGACGAGGAGGGGTTTGGCGATGCAGGGGCCGTGCAGATGACGGAAAGCTTTGCACGGCACCTGATGCGCGCGATCGACGGCTGGCAGGTCGATGGCTTCGACAGCGTCGCGCGCGACTATCTCAGTCGCCTAGTCCGCGCGCGGAAGACCATCCTGCGGATCGATGATTGCGGCGATCTCCTCACACGCCGCATCAACACCGACCGGCCCGAGCGGAGGGAGCTAGTCAAGGCGCTTGCCACGCCATCCTGGCTCGATCCGAAGCTCGGAGGGCCGGGGCCGTGAAGCTCTTGCGCACCATCGCGCTGGATCCCTCGGACACCTTCGTGTTCGACGTTGCGGCCGTACCAGGCGAATGGGCCGTGTCCGGGGCGTTCCGCTTCTGCGATCAGGATCCTGCCAAGCTCAGCGGCAAGGCGCGCGCGGCCTTCCGCAGCGGCTTCCTCGGCGTGCAATCGTGGGGATGGTCGACGCTGGCGCAGATCGTCCCGGCGACCGAGGATGATTGCCGGGCGCTGATCGAGCTGCTTGCCAGGCAAATCGTCGACCGCTTCGGGGCGCCGGACATTGCAACTGCGAGGGCTGCGGCGGAGGAGGAAGTCGCCTTCGCGCAATCGCTCTGCACCCATCCGATCAGCGCGCTCATCGCCGTTCAGCGCTCGGTGAACGATGGCGAGGTCCGCGAGGCGTTCCGCAGGCTGCAACTGCGGAAACAGGAGGGCCACGGCAGGGCGTTCTCGTTCATGGAAGTGGAGGATGATGTCGAGCCCGATCATGATCTCCACCTTGCCGATTTGGGCCGGGAGCCGCGGCACCGATGAAGGATTTCTGGATCGCCTGCGGCCACCATCTGCTCGATCGCGACGAGAGCGGCGGGCTGTGCGTCACCGACGAGTTCCTGAAAGCCTATTTCGCGCGTCCCGAGCTGATGCCGCCGGACGATGCATGCCCGGTCGAGCGCAGGCTGCACCGCGAGCTACTCGCCGATCCGCGCAAGCCCGTCGGTGCGGACGAAGTCGCTACGATCGCCGATGCGGATGCCCGCGAAAACTGGCGGTTCGTCCTTGCCTTTCGCGATCTCCTTGCGCGACATCCGACGCTGGAGGCGGCCTACCTCGCAACACTGCGCTCGCGGGCCAACGATCTACCGCCGCTGTTCGTCAATCAGCTCGTGCACGTGATCCTGCGCAATGCGCTGGACGGCTGTGACGACCCCTTCGTGCTGCGCGCCGCGGAACTATTCTTCCGTCCGCAGCGCATCCTGCCGCATGAACAGGCCCTGCTGCTCGGTGATGAGGAGGTAGTCGGCGGCAAAAGCCGGACGCCGGTGCTCTCGCTGATGTCGATGCTGGGCGCAACGCATGATGCCGAGGTCGATGTCTTGAGCGAGGAGACCGCTGGCATCTATTGGGAGCGGAGCGACCTGTTCGACATGGCGTTCGACCTCTCCGCGGGCGGCCGCGGACCGACTGCGCTGGCGCAGGCGATGGCGCGCTGGATCTCCCATCTGCTTGGGATCGACGTCACCATCGAACCCTTGCGCGCGCTACACGAGGCGCGGCTCACCTGGTATGTCGGGCTCGATGTCGACGCCACCGGGCTCGGCGACCGTCTCTGGCATGGCGAGGAGCTGGACGAACGCAGCAAAGGCCAGGTGCTCGCGCTGTTCCGCCTGACGTTTGCACACGCGGGCGCGGCGATAGAAGCTGTTCGGGGAGAGCCGGTCTATCTCATCTTGGCGATGACGCCTGACCAGAAATTTCGGATGAAGCCACAGAATCTGCTGACGGGGCTACCGGTCAAACATTTGGAGATGGTGATGTGAGCCCCGCCGCGCTGCCACTCCTGCGCATTTCCGTCGGTGTCGTGGTCGAGCGGCGAAAGGCGGACTCGCCATGGGGCGACTTCCTGTGGCGCGCAGTCGCGGTGTTGCCGGATGAGCCGGACACAAGAGCCTGGACGGTACTTCGCGAAGAGGGCGAGACGATCTTGCTCTATGCCGGCAGCGCCATGGTCGATCTCTTCCCGTCCGAGACGGCGCGCTATCGCGACAATCTCGCATCTGGCAGTCCGAGCATCTGGACCGTTCTGGCGCCTTCGGAGGGCGTCTTGCCTTATTCGATTGCGGCAGTTACCGCCGATCCGGCCGAGGGCGAGGCGTTTACCGAGGCTGGGGCCAATCTGGTGGAAGCGGTGCCCATGCCGGAAGCGCTTCGCGAGGCGATTGAAAGTTTCGTCGCCGAGCACCACGTCGAACGAGTGTTCTTCAAGCGCAAGCGGCGGCAGGCCGATACCGAGGCACTGGCGCGCCGCCAGCATGAGGACGGACACGAATGAGCGAGGACAAGTTCCTGGCGCGCTGGTCCCGCCGCAAGCAGCAGGCCAAGTCAAACGCCTCGCCCTCCGACGCGGCAACGCACGACGACGTTCAATCGGCGCCACCATCCGCTGAAGACGACGAGCCGAACCTTGACTTGTCGAGCCTACCCTCGATCGACCAGATCACATCGGCGACCGACATCACCACGTTCCTGCGCAAAGGGATTCCGCAGGAGCTCACGCGTGCGGCGCTTCGTCGCGCCTGGAGTGCAGATCCAACCATCCGCGACTTCGTCGGACTTGCGGAGAACGCATGGGACTTCAACGACCCGAACGCGATGCCGGGGTTTGGATTGCTTGACTGTTCCAGCGAGCAACTGGCGGCTCTCGTTGACCGGATTGTAGGCGGAGTGCGCGAGGCGGCTCAAGCGCTGCCGGAGAGATCCGTCGAACCCGAGGATTCTTCTGCGGAATTGCAGCAGGCTGGACCCGTTGCCGATGCGGCGGAGCCTGCTGTGACCGAGCCTACTCCCGTTGCAGCGCAACCGGCGGCCGCTCACGAGACGGGGCCTGAAACGGCGCCAGTGCGGCGCCGCACGCATGGCGGCGCGCTGCCATCCTAGATGATCGACCAAAGGTTATAGCGTTAGGCTATGGTCAAGCGTTGACCACCCGCGGAACCAGGACTACGGTTCGCTAGTTCTTTGTAACAAAAGCGATAATCAGACAGCCGGGGACTTTGCAGACGCGGACTTGATGGGAGGTCCACGTGCGTGATGACGGGCTTGATCGCGCCATTGACGCCGCGGGCGGCGTTGCCCGGCTTGCGCGCAAAATTGGCATCAGCCAGCCCTCAGTCTCGAACTGGAGCAAGGTACCCGCACAACGGGTGATGGCAGTCGAAGCTGCAACTGGCGTGTCACGCAACGAGTTGCGGCCCGATCTTTATACCGAGGCATCCGTGTCCAAGCGGCCGATCGATCCCGTCGATGCGGCGCGTGCGCAGGAATATGCGCTGCTCGCGATGCTATTGTCCGCCGCGCCGCCGAGGAAGCTGCTCGATCAGCTTGCCGAATTGACCGGCGATGCGACTCCGCTTGGACGTGCGCATGCGGCGCTTGCCGAAGCCGCTGCCGGCGCGTCTGTTGCGCGTGTTGAACGCGAATATTTCGATCTGTTCATCGGTCTCGGCCGCGGCGAGCTCTTGCCGTATGCCTCCTATTATCTGACCGGATTTCTCAACGAGCGGCCGCTGTCGCGCCTGCGCGCCGACCTTGCTGCGCTCGGGATCGAGCGTGTTGCGAACGGTTCGGAGCCGGAAGATCACGCGGCCATTCTTTGCGAGATCATGGTAGGTCTTGCCGGCGGTCGCTTTGCGGCGACGTGTGACGCGCAGCGCGCCTTCTTCGAGAAACACGTCGCACCCTGGATGGGGCGGCTGTTCGCCGACATCGAGAGCGCGGAGAGCGCCACCTTCTATTGTGCGGTCGGCGCGCTTGGTCGCGCCTTTATCGAGATCGAGACGGAAGCATTCACGTTCGCCAACTGACCGGCACGCGCAGGTCCAGGAGAAGTGCGATGAGTGACGACAAGAAAGCCACAGTTGGTCGCCGCGACTTCCTGCGCAAGATGGGCATCGGCACGGTGGGCGCCGGCGCGACCCTCGCGACACCGCTGGTCGGGTCCGCGCAGGCCGATAGCGAGACCAACGATGAGAAGCGCAAGGCGCGCTACAGGGAATCCGATCACGTCAAGGCCTTTTACCGCGTCAATCGTTATCCGGCTAAGGGAGGCTGACCGTGCTGATCAAGCGAACACACCAGCATTCCCTGAGCCATGGTTCCGTTGCCGTCTCCCTTGCCGGTCAGGCCGGTGGCCTCGACCGCCGCAGTTTCCTGCGCAAGTCCGGCCTTGCCGGCGGTGCGCTTGCTGCGCTCGGCACCATGCCGCTCGCCAGCGTGCGCAAGGCGGAAGCGGCGATGGCCGGCCCACTCACCGCGGGCGCGAGCGTGCGCAAGAGCATCTGCACGCATTGCTCGGTTGGGTGTACGGTGACGGCCGAGGTCCTGAACGGGGTCTGGGTCGGCCAAGAGCCGAGCTGGGATTCCCCGATCAATCGCGGCTCGCATTGTGCCAAGGGCGCCTCCGTGCGCGAACTCGTGCATAGCGAGCGGCGACTGCGCTATCCGATGAAGCTCGTGGGCGGGCAGTGGACCCGTGTGTCGTGGGATACCGCGATCAACGAGATTGGCGACAAGCTTCAAGCCGTACGTGAGAAGTCGGGCCCCGATTCCGTTTATTGGCTGGGTTCCGCCAAGATGACCAACGAAGGCGCCTATCTGTTCCGCAAGCTCGGCGCGTTCTGGGGAACCAACAACACCGATCACCAGGCGCGCATCTGCCATTCAACCACCGTCACCGGCGTCGCCAACACCTGGGGCTACGGCGCGATGACCAACAGCTACAACGACATCCGCAATGCGAAGACGCAGGTCATCCTGGGTGGCAATCCGGCCGAGGCGCATCCGGTCTCGCTGCAGCATCTGCTCGAGGGCAAGGAGCTGCAAAAGGCCAACTTTGTCGTCATCGACCCGCGCCTGACGCGAACGGCCGCTCACGCGACGGAATATGTGCGCATGCGACCGGGCACCGACATCCCCGTGCTCTACGGCATGATGTGGCACATTCTCCAGAATGGCTGGGAGGACAAGGAATTCATCCGGCAGCGCGTCTACGGGTTCGACGATCTCCGGAAGGAAGTGGAGAAGTGGAATCCGGAAGAAGTCGAACGTGTCTCTGGCATTCCTGGCGAACAGCTCAAGCGCGTCGCCAAGATGTTTGCCACCGAAAAGCCGGCGACTCTGATCTGGGCCATGGGCCAGACTCAGAAGACGGTCGGCACTGCCAACGTGCGCGCCAGTTGCATCCTGCTGTTGATGACCGGCAATGTTGGCGGAGAGGGTAAGGGAGCCAACATCTTCCGTGGCCATGATAACGTGCAGGGCGCGACCGACGTCGGGCTCGATATCGTCACGCTACCGTTCTACTATGGCCTCGCCGAAGGCGCCTGGAAGCACTGGTCGCGGGTTTGGGAGGTCGACTATGAATTCCTGAAGTCGCGCTTCGACTCCAAGCAGATCATGGAAACGCCGGGCATCCCGCTGACCCGCTGGTTCGAAGCGGTGACGCTGCCGAAGGATCAGGTTGCGCAAAAGGACAATGTGAAGGCGGTGTTCGTGCAGGGGCACGCCTCCAACAGCATCACCCGCATTCCCGAATCCCTTAATGGCCTGAAGGCGCTCGAGCTGCTCGTCATCGCCGATCCGCATCCGACGACCTGGGCCTCGCTCTCCGTCGAGGCGGGGCGCAAGGATGGCGTCTACATTCTCCCGGTCGCCACCCAGTTCGAATGCAAGGGTTCGCGCGTCGCCTCCAACCGCTCGCTGCAATGGGGCGAGCAGATCGTGAAGCCGATCTTCGAGGCGAAGGATGATCTCGAGATTATCTATCTTCTGGCCAAGAAGTTTGGCTTCGCCGACCAGATGTTCAAGAACATCAAGGTCGGGAACAATCTGCCCGAGGCGGAGGATGTGCTGCGCGAGATGAACCGCGGCAGCTGGTCGACCGGCTATTGCGGGCAATCGCCCGAACGCCTCAAGGCGCACATGAAGAACCAGGCGAAGTTCGATATGCTGACGATGCGGGCGCCGAAGGACGATCCCGAGGTCGGCGGCGACTATTACGGTCTGCCCTGGCCGTGCTGGGGATCTCCGGAGGTCAAGCATCCCGGCACGCCGCTGCTCTACAATACCAATCTGCATGTGATGGATGGCGGCGGCACGTTCCGGCCGCGGTTCGGCATCGAGCGCGAGGAGAAGCTGCCGGACGGAACGACGCGGAAGGTGAGCCTGCTCGCAGAAGATTCATACTCGCTGGGGTCGGGAATCCAGGACGGCTATCCGGAATTCACGCTGGCGGTTCTGAAGAAGCTCGGCTGGGACACCGAGCTCACCGAAGCGGAGACGGCCGTGATCAACAAGATCAATCCGGCCAATCCGGACACGGTGTCCTGGTCGCTCGACCTTTCCGGCGGCATCCAGCGCGTCGCGCTGGCGCATGGCTGCGTTCCCTATGGAAACGGCAAGGCGCGCATGAATGCGTTCGGCTTGCCCGATCCCATCCCAGTCCACCGCGAGCCGATCTACACGCCGCGGGTCGATCTTGTCGCCAAATACCCGACGATGCCCGACGCCAAGCAGTTCCGGATGCCCAATATCGGCTTTTCCGTGCAGAAGGCGGCAGTGGAGAAGGGGATCGCCAAGCAATTCCCGCTGATCCTGTCGTCCGGCCGTCTTGTCGAATATGAAGGCGGCGGCGAGGAGACCCGCACCAATCCGTGGCTGGCCGAATTGCAGCAGGACATGTTCGTCGAGATCAATCCCGCCGATGCCGCTGAGCGCGGCGTCAAGGACGGCGGCTGGGTCTGGGTCACGGGTGCCGAGAGCAATTCCAGGGCGAGAATGAAGGCGCTCGTCACCGAGCGTGTCGGCAAGGGCGTGGCCTGGATGCCCTTCCACTTCGGCGGTTGGCTCTCAGGCAGGGATCTGCGCGGCAACTACCCGAAGGGCACCGACCCGATCGTGCTCGGCGAAAGCGCCAACACGATCACGACCTACGGATACGATCCCGCGACGGGTATGCAGGAGCCCAAGGTCACTCTCTGCCAGATCGCGGCGGCATAAGGAGCAACGACGATGGCACGTATGAAGTTTCTCTGCGACGCCGATCGTTGCATCGAGTGCAACGCCTGCGTCACGGCCTGCAAGAACGAGCACGAGGTGCCTTGGGGCATAAACCGACGCCGTGTCGTCACCATCAATGACGGCAAGCCTGGCGAACGTTCGGTCTCGATGGCGTGCATGCATTGCACCGATGCACCCTGCGCCGCCGTGTGCCCGGTGAACTGCTTCTACACCACCGCCGACGGCGTGGTGCTGCACTCCAAGGATCTCTGCATCGGCTGTGGTTATTGCTTTTACGCCTGTCCGTTTGGCGCGCCGCAATATCCGAAGATCGGCAATTTCGGCTCTCGCGGCAAGATGGACAAATGCACCTATTGCGCCGGAGGGCCGGAGGCCGACGGCAGCAAGGAGGAATACGAGAAGTATGGTGCGAACAGGCTTGCCGAAGGCAAGCTACCGCTCTGCGCCGAGATGTGCTCGACCAAATCGCTGCTGGCCGGAGACGGCGAGATCATTGCTCAAATCTATAAGGAGCGCGTCATGAAACGGGGCTACGGCTCGGGTGCCTGGGGCTGGAAGACGGCTTATCGCGAGACGATCGAATCCTGAGTTGCGACTTTGGCAGGGGCGCGTACGACCAGGGAGGAGTTATGAGCTCATTTGCAAGATTCATTCGCCTGGTTGTTGGCGCGTGCGCTCTGCTCTTGTTGATCATGGCGCTGCCGGTGCCGGCGAACGCCCAGCAGATCAATCCGACAGCAAGCTCGGTGACCGAGCGGCAGTTGCTTCAGGAGATGGACCGGATTCAAGGGCGCGTCAGCATCCCGGACCAGCGCTCCAGCGTGTTGATGCAGCCGGCTGGCCGCGAGTGGCGTGAATTCCGCAACGTCGCGCTGCGCTGGATCGGTGGCGTGGCCATCCTCGGCATGTTGGCGGTTCTCGTGATCTTCTATTTGATGCGCGGCATGGTCCGCCTCGAAAGCGGGCGGTCAGGGCGCACCATTGTGCGCTTCAACATGTTTGAACGTTTCGTGCACTGGATGACCGCTTCCTGCTTCATCATTCTGGCGATCTCCGGCCTTAACATCACTTTCGGGCGGCCGCTACTGCTGCCGCTAATTGGATTCGAGACGTTTTCAGAATGGTCGCAATGGGCGAAGTATGCCCATAATTATCTGAGCTTCCCGTTCACGATTGGAGTCGTGCTGATCTTTCTGATGTGGATCGGTGGCAACATCCCGAACAAGGTGGATGTGGAGTGGATCAAGCGGGGCGGCGGTCTGATCGGGCATGATCACCCGCCGGCCCGTCGGTTCAACGCAGGCCAGAAGGGGATCTATTGGATCGTCGTGATCGGCGGAGGTCTCGTCGCCGCGAGCGGCTACGTCCTCATGTTCCCGTTCTACGCGACGGGGATCGAGGGCATGCAGATGGCCCAGGTCGTTCACGCCATAGTCGGGGTGCTGTTCATCGCCGCGATGCTGGCGCACATTTACATCGGCACGATCGGTATGGAAGGTGCCTTCGAAGCGATGGGATCAGGCGAGGTAGATGTCAATTGGGCGCGCGAGCATCACAGCCTGTGGGCGGACGAGGAACTGGCGCGCACGGGCCCGAATGGCAGTCAACGACAGCCGCGCCACGCAGCCACCGCGGCGGAGTAGCTGCTGAGAGGGGCCCTTGGCCGCTCCCTAAAGCATGATCCGGAAAAGTGTGAAGCGGTTTTCCGGAAAGATCATGCGCAAACAACAACCTAAAGCGCGATGACGATTCATCCTAATCTCATCGCGCTTTAGAGACGTACGCCCGTTGTCGCAAAGGCCTGTGCGACGGGTTCCTGGATGCTGCTAAGCACCACAGCCGAGGCTGTCGCGATCACGACAGCCGCCACGCAGGCGAGCAGGAAAGCTTTCATCCCAATCCTCCACAACTTGGCACGGTGCCCGACTCCTAACATCACCCCAAGGCCTCACAGGCGACAGGAGGTGACAGTCCACCGGCGGTCATAGCAGCCGACCGCCCGTGCTGATCAGTGGAACGATATCCTCGAAGAGCTGGGGCGATAAGTCGAAAAGCAACACAACGTTGCAGTGAAACCAATGCTAGTCAGGCTAAAGAGCATTTGTGCCCTCTCGATGTGGCAGCAACATTGACAACCGAGCCGTTGCCCATAGCGGCTGTTGGCCGACGCCCTTGGTCGCGTTCACTGTGCTCGTGAGCAATCCGCCACAGGACAAAACGCGATCCCGCGACGGGGCAGCCATTGACGCAAAGCGGACCTCCCTCGCTGAACGTCGCTCTTTCTGGCTTCAGTTGGCTCAAATTGGCCATGATGGATGGGAGTGAGAGTTAAGAAAAGTCAACCACTTAGAGGGTCGCGAGTGGACAAGGTGTGCACCGGGAGATCAAGAAAAATCTTGCGACAGCCAACGAGGAGCAATCTTTCTTAAGCGGACGGGTCGGCCTTCAGTGGTGCCAGTGCAACGCAAGATTTCGAGAGTGACGGCAGACTGTGCGAGGCTGACGAGCAACCTCAGTTCTCGAAGATGAAATCGCCACGTAATCGCGTAGGCGTGCTGATCCACCCGAGATCAAACCGTTCGTACGGTACGGGCTGGTCGCGTTCCCCGCGACCAACGAGTATAGCGGGCGGATGCTCCTGTTCTCCGATCAGCGGTAGCTGTTGATAGGGTCGATCGTATGTGCGCTGTCACACATGAGGTAGCGCAAGCTTGTCAATTCGTTGGCCCGTCCCCGCGAATAGCGAACGTCGTCGCCTTCAGCTTGGTCATGCCGAACTTGTCGAACAGCTTGTCATAGGTGCCGTCGGCGCGGGCCGCGGTGAGGGCGTCGGCGAAAGCCTGGGCCAGCAGCTTGTCGCGGAAGGCAAAGGTGATGTCGGTGCCGGCGATGTCGCGGACCCAGATCTTTGCGATGCCTTTCTGCTCGAGCGAGTTCGCGGTCTCATTGATGTTGAGCGCAGCTTCGAGCTGGCCGGCGCGCAATGCCGCCGAGGTCGCGGTCACCGTGGCGAAGGTGCGCAGCTCGATCGGCTTGAGGCCCTTGGCCTCCATCGCGGCGCTGAACTCGCGCGCCTTGCGCTCGGTGTAGGTCGCCGATTCTACGCCCACCACACGGCCGGCGAGGTCCTCGAATTTCTCTAGCTTCAGGCTGGAGGAGGGATCGGTGTAGATGCTGATCGCCTGCTGCGCGTAAGGCACGAGATAGAGCATTTTTGAGCGCTCCTCGGTCCAGAACAAGCCGGTGTTGATGGTGTCGAAGCGGCCGGAGCGGAGCGCCGGGATCATCGGCGGGAAGTCCATGCGCAAAAACACCGGCTCGACGCAGATGCGCTTGGCGATCTCGCGGGCGAGCTCGACGTTGAGGCCCTGCAATTCCCCCTTGTCGTCGACGAATTGCTGCGGCGGCAGTGTCGGGTTGATCGACATCTGCCATTTCGGCGCCTCGATCAGGCTCGATGCCGGTACTTTCGGCGTGCAGGTCTGGGCGCCGGCGACCTGGGTCAGGCCGATCAGCAGAGCGAGGGCGGAGAAGGTTTTTGGAAATCGCATCTGAATACTCCAATCAAATCGTGGGTGGCAGAGGAGCCGTTCTCCGGTCCGACGTCTTCTTCATTGTTGCGCGGCCGCCGTCGCGTCGCGCGCGGCTTGCCGGGTCAGGATCAGCGAGATGTGACGGGCTGCTGTCACCACCTCGTCGCGCTGATTGAGGAGGTCCAGCGTCTCGACGACGATGCCGCGCTCGGGATTCTTGGTCGGCCGCTTCTCGATGAAGCGGAAGCGCACGCGCAAGGAGTCGCCGGCGACGATGGGCCCTTTGAATTTGACCTCGTCCCAGCCGAGCGAGGCCACGGAAGTCTCCTCGTACAGCTTTAGCTCCGATTTCAGCCCTTCCATCAGCGACAGGCCGAACAGCCCGTGGCCGATCACCGCCGGAAAGCCGCGCGACCGCGCATAGGCGCCGTCGACGTGGAGCGGGTGGTGATCGCGCGTGACGTCGGCAAAGGCCGTGATGTCGGCCTCCGTCACGGTATGCACGGCAGTCTCGAACTCCGCGCCGAGCACGATATCTTCGTAACGGAGATTGATCGGGGCGCCGGCGTTCATGCTGATCGCCTCAGGCGACCTTGCGCGGCCGCGCCGGCAGCGCCATGAAACTCTGCGCGATTCCCATCGGCCCGAACCGGAAGATGCGCGGGTCCATATCCTTCAGTTGCGGGCTGATGCGCGGCTTGAAGCCCAAGTTCGCGAGGATGTCCTCCGCGAGGCGCACGCCCGGCGCGATCTCGGTCAGGGTCACGTGGCCGTTCTCGAGCTCGAACACGGCGCGCTCGGTGACGTAGCTGACGTGCTGGCCGCGCTGTGCGGCGAGCGAGGCGCTGAAGCTGATCTGGCCGACTTGCGGGACGAATTTGCGGAAGGCGCCGTCGCGCCGGATCGCGAGGCGGCCGTTCTCGACGCCGATGTCGAACTTGCCGCCGGTCATGGTGCCGCTGAAGATCAGCCGCTTTGCGTTCTGGGTGATGTCGATGAAGCCGCCGGAGCCGTCGCGGCGCTCGCCGAAGCGGGTGACGTTGACGTTGCCGGACTCGTCGACCTCGGCGAAGGACAGGAAAGCGCAGGACAGCCCTCCACCGTCGTAGAAGTCGAACTGATAGGCCTGGTCGAGGATGACGCGCGGATTGATCGCAGTGCCGAATTCGCGCGCATGGCCGGGCACGCCGCCGACCACGCCGGATTCCACGGTCAGCGTGATCAGATCCGAAATGCCTTCCTCGGCCGCGACATTGGGGATCATGGCGGAGATGCCGACGCCGAGATTGACGACGTCGCGCGGGCGCAGCTCGAACGCGGCCCGGCGGGCGATCACCCGGCGCTCGGTGAGCGGATCGGGCGTGATCATCGCCCCTGGGACCCGCGTCTCGCCGCAGCGCGCCGGGTCATAGGCGGTGCCGTAGGTCTGCATCTGCTCGGGCTCGAGCACGACATGGTCGATCAGGAAGCCGGGGATCTTGACCATCTGCGGATGGATCGAGCCGCGCTTCACGATGCGCTTGACCTGGCAGATCACGGTGCCGCCGGCATTGTGCACGGCCTGCGCGATTGAAAGATCCTCGCGCGTCGTGCCCTCGTGCTCCATGCTGATATAGCCGTCCTCGTCGGCGGAGGTGCCGCGGATGATGGCGACATCGGGCGGAGCTGGGACGCGGTAGAGCAGCCAGCACTGACCGTGCAGTTCGAGCAAATCGACCAGCGGCGCGGTGGTGCGCTTGTTCATGCGGCCGCCGTCCTGGCGCGGATCCATGTAGGTGTTGAGGCCGACATGGGTGAGTACGCCCGGATGTTTTGCAGCCATGGCGCGGCAGAGCTGGCTCATGACTCCTTGCGGGAAATTATAGGCGTCGATCAGCTCGTCGCGGACGAGGCGCATGAACGGCACCTGGAGGCCGAAATTGCCGCCGATCACGCGCGCGATCAGGCCTTCATGGGCGAGATGGCAGAGGCCCTTCTCGGTCACAGCGCCGACGCCGGTAATGTTGATCAGCGACAGATTATGCGGCCCCTGGCCGCCCAGAAAACGCCGTTCCAGGGCATCGAGGACGGCTTCGGCAGCTCCTGTGCCGCCATTGCCGCCGACGATCAGAGTATCAGCGTCGCGGATCAGGCCGGCGGCCTCTGCCGCGGTGATGATGCTCAGCATGAGCGCGCGTCCCGCATCACGCGGCCTCCTTCTCGACCTGGCGGGCGATGATCAGCCGCTGGATCTGGTTGGTGCCCTCGTAGATCTGGGCGAGGCGCACGTCGCGGAATAGCCGCTCGATGCGATATTCGCGCGAATAGCCGTTGCCGCCGTGAATCTGAAGCGCATTGGAGACGTGCTTCATCGCCATGTCGGTCGTGAACAGCTTGGCCTGCGCCGCCTCCTTGGCGATCGGCTCGCCGGCATCATGGAGCCGCGCGGCATGGTGGATCAGGAGGCGTGCGGCGGCGATGTCGGTCGACATGTCCGCGAGCATGAACTGCACGGCCTGGAAGCCGATGATGGCCTGGCCGAACTGCTTGCGGTCCTTTGCATAGGCGATAGCGTCCTCGAATGCAGCCTGGGCCATGCCGAGCGCCATCGAGGCCATCATCAGCCGGCTGAAGTTGAAATTGCTCATGGCCATCTTGAACGCCTGGTTCTCCGGTCCCATCACACAGTCGGCCTGCAGGCGCACGTCTGAGAAGGTGATCTGGCAGTCGTCGAGGCCGTGCATGCCAAGCAGCTCCTCGTTCTTGCCGCGGGCGATGCCGGGCAGGGCGCCGTCGACGAGGAGACAGGAGATGGCGCGATGGCCCGCATCCGCGCCGGTGCGTGCGAACACCATGATGCGGTCGGCGACGCCGCCGAGCGTCACCCAAGCCTTGGTGCCGTTGAGCCGCCAGCCGCTGCCCTCGTGCACCGCATGGGTGCGGATGCTCGCGACATCGGAGCCGTGATCGGGCTCGGAGACGGCGGTGGCGGGAATGATGTCGCCGCTGAGAATCTTGGGGATCAGCGCCTTGTGAGCATCGATGCCGTGATGGTCGAAGAACAGCACGGCTTCGACGGGGATCGCGAAGGCATTGGCGACCGCGCCGGAGCAGCGCGCCAGTTCCTCCATCGCGATGCAGGCCGCGACCGCATCGAGCCCGGCACCTCCGGCGCCTTCGCGCAGGCAGATGCCGAACAGGCCGAGATCGGCCATACCCTTGTAGAGCGTCCGGTCGAAGCGGTCCTCGCGATCGATCGCGGCCGCGCGCGGCAGGATCTCGGCCTCCGCGAAGCGGCGGGTGGTGTCGCGCAGGGCTTTCTGGTCTTGGCTGTAGAAGCGGTCCATGGCGTGCGGCTCCCGTCAGTCGCTGGCGAGCTTGGAATCGTGGGAGACTTCGCTGCGGTCCCGATCGAGAAAATAGACCGCGACGTCGTCGCCCGGCACGCCATAGGCGCTGCACACGCCGCGGGTCAGCGCGATGGCGGCGGTGCGGCGCTCGGCCTCGCTGCGGCGGAACGCGTGCACCTTGAGCAGAATGCGCTGGCCGGTGTCCTGGGCACCGAATGTGCCAGCATGCGCGTAGTCATCCGGCGGAATGGGCAAGAAATAGAGTGTCACCGTATCTGCGGTCACGCCGAACGCCGACATCAGGCCGTCGGTCACCGACCGCGCCAGCGCGGCCTTGCGCTGGGACGAAATTTGCGGGGCGAGCACTTCGACATAGGGCATCGATCAGACCTTCGCGGACTTGACTGCTGACGATTTGGGCGCGGACGATTTGGATGGAGACGATTTGCGCTTGCCGTATCTCGCCGGGATCGGGGCATCGATTTGGCGACAGGAGTCGCGCTTGATCAGCCGGGCGCCGACGCGATATTCGCGGACACCGTCATTGCCGTTGCCCTTCGCGTCCATACGATGCAGCAGCCGGTCGACGGCGAGATTGGCGAGATCGCGCGCGCCATTGTCGACGATGCTGATGGCGGGGCGATGCCATTCGAACCACGGCATGTCCTCGTAGCAGAGCAGCGACAGATTGTCGGGGATTGCGATGTTCAGCTCCGCCGTCACGCGCAGCACGCCCAGCGTCGCTTCATGGTTGGCGACGAAGATCGCACTCGGCGGGCGGGGGAGGTCGAGCAGCTTGCGGCAGCACGTCGCACCTGTCTCCGGCACGAAATGGCCGGCATGAATCAATGTGTCGTCCTTGGCGATGCCGGCCTCGCGCAGCGCGCGGACATAGCCGGACAAGCGCTCACGGCCCGATGTCGTGTCCTGGCGGCCGACGATCAGCCCGATCCGCTTGTGCCCGAGCTCGATCAGGTGGCGCGTGCCGAGATACGCGCCTTGCGGATCGTCCGCGAGCACGGTCTCGAGATCGGTTGCGTCATCGCGACGCACCAAGCAGACGATCGGAACGTCCTTCGCCAGGGTCTTGAGCTGCGCGCCGTTCTTACCCGTGGGCACCACGATCAGCCCGTCGATGCGATGATCGACCAGCGTCGTGAGCGTGTCGCTCTCCTGCTGCGGATCGTCGCCGCCGATGCACAGAAGCATCTGATAACCCAGCGCCTTCAGGCGCGCCTGCACCACTTCGGCCATCACCTGGAACGATGCGTTGGTGAGATTGTGCACGAGAAGCGCCACGAGGCGCGACTGCCCCGTCTTCAGGCCACGCGCGATCGGGTTCGGCCGGTAACCGAGCTCGCGCGCGATGTGCATCAGGCGCTGCTGCGTGCGCTCGCTGGTCAGTCCCGTCCCGGTCAGCGCACGGGAAGCCGTGCTGACCGAAACGCGGGCCGCCTGTGCCACATCTTTGAGCGTGACGCTCATCAAACCTGCCGATAGACTGCAAACGATTGCAAAAAGCTATGAGCTAATCCTGCAAGGATCAAGCTTAAAAATTGGATGGTGTTGCCCAATGCAGAGCCAGTTACGCAATCGTTTGCATAAAATATG
Organism: Bradyrhizobium iriomotense; assembly: GCF_030160715.1. Classification (GTDB taxonomy): domain Bacteria; phylum Pseudomonadota; class Alphaproteobacteria; order Rhizobiales; family Xanthobacteraceae; genus Bradyrhizobium; species Bradyrhizobium iriomotense. Next base: position 402,737 of record NZ_BSOW01000001.1, read on the forward strand.
CGGATATTCCGCAGGCGACAGCCATTCCCGGCATTCACTCGTTTATCTGGCGGCTATAGAATGAAGACGTTTCGCGGCACCTACACCGTCATGGTCACTCCGTTTACGACAGGAGGCGAGGTTGATGTCGCGGCGCTGCGCGCCTTCGTGGACTGGCAGATCGCGCAAGGCATTCACGGGCTGATCCCGCTCGGCTCGACCGGCGAGTTCCTGTCACTGGACGATGACGAGAAGGCACTGGTTGCCGAGATCGTCATCCGCCAGGCCGCGGGTCGCGTGCCCGTGCTGATCGGCACCGGGGCGGAAGATACGCGGGAGGTGGTGCGTCTTAGTCGCCGTGCTGAAAAATTGGGCGCGGACGGCGTCATGATCATTCCGCCATTCTATTCGACGCCGACCGACGACGAGCTCGTTCATCACTACAAGACGGTGGCGGATGCGATCTCGCTGCCGATCATGATCTACAACAACCCGGCGACCGCCAATGTCGATCTCAAGCCACAGCTCGTTGCGCGCATCGCCGAGATCGAGAACTGCCTCTATATCAAGGAGTCGACGCTGGAGGTGACGCGGGTGCGCGACATCATCCGCCTCTGCGGCGACAGGATGACCGTGTTCGGTGGCATCCTCGGCTTCGAATCCTTCGTCGAGGGCGCGCGGGGCTGGGTCGCGGTTGCCTCCAATGTCGTGCCGTCCGAGATGGCACGCATCTTCAGTCTCGTGGCCGACGAGGGTGCGATCAAGGAGGCGCGCGAGCTCTACCTGAAATATCTGCCGGTGATCGAATTCGTCGGCGGTCAGGCCTATGTCGCCGGGAGCAAGGCGCTGCTCGGCCATATGGGCTTTTCGGTCGGCAATCCACGTCCGCCACGGCTGCAGCTGCCGGCTGCGCAGGATGCGGCTGCACGCGCCCTGGTCAAGACGTTCGATCTGGCGTGGCGCGGCGCGCCAATCGCGGCTGCTTAAATTGAGTATGAACGAATGAACCTGCTCGACGGCGTCAAGATCCTCAGCTTCAATCATTACCTCGCGGGCCCGCTCGCGGCGCAGACGCTGGCCGATCTCGGCGCCGACGTCATCGCGGTCGAGCCGATCGAGGGCGCGTTTCAGCGCAACTGGGCGGTCGCTAACCATTTCGTCGGCGGCGACAGCGTCAATCATCTGGCGACCGGGCGCAACAAGCGCAGCATCGCGGTCGATCTCAAGCATCCCGACGGCATTGCCGTGGTGAAGAAGCTGGTCGCGACGTCCGATGTCGTGATGGAGAATTTTCGGCCGGGCACCATGGCCAAGCTCGGCCTCGGCTACGACACACTCAAGACGATCAACCCCGGTCTGATCTATGCGGCCGCAACCGGCTTCGGATCGGAAGGGCCGTACAAGGATCGTCCGGGGCAGGATCTGCTGCTTCAGGCGATGTCGGGCCTTGCGATGCGGACCGGGCGCGCGGACGGCGAGCCGACGGCGGTCGGTGCCGTCATCGTCGATCAACACGCGGCCTCGCTCTATGCGATGAGCATCCTCGCCGCGCTATTCGCTCGGACGAAGACCGGGAAGGGGAGGCTCGTCGAGGTCAATCTCTATCAGGCCGCCCTCGATCTCCAGGTCGAGCCGTTGACGGCGTGGCTGAATGGCGCGCCCTCGCCGACATCGCGCGGTCCGGCCGGCATTGCCGCGTGGTTCAGCCCCGGGCCTTACGGCATTCACGCCACCGCCGACAGTCATCTAGCGATTTCCATGGCGTCGCCGAAGGCGCTTGCGGTGGCGCTCGGAAGCGACGATCTCAAGCAGTTCGGTGAAGCCGACAGCTTTTCAAAGCGCGAGGGGATCACGCGGATCGTCGCTGCGCGCCTGAAGCAGAAATCGACGGCCGATTGGCTGCCTTCGCTCGAGGCGGCGCGCATCTGGCACGCCCCAGTCAATGACTATCGCGATCTCGAATCGGATCCCCAGCTCAGCCATCTCGGCGTGTTCAAGACCGCCGAGAGTGCAGGTGGCGTTCCGATCCGCATGGTCGCGCATCCTGCGCGCTATGATGGCCAGACGCCGGAGGTGAGGCTGGTGCCGCAGCGGCTCGGTGCCCAGACCCGCGAGGTACTCGGCGAGATGGGTTACGGCGCCGCCGACATTGACGCCATGATCGCCGGCAAGGCCGTGGGAGTGGCGCGATGATCGATTTTTCGCTGCCTGAGGATACGCGCCTCCTGGTCGACACCGTCCGCCGCTTCGTTGAGACGGAGGTGCAGCCGCTTGAGGACGAGGTGGAGCGGACGGCCACTGTACCGGCCGACACGCTGGCGGTGACCAAGGCCAAGGCGCAGAAGCTTGGCCTTTACGCGATGAACATGCCGGCGGATGTCGGTGGCGGCGGGCTGTCCTGCGTCGAGCATTGCCTCGTCGAGGAAGAATTCGGCAAGACGTCGGATGCCTTGATCCGCCGCGTGTTCGGCCAGGTCTATCCGATGCTGATGGCCTGCAAGGGCGATCAGGTCGAGCGTTACCTGCTGCCGACTGTGAAGGGCGACAAGATCTGCGCCATGGCGATCACCGAGCCGGGCGCAGGCTCCGACGCCGCATCAATCAGTACGACGGCGCATCGCGACGGCGACCAGTGGGTCCTCAACGGCACCAAGCATTTCATCAGCGACGGCGATATCGCTGACTACATCATCCTGATGGCGCTGACCGACAAGGACAAGCGGGCACGCGGCGGCATCACGCTGTTCCTGGTCGATCGCGGCACGCCCGGCTTCAAGGTCGCGCGCACCCAACCGATGATGGGCCATCGCGGCTATGGCCATGCCGAGCTGAGCTTTGAGGACTGCCGCATCCCTAAGGCGGCCGTTCTCGGCGAGGTCGGCGGCGGCTTCAAGCTGATCATGCAGAGCGTGCTCCAGATCCGCTTGGCCCATATCGGCGCGCGCGCCGTCGGCATGGCACAGCGGGCGCTCGAAATGATGCGCAAGCATGCCGGCGAGCGCCGCCAGTTCGGTCAGTTCATCGGCGACTTCCAGATGGTGCAGAAGCTGATCGCCGATTCCGCCACCGAAATCTTCGGCGTCAAGATGATGGTGATGAACGCCGCCTGGGACATCGATCAGGGCAAGGATGCGCGCGACAAGGTCTCGATGATCAAGGTTGCGGCGTCCGAGATGCAGGGCCGCGTCGTCGACCGCGCCATCCAGGTGTTCGGCGGCATGGGCTTCAGCAAGGACCTGCCGCTGGAGCGCATGTATCGCGACGCCCGCGTCACCCGCATCTATGACGGCACCTCCGAAATTCACCGTATGCTGGTCGCGCGCAGCACCATCAAGAACGGCTTGCAGCTCTAAGGAAGCGATCGATGTCCCACGCACCTCTCAAGCTCGGCGCAGCCTTCGCATTCCGCAAGACCATGACGGTCGCCGAGCAGGCGATGTTCACCGGCATCAGCGGCAATCTCGGCGGTCTCTATGTCGACGCCGTCCGCGCCAAAAAGGTGGGCGCCTCCAACATGGTCGCTTTCGAGCTTGCGGTCGGCGGTCTCGCCACCACCTGCCTCAGCCAGCTTGGCGGTCCGTCGCGGCGGATCGGCAGCATCGCGCTGAATTTTGCCGCGCCCGTGATCGTCGGCGAGTCCGTTGAGGCCAAGGCCGAGATCGTCTCGGTTGCCGGCGATGACGCGATCTGCCGGGTCACCTGCACGCTGTCGCCCTCGGGCGCGACCGTGGTGGACGGCACCGCGACGCTGGTTCCTTTTGCCAAGGCCTGAGCCATGTACGATCCAAAATCGTTCGACGATCTCAAGGTGAATGACAGGGTCAGCCTGAGCAAGACCATCACCGAGGCGGACGGCGCGCTCTACATCGCCGCCACCGGCGATTTCGGTCCCGTCCATGTCGACGAGGTCTATGCGGGTGCCACGCGCTTCGGCCGAAGGCTCGCGCCGGGGATCATGGTTGCGGGCCTCTGCACCAGTATCCTCACCAGCGAGCTGGTCGGCACCATCGGCGTGTCGGTGGAGGACCGGTTCTGGTTCACCGGCCCGGTGTTCTACGGCGACACGCTCACCTTCGACGTCTGGATCGCCGAGCAGCATGACGAGACCCGCACCATCATCTGGGAGGCGAGCGCCCGCAACGAGGGCGGCCTCGAAGTGCTGAAGGCGCGGGCGAGCCTGAAATTTCCGCGGCGAAAACCGTCATGAGCAAGGCGATGAAGAAACCGGATTTGCGCGGCGTCACGGTCGCGACCGTGCTGCCCTTTAGGGACGACAGCTCGATCGACTGGGACGGCTATGCCCGCCTGCTCGACTATTGCGCCTGTCCGGACGGGATCGCGGCAGTGTTCGTCAACGGCCATGCCGGCGAGGGCGGATCGCTTTCGGATGACGAACGTCAGGCCGTGATCGAGCGGACGCGCAAGCAGATCGGCGGCAAGCCGTTGCTGGCTGGCATCATCGCGCACTCGACGGCGGAGGCGATCCACCAGGCGCAGCTCGCGGAATCTGCGGGTGCCGATTGCGCCGTGTTGTTTCCGCCGGCACCGCTCGGTGGCGGTGCGTCGGCGACCTCGCGCGCGCCGCTGGCCTTCGCGCAGGCGGTGAGCTCCGCCATCGGTATTCCGGTCTCGATCTTTCAGTATCCGCTGGCATCCGGTTTCGGCTATTCGCCGGAGACGCTGGCGAAGATCGCAGCCCTCGACAGCGTCATTGCCATCAAGGAAGGCAGCGATACCATGCTGGCCTATGACGAGAACCGTCGGGCCGTGAAGCAGGCCGATCCGTCCGTCGCAATCCTGCCGTCGAACTTCAACTGGTTCCTGCCGCAGCTCGCCGTCGGCGGCGACGGCATTCTCTCGGGTCTTGTCAGCCTCGCACCGCATCTGTTCGCAGAACTGTGGCAGGCCTCGCTCGCCGATGATCTCAAGGCGATGCGCGCGGTCAACGAGCGGCTCTATCCGATCGTGCGTTCGATCTATGGGCCGGCGCCGATCATGGACATGCACACACGCATGAAGGCCGGGCTCAAGGCGCTCGGCCTGATCCGCAATGCCGATCCGCGGCCGCCGCTGCTGCCGGTGCTGCCTGCGCTGTGCGACGGCATCGCGACGACGGTCGGCGCGGCACGTGCGGCCGGCAATATTCGCGTGGCATGAGGAGCGAGCCCATGCCGGACGAGGCCTTCATCCACATCGTGCGGGTCGACATCGATCCCGAGCACGAAGCCGCGTTCAATACCTGGTACGAGCAGAAGCATCTTCCGGATCTGCTCGCCTGTCCCGGCTGGCTCTCTGCAAAGCGCTTCGTCTCCGTCGGCGAGGGGCCGAAATACGCGGCCATGTACGAGGTCGCGGGACGCTGGGCGTTCGAGACGCCGGAGTTTCTGAGGGTGAAGGGATTCGGCCCGTTCGAATCCCTGGTGAAGAATTTCATGCGCATCCAGCTCAAGCCGATGTCGGGACCGGCTTGAAGCGGGGCAAAGACGATGCTGCCTGCCGTGTCGCGAGATCCGGCAGACTGCATCCAAGAAACGTCGAGGGAGAATCCCGGGCGAGGGACTGCATCGGTCATTGGCGTCTTACTGGAGGTATTACATGGTCTCGACACTGCTTCGCTTGGGTGCGGCCGCCGCACTCCTTCTCGCATCCGCGTCCGCGCATGCCGCCTGCACGCCCGCGATTGCCGACGGCGATCTGATCGCGCCCGGAAAATTGCAACTCTCGATCAACCCGACCAACCCACCGCAGCAATTCGTCGACAAAGACGGCCAGTTGCAGGGTCTCAACGTGGAACTCGCCGCCGAGCTCGGCAAGCGGTTGTGTCTTCCGGTCGAGCTTATCCGGATGGATTTTCCGGCCATGATTCCTGCCTTAGGCGCAGCGCGCATCGACGGCGTAAATACAGGCATGTTCTGGACCGAGGAACGCTCGAAGCTGATGTACATGGTGCCGTACGCCATTCAGGCGATCTCGGTCGTGGTTGCGCCCGATAGCGGCACAAAAATTGCTACCGAAAGCGATCTGATCGGAAAATCATCCGCGGTCGAGGTCAGCAGCTATCAGATGAATTGGCTCAAGAAGCTCAGCGATACGAGCGTGGCGAAGGGCGGCGCAGCCGTCGAGATGCGGACATTCCCGACCGCGACCAATGTCGTCAGCGCGCTGCTCGCGGGGCAGGTTGACAACGCGCTGCTGGTCGACAGCGTGGCGCGCGATCTCGTCGGTCGTGGTCGCGTGAAAGAGGTTCTGAGCGGCCTCGGCACGGCCAGGACGACGCTCGGTTTCCGCAACAAGACGGTGGCCGATACCGTCGTCAAGGCGCTCAACACGATGCGTGCCGACGGCTTCTATCAGGCGCTGTTCGACAAGTTCGGCCTGACCGCCATGCCAGCCGATCAGCCGCTTGCGATCGCCGGCCCAGGTCCGGCCTGATACCCACGGAGACGAGCCGATGAGCCATTTCAGTCCGACGGCCGCCGTCAATTACTTCTTCAACTACTTTTTGATGAAAGGAGTGCTCGTCACCATCGGCTTGACGGTGGCGGCGGTCGTGGGTGGATTGATCCTGGGCATGGGCATCGCGTTGTTGCGCATGTCGTCCAATCCCGTGCTCTCGGGCGCCGCGCGCCTCTACATCTGGTTCTTCCGCGGCACGCCGCTGCTGATCCAGCTGGTGGTAATCTACAGCGGCCTGCCGCAGCTGGGGATCAAGTTCAGCGTTATCACCTGCGCTCTGGTCGGCCTGATCCTCAACGAGGCCGCCTATCTCGCCGAGATAGTGCGCAGTGGCTTCATGGCGGTGTCGGCGGGCCAGCGAGAGGCCGCCTGGGCGCTCAGCCTCTCGCCTTGGGTGACGTTCCGCCGCGTGACCCTGCCGCAAGCATTCCGACTGATGATTCCGCCGCTCGGCAACTCCATCAACTCCCTGCTGAAGGCGACTTCGCTGGCATCAGTGATCTCGGTGGAGGAACTCATGCGCCGCAGCGACATGCTAATGCAGGAGCACTTCCAGATTCTTGAAGTCTATGCTGCTGCGACGGCGTATTACCTGATCCTCACCTCGGTCTGGGATGCGATCCAGCGCCGGCTGGAGAAGCATTTCGGTCGGTCGAGCGCTGCGAAATCCAGGCGGGTCGTGGCAAGGGCGCCGGTTGTGCAAGCAAGCGTGGAGGCCCGCGCATGAGCGAGATGTCGATGAATACGGCTGGCGGTGTCGAAGGCGCAACGGCGCAACCGCAATTGCGCGAGGTGCCTGCGGTTCGCATGGAGGCCGTCTACAAGCACTATGGCGACTTTACCGCGCTGAACGAGGTCGACCTCAAGGTCGCCAAGGGTGAGAAGATCGTGGTCTGCGGTCCCTCCGGCTCGGGCAAGTCGACGCTCATTCGCTGCATCAACCACATCGAGAAGCACGACGAAGGCCTGATCTACGTCAACGGCATCGAGCTCGACAATCAGCGCAAGAACATCGATGCGGTCAGGCGCGACACCGGCATGGTGTTCCAGAGCTTTAATCTGTTTCCGCACATGACGGTGCTCGAGAACTGCACCCTGGCGCCGATGACCGCGAACGGCATGAGCGAGGCGGAGGCAAAGGACCTCGCCATGCATTTCCTCACCAAGGTCCGGATTCCCGACCAGGCCGAGAAATTCCCGGGCCAGCTCTCGGGTGGCCAGCAGCAGCGCGTCGCCATCGCACGCGCGCTGTGCATGCGGCCGAAGATCATGCTGTTCGACGAACCGACCTCCGCGCTCGACCCTGAGATGGTCAAGGAAGTGCTTGAGACCATGAAGAAGCTCGCGGAAGAGGGCATCACCATGCTGTGCGTGACCCACGAGATGGGCTTTGCCCGCGAGGTCGCCGACCGCATCGTCTTCATGAATGAAGGAAAGGTCGTCGAGCAGGCCGCGCCGCAAGAGTTCTTCAGCAATCCGAAGTCCGAGCGGGCTCGGACCTTCCTCGACCAGATCATTCACTAGCCGATGTCGGCGGGGACGCGGACATTTGGCGATCGCCTGCGCGGCATTCATGCTGCCACGATCGTGCCGATGACGCCCGATTATGGGATCGATGAGGCGCAGTTGGCGGCGCATCTCGCTTCGGTCACGTCCACGCCGGGCATCGATGGGCTGTTGGTAAACGGCCACGCCGGCGAGAATTTCGTGCTGTCGCTGGCCGAGAAACGGCGCGTCGTGGAACTGGCGCGAGAGCACGCTCCGAAGGGGTGCCTGATCGTCTCCGGGGTCAACCATGAATCCAGCCTGGAGGCCGCGCGCGAGGCGACTGCGTTGGAGCAGGCCGGTGCGGATGGGCTTCTGGTGTTTCCGCCCAACAGCTGGGCGCTCGGACACGCCGACGACTGTGTCATCGAACATCACCGCCATATCAGAGATGCCACGACTGTGCCGCTGATGCTCTACGCCGCACCGGTTGGTGCAGGTGCGATGGCCTATTCACCGCCGCTGCTGGAACGGCTGGTCGCAGATCTTCGCTTCGTGGCGATCAAGGAAGGCAGCTGGGAGGTCGCGACATACGAGCAGAATCTGCGGTTGATCGGCAAGCTGCGGCCGGAGTTCGTCGTGCTCGGCTCCGGCGATGAGCACCTGCTGACGAGCTATCTCGTCGGCTCGGCCGGCAGCCAGGTTAGCCTCGCCTGCGTGGTTCCGGAGCTTGTCGTCAGCCTCTTGAGTGCTGCTGAAGCCGGCGACTGGGAGCAGGCGCGGGCCGCGCACGAGAAGCTCTATCCGCTGGCCGTCGCAATCTACCGCGATGCGCCGGGAGGACGCGCGACGGTGCGGCTCAAGGCTTGTCTGAAATTGCTCGGACGTCTCGCAAGCGATGCGACGCGGCCGCCGCAACCGCCGGCAACGCCAAACGAGCGACTCGCGCTCGAGCAGGCGCTGCGGATCGCCGGCGCTCTCTAAGCCGCAAAGAACGGGTTCGCCGGTCGCGCGAGGCCGAGGTGATCGCGCAACATTGTTCCCTCATAGTCCGCACGGAACAGCCCGCGCTCCTGCAGGATCGGCACGACGAGCTGGACGAAATCCTCGAAACCCTCGTGGAAATATGGCCGCGTGACGTTAAGACGTCGGCGGCGTGCTCTTCGAGCCAGAGCTGGAGCGTGTCGGCGATGCGTTCGGCCGAGCCGCACAACACCCAATGGCCGCGGGCGGCAGCGGTGAGATTGCAGAGATCGCGCAAAGCTATGTTCTCGCGGCGTCCCTTGGCGATCATGACGCTGGCAAAACTGTGATAGCTGCCCGATGGGGCGATATCAGGGACCGGCCAGTCGAGATCGTAGGCTGACATGCCCAATTTGCCGGAGCGAATAAGCGGCTTTCGCCGCGTTTGGATCGGCCGCCGAGGTGTCGAAATCCGCTTCGTTGCAAATCGACACTGCCCTTCGGATCGTTGTTCCACCATGATGGCGTCAATGCGCAGCAAGTGGTTATGGACGGCAGGCGATTATGTGCACGTTCGGCGGCTATACTATCTCGCTGAAATAGTATAACGGGGGCCAGTGCATAGAGGATGTTATAACCAATTGGAATCGCAAGACTATCGCTTTTCTGTGGCACCCATGATGGATTGGACCGACCGGCACTGCCGGGTATTCCACCGTCATCTGACGCGGCGGGCGCTGCTTTATACGGAGATGCTGACGACCGGCGCCGTCATCCATGGTGACCGGGCGCGGTTGCTTGGCTTCGACGCGAGCGAGCATCCGGTGGCGCTCCAGCTTGGCGGCTCGGATCCGCGCGAGCTTGCGCTGGCGGCGCAGATCGGCGCCGATTTCGGCTATGACGAGATCAACCTCAATGTCGGCTGCCCGTCCGACCGGGTAAAGGACGGCCGCTTCGGCGCGTGCCTGATGGCCGAGCCCGAGCTGGTGGCCTCGTGCGTGGAGGCGATGAAACGCGCCGTGGGTGTGCCCGTGACGGTGAAGTGCCGCATCGGCATCGACGACCAGGATCCGGAAGTTGCGCTTGATCGGCTGGCGCGCGCGGTGGTCGCGGCGGGCTCTGATGCGCTGATCGTGCATGCCCGAAAAGCCTGGCTCAACGGCCTGTCGCCGAAAGAGAACCGCGACATTCCGCCGCTCGACTACGATCGCGTCTATCGTCTCAAGCGGGCGTTGCCCAACGTGCCTATTATCATCAACGGCGGCATCCCCGGCATCGACGAGGCGAAGGCCCATCTCGCCCACGTCGATGGCGTGATGCTGGGGCGCGCCGCCTATCACGATCCGTGGCGGCTGCTCGCGGTCGATCCGGAATTCTTCGGTGAGGCTGCACCGCATGCAACGATGCAGGCCGCGCTCGAGGCCATGATGCCCTACATTGCCGAGCAACTTGCGCGCGGCACGCGGCTGCACGCGATCACCAGGCATTTCGTCGGTGCGTTCCATGCCGTGCCGGGCGCACGTGCCTTCCGCCGCCATCTTGCAGAGCATGGCGTGAGGCCGGGCGCCGGGCTCGATGTTCTTCGCGATGCGATCGCGCGCGTTAGTGATCGCGCGGTGGCGCAAGCCGCGGAATAGCGACACCCTCTGAATGTTGAAAGCGAAGAGCCGGATCGGCGATCCGGCTTTTCGTCGTTCGGCGGGTCAGCATACTCGCGATCTTTCGGTGGACCCGAACAACCATGTCGCTCATGTTCAGGGGTAGCCGTGCAGCATCAGGCGGTCGGCGCGGACTTCCCAGCGCTCGAGGCGGTCGAGGAAAGTCATGCCGAGCAGGTTGGTCTTCATCGTGCCGTGCGGCACCACCAGTGCCGGCACCGATCGCTCGACGAGCTTGCCGATCGCGAGCCGGTCCAGCGTCAGGCGCGCCGCCTTGGTGCGGCCGCCGGCAGTTTCGACGTCGACGTCATAATCGAGCAGTTCCAGCGGGAGTCCCGCTGCCTTCGCCGTCTCATAAGTCAGCACGACGGAGGTCGCACCGGTGTCGACCACCATGGGCGCGGGCACGCCGTTGATCCGCGCCTGCAGCGCGAATTCGCCGCCGCGGCCACGCTGCACCTCCACGGCGCGCGTCTTCAGGCGGGTGCGATGGCGCAAGAGATCGGAGACGGTATCGCTGGCGCGAGCGACCTGCTCGGGGTCCCGGTAGGCGACCACGGCGCCCGCGGTCGCGGTCAATAGTAACAGCACCAGGAAGAGGCGGCTCATCGCGCGCCCCCGTTGACAAGCATCAGGCGGGTTTCGGTGCCGTATTGAACGGCGATAGCCCTGCATCGGCCATGCGTGCGGGAAGCTGCGCCATGAGGGCGAGCCGTTCCGCTCGCTCCATGGCGTGCCAGCGCGCGATTTCCGGCAGCGTGCGGCCGCAGCCGAAGCACAGCTTTGTCTTGGGGTCGATCATGCAGACGGCGACGCACGGCGTGTCTTTGCTCATTCCCGCAGTGTGAAGGATCGCTGGGCAGTTCTGCAAGCATCTCTTACGAACCCGTGCCTGCGCTCATGATCGGCTTGTGGCGCGGCCGGCGTTTTTCGTCCGTGACACCGGAACCGTCGGGCTGGAGCGGCGGAGCTTCTTCCGTCATCGGCGCAAGCGCGCTCATCACGCGCTCCGGCGGGAAGGTGACGATCACCTCGGTGCCGATGCGCAGCTTCGATTTCAGCGTGAACGTGCCGCCGTGCAGATCGATGAGGTTCTTGGCGATGGGAAGGCCAAGGCCTGCGCCCTGTTCGGCCGATTTGATCGAGTTCGAGCCCTGGCCGAAGGAGGCGAGCACGACCGGGATTTCGTCTTCGGGAATGCCCGAGCCGGTGTCCTTCACCGAGAGGTATTGCCCGCCCGAAGCGGTCCAGCCGACCTTCAGCCAGATCTCGCCGCCCTGCGGGGTGAACTTGATGGAGTTGGACACCAAATTGAGCACGACCTGGCGGATCGCACGCTCGTCGGCCCACAGCCGCGGCATCGCCTGCTCGTAGACCTCGTGAATGGTGATGCCGCGGCTCGAGGCGCGCAGCTTCATCAGATGATGGCAGTCGGCGACGATGCCCACCAGCGATACTGCTTCCTCGTTCAGCTCGTAGCGGCCGGCCTCGATCCGGGACAGGTCGAGGATCTCGTTGATGAGATTCAGCAGATGTACGCCGGAATTATGGATGTCGGCGGAATATTCCTTGTAGACGGCGACCTGATGCGCGCCAAAGATCTCGCTCTTCATCACCTCGGAGAAACCGAGGATCGCGTTCAGCGGCGTGCGCAGCTCGTGGCTCATCTGCGCGAGGAAACGCGATTTTGCGACGTTGGCGGATTCGGCGCGGTGCCGCGCCTCGTCCGAGATCGCCTTGGCCTGTTCCAGTTCGCCGATCAGCGCGTCCTTCTCCGCGCGCGCCTCCAGCGTTGCGAAGGTCGAGGAGTGCAGCCGGTGCGCCAGGAGCACGAAATAGCCTTCGGCGGCGAGCGACAGCGCCGCCAGGATGTAATTGTCAAGCGAGCCGCTCATCGCAAAGCTCAGCGCCATCGCGACTGCAACCGGCGCGGTGGCCGCAAGCGCCGCGATCGGCAGATTGGCCGCCAGCATGCTCGATACTGCGATCACCAGCAGCATCAGGAACACCATCAGCGTTTCCGTGACGACGTCGAGCACGGGATGGATCAGGATCGCCATCCAGCACAGGCCGTAGAGCAGGTCGAGCACGACGAATCGCGTGCGCCATCTGCGCGTGACGGCGGGCAAGGCCGGCTCCGCGAGATAGCGGCGGCAGCTCCGGATCATGGCGGCGTGGATGCAGAGCATGCCGACCGTCCAGAGCGCCGCCGGAACCGGCTGCATCCAGAGCCCGAACAGCAGGCCGGTCGCGACCACCAGCAGCATCACGACGTAGGATGCCGACAGGCGCGTCTGCGCATATTGGCGCAGCATTTCGTTGTCGAAGGCGGGCCGTGTTCCGCTGGTCGACGTTAACTTGTCGCGCGCCTCGCGCACCCGCTGCGCCGCAGCCCGGCGATGGCTCGCCGATGGCACGCTCGCCGGCTCGGCCGGAAGCTGCACGACCTCGGGCTTTTCAGCGGGGTTACTCATCAAGCAACACGAATTCCTGCCCACGCCGACGCGGGCCTTCTGCATTCTCTATCTCTGGCAATAAATCCTTAAGAGCTGACTTAAGGAGCTAAAGAATTACGTTAACGGGAAGTTAATTCGATCGATCGAACTGCGGCGAGTTGCCGGCTCAATGCATCGCCGCATGCTGCGCGATATAGACCACGGCCCCGGCCAGATAACCGGCGAGCGCCGGTCCTGCGATGCGGCGGGCATACCAGAAGAACTCGATCTTCTCGAGCCCCATGGCGGCGACGCCCGCGGCCGAGCCGATGATCAGGATCGAGCCGCCGGTGCCGGCGCAATAGGCGATGAACTCCCAGATGAAGCTGTCGGGTGGGTAGTGCGCGAGGTCGTACATGCCCATGGTTGCGGCGACGAGCGGCACGTTGTCGATGATGGCGCTGAGCAGGCCGAGCAGGATGACGATGATGTCCTGCCGGCCGATGGTCGTATCCAGCCATCGCGCGAGCGTCGCCAGCAGGCCGGCATGTTCGAGGCAGGCGACCGCGAGCAGGATGCCGACGAAGAACACGATCGAGCTCATGTCGATCCGGGTCAGCGCATGCGCCAGGGTGAGGGGACGGCGCACGTGCTCGTCCTTGTGGCGGTGGATAATCTCGCCGACCAGCCAGACGATACCGAGTCCGAGCAGAACACCCATGAAGGGTGGCAGATGCGTGAGCGTCTTGAAGGCGGGCACAGCGATCAGCACGCCAAGCCCAAGGAGGAACATCAGGTTGCGCTCGAACAGCTCGATCCCTTGCAGCCGGTCCTCCTTCGGCGGCGGCGCAATCGTTTTGCCCCTCAGCGAAAAGCTGATGAACGCGAGCGGCACGAGCAGATTGACGATCGAGGCCGGAAACACCGCGCCCATGATGTTCATTGGCGAGATCTCTCCGCCGATCCAGAGCATGGTCGTGGTTACGTCGCCGATCACGGTCCACGCACCGCCCGCATTCGCGGCGATCACGATGAGGGAGGCGAAGAGCAGGCGGTCATCGCGCCTGGAGATCAGTCTCTGGATCAGCGAGACCATGACGATGGTGGTCGTCAGATTGTCCAGGACCGCGCTCAGGAAGAACGCCACGAATCCGACCAGCCACATGAGTTGAACCTGGCTCGTGGTGTGGATTCGCGAGGTGATGACCTCGAAGCCGTCATGGGCGTCGATTACCTCGACGATCGTCATGGCGCCGATCAGGAAGAACACGATCTGCGCCGTCGCGGCGACGGATTCGTCGAGTTGATGACCGACCAGGGTGTGGTCGCCGCCCCTGACCGCGTACACCGTCCAGAGCAGAACCGCGCCGATCAGCGCGGTCGCGCTCTTGTTGATGCCGAGCGGATGTTCGAGCGCGATCGCCACGTAGGCAACGACGAAGATGGCGGCGATCGCGATCAGCAAGACAGGTCCAGGATTATGCGGCCATCAGCGTTGCAGCCGCGCGAGCAGGCTCGACGTATCCCAGCGCTTGCCGCCCATCTTCTCGACTTCGGCGTAGAACTGATCGACCAGCGCGGTCACCGGCAGGTTCGCCCCGTTGCGGCGGGCTTCCGCGATGCAGATCGAAAGATCCTTGCGCATCCATTCGACGGCGAAGCCGAAATCGTACTTGCCGTCGTTCATGGTCTTGTAGCGGTTTTCCATCTGCCAGGACTGCGCCGCGCCCTTGGAGATGGTGTCGATCACGGCGGCAACGTCGAGGCCCGACTTCTTGGCGAAGTGAATGCCTTCGGAGAGGCCCTGGACGAGGCCTGCGATGCAGATCTGATTGACCATCTTGGTGAGTTGTCCAGAGCCTGCAGGCCCCAGCAGCTTGCACATCCGCGCATAGGCCGCGATGACCGGCTCGGCACCGGCATAGGCGTCCGCGGCGCCGCCGCACATCACGGTCAGGACGCCGTTCTCGGCGCCAGCCTGTCCGCCGGAGACGGGGGCATCGACGAATTTGAAGCCGCCCTTGGTGGCGGCAGCATCAAGCTCGCGCGCGACCTCGGCGGAAGCGGTGGTGTGGTCGACGAAGGTCGCGCCCTTCTTCATGCCCGCAAAGGCGCCGTCGGGACCGATCGTCACCGCGCGCAGATCGTTGTCGTTGCCGACGCAGCACATCACGAAATCCTGGCCCTCGGCCGCCGCCTTCGGGGTCGCTGCGGTCTTGCCGCCGAACTTGTCCGCCCATTCCTTCGCCTTGGCCGCGGTGCGGTTGTAGACGGTGACCTCATGGCCACCCTTCTTGACGAGGTGGCCGGCCATGGGGAAGCCCATGACGCCGAGACCGAGGAAAGCGACTTTAGCCATATGAGTGACCTTGCTTGTGCTTGGGTGTTCTTGCGGGGTGTTACCGGGCTTTGAGGCGGCCGGCCCACACGATCGAGGGTTTTTGGCGGTTCCGCCCCGAAAGGGCGGATCGGAGGCGCACCATAAACCCTTGAGGCCGGAGGGCAACGGCTTCGTTTGATGGTCTCCTGTGCTAGGATGAGCGAACAAGGATACAAAAAAAGGGAGTGCAAGGCATGGCCGTGAGCGTTGGCATGCTCGATCATTTCAACATCAGGACCCGGAAACTGGCCGAGACCGTCCGCTTCTATGAGGATGTGCTGGGCCTTGAGAAGGGCCCGCGGCCCGATTTCGCTTTCCCCGGCGCGTGGATGTACAGCGAGGGCAAGCCGGTGGTGCACCTCGTCGATATTTCCCCGACGGACGAGGCCCAAAAGCCCGATTCAGGCGTTGTCCATCACGTTGCCTTCGCCAGCCGCGGTTTCGATGGCATGAGGCAGCGGCTGAGCGGCAAGGGCATGAAATTCGACTCCCGGCAGGTGCCCGGCGGCGACCTCTGGCAGATCTTCGTGCACGACCCCAACGGGGTCATGATCGAGCTGAATTACGAGGCGGCCAAGGAGCAGGGGGCGGCGGCCCCGGTCGAGACGGCCGGCGATATCGGCAGGCAGTAGCCTTTTGGGCGTTTCCGCTCTAATGGGTCGCATCGCCCTGAAGCGCGATCAGGATCGCGCTTCAGGGGTCTCATAGTTGAGCATGATCTTACCGGAAAACCGCTACACACTTTTCCGGATCATGCTCCGTTCAGGAGATGCGCTTTGAGCGTGACGCAGCAGCAGGTTCTCGACAGCCTCAGCCGGATCAAATCGCCGCGCGGGGTCGCGCTCACCAATGCCAATGTGTTGAGTGCGATCAGCACCAGTGACGGCAAGGTGTTCTTCTCGATCAATGTCGATGCCGCGGAGGCGCGGGCCTGGGAGCAGGTCCGGGCCGAGGCCGAGGCCGCCGTGCGTGCCATTCCCGGCGTCACCACGGCCATGGTGGCGCTGACCGCCGAGCGCAAGCCGGGCATCGCGCCACCGCCGCCGCCGAGCCGTGGCGCGCCGGGCGTACAGCCGGTCCATGCCCACCGGCCGCCGCAGGGCGGCACCTCTCCGATGTCGCGTCAGGCCGAGATTCCCGGCGTCGCCGCCGTCATCGCAGTTGCCTCCGGCAAGGGCGGGGTCGGCAAGTCGACCACCGCGCTCAACCTGGCGCTGGGCCTGCGCGACCTCGGCCTCAAGGTCGGGCTGCTCGATGCCGACATCTACGGTCCTTCGGTGCCGCGGCTGACGGGGCTGCACGACAAGCCCGAACTGAACGAGGAGCGGAAGATGATTCCGCTCAAGCGTTTTGGTCTGTCGATCATGTCGATCGGATTCCTGGTCGAGGAAGAGACCGCGATGATCTGGCGCGGCCCGATGGTGATGTCGGCGGTGACGCAGATGCTGCGCGACGTCGAATGGGGCAAGCTCGACGTCCTTGTCGTCGACATGCCACCGGGAACGGGCGATGCGCAGCTCACGCTCGCGCAGAACGTGCCCCTGAAGGGCGCCGTCATCGTCTCGACCCCGCAGGACCTGTCGCTGATCGACGCGCGGCGGGGCCTTGCCATGTTCAAGAAGGTGAACGTCCCCGTGCTCGGCATCGTCGAGAACATGAGCTATTTCCAGTGCCCGCATTGTGGCACGAAATCGGACATTTTCGGCCATGGCGGGGCGCGCCACGAGGCCGAAAAGCTCGCCGTCCCGTTCCTGGGCGAGGTCCCCTTGCACATGGCGATTCGCGAGACCTCCGATGCTGGAAAACCGGTGGTTGACAGCGAGCCGGATGGGCCCCATGCGGCGATCTATCGCGCCATCGCGGGCCAAATCAGGGACCAGCTCAAGCCCGTAATTTCCGCAGGCTAAAGCCCGCCGGCAGAGGCATGCGACTTTCGTACAGTCCCGTCATGCCATTGTCGCGTTCCGAAAACCGGGCTTCCGTGCTAAACGCCCCGGCAGTCAATCGCCTTCGGTTCGACGCGGCCATCACGCATCGCCGAGACTAGCGGCGGCAAAAGAGACGTCGGGGAAAACGCCCCAGCAAGGAGAGACCTGAAGATGAAGCGTCGTGATTTCTTGAAAGTGTCGGCAGCAGGCGCGGCGGCGACCGCGGTGGCCTCGCCGGCGATTGCGCAGTCCTCGCCCGAGGTGAAGTGGCGCCTGACGTCGAGCTTTCCGAAATCGCTCGACACCATCTATGGCGGCGCCGAGCAGGTGGCGAAATACGTCGCCGAGATGACCGACAACAAGTTCCAGATCCAGGTGTTCGCGGCCGGCGAAGTCGTCCCGGGCCTGCAGGCGCTGGATGCGACCTCCAACGGCACGGTCGAGATGAGCCACACCGTGTCGTACTACTACGTCGGCAAGGATCCGACGTTCGCGATCTACGCCTCGGTGCCGTTCGGCCTCAATGCGCGCCAGCAGAACTCCTGGTGGTACCAGGGCGGCGGCGCCGAGCTCGGCAACGAGTTCTTCAAGAAGTCGAACGTGATCGGCTTCCCCTGCGGCAACACCGGCACCCAGATGGGCGGCTGGTTCCGCAAGGAGATCAAGACGGTCGCCGATCTCTCGGGCCTGAAATTCCGCATCGGCGGCATCGCCGGCCAGGTGCTTCAGAAGGTCGGCGTGGTGCCGCAACAGCTCGCCGGCGGCGACATCTATCCGGCGCTGGAGAAGGGCACCATCGACGCGGCCGAGTGGGTCGGCCCCTATGACGACGAGAAGCTCGGCTTCGCCAAGGTCGCCAAGTACTACTACTATCCCGGCTTCTGGGAGGGCGGTCCGACCGTCCATGCCTTCGTCAACCTGGACAAGTGGAATGCGCTGCCGAAGGCCTACCAGGCGATCCTGAGCAACGCGACGGTCAACGCCAACACCTGGATGGCCGCGCGCTACGACATGGTCAACCCGGCGGCGCTGAAGCGGCTGGTGGCCGGCGGCACCCAGCTTCGTCCCTTCACCAACGAAGTGCTCGAAGCCTGCCTCAAGGCGACCAACGAGCTGTGGGCCGAGATCTCGGCCAAGAACCCCGACTTCAAGAAGTCGATCGACGCCATGCAGGCCTACCGCTCGGATGAATATCTGTGGTGGCAGGTCGCCGAATACACCTACGACAGCTTCATGATCCGCTCGCGCACCCGCGGCTGATCAAGGCTTAGGCACGCCCCCTCAAGACCGGAAAGCCCGGCCTCCTCGTGAGGCCGGGCTTTTTGCATGCCCTGACCTTCGTCGGGATGGCAATCGGTACCGGGATGTTCCATGCTGCCCGCCAAGCCTCGGCAAGAAGGCTCGCAATCGCAACCATCAGGGCAGGAAACATGAAAAGAAGAGACTTCATCAAAGTCACCGGACTTGGTGCCGCCGGCGCTGCCACGCTCGCCGCTCCCGCCATCGCGCAATCGATGCCGGAGATCAAATGGCGCATGCCGACGAGCTGGCCGAAATCGCTCGACACGCTCTATGGCGGCGCCGAGATGATGTGCAAGATGGTCGCGGAGGCGACCGACAACAAATTCCAGATCCAGATATTCGCGGCCGGCGAGATCGTGCCGGGCCTTCAGGTCTTGGACGCCGTGCAGAACGCGACTTGCGAGATCGGCCACACCGCGTCCTACTACTACTTCGGCAAGGACCCGACCTTCACGTTCGGCTCGTCGGTGCCGTTCGGTCCCAACATGCGTATCAACCAGGCCTGGTACATGCTGGGTGGTGGCCGTGAAGTGCTCAACGAGTTCTACAAGAGCTACAACGTGATCTCGCTGCTTGCGGGCAACACGGGCTGCCAGATGGGTGGCTGGTTCAGAAAAGAGGTCAACACACCCGAAGACCTCAAGGGCATGAAATTCCGGATCGGCGGCTTTGCCGGCCGCGCGCTCCAGAAGCTCGGCGTGGTGCCGCAGCAGCTTGCCGGCGGCGATATCTATCCGGCGCTGGAAAAAGGCACCATCGACGCCGCCGAATGGGTCGGTCCCTACGACGACGAGAAGCTCGGCTTCTACAAGATCGCGCCGCACTACTACTATCCCGGCTGGTGGGAAGGCGGCCCGATGCTGCTCGCCTTCGTCAACCTCGACAAATGGAATGCGCTGCCGAAGTACTATCAGAGCGTTCTAGAGCAGGCCGGCCACTACGCCAACAACTACATGATGGCGCGCTACGACCAGGCCAATCCGATGGCGCTGCGCAAGCTGCTTGCGAACAACACCAAGCTGCACGCCTTCTCGCCGCCGATCATGGACGCCTGCTACAAGGCGGCGAAGGAGCTGCACGCCGAGGTCAGCGCGACCAACCCCAACTTCAAGAAGGTGTACGAGTCCCTCACCAAGTTCTCCAACGACGGCTACGCCTGGTTCCAGGTCGCCGAGGTCGGCTACGACATCTTCATGGCGCGTCACTCGCAGAGCTGACGTGACCAGCACCTTGCGGGGCGATCTTCCGTCGAGCACGAAAGCCCGGTCTCGCAATGCGAGGCCGGGCTTTTTGCATCCCCTGGCGGGCGCCGAGCAAAAATCTGAAAAACAACCCCATGCAAAGGAGGAGGGTGGTCGCTTGTGATGTGCTGCGCATTTCCCGAAATCGGTTGACGCGTCGGGCAAATCAGTGGCAAAATGCAATCATGGCGCGATCCGCGGAAGACAAGCCACGCCCCCCATAGCCGTGCAAGAGCTGGTCGTCCGAGCGGGGCAAGCACCAAGAGCGCTCTTTGACGGATGTGCTTGCGCGGGGTGTGCTACTTAGCCTCGACGACCTTCATGGGCCGGGCAGGCCCATCTGCGAATACGCATTCGCGCCAGACGGGTGTGGCGCATTGCGCCGGCCAGCCGCCGCCAAGTGCCATGAACAGGGCTGCGGTGTCCGACAGCCGCGTCGCTTCCGCCTGCACGCGGGTGATCGCCGCGTTGAAATAGGCCTGCTGCGCATTCAGCACGGTCACCTGGGTGATCTGGCCGAGCACGAGCTGTTTCTGTACGATGTCGAGGCTCGCCTTCGCCGCGGTTTCGGCCTTGATCGCGGCCTGCACAGCGCGTGCATCGGCTTGCAGGGAGCGCAGCGCATCGGCGACGTTCTGCATCGCGGTGATCACGGCCTGGCGATACAGCGCCTCGGCCTGGTCGAGCGATGCCTCGGCGGCTTTCTGCTTGTGATAGAGCGTGAGGCCGTCGAACAGCGGCTGCGTCGCACTCGCGGCGACCGTGTAGAACAGCGTGCCTTGGGTGAACAACTCCGCCGGCTTGAACGCGCTGGTGCCCGGGTTGCCCGTGAGCGTGAGGTTCGGCAACCGTGCCGCGATCGCAACCCCGACCTGAGCACTCGCCGAGTGCATGTTCGCTTCGGCCGCGCGCACGTCAGGGCGTTGGGCGACCAGGGTGCTCGGCAGGCTCACCGGCAGGTTGGCAGGCAGGGCGAGGTGCTGGAGGTCGAACTTTTGCAGCACCTCGTCGGCGGAAAACTGTCCGGCGAGCGCTGTGAGCAGGTCGCGCTGCACCGCGAGCTGCTTTTGCAGCGGCGGCAGCGTCTGCTCGGCCTGCGCAAGCGCAGTCTCCTGGGTGAGCACGTCGACCTGTGCGGCCTGGCCGGCCTCGAACTGCGTCTTGAGGATGCCGAGAATGTCGCGCTCGATCTTGACGATACGCTCGGTCGCGGCGATCTGCCCGCGCAGCGAGGCTTCCTGGACCGCCGCCGTGACCACGTTGGCGGTGAGCGCCAGATAGGCGGCCTCGAGCTGGAACTGGGCCTGCTCGGTCTGGGCATCCAGGCTTTCGACGGCGCGGACGTTCTGGCCCCAGATGTCGGGCACGAAGCTGATGTTGAGCTGCACCGTGTGGAGCGTGTAGCGCGACTGCGGTGCGTCCAGGGGGCTGGACTGCGTCGCATTGGAGAATTGCTGGTCGGACGGCGTGTAGTTGACGCCGACCTGTGGGAAGAACAGGCCACGCTGCGCCAGCGCGTTGAAGTTCGCGACGCGGATCGCGGCTTCGGCGGATTGCAGTGAGGGATTGTGCTCGACCGAGAGCCGGATCAGCTCGTTCAAGGGCTTCGAGCGGAACGCCGCCCACCAGCGCTTCGGAATATCGGCGCCGTCGACGAATTGCTGCCGCGGCACGCGCGGGCCATCGGCATCGGCGTGGGGCGAGGCGAGCGGCTCCGGCGTATAACGGGAGACGCCAGGTGCCGGCGGTGGCTCGAAATTCGGGCCCACGGCGCAGCCTGCGAGAGACAGGCTTGCTGCGCCGGCGTGCAACGCTTTGCGAATTGTGGTGTTGATCGTCACGCGACGCATCGCAACCGTCCTAATGAGCCACTTCAGGCGGCGCCGTCGCCGCGCCGTCCTCGTGCGGCGCCGCCCGTTCCCGCGACAGGAAAATCTTGCGCAGCGCCGGCGCGATCACAAGCAGCAGGAGCGGACCGATGAACATGCCGCCGACCACGACGGTCGCGAGCGGCCGCTGCACCTGGCTACCGATGCCGTGCGAGAGCGCCGCCGGAAACAGGCCGACGCCGGCCGAGAGCGCGGTCATCAGCATCGGCCGCATGCGCTGCTCTGCACCGCTGAACACGGCTTCTGCGATGCTCATGCCGGAGGCGCGCAGCTCGCGGAAATAGGTGATGTTGAGGATGCCGTCCATCACGGCGACGCCGAACAGCGAGATGAATCCGATCGCGGCCGAGATGCTGAAGTCGAGGCCGGCGAGGTACAGCGCGATCAGGCCGCCGCCGACGGCAAAAGGGATTCCGGCAAGCGCAAGCAGGCTGTCGCGCACCGAATTGAAGAGGCTATAGAGCAGGACGAAGATCAGAAGCAGCGTCACCGGCACGACGACCATGAGGCGGGCCTTGGCGGCTTCCAGGTTGTCGAACTCGCCCGACCAGATGATGCGGTAACCGGGCGGAAGCTGAATATTATCCGCGACGCGCTGCTGCGCCTCTGCGACCGTGCCGCCGAGATCGCGGCCGCGCACGCTGAACTTGATCGGGATGTAGCGCTGGCTGCGCTCGCGGTAGATGAACAGCGCACCGGTGTTGAGGGTGATGTCGGCAAGCTCGCTCAGGGGAATGTAGGCATTGGCGCCCGACGTCGTCGAATAGGCGACCTTGAGGTCGCGCACCGCGTCGATGCTCTCGCGGAACTTCGGGTCGAGCCGGACCGCCACCGCGAAGGAGCGATCGCCTTCCAGAACGTTCGTCGCGATGGTGCCGCCGAGCGCGGCCTGGACCACCGCGGTGATGTCGCCGGTGTTGAGCCCGTAGCGCGCGGCCTTCTCTCTGACAACCTTGATGTTGAGGTTGGGTTGGCCGACGAGGTGGAAGATGCCGAGATCGGCGACGCCACGGACGTCGCGCATGACATCCATGACCTTGGTGGCGGTCTGCTCCAGAACGTCCAGATTCGGGCCGATGATCTTGACCGAATTGGCGCCCTTCACACCGGACAGTGCTTCCTCGACGTTGTCCTGGATGTATTGGGAGAAGTTGAAGGTGACGCCGGGCAGCTCCTCGTCGAACTCCTTCTGGAGCTCCTCGGAGAGCTTTTCCTTGGTCAGGCCCTTCGGCCATTCGTCGAACGGCTTGATCGGTGCGAACAGCTCGACGTTGGAGAAGGGCGAGGCGTCGCTGCCATTGTCGGGGCGGCCGTGCTGCGAGACGACCGTGATGATCTCGGGATGACGGAGCAGGACGTCGCGCATCTTGCGCGTCGCCTCGGTGCCGGCATCGAGCGAGATCGTCGGCGGCATCGCGGCACGGATCCAGAAATTGCCCTCTTCGAGCGCAGGCAGGAATTCGCTGCCGAGGCGGCTGGCCGCGAGCGTCGAGATGGCGAGGAAGATGAGGCCGGCGGTCACTGCGAGCTTCACGCGGGCGAGCGCCCAGCGCAGCACCGGCGTATAAGCCTTGCGTAACCAGCGCACGATGACGGTCTCGGTTTCCTCGATATGCTCGGGCAGCAGCAGCGCGGCCAGCACCGGCGTCACCGTGAAGGTCGCGAGCAGGGCGCCGGCGAGCGCGTAACCATAGGTACGCGCCATCGGCCCAAAGATCTGGCCCTCGACGCCCTGCATCGTGAACAGCGGCACGAAGGCGGTTACGGTGATCGCGGCGGTGAAGAACACCGCCTTGTCGACCTGGAGCGCGCTGACGAAAATCATCCGCAGCCGCTCGGTCCAGCGCGCGGCCGCTGGCTGGCCGTGGGTGGGGGCGGTCGGGTCGGCACCCCAATAGCCCTCCGCGAGATTTTGCAGCACGCGCGCGCGGCTCTCGGGGCTCGATTGGAAGTTGCGAAAGATGTTCTCCATCATGATGACGGCGGAATCGACGATGATGCCGAAATCGACCGCACCGAGCGACAGCAGGTTGGCGTCCTCGCCTTGCAGCACCAGGATCATGATGGCGAAGAACAGCGCGAACGGGATGTTGGCCGAGACGATCAGCGCGCTGCGCAGATCACCCAAGAACACCCACTGGATCACGAACACCAGGAGGCAGCCGAACACGAGGTTGTGCAGCACCGTGTGGGTCGTGACGCCGACGAGCGAGCTGCGGTCGTAATAGGGCACGACCTTCACACCTGGGGGCAGGGTGCCGTCGCTGTTGATCTTGGCGACCTCTTCCTCGACCTTCGGGATGATGTCGTTGGTGTGCTGGGTCCGGCCCATGACGACGATCGCGGCGGCGACGTCGTCATCCCTGCCCTTGCCGGCGATGCCGAGCCGCGGCACGTATCCGACCGAGACCTTTGCGACGTCCTTGATCTGGATCGGCAGGCCGCCCGACTGGGTGAGAACGATATTCTCGATGTCGCTGACCTTGTAGCCCTTGGTGATGTCGTCGGCGCCGCCGGAATCGATCAGGCCGATGCCGCGGATGTTGACCGATTGTTGGCCGATCGCGATCTCGCGGCCCCCGACATTGACGTTGGCATTGCCGAGCGCCGTGACGAGCTGCGGCACGGTGATGTTGTAGGCCTCGAGCTTGGCGAGGTCGGCATCGACGTTGAACTGCTTGGTGGTGCCGCCCCAGGAATTGATCTGCACCACGCCTGGTATGGTCATCAGGCGGCGGGTGACGACATAATCTTGCAGCGTGCGCAGGTTGGTGAGCCCGAAATTCGGCGGGCCGACGAGCTGGTAGCGATAGATCTCGCCAACCAGGCTCGACTGCTGGATCGTCGGCACCAGGTTGCCGGGCAGGGTGATGTTCTGCTGGATGCTGTTGGCGGCCTGCGTCAGCGCAAAATAGTAGTCGACGTCGTAGCGGAAAGTGACGCGGACGAAGGACAGACCGTAGAACGAGGTCGAGCGGATGTTGACGACGCCGGGCGTCGGATAGAGCCCGACCTCGATCGGGATGGTGTAGTACTTTTCCATCTCCTCGGCCGACAGTCCCGGCGCCTGCGCGGTGATTTCCAGGATCACCGGCGCCGGATTGGGATAGGCCTCGATGTTGAGCTTGCTGAAGGCTGCAAGCCCGGCGGCGCAGAATACGACGAGGCCGAGCACGACGATCGCGCTTCGGGTCAGGCCGAAATTGATGATGCTCTTGACCAAGATCTTGCACTTAGCGCGGCGCGGTTGGCGGGCAGCCGATTCAGCCCGTGGTCGCGGTCGCGAGCTTGTTGGAGAGGAAAATGGCGCCGCTCGAGGCCACGAACTCGCCGGGCTTCAGCCCGTCTAGGATCTGCCACCAGCCATCCTGGGCCATGCCAACCTTCACGTTGCGGCGCTCGAAGCGGTGTCGGTCGGCCGTGACCCAGACCGTCATGGTGCCGTCGCCCTCGCGCACGACGGCCTCCGACGGCACGGCGACGGACAGCCTGGGGCCATCGATCTCGATGGTGAAGCTCGCCAGCATGCCGGCGCGCAGCTTGTGGGTGGGGTCGTCGATGACGGAGCGGACGAGCTGCCGATGCGTGTTCGGGTCGATGTTGAGCCCAAGCGTGGTCACGTGGCCGCGAAACGCCTCGTCAGGATAGGCTGGGACGCTGACGGCGACCGGCTGACCGATCCGGTAGGCCGGCGCATCGATCTCGATGACGTTGGCGGCCATCCACATCGTCGAGAGGTCGGCAAGAGTGAAGGGCGCCGGCGCGTTGCCGGGCTGGACGTAGAGCCCGGGAGCGGCGTTGCGGGCGACGACCTGGCCCGAGATCGGGCTCGACACGATCAGGATCGAATCGACCTTGCGATCGGCGACGATGCGGTCGATCTCCTCGTCGGTCTTGCCGAAGATACGCACGGCGTCGCGCGCGGCTTTGTAGTTGCCTTCCGCGGTCTGCTGATCGGAGGTCGCCTGGTCGACGTCCTTCTGCGCGCCACCGCCGGTCTTCAGAAGTTGCTTGACGCGCGTCAGCGTGCGCGTTTGCAGCTCCAGCACGCCCGCGGCCGCGAGCAGGGTGGATTCGGCCTGGAGCAGGTCGGGGCTGTCGATGGTGAACAGCGTCTGCCCCTTGGTCACGGTCTCGCCGACGTTGAAGAAGGTGTCGACGATCTTGCCTGCATTGGGCGTGAACACCTGCACCAGCATGTTCTGGTTGAAGTCGATCGATCCGACGGCATTCTTCATGACGCTGAAGGCGCGCGACTCCGCGGGCAGGATCTTGAACCCGTCGGCCTGCTTGTCCGTGACGTTAACGGTCTGGCTGGTGATGTCGACATCGCCATCGGCGGCCGGTTGCGCCGCCTTGGCCGAGCGCACCTCGCTCGTGCGCGTCAAGAGCCAGGCGCCAGCAACGAGGACGGCTACGGCAGCAATGCTCGCTGCAAAGCCCGCATGCTTGATGCGAAATGCCATGACGCTCTTCACCCCAATGGTTTCGGATGCGTTCGCGCACAACTCACCGTTCACCGTGCAGCAGGGCGCGGTGAGGCAATCGTCGTGGCCAAAAGCGAAACCCTGTTATCAGCCTTCGCTGACGCTCACCTTACGGACGGACGCACGCCGGGGCGGTGCGGAGATGTCAGTTTCTTGGCTGGCGGAAGTCACCGTTCACTCCGGAAGTCCCGCCTTGCGCAGCCCCTCGATGATCATCGGGCTCCGTTGACCACGCGCCATCAATTTCGATATCCGGAAATCAGGCTCGATCTCGAGAAGTCGGTTCGCCATCTTCCTGGCTTCTGTATCCTGCCCAAGGTGCGCGAGCGCAGCCGCGAGGCAGCGGTACGCCGCCCCGTAAGCCTGGTCCCTTTGTAGAGCCTTCCTGGCCGAAGCGACTGCGTCGTCGAAACGACCAAGGTCAATGAATGCACAGCCGATCCCCACCAGGTTTGAAGTGAGCAGCCGGTCAAATGGGCTTAATCGAATCGCGCGCTCAAAACTCCTGATCGCCTCTTCAGGCCGCCCCGCTGTAACGTAAGTCCAACCTCGATGGACCCATGCGTCGGTTGCATTGGGGTTGGAAGCAACGGCGCGGTCGGCCAACTCCTTTGCGGTATCGAAATCGAAAGTCCACATGGACATTGCACGGCTCAGTGCGCTCAACGCCTCACAGTCGTTCTCGTCAATGCGAATTGCCAACCGGAGCAGTTGAAACCCTTGCGCAAGTGCCGCAGCTTGCGACGTCGGATCGGCCGCCCATTCCTCACCAACATTTATAAAGTGGCAGGTGCCGGCAAGGGTCGCAGCAAAGCCGTACCCGGGGTCAATCTCCAATGCGCGAGACGCAAGCCGAAGCGCCTCGGCTGTTCCTTCGGGGGTGCGTGAGTTCAGATGCGGTATCGCTCGAAGGCAGAGGTCGTAGGCACTCAGGTCGTTCGGCCGACGCGCGGCCAAGCCCATTTCGATCTGAAACATTTTGGGTGCAACGGCTGAGACGACGCTCTCGGCCATGCGATCCTGGAGAGCGAATAAATCGCTCAGGTCACCTTCAAAGCGATCGGCCCAAAGGTACATCCCGGTCGCGGCATCGATCAATTGGCCGATGATGCGGACTTTTCCCGCCGCCTTGCGCACGCTGCCCTCGAGCACGTACCGCACGCCGAGCTCGCGCCCGACCTGCTTGATGTCGACGGCTTTGCCCTTGTACGCAAAACTGGAATTGCGCGCGATCACGAAGAGAAATTTGAACCGCGACAGCGCGGTGGTGATTTCATCCACCATGCCATCAGCAAAATAGTCCTGATCGGGATCGCCACTCATGTTTTGGAACGGTAATACCGCTATTGAGGGTCTGTCCGGGAGCGCGGGGGCTGATCTGGATGGATCCACGCGATGGTCGGGAAACGCGATGGATCCCGGTTCCGGTACTTCCCTTACTGACCCGACGAAGCGGAATCCCTTGCGCGGCAGCGTTTTGATGAGGCGCTGCTCCTCGCCGGAATCGCCAACGACGCTTCGGGCCACATTGAGGCGGGTCGTCAGCGCTGCATCCGATACGACGCGGCCGTTCCAAATGGCATCGATCAAATCCTCCTTGCCAACCACGCGCTCCCTGTTGCGGATCAGATATTCGAGGAGGTCGAATACCTGCGGAGCAACAGAGACCATTTCCGTCCCGCGATGCAGCTCGCGCCGGTCGGTGTCGAGCACGAAGTCCTCGAAGCGGTAGCGCAACCTGCCAATCCTTCAGGAGCTTCTGATCGTGGCGGCCCTTAACGTAAACAATAGGCGGCTGGCGAGAAGAATGTAAGCCGAATGTGCGGTGCCTTGGACGCGCCTACGTTTCAGCCAGCTCCGTCAGCTTTGCGCCGGCCAGGCGGAAGAACCGTTTCTCCGGTAGCGGGCGCCCTCCGAGCATCTCGTAGAACTGTTGAAGCCGTGGGTCATCTGCATCGACAGTCCAGTCGATGCGCTCATGGCCCTCTTGCCGGGCCAGTACGGCCAGTTGCGCCATAAGTCGTTTCCCCAATCCACTCCCGCGTCGATCGTGACGAACGTAGAGCTCTTTCAGGAAAAAGCCTGATGTCAGACCAGGTCCGGGATAGATGGCGCTAAAGCATGCGAAACCAGCGATCCCATCGTTCTCGCAAGCAAGCAGAATTCGCGATCCCACGGGCCTCGACTTCAACCCGGCGATGATCGAGTCCCGTGTCGGACAGTGGACGCGATAGTGAGCTTGCATTTCGATCAGCGCATCGGCCATGTCATCGAAATCAGCTTCCGCAATCTCCCTGAAAGCCGTCAGAGCAGTATGGCCCATGGTCCCTCGATCCCTGCTGAACGTCCAGCCCGTTTCCGAGCGACGATGATCCACCTTTTGCACTTGGTTCTGTTTGGTGTCGAGGTGATTGGAGGCGCGCCGCCGAATAGGCTTGGCCTCGCTCCACCCTGCAGGCTCTGGGTGGAAGACGAATGGGAGGGGCGCGAACCGACATGTCGGCAAGATATCACTCTTGGCGGATTAAGCCGCGCAGGGGGTGTTGGCGCACTCGTTCCAATCGTGTCTCTTTGACCGTAACATGCGCCTTCCGAAGGAGACGGCCTGAATGGATTGGTATTTTGTCTTGGCGGTCGCGGGGCCGCCCTTCGGCTTTCTGTTTGTGATTGGCGCGATCCCTTTCCTGATCTACAGCTGTCGCACCAGCAACGCGCCTCGCAGCCTCATCGCAAGCAGGATCGCATTGATCCTCTCCCTCGCGTCGGTACTCGTGTCGATTCCACTATGGATATCGCTGCTCACGGGCCACCACCGGAACGGAGCCCCCGTGGACTACTACGATCACGATTTTGCGCTCTTCGAGGTCATTGCCGTCTTCGAAGCACTCGCGCTTTTGACAGCCGTCCTGAGTGCCATGCGACAGAGAGCACGTCCCGCACCGCCCCGGCAATGACAGCCCGACGTCTCATTCAACCCTGCCGCATCTGCCAACAAGTTACCGATCTCATCATGGCGCGGCGGAGCCGGTGACCGCCGCGGCGGGCGCCGCTTCGCGTGGCGCGCGGCGGCCGTTCAACACCACGCCGATGATGGTGAAGCGCACCAGCAGGTGATAGCTCACCAGCATCGGGACAAGTGCAGCGGCGAGAATGGTGACAAACTTGATCGGCCAGGGCCAATCCAGTTGCGACACTGCGACCTGCAACGCCATCACGATCGGCATGTGGATCAGGTAAAGCCAGTAGGATGCGTCGGCGATGTAGCGTCGCGTCGGGCTGAAGCCCGACATGAAGCGGAGCGCGAGGCCGATGACCGCGAACGTGGAAATCCATATCGCCGGTGCATACAGGATGGCGGCGACTAGCCTGAGCGTGTCGGAACGGACCGGCAGTTTTGGCGCGCCGGGCGAGGACAATATCACGCCGGCAAGGACGAAGCAGATCAGGATCAGGCCGAGCGCCAGCACGAGGTGCAACAGCCAGCGCTGCTCCAGAGTCCGCAGCAGATCGCGCTGCCGATGCAACAGCCAGCCGATGCCGAACGCGGTGCCGAAACCGATCCAAGCCTGCAGGTTGGTGACGAGCGATTGATCCGGCGTCCTGATCCCCATCACGCTGACCCATTTTTGGTCGAGGCTGAAGGCGATGCCGATCGGGATCGCCAGAACCAGGGGAGCCAGCGGATTTCGCATGATCCGTGCGAAGAGACGGTCAAGGACCGTTCGCAGAGCGCCGGACACATCGAGCCAAACGAGGGCGCTGCGCAGTAGAAGCATGGCGACATAGAGCTCCAGCAACACGTAGAGAAACCAGAGATGGGCGAGGGGGAAATTCGGCAGCACCGGCGGCCAGCCGCGCGCGCCGGGGACGGGACCGCCATTGGGAAAGCCCGAAGCCCAGATCACGACCAGCGCCATCGGCGTAAACACGATCGGCCAGCCGATCACGAGCGGCAGGCCGATCCTCTGCAACCTGTCCCTGACGAAGCCCCAAGCCCCGCGGCGATGAAGGCTCATGCGGGCGAAGAAACCCGCCATCAGGAAGAAGGTGGTCATCCGGAAGACGTGGATGGCGAAGAACAGCAGGCCCAAAACCAGGCTTTGATGGGTGTCCTGGATGAACCAGATCCGGGTTGGGGCAGGGACAAACGACAATGTCGCGTGCAGGACAATGCCGAGCAGCAGGGCAAGACCCCTGACCGCATCGAGGGCGTGCAGCCGTTCCGATGCAGGGGTGGCGGCGGTCAAACGGGACATGGACGGCTCATGCTCGCTGGAGAGGGCGTTCTGCCTGACAATCTGCCCGATCTTGCCAGGGTTCTCATGCCCAATCTGGAAATCGGCTAACCGATTTCTCGACGCCGCTGGCTGATTTTGAGATTGCGGGTCGGGTGAGGGGTTCAGGTCCCACGAGAGAGCGTAACCCCTCATCCGAGCCTTGGGCACGATCGGTCAGCCCGAGCTTACGCGAAGCTTACAGGAGACGAAAACGCGGATGGCGCTCGCCTTTTTGCTGGCCGAAATCCGGCGGATAGTGGAAGAAATCGACGAAGCGGCACGAGCCGTGGAGTTGCCGGCGGGAATACGGATGCGCCTTCTGATCGTCGAAGACAATGTCGAGCTGTCGCGGCTCGTCGCAAACGGCCTGACGGCGGCAGGCTATGAGAGCGACATCGTCGGCAGCGCAGCCGAGGCGCGCGAGGCGGTGCGCAACGTCAGCTATGCCGCCATGATCCTCGATCTCGGCCTGCCCGATGGCGACGGCCTTGCGGTGCTGCGCGAGCTGCGCCGCCACATGGACCCGCTGCCGGTGCTGGTGCTGACCGCACGCGGCGGCTTGCAGGATCGCGTCAACGGCCTGCGAAGCGGCGCCGACGATTACCTCGCAAAGCCGTTTGCGCTGGAGGAGCTGGTGGCGCGGCTGGAGGCGATCCTGCGGCGGCCCGGCCAGTTGCTCGGCCGCTCGCTGCGCCTGGCCAATCTCGTCTACGACACCGAGAGCCGGCAGATCTTCGTCGACGACCAGCCGCGGATCATTTCCGCGCGGGAGACGTCGGTCCTGGAGATCTTGTTGCGGCGACAGGGCCGCGTGGTGCCGAAGAAGAACGTCGAGGATCACATTTTCGGGCTCGAGGGCGAGGTCGCGTCCAATGCCGTGGAGGTCTACGTCTCGCGGCTGCGCAAGCAGCTCGCCGAGCACGGTGCCAAGGTCGTGATCCACACCATCCGCGGTGTCGGCTATCTGATGGCCGAGGAGAAATAACGTGGCGCTGAGGTCACCGACGTTCAAATCGCTGATCTGGCGCATCGTCTTCCTGCACATCGTCGCGATCGCCGTGGTCGCGATCTTCCTGCCGCTGGTGCTGTTCTGGCTGCTGAACTCGGAAATCGGCGAGCTGCATCGTGCCGCCATGCGGGCGCAGGCCGAGGTGCTGGCCGAGCGCATCGCAGTGCAGCCGGACGGCAGGATCACGTTCAACCTGCCCGACAGCCTCCGCGGCCTCTATTCGGAGGCTTATGGCCGCTATCAATACGACATCAGCGATGCCGACGGCCGCGTGCTGTTCTCCTCGCACAAGAAGACCGGCGCGGCAGCCTCGGAGACGATTTCCGGCGCTGGCGTCACGCGCACCATCGACGACAAGACCGTGCGCATCCAGGTCGCCGAGGATCTCGCCCATCGCGACGTCATCATCGACGACATCGTCGCCAATTTCTTCCGCCGCGTCGGCTGGATCACGATTCCGATCCTCCTGACCCTGCTCGCCATTGACATCATCATCTTCCGCCGCGCCATCGCGCCGCTCTTGAAGGCTTCGGAGGAGGCGAGCAATATCGGACCGGCGCGCACCGATATCCGCCTTCCGACGGAGCAGATCCCGCGCGAGATCCTGCCGCTGGTCACCGCGGTCAACCAGGCGCTCGACCGGCTCGAGGACGGTTTTCGCGTGCAGCGGCAGTTCACCGCGGACGCCGCGCATCAGCTGCGCACGCCGCTTGCGATCCTGCGCACCCGGATCGAGACGTTGGGCGACGGCGCGGCCAGAGAGGCGCTACACGCCGACATCGAGGGCATGAGCCGGATCGTCGCGCAGCTGCTGGAGATTGCCGAGCTCGATATGCTGGTGCTCGATCCCGGCGAGACCGCCGACTTGCGGGCGGTCTGCGCCGAAGTGATCGGCTCGATCGCGCCGCTCGCGCTCGCCCAGCACAAGGACATCGCGCTGAGGGGCACCGACGCGCCGGTCCTGATCCACGGCAATTCGGAGATGCTGCAACGGGCAATCTTCAATCTCGCGGAGAACGCCATCAAGTTCACCGCGAAGGATACCGCCGTCGACGTCGAGGTCAGCGGCGACGGTGTGGTGCGGGTGCGCGATTGCGGTCCGGGCATCGCGGAAGCCGAACGCGAGCTGATCTTCCAGCGCTTCTGGCGCGCCGACCGGCAGCGCAGCGACGGTGCGGGCCTCGGGCTGTCGATCGTGCGCGGCGTCGCGGAGGATCACGCGGCGGGCATCGCCGTCGAAAACCTCCCCGGCGGCGGCGCGCAATTCACGCTGCGCTTCAAGCTGGCGGACAATAGCGAGGCTGCATCGCTCCCCTCGTAGGACTGGGCAAAGCCTCTCTATCGCGATGCGTTGATAGCGGCCGGCTCCAGCACGGGCTCCGCCGAGGATTCGCGCACGGCGAGCTCGCATTGAAAAAGATCGGGCTTGCCGAGGGGCGGCATCTTCCTTCGTCCGAGGAGGGACGAGATCGCCGCATCTGCGATCTCCGGCATCGGTTGGACAATCGTCGTGAGCCGGGGCGTGATGAGGTTCGATAGCGGTATTCCGTCAAAGCCTACGATGGACAGGCCCGCCGGAAGCGGAATGCCGAGATCGTTCGCGGCCCGCAAGCAGCCGATGGCCTGTTGGTCGGAGCTGGCGAATATTGCGGTCGGACGCTCGGCTCTGGGTCGAGCAAGCAGGAAGGTGCCGGCGGCGCGCCCGCTCTCATAGTCGAAAGCTGCGTTGACGAAGAGAGGCTCGACCTTCGCCCCCCGGTGGTCGCGGAGGGGCCGCATGACGTCGAGATAGCCCTGGAGGCGATCCTCGGCCGGGCGAGAGCCGGACGGGCCGGCAATGCAGGCAATGCGGCGATGACCAAGCCCGGCGAGGTATTCCACCGCAACACGCGCGCCGGCGCGGTGATCCGCAGCGACACCCGGATGATCGGGAAGGAGGCGGTCGACCGTAATCAAGGGGAGCCCTTTGGGGGCCTTGATCGCGTGCGGGCTGTTGCTGGGGACGATGATGATGCCGTCGACCTTGCGCCCGGCCAGCTGAGCCAGCCGGTCCGCCTCCTTGGCTGCGTCGTCGAACGAACTCATGAAGATGACATTGTGGCCGTGCTCGCTCGCAGCGCGCTCCGCGCACTGGACGAGCTCGGCGAAGAACGGATTGGTCAGGTCCGGAATGACGATTCCGATCAGTCGGCTGACCTTGCTGCGCATGCTGCGGGCGAACGGGTCCGGCCGATAGCCGAGCTCGTGAATCACGGCCTTGACGCGCGCGCGCACTTCCGCGGTGACCGACGGATGGTCATTCAGCACGCGCGAGACGGTGCCCACAGCGACGCCGGCGCGCTCGGCAACGTCCTTGATTCCACGCTTTGCCATCAGGCCTCAGTCAATAGCGCGCCGGGAAGATGACCAGCAACTCGCCGACGCAGCGACAAGCGCACGGCTTCGGAAGCTTTCAAGTGCCGGAAGCGCTTGGGTCAGTCTTCCTGTCCGTTTGGAAACGGTTCACTACTATATCGAGCAACGGCTTGAGGGCAAAGGGGCGTGGAGAGCCGTCCTCCTCGATCGGATACAGCGATCGCCTCGATAATCGTAGGACGAAATCGCTCACGCGCCAGCGCGGGCGTGCTGGTGGCTTGAAACCCGCCGGCGGTTCTGGTACGTCGAATTTGGAAACGTTTCATCAAGCCGGGTGTCCGGCTCTAGAAAACGTTCAACAGGGAGGTGGGAATGGCGAATTCTACGCGTCGAACGTCCAATTCAGGTTTGAGCCGCCGACAGATCGTTCTGGCCGGCGCGGCAGGAACGATCACCGTCATGGCCGGCATTCGTCCGACCTTTGCCGACGGGAAGCCGAAGGTCGGCCTGGTCATGAAGTCGCTCTCCAACGAGTTCTTCAAGCAGATGCAGGCCGGCGCGGACAAGTTCGCCGCCGAGAACAAGGACAAGTTCGACTTCAAGGCCGTCGGCATGAAGGACGAGCGTGACTTCGCTGCCCAGGTCGACGCGGTCGAGAACTTCATCACCCAGAAGTACGACATCATCGTCGTCGCGCCCGCCGACTCCAAGGCCATGGCGACGCCGCTCGCCAAGGCCGTCAAGGCCGGCATCACCGTCGTCAATATCGACGTGCCGCTCGATGCCGGCGCCAAGAAGGCCGCAGGGATCGATCTCGCCTTTTTCGGTCCCGACAACCAGGCGGGCGCCAAGCTGGCCGGTGACGCGCTCGCCAAGGATCTCGGCGCGGGCGGCAAGGTCGTCATCCTCGAGGGCAACCCGGAGGCCGACAACGCCAAGCAGCGCAAGCAGGGCTTCATGGAGTCGATCACCGAAGGAAAGCTCCAGCTGCTCGACAGCAAGACGGCCCATTGGGAGACCGAGGAGGCCAACACGCTGATGACCAACTTCCTGACCAAATATCAGGACATCCAGGGCGTGATGGCGGCCAACGACTCGATGGCGCTCGGCGTCGTCAAGGCGCTGGATGCCACCGGCAAGAGCGGCAAGATCAAGGTGGTCGGCTTCGACAACATCCCGCCGGTGCAGCCGTTGATCAAGAACGGCAAGATGCTTGCGACGGTCGAGCAGTTCGGCGCCCAGATGGCCGTGAACGGCATCAAATACGGCTTGCGTCAGCTCGCCGGCGAGAAGTTCTCGGGCTGGATCAAGACCGACGTCAAGCTGGTCGAGGCCAAAGACCTTTCATAAGAAGGACCTGTCATCGGGGTCCCTGACCCGGACTTCCGGTCAGTGACCTGTCGGGACGCCTGCATCTTGCCGGCGTCCCGATTTTGGCGAAGATCGTCTTCGCGAAGTCTTGCCGGCCTTGGTGCGATGGGGAGCGCGCCCTCTCATGCATGGCGATGAGTTGAGCGGTTTTCGCGTCGAGACGTCCAAAGGAACGGATAGCCCGATCCTCAGGCTGCAGTCGGTCGGCAAGCGCTTTCCCGGTGTCGTCGCGCTGCGCGATGTCTCGTTCGAAATCGCACGTGGCTCGGGACACGTGCTGCTTGGCGAGAACGGCGCCGGCAAGTCGACGCTGATCAACCTGCTCGGCGGCGTGCTGCAACCCGATGACGGATCGATCTGGTTCGACGGCGCACCATATCGCCCGGCCTCGCCGCTGGAGGCTTTCAAGGCCGGCATTCGCGTCGTCCATCAGGAGCTGAATCTGCTGTCGAACCTCTCGGTGGCGGAGAACCTGCTGTTCGAGCAACTGCCGAGCCGGCGCGGGCTGGTCAATTTCCGGGAAATGAATCGGCGAGCGGCGGAGCTCCTTGCCGAAGTCGGGCTCGACGTCGCGCCGACGACCGAGGTCGGCCGGCTCGGCGTGGCGCAGATGCAATTGGTCGAGATCGCCAAGGCGCTTTGCCACGAGAGCAAGCTGCTCGTTCTCGACGAGCCCACGGCCACGCTGACCGTCCGCGAGGTCGATCGTCTGTTCGCGATCCTGCATCGCCTCAAGGCCAAGGGCGTGACCACGCTCTACATTTCGCATCGGCTCGAGGAGATTTCCGAGGTCGGCGATCAGGTGACGGTGCTACGTGACGGCCAGCATGTGACGACGCGCCCGCTTGCCGGCCTCGGCATCCCCGACATCGTGCAGCTCATGGTCGGGAGAACCATCACCGGCCAGGGTGCGATCGGTACCGCCGCGCCGACCGGCGGTGAAGCGCTGGGGGTGACGGACCTGAAGCTGGCCGCCGACAGTCCCGCGATTTCGTTTTCCGTCGGCCAGGGCGAGATCGTGGGCATCGCCGGCCTCGTGGGCTCGGGCCGCACCGAGATGGTGCGCGCGCTGTTCGGCGCCGACCCGAAGGCTGCCGGCACGATCCGGATCGAGGGCAGGGAAGTCGAGATCGTCTCACCCAAGGACGCGGTGTCGCACGGTCTTTGTCTTGCGACCGAGGATCGCAAGGGGCAGGGACTGCTGCTCGAGATGAGCTGCGCGGAGAACATGACCATCACCGACCTCACGCGGGTGTCGCGGCGAGGGCTGCTCCAGCGCGGGCAGGAAGATGATTTCTCCAAGCGGCTGGTGCGGGAGCTGCGGGTCAAGACGCCGTCGATCCACCAGGCGGTCCGGACCTTCTCCGGCGGCAACCAGCAGAAGGTCGTGATCGCGAAGTGGCTGTTCCGCGGCCCCAAGGCGCTGATCTTCGACGAGCCGACGCGCGGCATCGATGTCGGCGCCAAGGCCGAGATCTATGAGTTGCTGGGAAATCTCGCCTCCGACGGCAAGGGCATCCTGGTGGTCTCGTCCGATCTCCCCGAATTGATGGCGATCTGCCACCGCATCCTGGTCTTCTCGAAAGGAAGGATCGCTGGCGAAGTGTCGCGCGCCGAATTCGAAGAGCACCGCATCCTTTCTCTCGCCTATCAGGAGTATAGCCGTGTCCGAGCGGGTTGAGCGCGTCGAGGCGCGCAAGGCGCACGTCAAATGGGACAATCTGCTGCACATCTCGATGCGCGAGGCGGGCGTCACGGTCGCGCTGGTGCTGATCGTCCTGTTCTTCTCCGCAACCGCGCCCTATTTCGCGACGACAGGAAACTTCCTCAAGATCTTCGTTCAGATCGCCATCAACACCGTGCTCGCGGCGGGCATGACCTTCGTCATCTTGACCGGAGGCATCGACCTGTCGGTGGGTTCGGTCCTTGCGCTTTGCACGGTCGTCGGCGCCACGATCATGACGGACGAGCGTCTTTCGGCGGGGATATCGATCACGCTCGCCTTCGTCGCGTGTCTCGGGACCGGCGCGATCTGCGGCGCCATCAACGGCTGGGTGTGCGAGAAGTGGAAGCTGCCGTCCTTCATCGTGACGCTCGGCATGCTCAACATCGCCAGCGGCGTGGCCCGCGTGGTCTCAAACAATTCCACCATCACCGGTCTGCCGCAGTCCTTTGTCGAATTCGGCAACATGATCTTCTTCGGCGTGTTCCCGTCGATCTTCGTGATCGCGGTAGGCGTCGTCCTGATCGGCTGGTTCATCCTGCGCTTCACGGTGTTCGGCCGCTTCATCTTCGCCATCGGCACCAACGAGGAGGCGGTGCGCCTCTCGGGCCACAATCCGAGTGCGATCAAGATCGCTGCCTTCACGATCTCGGGTCTCACCGCCGGCATCGCCGCGATGGTCTATCTGCTCAGGCTCAACGTCGGCAGCCCGATTGCCGGCATCGGCTATGAGCTGAACGCGATCGCAGCGGTGATCATCGGCGGCACCAGCCTGTCGGGCGGCAAGGGCTCGATCATCGGGACGCTGGTTGGAGCCTGCATTCTCCAGGTCCTCTCAACCGGCCTCCAGCTTCTCGGCGCGGAGGACAACGTGAAGCCGATCGTGATCGGCACCGTCATCGTCCTCGCCGTCATCCTGGATACGTACCGCAACAAGTTCCTGCGTGCGATGGAGAGCCGCAGGTCCGACGGTTAGCGAAGCGGCGGAATGGTCCTAAGACTGTCGATCGTGCGCGGCGGCGCGCGGTTCAGGCTGTGCTTCAAGCTGGCGGACCAGGTTGCTGCTGCGCTTGTGAAAGAGTGAGGATCACATCATCAGACGCGATCCGGGCAATGGTTCTCTCCACGCGCCCGTCTTGCCTTCGCTCATCATCTGGGCTCTACCAGCCACCTCCGGCTTCGCCGACGGAGTCGTGCGGTCAGCGAGCGTGTCAACTCGTTGCCGCAGATGATCAACGAGCAGGTCCGCGCCCATGGTCAGGCAGTCCCCATGTCCACCCGGCACCTTGATCACTTCGAGTTG
The DNA here is from genome assembly GCF_030160715.1 of Bradyrhizobium iriomotense. Taxonomy (GTDB): domain Bacteria; phylum Pseudomonadota; class Alphaproteobacteria; order Rhizobiales; family Xanthobacteraceae; genus Bradyrhizobium; species Bradyrhizobium iriomotense. The sequence continues at coordinate 440,978 of NZ_BSOW01000001.1, forward strand.
CGGACTGAGACGTCGCCATGCTCGACCGTCGTGGTCGGCTGCGTAGAAGGTCACAGGAACCTCGAGCGGCGCCGGAAAATATTGCGCCATCGCGAGCGAATAGGTCTCCCATAAAGCCGGCGGAATCTCATGATTGGGATTGAAGAAAGCGTCATTCAGCTTCTTGGGATTGGATAGAACGTCATACAGCTTCGCAACCTGCTCGCTCGTCGACGCGTTGAAGAACCGCTCCAGCTGGGCCATCAGCTCATGGGTCCAGCGCAGAAGGTAAGGCGAAACTATGGGCTTCATCTGCCTGAGGATCGCCCGCGACGCAGGACGAGCACTAACGGTCGGCGGATCGACCATCGCAACCATATCAACCTTGTGGCCGGCTGCCATCAGCAGGCGGGCGGCTTCGAACGCCACCATGGCGCCGTTGCATTTGCCGCCCAGGAGGAAAGGACCACTCGCCTGCCGTTCCAGGATAAGTGGCAGGCGGTCGGCGGCCATCGCCTCGATCGACGGCGGAATCGGCTCTCCACCAAGACCATGGGGATTGATGGAGATGATCGGGTAATCGGGCCCGAAAAGCTCCACGATCCGCCGCACACAGGCGTGGCCGCTGACGAGGTCCCCATTGAAAAAGTACAGGGGAGGTCGATGGCCATGGGCATGGAAGGGTAGAAGCGGCGACGCCGGCGTGCCCGCCTGCATGGCGATTTTTGGAGCAAGCTGCCGGATGGTTTCTGCCCCGAACAGGATCGTCTCCGGCACGGAGTGGCCTACGAGGCGTTCGATCTGCAGGAGCATGTCCATCGCCAGCAGGGAGTCGCCACCGCTGGCAAAGAAATCATCGTCCACCGTCACAGCCTCGGACTTGAGCAGCCTCCGCCAGAGGGTCAACAATTCAGCTTCCAGATCCAAGGGCCCCTTGTTCGTCTCTGGCAATGCCATTGCCACGGGATGCCCCGACGTTTGCTCAAGTAACTCGCGCAGGCGTCGTCGCTGAAGCTTTCCCGTCACCCCTTTTGGCAATTGGTCGAGGATCAGAAAGCGGTGCGGAATCTTGAACGAGGTCAACTCGTGTCGCAGGAACTGGCGAAGCTCCGCAGATGTGGTTTGCGCGCCGGGACGGAAAATGATGGCGGCTGCGACGTCCTCGCCAAGGCGTGGATGAGAGATTGCGAAAGCAGCGGCCTCGGCTACGGCCGGATGGCGCAGGAGCGCGCATTCTATTTCAGCGGGGGCGATCTTCTCTCCGCCGCGGTTGATCAGTTCGCTCAGGCGGCCGTGCAGGGACAGGAAGCCGTCTTCGTCAAGGCTGCCGATGTCGCCCGTGCGAAACCAGCCGTCTATGAAAGCAGCCTGATTGAGCTCCGGCGCATCGAGATAGCCAGACGTGACGGTGGGGCCACAAATCCAGATCTCCCCCCGTTCGCCAGCGGGCAAGGGATGGCCATCCTCGCCGATGATGGCCGCTGTACCAGGCCAGGGTTGCCCGCAAGTCCCTTGCCTGTTGGGACCGGGTGGCGGCAGGTTGGCGGCGATCTGCGCGGCCTCGCTCGAACCATAATGCTCCAGCACCGGCACGCCCAAGACGCGCTGCAGGCCGGCCTGCACGTCCTTCGACAGCGGCGCGCCGCCGGATACGACGAACCGTAACGTGTGCGCCGCCTGCGCACTCTCAAGGCTTCTTGCCTTGTCCAGTACGGCAGCGTGAAGCGTGGGACCCGCCGAATACCAGGTCGGCCGCAGGACATCGAGCCATTCGTCGAGCGCCAGTATGGTTGCGTTCGCCGGGATCGCGATGCTGCCGCCTGTCAGCAGCGGCGTGAAGACCGTGACTTTGAGCCCATGGGAATAGTAAGGCGGCGACACGCTCAGGCAGCGGTCCCTCTGGGTGAGGCCGAACCAGGCCTGAAGCCGTGCGGCAGCCGCCAGCATATTGCTATGGCTGAATGGAATGAGCTTTGGCTGCGCTGTCGTGCCTGAGGTCTGCAGGATGAAGGCGGGCGAGCGCGGATCAGGCTCAGCGTCGATCGCAGGGGAGTCGGAGACCGGCACGGTGATATCGAGTCCAAGCTGACCATGTCCGATCGGAACTGCCTCGATGATGGCAAGTCCTCTCCGCTCGGCGGCCTCGCGGGCGTCTGAGGCATTGCCGAGCGGCACGAGAAGCGCATCCAGGCGCAGCATGTCCAGACGCTGATCGATCTCCGCCCGCGATAGCCGCGGATCGAGAGGCACCACGATGCTGCAGCATGCGATGGCCACGATGGCGAGAACCGCCTCCGGACCGTTTGGCATGAGCACCCCGATCCGGGCGCTGCAATCGAACCCAGCCCGGCGCAGCTGCCGGCGGGTGTCGTCCAACTGGCGCCGGAGATCGTGATAGGTCAGCGGTGCAAACGTGGTCGAGACGATCGCTGGCTGTCGAGGGAACCGGCTCGCGTTCCGACTGATGACTTGGCCCAGCGTCAATGGGGCGTCAGGCTCTGTGCTATCGCGGGAGGACGAGGCTCCCGCGGAGCAGATCACGCGAGCGGACTTTCTTGGAAGCAAAGTCCTCTCCCTGAATGGCTAACCACTGTCTGCAAAGACTGCACGAAGGACCTGCAGATAGCACGGGAGCAAAAGGAGTATGGCGGTTAAGAGAGAAATGATCCGCTTGCAACTGCCAGTGCGGATCGGAGGCCGACAGAGTGGTGCCGGGCCTTCAACATGAGTTAAGGCCGGCGCGTGCCTATGCGCGGCGTTCGCATCCAAATAGAGAGCGTAGCCGAAGGCTATGCCACCTTCTCCCACAAAAAAGAGGGAGAAGGTGGATTCGCCGCTTACTTCTGCGGCGGGCCGAGGTCGAGCGGGGGCAGGTCGATCTGCGGCACCTCGATCTTCACCTTGTCGAGGTCGACATTGACCGGCTTGTCGAGCAGGCCCGTCACGACGGACGGGAAGACGATCACGAGCAGCACCATGATCATCTGCAATCCGATCCAGGGCACTGCGCCCCAGTAGATGTCCGAGCTCTTCACCGAGCGCGGCGCGACGCCGCGCAGGTAGAACAGCGCGAAGCCGAACGGCGGATGCAGGAACGAGGTCTGCATGTTGACGCAGAGCATGACGCCGAACCAGATCAGCGCGGCGTCGGGGCCGACCACCGGCGCCAGCACCTTCTGTGCGATCGGCGCGATCATCGGCAGGATGATGAAGGCGATCTCGAAGAAGTCGAGGAAGAACGCGACGAAGAAGATGAAGAGATTGATGAAGATCAGGAAGCCCCAGACGCCGCCGGGCAGGGACGTGAGCAGGTGCTCGAGCCAGACGCCGCCGTTGCAGCCCAGGAACACGATCGAGAAGCAGGTCGAGCCGATCAGGATGAAGGTGACCATGCAGGTGATGCGCATGGTCGTCTCGTAGCCCTGCTTGATCAGGTCGCGCAGGTCGGGGATGCGGGCCGCCTCGATGCAGATCCAGGCGACCGCGAGATAGGTGATCGCATAGGCGATCTTGAAGACGATGTTCTCGCTGAAGAGGATCGCGACGATCGTGCCGATGCCGGCGGTGATCACGCCGATGATCAGGATCTTGCGTCCCGTGGAGGAGAAGTCCTTGTGGTGGATCGCGGCGAGGACGATGGCGCCGACCGCGCCCATCGCGCCGGCTTCGGTCGGCGTCGCAAGGCCCAGCATCATCGTGCCGAGCACGACGAAGATCAGGACCGCGGAGGGGATGATGCCGAGCAGGCACTTCTTCCACAGCGCCCATCCGGTCAGCGTGCGCGCCTCTATCGGCACCGCCGGAACGTGGCTCGGCTTGATGATGCCGAGCACGAAGGTGTAGCCGGCGAACAGGATGATCTGGAAGATCGAGGGGCCCCAGGCGCCGAGATACATGTCGCCGACGGACTTGCCGAGCTGGTCGGCGAGCACGATCAGGACCAGCGAGGGCGGCACGAGCTGCGTGATGGTGCCGGAGGCCGCCAGCACGCCGGTGATGTAGCGGATGTTGTAGCCGTAGCGGATCATCACCGGCATCGAGATCAGCGCCATGGCGATGACCTGCGCCGCCACCGTGCCGGTGATGGCGCCGAGGATGAAGCCGACGATGATGACGGAGTAGCCGAGGCCGCCGCGGATCGGGCCGAACAGCTGGCCCATGGAATCCAGCATGTCCTCGGCAAGCCCGCATCGCTCCAGCACCGCGCCCATGAAGGTGAAGAAGGGAATGGCGAGCAGCAGCTCGTTGGCGAGCACGCTGCCGAACACGCGGCCCGGAATCGCCTGAAGGAAGTTCAGGTCGAAGAAGCCGAGATGGATCGCGAGAAAGCCGAAGGAGAGGCCGAGCGCCGCCAGCGTGAACGCGACCGGGTAGCCGATCAGCATCGCCAGCACCAGGCCGCCGAACATCATCGGCGGCATCATCTCCAGCGTAATGGTCATTGGGTCGGTCTCTCGTACTTGGCGTCGATCGTCACATAGCCCTGGAGAGCCGCGATACGCTTGATGACTTCGGACACACCCTGCAGCGCCAGCATCACGAAACCTGCGGGGATCACGAACTTGATCGGCCAGCGGATCAGGCCGCCGGCGTTGCCGGACATCTCGTTGACCTCATAGGCCTGCATGAAGAACGGCCAGGAGAGTTTTGCGAGCAGGAGGCAGGAGGGGATCAGGAAGAAGAGCGTGCCGATCAGGTCGAGCCAGAGCTGAGCGCGCTCGGACAGCATCAGATAGAAGATCTCGACGCGGACATGCTCGTTGCGCTTGAAGGTATAGGACGCGCCGAACATCACGAGCACGGCGAACATGTACCATTGCAGCTCCAGCCAGCCGTTCGACGAGTAGCTGAAGGCGTAGCGGATCATGGCGTTCGCGGCGCTGACCAGGCACGCCAGCAGCACCAGCAGGTTACAGAAGTTGCCGATCTTTTCATTGAGGAGGTCGATGGCGTTGCTCACCGCCAACAATGGACGCATCTTAGTTCTCTCCGCCGCGGCCTCAGATTCGCTTCAGATTCATTGGGGCGCATTTCACGTGCAACGCTCAGCCGGCGTGCGGATGCACGCGACTCGACGGCTCATCGTCCGGAGCGATTGCAGCGACAGTCCTCCCCCTCGTGCCTTGCCGTCTTGACCGCGACCATCGAGGGTCGCGCCGGTTTATGCTGCCGGGCGAGCCAAGGCGAAGGCACCATTTCAGCGGCTTGTCGCGCCGTCAATCGGAAAATGGGCAAATTGACGCGCGGTCAGGGGGTTAGGTTAGCGGCGGCAAAGGCCTTCATCCGGCCGATCAAGAACCTGAGCAACTGGCTGGCCGCGTTTGGCAGTTCGCGGCCCAATCGCGTTATGACGTGAGCTTCTGCCGACGCAAGCAGTGCATTTTCTACTGGAATTGCAACGAGCGAGCCGTCCTCCAGATCGGCCGCCACCGAGAAGGCCGGAAGCAAGGTCACGCCAAGGTCAGAACGCACGAAATGTCTCAAAATGCTGATCGAGGTTGTGGTGAGCTTGGGCAAGAGCCCGATCTTCTCGGAGGTTTCAGCCATCGCAAGCAGCTGGCGCGTGCCATAGCCCGCATGCATGATCCCGAGCGCGTATTCGGCGACTTCGCGTAGCTTGACCGGACGGCGAAGCCTCGCAAGCGGATGGTCAGGGCGCGCGATGAGGCAAATCGGCTGCCGGATTGCAGCGCACGAGCGGATCCGCGGATCCTGAGGCGGATGATAGACGAGTCCGATGTGGCAGCGGTCGTCGGCAATTGCGCGAATGACCTCGCTCGTGCCCGCGAGTTCCAGCGAAATGGTCAGCCGCGGATGTCGGCGCCAAAATTCGCCGAGCGAGCCCCCCATGAGGTCCGCGACAAAACCCTCGCCCAGCACGAGGTCGATGTGGCCCCGCTGCAGTCCCTGGATTTCCCGCAACTTGGTCAGGGTGTCGTCCCGGTCCGCGGCGTGACGGCGATAGTGCTCGACCAGCAGTTGGCCGGCCTCGGTCGGCCGAACCCCGCGGCTATGCCGCTCGAGGAGTGTTGCGTCGAGATCCTGCTCCAGCTGCGCGATCTGGCGGCTTACCACCGATGGATTGACGCCGAGGGCATCGGCGGCGGTGCGCACTGAGCCGTAACGCGCGGATTCGAACAGATATCGAAGCCGATTTTCATCGATGGGATCGCTCATGCCCAAGTGTTGCCCATGAGGCAACAATAGGCAACCGCACCGCTGATGCCCCGGGTGCGGGGCCAGCGCCTATGGTTTCTCCGTACCATCCGCGAGGGAAGCATGGCGGTCATCGGCGTCGTTGGACTGGGGAATATGGGGCGCGGCATGGCGCTCTCGCTCAAACGCGCCGGGCACGAGGTGCTCGGGACGGACAGCTCCGAACCGGTCCGCGCGGCGCTCGCCTCAGACGGCATTGCCGTCTTCGACGCCATCGAGCCGCTGTGCGCCCGTGCGGATCTGCTCATCCTGTCGCTGCCGACTGCCGAGATCGTCGAGGCCGTCGTGGCCGGTGAGGGCGGTATCATCGCGCACGGCAAACCCGGCCTGCGCGTGGTCGACACCTCGACATCGCATCCAGAGACCACACGTCGGCTCGCCACAGCTCTCGCGGCGCAGGGCATGGCGATGATGGACGCTCCAGTCAGCGGCGGCCCGAAGGGCGCGATCACCGCGACCATGATCATGGTGATCGGTGGTGCCGATGAGGACGTTGCTGCGGTCGAGCCGATCCTGGCCGACATGAGCGCCAAGCGGGTCCATGTCGGATCTGTCGGCGCCGGGCACGCCTGCAAGATCATCAACAACCTGCTCTGCGCGGCGCATCTGCTCACGGCCGCTGAAGCCATGCGCATCGCGCGCGAAGCCAAGGTCGATCCGGCCCGGCTGTTCGACGGCATCAATGCAGGCTCGGGCCGGTCCGGCGTCACGCAGGTCAATCTGCCGACCTGGATTCTCAACGGTGCCTTCGATTCCGGTTTCACCATGAAGTTGATGCGCAAGGACGTGCGCCTCGCCAGCCAGCTCATTGGTGAACTCGGTCTCGACCTGCCCATCGCAGGCGAGGCCGCGCGGATCTGGGCCGCCAGCGCAACCTCGATCAGCGATCCGGAAGACTTCAACAGGATCGTCGAGCTGCAGCTCGGCAGGATGTGAGTGACGCCATGACTCCCTTCATCGAAACACGGCTGCGCGAGGCGCTCGCGCCGTTCTGGCCCGACTGCACGGCCATCGGCTCTCATGTGGCCGGTCGTGCCGTTCCCGGTGCGGGAGAGATCGTCAAGATCGACGATCCTGCAACCGGCGAGCCGCTCTATTCCTATCGCGATGCCGGCGAGGCCGTGGTGAACGAAGCGGCTGCGGCCGCCGTCGTCGCACAGGCGGCCTGGGCGCGGCAGACCGGTGCCGCTCGCGGCCGGGTCATGCAGGCGGTCGCGCGCGCAATTCAGGGCAGGGCGGAGGAACTGGCGTGTCTCGAATCCCTCTCCGCGGGCAAGCCAATCCGCGACACGCGCGTCGAGGTCGCCAAGGTCGCCGAGATGTTCGAGTACTACGCCGGCTGGTCCGACAAATTCCATGGCGAGGTGATCCCGGTCCCGTCGAGCCACCTCAACTACACGAGGCGCGAGCCGATGGGGGTCGTGCTCCAGATCACACCCTGGAACGCGCCGGTCTTCACTTGCGGTTGGCAGCTCGCGCCCGCCATCGCCATGGGCAACGGCGTGCTGCTGAAGCCTTCGGAGTTGACGCCGCTCACCTCCATGGCGGTGGTGCTGCTTGCGGAACGGGCCGGATTGCCGGTCGGACTCGTCAACGTGCTTGCCGGATACGGGCATACGACGGGGCAGGCGGCTCTCGGCCATCCGGCCGTCAGGAAGGCCGTATTCGTCGGCTCGGTGCCGACGGGCAAGCTGATCGCGCAGGCCGCGGCCAAGCGCTTGCTGCCCTGCGTGCTCGAACTCGGCGGCAAGTCCGCCAACATCGTGTTTGCGGACGCCGACCTCGAGCGCGCGGCGATCGGTGCGCAGGCTGCGATCTTCGCCGGGGCCGGACAGAGCTGCGTCGCTGGCTCCCGGCTTCTGGTCGAGCGTTCCATCTACGACCGCTTCGTCAAGATGGTCGCAGATGGCGCGGCGAAGCTGAAGGTCGGCCCGCCGGGTGCTGCAGATACCGAGGTCGGACCGATCAACAATGCCCGGCAGTATGCCCACGTCCTCGCAATGGTGAAGCAAGGCCTCGAGGAGGGCGCGAGGCTTGCAACCGGAACCGACAGCAGCGCCGGACAGGGCGGCTTCTTCGTCCGACCGACCGTGCTGCGGGACGTCCGCAACAGCATGGGCGTGGCTCGTGCCGAGATCTTCGGTCCGGTGGTCGCAGCGATCCCCTTCGAGTCCGAGGAGGAAGCGATCGCGATTGCCAACGACAGCGACTTCGGCCTCGCCGGAGCCGTATGGACCCGCGACGTCGCCCGAGCGCACCGGGTCGCCACGCAAATCCAAGCCGGGACGTTCTGGATCAATTCCTACAAGACGATCAACGTCGCTTCACCGTTCGGCGGTTTCGGCATGAGCGGCTACGGCCGTTCGAGTGGAGTCGAAGCACTCTATGAGTACACGCAGGTCAAGAGCGTCTGGGTTGAGACCGCGGCCGAACCCGCGGTGGCGTTCGGCTACGCGCCGAACGTCCGGGAATGACGCCTCAAGGTGGCAAAGGAGGGCTACTAGCCGCCGGTGACGCTCATGTGCCGGCTGACGCTTGGGCGGTTGTGCCGGCGGTCGATGATGAAATCGTGCCCTTTGGGCTTGAGGCCGATCGCACGGTCGATCTCAGCCGCGAGCAGAGCGTCGCCGGCGGACTCCCGCAGCGGCTTGCGCAAATCGGAGGCATCCTCGTGACCGAGGCAGGTGTGCAGCGTTCCCGTGCAGGTGATGCGCACCCGGTTGCACGATTCGCAGAAGTTGTGGGTCATCGGCGTGATGAAGCCGAGCTTGCCGCCGGTCTCGGCGACGCTGACATAGCGCGCCGGGCCGCCGGTCGTCTCGCTCAGGTCCGTCAACGTGAATTGCTGGGCGAGCCGCGCGCGCACCAGCGACAGCGGCAGATACTGGTCGATGCGGCCCGAACCGATCTCGCCCATCGGCATCACCTCGATCAGCGTCAGGCCCATGCCCTTGCCGTGCGCCCACTGCATCAGCGCGGGAAGCTCGTCCTCGTTGAGGTTCTTCAGCGCCACCGCGTTGATCTTCACCGCGAGCCCGGCCGCGCGTGCCGCCTCGATGCCCTCCAAAACCTTGTCGATCTCGCCCCAGCGGGTGATCTCGCGAAACTTCTGCGGATCGAGCGTGTCGAGCGAGACGTTGATGCGGCGGACGCCGCAATCGGCGAGTTCCGCCGCATGCTTCGCAAGCTGCGTTCCGTTGGTGGTCAGCGTCAATTCGCGCAAGCTCCCGCTCGCGAGGTGACGCGACAGCGAACGCACCAGCGACATCACGTTGCGGCGGACCAGGGGCTCGCCGCCGGTCAGCCGCAGCTTCTTCACGCCCTTGGCGATGAAGGCCGAGCAGAGCCGGTCGAGTTCCTCCAGCGTCAAGAGGTCCGCCTTGGGCAGGAAGGTCATGTCCTCCGACATGCAGTAGAAGCAGCGCAGATCGCAGCGATCGGTGACGGAGACCCGCAGATAGGTGATGGTCCGGCCGAACGGGTCGGTCATCGGGCTCAACAGCGGGGACAGGGCACTCACAGCGGGTCCGTTCATTCAACAAGCCTTGTCACGATCGCCGTCACCGCGCTTTGCGCAGTGACAAATACATTCGATGCAATCTAAGCATCCCAGCCATTGCCGACAATCGTGCGCTGCACCGAATTAGCGCGTAGGGGCGGGGGCCGTGGGCGGCGGCGCGGCGGCAGGCGGCCCCGAATTCGGGTCGGGGAACGGAGTGCCCGCCGCGGCGGGCGCTGCTGCCTTCGGCTTCTTTGGCCGATGCGGCTTCTTCACCGGTTTCGGCGGCACGGCCGGTTGCAACTCGACTAAGACCGGATTGGGATCGGTCGTCACCGAGCCGGGTGTGGAGAAGTCGCCGGGCGTCTTGATCACATTTACCGGCACTGAGGCCGGAAGATACTTGTCCAGCGTGTAGTTGACGGTGAACGGCACATCAGGCGCGGGAACCGAGACCGCGCATGGGGTTTTGCAGCCCGGACCGAGCGAGGTGACGGCGTCGGCGCCGGGCGGGTTCGATTCGAGCCGGACCTGGACCGCGGGGGGCGTCGACTTGAACATGTCCCACGAGACGGAGGAGCAGCCGGCCAGGCTCGCACCCGCAAACGCAATCGCGATCACACGACGCATGACCATCACAACTCACTGCGACGAACCGCCACAATCCCCAGGCGGACCTTAGGAGCGTCGGTTTGCCCGCGCAACCGGCCGGGTGCGTGCAGTTAATAGATGGTTAACGTCAGTTTTATAACGATATCAGGCGCTTGCTTCGGCGCTCAAGCGCCCCATCAGGCTCGTCGCCGCCGCCGGCAGATCGCGCATGTGATGGATCAGGCGGTCCGGCTTGAGTTCCTCGATCGGCACATCGGTGTAGCCGAAGCTGACGCCGATCACGGGAACCCCGGCGCGCCGGGCCACCCCAACGTCGGTTCCGGCGTCCCCGACCATGATGCTCGCGGCGAGCTGGCCGCCGGCGCGGGCCACCGTCTCCCGCAAAATCGTCGGGTCCGGCTTCTGCACCCCAAAGGTATCGGCGCCGCAGATGGCGGCAAAGCGCTGGCTCAGGCCCAGCGCGTCGAGCAGCCGCCTGGAGAGCCATTCGAGCTTGTTGGTGCATACCGCGAGCCGGTGGCCACGCTCCGCGAGGCGGTCGAGCGCGGCTTCCAGCCCCTCGAACGGGCGCGATTCATCGGCGATATGGTCGGCGTAATAGGCGATGAAATCCGCCGTCAAGCGGTTGATGTCCGCGACGCCGACGATCCGGCCTTCGGCCTCCAGGCCCCGCTCGATCAGCTTGCGGGCGCCGGCGCCGATCATGTTGCGGGCCGATTGCAGCGGCACGGGCGGCAGGCCCTCGCGGTCGAGCACATGGTTCAGGGCGCTGATCAGGTCGGGCGCCGTATCCACAAGCGTGCCGTCGAGATCGAAGACGATGGTGTGAGCGGTCATGATCATGCGCTACCGGCAAGGGGGAGCTTCTGCAAGCGGAGCGGCCATAAGATCAGCTTATAACCTCGTTCCGCAGGTCTGTTCTCCGGGCCAAAACGGGGCTAGATAGGCCGCCGAAAACGACCTATTTCCGGCGGTCTCTCCCCGTGAGACCTCCAAGACAGATAAAAAGGGCAGGCCTGAACGTGGACATGGACCAGTTGAAGCGACAGGCGGCTGCACGCGCCCTGGAGGAGGTGCGCGACGGCATGCAGCTCGGTCTCGGCACCGGATCGACCGCCAAGCATTTCGTCGAGCTGCTCGGCGAGCGCGTGCGCGCCGGCCTCAAGGTGATCGGGGTGCCGACCTCGGAAGCCACGCGTGCCGACGCGGTGCGTTGCGGCGTGCCGCTGACCACGCTGGACGAGATCGACCATCTCGACATCACCGTCGACGGTGCTGACGAAGTCGATCACGAGCTCAACCTGATCAAGGGCGGCGGCGGCGCGCTGCTCCGCGAAAAGATCGTCGCTGCTGCCTCGGATCGCATGATCGTTATCGCCGACGACAGCAAATGGGTCGCGACGCTCGGCCGTTTCCCGCTCCCGGTGGAGGTCATTCCGTTCGGGCTTGGCGCGACACGGCGGGCGATCGAGAAGGCATTTGCGCAATCCGGCGTTTCCGGGCAAATGGCGCTCCGCAAAGCCAAGGACGGCCACGTTTTCGTCACCGATGGTGGCCACTGGATCCTGGACGCCCATCTTGGACGGATCGAGGATCCGGCACGGCTCGCGGTCGCGCTGAGCGCGATCCCCGGCGTGGTGGAGCATGGACTGTTCATCGGCTTGGCCGGCTCTGCCGTTCTGGCGGGCGGCGAGGGAATCCGCGTGATTGAACGGCGAAAGCCGAAAGGAGACTAGGAATGAAGAGCGTTTTGAAGATGCTGCCCGTGGCCGGACTCGCAATGGGGTTGGCTTTTGGCGCCGTCCCAGCGGCGGCACAGCAGGCGGCAGCACCCAAGTATTCGCCCGCGGCCATCGCGGCCGCGAAGGAAATCCTGGCCATGAAGAACGCCAACGTGATGTATGCCAACGCCGTTCCCGGCATGGTGGAGAAGGTCAAGGGCGCGCTGATCGGGCAGAACCTCAATTACCAGAAGGACCTCAATGAGCTGGCACCGGTGGTGGCGCAGCAGCTCGCCGGCCGCGAGAAGGAGATCGGCGACGGCATGGCGCAGGCCTATGCCGCCCAGTTCACCGAGCAGGAGCTCAAGGATCTCGTGACGTTCTACAAGTCGCCGCTGGGGCAGAAGCTGATCACCAACGAGCCGCGCGCGATCGAACAGAGCATGGCCTTCACGAATTCATGGGCGCAGAGTTTCTCCGAGGTCGTGGCGGCCGCGTTCCGCGCCGAAATGAAGAAGCGCGGCAAGGACATGTGACGAGGACGAGAGGCAAAGAGGTCGGAGTGGACAATGGCTGAATTCGACGTCGACCTCTTTGTCATCGGTGGTGGTTCGGGCGGCGTGCGCGCCGCTCGCATTGCGGCCGGTCATGGCGCGCGCGTGATGATCGCGGAAGAGTACCGCATGGGCGGTACCTGCGTGATCCGCGGCTGCGTGCCGAAAAAACTGTTCGTGATCGGATCGCATGTCCGCCACGAGATCGAGGATGCCGCAGGCTTCGGCTGGACGATTCCTGCTGCGAGCTTCGACTGGCCGACGCTGATCGCCAACAAGGACAAGGAGATCGCGCGGCTCGAGGCGGCCTACACCACCAATGTCGAGAAGTCGGGCGCGCGCATCGTCAAGAGCCGCGCGGTGATCGAGGATGCCCACACCATCCGCCTGCTCGAGAACGACAGCAAGGTCACGGCAAGATACATCTTGATCGCGACCGGCGGCGCGCCCAACCATGGCGCGGCGATCCCCGGCATCGAGCATGTCATCTCCTCCAACGAGGCGTTTCATCTCAAGAAGCTGCCGAAGCGGATCGTGATCCAGGGCGGCGGCTATATCGCGCTGGAATTCGCCGGGATTTTTGCCGGCTACGGCTCGGACGTCACGGTGATCTATCGCGGCGACAATATCCTGCGCGGCTTTGACGACGACGTCCGCACCCATGTCAGCGGCGAGATGGAGAAGCAGGGCATCACCATTTTGACCGGCTGCACGGTGGCCAAGGTCGACCGTCACGGCGATGAATTCACCAGCCATCTGTCGAACGGCTCGAGCGTTGCTTCCGATCAGGTGATGTTCGCGATCGGCCGCCATCCCGCCGTCGCCAATCTCGGCCTCGAGAAGGCTGGCGTTGCCATCAACCCGAAGAACGGCGGCATCGCGGTCGACGGCTTCTCGAAGAGCTCGGTCGACAACATCTATGCCATCGGCGACGTCACCCATCGCCACAACCTGACGCCGGTCGCGATCCGCGAGGGCCATGCCTTCGCCGACACCGTGTTTGGCAAGCGCGAGGTGCGGGTCGACCACGCCAATATCCCGACCGCCGTGTTCTCGCAGCCCGAGGTCGGCACCGTCGGCCTGACCGAGACCGAGGCGCGCGCGCAATTCAGCCACGTCGACATCTACAAGGCGACGTTCCGCCCGATCAAGGCGACGATGTCCGGCCGCGACACCCGCGTGCTGATGAAGCTGATCGTCGACGGCACCTCCGACCGCGTGCTCGGTTGCCACATCGTCGGCGATGCCGCCGCCGAGATCATCCAGGCGGTCGCGATCGCGGTGAAGATGAATGCGACCAAGGCCGATTTCGACGCGACGATGGCGCTGCATCCGACGGCGGCGGAAGAGCTCGTCACCATGCGCACGCCGACTGCGCGCCATGTGCGGCAGGCTGCGGAGTAGGGGTTAGGCGCGGACCTTTCCGTGGTCGGCGTTCTCCTGCCGTTCGCGGTCGCCGAGCTCGCGCACCAGCTCCTGGAGAAACGATTCCGTATGGGCGGGCAGGACCCGTTCGGCGCGGACGTAGACGCCGAGGTCCGACCACACCGGACTGCCGGCATTGTCCAGCGGCAGGAATTTGAGCTGTCCGCTCTTGGCGAGGCGGCCGATGCCGATCTGGGTCTGGATCGCAACGCCGACGCCGCGTGCCGCCAGCTCGCGCATCAGGTCGATCGAATTGGCCTGCACGGCGGGCTCGGGCGTCTCGGCCAGCTGCGCGATGAGCGGTTGCAGCAGGTGGTAGATCGACAGTTCCGGAAGCGCGTGAATGATCGGAAAGGCGAGGCACTGCGCCAGCGTCACGGTCCGGCGCCGCGCCAGCGCATGATCGGTCGCGACGATCGCCCCTAACCGAAAGCGCTTCAGCGCGACCTGGCGCAGATCCTGGGGATGGCGCAGCGCCATGGCGATGCCGATATCGGCTTCGCCGCGGCTCAGCGCGTCCAGCACGTCGGCTGATCCCATCACCTGCGTCGTGAAGGTGACGCGGCGCGCACGGCCGCGATGCGACGCGATCAGGCCCGGCAAGAGCGATTCCGCGAGCGACTCGATGCAGGCGATGCTCACCGAGCCGCGCCAGGTCCCGGACAGCGACTGGACGTCGGAGCGGAAGCGGTCGTGGTCCTGGAGCACGGTCATGACGTGCCGGGCCAGCATCTCGCCGACCGTGGTCAGCGTCAGGCCCCGCGCCGTCCGCTCGAACAGCGGCGCTCCGATCTCCTCTTCCAGTTTGAGGATCTGCCGGCTGACCGCCGACGAGGCGACGTTCAGGGTCCGCGCGGCGGCCCGGATCGAGCCGGTCCGGCGAACGGCATGGAAGTAATAAAGGGCGGGGGCATGAAATCGCATCGCCCGACTATAGCTGTTGCCGATTCGGCAGCAAGCCGTACGAAATTCTCTGCTTTTCGAGAGCAGCCCTTGGGCCTAGTTATCGCCCCGGCCGCCGGGGGCGGGGGCCGAACAGGGGGATTGGGCGTTGGACGGGAAGAGCACGTGCGCGCTGGAGGCGGCGGAGCCGCACGGTTTGATCGATCGGCGCCGCGCGGCCGCCTATGTCGGCGTCACCGCCGGCCGCTTCGAGCAGCTGGTGCGCGACAATGTCGTGCCGCCGCCGGTCATGGTGGACCGGAGCCGGCGTTGGCCGATCGCGGCGCTCGATCTCGTCAGGCAATCGGTCGGCACGGGCGCGACGGAGGCGGCGGTTGCGGTCCCGGAGATCCCGCCTTGCGACGCGTCGAGCGAGCCGTTGCGGGTGCTGCCGGATGAGGCCTGGCTCCAGCAGAACGCAAAGCTGGTGCAGCGCGTCCGCAGGTCGCTGTTGTCGGGCAACGAGATCCGCGCGCTGCGCGAGTTCAGGGGGCAGCGGCAGAGCGAGATCAGCATGCACGGCTATTATGGAAGCTTCGAAGCGCTGATGGTGCGCGGCTATGTCGTCGAGCTCGGGCGCAAGCCGCCGTCGAGCCGTCCGCTGGTGACCTACCGCCTGACCGAGCTTGGCGAACAGGTGCTCGCCGCGCTCAGGGACGAGTAGGGCGGGCGCCTTCGATGCATCGAAAGCGTCGATATATCCGATAGAATATAGCGATTGTTTCGAGCAATTCCAAAAGCTCGGGCTGGACGCAAGCGCCAACTTCGCCATATCGTGAGGGATATAGCGAGGGCGTTTGTCGGAGCGTGCAATGGAAATCAGCGTCAAATCGCTCACGACCTGCGAGGTGGCGCCCGACGGCGGCGCGATTGCGCTGCGGTTCGAGGATGCCGCAGGCAGACCGGCCGAGGTCCGCGTCTCGCTCAACCAGGTCGGCGCGCTGATCATGACGCTGCCGGGCCTGCTCGAAGCCGCACTGAAGGCCCGTTATGGCGACCAGAGCCTGCGCTACGCCTATCCGCTGGCGGCCTGGGTGGTCGAGCAATCAACCGACGCGACCCAGCGTATCATCACGCTCGAGACCGAGGACGGCTTCAAGGTCCGCTTCTCGATCCCGAAGGCCGAGCAGAGCCTGCTCGGCGAGGCGCTGATCCAGCCGGCACCGGAGATGACGGTGAAGCCGAACTAGGTCAGTCCACGGCGTCCGCTCTCGGCGGAAGCCGCCGGATCTGGAAGCCGGTCTTATTCTGCTCAAAGCCGGCTGAGGCATAGAACGCCAGGGTCGAGGGCTGCTTCGAACCCGTCATCAGCATGACCTTGTAGCAATCGGCCTGCCAGGCGGCAGCGACGGCCGCGTGCAGCAGTTGCTTGCCATAGCCGCGTCCCCTGAATGCTGCATGGGTGACGACATTCTCGATCAATCCGTAAGGTTGGCCACCGCGCGTCAGGTTGGGAATGACGATCAGCGTGCAGGATGCGACGGTGGCGTCGTCGATGATCCCGATGAATATCGCACTTCCATGATAGCGCTGCAGGTCATCCAGACGGCGCTCAGCGACATCCAGCGAGGGAATGCGATCGGTGGAATCGAGGTGCGGATAAAGCGCGAGGAGTTGTGGGAGATCGGCGGGAAGGGCCGGGCGGACGATGAGGGGGCTATCCATGCGCGTTCGGACTGCTCACGCCTTCCGCGAGCGCTTGATGTCCGTCCTCAGCGCCATCAGTTCCTTGCGCACGGCGCGCGCGGCGTCCCGCTCGATCTTGCGATAGCGTGCGACCAGCCCCTCTCCAAAGGGCGTCAGCATCGCGCCGCCGCCATTCTTGCCGCCGGTCTGGGGCTCGACCGCGGCGTGCCCGCAGATGCGGTTGATCTCATCGACGAGATCCCAGGCGCGCTTGTAGGACATGTCCATGGCGCGCCCCGCCGCCGAGATCGAACCGTGCTCCCTGATGTTCTCCAGCAGCAGGATCTTGCCGGGTCCGATCCGGTCCTCGGCATCCAGATCGATCCGGACGCTCAATTGGGGAAGCGATTTGGCGCCCGCGCGCGACATGCCTGACTCTCTTGGGGTCTCGGTTTGCGAGATTGCCACCAGGCAGGCCGCCGAACAAGGTAAACGGGGCGATATCCCTTGATGGCGATATTATGAACGGCACGCCGCGTTCCCGCGGCTGCTGGTCGCAGCTCGGCCGGCTTGATTTGGCCGGCGCGGACTTTATCTCTCCCTTCAACAGAATCCGGGCCCCTCTGACGAGGCCGCCGATCCCTCGGCCAACCTCGTGATGTCGGATGACCTGTCCCGCGCGCGAATGCGTTTGGATTGGACGATCGTTGGGCCCAGCGAACCTGCTCTCATCGACCAGCCATCCACAGCGTCCCGCGTGCGGTCACAACCGTAAGCCCAGGGAGCTATGATGCCTGACGCAGAATCTTTGAGTCCGATCCAGGGCGAGATCACCGAACCGTCCAGCCTGCACGAGCAGGCCGCCGCTGCGCTCGTGATTGCCGGCGCGCTGGTCGCCGTCGCCGACCGCCGCGTCGCCGCGGTCGAGCGCGAAGAGGTGACCCGCTTCATCCGGGAGCGCGGGCTGGCCCCGCATGTCAGCGAAGCGCGGCTTGCTGCGATGTTCGACGAGCTCGCCGAGCGGCTGGAGCAGCCTGATTTCGCCAATGTCGTCATCGACACGCTGCGCCCGGTCTCGGACCTGCCGCTGGCCGCGCATCTGGTCGACATCTCCGAGCGCGTCGCTGCGGCGGACGAGGATGTGCATCCGCATGAGGTGCAGGCGATCAAGCTGTTGCGCCTGCTGACGCTGGTGCTGCCGCGCTCGAAGCAGGTGGCGCCCGTCGCAGCGCGCGAAGGCCGCGCCGCATCCGGAGCGTGAGCATGAGCGCGGCGTCCGACGATCACGCGAGATCGCGCGAGCGCGCCACCGGCGAGCCCGCCGGTGGCGATCCGCGCCTTGACGCGCTGGTCGGCCGCCTGCCGCCGCGCGTGGGGGGCACCGTCACCTATCTGCTGAAACCTTCAAACCGCTGGGTGAGGATGCCCGCCGGCGCGCTGCTCGTCGTCGGCGGCGTGCTGTCGTTCCTGCCGGTGCTCGGCATCTGGATGCTGCCGCTCGGCCTTGCGCTGCTCGCCGAGGACGTGCCCGGCTTGCGCTCGCAGCGCTCGAAGGTCCTGGATTGGATCGAGCGCCGCAAGCCGCACTGGCTCGATGCTGCCTCGCGCCCGAATGACAAGACATGAGCGAGTTCATCACCCCCGATGCGCTGACTGCGCTGTTCCAGGTCGTCCTGATCGACCTCGTGCTCGCCGGCGACAATGCCGTCGTCATCGGCCTTGCCGCGGCGGGCCTGCCCGCCGGCCAACGCCGCCGCGCCATCATCGTCGGCATCGCGGCTGCGACCGTGCTGCGCATCGTCTTCGCCGGCGTTGCGACGCAGCTCCTCCAGGTGCTCGGCCTCCTGCTTGCCGGCGGCGTGCTGCTGCTATGGGTCTGCTGGAAGATGTGGCGCGAATTGCGCGAGCAGGCTGCGAGCCATAGCGAGCTGGCCTTCGGTCACGCCGGAGCCAGTGGTCCTGCCGGTGCACAGGCGCCGCGCAAGACCTTTCGGCAGGCGGCGCTCCAGATCGTCGCCGCCGACGTCTCGATGTCGCTCGACAACGTGCTGGCTGTCGCGGGTGCAGCGCGCGAGCATCCGTTCATCCTGGCCTTCGGCCTGTTGCTGTCGGTCGCGCTGATGGGCGTTGCCGCCGATCTGCTCGGCCGCGTGCTCCAGAAGCAGCGCTGGATCGCCTATGTCGGTCTCGCCATCATCGTCTACGTCGCCTTCGAGATGATCTGGCGCGGCTCGCTGGAGCTCGCGCCTGTCATCGCCGGCCTCTGATCCCGCCTTTCCGACTTCGCCCGCAATCCGGAGTGATCCATGACGTCCGAATCCCAAGCACCTTTGAGCCGCGCGGCCTCGCCGCAGCTCGGCCTGTTCCCGCGCCTGATCTTCGGCTCGCGCTGGCTGCAAGTGCCGCTTTACGTCGGTCTGATCGTCGCGCAGGCCGTCTATGTGCTCTTGTTCCTGAAGGAGCTCTGGCATCTGGCCGCGCACTGGTTCGACGTCAACGAGCAGCAGATCATGCTCGCCGTGCTCGGGCTGATCGACGTCGTCATGATCTCCAACCTGCTCGTGATGGTGATCGTGGGCGGCTACGAGACCTTCGTCTCGCGTCTCAACCTGCGCGGCCATCCCGACGAGCCGGAATGGCTGAGCCACGTCAATGCCAGCGTGCTCAAGATCAAGCTTGCGATGGCGATCGTCGGCATCTCCTCGATCTCGCTGCTCAGAACCTTCATCGAGGCCGGCAATCTCGGCACCGCGCGCAGCAATTTCACCGAGAGCGGCGTGATGTGGCAGGTCATCATCCACATCACCTTCATCGTCTCGGCGATCGGGATCGCCTGGGTCGATCGCCTGGGCGAGGCCGCACATCGCAAGGCGGCGGATCACGCGAAGGCCGCCGGCCATTGAGCCGGCGCTTTCGCCTTGCTCAGAGATGCCGCGCTCGTGCCAGCGTCTCCGAGGGGCTCTCGCAGAAAGCCGATTTGTAGGACTTCGCGAAGTCGCCCATGTGCCAGAAGCCGTTGGCGAGCGCCACGGCCTTGACGGTGAGACCTGTGCTTCGGCTGACGAGCTGCTTGCGGGCGGTCCACAGCCGCTTCGTCCGCAGGTAATGATGCAGGCTCATGCCATGGACGGTCTGCACGGCGGCCTGGAGCGTTCGGACGGAGACATTGAGGGTCGTTGCGAGGTCATCGCTGTAGAGCGGCGCGCCGCCCAGCAGCGTGGTCTGCTCGTCCAGGCCTTCGACCAGCCTGCGGTGCCTGTCGAATGATCCCGGACGCGCGCGCAGCGCGGCGTCGGGAACGAACGCAGCATCGAGTGCGCCCAGCAGCGTTTCCTGGATCGGACGGTTGATGGCCTCGAATTGTCCGGGATCGTTGCAGCTCGACGCCAGGCAGAACATGTCGAGTATCGCTGCGCGCAGGCGATGCCTCGGCTCGTCGGCAAGCCGGTAGAACTCGAGCCCGGCGTTGAAATCGGTCCAACCGCGATGGCGCATGTCGGAGTTGAAGCGCAGCATCAGATAGGTGTTGGCGTGCTGCTCGATGGCGCGCATCGGAACCTTGCCGCGCACGAGCCCAATCATCGAGTTGTCGATCTCGCGGCCATTTACGACGGAATGCGCGGCGAGGGGCACGAGGAGGCCGACGCCGCGGTCGATGCCGATGTCCGCTTCCAGATGCCGCGCGAAGGAGCGCTGCATGACCATGAGGCTGTCCGGGAGCGGCAGGCTGGCGCGGAACGCCGAGAAGTGTCGCGGTTCGAGCGGAGTGCTGGTGCCGCCGCCAAGCACCTCGGTGGGACGGAACTGATCGAAATTGGTGAAGCGCTCGATAGTCAGGATTCGCGATGGCTTCAGCCAGCGGACGGGCATCTCTGCTTCCCAGGCGGTTCGTTGTCCAGGGGGCCTCGGGTCCTCCCGCCACGGTCCTCGGATGGGGCCGGCGCGCGGTGAAGGTGATGGAACCCGCGCGCCGGATTGAGCAAAGCGCACGACCCGGCCGGCACTTCACGGATGGTTCAATGCGCCCGACCGTGCAGGGGCGAGCGACTGAGCAGTCTTTTTGCGGTTCAAGGCAGCCGCCGTGGCGGCTTTAATTCGAGGCGTTTCCTCAAGGGACGGCAATTAGGTACCCTCTGGTACGGTCGTCCCATGAGCTATCGATAACTGCCTCGAGCTGAAGCCGATATGGCGCATGCGCGGCAGTTTGGTATTTTGCGCGGGATGAGCCTCGGTTTCGCGTCAGCCGAGGGCTTGGGAAGCCGAACATGCCCAATCGATTGGACGACCTGTCCGCGCGGGGATTTTCGAAGACACTGACGCTGGATGCAGCGAACGAGCTCGCCCACGCGATGTTCGGCAGCGATGCGCGCGTCGAGCGGCTCGGGCAAACGCGGCGCGTGACGATCGATTTCAAGGCGATCCATTTCGGTGCGGCGCAGCTGATGCGGGTCGATCTCGCGGGCTTGAGCGTCGAGCGCAACACCGATGATTCCCTCCACGTCTCGATACCCGTCACGGGCGGCTTCCGCCGTGGCCGCGGCGACAATTTGCTGGACTATCACCCGATGCGGCAGGCCAGCATCGGCCGCCCGTTCGACCGCTCCAAGCTGGAGGTCACGGACGCCTCCGTGCTGGTGTTCTATGTACCGAAGAATGTCGCGGTCGAACGCGCCGAGCGGCTGACCGGCCGCGCACAGGATGCGGACATGCTGCTGTCGGACTTGAGCGAAGGTCTCGACCTCGGCACGCCGGTTGCCGCTGCGCTGGCCCGGCACTTGAACGTAGCAATGGCCGAGATGACCAGCCTGAACGCCATCGGCATGGGGCGGCTGGCGGCGGCGGCGAGCGAGGAGATGCTGGTCAATCTGGTGACGGCAGCGATGTTTCCGCGCGTTGCGCGGGCGCTCTCCGTGAGACATATCGACCGCAGCCCGGCCATCGTCCGCCGCGCGCGCGACTACATCAAGGCGCATGCTGATCAGCCGATCGAGATCTCGAAGCTCGCGGCCGAGCTCGGCGTCAGCCTGCGCTCGCTCCAGGAGAATTTTCAGCGCTATCTCGGCTATTCGCCGCGCGAGTGGATGCTGACATGCCGGCTCGAACGCGCGCGCGAGCGGCTGCTCGTCGATGACGGTCAGGGGTCGGTGACGACCGCGGCGCTCGACGCCGGCTTCAGCGATCTCGGACATTTCTCCGGAAAGTATCGCGACAGGTTCGGCGAGCTGCCGTCGCAGACGTTGCGGCGGGTGAGGGGCATCGCGGTCTAAAGCGCGATGAGATTGGGATGAATTTTCATCGCGCATTAGGTTGTTGTTTGAGCATGATCTCCGCGCAAACGCGTTCCGCGTTTGTCGCGAGGGAAAACCGCTTCCCACTTTTCCGGATCATGCTCTAGAGGCGACGTGTGGCATCCCGACGCTAACGCATTCGTTCAAATTGTCTGCAATTCGCTGACCCGCGGCCAACCCTCCCGACAAATGCCGGGCGGTCTTAAACCTGACTTTTGGAACCGACCTCCATCCTTCCCGGAAAAGGGTGGGGCTTCAACATGTCTGTTCTCAAGGAGATCGTCGCTGCGGTTGCGGGAGTCT
This sequence comes from Bradyrhizobium iriomotense, assembly GCF_030160715.1. Classification (GTDB taxonomy): domain Bacteria; phylum Pseudomonadota; class Alphaproteobacteria; order Rhizobiales; family Xanthobacteraceae; genus Bradyrhizobium; species Bradyrhizobium iriomotense. The sequence continues at coordinate 463,143 of NZ_BSOW01000001.1, forward strand.
ACGCGCTCCTGTTCGTCTGCGACGCATTGTTCGGCATCAACGAGACGCGTTTCGACGACGCCTATTACAGCCGCGACTTCTACGCACCGCGGCCCAAAGAGTTTCGCTTCGCAAGCGATACGCCGCCGGCAGTCCGCGTCAGCGACGCCTTTGCGCAGTTCCTGCCGGGTGAAGCAAAGGCGGGCAAGCGTTACTCGTCTCTGACGACGATCATTCGCTAGCCCGTCACTCGCCCTGGATCCACTCCGCCACGCCGCGCCAGAGCGTGTCGCGGTGGTCGGGGCGGAAAAAGCCGAAATGGCCGATTGTCTTGACGCCGACGTCGGACGGCTTGACCGTCAGCACTTCGGGCTCGGTCGCGGTGAAGCCAGAGCAGAGCAACTCGACCGCTGGCCGCGTCGCCCAGGGATCGTCGGAGAAGGTGAGGGCGCGCAGCTCGCCCTTGTAGCCCGCAAAATTGGCAAGCGCCGGCAGCCTGGAATCAAAGAGGTGGCGCGGGCTGCTCACCCATTTGGCGCCTTGCAGGAACACGCCCTTGGGCAGGTCTTCGCCGATGCCGAGCCAGCCCGGCGCGTAGCCGAGCAGGTGGGCCACGGGTACGCCAATGAAATTCATGAACACGAACACGCGGTAGTTTTCCGGCGACGGGATCAGTTTCCAGGTTGCGGCTTGCGACGCCACGAAAAGCGCGCGCGAAATCTCGCTGTTGTTCGCGATCAGCCCGAGCGCCTGGCCGCCGAAGGAATGGCCGACATAGTTGAGGGGCAGTGTGTGATAGCGCTCGCGCATCCAGGCGACCGCCGCGGTGACGTCGAGCGCGGCCCAGTCGGACATCGAGGCCTCGAAGCCGACCAGCGATTTCGGCTGGTTGTAGCCGACCAGCGCCGGCAGGCGGGAGCCGCCGATGCCGCGATAGTCGTAGGTCAGGACCGCGCAGCCGCGGTGGGCGAGGTACGAGGCAAAGCCCCGATAGACCTTGCGGGGAACGGCGGTTGCGGAATTGATCAGGACGGCGTGGCGCTTGACGCCGCGCGGCAGGAACAGGGTGCCGGTCAGCGAATAGCCGTCGACGGCCGGAAAGCTGATGTCGTCGATAAAAACGTCGTCGAGTGCCGCGTCCATGAGCAGCGCACGCCCCAAAGTTTCTCCGCACGCCCCCAGCAAATGCGAATTCGGCTTTGCCCGCAAGGGCTTGCATGCGGAAATGGATTTACAACTGGCGAGGCGATGCTAGCCTGTGTATAAGGCGGCTCCCGCAACCCACAGATCAGGTTGCAGTTTTTGCTTTTGGAAAGAGGATTTGCGATGTCCGAGCGGTGGACCCCCGAGAGCTGGCGCAGCAAGCCCGTGCTGCAGGTCCCCGACTATCCCGACGCCAAGGCGCTGGCCGATGTTGAGGCGCAGCTTGCGAGCTTTCCGCCGCTGGTGTTCGCGGGCGAAGCGCGCAATCTGAAGAAGGCGCTGGCCCGCGTTGCAGCGGGCGAAGCCTTCCTGCTCCAGGGCGGCGACTGCGCCGAGAGCTTTGCCGAGCACGGCGCCAACAACATCCGCGACTTCTTCCGCGTGCTGCTCCAGATGGCGGTCGTGCTCACCTATGCGGGCGCCGTCCCCGTGGTGAAGGTCGGCCGCATCGCCGGGCAGTTCGCGAAACCGCGCTCCTCGCCGACCGAGAAGGTCGACGGCATCGAGCTGCCGAGCTATCGCGGCGATATCGTCAACGACATCGCGTTCACCAGGGAAGCGCGTGTGCCGGATCCGCAGCGGCAGCTGATGGCGTACCGCCAGTCGGCCGCGACGTTGAACCTGCTCCGCGCCTTCGCGACCGGCGGCTACGCCAATCTCGGCAGCGTGCATGAGTGGATGCTCGGCTTCCTCAAGGATTCTCCGCAGTCCCGCCGCTACAAGGAGCTGGCCGACCGCATCTCGGACGCGCTGAACTTCATGCGCGCCTGCGGCCTCGATCTGGAGAGCCATCCGGAGCTGCGCGCCACCGATTTCTATACCAGCCACGAGGCGCTGCTGCTCGGCTACGAACAGGCCATGACCCGCGTCGATTCCACGACCGGCGACTGGTACGCGACGTCAGGCCACATGATCTGGATCGGCGACCGCACCCGCCAGCTCGATCACGGCCACGTCGAGTATTTCCGCGGCATCAAGAACCCGATCGGGCTGAAGTGCGGCCCGTCGCTCAAGGCCGACGAGCTCTTGAAGCTGATCGACGTGCTCAATCCCGACAACGAGCCCGGCCGGCTGACGCTGATCGGCCGCTTCGGCTCCGACAAGGTCGGCGAGCATCTGCCGAGCATGATCCGCGCGGTGCAGCGCGAGGGCAGGGCGGTGGTCTGGTCCTGCGATCCCATGCACGGCAACACCATTACCTCCACCACCGGCTACAAGACGCGGCCGTTCGACCGCATCCTGTCGGAGGTGAAGTCGTTCTTCGCGATCCACGCCGCCGAAGGCACCCATGCCGGCGGCGTGCATCTGGAGATGACCGGCAAGGACGTCACCGAATGTCTCGGTGGCGCCCGTGCGATCACGGACGAGGACCTCAACGACCGCTACCACACGGTCTGCGATCCCCGCCTCAATGCCGAGCAATCGATCGACATGGCGTTCCTGATCGCCGAGCTGCTCAAGCAGGATCGCGCCGGCAAGGCGAGGCCGATGCCGGCCGCAGCGGGCCTTTAAGACCTTGCTGCGGCTCTGGAAGGCCACGATCAACTCGCGCAACGGTCTGGCCTTCGCCATTCGCTCGGAGCAGGCCGTCCGCGAGGAGATTTTCGCGCTCCTCCTGTCGCTGCCGCTCGCCTGGTTCATCGGCGCGACCGCGATGCGCGCGGTCGAGCTGGTCTGTGCCGTCGCCTTCGTGCTGGTCGTCGAACTGCTCAATACGGCGGTCGAGAAGCTCGCCGACCGCCTGACGCTCGATCACGACAAGCAGATCGGTCAGGTCAAGGACATGGGCTCGGCCGCCGTCGGTGTCGCGCTGTTGATGGCGGGCGCGTTCTGGATCTTCGCCATCGTGGAGCGGGTAGGGCTGATCTAGCCAGATGACCGAACGCGCCAGCCAGTTTGCCGTGACGCTCGCCCAGCTCAATCCGACGGTGGGCGACATCGACGGCAATGTCGCCAAGGTGCGCGCGGCGCGCGTGCAGGCCGCTGCCGACGGCGCCGACCTCGTGCTGTTTCCGGAATTGTTCATCGCCGGCTATCCGCCCGAAGACCTCGTGCAGAAACCCGCCTTCCAGTCCGCCTGCCGCGCCGCGATCGAAAGCCTCGCGCGCGAGACCGCCGATGGCGGGCCCGCCATGCTGGTCGGCACGCCCTGGGTCGAGGACGGCAAGCTCTACAATGCCTGCGCGCTGCTCGATGGCGGCCGCATCGCGAGCCTGCGCTTCAAGGCCAACCTGCCGAACTACGGCGTGTTCGACGAGAAGCGGCTGTTTTCGCGCGGGCCTGCCGCGGGTCCCGTGACCGTGCGCGGCGTGCGGATCGGCGTGCCGATCTGCGAGGACATCTGGCTGGAGGAATCCGAGGACTACGAGAATGTCGTCGAGACCCTGGCCGAGACCGGCGCCGAGATCATCCTTGTGCCCAACGGCTCGCCTTACGCCCGCGACAAGGGCGACGTGCGCCTGTCGGTCGCGGTCGCCCGCGTGACCGAAAGCGGCCTGCCGCTGGTCTATCTCAACCAGGTCTGCGGCCAGGACGAGCTGGTGTTCGACGGCGCCTCGTTCGCGCTGAACGGCGATCTGTCGCTGGCCGCGCAACTGCCGGCATTCGAGGAGAGCGTCACCACGCTGCACTTCACCAAGACCGGCGACGATTGGCGCTGCACGGGTCCGGTCGCGCAACTGCCCGAAGGCGACAAGGCCGACTATGCCGCCTGCGTGCTCGGCTTGCGCGACTATGTCGGCAAGAACGGCTTTCCCGGCGTGCTGCTCGGCATTTCCGGCGGCATCGATTCAGCCTTGTGTGCGGCGATCGCCGTCGATGCGCTGGGCGCGGATCAGGTGCATGGAGTGATGCTGCCCTATCGCTTCACCGCGCCAAGCTCGATCGCGGATGCCGGCGAGCTCGCAGGCCACCTCGGGATCCGCTACGAGGTGCTGCCGATCGCGGAGGCGGTGAACGGTTTTGGGACCATCCTTTCCGACATCTTCAAGAACCTGCCGCCCGACATCACCGAGGAAAACCTCCAGGCGCGCACCCGCGGCACGCTGCTGATGGCGATCTCCAACAAGACCGGCCTGATGGTCGTGACCACCGGCAACAAGTCGGAAATGTCGGTCGGCTACGCCACGCTCTATGGCGACATGAACGGCGGCTTCAACCCGATCAAGGACATCTACAAGACGCAGGTGTTTCGGCTGGCGTCCCTGCGCAATGTGTGGAAGCCCGATGGCGCGCTCGGCCCCTCCGGCGAGGTCATTCCGCCTGACATCATCACGCGCCCGCCGACGGCGGAGCTGCGCGAGAACCAGACCGATCAGGATTCGCTGCCGCCCTACGATCTGCTCGACGCGGTGCTTGAACGCCTGGTCGAGCGCGAGGAGCCGCTGGAGGTGATCATTGCCGCCGGCTTCGACCGCCCGATGGTGACGAGGATCGACCATCTCCTCAACATCGCCGAATACAAGCGCCGTCAGGCCGCGCCGGGCGTGAAGGTAACGCGCAAGAACTTTGGCCGCGACCGCCGCTATCCCATCACCAACCGCTTCCGCGACAAGGGCGAGCCGCTGCCCGCGCCCGACGAGACGCTGGTCTCGCGTGGCAACAGCGCCTCGATCGACGCGTTCGAGGGTTGAGGGTAAGCGGTAGGACGGGCGGTCTCGCCAGATGCTCATCTGTCATCATCCGCGAAAGCGGATGATGACAGCGCGAACTCAGATCAGCGCTACGACGGGGGTGCGAAGAACAGCACGCGAAGCCAATGCGTGTATTCGGATTCGAGCACCATGATCGCCACAAATACCAGCACCGCGATCGGCGGCAGCAGAATGGCGTAGGCCAAGGCCAGCCGCTCCCAGGCCATGTGCATGAAGACGGCGACGATCAGGCCGGCCTTCAACACCATGAACAGCAGGATCAGCGACCACCTGAGATAGCCATGCAGGCCAAAATAGTCGACAAGATAGGAGCAGGTGCTGAGGACGAACAACCACCCCCAGACCACGAGATAGAGCTTGATCGGGTGCTGCTGGCCCTTCGCGTGCGCGCCGGTCGCGACCGCATCATGCGCATGAGGGTGGAGCTGTTCGTCGATGTGTATTGCCGCGTTTGTCATGCGCCGACCTCACCAAAGATAGAAGAACGCGAAGATGAACACCCACACGAGATCGACGAAGTGCCAGTACAGGCCCATGATCTCGACGATCTCGTAATAGCCCTTCCGGCTCGTGAAGAAGCCGCGCCTGCCGACGTCGAAGTCTCCGCGCCAGACCTTGCGTGCGATCGCGATCAGGAAGATCACGCCGATCGTCACATGGGTGCCGTGGAAGCCGGTGATCATGAAGAAACTCGAACCGAACTGCGCTGCGCCCCACGGGTTGCCCCAGGGCCGGACGCCCTCCATGATCAGCTTGGTCCATTCGAAGGCCTGCATGCCGACGAAGGTTGCGCCGAATGCCGCCGTGACCAACATCAGGATGGCGGTTTTGGCGCGATCCTGGCGGTAACCGAAATTGACGGCCATCGCCATCGTGCCGCTGCTGCTGATCAGGATGAAGGTCATGATGGCGATCAGGATCAGCGGAATGTGCCTGCCGGCGATGTTGAGGGCGAAGACTTCGCTGGGGTTTGGCCAAGGCACGGTCGTCGACATGCGCGCCGTCATGTAGGACAGCAGGAAACAGCTGAAGATGAAGGTGTCGCTGAGGAGGAAGATCCACATCATGGCCTTGCCCCAGGACACATTCTTGAAGGCCCGCTGATCGGACGCCCAGTCGGCGGCGATGCCGCGCCAGCCCGGAAGTCGCCCGGCGCCTTGCACCATCTTCGTCAGCACGGTCTCGGTCATCTGGTCTCGCCCTCCCTAGCTCAGCAACTGGCGACAGATGTCGACGAAATTGTCGGTCCAGCCGGTCAGGAGACCGAGCAGGACCAGCCAGACCAGCAGCAGGAAATGCCAGTAGATGGTGCACAGCTCCACGCTCAGGCGCATCTCAGCTGTCGCAGCGTCATGCCGCCATACCTTGGCCGAGGTTCTGCCAAGCGCCACCAGGCCGCCCGTCAGATGCAGCCCGTGCACCGCGGTCAACAGGTAGAAGAAGGAATTGGCCGGATTGGACGCCATGAAATAACCGGCCGCGCTGAGCTGTTGCCAGGCCAGGAGCTGCCCGGCGAGGAAGATGATTGCAGCTGCTCCGCCTGCGAGCAGTCCGATCATGACGCCGTCGGTGTCGTCTCGGCGCGCGGCCACATACGACCATTGCAGCGCAACGCTGCTCAGGACCAGGACGCCCGTGTTGAACCACAGCAACCTCGGCACAGGCAGTGCGCGCCAGTCCACCATGGCCATGCGCATGGAATAGGCGCTGATGAAGAGCACGAACAATGCGCTGGCGACGGCGAGAAACACGCCAAGTCCGATCTTCGCTGCCGGCCAGGTCATGGCGTCCGTGCCGGGGAAGTCACCGATCGGACCTTCCTCCAGCCAGGGTTTGGCCGTCAGTCGTTGGTGCGACAGCCACCATCCCGCGATGACCGCAATCACAGCCAGGAACAGGACGATGGCGCTCACGAAGCGGCTCCCTGAGCGGCCCGCGTCGCACGCGGCGGCTGGTTCTGCGGAATGAAGTCCTGCTCAGCGCCCGGTACGCTGTAGTCATACGCCCAGCGATAGACGATCGGGAGCTCCTTGCCCCAGTTGCCGTGCCCGGGCGGTGTCTCCGGCGTCTGCCACTCCAGCGTCGTTGCCCGCCACGGATTGCCGCCGGAGGGCTCGCCTCTGAACAGACTCCAGACGAGATTGAACAGGAACACCATCTGGCTGAAGCCGACGGTCAAGGCCACCACGGAGATGAAGGCATTCAGCGAATGCGCCGACGGCGGGATGAACGCCGCGTCGCCGAGCTCGAAATACCGCCGCGGAACCCCGAGCAGTCCGAGGTAGTGCATGGGGAAGAAGATCAGGTAGGCGCCGAGGAAGGTGACCCAGAAATGAAACTTGCCGAGGACGTCGTTCAGCATCCGCCCCGTGACCTTCGGGTACCAATGATAGATGGCACCCAGCACGACCATGATTGGCGCCACACCCATCACCATGTGGAAATGCGCGACGACGAACATAGTATCGGAGAGCGGCACATCCACGACGACGTTGCCGAGGAAGAGGCCGGTGAGGCCGCCGTTCACGAAGGTGATGATGAAACCGAGGGCGAACAGCATCGGCACAGTGAGATGAATGTCACCGCGCCACAGCGTCAGCACCCAGTTGTAGACCTTGATCGCGGTGGGGACTGCGATGATCAGCGTCGTCGTGGCGAAGAAGTACCCGAATTGCGGGAACATGCCGCTCACATACATATGGTGCGCCCAGACGACGAAGCTGAGCGCGCCGATGCCCACGATGGCCCAGACCATCATGCGATAACCAAAAATGTTCTTGCGCGCATGCGTGCTGATCAGATCGGAGACGATGCCGAAGGCGGGCAGCGCGACGATGTAGACTTCGGGGTGGCCGAAGAACCAGAACAGGTGCTGGAAAAGCAGCGGGCTGCCACCGCTATATTTCGACAGCGTGCCCATCTCGACGAGCGAGGGCATGAAGAAACTGGTTCCCAACAGACGGTCGAGCAGCAGCATGACCGAGGCAACGAAGAGCGCGGGGAAGGCCAGCAGTGCCATGACGGTGGCCGTGAAAATTCCCCACACCGTCAAGGGCAGACGCATCAACGTCATGCCGCGGGTGCGCGCCTGCAGCACCGTCACCACATAATTCAACCCGCCCATGGTGAAGCCGATGATGAACAGGATCAGCGACGCCATCATGAGGATGATGCCCCAATCCTGACCGGGTGTGCCGGAGAGGATCGCCTGCGGCGGGTACAGCGTCCACCCGGCGCCGGTCGGGCCGCCGGGCACGAAGAATGTCGAGGCCAGCACCAGGACTGCGAGCAGGTAGACCCAGTAGCTCAGCATGTTCACATAGGGGAAGACCATGTCCCGGGCGCCGACCATCAGCGGGATCAGGTAGTTGCCGAAGCCTCCCAGGAACAATGCCGTGAGCAGGTAGATCACCATGATCATGCCGTGCATGGTGATGAACTGGAGGTACTGGTTGGCATCGATGAAAGAGAAGGTGCCGGGAAATCCCAGTTGCAGCCGCATCAGCCACGACAGCACCAGGGCCACCAGCCCGATGGCCGAGGCTGTCAGCGAGTACTGGACGGCAATGACCTTGGCGTCCTGCGAAAAGACATACCGTGTCCACCAGCTCTTCGGATGGTAGAGCTCGACGTCGGGCACTTCGGCAGGCGGAATGCCGGCGATCCCATCATATGGAACATCGACCATAGAGTACCTCCTCGGTCGTTTCCCTCGGGCGGATGAGATGCACTGGCTCACGCGCCCGATCTATGTTCGCGGCGGCATTTCCCTATTTGCCGCCGGATTGGTACGTCGCCCTCACAACGGCGTTTCGACCTGACAACTCGGCAAACGTCTTCTGCTGCTCGAGCCAGGCGTGATAGTCGCTCTCGTTGTCGACGGTCACCTTGGCCCGCATCTGATAATGAGCTGCGCCGCAAAGCTCCGCGCAGAGAACATCAAAGGTCCCGGTTCGGATCGGCTTGATCCAGAAATAGGTGACCATGCCCGGGACCATATCCATCTTGGCCCGGAACTCCGGCACATAGAAATCGTGCAGGACATCAACTGAGCGGAGCAGGACCTTGACCGGCTTGCCGATCGGAAGATGCAAGTCGCCGTTTTCGATCACGACGTCATCCTGCCCATGCGGATCGTCGCGATTGAGGCCCAACGGGTTCTCGGGATTGATGTTGCGGACATCTGATGTGCCCAACCGGCCATCCTTCCCCGGCAAGCGGAAGCTCCATTGCCATTGCTGGCCCATGACCTCCACTTCGGTCGCGTCGGCCGGAACCGTCACGAACTGGTGCCAGACGACGAGGCCCGGTGCGAGCATGGCGGCGACGCCGACGCCGGTCCCAACGCTGAGCCACCATTCGAGCTTCTTGTTTTCGGGATTGTAGTCCGCCCGTCTTCCCTCCCGATGATGGAAGCGGAAGACGCAATAGGCCATGAACGCGATGACCGCGGTAAAGACGACCCCGGTGATCCAGAACGTGATGCTGATCGTGTGGTCGATATAGCTCCAGTCGGTGGCGATCGGCGTCCACCACCACGGGCTGTAGAGGTGAAACAGCACCGAGCCGATCGCGACCAACAGCAGTATCAGTGCGACAGCCATCCTGATCCATCCTTGCCGTTAAGGCTGCGGATACGAATCCAGGGGCGGAGCTCAAGTCTGTCGCGATGGCCAACTCATCTGCGTTGGCACATTGGCCATCGCCGCGCCTCTTGCTTCGCCCATTTTCAACCGGTCGCGATATCAAGAGACAGATCGCAACCGCCAATTTCATCGGAACTGGGGGCGTCTAGAGTTTTAAAATGATCCCCGCCGAACCCCGCGTCAATAGGTCAAGTGCACATCGACGTGCTGACGCGCAGCGGGCGATCCTGTCGCCTTGCACCGCGGCGACGTATCGGTTGCGCGCGTTGGCTGACGCGTCGCACAAACCCGGTGCTGTGCAGATGCACAATTCATCTCACCGTGAACACTGCTTGGCTCCGATGGCTGACCGCGATAAGCTCATCACGCAGGTCGCGACGGGTTCCGTCCGGCCAGGCTCGTTCGCTGAACCTGGGTTTGCCGTACTCAGCCCGATCGCGTTTCTCGCTCGTGAGGCGGACACGCGTGGCTTGAAAGCGCGTCGTTTTCGCCGCCGCGACTTTCAGCACGGGAGGGTGCGTCCATGGCCACTCTGTACTCCGACAACATCGTAAGAAGGCACTTATTCGGCGAGGCGGCCTCTTACCCCGTTCGCAAGATCAGCCTGTCCGACTTGGGAGAGGCGCTGCGGCTGGGCTGGGAGGATTTCAAGGCGATGCCGAGTCACGCGATCGTCGTGTGCGTGATTTATCCCGTTCTCGGCCTCGTCCTGTTCAGGATGGTTCTCGGCCATTCGGTGCTGCCGCTATTGTTTCCGCTGGCCGCCGGGTTTGCCTTGGTCGGCCCCTTTGCCGCGATCGGTCTCTACGAGCTCAGCCGTCGCCGCGAGCGCGGCGAGGAGGTCGATGCATGGGACGCGATCAAGGTCCTGCGCGCCCCGTCGTTCGGCGCCATGCTCGAGCTCGGCGTGCTCCTGCTCGTCCTGTTCGGGGCCTGGATCGGTGTTGCGAACGCGATCTACGTCACGATCTTCGGTCACGCGCCGGCTGCCAGCATTCCCGACTTCGCAACGCGCGTGCTGACGACGCCGGAGGGATGGTCGCTCATCATCATCGGTTGCGGTGTCGGCTTCCTGTTTGCGGTCGTGGCCCTGTGCGTCAGCGTCGTGTCGTTTCCGTTGATGCTCGACCGGCATGCGACCGCGATCGATGCGATCCGCACATCGCTGCGGGCCGTGGCCGCCAATCCGGTTGCGATGGCCGCGTGGGGGCTGATCGTCGCGGCGCTGCTGCTGATCGGCTCGCTGCCGCTGTTCGTTGGTCTCGCCGTCGTCCTGCCGGTGCTTGGTCATGCCACCTGGCATCTTTACCGGAGGCTGGTCGAGCCGAATCCGAATCCGCCGGACGAACCGCCGCCGCCCGCGAAGGGAAGGCGTTATGCAGCGGACTTCCCGGCCAATCTCTTCCCGTGGAGCCGCGAGGGCGAGTGAGACGGGCGATTGCGCCCCATTGATTGCCGTCATCATCCGCGCCCCGGCTACGCCAAGGCTTCGCCGGGGCTGAGGTCTAGGCGCGCCGAAGCTTCAGCGTAGGCGGCAGGCGGATGATCCAGTACTCTGCGGCGGACGTTATAGAGACCGACTAGCGCCGCGGAGTACTGGATGCCCCGCCGGAGCCTGTCATCGGGCTCGCCGAAGGCGAGACCCGGTGGCGGGGCATGACAGATGAACGAGGCGGCTTACTTCTGCTGCTGCGGCAGGAAGGTCGGCCCGACCGAGCGGATTTGCTTGTTATCGCTCGTGGTCGTTGCGGTGGAATCCGCGGGCGCAGCAGGAGCGGCCGGTGCAGTCGCGGTCGTCGCGGCCGGCGGCGGCATCGCGCCCTTCTTGCCGTTCGTCGGCGCGCCCTTGGTGAGCTGCCGTTGCTGCATCTTCTTGGCGCTCTCCTCGGTGACGATGATGTCACCCTGCTGCTCGACCGCCGCCTTGTCGTCGGCCGATTTTAGCGCGTCCGCCCAGCTCTGGCCCGCAGCCTTGCACGAGCAGGACGGGTTGAACTCGCTGCGGAATTTGAAGGCGTTCGGAAGTGAAGTGTAGGGCTGGCCGCTGACCGAGACCGCAGCGTTCATGTCCTCGCCGGGATTGCGATAGGCGTAGAGCGCGGCATCCGCCGCCGGGCACAGCGCCTTGCAGGTCTTCTCGTCATCGGGAAAGCGCGCCGGGACGGTCGCGAATGAAACCGGGAAGTAGGCGCCGTCGCAGGTGCGCACACAGACCGTACGATAAGTGCCCGACTGCGGACCGAGATCGGCGGGTGGTGCGCCGGCTGGATTGGGGTTGGCGTTGTTGCCGCCGCCGAACAGGTTGCTGAGGAAATTGCCGGGGCCTTGCGACTGCGCCGCGTTGGCATATTGCGGGCCGCAATTGTTCTGCGCGAGCGAGACCAGCACCGAGCGGCGCTGATTGTCGCGGTCGGGGCTGTAGCTGCCCGGACCGCCCGCGCGCAGCCGTTCGAGGTTGGAGGTGATCTGGTCGAGATTGGCCCGCATCTGCTGGATCTGGGTGTTGACCGGACCGCATTGCGCCGACTGGTTGTTGAACAGCGAGAAGAAGCCGGAGCTGTCGCAGCCCATGCGCTTGGCCTGCGAGGTGAGGCGGTCGAGCTCGGCCTGCTGACGGGTCGCAGAATCCTGGTAGCGGCGGATCTGGTCGTCCTTCGCGGGATCGCCGCTTCCGCCGCGGTCGAGCGCGGCGAGCTGACCCTCCAGCCGCGAGCAGATCGGGTTCGCTCCGGGCGCAGCTTGTGCAGGCGGTGGCGGTCCGGGGGGGCCTGATTGCGCGAGGGCGTCAGTGCCGAGGGCGAGCGCGCTGATCAGCGCGGCGCCGGCAAGGATCGAACGGGAGCGAGAGAGAGACAAAAATTCCGGCATATCCGCCATTCTAGCGATGTCACGGCCCCAAACATGGGGCCGGTGCGCGCCTCCAATACCCGCTTCTCGGGGCATCGTCACGTCGTTTCGGGGGCGAAGATTGGACCTAAGGTCCGCCAGTTCTGACCGAATTCAGCGCTGGCAGGTGATCGCGACATATTCGTCGCAATGGCCATGGGAGCAGTTTGCGCCGGATTTGGGGACGGAGCCGGTAATCTCGTCGGGATCGACCCTGCGATAGGACGAGGCCTGGGCAAAGTCCCGGGACTGGCAATAGGAGCGGGCGGCGTGCGCGCCGCAAGTGTCGCCCTTGGCCAGGCACTGGTCGACGCCGTAGCCGTCCGCCTGGTTGGCGATAATGAAGACGCGGGTCTCCGCCGAGGCGCTGGACGCGGCGACGATGAAGGCACAGCAAAGGAGTGCCGGAAGGGATCGCATGAAGTGCACCGTGGCTTGGGAGGAACCGCCACCACATGAATAAACTCAAAAGGTTAAGGATGATTAACCCTGATGGCGGGACGCGGCCGCTTTGGGCAGAGAAAGCGGCTTTTTCGCGGCTCACTTGACGGCAGGGCCGCTTGTGGCCCATATGTTCCGCATGAACGGTCTCCTCGCCATTTGCGCCATTTGCGAGATTACGAGCTAGCGATTCGCTGGCTGGAGCCGTCTTTTCTCAAACACATTGAGAGCACTGGACGCCCGGCCGACAGCGGACCGGCTCTCGCATTCGCATGTTCTTGCGGCGAATGGTGTTGCGAATGCGAGAGCCGGTGCGCTGCCAAGTGATTAAAGTTTAGTGCCGCCTGCGATTTGAAGTTCCTGGTCGAACCCGCGGTTACCCCTTCAGGAACTTCAAATCGCCCGCGGCACTGGGATGGGTTGTCATGGAATTGCGTCTTTACGACACGCTGACCAGGGAAAAGCGCACCTTCGTGCCGCTGAACCCTCAGGACGTCCGCATGTATGTCTGCGGACCGACCGTCTACGATTTCGCCCATATCGGCAATGCGCGGCCGGTGATCGTGTTCGACGTGCTGTTTCGGCTGCTCCGCCATCTCTATGGCGAGGCGCACGTCAAATACGTCCGCAACATCACCGACGTCGACGACAAGATCAACGACCGTGCCGCGCGGGATTTTCCGGGCCTGCCGCTCAACGAGGCGATCCGCAAGGTCACCGAGGAGACGGGCCGGCAGTTTCATGCCGACGTCGACGCGCTTGGCGCGCTCAGGCCGAGCGTCGAGCCGCGCGCGACCGAGCATATCGGCGAGATGCGCGAGATCATCGAAAGGCTCGTCGCCGGCGGCTTTGCCTATGTCGCCGAGGACCACGTGCTGTTCTCGCCGCAGGCCATGAACGCTGCCAATTCCGAGCTGCCGCGCTATGGCGCGCTGTCCAATCGCTCGCTGGACGAGATGGTCGCCGGCGCACGCGTCGATGTCGCGCCCTATAAGCGAGGCAACACCGACTTCGTGCTGTGGAAGCCGTCCAAGCCGGGCGAGCCGTCGTGGCCGTCGCCGGCCGGCATCAAGGTGCCGGGCCGTCCGGGCTGGCACATCGAGTGCTCGGCCATGGCCTGGAAGCATCTCGGCGAGCATTTCGACATTCATGGCGGCGGCATCGATCTCGTGTTTCCGCATCACGAGAACGAGGTCGCGCAGAGCTGCTGCGCGTTCCACCAGTCGCGCATGGCGAACTACTGGATGCACAACGGCTTCCTCCAGGTCGAGAGCGAGAAGATGTCGAAGAGCCTCGGCAACTTCATCACCATCCGCGACCTGCTTGCGGATTGGCCGGGTGAGGTGCTGCGCCTGAACATGCTGAAGACGCAATATCGCTCGCCGATCGACTGGACCTTGAAGTCGCTGGAGGAGAGCGGCAAGACGCTCGACGACTGGTATCGCGTCGCGGCGGACGTTCCGCCGGGTGAGCCTGCCGCGTCGGTGATCGAGCCGTTGCTGGACGACCTCAACACGCCGCAGACGATCGCGGCGCTGCATGGTCTGCGCAACGCATCCGATGCAAGCGGCCTGGCCGCTTCGCTCCGGCTGCTCGGCTTCCTGTCCGAAAGCGCGGCGCAGTGGGAGGGACGGAAGCGGCAGGCAAGTGGCGTCGATGCGAGCGAGATCGACCGCCTGATCGCAGAGCGTGCCGCCGCGCGCGCGCGAAAGGACTTCAAGGAGTCCGATCGCATCCGCGACGAGCTCGCCGCCAAGGGCGTCGTGCTGAAGGACGGCAAGGACGCCGACGGCAAGCCGGTGACGACCTGGGAGCTCGCGTGATGGCACGATCACTTCCCAAGCCCGCGCTGCGGCCGTTCCTGCCCGCGGATGTGCCGGTGCTTGCCGCGATCTTCGCGTCCGCGATCGAGGAGCTTACCGGCGATGACTACAGCGAAGCGCAGCAGGAAGCCTGGATGGCGGCGGCCGAGGACGACGAGTTCGGCCGTAGGCTGGCCTCAGACCTGACACTGGTCGCAACGCTCGACAGCTCACCGGTCGGCTTTGCCTCGCTGCGCGGCAACGATCACATCCGCATGCTCTATGTGCATCCGGCGGTGAGCGGGCAGGGCATCGCGACTCTGCTGGTCGACGCGCTGGAGAAGCTTGCCGGCGGCCGCGGTGCTGCGAGCCTGACGGTCGATGCCAGCGACACCGCGCAAAACTTCTTCGCCAAGCGCGGCTACACCGCCCAGCAGCGCAACAGCGTTACGATCAACGACGAATGGCTCGCCAACACCACCATGAAGAAGACGCTCGGAGCGCCACAATGAGCAAGGAGCGCCTCTATCTGTTCGACACCACGCTGCGCGATGGCGCGCAGACCAATGGGGTCGATTTCACGCTCGCCGACAAGCAGGTCATCGCGCAGATGCTGGATGAGCTCGGCATCGACTATGTCGAGGGCGGCTATCCCGGCGCCAACCCGCTCGACACCGAATTCTTCGCCGAGCGGCCAAAACTCGCGCAGGCCCGCTTCACCGCCTTCGGCATGACGCGGCGCGCGGGGCGGTCGGTGTCGAATGACCCCGGCGTAGCCGCGCTGCTGGAAGCAAAGGCCGATGCGATCTGCTTCGTCGCGAAATCCTCCGCCTACCAGGTGCGCGTCGCGCTCGAGACCACGAAAGAGGAAAACCTCGCCTCGATCCGCGACAGCGTCAGCGCCGCGAAGAAAGCCGGCCGTGAGGTGATGCTCGATTGCGAGCACTTCTTCGACGGCTACAAGGAAGACGCCGCCTTCGCGCTCGCCTGTGCGAAGGCGGCCTATGAGGCCGGTGCACGCTGGGTGGTGCTGTGCGACACCAATGGCGGCACCATGCCGCACGAGGTCGAGACCATCGTCACGGAGGTGATCAAGCACATCCCCGGCGATCACGTCGGCATCCACGCCCATAACGACACCGAGCAGGCGGTGGCGAACTCGCTCGCGGCCGTGCGAGCCGGTGCACGCCAGATCCAGGGCACGCTCAACGGGCTTGGCGAGCGCTGCGGCAACGCCAACCTCTGTTCGCTGATCCCGACGCTGAAGCTCAAGAAGGAATTTGCTGATACCTTCGAGATCGGCGTGACGGACGAGAAGCTCGCAAGCCTCGTCAAGGTCTCGCGCACGCTCGACGACATGCTCAACCGCGCGCCGAACCGGCACGCAGCCTATGTCGGCGAGAGCGCCTTCGTCACCAAGACCGGCATCCACGCCTCCGCCGTGCTGAAGGATCCGCAGACCTATGAGCACGTGGCGCCGGAGGCCGTCGGCAATCATCGCAAGGTGCTGGTCTCCGACCAGGCCGGCCGCTCCAACGTCATCGCCGAGCTCGACCGCGCCGGCATTGCTTACGAGAAGAGCGATCCCAAGCTAACGCGGCTGGTCGAGGAGCTGAAGGAACGCGAGGCGCAAGGCTACGCCTATGAATCCGCCAACGCCTCGTTCGATCTGCTGGCGCGCCGCACGCTCGGCAAGGTGCCGCACTATTTCGAGGTCGAGCAGTTCGACGTCAATGTCGAGCAGCGCTACAACGCGCTCGGCGAGCGCGTCACCGTTGCGCTTGCCGTGGTGAAGGTCGACGTCGCCGGCGAGCGGCTGATCTCGGCTGCGGAAGGCAACGGCCCCGTCAATGCGCTCGACGTCGCGCTGCGCAAGGACCTCGGCAAGTACCAGAAATACATCGAGGGGTTGAGGCTGATCGACTACCGCGTGCGTATCCTCAATGGCGGCACCGGCGCGGTCACGCGCGTTCTGATCGAGAGCGAGGACGAGAACGGCGACAGCTGGACCACGGTCGGCGTATCGCCCAATATCATCGACGCCTCGTTCCAGGCGTTGATGGATTCGGTGATCTACAAGCTCGTGAAATCGGGCGCGCCGGCGTAGCCAAGAACGCCGTCATTGCGAGCGAAGCGAAGCAATCCAGAATCTTTCCGCGGTGACAGTCTGGATTGATTCGTCGCTTCGCTCCTCGCAATGACGCGGGGGAGGGACGAAGCAATGATCGACCACATCTCCGTCGGCGTCAGCGATCTCGAGCGCTCGGCAAAATTCTACGAGGCCACGCTCGCAGCGCTCGGGCTGGCGCGGCTGGTGACGCGGCCGGGGACGGTCGGTTTCGGCAAGGCCTATCCGGAATTCTGGATCAATTTGCGCGCCGGCATGCCGCGCGTGCTGCCGGAGAGTGGCGTCCACATCTGCCTGCGGGCGAAGACGACTGCCGAAATCGACGCGTTTCACGCGGCAGCTCTTGCGGCGGGCGGCGCCTCCGACGGTGCGCCGGGTCTCCGCCCGCACGACCGCGTGCGCTATTATGCGGCCTTCGTCACCGATCCCGACGGCAACCGCATCGAGGCGGTGACGTTTCCGAGCGAATAGAGGTTATTGTTTGAGCATGATCTCCGCGCAAACGCGTTCCGCGGTTGTCGCGAGGAAAACCGCGTCGCACTTTTCCGGACCATGCTTTAGAGCTTCCGAGCAACCTCGGGCGCGAGGTTCTTCTCCGCCTCGGCGACCCGCGCGGCGGCCGTCTTCAGCATCGGCATGATCTCCTCGACGCGATCGGCCTTGAGGATGTCGACGTTGAGGCCGGCGCGGATGAATTCCGTCTGGCGCATGTGCGACAACAGCGAGAACAGCGGTTCCCAGAAATTGTCGATATTGGCGAGCAGCACGGGCTTGGCGTGACGGCCGAGCTGCTTCCAGGTGAGTTGCTCGACCAGCTCCTCCAGCGTGCCGACGCCGCCCGGCAGCGCCACGAAGGCGTCGGAGCGCTCGAACATCAGTCGCTTGCGCTCGTGCATGTCGGGCGTGACGACCATCTCCTGCACGCGGGTCAGCGCGTTCTCGCGCATCCTGAGGAAATCAGGGATGATGCCGGTGACCGTGCCGCCGTGATCGAGCACGGAGGTCGCGACCGCGCCCATCATGCCGACCGAGCCGCCGCCATAGACGAGGCGAACGTTGTTCTCGGCGAGCGCCTTGCCGAGCGCCTTGGCGCCTTCGATGAAACGGGGATTGGTTCCTGGGCCGGAGCCGCAATAGACACAGACGGTTTTAATAGTGCTCATTGAACCCATGATGCATTGCAGCGAAAGGGCGTCAAGCCCAATCGGTGATTCGGATCTACCGGAAATCTACCGGTAAATAGCGACAGATAATCAAAGAACTGACCTCTTGGCGGGGTGCGTTCGCGCCGGGAAGCCTCTATATGACAAGCGAAAACGGTTAATCGCAAACGGGCTCGTTTCCGGCGGGCTTTCCAAGGCTGTCTATGGCTCACCCTCATTCGTCCCCTGCCGGCGGCGACGTCCCTGATGCCGCGCGCAACGCCGCGGAGCGGGCGACCCTGACCGGAACGCTGGCGCATCTGTGGCCCTACATCTGGCCGAGCGACCGCTTCGACCTGAAGATGCGCGTGGTCTGGTCGATGGTGCTGCTGCTCATCGCCAAGCTCATCACGCTGTCGGTACCATTCACCTTCAAATGGGCGACCGATGCGCTGACCGGCGCGAACACGGCGCCCGTGGAAGCGTCCAACTGGCACCTCTGGGTGATCGCTTCGCCGCTGGTCCTGACCGCAAGCTATGGTGCAACGCGCATCCTGATGGCGGTGCTGACGCAGTGGCGCGACGGCATCTTTGCCCGCGTCGCCATGCACGCGGTGCGCAAGCTCGCCACGATCACCTTCATCCACATGCACGAATTGTCGCTGCGCTTTCACCTCGAGCGCAAGACCGGCGGGCTGACGCGTGTGCTCGAGCGCGGCCGCGAGGGTATCGAGGTGATCGTGCGCATGGTGATCCTCCAGCTCATCCCGACCATCGTCGAGGTGTCGCTGCTGATGGCCGTGCTGTTCTGGCAGTTCGACTGGCGCTACGTGTTCGCGACCCTGATCACCGTCGTGATCTACATGTACTACACCTACATCGCCACCGAATGGCGGATCGGCATCCGCCGCAAGATGAACGATTCCGACACCGAGGCGAATACCAAGGCGATCGACTCGCTGCTCAATTACGAGACCGTGAAATATTTCGGCGCCGAGGCGCGCGAGGCGCAGCGCTACGACCGTTCGGTCGCACGCTACGAGGAGGCGAGCGTCCACACCTATACTTCGCTCGCCGTGCTCAACACCGGCCAGGCCGTGATCTTCACGCTCGGGCTCACCGCGACCATGCTGATGTGCGCGATCGGCGTGCGAAGCGGGCGCAACACGGTCGGCGATTTCGTGCTGGTCAACGCCATGATGATCCAGCTTTACCAGCCGCTGAACTTCATGGGCATGGTCTATCGCGAGATCAAGCAGGCGATCATCGACATCGAGAAGATGTTCAACGTGCTGTCGCGCGAGGCCGAGATCAAGGACGCGCCGGACGCAAGGCCCCTGGTGGTGTCCGCAGGCTCGGTGCGCTTCGAGGACGTGCGCTTTGCCTATGAGGCGGCGCGGCCGATCCTCAAAGGCATCAGCTTCGAGGTGCCGGCCGGCAAGACGGTCGCGATCGTCGGACCGTCAGGGGCGGGCAAGTCGACGATCTCGCGGCTCCTGTTCCGCCTCTACGACGTCTCCGGCGGCAAGATCCTGATCGACGGCCAGGACATCCGCGACGTCACGCAGGCCAGCTTACGCGCCTCCATCGGCATGGTGCCGCAGGACACCGTGCTGTTCAACGACACCATCCGCTACAACATCCGCTACGGCCGCTGGGACGCCAGTGATGCGGACGTGGAGCAGGCGGCACGGCTCGCGCAGATCGACAATTTCATCCGCATGGCGCCGAAGGGTTACGAGACCCAGGTCGGCGAGCGCGGGTTGAAGCTTTCCGGCGGGGAGAAGCAGCGCGTGGCGATCGCGCGCACCGTGCTGAAGGCGCCGCCGATCCTGGTGCTGGACGAGGCGACCTCGGCGCTCGACAGCCACACCGAGCATGAGATCCAGGGCGCTCTCGACCGCGTCTCGAAGAACCGCACCTCGCTGGTGATCGCGCACCGGCTTTCGACCATCGTCGGCGCCGACGAGATCATCGTGCTGGACCAGGGCCGGATTGCGGAGCGGGGGACGCACGCCAGCCTGCTGGCGTTCGACGGGCTCTATGCCAGCATGTGGAACAGGCAGCGCGAGGCGGAGGCCGCGCGCGAAAAGCTCGCCAGGATCGCCGACGCCGCCGAGGCGCCGAACCGCGAGCCGCCGCCGGTCGATGACGTCCTCACCACGCCGGCGGCCGCCGAGTGACCTTGTCTACGGTCCCAACTCTGGCCTAAACCTCTCCCGCGCGCGAGGTCACCGCGCGTCCTCAACCCCAGGCGGCAGATAGCGATGTCCATTCTCGATTCGATCCAACGGCAGATCCCGCCGATCCACAAGGAGGGCTATCCCTTCATCGGCATTTTTGCGCTGGTGAGCCTCTTCCTGTTCTGGCTCTGGTCGCCCCTGGGGTGGATCGGCACCGTGCTCACGGTGTGGTGCGCGCTGTTCTTCCGCGACCCCGTCAGGGTGACGCCGGTGCGCGAGGGGCTCGTGGTGTCGCCGGCCGACGGGCGCGTCTCGATGATCACGATGGCGCTGCCGCCGGCCGAGCTCGGGCTCGGCGATAAGCCGCTGCCGCGGGTCTCGATCTTCATGAGCGTGTTCAACTGCCACGTGAACCGCGCCCCGATCGCCGGGCGGATCGACCGCATCGCCTACCGGCCCGGCCTGTTCATCAATGCCGAGCTCGACAAGGCGAGCGAGGACAACGAGCGCAATTCGCTGGTGATCTCCTCGGCGCAGGGGCGGATCGGCGTCATCCAGATCGCCGGCCTCGTGGCCAAGCGCATCGTCTGCTTCGTCAAGGAGGGCCAGTCGATCGGCGCCGGCGAGCGGTTCGGCCTGATCCGCTTCGGCTCGCGGCTCGACGTCTATCTGCCGCTCGGCACAAGGGCGCTGGTCTCGGAAGGCCAGACTGCGATCGCCGGCGAGACGGTTTTGGCCGATATCGTCGCCGACGACACCGGCCGGTCCTACCGCGCCAGTTAACTATGACATCGGCGAAAGGTCGCTGCTAGCGCATTGGCGGGAGGCGGGGCGGCTTGCTATATCAGGCTGAAGCGAGGTCAAAGCCATGACGCCCTACGACTTCAAGAACCCTGACATACGCCGCCGGCGGTTCCGCCCGATTCCGGTGCGGATGCTGGTGCCCAACGTCATCACACTGCTGGCGATCTGCGCCGGATTGACCTCGATTCGGCTGTCGATCGAAGGGCGGATGACCCTTGCGGTCTATGCGATCGTGTTCGCCGCGGCCCTCGACGGCATCGACGGCCGCATCGCGCGGCTGATCAAGGGTCAGTCGAAATTCGGCGCCGAGCTCGACAGCCTCGCCGACTTCGTCAATTTCGGCGTGGCGCCCGGCCTGATGCTGTATTTCTGGCAGCTCCACGAGCTGCGCAATGCGGGGTGGATCGCGGCCATGGTGTTCGCGATCTCCGGCGGCTTGCGGCTCGCGCGTTTCAACGCCACTTTGGATGATCCCAACAAGCCGCCCTTTGCCTCGAACTACTTCACCGGAATCCCGGCACCCGCCGGTGCGATCACCGTGCTGCTGCCGATCTATGCGGCGTTCCTCGACCTCGGGCGCTGGCCCGCTGCGGTGACGGCCGGCTACACGCTGCTGATCGCCTTCCTGATGGTCTCGCGGCTGCCGGTATTCTCCGGCAAGACGGCGCGCATGCGTGTGCCACCGGAGCTGGTGCTGCCGGTGATCGTCGGCGTCATCTTCTTCATCGCGCTTCTGATCAGCTATCCCTGGCACATCCTACTGGCCGGCTCGGTTCTGTATCTGCTGGCCCTGCCGTTGGGCTGGAAGTCCTATCAGAAGCAGGCGCGTGCATACGCCGCTGCATCACCCGCGCCGGTCGGCGTCGCGCCGTCCGGTCCAGCGCCGTCGCTATCGCCGAACCTGCCGGAACCTCCGCACGACGACCGGCCCGAGCGGCTGCATTAAGCGACACTCGCTTATCTGCCGTGAAGGAAATGCTTGTGGGACGGAGTGATCGCTTCTTCCGAAGGGTCTGGCGGTTCAATGCGCTCGCAATTGCGACGGTTGCAGTTCTTCTTGTCCTGTCCGGCCTTATAGTTGTTGGCACAATCGCCTACGACCACATGCGACCTCGCCGGGTCACCAACGTCGTCAACGTTGGCGAGCAGGACGCTGTCTCAAACGAGTTCTCGCTGGGAACGCCGGGCGCGATTGCCGGCACACCCTTCGTCGAGGTTTCGCTGTACCGCAAGCAATCCTACGGCGGGAAATGGTCAGATAACAACGTCGTCAACCTCCTGTTCGTGAACAGTTTCACGAACGAGAGCCGGTGGCTGTTCGAGGGCGCGGGTCAACTCATCCTCGGCAGCCATTGGATGTTCAACAGGGCGGATGAAGCGCGAACGGCCGTGGCCGTAGGCGCGTTCTATGTCGTCGTCGACGGGGATACAAATGGTGACAAGCGACTGAGCGGGAATGATCTCGTTTCTCTTGCTGCGGTCGCGGCTGATGGAACCAACTACAGGAAGCTGATTGAGGGGATCGAGGAGATCTACTTTGTCAAACAGGTCGCGGACGATAAGGCCTTGGTGCTTTATCTCAAGGACAAGCAGGCGATGTCCGCACTGTTCAGCCTTCCGTCCATGGTACCATTGACGCAGGCGAAGTTGCCGAGCTGGGGGCAAGCTAGCTGGCCAGCGCGGGGCGGCTCTCATGGATATCTGCCATGAAGGCGCGCGCGTTGGGTTGACGCTCGATCTCGGCTATATCGCCTTTGGTTCTGCGGCGCTTTGCGAACAGCCGTGGCAAACAGGGGAGAGAACGCCGTGACGACATCAGCAACCGGGCCGCTGCCTGCATCCGTCCTCGAAGCGCTCGGCCGCTACGACACGCCCACGATCTGCAACGCCATGGAGATCGTCGCGCCCGAGCGGCGGCTCATCGGCTTCACCACCAAGCCGCTGGTCTGCCCGTTCCCCGATCTGCCGCCGATCGTCGGCTATGCGCGCACGGTCGCGATCCGCTCGGTGCTGAAATCCTCGCTCCCTGCCGAAGAGCAGGCCAAGCGCCGTATCGAATACTATGAATATGTCGGCACCGGCCACGGGCCGCGCATCTCCGTGATCCAGGACATCGACGGCGCCGATGTCGGCTACGGCGCGTTCTGGGGCGAGGTCCAGAGCAACGTGCACAAGGCGCTAGGCTGCCTCGGGCTCATCACCGACGGCTCCATCCGTGACATCCCGCAATGGGCACCGGGTTTCCAGGCGCTCGCCGGCTCGATCGGTCCGTCGCATGCCTGGGTGCATGCGGAGAGTTTCGGCGGCGAGGTGCGGGTCGCCGGCATGACTGTGAAGTCCGACGATTTGATCCATGCCGACCAGCACGGCGCGATCGTGATCCCGCTCGACGTCGCGGCAAAACTGCCCGAGGCCGCGGAGCTCTGCGGCCGCCGCGAGACGCCGATCCTCGAGATCGCGCGCAGCCCCGACTTCTCGCTGGAGAAGCTGAAGGCCGCACTGAAGCGCTCGGCGGAGATTCATTAGTATGGAGTGAGCGCCATGGACATGCGCGGCAAGACGGTCCTGATCACGGGATCGACCGACGGCGTCGGCCGCTACGTTGCAGGCCGTCTCGCCGCCGAGGGCGCGCGCGTCCTGATCCACGGCCGCGACGCCGCGCGTGCGAAAACGCTGATCGACGAGATCGTGAAGGCCGGCCATGCTGCGCCGACCTTCTACCAGGCCGACCTGTCGTCGAGGGCGGGCACGATCGAGCTCGCCGCCGCCGTCATACGCGATCATAAGCGCCTTGACGTCTTCGTCAGCAATGCCGGCATCGGCTCGCAGAACGGCGGGCCGCAGCGCCAGGAAAGCCCCGACGGCCACGAACTCCGCTTCGCAGTGAACTATCTCTCGGGCTTCCTGCTCGCCCATCTCCTGCTGCCGCTGTTGAACGCGGCGGCGCCGTCGCGCATCGTCAACGTCGCCTCGCTCGGCCAGCATCCGATCGATTTCGACGACGTCATGATCACCAGGGGGTACAGCGGCTCGCGCGCCTATGCGCAGAGCAAGCTCGCGCAGATCATGTTCACCATCGATTTCGCGGAGGAGGCGAAGCACAGGGGCATCACCGTGAACTCCCTGCATCCGGCGACCTACATGAACACCACCATGGTGCGCGCCGGCGGCATTACGCCGATGTCGACGGTGGAGCAGGGCGGTGACGCGATCCTGCACCTCGTGAGCGGCGACGATGTCGCGGGCAGGAGCGGCCTGTTCTTCAACGGCATGAATGAGGCGCGCGCCAATCCGCAGGCCTATGACGCCGAGGCACGCAAGCGCCTGCGCGCGCTCAGCCTGGAGCTGACGGGGCTTTCGGGCTAGCACCAGCCGATCATGGTTAGCAAATCGTTGCGACTGCCGCCGCGCCGCGGCAATTCGCCCGCGCGACGAGGCCCGCGATGTGGCCGGATCGAGGCAGGCCGCACTTAACCTTTACGCGTCTTTAATGGCAGCTCTCTAGGGTTCCTCCACGCGGTTCGGGGTTGGGCCGCGCCGCCGGCCAGGACGGCCGGTGTGTGGCGTGCGGGTTGGAGTCTCCCATGGATATCATGACGGGCGTTGGGCTCGTGGCCGGCCTCATCGTCATCTCGGTGATGATGATCATGGGTGGCGACCTCCACATGTTCATCTCCGAGCATGCGATGATCATCATCTTCGGCGGCTCGGTCTCAGCCACCATGATCCGCTTTCCGCTCAGCGCGCTGCTCCACGGCCTGCCGCTCGGCGCCAAGTTCGCCTTCACCATGAGCCGGCTGTCGGCGCATGATCTCGTCGACGAGCTCGCCCGCATCGCCGAGATCGCCCGCAAGCAGGGCCCGGTCGGCCTGGAAAAGGTCGAGACCGACGAGCCGTTCCTCGCCAAGGGCATCCGCTACGTCGCCGACGGCTACGACCTCGACTTCATCCGCGACAATCTCGAGCGCGATCGCGACAACTTCCTCATGCACCTGGACGAGGGCAGCAAGATCTACCGCGCCATCGGCGACTGCGCCCCGGCCTTCGGCATGATCGGCACCCTGATCGGCATGGTGCAGATGTTCGCCAACATGACCGACCCCTCCAAGCTCGGCCCGTTCATGGCGACCGCGCTGCTCGCCACGCTCTACGGCGCGCTGGTCGCGAACCTGTTCTGTCTGCCGATCGCCGACAAGCTGCACGGCAAGCTGCTCGACGAGGAGACCAACCGCACGCTGATCATCGACGGCATCCTGATGATCCGCGACTCCAAGAGCCCGACCCTGGTGCGCGAAATGCTGCTGGCTTACCTGCCCGAGAAGCATCGTCATGCCGAGGGCGAGCCGGTGCCGGCCTGATCAGCCACGCCGGGTTTAGGACATGGCCAAGAAGAAGCGCGGCGATGCACATGGAGGCGGTCACGGCTGGTTCGTGACCTTCGCCGACCTGATGGGCCTGATGATGAGCTTCTTCGTCATGCTCGTCGCGTTCTCCACGCAGGACGCCAACAAGCTCAAGATCGTCGCAGGCTCCATGCGCGACGCCTTCGGCATCCAGAGCGAGGCGCGCTATGCCGGCATCATCGAATCCGACGGCCTGCCGACGCGTCCCAAGCTGAAGAACGTCGATCACATTCAGCCCGAGGATTCCTCCAACACGCCGACCCCGGATCAGCAGGATCGCGACCGCACCTCGGGCGCGAAGATCAAGGTCGATCGCGACTTCGCGCTTGCCGCGGCCTCGCTCCGCCAGGCGCTTCAGGACCTGCCCGAGCTCACCGAGATGTCCAAGCACATCATGTTCGAGGAGACCAAGCAGGGCCTCAATCTCGAGATCGTCGACCAGGACGGCCGCTCGATGTTCGCGGACGGCTCCAAGGTGCCCTATGACCGCACCCGCCGCCTGATCGAGAAGCTGGCGATCCCGCTCAAGGCGACGCCGCTGCGCGTCTCCATCGTCGGCCATACCGCCGCGGGCTTCGTGCCGAACCGCAGCGACTACGGCGCCTTCGATCTCTCGGCCGACCGTGCCAATGCCGTGCGCCAGATCCTCGAGCGTGAAGGGCTGCCGCCCTCGCACATCTTCGCCGTCTCCGGCAAGGCGGACACCCAGCCGCTGTTTCCTGACGATCCGTCGCTCGCCGCCAATCGCCGCGTGACCATCACCCTGATGCGCGAAGATCCGCCGCTGCCGCCGAATCTGAAGCCCTAAATCCCTTGCGCTACCATCCTACCTGAGGCATGTCGTCGCGCTGGCGATGAACATGGCTGCGCCGTCACAGCATCCGCACCGGCGCCTGCTATGCTGGGGCGATTGACAGGCGCGCAGGAAGCGTCAAAAGGCGCCGGATCAATTCCAGGGAAAAAGCGTTTTCCACCTTCATGACGGCGAGCATCACCACGACCGAAGGCCAGGAAACCACGGCCCATGCGGGCTTTTGGGCCCTGACGCTCGGAAGCATCGGCGTCGTCTTCGGCGATATCGGCACCTCGCCGCTCTACGCCTTCCACGAGGCCGTCAGGGGCGCGGCCCATGGCGAGCCGGTCTCGCGGGTCATCGTGCTCGGCGTGCTCTCGCTGATCCTGTGGGCGCTCCTGATCGTCGTCACCGCCAAATACGTCCTGCTGCTGCTGCGCGCCGACAACAACGGGGAAGGCGGAACGCTTTCGCTGATGGCGCTCGGCCAGCGCGCGCTCGGGCGTCGAAGCTGGTTCCTGCTCGCGCTCGGCGTCGTCGGCGCCTCGATGTTCATCGGCGATTCCATGATCACGCCGGCGATCTCGGTGCTGTCGGCGGTCGAGGGTCTCAAGCTCGCGACGCCCGCTTTCGAGCATTACGTCGTGCCGCTCACGGTCCTGATCCTGGCGCTGCTATTCGCGGTCCAGAGCAAGGGCACTGCGCTCGTCGCCTCCGCCTTCGGGCCGGTGATGGTGGTCTGGTTCGCCTGCCTTGCGGTGATGGGCATCGTCCACATCGCCGACGATCCGTCGGTGCTGGCTGCGATCAATCCCTATTACGCGCTGCAATTCCTTTTGTCGCACGGCACGATCGGTCTCGTGACGCTCGGCGCTGTCTTCCTGGCGGTGACCGGCGGCGAGGCGCTTTATGCCGATCTCGGCCATTTCGGCCGCAAGCCGATCCAGTCGGCCTGGATGTTCTTCGTGCTGCCCTCGCTGCTGATCAACTATTTCGGGCAGGGCGCGCTGGTGCTGTCTGATCCCAGCGCGATCGAACACTCCTTCTATCGCATGGTGCCGGAGCGACTGGTGCTGCCGCTGGTCGGACTTGCGACGGCCGCCACCGTGATCGCGAGCCAGGCGGTGATCACCGGCGCTTATTCGCTGGTCTATCAGGCCGTGCAACTCGGTCTCTTGCCGCGCTTCGAGGTCCGCTACACCTCCGAAAGCCACGCCGGCCAGATCTATCTGCCGCGTGTGAACCGGTTGCTCCTGATCGGCGTGATGCTGCTGGTCTTGTTGTTCCGCACCCCCAGCGGTCTCGCCTCGGCCTACGGCATCGCGGTCTCCACCACCATGGTCGCCGACGGCATCATGGGCTTCATCGTGATCTGGAAGCTGTGGAACTGGCGCGCCGCGACGGCCGCCGCGGTGATCCTGCCCTTCGTCGTGGTCGACATGACCTTCTTCAGCGCCAATCTCTTGAAGCTGCTCGAGGGCGCCTGGGTGCCGCTGCTGTTCGGCGCTGCCATGGTGGCGATGATCTGGACCTGGCGGCGGGGTACGGGAATTCTGCTCCAGAAGACCCGCCGCATCGAGGTGCCACTGGACGACCTGATCCGGAGCCTGGAGAAGCGGCCGCCGCACATCGTCAAGGGCACTGCGGTGTTCCTCACCAGCGATCCCGCGTTCGTGCCGACCGCACTGCTGCACAATCTCAAGCACAACAAGGTGCTGCACGAGCACAACGTGATCCTGACCATCGAGACCGCGCACACGCCGCGGGTCGATCTCTCCGAGCGGTTCCGCATGGAGAAGATCAGCGACAAGTTCTCCAAGGTGCGACTGCGCTTCGGCTTCATGGAACAGCCGAATGTTCCCAAGGCGCTCGCGATCGCGCGCAAGCAGGGCTGGCAGTTCGACATCATGTCGACGTCGTTCTTCGTGTCGCGCCGGTCGCTGAAGGCCTCGGCACAGTCGGGCATGCCGCTGTGGCAGGACCACATGTTCATCGCACTCAGCCGGTCCGCCAACGACGCCACCGATTACTTCCAGATTCCGACCGGACGGGTGGTTGAAGTCGGCACCCAAGTCACTATCTGACCGAAATCGGCGGACGTATGCGATTTTTGCATGGCAAAGGCCCAAAATCGCGCTAGGCTATGCCGGTAGCGCAGGACTATAAGCCCGCGCGCCCTGCCGCCATTGTGCAGTGAAGCATTCTCAGAGGCCAATAGTCTCTCCCATGACGAGTGAAGTCGCAGTTCCCGCCCCGGAAACGGTGGCGGCCAATGGGCATGCGGATGCCCACACCACCGCTGGTTTCGGCGCGCTGACACTTGGCAGCATCGGCGTCGTCTATGGCGATATCGGCACCAGCCCGCTCTACGCGTTCCGCGAGGCTGTGACGGCGGCATCGGGCGCGGAAGGCGCGCCCACGACGGTCGCCGTGCTCGGCGTGGTCTCGCTGATCCTGTGGGCGCTCGTCGTCGTGGTGACGCTGAAATACGTCGTGATCCTGCTCCGCGCCGACAACAACGGCGAGGGCGGCACGCTCGCCCTGATGGCGCTGGCCCAACGCGCGGTCGGCACGGGCGGGGCGACCATCGTCCTGCTCGGCATCATTTCCGGCGCCCTGTTCTACGGCGATGCCGTGATCACGCCGGCGGTCTCCGTGCTGTCAGCCATCGAAGGCATGAAGGACGTCACGCTGACGTTCGAGCCTTACATCGTTCCGCTGACCGTGGTGATCCTGGTCTGCCTGTTCGCCGTGCAATCGCGCGGCACGGCCCGCGTTGCGGCGTTCTTCGGTCCGGTGATGTGCGTGTGGTTCGCGGTGATTGCGATCGCGGCGATCGGTCCGATCATCCGGCAGCCGCAGGTGCTGTTCGCGCTGAACCCGCTCTACGCGGTGTCCTTCATGCTCCACCACGGCATCATCGGCTTCGTCACGCTGGGTGCGGTGTTCCTGGCGGTTACCGGCGCCGAGGCGCTCTATGCCGACCTCGGCCATTTCGGCAAGCGGCCGATCCAGACCGCTTGGCTGTTCATCGTGCTGCCGTCGCTGGCGCTGAATTATCTGGGGCAGGGCGCTCTCGTCCTGGATGATCCCGGGGCGATCGTGAGCCCCTTCTTCCAATTGTTTCCGCAAGGCTGGCTCCGCGGCAGCATGGTCGTGCTTGCTACCATGGCGACCGTGATCGCCAGCCAGGCCGTCATCACCGGCGCCTACTCGCTCACCCGCCAGGCGATCCAGCTCGGGCTTCTACCGCGCTTTGAAATTCGCCATACGTCCGAGGCCCATTCCGGCCAGATCTTCATCCCGCGCATCAACCAGCTGTTGTTGGTTGCCGTGATCCTGATGGTGCTCTTGTTCCGTTCGTCCAGCGCGCTCGCGTCGGCCTATGGCATCGCTGTCACCGGCACCATGGTGGTCACGGGGTTGATGGGCTTTGTGGTGATCTGGAAGGCATGGAGGTGGTCGCCTCTTGCCGCCGCGGCGCTGATCGCACCGTTCCTCTGCCTCGACCTGACTTTCCTGGCGGCGAACCTGCTCAAGGTGTTCGAGGGCGGCTGGGTGCCGCTGGCGCTCGGCGCGCTGATGATCATCCTGATGTACACGTGGCGGCGCGGTAGCCGGCTCCTGTTCGAGAAGTCGCGCAAGCTCGAGTTCCCGCTCGCCGACCTCGTGGCGATGCTGGAGAAGCGGCCGCCGCAGCGAGTGCCAGGAACGGCCGTGTTCCTCACCTCTGACCCGCTGAGCGCACCGACCGCGCTGATGCATAGTCTGAAACACTACAAAGTGCTGCATGAGAAGAATGTCATTCTCACCATCGAGACCGCGCAGACCCCGCGCATCGATCCCGTCGAGCGGGTGAAGCTGGAGCAGATCAGCCCGACCTTCTCCAAGGTGACGCTGAAGTTCGGCTTCATGGAATCGCCCAACGTGCCGAAGGCGCTGGCGATTGCCCGCAAGCTCGGCTGGCAGTTCGACATCATGTCGACCTCGTTCTTCCTGTCGCGCAGGGCTCTGAAGCCCGCCGCCCATTCCGGCATGCCGCGCTGGCAGGATCGCCTGTTCATCTCGCTGAGCCGCTCGGCGAACGATGCCACCGACTATTTCCAGATCCCGAGCGGTCGGGTGGTCGAGGTCGGAACCCAGGTGACGATCTAGCGTCCGAGCCTGCGCCCTGTCCGTCTCCAGTGCCATCATCACCCGCGAAGCGGGTGATCCAGTATTCGAGAGACGGCGAGAGATACGGAGAAGCCGCGGCGTACTGGATTCCCCGCTTTCGCGGGGAATGACACCGAGTGGCGAGAGGTGAAGCAGGTCTCTCGGGAAGGGCTCTGAAGGCCGGACTTCAAGTCGCTGCGATTTAGCTTTAAGTTGCGGGGTATCGCTCAAGCCTTTGTAGCGCTTGATTTTGTGGAGCCGAGAGGCGAGGTTGCCGCCGGCCGGGGAAGCCCGGCCCAACGCGCGGCCGTTCTGGAGGATGAAGTGGCAAACCAGGTGCAGGATCTGACCCCGGACGAGGTCGCCAAGGGTGTGACGGAGGGGCGCTATCTGCTCGTCGACGTCCGTGAGCCCAACGAAGTTGCCGCGGAGGCCTACCCCTACGGCGTCGTCGTGCCGCTCTCGACCTTCGATCCAAAGGCGATCCCCGATCCCCAGGGCAAGGAGGTCGTGTTCGCCTGCCGCTCCGGCAAGCGTTCGGTGACGGCCTCGCTCGCGGCGCAGGCTGCGGGCCTTGCCTACGACAAGCATCTTGCGGGCGGCATGCTTGGCTGGAAGGCCGCAGGCCTCCCGAGCAAGGTCGGCGGCTGATCGCCCCGATGACGTCCAAGAGCTCGTCCCTGAACAAGGTCTTCGCGGACCTGCCCGTCACCATCTTCGAGGCGATGTCGCAGGCCGCCCGCGACAATGCCGCGATCAATCTCGGCCAGGGCTTTCCCGACGATCCCGGTCCCGAGGACATTCGCCGCGCCGCGGCCGATGCCTCCGTGAACGGCTACAACCAGTACCCGTCGATGATGGGCATCCCCGAGCTGCGCCAGGCGATCGCGACGCATTACGGGCACTGGCACGGCTTGAAGCTCGACCCGATGAGTGAGGTCATGGTGACCTCCGGCGGCACCGAGGCCCTGACCTCGGCGATCCTCGCGGTGGTGCAGCCCGGCGACGAGGTCGTCTGCTTCCAGCCGGTCTATGATTCCTATCTGCCGATCATCCGCCAGGCCGGCGGCATTCCGCGGCTGGCGCGGCTCCAGCCGCCGCACTGGCGGCTGGACGAGGACATGCTGAAAAGCGTGTTCAATTCAAAGACCAAGGCGGTCCTGTTCAACAACCCCTTGAATCCGTCCGCCGTCGTCTTTCCGCGCGAGGACCTCGAACTGCTGGCGCGCTACTGCCAGAAGTTCGATGTGATCGCGATCTGCGACGAGGTCTGGGAGCACGTCACCTTCGACGAGCACAAGCACATCCCGCTGATCACCATTCCCGGCATGCGCGAGCGCACCATCAAGGTCGGCTCGGCCGGCAAGATCTTCTCACTGACGGGCTGGAAGGTCGGCTTCGTCTGCGCCGCGCCGCCCTTGCTGCGGGTCGCCGCCAAGGTGCACCAGTTCCTGACCTTCACCACTGCGCCCAATCTCCAGGCTGCGGTCGCCTATGGCCTCGGAAAGCCGGACGAGTATTTCGTCTCGATGCGCAAGGATCTGGCGCGGAGCCGGGATCGCCTGACCAAGGGCCTGGAGAGCCTCGGTTTCCCCGTGCTGAAGTCGCAGGGCACCTACTTCCTCACCGTCGACCTGTCGCCGCTCGGGCTCAACGAGAGCGACACCGAGTTCTGCTGGCGCATCGTGAAAGACTACAAGGTGGCGGCGATCCCCGTGTCGGCCTTCTACGAGCAGGACCCCGTGACCTCGGTGGTGCGCTTCTGCTTCGCCAAGAAGGACCAGACCCTCGACACCGCGCTGGAGCGGCTGTCGGACGCGGTGCGCGGACGCAAGAGGTAGATTTGAGATGACGAACGTCAGCCGCTCGGGGTTTCGCCTTGGTCTTGCAATCGCCGCCGCGCTGACGTTGTTGTCCGCTCCCGCAGGGGCGGAGGAGCGCGTCGTCAACTTCTACAACTGGTCCAACTACATGGCGCCGGACGTCCTTGAGGCCTTCACCAAGGAGACCGGCATCAAAGTGGTCTACGACACCTTCGACGCCAACGAGACGCTGGAGACGCGCCTGATGGCCGGCAAGTCCGGCTACGACGTCGTGGTGCCCACTGCCTATTTCCTCCAGCGTCAGATCAAGGCGAACATCTTCCAGAAGCTCGACAAGTCGAAGCTGCCCAATCTCGCCAACGCATGGCCCGTGGTGACGCAGCGCCTCGCGATCTACGATCCCGGCAACGTCTTCGCCGCCAACTACATGTGGGGGACGACCGGCATCGGCTACAACGTCAAGAAGGTGAGGGAGATCCTCGGACCCGATGCGAAGATCGATAGCTGGGACATTGTCTTCAAGCCGGAGAACCTCGCCAAGTTCAAGGACTGCGGCATCCACATGCTCGATTCCGCCGACGACATTTTTCCCGCGGCGCTGAACTATCTCGGGCTCGATCCGAACTCGACCAAGCAGGCCGACCTCGAGAAGGCCGCCGATGTCGTCGCCAAGGTTCGTCCCTCCGTGCGCAAGTTTCACTCGTCCGAATATCTGAGCGCGCTCGCGACCGGCGAGATCTGCTTCGTGGTGGGCTGGTCCGGCGACATCATGCAGGCGCGCGCCCGCGCAGCGGAAGCCAAGAGCGGCATCGAGATCGGCTACACGATCCCGAAGGAGGGTGCGCAGATGTTCTTCGACAATCTCGCGATCCCCGCGGATGCGAAGAACGTCGCGGAGGCCTACGAGCTCATCAACTATCTCTACCGCCCCGACGTTGCGGCGAAGAACTCCGACTTCCTGTCCTACGCCAACGGCAATCTCGCCAGCCAGAAGCTGGTCGATCCGAAAATCTTGAACGACAAGAACATCTATCCGGACGAGGCGACGCTCTCAAAGCTCTTCGTCATCACCGCCCGCGATCCGGCGACGCAGCGGATCATCAACCGGCTGTGGACGAAGGTGAAGACGGGGCGGTGAGGGGCCCGGAACCGCTTTCGTGACGGTTCAAACAAAAAAAATCGAAAAACAACCCCATGCAAAGGAGCCGATGGGGGCGACGTGATGGCTTGCGCCTTTTCCGAAATCGCTTGACGCGTCGGGCAAATCACTGGCATGATGGCACCATGGCAGCCCTCGCGAGGCTCGCAGCTGTCGGACGATGACCGGCTCACCACGCATAACGCAGCGCGCCCTTGCCGGCGTATGAGCGCGTCACGCTGGAGAACTCGCCCTCGAAGCTTGCCGCCGCCGACCACCCGTTCAGCCATTTCATCTCTGCGGAGGCGGTGGTGAGGGCGGAGTCGGCTGCCGGTCGCGCACCGCCGACGACGAAGCTCGCGCCGGGGAGCGCCTGGAACGTCGCGGCGACGACGCGATCCGGATTGAAGTCGTGCGCCCAGGCGGCGCGACCTCGCAGCGTGAGGACGCCGTCCGTCATGGCGAAGGATTTGTCGGTGCGCAGGCCGAGTTCGCTGCGCGCGTCGGTCACGTTCTTGGCCACGTAGGCGAGCGCAAAGGTATTGCTCCCGGAGACGACCGTTTCCGCATAGGCCGGCAGGTTGAACGTCGTGAACTGGCCCGCCGCGTAGGGCGTGAAGCCGAGGCCGCCGGTCCACGGTGCAATGACGCGATAACCGCCTTCGACGCGACCGCTCCACGCACTGGCGTTGAACTCGGCGCGCAGACGGTCGACGCCGGCCACGGTGACGATGCGATCGGTGGTGACATCCTGCCAGCCATAGGCGAGCGCGGCGGTGAGATAGGCCGGGCCGATGGTGTGGCGCAGGAAGGCGCCGGCCTGGAACAAATCCGAGCGGCCCCAGCCGAGACCGCTGACGCTGAAGCTGGTGCCGCCGCCGGCGAGTGCGAAGCCGGCGATGGTATTCGGTGAGAAGCTATAGTCGGCGCCGATAGCGGTACCGTAGAGGCTGCTCGTCGTATTGGCCGAGCCGAGCACCGCGTTGCCGCTGGTGGTCTGCGAGCCGCCGAAGCCCGCCGCCCAGACGTTCCAGCGCTGGTCGAACGCAAGCTCTGCCGGCGGCGCCTTGCTGGCGAAGGCGTCGCGCGCATCGCCGCTGCGCGTCGCGCCGGCGACCGGAGTGCTCTCCTCGGCGAACGGCACGGCAGCGGCGCCACCGCCGGCGCCACCATCGCGGCCGGCTGCGAACGGGTCCGTCAGCAATCCCATGAACTGGCTCATGGCGCCGAAGGTGGTCTGCAGTGACCCGGTCGCAGCCTCGCCCGAAAGCTGCGTCAGGCCGTTTGCGGAGCGCCCGACAAAGGCGGCATTGATGCCGCCATTGGCGTCGAAGAAGTTCTGCAGTGCGGCCGCGACCGTTCTCTGGTTGGTGTTGAGGTCGGTCCGGGTACCGTAGTCGAGCGCGAAAGTCAGATAGGCATGGCCGGCATCGTAGGTGAGGCTCGCGGCGAGGCCGGCCGGCACGCCTGTTATCTCGAAGCTGGCGAACGTTCCGCTGCGGCCGCCGGCCGCCGAGACCAGCGTGTATTGCTTCGCAACCGTGCTGCCGGTGGCGATGCTCACGCCGATCTCGCCGCCGAGTGTGGCCGTGCCGGTGACGCTGACCGATGAGGCAGCGTTCGCATTGACCGTCACCAGATACAGCGCGCCCGACTGGAAGGCGAGGTTGCCTGCAACGGTCAAGGACGAGCCCGCCGCGCCGTTGCCGGCCAGCAGGATGCCGCCGCTGGCGATCACGGTATTGCCGACGGTGCCGGTGCCGGAGAGGGCGCCGCCCGCATTCACGATTGTCAGGCTCGAGGATGCGATCGAGCCGTCGACTTGCAGCATGCCACCATTGACGACGGTGGTGCCGGTGTAGGTGTTGGTGCCCGAAAGGGTCAGCGTGCCGGTGCCGACCTTCTCCAGATTGCCCGGACCGGTCGTGCCGCAACCGCACCATGGGGCGGTATTGAAATCGGAGATCACGCCGCTGACCGTCGTCGAAAGGTTGTTGCTGCCGACCACGAGCGTATTGCCGCCGCCGAT
The DNA here is from genome assembly GCF_030160715.1 of Bradyrhizobium iriomotense. Lineage (GTDB taxonomy): Bacteria > Pseudomonadota > Alphaproteobacteria > Rhizobiales > Xanthobacteraceae > Bradyrhizobium > Bradyrhizobium iriomotense. Next base: position 498,351 of record NZ_BSOW01000001.1, read on the forward strand.
GGAGTAGAAACCTGAGCCGGTGATCGAGCCGGCCGTGATGCGGCCGTCGCCGTTGGTGCCGCGACTGCCGGAGAAGTCGACATAGCCGGTGCCGTTGGTGATGAACTGCGCGTTGCCGCCGGTTGCATTCTGGTAGAAGATGGTTTGGCCGCCGGAGTTGGTGGTGATGACGGCGCTGCCCGCGGTCGCGCTGCCCTGAAAATAGGTCCAGCCGCCATCGTTATTGGTGATGACGGCATTGCCGGCCGTTACGCTTTCGTTGACGCAACACCCGCCGAAATAGGTCGCGCCACCATTACGGTTCGTGATCGTCGCTCCGGCCGCCGACGACTGATCCATGAACGAGGTCGAGCCGAAGTCGTTGATGATGGTGGAGGTCCCGGCATTGGTCGCCGCGTAAAAGGAAGTGTAACCACCGTTGTTGTTGATCGTCGCATGGCCGGCGGTGCTGGTATCGGTGCCTCCCATCGTGCCGAACTGCACGTTGCCGGAGAAATATGTACTGTAATTGTTGGTGATCGTAGCGTTGCCGGCGCTGCTCATGTTGAGGAAGTAGACGGCGCCGCTATTGCTGACGGTCATGGTGCTCGCGGTCGTCGTGCCCGAGAATTCCGTGTAGGTGGACCCGTTCGTGATCAGGCTGGTGATCGCCGAGGTGTCGGCATTCCGGATGTAGAGTCTGTTGTTGTTGACGACCTCACCGATGATGGACGCGGTGTGGGTGGCATCGCCAAGCACCAGTGCCGCGGAGCCGATTGTGGTGCCGCCGGTATAGGTGTTGGTGCCGAGCAACACTACCTTGCTCTGAGTGTACGAACTGTCCGAGATCGTCAGCCGGCCGGAGCCGGTGCCGTCGGTGATGTTACCGGCGATCGTCAGCGTCTTGCCGTTGGCGTCGAAGATGCTGCCGCTGGTTGACTGATCGATCTTGAAGTTGTTGGCGAGGGTCAGATCGCCTGTGCCGCCGGCCTGCAACCAGGCATTTTGCAGGGTGACCGTGCCGGTGCCGAACGCGTTGTCGTTGGTCGCCCGCACCCTGCCGCCGGCGACCGTGGTGCCGCCGGAATAGGTGTTGGTGCCGGACAGGATCACGGTGCCATTGGCATTCTTGAGCAGCAGGCTGCCCGTTTGACCTGCAGCGTCGGCGATGTTGCCGGAATAGGTGAAGGTGTATCCGTTGGAATCGATCGTGGCGCCCGTCGCATTGATCTGCGCTGCATTGGCGACGGTGTAATTGCCGCCGGCCTGCAGCGTGCCGCCGTCGAAGGTCAGCATGCCCGTGCCGATCGCCGAGGAGGTGATCGCGCCCGGCGTGCCGACGGTGTCGACGCCGACCTGCAGCACGCTGCTGCCCCCGGTCGTGCCGCAGGTGGTGCCGCAGATCGTGGTGCCGCCGGTATAGGTATTGGCGCCGGACAGCACCAACGTGCCGCCGCCATTGATCACGATGTCGCCGGCGCCGCTGATCGGCCCCGAGATCGTGTTGGTGGTGCCGGCCGAGACGGTGATGATGGGATCGCTGTTGATGACGAAGGTGTTGGCAATGGTGAAGCCGTCGCCGGCGAACACCAATTTGGTGACTCCGGCAAGCGTCTCGCCCATCGTCACCGTGCCGGTGCCGAGCGAATTGCTGTTGCCGATGATGAGCGTCGATCCGTCGCTCACCGACGTGCCGCCGCTATAGGTGCTGGCGCCGGTGATGGTGAGCGAGCGCCCGCCGTCGAGCTTGATGGCGACCGAGGCGTCGGTGGTACCGCCGGTGAGGCCGGTGATGCCGGAGATGGTCACGTCGCCCGAAGCGCCGTCCGCACTGGTCTGCGCGAAGGTCAGGCTGGCACCAACGCCGTCGGCAAGGCCAAGATTGCCGCTCAGCGTGCCGCCGATCGACGTCAGCGTGTTGGCGCCGCCCGTGAAGCTGATGGCATTGCCCCCGGCGCCGTAGCCGGTGCCGCCGGCAATGGTGCCGCTGTTGATGATGGTCATGCCGGCGCCGACGATGCCGGCGCCGCCGAGACCTGCGGTTCCGGCCCGTCCCCCTGTATAGGGGTCATAGACGGCTGCGCCGCCAGCACCGCCGGCGCCGCCGGAGATCGCGCCCGAATTGTTGATGGTCACGCCTGTCGCCGTCACGACGATGCCATTGCCCGCGTCGCCACCGTTGCCGCCGATGGCGCCGGAGCCACCGGCGCCGCCCGCGCCGCCCGTGATCGTGCCGCTGTTCGACATGATCCCGGTGCCGGTGATGGTGAATGCGGTGCTGCCCGCACCGCCACCGCCGCCGCCGCCCGCGACGTCGCTGCCGACCCCGCCGTTGCCGCCCTTGCCGCCGTTTCCGCCCGTCAGCGTCGCGGAATTGTTCAGGCTCGCGCCGCTCAGCCCGATGGCGGCGCCGCCGCCACCGCCGCCTCCACTGGCGGTATAGTTCAAACCCGTTCCATCAGTCCCATCCTGT
>NZ_BSOW01000002.1 GCF_030160715.1 Bradyrhizobium iriomotense
GCGATTTGGCAAAATGGCGGGCGAACTGCGAAATCTGCAGCAGATAGCAATCCTGCGTATGCGGTGACAGATTGCGGATCTGCATGTCGTTTATCATACGTAACCGAAGCGGGGTCATTGAAGGCTCCTTGGCAAAACAACGAAAACTGCCCGAAGGCAGCAACGTCATTTTGCTCGAAGCCAAGCCTATGAACGCTGCAAATTACGTCTCACCATGGCACGCCAAAGCCGTTACAGTTGCTTCAGCCGCATTCCTCCATCTGACGATGGGCCACTCTTGCCGAGTGTTCTGCCGCGGAGCGGCTTCGTCCAATATGTGTTATCCCGAACTCGGGATAAGACATACTCGCGCGGCGTGATGTCCACGCGCACGTCGTTCCACTCCTCGGTCGGGATTTCGGCGAGCCGCCGCTCCATCAGCGCCTCGCCGGTCGACACGATCTGGATCACCGCGGCATGGCCCTCGGCCAAGTCCCGTTCGATGGAGCGGACCAGGGTCGGCGTCTTCATGCTGGTAAGCAGATGACCAAAGAAACGCTGCTTGGCCGATTCGAAGGCCGAGCGCGCGGCCGACTTCGCCTGACGATTGAGCGTGCCGGTCTCGCCAGTGATGTTGGCGGCCTGCATCGCCGCGTCGAGGTGATTGTGAATGACGCTGAAGGCACCGGCATAGGCGTCGTAGATGCGCCGCTGCTCGTCGGTGAGCTGGTGCTCGACCAGTTCGTATTCGACGCCGTCGTAGGAAAGCGAGCGAGCAGTGTAGAGGCCGAGCGAACGAAGATCGCGGGAGAGCACCTCCATCGCCGCGACTCCGCCCTCCTCGAGGGCCTCGACGAACTCGGCGCGCGTGGCAAAAGGAAAATCCTCGCCGCCCCAGAGCCCGAGGCGCTGGGCGTAGGCGAGATTGTGGACGGTGGTGGCGCCGGTCGCCGAGACATAGACGATGCGGGCATTGGGCAGCGCATGCTGCAGGCGCAAGCCGGCACGGCCCTGCTGCGAAGGCGCAACATCGCCGCGCTCGCCCTTGCCGCCACCGGCATTCTGCATGGCATGGCTCTCGTCGAAAATGATGACGCCGTCGAAGTCGGAGCCCAACCATTGAACAATCTGCCGGACGCGCGAAAGCTTCTCGCCGCGGTCGTCGGACCGCAGCGTAGCGTAGGTTAAAAATAGGACGCCTTCGGCCAAGCGGATCTCACGCCCTTGAGGGAAGCGCGAGAGCGGCGTGATTAGCAGACGCTCCATGCCGAGCGCCGACCAGTCGCGCTGCGCGTCCTCGAGCAGCTTGTCGGACTTCGAGATCCAGACCGCCTTGCGCCGGCCCTGCAGCCAGTTGTCGAGAATGATGCCGCCGGACTGGCGACCCTTGCCGGCGCCTGTCCCGTCGCCGAGCATGAAGCCTCGGCGGAAACGAACGGTGTTCGGCGCGTCGTCTCGGGCGGCCGCGACGAGGTCGAAGGTCTCGTCTACCGTCCAGGCGCCAGCGAGATAGTTACCATGCGCCTCGCCGGCATAGATGACCGTCTCAAGCTGGGCGTCGGACAGAATGCCATCGCTGACGAGGTTTGCCGGCAGCCGTGGCCGATAGCTCGGCTTCGGCGGCGCGACCGAGGCCATCGCGGCCGACTGCACCAGCTTGGTCGGATGCGCCTGCGCACCGTGGATCCGGATCGATTGGAGCCGGTATTCTTCGTAGATGGCGTCGCTGAGGCGCGCGCCCTCGGGCGGCGCCAAATCGGTCGTCTCATAAGCGAGGTCGACGGCTTCGGGATCGGCGACCGACGCCTTAACCGGCTGTGCAGCGGCGCTCGCGAGATAGCCGCGCACGGTGCGACGCGCCGGCGAGGCTGACACGGGAAGCACACCGGTCGATGCGACGCTCAGACGAGGTGGAACGTGCTCGCCGATCCAGCGGAGCAGTGTCGCAACGTCGGGCGCCATTCCCGGCGACGCCGGGAACGCGCTCGGATCCGCGGCCGGCACCTTGTCGATCACGGTGAGGCGTGTCTCGATCGTGGTGCCATGCTTGGCATAAACCGCCCCGGCGATCGCCGCGGTGAACACCACCCGACCGCGTTCCTGCAAACGGGCGAAGGCGTCGCGCCAGGCTGAGGCTTCGGGTGAGAAGCTTGCGCCAGTGATCGTGACCAGCCGGCCGCCATCGGCGAGACGCGCCAGAGCCGCGGCGACGTGACGGTACGCAGTGTCCGCCATGCGGCCCGAGACGTTCGCCATCGCCGAGAACGGCGGGTTCATCAGCACGACGCTCGGGACGATGGCGGGATCGAGGTGGTCGTCAATTTGGGCCGCGTCGAAGCGCGTGACGGAAATGGCCGGAAAGAGGGAAGAGAGCAACGTGGCCCGGGTCTCGGCCAGTTCGTTCAGCACCAGCCCGCTGCCGGCGATCTCGGCGAGGATGGCGAGCAGCCCCGTGCCTGCGGACGGCTCCAACACTCGATCCGCCGCTGTAATGGCAGCTGCGGTCAACGCAGCTAGGCCGACCGGGAACGGCGTCGAGAATTGCTGGAAAGTCTCGCTTTCGGCAGAGCGGCGAGTGTGGGTCGGCAGAAGCCCCGCGATCTTGTCCAAGGCGGAAAGTCGTGAAGCCGGAGAAGCGGCTTTGCGGAAGAGCGCCTTTCCGTATTTGCGCAGGAACAGGACGGTGGCGGCCTCACAGGCATCGTAGGCCGCTTTCCAATCCCATGCGCCCGTCGCATCGGATGCGCCGAAGGCCACTTCCATCGCGGCGCGCAGAATTTTGGCGTCGATGCGTCGACCATGCTCAAGATGTGCGAGAAGCTGCTCAGCCGCAGCGATGATCACGCTGGCGCCCTCGGGAGCGCGTGCAGGCGAGATCGGGGCGGCCTCGTCGGCCGCGGTCGAGAAAAGGTGGTTCATGAGGGGAGCCTCAAGGAGAGCGGGAGGAGCGAGCCGGCCGGCGCTCTCTCTCGGACCGAACCGGCTCAAATCCATCCCGGCCCCACTCTCACTCTCTGCCTGATGTCTTGAAACTTTGCGGGCAGGACATTACTTTTGCTGCGTCAGGGTCGCTGCGCGCCGCGCAGCAAGAACCGCTTGTGGCGCGAGCCTCAAGAGCTGAACGGCCTGGTTAACAGGCTGCCGCTGACCTGCCCCCGTGCTTTTTGCGCGGGGCGGGTCTCGGCATGCGGTTCACGAGCCCCGACACGACCATCGAACCGCTTCGTCCAATGAAGGAGGATTTGATGGCTCAAATTCTGAAGTTTCCCACCAAGAAGATTGAACCTGTCACCGTTCGCGGCGGGAGTAAGCACCGCATCAGCGTCGAGGTTCGCGACGATGTTCGACCGCGACGCACGCGGTGGAGGGTTCAGTTCGAGATCCAGGAAGCGGCAGGGTTCGCTGCTTTGAAAGGCTTTACCGATCGCGCCGTGGCCCAAGGCTATCGACATCGCTTCCAAGTCAGCAGCACGCGGGCGGTACGGCGGTTCGTGGCGGAAACCTCCGGCCTCGTGGCCGTCGGCCGGATCGCGATCTGGATCGACGGCCTGAAGGTGCAGTCACAGGTCGCTCGCAGCGCATAAAAATTGGCTGGGGCGAAGACCATCGCCCCAGCCAGTTTTTCTACTCAGCAGCGATCATGTGCGACTCGTCCGCTTGATCGGCCGGAGTTTCCTCGTCGTCGCCGGCGAGGAATTCCGGCAGCGCTTCGCTATCGCTTTCAGGCTCCGCGGCGTTGGCGGTCGCAGCCTGGTCGACGTCAACCATTCTGAGGGGTTCGGGCAACCAGCCGGTCTCGGCCAGCAGCCGTTCAGCCTCCTTGGCCATGTCGCCCTTCTTCAGATGGTCGATGAGCTGGGTGGACCGCTCGCCGGCACCCTCGCGCACCGCCTCGAGGATGCGGCGCTTCGGGACCCGGCCGAGATAGTTCTCGACGGTGGGGCGCCAACCGGACGCCACCATGTCGAGGTCGACGGCGAGGGCGATGCGATCGGCATCCGCGATCCGCTGCTCGACGGCGTGCGGGGTGGCGCCGCCGCCGTAGCGGTCGCCCTTCTCGTAGAGCGCGTTGACGCCGAATGAGGCGCAGTGCGCAAAGAGCGCCGCCTGCTCGTCGCCGGCCAATCCGGTGAGCCAATCCCAGAGACCGGCTTTGTCTTTGGGCAGGCGCTCCTCCCATGTCTTGTGGCGCGCGTCGATGGCCTTGGCCGCCCGCGTGTCCTTCAACCCTTGCGCCTGCACCGGGAAACTCGCGCTGCGCACGGAGACCTCCATCGCCGTTCCGTAGGAGGAATAGCGGGAGAACACGTCCAGGCAGAATTTGTGCAGCACCGCCTGGAAAGCGACCGAAGGCGTGGTCGCCAGCTTGTCGCGCAATGCCAAAGTCCGCTCCGCCGTGAGCTCGGTCAGAAGACGGTCCGGCAGCGGCTTCACCGCATCGTCATCCTCGTCCTCGGACTCTGCAACCTGGCCGCCGATGGTGACGACGGCGCGCTGGATAACCGGTGCTGATGGTTCGGCGCCGTCTAGGGCCGCGGCATCGGGTTCGCCGCCCCTGCCCTGCTCTGGCTCGGTCACGGGCACTTCGTCCTCGGGCCGGACGTAGCCGCGATCGACCAAGAGCTTGCCTTCGGCGTCGATGCCGACGAACACGCCTGCGCGGGCGATGTCGGCCTGCTGATAGATGACGGGTCGATCGTTGAAGGCGCCGAGAGCCGTCTCAATTTCGCCAAGGCGCTGGTCAATCTCATCGGGAAGCTCATCCACGCCGTCATGCTCGGCTTCGAGCTTGGCATATTCGGTCTCGAGCGCCTCGATGGTTGCCTGTTCTTCGGTGGTGAGATCGGCAAGTACGCCGTCCAGCTCGCGCAGGCCACGAGCATGGCCGTAGGGGAAGTCGATCGCGACCTCAATCCACTTCCAACCTTCGGCGGCGATCGTTTCCGCCTCCGCCTTCAGCTTCTCGGCGACCAGACGGTCGAGCAGAGCGACGTCCTCCAGCCAGCCGCCATCGTCGGACTGGAACAAGTCGCGCAGCACCACACCACCAGCAGCCTCGTAGGTGTCGAGACCGACAAACACGGCGCGCCGGTCGGAGGCGCGTGCCGTCTTCTCCGTCAGCATGCGGCGGATCTGATAGGGTTCCTTCTGCCAAGAGCCGGAGATGGCCTGCCAGACCTGGTCCTGACGAGCATGATCCGCGGTGACGGTGAAGGCCATCAACTGTTCGAGCGAGATGCCGTCCTCGCCATAGATGTCGAGCAGCGCCGGCGAGACTGCGGCCAGGCGCAAGCGCTGTTTCACCACGTTGATTGACGTGAAGAAAGCCGCGGCGATGTCCTCCTCGGACTGCCCCTTCTGGCGCAAAGCCAGGAATGCCCGGAACTGGTCGAGCGGATGCAGCGGCGCGCGCTGAATATTCTCCGCAAGCGAGTCGTCCTCGGCGAGAATGGTGGTTGCCGCATCGCGCACAACGCAAGGCACCGGCGCGGTCTTGGCCAGGCGCTTCTGCTTCACCAGCAGCTCCAGCGCACGGTAGCGCCGGCCGCCGGCCGGGATCTCGAACATGCCGGTCTCGGCGCCTTCGGCGTCGAGGACCGGCCGGACGTTGAGGCTCTGGAGCAAAGTACGCCGGGCGATGTCCTCGGCCAGCTCCTCGATGGAGACGCCGGCCTTCACACGCCGGACGTTCGACTGGCTCAGCACCAGCTTGTTGAAGGGAATGTCGCGCGAGGACGACAGGGTGATCTTTTGAACAGCAGCAGCCATAAGTGATACTCCGCGACGGGCGACCCAAAGTCTCTCTCTGGACCTCCAACCCGTCACGAAGCGCAGCGCCGCCCTCTTCCTCTCCAGGGCATTGCCACAAACCGACGATCAGGAAAAACGGAACAGCACGAAGCCTGAGACACGCCGTTCCGCGTTTCCGGCTTGCCGGGTATCAGGCCGCGCGGTCGAGCAGCTTCTTCGCGCGCGCCTCCATATCGAGTCGTGCGTCCTGATGGGTCTTGCCCCGCGCAACCGCTGTGATGCCTTGCACGAAATCGAACACGCTTTCGGGCTTGCGCCCTTCCTCGGACAGCACCCGTTCGATGATCTTCGCCGTGTCGGTCTTGGAGAAGCCGCGCTTGCGCAGGAACTCGCTGCGGTCGTCGTCCGTGCGGGCCACGATCTTTTCTCGCGCGGCCCTGATGCCATTGACGAAGGGCTTCGGTGAGGAATTGGCAAAGCTGGCCAGCGCCGGCGCCGCCTCGTGGGCAAACCGTGAGGCGGCGTATTTGGAGTGGCGGATGGTGATCTCCTCGAAATCCTCGACGCCCCACAGATTGCGGTTCTGACAGACGGCGCGAAGATAAAAGCTCGCCATCCGAGCGTCTTCGCACCCACCTCGGAATTCCAGCAGTAGAAGCCGCGGAAGTAGAGGTCCGGCGAACCGTCGGGAAGCCGGCCGGCCTCGATGGGGTTGAGGTCGTCGACCAGGAACAGGAAAACATCGCGATCGGACGCATAGAGCGTCGTCGTATCCTGGGTGATGTCGACGCTCGGGTTATAGACGCCCGTGGACCATTCCAGGACGCCCGGAATCTTCCAGCGCGTGTCGCCCGTACCATTGCCGGCGATACGCTGAACGGCCGCTACGAGTTCGTGGTCAAATATGCGCCCGTAGGTAGGACCGGTGACAGCGCGTAGCTCGACTCGACCGTCTTCGATCTCGAGCGTCTTCATCTGCTCGATGGAATGGGAGGTCAAGCCGTATTGCAGGTTGATGCCAGCGAGCGGCGCCGGAAGCTGACGGAGGTAGGCCGCCGGCGCTCCGACCAGGCTGGCAAGTTGGCCGAAGCTCCAGTGAGTTGGCGCGATCGGCGTGTCGGAATCGGGCAGCACCAGAGCCAGGCGCTCGGCATCGTCGCGGCTGGCCTCAACCCGGATCGCAGCGCTCTCGACCGTTCGGGTCCGGCTTCGCTCGCTCCGTCCACGCACCGCGGCATAGAGGTCCGACAGGGAGAGATAGCGCTCGTCTGCCGGCCGCGAGAACCACTCCGACGATACTCGGCCGACGCGCTCGCCGCGGGTCACGTCCACCTTGTAGCCGCCAACGTGGTTGCGGCCAGCGCTCAGAACTTCGACTTGGGTCATGGGTCATCTCCACGACAGGTGCCGGAGGCCTCTCCTCCGTTCTCCAACCCGTCATGGCGAAGCCCGTCCGCCCTCTTACTCTAAAGGGGGCGTTGCGGGGTGTCCCCGCGAGATGGGGTCGGCCGAGACCTTGGCTCGGCCGCAGGGGAAGGCTTTCCCCGCCTATGCTTCCAGATCGCGATTCAATAGCTTCCAATCGGCGGACTGTTGATTTCCAACTTGCCGAAGGTCGTTCAGCGGGGGCTTTGCTACAAAGTCCTAAGTCACGCAGGCTGCGCTGCCAGAGTTGTCGCGAACACGGTCATCAGCCCGATACCGAGAGCCACGCCGCCCGCAATTAACTGCAGCACGCGATTGGCCCAGGTCAGCGTGCGCGCCGATATCACCAGCGGTATCGCGATCGCGGTCGACAGCGCGGCCATCCCGATCATCGAGCCTACACCAAATAGCAGCATATAGAGCAGGCCCTCCCGACTGTTCGCGACCTGCGACACGGCGAGCACGAGCAATGCGGCCGAACCGGCCATGCCGTGCATAAGACCGACAATTAGCGTTCGCCAGCGGAAGCCATGTGCATGCTCGTGGGCGCCCAGGTTGTGTGGTCCAGTCTCGTTGGCGTGCGCATGAAGGTGCAGATGTGATGCGCCGTTCGGGTGTCGATGCTGGTGAAAGTGAACGCGATCGCACCACAGTCGCCATAGTACGTGACCTCCCAGGATCATCAACATGATCCCGACCGCGGTCTCTAGCCGGACCGAGAGATGCTGTGGGATCGCTTGGCCGAGCAGCAAGGCGGCACCTGCAAATAAGAACAGAGTGACCGTGTGACCGAGCCCCCATGTCAGTCCGTGCTTGACGATCTCTGCGGCATTGCTGCGGCGCGCCGCAATCGCTGATACGGCTGCGACATGATCGGCCTCCAGCGCGTGCTGCATACCCAGCAAGAACCCCAGCCCCAAGATGGCGATCATTGTACCAGCCTATCCGTTACGACGCGAAGACCCGCTCCTTGACGTGCTGGACCTGGTGCCTGATCCAGCCGTACCACGTATCGAGGCCCTCTCCGCTCCTGGCCGATACCTGCAATATTTCGATACTTGGGTTGACCTGCCGCGCATAGGCGACAGCCTTGTCGACGTCGAAATCGAGATGCGGCAACAAGTCAGTCTTGTTCAGGATCATGAGGTTCGCGGACTGGAACATATGCGGGTACTTAAGTGGCTTGTCCTCTCCCTCCGTCACGGAGAGAATGACCACCCTCGCGTGCTCGCCAAGGTCAAACATCGCCGGGCAAACGAGATTTCCGACGTTCTCGATCATCACGATCGCTCCTGCCGGCGGCTGCAATTCTGAAAGCCCGCGCGCGACCATGTCGGCTTCAAGATGACAGCCGGTTCCGGTGTTCACCTGCACGGCCGGCGCTCCCGCCCGCCGAATCCGTTCTCCGTCATTGGCTGTAGCTTGATCCCCCTCGATCACGAACAGATCGGTCTCGTGGTGCAAGTCGCGGATGGTCCGCTCCAAGAGCGTCGTCTTGCCCGCGCCCGGCGAACTCACCAGATTTAGGGCCAGAATCTCACGCCCAGCAAACCAGGCCCTGTTTCTTGCCGCGAGCGCCTCGTTCTTGGCGAGAACCCGTGCTTCTATTTCAACGACGGTGGCGCTGGCGTGTGGGCCGTGATCATGCGCATGCTGCTGATGATGATCGTGACCATGGTGATGGTGACCATGGTCGTGTTCATGGTGATGGGTGTGGTCGGCCTCATGGGCGTCCGGATGTCCATGGTCATGCGAATGCGCGTGAGCCACACCATCCGAATGGACGTGAAAATGTTCGTGCCCATGTTCGGCGGCCTCGGCCTGGTCAAGGCTGCTCGTCTGACCGGTCTGCATATTGAGAACCGTCGCGCCCGACTTGGCGCCACAACCACAATGCCCGCACATCAAGCAGCCTCCTCTTCGATTTCCATACTTCTGATACGCAGTTCCTCGCCCTGGAGACGAGTGAACTGCCGTGATCCGCAGGGACAGGGCGTAAACAGGCTTTCCTGATCGAATTCTGATCGGCAGGCCGCGCAATGGGCTCGTCCTGCAATTCGCCTGATATCAAGGACCGCGCCTTCAAGAGGCGAGCCCTTGGCCACCGTCTCGAAGCAAAACGCGACCGCCTCACCCATCACACCGGAGAGCTCGCCGATATCGACAGTGATGCGGCACACCCTCCGTCCCTTGGCGGCATCGCTGACGATGGCAACGATGTTGCGCGTAATACCGAGTTCGTGCATGGGCCCTCTCAGCAGATCCGGGGCAATTGTTCGCCGACAAGCATGTCGACAATCCGATGGCCTCCCAAAGTCGTTCGCATGGTGACGCGATTTTCTTTTTCCGCCCCGATTCGTCCGACTACAGCTGCATCGACGCCCAGCGGATGGCTACGCATCGCCGCGAGCGCCGCTTCGGTTTCGTTCGGCGGGACAACGACGACGATCTTGCCCTCATTGGCAAGGTAGAGCGGATCCAAGCCTAGGATTTCGCAGAAGGCCTTCACTTCCTCACGGATGGGCGTCACGCCTTCGTCGATCTCGATCGAGACCTGTGATCCCTCCGCAATCTCGTTAAGAACGGTTGCAATGCCGCCGCGGGTCGCATCCCGAATAAAGCGCGTACCTGGTGCTGCCGCCAGGATGGAGGCAATCAATTCGTGCAGACACGCGCAATCGCTTGCAATCGGCGTTTCGAGCGCCATGTCGCCGCGCGCGCACAGGATTGCGGCACCATGATCGCCAAGGAGCCCATTCACGAGCACGGCATCGCCTACGCATGCCTTGTCCACACCGAGTACGACTGAGGCAGGAATCGTCCCGACACCGCTCGTCGTGACGAACATCTTGTCACATGCGCCTCGCGGCACAACCTTTGTGTCGCCTGTAGCGATCCGCACACCGGCCTGCATCGCGGTTTGCGCCATGGAGCGCGCGACCTTCCTTAAGAGATCGATCGGAACTCCCTCCTCAATGATAACCGCACAGGACAGGAACATCGGCACTGCCCCCCCGACGGCGAGATCGTTCACTGTCCCGCAAACCGCAAGCTTGCCGATGTCCCCGCCGGGAAAGAACAACGGATCCACGACGAAAGAATCGGTCGTGAAGGCGAGCCGGTCGCCATATCCTTGCAACATCGCAAGCTCGAAACGCGCTTGGTCTTCGAGCGGCTCGGCGGAATGCTCGTCGAACGCTGCCAGAAACACGTCATCGATCAGGTCCTTCATTGCCTTGCCACCACCCCCATGGGCAAGCGTCACGGCACTGACGTTGACCTTCCCGCGCCTACGGGCCTTGACGAAGGGAATGATATTCATACGACCTCCGCCTGGTGTTTCTGACCGCCATATTGATAGTACGCTGCACAGGCGCCCTCCGAGGAAACCATCAGCGCTCCAAGTGGCGTTTCGGGGGTGCAGGATGTTCCGAATACCTTGCACTGCCACGGTTTAATGGCGCCCTTTAACACTTCGCCACACTGGCACGATTTCGGGTCGGCTATTCTGACGTTCGGAATCGCGAATTTCCGCTCCGCGTCGAAATGCGCGTAGGCCTCGCGCAGCCTGACGCCGGAATGGTCGATCGAGCCTAGTCCCCGCCATTCAAAGAATTCGCGCAGCTCGTAGACATGGGACACAGCATGCAACGCGGCATTGTTGCCCTCGTCCGGCACGATGCGAGCATACTGGTTCTCGACCTCAGCCCGGCCCTCCCTGATCTGCTTGAGGAGCATCCAGATCGACTGCAGGATGTCGAGCGGCTCGAAGCCGGCAACCACCATCGGCTTCCGGTAGAAGTTCGCGATGAATTCGTAAGGGGCGGTGCCGATCACCATCGATACGTGGCCTGGCCCCAGAAAGCCGTCAAGCTGCAGGCCGGGGCTGTCGAGGATGGCCTTGATGGTCGGAACGATCGTGATGTGATTGCAGAAGACCGAGAAGTTTCGGATGCCCTCGCTTTCGGCCTGCAGGATCGTCAACGCGGTCGAAGGCATCGTCGTCTCAAATCCGAGGCCAAAGAACACAATCTCGCGCTCCGGATTGCGCTGCGCCAATGCGAGCGCATCCATCGGCGAATAGACCATGCGCACATCGGCGCCATCGGCCTTGGCCTGCAGCAGGCTCTTCTTCGAGCCAGGGACACGCATGGCGTCCCCAAACGTGGTGAAAATCACGTTCGGACTCTCGGCGATCGCCACGCAATCGTCGACCCGTCCCATTGGCAGTACGCAGACCGGGCAACCGGGACCGTGGACCAACTCGATCTGTTTAGGCAGCATGCCCTCCAAGCCATAACGGAAGATGGAATGCGTGTGGCCGCCGCAAACCTCCATGAGGTAAAGCGGCCGATCCGGCGGAAGTGCCATGCTCGAGATCAACGCCTCGATCTCGCTGATCAGCACGCGCGCTTTCTCGCCGTCGCGAAACTCGTCCACGTACTTCATGCGGCGGCCCCCTTGGTTTGCGCGGATCCCCGGTCGTCCGCAAGCAGCGTATGAACGAGATCCCAGAGAATGTGATAGGCGGTCACATGGCACTCCTGCGTGCGATGGATCGAGGTCGTGGGAACCACCAGACAGTAGTCGACACTACCCGATGTTTTCATCTTGCCGCCGTCGCCGCCGGCAAGCCCGATGGTCACGATGCCCATTTCCCTGGCTTTCGCAAACGCAGCCATCAGGTTTGAGGAATTGCCACTGGTCGAGATACCGATCAGCGCGTCGCCGCCCCTTCCCTGCGCAAGGATCTGGCGGACGAAGACATGCTCGAAGCCAAGATCGTTGCCGACCGCCGAAATCATAGCGAGATCGGCGACGAGATTGGTTGCTGCGAGCGCGGGCCGTCCCGCCGTGATCGGATGGACGAACTCCACGGCCACATGAGATGCATCGCAGCTTGAGCCACCATTGCCCATGGAAAACAGCCGACCGCCGTTCCGATAGACATCAGCCACCGCTTTGGCTGCGGCCACCAGCATTTTGGCATTCTCGCCGAAGAAGCGTCCGTTGGTCTCCCGCGAGTCGCGGGCCTTCTCTTCGACTGAGAGCATCAGGGCGGCATCGAGCCGATCTGGGTCCTGCTGCCCGCCATGCAAGAACGGATAGAGCGCCTTGAGATCGCTATTTCCGGACATGACACTACCCTCCTGCTTGGGCTGCCGAGCGCTTCATCGCCTCGATTTCAGCCTGGGCCTCACCGAGTTCTGTAAGAATCTTCAAAGTTTGCGCGGCTTCTTCTTCGTCGATACGGCTCATCGCGAAACCGACATGCACGAGCACCCAGTCGCCGACGCAAGCCTTGACCGGATGGTCGTCGCTGACGATGCAGGCAATATTGACCTGACGCTTGACACCGCTGATATCGACGGTTGCAAGCTTCCGCGTCTCGTCGTCGATCCTTATGATCCGCCCGGGAATGCCGAGACACATGGTTTGTTTCCTTCCCTGGTGTTTTTGTTCGATTCGATCAGATGCGCGGCGGCGATGGCCGCTTGGCCGAGCGCAAGTCCTGCGTCGTTCGCGGGAACCTGAGCCTGCGACAGCACCCCGAAGTGGTCTCGCTCCAGCCGGCGCGCAACCTCTTCGAAGAGAATTCGGTTCTGGAAGCAGCCGCCGGTCAGCGCGGCCGTCGCGAACTTCCGCTCGGTCCCATCTGAACCGCCAGCAAGCTTGCGCGTCATGGCGACGATGGCTTTCGACAGGCCCTTGTGGAACCGTGTCGCGATCACCGAAGCTGGTGTCTTCAGGATCAAGTCGCCCAGCACCGCGTGCCACATCGCGAGCGGCTCGATATAAGGTGGACCCGAGCCGCGCAGATTCGGAATCGTCAGTGGATACGCCAGCGCCTCGTCTTCGTTCAAAAGCAGATCCTCATCGACCAGCGCTTCGAGCCGCGCGGCGGCCTCTCCTTCGTAAGATTGGATGTCGCGGCAAACGCCGATGGCCGCCGCCACCGCGTCGAACAACCGGCCGCAGGACGATGCAAGCGGCGCATTGATCCCGTTCCTGACCATCGCATCCAACATGTTACGCGGCTTGGCCTCCAGATACGCGTACACCTCAAGCTCTCTGAAATTCATCGTAAACTCGGACCAATTCATCTCAGCCATTAGATGAGCGTAGAGATTGCGCCATGGCTCGCGCGCAGCTTGAGCTCCCCCGAGCATTGCAACGGGCTTAAAGGTACCAAGGCGCTCGTATCCGCAGTAGTCCGCAAGCAGGAACTCACCACCCCAAAGGGCACCATCATCACCCCACCCCAAGCCATCAAGGACGATTCCCAGTACGGGCGGCGCACCAAGCGGATATCGATTTTCGGCGAGGCAGGAGGCGACGTGTGCGTGGTGATGTTGAATCTCGATCAAGGGTACTGCACTGTCGACTGCCGCCGCACGACCGAGCTTCGAGGACAGATATTCCGGGTGCATGTCGACAACCAGGGCCGTCGGAACATGCTGGAATAGCGAGGCGTAAAGCGAGAGATTTTTCACGTAATCGTCGGAGGTCGAAACATCTTCCAAGTCGCCCTGATGCTGCGAAGGAACAGCGGCTCCATCCTTTATCAGGCAGAATGTCGCCTTTAGCTCGCCCCCCAGTGCAAGCAGATCCGGCGCGGCTTCAAAACCCTGCGGTAGAGGCAGCGTCGCCGGCGCATAGCCTCTGGCCCGACGCAAGAGACGCGGCCTTCCCCTGACGATACGAACCACGGAATCGTCGACGCGATTGGCGATCCTTCGATCGTGCGTCAGGGCGAAGCTTGCTATTCCCCCGAGACGCTCGCGCAGTTCTTCGTCATCTGTCACCTGAGGCTCATTGGACAGATTACCACTGGTCATTACCATCGGGCGATCCATCCGCCGCAGCAGCAAGAGATGCAGCGGCGTGGTCGGCAGCATGAAGCCAAGAGTTTGCAGCCCAGGCGCGACTTCGTCAGGCAGCCGCTCCGACCCGTCCGCGCGCAAGAGCACAATTGGAGCGACCGCGCTCGTCAATTCAGCCGCTTCTTGTTCATCCAAACTGCAGTAACGACGGATGATTGCGGTATCCCGGGCCATCAGCGCGAAGGGCTTGCCATCGCGCCGCTTGAGCTTTCGTAGCTGCGCAACCGTATCGGAACGCGTGGCGTCGCAAGCGATCTGATACCCACCCAGCCCCTTGATCGCGACAATTTCTCCCTTCTGGATCAAGCTGCAGGCCGCGTCCACATCGTCGAGCATAGAAAATTGCTCGAACGTGAAAGGGCGCCCGTCCAGACGGATCAGCTTCGCCCTGGGTCCGCAGACATGACAAGCGACAGGTTCGGCATGGAACCGTCGGTCGGAAGGGTCGCGATATTCACGGGCGCACTCGGCGCACATCGTAAATGGCGCCATGGTGGTCTTTGCACGATCGTACGGAATGCCGTCAACGATGCTCAGGCGCGGCCCGCAATTTGTACAGTTGGTGAAGGGATAGCGGAAGCGACGCGCGAACGGGTCGGTGCTCTCACGCGCGCAGTCCGCGCAAACGGCCGCGTCGGGAGAGACCTCGGTATGCGCGGTACCCTGCTCGCTGTTAGCAATGACGAACTCATCGGGCAGAGCCCCAGCGTAGGGCTGCATTTGGATGGCGTCGATCCGACTCAATGGCGGAGGATCGCTCACGATGCGGTCGATCAGCATCTTGACCACGGCGTGTTCGCCTCTGGCGCGAACCAGCACCCCGTCGCCATCGTTCAAGACTTCGCCACCAAGCCCCAGCTGACGCGCATAGCGCCATACCGTAGGCCGAAAGCCGACCCCCTGGACGCGACCCCGTACCCGGATCTCGACCGCTTCCGCAAGCTCGTCCTGGACGATACGCTCGAGGCTGCTCATGGCCCCTTCTCCCAGAGCAGGATTCGATTGTTACCGCTATCGGCGATCGCGAGCGTTCGACCGGACGATGACGCATCGTAAGGCCAGCATAAGCTGTCGCGACTGGCGACACGCCAACGGTTGTCGCCCTTGTCAGCAAAGCCGTGCTGGGCCGCCAGGCCCGTTGCCGGTCCGTCCATTGCCAGCCCATCGAGGTCAAAGGCGAGCAATCGTGAATTCGCTGTGTCGCAGACCACAAGCTGATCGTCCCACACCGCGAGCCCATAAGGCATGCTCATTGCGCTGGACGAGGGGTCGTAGGTGGATCGATTGTGATCGACACCAAGAAAGTCGTCCTGGCCAAGCACAAGATCACAAGGTTTCCCGCTGCTGGCGGGGAAACGACGCCACACCATGACACGGTTGTTGCCGGCATCCGAAATTGCAAGCGTCCTTCCGTGGCACGCGATGCCGTGCGGCCATCGCATTCCCAGTGCGCTGGCCGCACTCCCTGCATTATCGTCGCGCGTGGTAAAATCCCTTTGACCTAGGACCAAATCGGCCGGCGCGCCATTGGCTGTCGGAATCTCGTTCCACACCAGAACACGGCGATTGCCGGTATCACAGACGATCAGCCTTCGCTGATTGATGGCAACCCCATAACACCAGTTCAGCGTATCATCGCGCGGCGAAGGGTAGCCGCGATTGGCAAGCCCGCCGCTGAAGTCCGCCTGACCGAGAACCACGTCAGCAGGCCGATTTGAGCACAAGGGCAAACCGTACCAGATCAGGATTCGATGATTCCAGGCATCGGCCACCGCCAAGACACCATCCGCGGCGGCAACGCCGGTGGGGAAATTGAGCGTATCGGGACCAACGTCACGCTTGGCGTTCCGGCCTTCGCGCGAGAACTCAGCTTGGCCAATCAAAAAATCGGCCGGCGCTTGGTCGTCGGACGGGCACTGGGTCCATATCAAAAGACGGTGGTGGCCGCTGTCGCAGACGAACAATGGCCCGTTCTCGCTGATAAGACAGACCCCACGCGGACCAAAAAGCGTATGGGCGGAGGGAACGATCGATTGCACAAGCCCGTCCGTAGTGACTTCACCGCCAAGGATCACTTTCGCGCCGCTTGCCGACAAGAATCGGTGCGGCACATGATTATCGTGCGGGATGGCGCGTCGCTGGTTCAGGCGTATGGTCGCGGCAGAGGTGACCATGGCTAAGCTGATATCCTTATCTCGACACTTGACCCAACAATTCTGACGGCGTGCGGTTGCAACTGCACCTCGGGCGCAGTCAGGCATTCGCCACTCGCGAGATCGTACCGGAAGCCATGATAGGGACATGTGATGATGCCGTTCTTCACCTCACCATCATGAATCGGAAATCCCAAGTGCGCACAGGCATTCTCGAAGCAGGTTAGCGACGCGCCGTTACGCGACAAAATGATCTTCCGTCCGCCCAGCTCCATCGAACGGATCGCGCCATCGGGAAAGTCCGACAGAGTCCCTGCTGATATCCAGTTCCCTTCGGCGTTCAGCGCAAAGGGGCTGATGAAGCGAACAGCGCCCTCGGAGACCGCGCCCGCTCCCTTGACTTGAACGACATCGGTAATCTCGGGACAGACGTCCTGAAGCGCCTTCTTCACTCCGGCATGGAAGGTCAAGGTAGAGGCAGGACAGCTGTCGCACGCCCCTTTGAACCGAACCTCGACGGTTGGCGGACGCACGTCGACCAGCTCCACGTCACCGCCATGTGATTTGAGCATCGGCCGGACACTTTCGAGCGCCTGCTCGACACGTTCGTTAAGGCTTGCCTTCAAGACATCGTAACTCCGCAGCACCGCATAGACGACTTCATCTGTAGCTGCGGTTTTCATTGCCGCGAGCGCAGCCGGATCGACCTTCAACGCGCGTATCAGTCGCCGAAAAGCTTCGGCGTTCAGCGCTTCGAGCGCCAGCTTGTAGGCGCCAACGACTGATCGCGGCCCGTCATCCCAGGTCGCAACGATCGACTCCAACCGTTCGATATCGCTGACAAAGCCAGCGAGATTGTTCCGGACTGTTGGTGTCAATTCAAGAGCGTTCATAGTATCTCGCGCGTGCGGCTCATCATTGATAACGCAGGTTCCGGAACAGATAAGGTTGCAATCCTCCGCCGATCGCCGCCGCGACGACGGACGCGCCCCAGATCGGAACACCAATCGTCGCGAGAGCAACGAGGAGGATCGCTGTTATGGCCACTCCAATCGCGATCTGCCGGTAAGCCTTGACCGGCTCGGCAAAGAGCTTTCCGCGAAAGAACAGCAAGATGGAATTCTGCGCCATTGCCCACATGTTCGCCCCCCTCACCCGACGATCGCGAGAACGACAAGACCGAGCAGGACCCCGGCGATCCCCGCCAGCGGCCCGTAGAACGCCCCAAGGAGCGCCGCCAGCTCTCGCCCGAGCACCTTTCCGCCCACAACAATGCCGCCGACAATACCGCCCGCGATTGAGGCGAACACACCCAGGCAAAGGCTCAAGGCAAAGATCACTGGAGATACGGATTCGGCCATTCCTGAAGACTCCTATGGTTGAAAGTTCTCATTGCAGAGGGGAAGCACGATCGAGGGACGCTCCAAGCTCCGTCAGCTCGCACTCGATCTGCATCATCGCTTCGTCAAGCATGCGCGCTCGTTCGAGATCACTATGCTCGGCAAAAATCTCACGCGCCTCCCTGTAGTAGACCAGCGCCATCGAAAGATTCATGCCGTTACCGGTCTCGGAGCTCTCGATATGGCCCGGCAAATTCCACAGGCAATTCGCCTTGTTGGAGATCGTGTTGGCATATTCGAGCGGGGTCGTTTCGCGCGTGCGGACCTTGAGCGCTTCGTCGTATGCCTCGATCGCGCGAAGATTATTTTCGAGCACGTGACTCGACGAGACATACTGCAGGGCATTGCCGAGATTGTTCTGCAGCATGGCGTATTCGACTGGATCATCGACCAGCGTCACGACCTTGAGAGCTTCCTCGAAAGCCTGCACCGCGAGCGCCTCCCGCATCTTGGCGCGCTCGTCGGTCATCGGCATCGAGAGAAAGGCGGTCGCAAGGTTGTTCTGCAGAATCGCATACTCCTTCGGATGAACGTTGCGCGTGAAGGTGCGAAGCGCGCGCTGATAGGCGGCAATCGCATCCGAGATTCGCGCCCGCCCAACACCGGCGAGAGTTTGGAGGCATAGCCCAAGATTCATCTCCGCCTCGGCAACCTCTTCGGCGACGCCGACATCAGCGAGCACGGGAATGACGTCTTCAAAGATGACGCGTGAGCTGTTGAGGGCCTCGGTCCCCTGCTCAGGCATCGCCTGCAGAGCAGTTGCCTTCCGCGCAAGGATACGCGCGCGTAGCAGGCGCCTATCCTGCGTACAAATCGTCAGAGCCTTGTCGTAGAGGGCGATCGCAGAGCCAATCGCATCTGGCGATTTGGGGCGTGACTGCAGCCCCATTGCGATTTCCATGAGCATTTCAGCCCGCTCGACCGGCGTGGCCTCGTCACTGTCCGCAGCTTCTAGAGCTGCACGAACCTGGTCGTCAGTCAGACCCGCGGCCACAGCGTCCCCTCCGGACACGCGCGCCGCTTTACTCAGGGCGCGTCATTGATGCGGATCAAATCTAACAACCAAATTTGGTGACTGTCTACTCCTTATGCGAAGTGTAAACTTCGTTTACACTTCAAACGCCCCAGCGATCATGAGCGCACCGTGCGTGCTCGACCACTCGGCTGCGAATTCGGTGCAAAGATTTTTAAGGGAGCCGCTCTCGCGAAAGAAGTCCGGCGCGTGAACGACCCGGTCGCCGGCCTTGTTGCGCATCTTGAGAAGGTAACCGCCGGCTGCGGAGTGCCGGACGGGGAGGATGCAAAGATCACGGTCCCGTCGCAGAAGAATGACGGATTCGAGACGATCGAAGAAGCGCGTGTAGACATCGCTCGAAAGATACACGGCCCCGTCTTTAATGATGACCGTAGAGGAAGACATCAGTTGCTCGATCCATTCGATAATCGTGTTCGGATGAGCTCCTCGATTCGATCAGCAACTTTTGATGCCGCGCCCGATGCCGGCTCGGACATCGTCAATCCGAGGTCGATGCTTTGCGCCTCGATCAGGAAAACCACGACATCGTCCGGAAACGCGTCGCGAAAAATCGCCTTTCCGGCAAAGAGCGCATGATCCCAGCGAAAGTCATGAAGGTTGAGGCCCGGCGCATAACGCTGCGTCAATTCGCTTCCCGGCACCTCAAAAATGGCCCCGGGCTCTGATCCAGATTGACAGGCATCGATGACGATCAGCGCGCGACATCCACGGGCTGCGAACATCGTCGCCATTCCATCCGTCCCGGCATCGAGCAGGCGCACGGCGCCATCATGATCGAGACCTCGGCGCTTGAGCAACTGCAGAACGGCAAGGCCAGCTCCGTCATCCGAGCGGTTTGGATTTCCACAGGCGACGACAGCTATCATAGCGGAGCCTCGGTGGGATCATCGCCCTTCGTTTCAGGATTGCTCGGTGCGGACAGTCCGTTGCGGGACCTTCAAGCGAAGGTGCGCCATGGTGTTCAGCATGACAGCTTCACGCACGCATGGCGATAGTGTTGATCCAGCCGATCAGATCCGCCAAAGCCTGCAGGACCAGTGGGGTTCGACTGGTACATCCAATTCCGGCAGTTCGCAGTAGCGCCGATGGACCTTGTAGTACATACAGGTCTCGCAAAGTTGGCACACGCCACCGTGTTCGACCGGATAGGGGGTAAACCCGGCGATCAGAAGCTTCGAATTCAGATCGTTTCCGGCCAGCTGAAGCTCGTTCACGAGCTTATGAACGTCCTCATGGCTGTCTGCCCGCGGAAAGATATCCGTCACAAGACCCGAATTGAGCAGGGTGCTGATTTGGGTGCGCAACTCGTGATCGCTTACGGCGGTCATTGGCGCTCGCTTCTGAAAGGGTTCAGTTCAGATTCGCCACAGTCGGCACCACCAGTCCGGTTCGACCGGCACTGAGAGTTCAGGCAAGTCGCACCATTTGCGATGAACAAGGTAGTACATACACTCCAGACAACGCTGCCTGTCCGGTCCATAGGGCTGATCGAGGAAACCACTGATTACCAGCTTTGATTTCAGATCCTTCGGGTCAAGCTGACGCAGCTGCAGCAAGACCTCAGCGAATTCCTTATCGGTCTCGGGAAACGGCTCAACCTGCGTCTTGAGCCCGTTTTCGAGCATATCCGCTATAGCCTTCAGGACAGCCCCGTTGTCGGACGCCATGCGCAACCCGCCTTTCGACGTAATGGTTCATCCAGCTCCGTTCGGCCTGTGACTTGCCGAACGAAGCCCATCGACGCAATCCAGCACTCGGTGAGTATATTCAGGCCGTTCTAAAACGCGCCAGCTCCTCGCCGGTCTTGGCATCATGTGCATGCACGGTGCAGACCAGGCAAGAGTCATACGAACGGCAGACGTGGCCGACCTCGACGGGATCGTGCGGATCCTTGATTGGCGAGCCGATCAGCGCCTGCTCCATTGGTCCTCGCGTCCCATCAGCTGCCCTCGGCCCAACATTCCAGGTCGTCGGCGCGATGATCTGGTAGTTCTTGATCTTGCCGTCCTTGACCTCGATCCAGTGGCAAAGAGCCCCGCGGATGGCCTCGGTCGCCCCCCAACCCCGTCCGTCCCGCTCGGACGGCTTGATGTACCAGGGATCATTCAGGCGAAACTCCCGCAGCGCATGTTCGGCCTGCCGATACAGCTTGACCCCTTCATGCATGCGAGCGAAATGCCTCAACATCACGCTGGCTCCGCCCAGCTTCTTGTACATGTCGAGCACCAGCGGGTCGTAGTGCTGCCAGGACTCACCGTGCTTGCCGCCCGCGATCAACTGGCGCGACAGCGGCCCCGCTTCAAGACGCCCGCTTTCATCGTGCCGCACCGCGGTGGACCAGGAATACTTACCACCCATATCAACCGTATTCTTTTGCGTCGGCACGGTCTTCCGATCGAACGGATGCAGGCCGCCGGGTTCGTCGTACCATGCATGAGCGGTATCTTCGCGGGTGAATTTCTGATCCATCAGCTTGAACGTGTCGCTCTGCCCGTCGTACACGCCGCTCTTCATGATGACGGCAGCGTTGCGGCCATCGATCGTTGGCTTCTGGTACTTGTCCTCGTGCGGCAGGTATCCCCAGGACACGAAACGTCCGTGGCCCTGACCGTACTTGTCCATGCCGCAATCGATGCTCATCCGCCAGAACATGCCGAGGTCTGAATTGGCATGTTGCGGCCTTTCATCGAGCCAAGCCATGAAGTCATCGTAGGTCTTGATCTGTTCGTACCGTTCCAGCGAACAACCGAGCCAGACCTTTTCCATCCATTCGCGACGGAAATACTCAAGGATCGACCACGCCCGGGTCACGTCGGTGAGCGTAGGCGCGCACATCACCCCGCCCGGAACCATGTAGCTGGAGTGGGGCCACTGCCCGCCCAAAAGCGCATAGATCTCGACAGGTTTACCGGAAATGGTGACGCCGATCTCGTAGTTGCTACCTGTGAACGGCGCCCATCGCTTCACCGCCTCTTCATAAAATTTGGAACCCGAATAGTTCTTGTGGGTATAGTCGATCATGAAGAGCCCGTAGTGATGCCGCGGAAGGCTCTGCAAGCTCTCGACCAGTTGGCCAAGATTTCGCGCCAGGATCGCATTGCGCGGCACCTCGGTCTGCCAGGCCGTGTCCAGCGCCCAGGCGGCGCACGTCAGGTGCGAGGCACCACAGATGCCGCAGGCGCGGGGCGTAACGACGAGGCCGGCTTGCGGATCCTTGTCGCGCAGGATGATTTCGAACCCGCGAAACAATTCGGCCTGCGTCCAGGCGTCGACAACGACGCCATCTTGAATGTTGACGCGAACGTCGAGGTCGCCTTCGACGCGACCGACCGGCGAAATATCAAGAGTTTGTACTGCACTGGGCATGAGAGTCCGTCCCTAACAACTGAAAAAGGAAAGCAAAGAGCTCGCGGGCAACCGAAGACATTCTCCGCGTCAAACGACGAAGATGTCTTCCTCGGCCCACGCAGGAGAGGCGGCCTTCGCCGCGGCGGTCAGCTTGATATAGCCGGACTTGTCGACGCCTTTCGGAAGATCCTTGGGCACGCCCATCAGCGTCTGTGTTTTGAACACCGTGCCGGGCGCAAGCTCGAAGAACGGAAACTCCGGCTCGGTGCAGCCCATGCAGGGCATTCCTGCACGCGTTTTGGAGGATTGACGATTCCAGAGGATTCGATTGCACGGGGAGTGCGTCATCGGACCCCGGCAGCCGAGATCATAGAACAGGCACCCCTTTCGTTGCCCATACTCCGTGGCCGATACTTTGTAGGCAAAATGCATGTTACGGGTACAGCCGGTCTGCGTGAAGCTCGTGAAGAAGGTCTTCGGGCGCTGAAACTCGTCAAGCGACAGATCGCCGCCTCGCCCCGTTGCCACCGCGACAACAATTTGGGTGATCCAGTCCGGATGCGCCGGACATCCCGGCACATTAATGACGGGGAGGCCCGCCTTTGATTTGTAGTTCGCGCCGAGATATCCGCCGTGCTGGCGCTTGAGAAACTGTAAGCCCTGGCTCTCCGAGGGGTTTGGCGCCGTTGCAGGAATGCCGCCCCACGTCGCGCAGTCACCGATGGCGACCGTATAGCCGGCCACCCTTGCAAGGTCGCTCACCCAATCCTTCATGGGGCGGCCGGCAAAGCGATTCCACTCGCCTGTGCCATTTGGCGCGTTAACAACAGAGCCTTCAAATACGAATATATCGAGGGGCATTTGCCCCGATGTCAGCGCGTTCAAAAGCTTCCGAAGATTGTCGCCGAGCTCGAGGCCGAGCGAGGGATGCCATAACACGTTGATGCCGAAGTCGGTCACGAGATCGCAGGCGCTTGGCTCCTCGGCATTGAGAAACGACATCGTGTTTCCGGAGCACGCTCCCCCCTGGAGCCAAAGAAGATTAGCCATCATTTCCTCCACCAAATAAGACGCACTCATGCGGCATCTTGAATGGAAGGATAGCAAGTCCCGTGCCGAACCGCTGATAGGGTAAAATTGCGCGGCAATTCAGTAATTTCAGGGTTCAACCGCGCGCGCGGAGCAATTGCTCCTCTCGATTTTGTGCATACTAACTTTGCTGTGCATAGATGGTTTTCAGAATGAGGATCCGAAGCAATCTGGCATTCGCGCTGCACCATCTTGCACTCGAACGTCACGCTAGAATCTTTTTGGGCTGCGCGCAGCTTGATGGACTTGTCACAGTTTATTTGGATTCCTGTCATGACGAAATGTTTCCCG
Organism: Bradyrhizobium iriomotense; assembly: GCF_030160715.1. Classification (GTDB taxonomy): domain Bacteria; phylum Pseudomonadota; class Alphaproteobacteria; order Rhizobiales; family Xanthobacteraceae; genus Bradyrhizobium; species Bradyrhizobium iriomotense. The sequence goes on from NZ_BSOW01000002.1 coordinate 23,357, forward strand.
TCTACACTGACACGACACGACGTTGGCAAGTCCTCCTTCGAGGCGATACGAAGCCAATGACGGCGCGATCGCACGAAATCGCGAGGCATTGCAAACCATCCTCAGCGCGGTCGCGAAGATCGAACTCGTCATCAGCATGATCGCGAAGATAGCGACCCAGACGGATCCGATTGCGCTCAACGCGCGTATAGAAGCGGCGCAGGCCGGCGAAGTGGGCAAAGGCTTCGCGGTGATTGCCACCTAGGTGAAGCTGCTTGTCGTTCAAACCGCCAAGGAGACCTCAGAGATCACGACGCAGATCTGAGCAATCCAACGGGCATCGGCGCTGTCCGCCGAAAACCTCGACCAAGGCCGCCGAACGATCGATGAAATCGCAGTGTTCAGCCAATCCATGACGAGCGCCGTTGACGAGCAGGAGAACGCGACTCGCCGCACCAACCGAAACATCTCGGATGCTGCGCGTTTCGCGCACGCCGCAACCTAGTCGATTACGTCGATGGCAGGCCTGAATGGTCGAACGAAGGCGTTGTCGGAGGAGCCTCACTGCCTTATCCAGGTCGGTGCCCGCTGCGATGGACGAGATCCGCGGTGAAGCAACCAAGCTACGGGCGCAAATGGTGCTCGCTGAATCTGTTTGACTAGGTCCTACTTCACCCGTGGCGATTTCCGCAGGCGGGGCAATTTACCTCGAGCAGATAGCCATACCAGATGCCTTGGCAGCGACTGCACCAGTGCCCCGTCGTCTGTCGCTCGGGCAGACCAAGCCTCTTCGACAGCTCACTTAATCCAAGATTCTTGAAAGGTGTGTGGGCCCCGGAAGGCGAAACCCGGGACTGTGGAAATCGCACCAAGTTCGTCGGCGGGTTCGGCTCAGAAGAATCCTGGCTCTCGACCATTGTCGCCTCTCAGCCTGTCTCATCAAGACTGTATCGCTTGATCTTGTTGGCGAGCCCAACGCGCGACAACCCCAATTCGTTCGCCGCCCTGCTTTGGTTCCAGCGGTGCCGCGACAGAACTTCATTCACGACCTGCTTCTCCAAGGATTCGACCTTTTCTTTCAATGTGGTTCCCTGCACGGCGTAGCCACCGGCAGAACTGAGGCGACGCGGGGGGGCCGCGAGAATGGCCGGCGACATGTGCTTGGTGGTCAGGTATTCTCCCTCCTCCGTAAGCGAGACCATACGACGGATCTCATTCTCGAGTTCCCGAACGTTGCCAGGAAAGTCGTAACTGACCAGCTTCTCGAGGACGGCAGCGGAAATGCCGAGAATCTTCCGCCCGATCGCATCGCTATGTTTCGCTGCAAAAAATTCGGCGAGCGCCGGAATATCGTCGGGTCGATCCTGCAGCGGAGGCACCTCGAGCTCGAATCCTCGAAGACGGAAATAGAGGTCCTGCCGAAATCCTCCGGCAGCGACCAGCGCCCGCAGCGAACGGTTAGAGGCGGCCAAAATCCGCACATCGCTGGTCACGATCTTATCTGAACCGAGCGGCTTGACCTCGCCTTCCTGCAAGAAGCGGAGAAGGCTTACCTGAAACGAGGGCGAAACTTCAGATATTTCGTCGAGAAACACTGTCCCCCTGTCCGCGGCGCGAAACAAGCCGAGCCGGTCTGATACGGCGCCTGTGAACGCGCCACGCTTGTGGCCAAACAGCTCCGACTGGAGCAACTCGTCTGACATCCCGCCGCAGTTCTGGACCAGAAGCGGACTGTCGCGCCGGCTTGAGTGGTAATGAATGGCACGGGCGAGAAGCTCCTTACCAGTACCGGTCGCGCCCTGGATCAGGATCGGCAATTCGGTCTTTGCCGCCTTTCGCGCGACCTCGCATAGATCATGCAGCTTTTCGCTGACATAAACGAGCTTCTCGAACCGGCGGCTCTCGGGCGGCAACGGCAGACTGTGGCGCGCATGAATGTTCGCCGGATCAGCTGGAATTTTGAACTCTCGCGTCAGCAAGCGGTGACGCCGTGCCAGTTCGCGCGACTCCAGCCCACGTTCGACCATCAGACCGATCTGTTTGGCATCCAGCGGCTTGCGGATCAGCTGATAGATACCCGCCGGCGCCATCTCGCGCTGACCGAGCTCCGCTTTTGCGTCGAGGGCCAAAATCCGGAGCACATCCGGATGCGAGATTCGCAAATCAACCAGGAATTTCAGGCCCTTGCCCTCAGAGCCATATTCCACGAGGGCAATATCCACGTGGGCACCGGACAACGCAGTCAACGCGCTATCCACCGCATCAGCCGTCAGGACGCGATAGTCATATTCATCGGACAAAGTCTCAGCGATCGCGGCCCATTCCGGGCCGCTCCGCCCGACGATCAGCACTGTCCCTAGTTCGCGCATGCAACATTCTTTTCAAATTGGAAAGTAGGTTAGCGGCACCTGTGGCACAAATCAATCGCGGCTCTTTAGTCGCCGCCCCAATGCTGTGATATGCCCTTCGAGCACCGGCTTGCGTAAACCCGCAATTAACCGCGAACGGCGAATTGACCGGCTTCGGCAACCTCATTGAAAAGGCCTGCCCTTAGACTTCTGCGCTCACTGTGGGGGCAGTGCACATGGACCATTCTCGACTCAGCACCATCGCCACGGCGATCACCGGCCCTGTCAGACGGGCACGAAACTGGCTCATGGGTTCGCGCGGTCGCACCACAACGGACGCCTCTCTCAGACAAGGCGAGCGACCCGAGCAGCTCAAGCAGGAGAATGATCGCTTGAGGCGCGAGCTCAAGCGCCTGAGCGACTTCCTCGACACTTCCTCAGACGTCGTCTGGGAAACCGATGATCGGCTGACGATCACAAGCAGCGATTCGGAACTGCAATTGCCGGCCAACCACATCGGCCTCAAGCTGGCCGAAGCCCTCGGCGTGAACCCCCTCTCGAGCCAGCGCTGGATGGACTACCTGCAGAACCTCGCGAGCCGGCGACCTTTTCGCGCCTTCGAGCTTTCGGTACGTCAAGCGGATGGCTGCGAGGCCTGGCTGGAAATCAACGGCAATCCGACCTTTGCAAGAGGTCGATTCCAGGGCTATCGCGGCACATACCGAAATGTGACGCAGCGCAAACTCTACGAAGCGCAGATTGCCTTCTTGGCCAGTCACGACCCGCTCACAAAACTCGCCAACCGGGCACAGTTTCATGACCTGGCCGCGCGTTCGCTGGTCAGCTCGGGCCGACATGATGGCATCGCTGTTCTTTGCCTGGACCTCGACGGCTTCAAAGGTGTCAACGACACGCTGGGGCATGGCCTCGGAGACTTGCTGCTGCTCTCGGTCGCCGACCGACTGCGATCATGCGCGGATCCGACGGATGTCGTCGCGCGCCTTGGCGGTGACGAATTTGCGATACTGCGCGCCGACACGACCGGTCCTGACGACGTTTGCCGGCTGGCGGAAAGGATTCTCGCCTCCATCAGCGAGCCCTACGTGCTGGATGACCATCGGGTCGTCATCGGCATCAGCATAGGCATCAATGTAGCGTCACGGTCCAAAACAAAGATTGACAGCCTGATCAAGAACGCTGACGTCGCTCTTTATCAATCAAAGGCCGATGGTCGGGGCACCTATCGCGTCTTCCACAACGAAATGAACACACGTCTGCAGGAACGGCGTGCCATCGAGGCGGACCTGCGGGCGGCACTGCAGCTGCGTCAGTTCGAGCTCTACTACCAGCCGATCGTGAACATAGCCTCGAAGCAAATTGTCGCCTTCGAGGCGTTGCTTCGCTGGAATCACCCGCAGAAGGGCGTGGTTTCGCCTGCGACGTTCATTCCGGTGGCCGAAGAGACCGGCCTCATTGTGCCGATTGGCGACTGGGTCTTGCAGCAGGCCTGCCGCGACGCGGCCTCATGGTCACACCATATCAAGGTTGCGGTAAATCTCTCACCGGTGCAATTCAAATGCGGGTCGCTGGAAATGTCAGTGACGCGCGCGCTTGCAGGTGCATCTCTGCACGGCTCTCGCCTGGAATTGGAGATTACAGAGAGTATTCTGTTGCAAGATGAGGAAATCACGCGCGGCATTCTGAACAAGTTACGCGTCCTTGGCGTTCAGATCGCCATTGATGATTTCGGAACAGGGTACTCTGCACTAAGCTATCTGAGAAACTTCCCATTGGACAAGATCAAGATCGATCAATCGTTCGTTCAAGATCTGAACCAGAGCGCAAGTGCTGCTGCGATCGTGAAGGCGATCTCAGAGCTGGGCAAGGCCCTCGACATGACAATTGTCGCGGAGGGCGTGGAGACGGCTGAACAACTCACTATTCTTGGGGATCAACGCTGCACGGAAGCGCAGGGATACTATATAGCTCGTCCGCAGCCTGCCGGGAAACTCATGCAAATGCTCAATGATCTGAGCGCGGTCGCTTGACGATAGGGCTTGGGTAGGAATCGCGTCTTCAGAATTGCCCGGTTATCGTCACCCGAAACATCAGTGGCTCGACCGGATGCAGGACATAGTCCATGACGCCGTTCCGACACATGGCGGCGGGCGCGATCTGAGCGGGATAGCAGAGACTATAGAGGGAGTCGGTCTTCAGGAGCGAACCATAGGCATAGGTGATCTGGTTTGTTTTGCTGTTGAAAAGGTTGAGCACGTCGAGCTGGATACGCCAGCCGTTGTCGACGCGGTAGCCGAGGCGCCCGTTGAAAATGCTGGTCGGCTGTGAGCGGAACGCGTTGTCCTCCGTCAGCGGGCTCGAGGTGAGATAGCGCCAGCGCAGGCCGCCGAACCACCCGGTCTTCTCGCCGAGCGTGATGCCGGCGGACGCCACCATAGCCGGCGCGTTCGGAATATAGTTGCCGGGGGCGTTGCCTATCTGCGCTTCGGGAACGCCTGCAAGCGACGCATAGACCGCGGCCTGGTCGCTGTCGTAGCCGAGAAAGCGCGCGTGCGTCACCGCGAGATCGGCATCGATGTCGATCCAGGATCTTGGACGGTAATGGTTGGTCCACTCAAAACCGTAGCGACGACTCGGCCGGCTCGCCGAGGTATCCCCGGCATCACCATTGAAGACGATCTCCGAATCCTGGTCGAGAATGAAGATGCTGAGCGAAGTGTCGAGACCGGGGATGATCCTGCTGCGGAGGCCGACCTCGGCGCCCTTGGTGCGCACCAGGAGTGGCGACGGCGTGAGCTTCGTCGTCGGATCGACCGGATCCTCGGTCGTCGTCGCGCCGCGCGCGTCATTAGAGTGCATGCCGTAGCCTGCGCCCAGGAAAAACTCGGTCTTATTGAACGGGCCAAGCGCAAGCGTGAATTTGGGGCTACCGATCGCGGCGTTGGCATGCCCGGAATTGTTCGCGTTGAACAACGACGTGACATCGGCCGCATAGTAATCGCCGCGCCAGCCGACAGTCGTCCTGAGCCAATCGGTCCAGTGGACCATGGCCTGGGCGTAGAGGCCGACACTACCCTCGCCGACCTTGTCGCTGCGGATGTTGGCGAGGAAGCTGCGCTGGAAGGTGTCGGTCAGCGCGAGATCGATGGCGTCGTAACGCGATTGTAGGCCGAAAGTAGTCTGCATCGGCAGCCCCGCGAACGAGCCGTTCAGCGTCCGCGCGATGTTGGCGCCCGCCATCAGCCGGTCGTCGTGCTGGTGAAACTGGTCGCCGAGCACGGGATTGCTGAGGAAATAGGTGAAATTGTTGAAGAGGTCGAGCTCGCTCTTCACGACATAGGCATTTGCCTTCCAGGATCCCCTGTCATCGCTCTGCGCCACACGTGCCGAGAGCGCAAAGCGGTTCGTATTGCCGCCGTCGCTTGGGTCTTCTGCACTAAACCGGCCGAGCGCTCCGCTCGTGATCGCGCGCTGCGGCACCTGGTCGGTCGAATTCCATTTGTTGGCATAGGCCATCCCGGTCACCGAGACGCCGTCAGTCGCCGTACCCTGGCTATAGCGCACGAGCCCGTTCAGTTTCCGCGCATTGTCCGGATTGTCCCAGGGGCCATTGTAGGTGCCGGCCTCGCCGGCAATGAGCAGCGATCCATCGCCAAGCTTCACCGAATCCATGCCCAGCAAGCGACGATAGCCGAAGCTGCCGGCGGTCATCTGCGCGAGCCCCTTCACGGTGCGGTCGGTCAGGCCGAGATGCACGCTGCCGACTGATGAGAAGTCGCCTTCATCGGCAAAGTAAGGCCCCTTGCGCACGTCCATCGCGCTGATGGTTTCCGGGATCAGCCAGTTGAGATCGGCGTAGCCCTGGCCATGCGCATGCGTGCGCATGTTGACGGGAACGTCGTCGACATAGATCGCAAGATCGGTGCCGTGATCGAGATTATAACCGCGCAGAAAATACTGGTTGGCTTTACCCTCGCCGGAGTGCTGGGTCACGATCAGTCCCGGCACCACTTCGAGCACTTCACCGGCGCGCGTTACGGGGCGCGCGTTGAGGTCTTCGCCCGACACGGTAATCTGGCTCGCCATGCTCGGCGCCGTGGCCGGGCCGGAGGCGATGTCGCGCGTATGAGATCCCGTGCCAACGCCCGGATGCAGCACAATTTGGGTGTGCGTGGGCGCCGGTTTCTTCGCGCGGTGCGGCCTGACCTGATGCTTTTGCTGCACCCTCTCGTTGCGAGTCACTTGGATTGCCGGCAGCTCATGAACACCTTGAGCCGATTCGGCAACGGCGCCGTCCGGGTCCGCAAAGACAATGCAAGCGCCCAGCAGCGCAGGAACGCAACGCCCGCAAGGGCAGACGATTCGGCCAAGTCGCGCGGACCGCTGGAGCGGCCTGCGCTGTTGCCTCTCCCGAACCTCGATGTAGGCTCGCCTATACACCGATCCCGCCCAGTCACGTTTCAAATTACGACGTCAATACCGATACAGTGCAAAGCAAGTAAGCAGCCATGTTGCCCGGCCACCGCTCTTCGCTGTGTTCTATCAGCTGATACAGCCGGTGTGAGAATGTCAATAACTCCTCATACTGAGAACGGACACGCCTATCCAGCATTGCAAACTCAGTTTGCAACTTGAAGAAACAGCTTGATCCAGTAGCGGTCTGGTTTATCTCGCGGCTTCTTAAAGCGACCGGCGTTGCAAACCTACATAGCAAGATCAATCCCTATTCCGATCCTCGGCGAACGCTGATACGGAAGACGACCACGTCAAATGGATTTGATCGGTGAGCGAAACCATTGTTGAGGCACCTTTGGTCGAGACAATCTGCCCATTACACCCCCTCCGGTCTGCAATCCTAAACGAATTGCACGCTCGGCCATTTGCGGCCATCTCAGTGCCCAGTCGGATCCTTCACTTCGGTTTTCTCACGAACGAGGTTGAGGCGAAGTTGGATCGCCAGCGGCTCTCGGAATTCTTCCTATCACGCGGCTTGTCTGTTCCCACGGCTTCTGAACGGCACTTCAGGGTTATGCTTGATGACGTTGTGCTACGCTGGGAGCAACACTCTGAATTCACCACATACACCTGGGAAATCCCGCACCACACGACAGGCACGCCGTTTCAGACTGGCGCGTCATGTCTTCCGTTGTCTGTTCGTCTCGTACCATCAGCAGGAGAGCTTTTGGTTGCCGTCGATCTCGAAGTGGTGAATTCGGCGGACGGCTTGCCATGGGAAAGGTTGTTTGACCGCTCAAGTCTTGCCGGCGCTGCCACTGAGGACGGAACGGCCATTTACGCGACGGACTTCAGAGTCACCGCCCAAGGATTTGTGCGAATTTTGGTGTTGGACCAAGGCCTCGACGGCGACAGCGCCGGCGCGCTCGTGCAAAGGCTGCTCGAAATCGAGACCTATCGCACTCTTGCACTACTTGGGTTGCCGACAGCGCAGCGAATATTGCCTTCGATGAGCGCAATCGAGCGGCGTCTCGTCGAGGTAACGACTGCGATGAGAGACAGGCACGATTTGGACAGCAATCGCCGTTTGCTGGAGGAGTTGACGGCGCTTGCCGCGGACCTCGAAGCAGATGCTGCGGCGAGCGTCTTTCGTTTTGGAGCGACGCGCGCTTACTACAAGATTGTCGAGCAGAGACTACGGACTGTTGGGGAAACGCGTCTTCCTGGTGTGCCGCCTTGGTCATCTTTCCTGGCGAGGCGAATGGGGCCTGCGGTACGGACTTGTGCTGCGACAGAGTTGAGGCAAAGTACCTTATCATTAAAGCTCTCTCGCGCAGCCGACTTATTGAGAACGCGCGTCGACGTCGAGCTACAAAAGCAGAACCAGGACCTGCTAAAATCAATGAATGCACGCACACGCATGCAGTTGCGGTTGCAGACCACCGTAGAGGGGCTATCAGTCGCTGCCATTACGTATTATGTGGTCGGCCTTTTTGGATATTTTGTGAAGGCCGCGCACGAGATCGGCCAAGTTTGGCTTGAGCCGACTTATGCTACGGCGGGTTTCATTCCGGTCGCAAGCCTGCTGATATGGCTGACCGTCCGACGCATTCGAAAGCATCACGTCCAGGAAGAGTAACAATGTCCGCGCGCGACGCCGCCTATCTTCCAAAATCCGGGCCTGACGCGGTGTTCATGCTTATTGAACTGATCGGCCTCACGGACGTCTTTGTAGCAAGATGCCGAAGCACCGGTCTCGTGGCGAAAAACAGCCGTCGATCGGGCAGGACTTAGGAGCTGAAACGGCTGATTTGGCTCGCGCAACGATCCAATCATTTGCTCTCAAACGTCGCACCAGCTTCGCTAACTTTCGATACATCGTGAACCTGGGGCCGAGAGGCGCAAGTATTTTTGCTACGATCCGTCACGCCATCTTGCGACTATCAACGAAGGTCGACGCGCTAACTCGTCCGCGTTTGACGCGAGCTATGTGGGGTCATCGAGAATATCGTTTTCTTCCGTCATTCTGGCTGTCAACATCTCTACCGTGACGTCTCGTGCGGCGGAGTGATGGAGAAGAAGAATGACTGACGCCAAATTCCTTACCGCCGAGGAAGTGTCTGCACGATACCGTGGCGAGGTCACAGTGGGCACGCTGCGGAATTGGCGCGCGATGCGAACAGGGCCTGCATACATCAAGATCGGAAAAGCCGTCTTATACCCATTGGACGAGCTTGACGCGTGGGATAGAAAAAACCTTGTAGCTTGTAGTGCATCAAAAAGGCTGGGTGTGAGCTAGCGTTTAGGACAATTCCCGAGCATACGATCCAGGATAAGCTTGCGCCCAAATTGCTGGACGATCCGTGCGATAGCATTAATCTTCAGGTTTTGTTTTGAAAGCCGAGCGCAGGGGCCGACCTGCGCTGCCCATATGTACGACGTGCACGTTGCTTAGTTCGATTGAGGAATGTGACTTTTCAGCTCTCGATACTTAAGATTCTCGCCGGTCAACCGCATGGTCGAGCCACTCTCGCTGTCCTGAAGGATTACCTAGCGGTGCTCTTCACCAGCGGTCCGGAGTGGACGGCTCGTATGAAGCGCTTGGCAAAGCGGGCGCCAGATCTCGATATTTTCGGACAGAAGCTGATCACGCGTGAATCCGGCGAGTGGATCATAACGGAAGAGGGCCGAGCCTATCTTGCTTTGCTGGAAGAGGAAGCCGTACTGGGCCGCTCAGGAGAGAGCGCTCGAAAAGACTATTGAGAAGCTTCTTGTAAATAAGCTTCCAGAGCTTCCCGCGGCGCCGCAATGGTAGTCGTGGACATGGCCGCCGAAAGCTACCGAGGTCGCGCAAAGGTTGGCCAGCCTAATCGTTCTGCGAAGCTGGATCCGTGCTGCAACGTGATCGTCGCATCTCGTGAGGACCGCTGCGTGACATCTCGGGTTTATCACGATCAGCAACTAGGAACGAACCCCAATCACATACCCCTCTCCAACTTAGGATATCGCTAAAGGTTTGCTTCTAAAAGAGTTTCTTCCTCCAGGTATGTTGATCCACAATCACCCGAGCGGCGATCCCTCGCCCTCGCAGGCCGACATCCAGATGACCAAGGCCATCATCGAGATCGCAAAACCACTCGGCATTGCCGTGCACGATCACATTATTGTTGGCAAGAACGGGCATGCGAGCCTGCGCGGGATGCGGCTGATTTAGCTGTGAGCCTTCAGGGGGCCTCCACTCGGACCTGACCCGTCGCGCCCGGTGCGACGCAGGTCCCGTGCAGGATCACGGACCGAGCTCGCCCAGCAGGTCGTTGACGAGGTCGAGCATTCGGCGTTCGTCGACCGGCCACGGCCATTGCTCGATGCGGATGCCCTGAACGCCCAGGCGATTCAGCTCTCCGGTGGTGAAATCGCGCGGCTTCACGGCGATGAAGCGTGTCCCGAAACCCGACGACGTTGCCGAAGGGACGCCACCAACGACGTTGGGAGGGAGGTAGCGGGTCTTCGTCACCTGGCCCGACGTGGTCCTTTCCACGTCCATCCCTTCGCCGAGGGCGCGATAGATGTCCCACAAATGCTGACCGAAATCAGCGCCCTTGTGCTCCACAAGGTCCTTCGTGTTGGAGATCGACTTGGACTCGACGATCGCCATGATCCAGATGCGCCCATCCGGATGCTGGCTCACGATCATCCAGTCGGCAAGTTCCCTGCCATTGGGTGTCCTCACGCCGCTGACGATCTCCGGCTTCTGCCATCCCTTCGTCTTTGCCGCGAGGACTGCCATCTCGTCGTACAGCTTTGCGAACTCATCCATGCCCTGCACGAAACGTTCGACGATCACGCCCCGGATCGCCTTGACGTCCTCCTTGTTGCCCCGGTTGATCAGCCGGGCGATAGCTTCGTTCCATTCCTGCCGGCTCAGTTTGCCGATGAACGGGTACTTCTTGATGAACTTTACGTAGAGCTCGCCCGCACGCTCATCGATCGCACTCATGACGCGAATGACTTCGCCGTCGAGTTCCAGCGCCGTCTTGACGGCCAGCTTGGCCACGCGAACCCAGCGCCGGCGGATGATCTTGCCGTATCGCATCAGCAGCACTTCGACCTCGGACCGGGCCGCGCGTGTTCTGACAGCACGGCGGGCGATCTTCCAATCGAATGTCACGGGTGATCTCCGCTCAGGGGGCGACGCCGGCCAGATCCTTGATCTGGCTGGCGCTGAGCTCGAGATTTGCAGCGAGCTCGGCGAGACTAAGCTCGGGCGGCTCGATGATCCCCCGCGCGAACTCGATCAATGCTTCCCCGACGAACGTCCCGAGAAGCTGGCCTTGCTCCGGGAGCGGCGCCAGCAGAAACTTCTGCATCCAGCCGGATGCGTCGTCCAACACGGAGATCATGAGGTCTTCCGCCAGCAGTCCCAGCAGGTCGGTGAAATGCTCAGCCGCGGCTGCCGTATTGATGGCGTCCAGCATCATCATCGGCGCGGCCAGGCCGTGGATCAGGTCCAGGCGTTCGAGAGCGTCCCGGACCTGCAGCGAAAGACCGGCTGGCGTCTTTGGCTCGAACGGCCCGCGGAAGAATTCATACAGACTGATGCCACCGGCCAGGGCCAGCTGCACGGCGCCATCGGCCTTGATGAAGGCGACCAGGCTCGTGAGCACGTTCTGCAGGTCGTCGCGCCATACCCTCAGGCGCGCGCCGCAGCCATCAAGAAAGCCACCGCAGAATCGAACTACGAAGCCGGCCGCCGCCGCGGGGTCCGCCAACGCATCGACCAGACGCCGGGCCATCACATCGTTGGGATTCTCCTCGAGCAGAATGGTCGCGAAGCGCCGCAGCTGAAAGGAAAGACGGCCCTCGCCGTACCATGGCAGCATCTGTGGGGTCGACACCCGCCTTCCTCCGGTCAGGTTTGCGGATCGCTGGACTTGTCCATCAGCCACATCTGGAGGCTGGTCGTCACAGTCCCCGCGCCGGCGGCGTTGACCGTGTTGCGGAGCGCATTGTCCACCTTCTGACGCTCGATCTCTTGGGCACGCAGCGCCGTGGCGTCGTCGAGCCGCTGACGCGAGTCGTCGTCGGCCGCAATCGTCGTGGACTGCAACACTTCGATATGCGTGCCATCGGTCGGAACCGTTTCCTCCCACGAGCCCATGCAAACGAAGGGCTGACTTGTCGTCGGGCATTCGCCCTCCGTGCTGGAGGGCGTTATCACGACCTCGGTAGCGCTCCCGAAGGACGTTTGGCGGTATTGGTTCAGCTGGCCCGTGACATCGTCGATATATTTTGCGAGCGCGGCGTTCGGAGCGTTGCCCTGGCTAACCTGATAGATCGCCTTGATCGCCTCGGCCTCGGAGCCGACCCGAACCGGCAGAAAGAGTCGCGCCCAGCTGGCGTTGACGAAATGGGTCGGGTCCAGCGAGGGTTCGCGCAGGCCGGTGCCGTTCCACCACGCCGGATAAAGCTTGAGGCTGGCCTGCGACCAGTCGAAAAGGCGCTCCCATCTATCGATCTCGTCGATATGGTCGCGGGTCGTCGAGGGAAACATCTGGGTGATGACAACACCGAAGGCTTCGTAGACCGGGTTGAGCCGTGCAAGCTCCGACTGCCTGATCGCATCCCAGTCGCTCTGCGCCTTGGCCAAAGCAGCGGCCTTGATCTGGGAATCCTGCGACTGCCAGGCGTCGTCCGCGGTCTTCCACGCAGCGAGTTTCTGGTTGTAGTCGTCGGCGGCTTGGACGTTGCTGGGTATGAAGCGCGCGGAGACCTGGAACGACGCCGTGCCAGTCGCGTCGAGATGGGGCGTCGGAGGGAACGTGCTGAAATCGACCCAGAGACGGTCGACCGCACCGACATGGACGATGCATTTCATACCCGTACCGTCGTTGCTGGGCATCCGGACTTCTGCAGCGGCCGGCCGCGATCCGCTGAACGCCAACACGACGCTGGAGCTCACGAAAGCCGCATCGCCATCCCAGACGTAGCCCGCCGGCGCAGCGATGGTGACGTCGTAGTCGTAACTCTGGCTGCCGTTGAACCAATCGAAGTGGTTGGCGTCCATCACCGTCGAGGCGACGACGGGGGGTGCGGCTGCCGGCGGGTCGGGCGGCACAGGTCGGGGGCCGGCCGAGGCCTTGCTGGCTGCGGCGAACAGCGCGTCCCTCATTGCCAGAATCCGCGCCCAGAACGGCCCAGCCGGGTCGCGGATGGCCGGTGCCCAGCAGAGCCTGACGCCATAGCGCTCCTGGCTGAGCCGCAGGCGCTTGAGGATCTTGAAATACATCAGGTCGATGGGCGTATACGCGTTGGGATTGCGAATGACGCGCTTGGACGACGTCTCGAATTTGTTGACGGTGGAAACGGTGAAGGTGATCTTGTGCTGGGTTCGATATTTCGCTGCGACCTTGGTGCTGGCCGAGTAGGTGTTCTTGACCGATGTTGTGCTCGTGATGCGATCGCCATTGTCGACTGAATTGGAGTTGTTGGGCCCCATGGACACATTGACCCCGTCGATGTCCGCACCGACATGCGCGGCATTGGACTCGCTGTCCTTGGCCAGCCGCGACAGCTCCTGGTTGAGGCTTTGGGAGAGTTCTCCGGTCAAAGTCGAGGACAATTCGAGGTCAAGAGTCGCTTCCTGGTCCTGCAAATCCTCCAGGCTCGTCTGGCGCTCCGAGTAGGTCTTCTGCTCGAGAGTCACCTCCTCGCCAGGCGCAAGGCTAAGGGAGTAGAGAAACTCGCCCACGGCAAAACCGATCGGCCGTATCCTCGTACGGTCGAGATAGAGAAAACCGATCTCGTTGGAGAGCAGCATCGCCAGCTGCTGCTCGGGCGTTACCAGGCTCGGCCGCTTCGGTGCGACAGGGCCAGTGCTTCCGGCCGCCGGGCCGGTGGACAGCAGCAGCTGCTGGCTGGCCTCTTGGATGCGCTGCAGGCCCGGCAGCAACGCTGCATTCTCACCGCCTTGATCGTGCCGCCGCAGCTGCTGGGTCAGGGCCTCAATTTCGCGATTGACCTGTAGCGCTGCACTCCGTTGAGCCGCGGGCAATCCCCCGCCCGGCTGCGATGGCTTAGCGACAATCGCTGCCACGGCAGTGGCATAGTCCAGCGTTTCCTTGTGATCCTTCAGCACCGTCTGGCGCACGATTTCCGGCATGAGCGCAGCGGCCATTCCCACATAGGTCGACCGGTAACCGGGCAGCAGCACGGCGGGCCCTTCGGGCGCATACGCGACAAAGTGGTTCATCCGGACGAAGCGATCGGCGGGCGCGGCGCTGGTGTCGAGTACGGACGAGGCAATATTGAAGGGCTTGGGCGATTGAATGGACATGAATCGCTCCTGCGGCCGCCCAATCGATGCGCGGACTGATTATGAGCCAGAGAAAATCATCATCATCGCCTAGCGATCTTCGGGGCTTTCGAGGCCTCCCTTTTCCACGGCTCTCATTTCCGAGGAAAGGACCAATGGATTAGCGCTAAAGCGGCACCTCATCTTAAACATCTTAAGATGGCATGCAATACATTTATCAACCATCGGCCGAGGCACCTCGTGAGGGGAGATTTGCGTGGCGCAGATCAGATGTCTCCATTGGGGAGCCGTTCATACTGCGGGCGCAACAGCGGTCCGGCCTGCGGAAACTTTCCTGGAAACAATTCGATGGACCGATTGACGTGTTTCTGCACAATCCGACATCCAGATGACCAGGGCCATGATCGACATCGCCAAGCCGCTCGGCATTGCCGTGCACGACCACATCATCGTGGGCAAGAGCGGGCATGCGAGCCTGCGCGGTATGAAGCTGGTCTAATGCGCGATGAGATTGGGATGAAGCGTCGCGCTTCAGGAAATTGCCGTGATCTCACGCAGCTGCGGAGCAAGCGCGGGCGTGGAGCAGAGGATTGGGTTTCCTTTGCTGATGCCGTCGCCGGCGAAGAAATCGCTGATTGAGGCGCCCGCCTCACCGGCGATGACGATGCCGGCCGCGACGTCCCAGGCATTGATGTGCAACTCGGCATAGGCGTCGGTGCGCCCGTTCGCGACATGGCAGAGCCCGAGCGTGCCCGAGCCGGAGCGCTTCACCGAGCAGCCAGCGGCGTAGCTGCGCTGCAGGATGGCAAGGTAGCGCTCATAGGGAATGCGGGTCGACCAGCCGAGCTCGATCGTGGCGCGCGTGAGGTCCTCGGTGCCCGAGACGGCGATCGGCCGCCCGTTCAGCGTCGCGCCCTGTCCGCGCCGGGCGACATAGAGCTCGTCCAGCGCGGGTGCGGCCACGATCCCGATCGTGGGGATGCGGTTCAGCAGGAATCCGATCGAGATGCACCAGTTGCGGTCGGCGCGGGCGAAGTTCGAGGTGCCATCGATCGGATCGATGATCCAGACCGCATCGCTCGCTGCACCGCCGCCCTCCTCGCCGATCACCGTGTCGGTCGGGAAGAGCACGGCCAGCCGCTGGCGCAGGAAGTCCTCGACGGCTCCGTCGGCAACGGTCAGCCAGTCCTGGGCGCCTTTCATGCTGACGCCGAGGCTTTCCTGCTTGCCGAAATAGTCGAGCGCCATGCGTCCGGCCTCGGCGACAAGGCCCTGGACGGCATGGCGTCGCAATTCGAGTTCTGCCGGCGTCATCGGCCGACAGCCCCGAGGGCGGCAGGCTTGCGGATGCGGGCGAAGTCGGCGTCGGCAGGCATGGTTTCACAAATCTGTTGCATGAGCACGCTACGGATCGTTACGTTTATTCCAAGCCGGTCGCGGAATGGAAGAGCAAATCCATTCTGGCAAAATCAGAGCGGCATGGAGGGACGGATCGTGCAGGCGGAAACGCAGGGCGTGTCGTGCGCCGGCGCGGCTATCCAGGTGCGCGACCTGCATGTCGCCTATGGCGGCACCCCAGTCCTGCACGGCGTCAGCCTAGACTTTGCTCCCGGCACCTTCACCGCCCTCCTGGGCTCTTCCGGCTGCGGCAAGACCACCCTTCTGCGCTCGTTGTGCGGCTTCGTGCCGGTGCGCTCCGGCTCGATCGTGGTCGGAGACCGCGACGTCGCTCTGCTGCCACCGGAGAAGCGCGGCATGGCGATGGTGTTTCAGTCCTACGCGCTGTGGCCGCACATGACCGTGCTGCAGAACATCGGCTATGGGCTGAAGCTGCGGGGCACCGCCAAGACCGAGATCACCGCCAAGGTGGCTTCGCTGCTCGCGATGCTGGGCCTCAGCGGCTACGAGGAGCGCAAGGTCACGGCGCTGTCCGGCGGGCAGCGCCAGCGCGTCGCGCTCGGCCGGGCGCTGGCGGTCGACCCCGGCATCCTGCTGCTCGACGAGCCGCTGTCCAATCTCGACGCCAAGATCCGGATGACGATGCGCCACGAGATCCGCGCGATCCAGCAGCGGCTCGGCGTCACCGCCATCCATGTCACGCATGATCGCGAGGAAGCCATGACCATGGCGGACCGGCTCGTCATCATGCAGGCGGGGCGAATCGCCCAGATCGGCACGCCCGAGGAGGTCTACGACCGGCCGGCGAGCGCCTTCGTCGCCAATTTCATGGGTGCGGAGAACGTCCTGCCCGTACATGTCGCGCGCAGCGCGGACGGAACGGCCGTCAGCGCCGGCGCCGCGGTCGCCCGGCTCGCGGACCACGATGCCACCGCGCTGCCCGCGGGCGAGGCCGTAGCCTATTTCCGCGACGATGCCGCAAGTCTCGACGCGCCCGACGCGGCGCCGCAGGGCGATCTCCTCGTGCCCGGACGCATCGCCGCGCGCAGCTATCCCGGCGGCCTCTATCGCTATCGCGTCGAGGCGGCCGGCCGGCAGATCACGATCGACGACACGGCACGACATGAACCGGGCGCTGCCGTCGGCCTGCGCATCCCGGTGCGACGCCTTCACATTTTCCCGGCAACTGAAGCCGCCACCGCTGCCTGACACGGAGCCAGACCCATGCGCATTTTCCCGATAGCCTTTTCCCTCGCGGCGCTGCTCGCAGCCTCGCCTCTCGCCGCACAGACCCTCAATGTCGCCTCGGCCGGCGACCAGAACATGGTCGACTACGTCAAGGACTATCTCGGCCCGTTGTTCGAGAAGAGCCATCCCGGCGTGAAGGTGATCTCCGTCGGCACCGGCCCCGGCGATGCCGGCTCCCAGAAGATCTACGAGAAGCTCGACGCCCAGAAGGCCGCCGCGACCACCGACTTCGACGTCGTGGTGATCCACCAGAAGGCCGCCGGGACGATGGTGAAGGAAGGGCTGCTCGCGAAATACACGGACAAGGTCGACACGGCAAAGCTGGTTTCCAGCGAGACCGCCAAGAACGCGCTCGGCGCCGACGTCTCGGGCTACGTCATCCCGATGTTCCAGTCGCAGACGGCGCTCGCCTACAATGCCGACATGCTCAAGAACCCGCCGGACAACTTCGCCGAGCTGAAGGAGTGGGCGAAGAAGAACCCGAAGCAGTTCGGCTACAATGGCATCAAGGGTGGCATGTCCGGCGTGGCTTTCGTCGCCGGCTGGGTCTATGCCTTCGGCGGCGACGCCGGCAAGCTGATCCAGGGACCGTATGATCCGGCCGAGAAGGCCAAGTGGGACACAGCTTTCAGCGAGCTGAAGGACTTCAACAAGAACGTCGTCATCACGCCCGGCAATGCCGGCACGCTCGACATGCTCAACCGCGGCGAGATCGCGATGGGACCGGTCTGGGTCGACATGTTCTATTCCTGGCAGGCTGACGGCAAGCTGCCGCCCAACATGAAGCTCAAGCTCGCCTCGCCCGGCATGCTCGGCCAGCCGATGTACTACGCCGTGCCGGAGAAGGCGACGCAGCGGAAGCTGGCGGAGGAGTTCATCGCGCTCGCCACCAGCCCGCAGGTCCAGGCAGACGGCATCGTCAAGAAGTTCAACTGGTATCCGGGCATCGACGCCAAGAACCTCGAAGGCAAGCTCGACAAGGCGGCCTGGGACAAGCTCTTCACCGACATCACCCCGACCGACCTGTCCAAGAACGCAAAACCCTTCCCGATCGCGCCCTACTTCAACGACATCCTCGAGGGCTACGAGAAGAAGGTCGCGAACTGAGGGCCATGAGCCTGTCGCAACGCCAGCTCGCCTTGCTGCTGATCGCGCCGGGCCTCGCGCTCGTCGCGGCGCTGTTCCTCTATCCGCTTCTCTTCTCTCTCGCCTCGGCCTTCACCGACCCTAAGGGCGGGTTCTCCTTGCAGGCCTTCGGCAAGGCCTTCGAGCTCTATTCCGGCGACATCCTCTTCACGATTGTCATCGTGGTGAGCTCCTGTGCGCTGACGGCGCTGGCGGCGATCGCCATCGCCGGCACGCTGACGCTCGGCGAGAATCCGTGGATCGTCGGAACGCTGCGCGCCCTCTATCGCTGGCCCCTGTTCATTCCCTTCATCGTGGCCGCGCAGTGCATGCGCACCTTCCTCGCCAAGAACGGGCTGATGAACAACAGCTTCGTCTCGCTCGGACTGATGGAGCCGCTGCAGGCGGTGAGCTATCTCGACTGGCGCGGGATCATCATCACCTTCGTGTGGAAGCAGACCCCGTTCGTCGCGCTGCTGCTGGCCGGCGCGCTGGCTGCGCTCGACCGGGCAACGCTGGAGGCCGGGCGCAATCTCGGCGCTTCGCGGCTCAGGGTTCTGCTCGAGCTGGCGCTACCGCAGGTGATGCCGACGCTGCTCGTTGCACTCGTCCTCTCCTTCGTGACGATGCTCTCGGTGCTGTCGGTGCCGATGATGGTGGCCGGCTCGCAGCCGACTATGCTGACCGTCGACATGGCCTTCCGCATCAACGCCTATGGCGACTATGCCACGGCCAATGCGCTCGGCGTCATCACCTACCTGATCAGCGCCGGTGCTGCGATCCTCTACCTCCGGCACGGCATGGCGAAGGAGAGCGCGCCGTGAGCCGCATCGCCTCCTTGCTGCGCGCCTCGCTGGCGGGCATCGTTCTCGCCGCCTTCGCCTTCGCGTTGATCGGCCCGCTCGCCAATCTGGTGCTGTGGTCGGTGGCCGAGCGTTGGTACACGCCCTACAAGCTGCCGGTCACCTACGGCACCCGGTACTGGGAGCAGGTCTTTCGCCCGACCGGCGATGCCATGGCCTCGCTCGGGACCTCGGTCTCGATTGCGGTGCTGACGGTCGTCGTCGCGCTCGCGCTCTCCGTCCCGGCGGGCTACGCGCTGGCGCGCCTGAAGCTGCCGGTGCGCGCGCTGTTCATGATCGTGTTTCTGCTGCCCCAGGCCTTTCCCTCGGTGGCGATCTACATCAACGTGGCGCGGATCTTCTATAATCTCGGCATCAACGGCACGGTGCTCGGCGTCGTCCTGGTCCACGCCGCCCATGGCCTGGTCTATTCCGTGTGGATCGCGGCCGCGGCCTTCGCGGCGGTCGACAGGGATCTCGAACTCGCGGCCCGCAACATCGGCGCCTCGCCGCTGCGCACCTTCTTCACGGTGACGCTCCCCCTGGCTGCGCCCGGTGTCATCGCGAGCGGCATCTTCGTCTTCCTGGAATCACTGGATGAGTTCACCGGCACGTTCTTCGTCGGCGTTCCGCAAGTCACGACGCTGCCGCTTCTGCTCTACAATGCGGCGATGGGCGGAAACTACCAGGTCGCCTCGATCACAGCGCTGATCCTCCTGGTACCATCCGTGCTCTTTATGTTGTTCATCGAGCGCTTTCTGCGCGCAGACGTTCTGGCGAAGGTCGGGGCATAGCGCGCTCGCGTGCGGATCGAAGCTAGAGCATGATCCGGAAAAGTGCGAAGCGGTTTTCCGCAAAGATCATGCTCAAACAACAATCCAAAGCGCGATGACGATTCATCCCAATCTCATCGCGCTTTAGTCAGGAACGGACTCGTCGAACGTGAGCTAAGACCACTCCTGTTTACCATTTGTTAACTCTCCGCTTCGTGCTGCGGGGTATGTGTGTCACACTCATTCATCATCGAAGAGAGGGGATCGATGGTGAATCAGACAATCGAGCGCATGTGGAGCACGGGCCTGTCGTTGCTGAGCCCGGGTTACATGATCGACCGGCTTCTGGACCAGATCGAGAAAATGAGCCCAATGATGTTGCCTGCTCCGGTCGACATGCAGGCATACCGGCAGAGACGCGTCGAAACGCGCTTCGACTAAAGCGCGATGAGATTGGGATGAATCGTCATCGCGCTTTAGGTTGTTGTTTGCGCATGATCTTTCCGGAAAACCGCTTCACACTTTTCCGGATCATGCTCTAGCGACGCCGGCATCGGATCGAACCAGGTCGCAGTTCAGTAGCAGTATCTGGGATCCACGCGCACATAGGCGCCATCGGGGCGCTGCATGTAGCAGCCGCGCTGATAGGCGTAGTAGCCGGAGCGGCGGCGCTCGCCTTCGGCGGCGATGGCCGCGCCCGTACCGGCGCCGACGATCGCACCAACCGCGGCACCGCGGCTGCCGCCGACCGCACCGCCGAGGATCGCGCCGCCGACGCCGCCGATGATGGCGCCGCCAATGGCATCCTGCGCCGTCGCCTCATGTACCGGGGCCAGCATCGCAACCGCCAGGCAGGCCATTCCAAGTCCTCGAAGCATCTCAATCCTCCAGTGTGACGTGGCCCTTCATATCGTTGGCGGCGGATTCGGGCCAGCGCAATCACGCACTTTCAGGCGTGAGGCGCCACGCGATGTCGCCATGGTCTCAGATTTGGCGGGCGTCGGTCATACCGGCTGTGGCGAGGTCATTTGGTCAGGCGCACCCGCCCGCCGTCACGGCGCGATCCGGCGCTGGCGCATACCCGTCAACCGACCGCGTCCCGCTCGATCTTTCGCAGTCGCACAAAGGCCGCCCGTGCCTTCGGATATTCCTTATCCTTGGGATCGATCGTCAGCAGCGTGCGGCACGCCTGATGCGGGATCCCGCCCTCAAGGCTCGATCCATCGTTGCACGGCTTCCGCCGTATCCGCCGGATTGGTGTTGAAGCAGATCGCAGTGTTCGGCGCGAGCTGGTGCACGAGATTGAGCACCTTCTCGAACAGTAGCAGGCGCTCCTTCGGCTCGCGCAGGCCGGCGCCGATCACCACACAGTCAAAGCTCGCCTCGCGCAGGGCTGACGCGACCACGGCCTCCGCGGTCTCGTCGAGATCGATCAGGCAGCTCGTGACGTCATAGCCGAGATCGGTGAGGCGGAGGAGCTGCGCGTCGATATGGCTGCGCACGAGCTCGGGTGCGAGCTGCGGGAACGCGCTGTAATCCGCGCTGCCTGGCTCGATGCCGATCGCGAGCACACGTTTGGCCATCGCAAAATCCCATCGCAATCGTGACCGTTGTGGCAACGGCGATTCCGCCCGGCTTGTTCCCGGAGTCCGAACGGCCGGCGGGATCGGTCCACGTGCTTGACAGGCCGAAGTCACACTACCTATAGTGTTATGTTTTTATTTCTACTACCTTTTCCACTTCGTATTTTCGAAAACATTTTTGGAGAAAGCACATGGTCATCAGAGCCGCTGCATTCAATCAGGGACAATTCCCGACGATCGCCTTCGTCAATCTGGCCAAGACCCCGCTGGGCGTCGATCTCACCAAGCTGGTCGCAGCCCTGGCCAAGCAGCTCCAGCGCGACTTCGTTCCGATCTGGGGATATCCGGCCAAGCTCTATGTCGCCAAGAAGGCGAAGGCCGGCGAATGGCAGGTCGTCTTTCTCGACGACGCCGACGAAGCAGATGCGCTGGGCTATCACGACCTCACCAAGAACGGTCAGCCGGTCTCGAAAGTGTTCGTCAAGACCACGATCGCCGCGGGCGAGAAGGTCAGCGTGACGGCCTCGCACGAGCTGCTGGAGATGCTGATCGATCCCGGCGCCCAGCTCTGGGCCCAGAGCGACGACGGCAAGTTCTACGCCTACGAGATGTGCGACGCGGTCGAGGAGGAGATCTATTCGATCGACGGAATCGAAGTCAGCGATTTCGTGCATCCGGCCTTCTTCGAATCCTGGCACAAGCCGGGACCGGCGCAGTTCGACCATCTCAAGATGGTCAAGCGTCCGTTCCAGACCCTGAAGAACGGCTATCAGATCGTGAGCAACGGGACATCCGCCCACGAGATCTACGGCTCACGTGCGAAGGAACGCCACTTCCAACATTTCGAGGTGCGGACGATGCACCGGAGCGAGTACCGCAAGGACATCATGGCAAAAGCAGCGCGCCGGCCCAAAGCCGCTGCGTAGCCGCGTTCGACGCCGGATCTATTGCCGCAGCATGATGAGGGGATCGGCGGTGTCGGGCACGCGCCGCCATTGCGCGTTGTCGTCGGCCTCGAACTGCCAGGCTTCGCCGGCCTTCGACATCAGGATGATCTGGCCGCGCTCGAGCCGCCATTGCGTCGGGTTGAACTGCGTGATCGCCGCGTCGCATTTCGACTTGAGGAAGACCTGGAAATTGTCGGGGCCGGCTTCGGTGTTGGTCAGCACGAGCGTGCAGACCGGCTCGCCGTTGCCGCGCACCATGGCCCAGTCGCCGATCATCTGGTCCATCGACTTGGCCATCGAGCGGGCGGCGGCGAGATTTTGCAGGATGTAGACGCCCTCACCCTGCCGCAAGCCCTCGAAGATGCCGGCCTCGACCTCGGTGAAGTCGATCACGGATTCGCCGGTCGCATCCTGGAGCCGCACGATGTCGAGGCCCTTGACGCTCCAGGCCGTGATGTCCTTGGTGAAGGGCAGTGCGGTCTTGCAGGCCGGCTCCAGCTCGAGCTTGGAGGCATGGCCAGCCGCGTCGCCCTTCAGCGTCACCACGCAGGTCTTGCTGCGCTCGGTGGTGGACAGCTCCCACTGCCCGACCATGTCCTTCTTCAGGGTCGTCGCATCCTGCGCCTGCGCAGGCGCCGTCACGGCGACGAGCGCCGCGACGATTGTCCACGCACCGACCCGAAGATGTGTCATCCGCGACTCTTCACCGGGGTTTCCGCGACCGGCGTGATCGGAGGCTTGCCGGCAAACCAGGTCTTGAGATTGTCGACCACGAGCTGGTCCATCGCGTTCCGCGTTACCACGGATGCCGAACCGATATGTGGCAGCAAGACGACATTTTGCATGGTCTTGAGCTCGTCCGGCACGTTCGGCTCGGCTGCGAACACGTCGAGACCGGCGGCGAGGATGGTGCCGGATTTCAGCGCCTGGATCAGCGCAGGCTCGTCGACGACGGAGCCGCGCGCCACGTTGACCAGCACACCGCGGGGACCGAGCGCCTTCAAGACCTCCGCATTGATCATCTTGTTGGTGCTGGCGCCGCCGGGGACGATCACCATCAGTGTATCGACCGCCTTCGCCATCTCGATCAGGTCGGGATAGTGCTTGTAGGACACGTCCTTGGACGGATTGCGCGAATGGTAGACCACCGGCACCAGCGAGGCATCGAGCCGGCGCGCGATCGCCTGGCCGATCCGACCCATGCCGACGATGCCGACCTTGCGGTCGCGCAGCGAGCCGACGCTCAGGGGATAGTTCTGGGTCTGCCACAGGCCGGAGCGCACATAGCGATCGGCCTTGATGAACTCGCGCAGCGTGGCGAGCAGAAGACCCATCGCGACGTCGGCGACCTCCTCGGTCAGCACGTCAGGCGTATTGGTGACGACGATATTGTGCTCACTCGCATACTTGGCATCGACGTGGTCGTAGCCGACGCCGAAGCTCGCCACGATCTCGAGCTTCGGGAAGTGCGATAATGAATCCTTGTCGGCCCGCACCGTGTGATAAGTCACGGCCACGCCGCGGATTTTTTCGCGGACGGCGGGCGTCAGGCGCTCGAGGTCGGCCCGCGTCTCCGCCTTGTGCACGACGAAATGGTCGGAGAAGCCATTTTCGAGAATCGGCCGCACCGGCCCATAGATCAGAAGATCGATCTTCTCGGACGAAATCGGAGCGGCCGTCATCAGTTTTCCTTTCCAAGGGCGCTTTCATGCCAGCGCCGTAAAACGAGGTGCGAAATTAGCGCCAGCACCCCATAGATGACAATCCCGGCAAGCGACAGCAAAAGCAGCGCTGCGAACATGCGAGGTATGTTGAGACGATAGCCGGATTCGGCGATCCGGTAGGCAAGACCCGATCCGGCCCCGGCCGTTCCCGCCGCGATCTCGGCGACCACGGCGCCGATCAGCGACAGGCCGCCGGCAATGCGCAGGCCGCCGAAGATGTAGGGCAAGGCCGCCGGCAATTTCAGCAAACGCAGGGTTTGCAGCTTCGAGGCGCCATAGAGCTGGAACAGGCCGGCGAGGTTGCGGTCGACCGAATTCAGCCCGAGCGTGGTGTTGGACAGCACCGGGAAGAACGCGACGATGAAGGCGCAGACCACGACGGCGGTTTCCTGGTCGAGATAGATCAGGAGCAGCGGCGCGATCGCGATCACCGGCGTCACCTGCAGGATGACCGCATACGGGAACAGCGAATATTCCACCCATTTCGACTGGTTGAACAGCAGCGCCAGCGCGATGCCGCCGAGGCTGGCTGCGATAAAACCCTCGAGCGTGGTGAGCAAGGTGGTGGCCAGCGATTGCGACAGCACCGCCCAGTCCTTGATCAGCGTCAGCAACACGGCTGAGGGCGCCGGCAGCACATAAGGCGGGATCTGCTTGATGCGGACCACGAATTCCCAGGCGATGAGGCCTGCCGCAAAGACGACGACCGGAAACGCGAAGCGCGCGACGCGCCAAGCGCCATTCTCGGGCTTTGCCGGAGCGACGGGCTCTGCGCTCATAGCACCGACTGCCCGGAATAGGACGGCGCGAGCGCGCTCGACACCTTGCGGCAATAATCGGCATAGCCGGCGGAGGTGCGAAACTCTTCCCCGCGCGGCTCGACGGTCTCGATACGGATGTCGGCGCCGATCCTGCCCGGCCGCGCCGTCATCACCACGACGCGCTGGGAGAGATAGACGGATTCGAACACCGAATGGGTGACGAAGATGACGGTCTTGCGCAGGCGCCGCCATAGCGCGAGCAGGTCGTTGTTGAGACGAAAGCGCGTGATCTCGTCGAGCGCCGCAAACGGCTCGTCCATCAAGAGGATGTCGGGATCGGTGACGAGCGCACGCGCCAGCGAGACCCGCATCTTCATGCCACCGGAGAGCTCGCGCGGAAAGGCGCCGGCAAAATCGGCAAGGCCCACGCTGGCAAGCGCCTCATCCACGCGCGCGTTCGCCTCGGCCTTGCCGGCGCCTGCAAGCTTCAGCGGCAGCCGCACGTTCTCGCGCACGCTGGTCCAGGGCATCAGCGTCGGCTCCTGGAACACGAAGCCGATGGCATGCCCCGGCCGCGTCACACCCTCATGGCGCGAGACCCGCACAGTTCCCGTGCTCGGCGCGCTCAAGCCCGCAATCAACCGCAGCACCGTCGACTTGCCGCAACCGGACGGCCCGAGCAGCGAGATGAACTCGCCCTTGCGCACGGCAAGGTCGAACGGCCCGAGCGCCATCACACCGTTGTCATAGGCTTTCGTCACGCCGCGCAGACTGACGGCCAGCGCCGTCAGCCCGACATCGCCCCCGGACGAAGCTCTGACGTCCGCCATCGGCTCGCTTTTACGGCTTGCCCGGACGCAGCTCGACGCCGACGCCTTTGTTGACGAAGCGCAGCGTATAGGACTTGCGATAGTCGATGTCGGAGCGCACCACGCCGGCCTTGACCATCTTGTCGAAGAAGGAGGTGTAGCGCTCGTCGCTCATGGCGCCGATGCCGTTCTTCAACGATTCGCCGGAATCGACGATGCCGTACTCCTTCATCTTGGCGACCGAATAGGCGAGCAGATCGTCGCTCATTTCCGGGTTGAGCTTCTTGATCATGGCGTTGCCGGCGGAATTGTCGCGATAGATGTAGTTGTACCAGCCGACGATCGAGGCATCGACGAAGCGCTGCACGAGGTCGGGCTTCTTCTCGACGATCTCGCGGCGGGTCTCGATCAGCGTGGAATAGGTGTTGAAGCCGGAATCGGCGAGCAGCAGCACGTTGGGCTTGAAGCCCGCGGCCTTCTCCACCGCAAAGGGTTCCGACGTCACATAGCCCTGCATCGCGCTCTTGGGGTTGGCGATGAAGGGCTGCGGGTTGAAATTGTAGGGCCGGACGTTCTTCTCGCTGAAGCCGTATTCGGACTTCAGCCACTGGAAATAGCTGGTCATGCCCTCCTTGGAGACGAACAGCGTCAGGGGCTTCAGATCCTCGATCTTGCCGACCTTGGCATCCGGCTGCGTCAGCATCACCTGCGGATCCTTCTGGAAGATCGCGGCGATCGTCACGACGGGCACGTTGTTGGTGACGGCGTCGAACGACATCAGCGTATTGGCGGCCATGAAGAAATCGATCTTGCCCGCGATCAGCAGCATCCGGTTGTTCTCGTTGGGCCCGCCCGGCACGATGGTGACGTCGAGCCCGTAGCGCTTGTAGGTGCCGTCGGCGACCGCCTGGAAGAAGCCGCCATGCTCGGCCTCGGCGACCCAGTTGGTGCCGAAGGAGACCTTGTCCAGGGTCTCGGCCCGCGCCGGCAGGACCGACACGCATGCGGCGATCAAGCCTGCCGTTAACGCTCGCCGCAGATGAAGGGGACGCATGATTGGACTCCGTCGATCGTTCTGGACCATGATAAACCACAAGAATTTCGGGGACGCGGCCGGCCGGCCCGCGTCCCCTCGAGACCTGCAAACTACGTTACAAATTCGCGCAAAGAAACCACGATGAGACCATCCCGCGACTGGACCGACATCCGCTGGAGCGAGATTGACCCCGCGGAACCGGCGCGCTGGATCGCGGTCTTGCCACTGGCGGCGACCGAGCAGCATGGGCCGCACCTGCCGCTCGAGACGGATGTGCTGATCGCCGAGGCGTATCTTGCGCGGGTGCGCGAGCTCGCGCCCGAAAACCTTCCTGTTACGTTTCTGGGGGTTGAGCGGATCGGAATCTCCACCGAGCATATCGACTATCCGGGCACGCAGACGCTGCCGACCGAGGCGGCGCTGAAGAGATGGACCGCGATCGGCGAGGAGGTCGCACGCGCGGGCCTGCGAAAGCTCGTCATCGTCACCAGCCATGGCGGCAACAGCGCGGCGATGATGCTGGTGGCGCAGGATCTGCGCGCGCATCAAAAGCTGCTCGTGGTGACGACGTCGTGGTCACGTCTCTCCGGCGCGGAGCATTTGTTTCCCGCCGACGAAGTGCGCCATGGCATCCATGGCGGAGCAGTCGAAACCTCGATCATGCTGGCGCGCTATCCGTCAGAGGTGCGCAAGGATGCGATCGCGGATTTTGCTTCGAGCAGCATCGCGATGGAGCAGCAATATCGCTGGCTGTCGACGCAGCGGCCCGCACCATTCGCCTGGCAGGCGCAGGACCTGCATCCGAGCGGCGCCGTCGGCAACGCGACACTTGCCTCTGCCGAGAAAGGCGAGCAGCTCGTCGACCGGGGGGCGCGGGCCTTCTGCGAGCTGCTGGCCGAGGTCGATAACTTCGACGTGAACAGGCTCGCGTCAGGCCCCCTTTCTTAGCTCATATCTCATTGAGATTCCTGGATTATCGGTCGGACGTGGAGACCAACTTTTCGCGCTTCGAACCCGAACGCACAAGCCTCCGTCCAACTGGGCACGCGGGCCACAACGGACCGCCTCACCCCGGATGGAGTTGAACATGTCGATCAAGACCAAGATTGCCGCTGCTGCTCTCGCGGCCCTGACCATCACCGCAAGCGTTGCGTCCACCACCTCGAGCGCCGAGGCCAAGCCGCTCGGCTGGGGCTGGGGCGTCGGCGCCGGCATCGCCACCGCCGCCATCGTCGGCACGGCGATCGCCGCCAGCAACGATCCCTATTACTACGGCTATCACCGCTGCGGCTGGGTCGCCCAGTATGACGCCTTCGGCCACTACCTCGGCCGCGTCCGCACTTGCTACTGATCTTACGTAATTGAGGCCAAATCCCTGAGTGGATCCTGCGTCCGACACGGGCGCCTCATCCACCCCGTGTCGTGCCCCCGACCCCGTCCGGTTGTCCCCCCGGACGGGGTCATCTTTTTCGCGCTGGGCGATGTTGCAGTCCCGTCACACAAGGATGCGAACCATCGCCTGCGACATTCTGCGCTTGTTGCTATTGAGAATTATTCGCAATAAGGTTCGCAACAAGCGCAGGGACTTGGGAAGAAATCACGTCCATTCGGGATCATCTGATCCGATCGGCTGGATGACCCAGACCTGATGACAGGATGGCCGCGAATCGGCAGGGATATCGCGGCGGGGCAATTCGCGTTTGGGGGCGTGCGTTTTGACGTTGAGAGTTCACCGACATCGTCTTTTGCAGACGGCCGCCGCGATCACCTGCGGCATGCTGGCGCTCCCCGCTGCCAGTCGCGCGGCCGATCTGCCACTGAAGGCGCCGGCGCTGCAAGCTGTCTATGACTGGACCGGTCTCTACATCGGCGCCCATGTCGGTTTCACGCGCGGCACGTCGTCTGCGACGTTGACCGACCCGACGATCGCAACCGACAACAACGTCTTCGACGGCATGACCGGCGGCGTGCAGGCCGGCTACAACTACCGGCTCAATTCGGGCCTGCTCCTCGGCGTCGAAGGCGACATTTCTTTTCCGAACTATCTGCCGTCCAACCACGTCGTGTCGGCGACGGCGACCGCACTGTCGAGCGCGGAAGAGCGCTGGGACTATGTCGCGAGCTTGCGCGCACGTCTCGGCTACACCACCGGCGCCTGGCTGTTCTATGCGACCGGCGGTCTTGCCTTTGCGGGTGAGCGCTTCCTTTCGACGCCCACCAACGACGTCGAGGACCGACGGTTGCACACCCGTCTCGGCTGGGCTGCGGGTGCCGGCGTCGAATATGCCTTTGCCCCGCACTGGACCGCGCGCCTTGAATATCTCTATCGCAAGTTCGACGACGCCAATGTCAGCTTCCCGTCGGGGGTGAACTACGCCTCGGCAATGGACCTCCACACCATCCGCATCGGCCTCAATCGCAAGATCGATTGGCCGGGCATGCCGAGCTACAATCCGAAATCAGGCATCACCGACACCGAATCCGATCGCTGGGAAATTCATGGCCAGTCGACCTTCTTGGCGCAGGGCTACCCGGCCTTTCATGCGCCCTATAGCGGGCCCAACAGCCTGACCCCGGCGCCGCAATATCAGGAGACCTGGAGCAACTCGCTCTATCTCAACGCACGTCTCTGGGACGGCGGCGAGGTCTACTACAATCCCGAGCTGCTGCAGGGCTTCGGCTTCAACAACACGACGGGCGCCGCGGGCTTTCCCAATGGCGAGGCGCAGAAATCCGGCTTCCCCTACCCGCACTACAACACCTCGCGCCTGTTCCTGCGCCAGACCTTCGGCTTCGGCGGGGAGCAGGAAGAGCTCAGTAGCGGCCAGCTTCAGCTCGCCGGCAAGGCCGACGTCTCGCGCCTGACCGTGCAGGTCGGCAAATTCTCCGTCGTCGACGTGTTCGACGGCAATTCCTACGCGCACGACCCGCGCAAGGATTTCATGAACTGGTCGATCTGGGCCTCGGGCGCCTTCGATTATGCCGCCGACAAGCTCGGCCTCGGCTATGGCGCCACCGCCGAATTGAACCAGAAGCAATGGGCGCTGCGCGGCGGCTATTTCCTGATGGATGCCGAGTCGAACTCGAACAATTTCGACATGAACATCCCGCGGCGGGGCGAATATGTCGTGGAGCTGGAGACGCGCTATTCGCTGTTCGGCCAGCCCGGCAAGCTGCGCACTCTCGGCTTCGTCAACAGCACCTTCTCCGGCAGCTATCGCGAGACGCTGGACGATCCGGCGCTCAATCTCGACATCGCCCAGACCCGCCGTGGCCGCATCAAATATGGCTACGCCCTCAATCTCGAGCAGGCCATCACCGACGACATCGGCCTGTTCGGCCGCTGGAGCTGGAATGATGGCCATAACGAGATCATGGCGTTTACCGACATCGACCGCAGCCTGTCGTTCGGCACCTCGATCAAGGGCACGAAATGGGGCCGGGCCGACGACGTCGTCGGCATCGCCGGCGCCATCAACGGCCTCTCGCAGGATCACCGCGACTTCATCGCCGCTGGCGGGCTTGGTCCACTGATCGGCGACGGCCAGCTCAACTACCGCAAGGAGCGCGTGCTGGAGACCTACTATGCGCTGGCGCTGAACAAGGCGCTGACCTTCACCGCCGACTACCAGCTCATCGTAAACCCCGCCTACAACGCCGACCGCGGGCCGGTGTCGGTGTTTTCAGGACGACTGCACGGCGAGTTCTGACGCGTCATCGGGAAAGCTCGACGTAGAGTCGCTGTTCGTCGGGCAGCGCGGAAACAGGTAGTAGCTGAGTAGCTGTCGGAAAGCGTTGCGGTCCCGGCGCCGTCCGGCAAGGCAACTCGCTTCAATTTTCCTGGCTGCGTTTAGCCTTCGTTAATGATGCCGCTCGATCCGGCAATGGCGGATTTTTCGCGGCCCGTGTTCGCCCGATCCGCGTAAGCTTTACTTAACAGGCCATCTTCAAAGTTCCGCTCTGCCGAGAGGTCGGCAGAGGTCGCCCGGTCGCGTTCCCCGGTCCTCGATCCTTGATAAGCCAGAGAGATTGCCTCTGCCGGGACCCACGGCGATTAGGATGAAGATCATGCTCCGCGCTTGGTTGTATCGTTTTGCCAGAGATCGCAAGGCCAACGTCGCCGTGATCTTTGCGCTTGTGATGGTTCCGACCGTCTTTCTGCTGGGCATGGCGCTGGACTACACTCATACGCAGCACATGAAGGTGGACCTCGACGCCGCCACCGACGCTGCCGCCGTCGCCACCGTCACCTCGGCGATGATGCAGCAGAGCCCGACGGCGGCCCAGACCGCAGCGAAGAACGTCTTCAACATCACCGCGACTTCCCTGGTAAACAACAACAACCTGGCGGGGCAACCAACTCTCACGGTCGCGGTCAATTGCAGCAGCCCCAACTCTACAACAGGCTACTGTACCTACGGCTCCTGCCCTAACTCGGACACCGTCTATTCTGACCCTGTCAATTCAAACAACCAGGTCGTTCGCAACGTCCAGGTTTGCTACAACGCGACTGCGACCAATGCCTTTCCGAGCCTGCTCAAGCAGGCGAGCTGGCCGTTCAATGGTCAGTCAATGGCACGCAACCAGGGCGCACCCAACATCAATTTCTATCTCTTGCTGGACGACTCGCCTTCCATGGCGATCGGCGCAACATCGACCGACATCAACACGCTGATCGCCAACACGCAAAAGCAGGTCGATTCAAACGGGACCAAAGGGTGCGGGTTCGCATGCCACGAAACCAATCCTGCCGCGGACAATCTGGGCAATACAGGCGGGATTGATAACTACCAGCTTGCTCGCAATCTCGGCCTCACGTTACGCATTGATCGTGTAACGCAGGCAGTCCAAGCCCTGATGAATACCGCCTACCAGATATCGAACATCAATCGAAACACCTATGGGGTCGCGATCTATACGTTCGATTATCAGTTGAACAGCAGCACGCCGATCTTCGCGCCTAGCGGAAAGCCTGGGGTGGTGCAAACCCCCGTGACGCCGGCATCGACGACCAGCTACACGGTATCGTTCATCCAGAATGCAGCCAACAGCATTGCGGTCCTGCCAGTCTACAAAAACAACTACCTGACATCGACGAACAATAACAGCGACGCCGACACCAGCATCGCGGGCGCATTGAACGCTCTCAACAACATCATGCCGGCGCCGGGGAACGGCACCAACGTCGGTACCGATACGCCCCAGGAAGTGGTCTTCCTCGTGACCGATGGCGTTGAAGACGTGATGACTACGACCGACTCGTACACAAAGACCTGCAACAAGACGCTCAGTGGTAAGCGCTGCCAGCAGCCGCTCGACCCCGCGATCTGCACCACCATCAAGAACAAGAAGATCCGCATCGCGGTGCTTTACACCGAATACGACGACTCGGCGCTCCATAAAAGCAACGCCTGGTACGACAAGTGGATCTACCCCTTCAACGGCACGTCCACCGGCGCGACCAGCGAGATCGAGACAAACCTGAAAGCCTGCGCCTCATCGGCCGATTTGTACACCAAGGTGTCGACCAACGGCGACATCACGAGCGCACTCCAGGCTCTGTTCCTCAAGGTCGCGTCCAACCCCCGCCTGACCCAGTAGAGTAAGCAGTCATGACCGCCACGCACCCCGCACCCATAACCAAACGCCGCCGCTGGCGCGCGTTCTTTGCGGACCGGAAGGGCGCAACCGCGGTCGAGTTCGCATTGATCGGCGCACCGTTCATCGCTTTGCTGCTCGCGATCATCCAGACCTTCCTTGTTTTCTTCGCCCAGCAACTCCTGGAACAGGTGGTGAACCAAGCCAGCCGGGCGATCCTGACGGGGCAGGCGCAGGCCCAGAGCATGACCAAGGCCCAGTTTGCCAATGCGGTCTGCTCCAACGTTGTGATCCTATTCGACTGCCAAGGCCTGATGATCGACGTCCAGGTTGCCAGCGCATGGAGTTCGGCGAACACAGGCATGCCAACCCTGACCTACGACGCCCAAGGAAACGTGTCGAACACCTGGCAATACAGCCCCGGCAATCAGGGCGACATCGTTGTCGTGCGGGTGATGTATCTGTGGCCGGTTTACTTGGGTCCACTCGGCTTCAATCTGGCGAACCAATCGAATGGCAGCCGCCTGATCATGGCGTCCACGGCTTTCATGAACGAGGCCTTTGTCAACTCATGAGCCGGAGGCTTCACCGCATGCGGAACTTATGGGTCGACACTCGCGCCGTCGCCGCGGTGGAATTCGCCATTGTGGTGCCGTTCATGCTGCTGCTCTATGTGGGCGGCGTCGAACTCGGGAACGCGATGGCGATCGGTGTCAAGGTCAGCGAAACCGCCCACACGGTCGCGGACCTGGTGTCACGAAACGCTTGCGTCACCGACTCATCGCTGAGCACCATGCTTGGCGCGTCGGCGGCGACGATCGCTCCTTATACCTCCTCTCCCTATTCCTCGACGAGTCTCACGGTAATCGTGTCGGAAGTGTCCACGGACGCCAAGGGCAATGCGACCGTGACCTGGAGCAAGGCGCTCAACGGGACTCCGCTGAGCGGCTCGGTAACCTTGCCAGCGTCCCTCGGCACTCCCTCGCCCGCCAACGTGTCGTTGATACTTGGCCAGGTCACGTACCAATACACGCCCAACCTTGGCTATACGATCAGCGGGACCATCCCGATCAGCGAGAGTTATTACCTGTATCCGCGCGTTTCCTCCACCGTGCAGTATCCGTGCAGCTAAGAGAGCGCCAGCCGCGGCGGTCGACACAAACACGCGCCAGCATTGCCGCCTGACCCGGACCGTGCGGCAATTTGATCGGAACCGGGCGAACCGCGCAGTGATTGCCTATATTGGGGTACGGCCCGGCGTTCGCCTGGCCGCGTTTCAACCCATTGCCGCCAAATATGCTCTCGCTCGAACTCGTCATCGTCGTCCTGCTGATCGTCATTAACGGCCTGTTGTCCATGTCGGAGCTGGCCGTCGTCTCCTCGCGCCCGGCCCGGCTCTCGATGCTGGCGGCCAGGGGGGTGCGCGGCGCCGAGCGCGCACTGGCGCTGGCGTCCGATCCCGGAAAGTTTCTCTCGACGGTGCAGATCGGCATCACGCTGGTCGGCGTGCTGTCAGGCGCGTTCTCGGGCGCAACGCTCGGGCAGCGGCTGGCGCAATGGCTGCTCGGGCTTGGCCTCTCGTCAGGGGCCGCCGACATCGTCGGCGTCGGCATCGTGGTGACGCTCATCACCTACGCGACGCTGATCGTCGGCGAACTCGTGCCCAAGCAGGTGGCGCTGCGCGACCCCGAAAGCATCGCGGTCAAGGTCGCGCCGGTGATGGACTGGCTCGCGAAGATCTCGCTGCCGCTGGTGGTGCTGCTGGATCTCTCCGGCAAGCTGATCCTGACGCTGCTCGGCCGCAGCGGCAAGGCGGAGGAGAAGGTTTCGGAGGACGAGATCCATCACCTCGTCAGCGAGGCCGAGAGCGCGGGCGTGCTGGAGCCTGGCGAGAAGGAGATGATCGCGGGCGTGATGCGGCTCGGCGACCGTCCGGTCGGCGCCGTCATGACGCCGCGCACGGAGGTCGACGAGATCGATCTCAGCGACGCGCCGGAGACGATCCGCGAGGTCATGTCGAAAAGCCCGCATTCGCGCTTTCCCGTGTCCGATGGCGACCGCAACAAGCCGATCGGCGTGCTCCAGGCCAAGGATCTGCTCGTCGCCTATATGAACGAGCGCACGCCCGATCTGCGCGCGCTGGTGCGCGACGCGCCGGTGATTCCGGCCTCCGCCGATGCACGCGACGTGCTGGCAATCCTGAAGGCGGCGCCGGTGCATATCGGCCTCGTCTACGACGAATACGGCGCCTTCGAAGGCGTGGTCACCGCGGCCGACATTCTGGAATCCATCGTCGGCGCGTTCCATTCCGAGGAAGGCCCACCGGAGCCGGCCTACGTCGCGCGCGCCGACGGCTCGCTGCTGGTCTCGGGCTGGATGCCCGTCGACGAATTCGGCGAGCTGCTCGGCTTCGAGCTGCCGCCGCATCACCGCTACAACACCGTCGCCGGCCTCGTGCTGCAACATTTCAACGTGCTGCCGAACGTCGGCGATGCCTTCGACCTCGGCGGCTGGCATCTCGAGGTCGTCGATCTCGACGGCCGAAGGATCGACAAAATTCTGGCAAGCCGGAGGAGCGAGCAGGCCGCAGCGTGAGCTGCGTCTCCGCGCGAGCCCGGGCCCCCTCACATCGCCGGCTGGAACGAATCCGCCCGCGCCATCCGCCAGGCATCGCGGAAGCGCGGATCCTCGGTGCCTTCGAGCAGCTCGCCCGGGCGCAGCGCCGGATAGAGCTGTGCGAAGGATTTGACTTCGGTGGTCGAGGTGCGCTGGGTGAAGTGAATGGGACGCAGCTCCTGCGGAT
The DNA here is from genome assembly GCF_030160715.1 of Bradyrhizobium iriomotense. Classification (GTDB taxonomy): domain Bacteria; phylum Pseudomonadota; class Alphaproteobacteria; order Rhizobiales; family Xanthobacteraceae; genus Bradyrhizobium; species Bradyrhizobium iriomotense. Next base: position 58,116 of record NZ_BSOW01000002.1, read on the forward strand.
GCTCGAGGCCGGCCGCGGCGATCAGCTCGGACAGCGAATGCAGTGTCGCGTGGTGATAGTTGTGCACGCGGTCGATCTTGAGCGGCACGTAGAGCGCGCGGGCGCGCGTCGGGTCCTGCGTCGCGACACCGGTCGGGCAGCGGTCGGTGTGGCAGCTCAAGGACTGGATGCAGCCGAGCGAGAACATGAATCCGCGCGCCGAATTGCACCAGTCGGCACCGATCGCCATGGCGCGCGCCATGTCGAAGGCGGTCGCGACCTTGCCCGACGCGCCGATCCTGATGCGGTCGCGCGCGTTGATGCCGACCAGCGCATTGTGCACGAAGTTGACGCCCTCGCGCATCGGCATGCCCAGATGATCCATGAACTCGAGCGGCGCAGCGCCGGTGCCGCCTTCATTGCCGTCGACGACGATGAAGTCCGGGTAGATGCCGGTCTGAAGCATCGCCTTGCAGATCGCCAGGAACTCCCAGGTGTGGCCGATGCACAGCTTGAAGCCGGCCGGCTTGCCGCCGGAGAGTTTTCGCATCTCGGCGATGAATTGCATCATGCCGATCGGGGTGGAGAAAGCGCGGTGCGAGGCCGGCGAGATGCAGTCCTCGCCCATCTTGACGCCGCGGATCTTCGAAATCTCTTCGGAGACCTTGGCCGCCGGCAGCACGCCGCCATGGCCGGGCTTGGCGCCCTGGCTGATCTTGAGCTCGACCATCTTGATCTGGTCTTCGGTCGCGACGCGCGCGAACGCATCCGGATCGAACGTGCCGTCGAGATGGCGGCAGCCGAAATAGCCCGAGCCGATCTCCCAGATGATGTCGCCGCCCATCTCGCGGTGGTAGGGGCTGACGCCGCCCTCGCCGGTGTCATGGGCGAAGCCGCCTCTCTTGGCGCCGGCGTTCAGCGCCCGCACCGCGTTCGGACTGAGCGCGCCAAAGCTCATCGCCGAGACGTTGAACACGGAGGCCAAATAGGGCTTCGTGCAATCCGGCCCGCCGATGGTGACGCGAAACTTCTCCTCGACCCGTGCCTTCGGCGAGACCGAGTGATGCATCCACTCATAACCCTCGCGATAGACGTCCTCCTGCGTGCCGAAGGGGCGCTTGTCGAGCTGCATCTTGGCGCGCTGATAGACCACCGCGCGGGTGTCGCGCGAGAACGGCATGCCGTCCTTCTCGCTCTCGAAGAAATACTGCCGCATCTCCGGGCGGATCTCTTCGAGCAGGAAGCGCATATGCGCCGAGATCGGGTAGTTGCGCAGGACCGCGTGGCCCTTTTGCAGGAGATCGCGGACGCCAAGCAGCGTGAGGGCGCCGAAGATCAGGATCGGGATCAGCAGGATGTCGAAGATCTTGCGGTCGGCAATGCCGAAGCCGATCAGGAGCGCGGTGACGACCGCGCAGATCGTGAGCACGATGAAGCGTGGCGAGAACGGAATCAGCAGGGTTTCCATGAAACCCTCTTCGAGGGGCCCACGGGTCGATTTCGGCGGTTTACTATTTTCGTCGGCCACGATCCCATCCTCTCATCGGAATGACGGGGTATGATACGCCCGCGCCCCTCTTACGGATATGACGCGGCTTGCGTTTCAGGCCAGCGAATTCGCTCGACGCAGATCGATCCGCCGGGAGGCGGGCTGCTGCGGTGCAATAGACTGGCGCGGAATGAGACAGCGGTGATGGCCTGGAGAGGCAAGGCGCTGGTTTTGACCGCCTAGTGCGGCCCGCGGCGCCACCACAAACTCAGGTGTCGTCCCGGACAAGCGAGCGTAGCGAGCGCCGATCCGGGACGACGATAGTGGGATGTGGCGCGGGATCGCGCCAACCGCGCGGAGATCAGCGCTCCACGAAGGCCTTTTCGATGACAAAATGGCCGGGCTCGCTGCCGGAGCCCTCGGTGAAGCCACGGCCTTCGAACATGCCGCGGAGCTCTTCGAGCATCGCAGGGCTGCCGCACATCATGATGCGGTCGGTTGCGATGTCGAGCGGAGCCTGGCCGATGTCGTTGAAGAGCTGCTCGGAGTTGATGAGGTCGGTGATGCGGCCGCGGTTCTTGAACGGCTCGCGGGTCACGGTCGGATAATAGACGAGCTTCTCGGAGAGCATCGGCCCGAACAACTCGTCATCGCGCAAGTTGGCGACGAGCTGCTCGCCATAGGCGAGCTCGGAGACCTGGCGGCAGCCGTGAACCAGCACGATGGTCTCGAACCGGTCATAGACGTCGGGGTCCTTGATCAGGCTCGCAAACGGCGCAAGGCCGGTGCCGGTCGACAGCAGGAGAAGCCGCTTGCCGGGAATGAGGTTGTCGGCCACGAGCGTGCCGGTCGCCTTGCGGCCGACCAGGATGGTATCGCCTTCCTTGATCCTCTGGAGGCGCGAGGTGAGAGGGCCGTCCTGAACCTTGATCGAGAAGAACTCGAGCTCTTCCTCGTGATTGGCGCTCGCCATGCTGTAGGCGCGCAGCAACGGGCGGCCGTCCACTTCGAGGCCGATCATCGCGAACTGGCCGTTCTGGAACCGGAAGCCGGTGTCGCGGGTGGCGCGGAAGCTGAACAGGGTATCGGTCCAGTGCTGGACGGAAAGGACCTTCTCTCGATAAAACGCGCTCATGTGTTTCGATATTCCGAATTAATACGGTTTTGAACCAAAGCGTTGCCCGGCCCCTTCAACGTGGGGCGAACACCACTGTCATGGCGGATGATTTCGCGGGTGTGATGTACGCCATTGAGGTCAATAATCAACCTCGTTTGCGCAGCAATTGATGCCGATCAAACCGGCGTTTCCCGTTGATTTGTCAGGAAAATTAACGATTTTCTCTTTTCAGGCCGCATTGCAGCAATTTCTTTGCCCGAACGGCCTGCCGCGCAGCACTTAATTTCCATTTCGCTCGCGAGAAATTCATTAAGAATAGCTCTGCTTTTCGCCATGGCAGACCACCGATTCCGGCATGAAGCGACCTTTTGGCGGGATAAGCATATGCCAAGCAATGAACGGATATTCGTCCAGGCGATACGGAGCTACTGCGCGCGGCATGGCATCGTCATCGACGTGCGCGCGGCCGGCTGGCTGATCGTAATGGACCGGGGCGAAACCCGTCGTTTCGCCTTCGGCTACGACATCGGCCTCAACAGCGCGATGGCGCATCGCCTCGCCAACGACAAATCGGCCGCATCAGAAGTGCTCGCGCTCGCTGGCGTGCCCTGTATTGCCCATCACCTCTTCCTCAATCCGAAGCTCGGTGAGCACGTCGCCGGACCGCACTGGTGGGAGGCGATGGTTCGGCTGCTGATACAGAACCCGCAAGGGCTCGTGGTGAAGCCCAACGAGGGCACGGCCGGCCGCTCCGTGATCAAGGTGACCAGCAGCGCCGAGCTCGAACGCGCCGTGAGCGAGATTTTCGCGATGAGCCTTGGCCTCGTGATCGCGCCCTATGTCGAGATCGAGGACGAGATCCGGGTCATTCTCCTCGATGAGACGCCGATGGTGGTCTACGGCAAGGAGCGTCCGTCGGTCACCGGCGACGGCGTGCAGACGCTGCGCGAGCTGGCGCGTGCGATGCCGAAGGTGAAGCTCGACGAACTCGACGCGCGCGAACTGGACGTGGTCGTGCCGAAGGGCGAGCGGCGTGTCCTCACCTGGCGCCACAATCTCGATGCCGGCGCAAAGCCCGTCCTGATCGCGGCCGGCGAGGTCCGCGCCGCCTGCACCAAGCTCGCCATCGACGCCGCCAGCGCCATCGGCGTGACCTTCGCATCCATCGACCTCGTCCGCGTCGATGGTGCGTGGAAAGTGCTGGAGATCAATTCCGGCGTGATGATGGAGGCACTGGGAAAGCTCTATCCGGATCTCGTGCAGACGATCTACGACGCGGCGCTGGGTCGGGTGTTTGGCGGGGAACGCTGAACGCGATGTCGATTGAACATACACCGCAGCGAACTCGCGGCACCCTCTCCCACAAGGGGAGAAGGGACCGCAGCGGACATCACGACCCGATTAATCCAGGGCAAACAACCGCTAGTTATTCGCGCCGGGCGAATCGTCCATCGCCTTGAAGGCTTCCTCGAGTTGCAGCGAGATCGGCACGTTGAGCCGTTCGCCGGTCGGCAGCCGCGACACGAACCATTTGTTGTAGAGCGGGACGAGATCGTGGCCGGAGCCGAGCTTGCGGAAGGTGCGGTCGACGACCGCCGAGAGTTGCGGCTCGCCCTTGCGGAACATGATGCCGTAGGGGTCGTAGGACAAATAGTCGCCGGTGACGCGGAACTTGTCCTGCGCCTTGTGGCGCACGATCAGGCCATAGAGCAGGATATCATCGGTCGCGAACGCATCGGCCTTGCCGTCGGCGAGCATCTGGAACGACTGCTCGTGATCGGGCGAGGCGATAATGTTGAGGCCGAGCGAGAACTTCTTGTCGACCGCATGCATCGCCTGCTCGTTGGTGGTGCCCTTGGTCACCACCACCGTCTTGCCCTTGAGGTCGGTGACACCGGACACGGTGGACGCCTTCGGCACCATCAGCTTGGTGCCGGCAACGAACATCAATGGCGAGAACGCGACGCGTTTGGCGCGCTCGGCATTGGCCGTGGTCGAGCCGCATTCCAGATCGATCTTGTTCTGAAGCACGGCGTCGATACGGTCATCCGAGGTGACCTTGACGTAGTCGATCCGCAGGTTGGGATCGTCGACCTCGATGCCGATCTCCTCGACGATGGCCTCGCACAGCTCGAGGCTGTAGCCGATCGGCCGGTTCGCCTGATCGAGGAAGGAGAACGGCGGCGAGCTTTCGCGATAGCCGAGCCGCACGACATGCGCGCTCTTGATCGCTGATAGCGTCGGGCTCAGCCCTTCGCTTCCCGTTTGTGCGGAAGCACCCGTTGCTAGCGCGCACGCCAGCAACAGGCCGCAAGATATCGCCGATGTCAGGCGCATGACGCGCTCCCGTCAGTGGCCGGCCATCGCGGGCACTTCGCCCGGCACCATGTCCGGCGGCACGACATCGCCCGGTCCGAGCGCATGCTCGGGGCCGAGCTCGCCTTCCCACTTCGCGACGACCGAGGTCGCCAGCGTATTGCCGATCACGTTGGTCGCGCTGCGCCCCATGTCGAGGAAGGTGTCGATGCCCATGATCATCAACAGGCCGGCTTCCGGAATGTTGAACTGCGCAAGCGTCGAGGCGATCACGACGAGGGAGGCGCGCGGCACGCCGGCGACGCCCTTGGAGGTGATCATCAGGGTTGCGAGCATCGCGAGCTGGGTGCCGAGCGGCATGTCGATGTGGTAGGTCTGCGCGATGAAGATGCTCGCGAAGGTGCAGTACATCATCGTGCCGTCGAGATTGAAGGAATAGCCGAGCGGCAGCACGAAGCTCGAGATCCGCGACGAGGCGCCGAAGCGGTTGAGGCCCTCCAGCGTCTTCGGATACGCCGCTTCCGAGCTCGCGGTGGAGAACGCGATCATCAGCGGCTCGCGGATCAGCTTCAACAGATGGCTGTATCTCGGCCCGATCACGACAAAGCCGACGATCACCAGGATGCCCCACAGGATCAGCAGCGAGAGATAGAAGCCGCCCATGAAGACGATGAGCTTCCACAGCACCAGGAGGCCGTTTTTGGCAACGGTTGCGGTGATCGCGGCCCAGACGGCGAGCGGCGCGAACAGCATCACATAGCTCGTCACCTTGAGCATGATGTGGCCGAGATCGTCGATCAGCCCGAGAATCGGCTTCGAGCGCTCGGGCATCGCGCCCATCGCCACCGAGAAGAACACGGCGAAGATCACGATCTGCAAGATCTCGTTCTGCGCCATCGCATCCGCGATCGAGGTCGGGATCAGATGGGTGAGGAACTTCTCGATCGAGAAGGCGGAGACCGGCAGGCCCGTTGACTGCGCCTTGTCCGGCAGCGTGCCGGGGAAGTTGGCGCCGGGCTGGAGCAGGTTGACCATCACGAGGCCGAGCAGCAGCGACACGAAGGATGCGCTGATGAACCAGCCCATGGTCTTGGCGAAGATGCGCCCGAGCTTGGCGCCCGAGCCCATATGGGCAATGCCCCCGACGAGGGTCGCGAACACCAGGGGCGCGATGATCATCTTGATCAGGCGCAGGAACATCATGGCGATCAGGTTGATGGACGAGGCCCAGTCGGCGCGAGTATCGGGCAGGAAGTTGTAGATCGCCGACCCTACGATGATGCCCAGCACCATCGCGGCCAAAATGTATTGCGTAAACCTGTTCGACATCGCTTACCCCCACGTACACCGGCGCTTCACAGTGTCGCAGATTTTGACAGCGACGCAACACGCTTGGCGCGCGCTCGCGTTGGCCGGATGTTCCCGTTGTGCAAAAGGGTGGAGCGATCTAGCTTTCACGCAGCGCACAACGGATGCGGCTTGCATGTTTTCTGCCCGGCATCTGCATCAATAAAAGTCAAACAATTAGGGAGGGGATGACCATGAGCGGGACCGTCAATCGCCAGATTCTTCTGGTAGAGAAGCCGAGCGGAAAGCTTGGACCGGAACACTTCAGGATGGTCGAAGGCGCCGTGCCCGAGCCGAAGGACGGCGAGGCGCTGTTGCGGGTGCGCTACATCTCGCTCGATGCTGCCAACCGCGCCTGGATGCATGGCGCGACCTATCGCTCGGCGGTCGAGGCCAACAGCGTGATGGCCGGCGGCGCCATTGCCGAGGTCGTCAGCTCGAAGGCGCCGGGGATCGCAGCCGGCGATGTCGTGTTCGGCGATACCGGCTGGCAGGATTACGCCGCGGTGCCCGCAAAGCATCTCACGAAAATGCCGAAGCTCGAGCCGCAGACGCATCTGCTCAGCGTGTTCGGCATCGCCGGCCTCACCGCCTATTTCGGACTGCTGGAGATCGGCAAGCCCAAGGAAGGCGAGACGGTCGTCGTCTCGGCAGCCGCGGGCTCGGTCGGATCGATCGTCGGGCAGATCGCCAAGATCAGGGGATGTCGCGTGATCGGCATCGCCGGCGGCGCGGACAAATGCCACTGGCTCACTTCGGAACTCGGCTTCGATGCCGCGGTCGATTACAAGGACGGCGCGGTGTTCAAGGCGCTGCGCGCGGCTGCACCGAAAGGCATCGACGTCTATTTCGACAATGTCGGCGGCGACATTCTGGAAGCCTGCCTGCCGCAAATGAACAATTACGGCCGGATCGCCTGCTGCGGTGCGATCTCGCAATATGATGGCGCGCCGTCCGCACATGGCCCGCGCGGCGTGCCCGGCCTGATCGTGGTGAAGCGGCTCGTGATGCAGGGCTTCATCGTGATGGACTACATGAACCAGAGCCAGCGTGCGCTCGCAGACCTGCAAGCCTGGGTCAAGGCGGGACAGTTGAAGGTGCAGGAGGACATCATCAACGGCCTCGAGAACACGCCGCGGGCGCTGATCGGATTGCTTGCGGGCGAGAACCGCGGCAAGCGCATGGTCAGGCTCTGACGATGTTGTCCCGCCACATTCGGCGGGCATAATCTACTTGCGGTAGAAGCCAAAGCGGCCAATGATGCCGCGCGCGAGACGACCCTCGCGCCGATTGCGACCACATGACTTTTTCGAGGCTCCGATTTTCAAGGCATGAGTTTCACCGACAGGGCAGGAACTGACGCAAATGTTCAACAGCTCAGGAATTCTCGCAACGCGTAACGCGTTGCTGGCGGCGGCTCTCTTCGCAACTGCAACACCGATCTTCGCACAGGCGCCGACCGACGCGCAGAAGAGTGCGATCCGGTCCGCATGCCGGGCCGACTATCAGGCGCATTGCGCGAGCGTGACCCCGGGCGGCGCCGAAGCGCTGCAATGCCTGAACAAGAACATGTCGAGCCTGTCGGCTGCGTGCCAGAGCGCAGTGCGCGCGATCGAACCGGCGGCCGCGCCAAAGACCGAAGCCGCGCCGGCCGCACCGAAAACTGAAACGGCGCCTGCCGCCGAACCCGCCAAGCCGGCCGCCACGACCGAAGCACCCAAAGCCGAGACGCCCAAAGCCGCCGCGGCCAAGCAGCCGGGCAGCGCACAGGTCTCCGCGATCAAGAGCGCCTGCCGCTCCGACTATCCAAAAGTCTGCGCCGGCGTGCCGCCCGGCGGCGCGCCCGCGCTCGAATGCCTGGAGAAGAACAAGGCGAGAGTCTCGTCCGCCTGCGCGAAAGCCGTGAGCGCCGCGACCGGCGGTGGCGGAGCTTCAGCCGCCGCAGGGGCGGCTCCGGCGGCGGCTGCACCTGCGGCGGCGCCGGCGGTCATCGTCTTGCGACCGTTGCGGCCGCGCGAAGAGCTGCTCATTGTGCGCTCGGCCTGCGGCGGCGACGTACGCACTCTGTGCGCCGGCGTGGCGCCGGGCGGCGGCCGCATCGCGCAATGCCTCGCGACCAATGCCGCCGCGCTGTCACCCGCCTGCAAGGACGTGCTGGCACCCTTCGCCGCGCGATAAGATCGCGGTAAGATGGAGCCATGCTGCGCCCTAGTGCGGCGCAGCAGTTTCCAGCGGCGTGCGTCGGGCTCGTCCATGCCGGCAATGATGCCGTAGAACTTTGCTGACGTTTCGATTTTGATCACGACAAGACCGGGAGGAGACCATGCGTTCATTCCTGCTTTTCGCGTCCGCGATCCTCGCCTTCGCCGCGACGATGGTGGTCGAAGCGTCCGACGCCAATGCCGTGGTGCGCGCGCGCGGCGTCTATCGCGCCGGTTGCGCCGGACCGAACGCCGCGGTGGTGGTCAGGAAGCCGGTACCGGCCGTGAGGTGCTCCACCGTGCTGGTAAACGGAGCCTGGGTAAAGCGCTGCGTCTGAGGACTCGGCCTTGCCAATAACTCCTCTGGAGCCACTGGCCGGAGCCGAATAGTCTAGCCCGATATCGTAAGCATACTGCCAATCAGGGAGGAGAACGTTGCAGATCGCCGTGATTGGCGGGGGGCCTGGCGGGCTCTATTTCGCCTATCTCTGGAAGAAGCGCCATCCCGAGGACCAGGTCGACCTGTTCGAACAGAACCCGGCCGACGCGACTTGGGGCTTTGGCGTCGTGTTCTCCGACGAGGCGCTGGAATTCCTGCGTGCCGACGATCCTGAGACGGCCGACGCGATCACGCCGCACATGGAGAGCTGGGAGAATATCACGCTGAATCTCGGCGGGGACAGTGTCGCCATCGACGGCGTCGGCTTCTCCTCGATCGGACGGCTCGACCTGCTGAAATTCCTCCAGCAGCGTGCGCTCGATGCCGGCGTCACGCCGCGCTTCGACACGCAGATCCATACCATCGATCAGCTGAACGGCCATGATCTGATCGTCGCCGCCGACGGGTTGAACTCTCTGGTGCGCCGCTCGTTCGAGGGCGATTTCGGCACCTCGCTGTCCTACTCCTCCAACAAGTTCGTCTGGTACGGCACCTCGAAACGCTTCGACACGCTGTCGCAGACTTTCGTGAAGACCGACCGCGGCGCCTTCAACGCCCATCACTACCGCTACTCGCCGGCCATGAGCACCTTCCTGGTCGAGTGCGACCACGCGACCTGGCAGGCCTATGGCTTCGCTTACAAGGACGTCGAGCAGTCCAAGGGCGTCTGCGAGGAAGTGTTTGCGGACACGCTCGGCGGCCATTGCCTGGTCTCGAACAAATCGGTCTGGCGCAATTTCCCCTGGGTCTGGAACGAGCACTGGTCGTTCAAGAACATGGTGCTGATCGGGGATGCCTTGCACTCGGCGCATTTCTCGATCGGCTCGGGCACGCGGCTCGCGATCGAGGATGCGATCGCGCTGGTGAAGGCGCTGGAATCCGACGCGCATCTTGCGACCGCGCTGCAACGCTATCAGGCCGAGCGCAAGCCGGTCGTGCAGAAGCTCGTCGATGCCGCGCGCACCTCGGCCGGCTGGTACGAGCATTTTGCCGAGCATATGAAGCTCGACCTGATGGACTTTGCCTACAGCTACATCACCCGCTCGGGGCGGATCGACGATGCGCGCCTGCGCCATATGTCGCCGGCCTTCATGGCGCAGTATGAGGCCGCAAAGAACGGCGGAGATCCTCGGGACGACGGTTGAATACGAGGCGCATGCAGCGCCTCACACCTTACCCCGCCTTGCCCAGATGCTCCAGCGCGTCCTCGGCGCGTAGCGGGACGCGGGAGGCTTCGTTGTTGAGATCGACGAGCTGCACGAGCAGCGTCATCAGCGTCTTGCGCTCAGTGGGCTTGAGCGGCTCCAGCATGCGCGCCTGCGCGCGCTCGACCGCGGGGATGATGTCCTTGAGGATCGCGGCACCTTGCCTCGTCAGATAGAGCAGCTTGATCCGCTTGTCCTCGGGCGCCGGCTTACGCTCGATATAGTCCTTGGCCAGGAGCCGCTCGATGACGCTGCCGAGGGTCGAGCGGTCGAAGGCGACCACCGCGGACAGCCGGGTCGCATCGATGCCGGGATGGGTGTGGATCGCAACCAGCGCCGCATATTGCACCGGCGTCAGGTCGAACGCCTTGCACTCCTCCATGAAGATCGAGACCGCGATCTGCTGCATGCGCCGGAACAGATAGCCCGGCGCAGCATAGACCGCGTCCATCGTGATGGGAGGAGCAGGCTTACTCGGCATCGGGCTGCTTCTCCGGTGCGGCGTTGGCGAAGGCCGGCAGCGCCCTTGCGGCGGCCTCCGCCGCGAGCAGACGCGGATAGGTCGAGACGTCGACGCCGAAGCGGCGGGCATTGCCAAGCTGCGGCACTAGGCAAAGATCGGCGAGCGTCGGCGCGTCGCCGAAACAGAACGGCCCCGGCTCGTCCTTCACCAGCGTCTCGCAAGCGCTCAGCCCCTCGCGATTGACCCAGGCGGCCCATTCCTGGACCTTCTCTTCCGCCATCCCAAGCTCACGCAGGCGCGCGAGCACTTTCAGATTCTGCACCGGGTGGGTGTCGCAGGCAATCGCGAGCGCAAACGCGCGCACCTTGGCGCGGCGCAAGCTGTCGTTCGGCAGCAGCGGCGGATTGGGGTGGGTCTCGTCCAGCCACTCGATGATGGCGACGGACTGGGTCAGGATAGCACCCGCATCGTTCTCCAGCGCCGGCACCAGGCCTTGCGGGTTGATGGCGAGATAGGCGGGCGCGCATTGCTCGCCCTTGCGCAAATGATGCGGCAGGTGCTCGGCACCCAGCCCCTTCAGGTTCAGGGCAATCCGCACCCGGTAGGCCGCGCTGGAGCGGAAATAGCCATGCAGCTTCATCGTAACCCTCCCTGTCTGTCATTCCGGGGCTCGCGAAGCGAGAGCCCGGAATGACGACGACCTTGTATGTCGTTCGTCAAGTTGACGCTACCTAGATTGTAAGTATACTGTCAATCGACAAAACGAATGGGAGGCGCGCCATGGAAGCCGTAGCGAAGACGCCGGAACGCGAGGCGTTTTACAGGAAGATCGACGGCGAAAACCTCACCGCTCTCTGGACGGTCATGAGCGATCTGATCACGCCGGAGCCAAGGAGCGCCTGCCGGCCGCATTTGTGGAAGTTCGACGTCATCCGCAACTACATGACCGAGGCGGGCAAGCTGATCACTGCCAAGGAAGCCGAGCGGCGGGTGCTGATCCTGGAAAATCCGGGCCTGCGCGGACAGTCGAAGATCACGACCTCGCTCTATGCCGGCGTGCAGATGGTGGTGCCCGGCGACGTCGCGCCCGCGCATCGTCACAGCCAGTCGGCGCTCCGCTTCGTGCTCGAGGGCAAGGGCGCCCACACCGCCGTCGACGGCGAGCGCACGGCGATGGAGCCCGGCGACTTCATCATCACGCCGTCGATGACCTGGCATGACCATTCCAACCAGACCGATGAGCCGATGTTCTGGCTCGACGGCCTCGACATCCCCCTGGTGCAGTTCTTCGACTGCTCGTTCGCGGAAGGCGCCAAGGAGGATCAGCAGAAGATCACCAAGCCCGCTGGGGACAGCTTTGCGCGCTACGGCCACAATCTGCTGCCGGTCGACGTGAAGCGGTCGTCGAAGACCTCGCCGATCTTCAGCTATCCCTATGCCTATACCCGCGAGGCGCTGGAGAAGGCCAGGACGCGCGAGGAATGGGACGCCTGCCACGGCTTGAAGCTGAAATTCAGCAACCCCGAGACCGGCGACTACGCGATGCCGACGATCGGCACATTTATCCAGCTCCTGCCGAGGGGCTTCAAGACCGCGCGCTATCGCTCTACCGACGCGACCGTGTTCTGCGCCATCGAGGGCAAGGGCCGCACCAGCATCGGCGACCAGACATTCGAATGGGGCCCGCGCGACCTGTTCGTGGCACCGAGCTGGCACTGGGTCACGCACGAGGCCGACACGGACGCCGTGCTGTTCAGCTTCTCCGACCGTCCGGTGCAGCAGAAGCTCGATTTGTTCCGCGAGGATCGCGGGAATGCGTGAGCAAAGCTGCGGCCGCACTTTCGGTGTCGTCCCGGCGTAGTGCGCAATTGCGCACGGGGGGCCGGGACGACATGGCGGCTAGCGCCAGTGCAACAGCCGCGTCTCCAGCCAGTTGATCACTCGGCCGACCGCAAGCCCGAACACCGACAGGATCACGACGCCCGCGAGCAGCTGATCCGTCTGCATGAGATTGCCGGCCTGGAGCACGAAGGCGCCGATGCCGAACTGGGCGCCGATCATCTCGGCGCTGACGACGAGCAGGAGCGCGACCGAGGCGGTGATGCGGAAGCCGGCGAGGATCGAGGGCAGCGCGCCGGGCCAGATCACCTTGCGCACGATGGTGGCGAACGGCACGTTGAAGCTCTGTGCCATGCGGATGAGGTTGCGCGGCACGGCATCGACGCCGCTATAGACCGAGATCGCGGTCGAGAAGAACACGCCCAAAGCAATCGTTGCGATCTTCGGCTCTTCGCCGATGCCAAGCCAGAGGATGAGCAACGGCAGCAGCGCGATCTTCGGGATCGGGAACAGCGCGGAGATGAAGGTGATGCCGACGCTGCGCGCGAGCCGCGACAGGCCGATGGCAAAGCCGACGGCGACGCCGGCCGCGGTGCCGAGCAGCCAGCCGACGCCGATGCGCAAGAGCGAGGCGGAGATGTGCTGCCAGAGCGCGCCAGACGCGGCGAGCTCGTAGATCGCACGCGCGATCGCCGATGGCGGCGGCAGGAACAACGGATTGACGAGGCGCGCGCTGCCGGCGATCTGCCACAGTGCGATCACCAGCGCGAGCGCGACCCAGCCGCCAAAACGGCTAGACGCCGGCACGAAGCCCGCGCCGCGGAAACGGACCGGCCGCGTCGCCGTATCCTTCGTCGTCTCCGACACCGCGCGATCAAGCATGCTGAACCTCGCGCTCGGCATCGATCGCCTCGTTGCGGATCAGCGACCAGATCTGGTTTTGCAACGCGAGCAATTCTTCACGCGCGGCAGCCTCGCCCCGTTCGGCGCGCGTCATCGGCACCGTCACGACCTCGCGGATGCGACCGGGCCGCCGCGACAGCACGACGATGCGGTCGGCAAGCCGCGCCGCCTCTTCGAGATTGTGGGTGACATAGACCGCGCCCATGCCGCCGTCGGCGAGCAGGCCGACGAAATCCTCCATCAGGAGCTCGCGGGTTTGCGAATCCAGCGCTGAGAGCGGCTCGTCCATCAAGAGGATCGCGGGCCTCACCGCAAGTGCGCGCGAAATGCCGACGCGCTGGCGCATGCCGCCGGAGAGCTGCTTTGGATAGGTCGAGCGAAAATCAGTGAGGCCGGTGCGGCGCAGGGCATCATCGACCTGCGCGCGGCGCTGCGCGGACGAGAGCTGCGTGTGCAGCAGCGCGAATTCGACGTTCTCCTCGACAGTCGCCCAGGGCAACAGCGCAAAGTCCTGGAACACGAAGGTCAGGGGATTGAGACTGTCCGAAGGCGGCGCGCCACGCAGCTCGGCCGCGCCCGATGACGGCAGCAGCAGGCCGCCGAGGATCGACAAGAGCGTGCTCTTGCCGCAGCCCGACGGCCCGACGATCGCCACCACCTCGCCCGCGCTGACGGTGAAGGAGACGTCGTCGAGCACAGCGAGCTCGCCGAAGCGGTGGGTGATGTGGTTGGCGATCAGGTCCATGTGGTGTCGTCCGTCCTCAACTCCGTCGTTCCGGGATGGTCCGAAGGACCAGACCTCAGATGCGCAATTGCGCATCGGGGAACCTCGAGATTCCGGGTCCGATGCTTCGCATCGCCCCGGAATGACGACAAAAATCAATCCGCCTTCACGTAGTCCTTCGCAATGATCGCGTCGGCGTCAAAGCCCTTGTCGGCAAAACCCTGCTCTTGCAGCCATTTGATCTGGTTGTCGACGTTCTTCACGTCCAGCTTGCCGTCGGGATCGATATAGGCGCAATTGCCGACCACCTGCTCGACCGGCAGGTTGGTGTACTTGGCGATGATCTCGAGCAGCGGCCTGGTCTTGTCGTTGATCGGCACGGTGCCGTCCTTCATCGCAGCGAGGATGACGTCGTGATATTCGCGATCGGCTTTTGCCAGCGCGCCGAGCAGCTTCGTCACGAGCGCCTTGTTGGCGAGCGTCTTGGGTGAAGCGAACACCGCGCCGAGCTGCCAGGGCGTCTCGTCGCCGACCCAGCCCAAAAATTTCGCGCCACCTTCATCCACCAGCTTTCGCGCGGTCGAGATCGGAAGCAGCGCGGCGTCGACGGTCTCGCCCTTCAGCGCAGCCGATGCATTCGACAGCGATTGCAGCGGCACGATCTTCACGTCCGACAGCTTGAAGCCGTATTTGTCGGCGAGCAGGCCGAGCGAATAGTGAAAGGATGATCCGACCTGCGTCATCGCCACACGCTTGCCGGCGAGATCCTTCGGCGTCTTCAATCCGGCCGCATAGGCATTGTTGCTGGCGAAATAGCCGATCAGGGGATAGCCGGCCTTCTCGCGGCTCATGCCGCCGATCACCTTCAGCGTGCCCTTGCCGGCGAGATTGTAGAGACCGGCGGTGAAGGCTGTGATGCCGAAATCGACGTCGCCCGAGGTGGTGGCGACCGCGATCGGCTGCGCCGCATCGAAGAACTTCAGCTCGATCTCGAGGCCGGCGTCGCGGAAATAGCCCTTGTCCTGCGCGATGAAGACCGGCGCGGATGACGAGAGCCTGAGCACGCCAATCTTGGCCTTCAGTGGCTCCTCGGCCTGCGCCGTTCCCATCGTCGTCAGCGCCAACAGACCCGCACCTGCGAACCGCGCAACCCAACCCATCCGGCTTCCTCCGTCGTTTCTTTACAAGGCCCTTTACATCCCCTCGGGCACGGTCTGGTCCCGCCCGATGAAGGCGCCCTGTTGTTTCAACGTTTCCTGCAATTTTTCAACCGGGATGTCACGCGGGATCTGGTTGCCCGACAGCGCCAGCACTGCTGCGGAACCGGCGGCCTCCCCCATCACGAAGCAGGCCCCGGAGACGCGTGCCGCCGATTGGCCCTCATGGGTCATGGAGGCGCAGCGGCCGGCGACCAGCAGATTGTCTACGCCCTCTGGCACCAGCATGCGATACGGCAATTCGTTGTAGCCGCGCGATTCCGGGATCGGCGGGAAGGTGAAGACGACGTCGCCCGGCACATGGGCCTCGATCGGCCAGCCATTGACGCCGATGGAGTCCTCGAATGAGGCGCAAGAGAGTACATCCTCGCCGCTGAGCTGATAGCCGCCTATGATACGGCGGGTCTCGCGGATGCCGAGCTGCGGCGGCAGGTCGACGATGTAGGATCTTTCAAAACCCGGTACGGTGCGGAGGAATTCGAAGGCGGCGAGCGCCTGGCGACGGCCGTCGATCTCGCCGCGGGTGAGATCATCAGGCTCGATGCCGTTGACGGCGTGGCCGTCCTCGCGCGCTACCTGCGTGAAGTTCACCCGCCATTCGATGCCGTGGCGCTGCGGCCGCACGATCGCGCTTTTTCGAGGGAAGCTGTGCGTGCCGGCAGCGAGCGCCTTTTCCATCAATTGCGGAATGGTGCGCCAGGCTTCGCCCGCCTTCTCGGGATCGATGCCGTTGAGACGGAACATCATCGACGGATACAGCGGATGGCCGTGCTCATCGCCGATCTCGAAAGGCGCACCGGCCCTGACCGCGAGATCGCCGTCGCCGGAGCAATCGATGAAGATCTCGCTGCGCACCGCCTGCCGTCCGGCCTTGGTCTCGACCATCAGCGCGTCGATGCGGCGCGCGTCGCCCATTACGACCCCGGCGCCGAGCGCGTGAAAGAGAATGTCGACCTTGTGGCTCGCGAGGAGATCGTCGGCCGCGATCTTGTAGGCCGCGGTGTCATAGGCCTGCGCAAAAACCTTGCCGAGGATCAGATGCGGCTTGTTGAGGCCGTCGAGCCGGTCGATCCGCGCGAGCAGTTCCGAGGCCATGCCCTGCACCAGCCGATGGTGCTTGCCATGGACATTGCCGTGCAGGCCGCAAAAATTGGTGACGCCGGCAGCAGTGCCCATGCCACCCAGGAAACCGTAGCGCTCGATCAGGAGCGTTCGCCGCCCTGCCCGCGCGGCCGAGGCCGCCGCGACGATGCCGGCCGGGCCGCCGCCGAGCACGACCACTTCATATTCGCCGTAGAGCGGCACCTGGCGCGCAGGTTCTTCGATCATCGTGGCCCGCATAGCGCATCCATCACCAAGTTCATCATCTTGGCCGCGACTATGAATTAACGCACGCTGCCGTACAATTCATCAAAATGGCGATCAGCTTTCTCGAATCGAGATTGGTGTTGCATGGATGTCTCGAACCTGAGAGAACCGAGGCCCTCGGAACCTACGCTCTTGAAGAATCTGCTGTCCATCTTGATCGTCTGCCTGGTTTCCACCGCGCCCGCCGCGGCAGTGGAGCAGAACTGCCGCTTCATCCAGGCCAAGGCCGACCGCGAGGCCTGCTACAAGCGACAGGAGGAGGAGCTTGCGGCAAAGCGCAAGCCCGAGCCGCCACGCGAGAGCACCACACTGGAATCGCTCAAGCAGATGCGGCAGGACGACGATGCGGTCTACCGCAGCATGAGCGGCATCTGCCGCGGCTGCTAAGCTGCGACTGCGCGCTTAAGCCTCGCCGCTTCCCCACTTCGCCACGCGCTTCTCGGCAAAGGACGCCAGCCCTTCGGCCGCTTCCGCGCTCTGGCGCTTCAGCGAATGCAGATGGACGAGGCGCGCATAGGCGGCGTCATCGACGCTCATGCCGCCGAACGAGCTTTCCAGCGCGAGCCGCTTGGTCTCGGCCATCGCCTCCGGCCCGTTGGCGAGCAACTGCTCGACGACCCTCGCGCCGGCGGCCTCAAGCTCGGCGAGCGGCACGACATCATGAACGAGGCCGATGCGGCGCGCCTCTTCGGCGCCAAAACGCTCGCCGGTCAGCGCGTAGCGGCGGACCTGACGGACGCCGATGGCATCGCAGAGCTGCGGGATGATGATTGCGGCCGTGAGGCCCCAGCGCACCTCGGTGATCGAGAACAGCGCGTTGTCGGCCGCGATCACGACGTCGCAGGCCGCGATCACGCCGGTGCCGCCGCCGAAGCAGCCGCCCTGCACGAGGGCCACCGTCGGGATCGGTAGCGTATTCAGCCGCTGCACGGCCTCGAAGGTCGCGCGCGAGGCCGCCTCGTTTTCTCCGGGCGACTGCGGACGTATGCTGTTGATCCATTTGAGGTCGGCGCCGGCCTGAAAATGCTTGCCGTTGCCCCTGAGCACCACGACACGCAAATTGGGTTTTTTGCCCAACTCATCCAGCGCCGCGAGCACGCCTGATATCAGCGCACCGTCATAGGCATTGTTGACCTCGGGTCGATTGAGCGTGACGGTCGCGACCCCGCGCTCGTCAAGGGTCCACAGGACAGGGCTGGCCGGCATGGGCGATCCTCTCGGCATTATTCTCTGTCAGGCCACGCACTATGACCGCGGCCGCGCCCGTTGATCCATCACTTTCCGCGGGGAGACGGTCGCGCCCATCGCATGGCGGCTTGTGCCATGCTGCTCACCGGCGCGAACCAAAAGATCAATCCTGGACGGGGCAATCACATCATGCGCATTTGCATTTTCGGCGCGGGCGCCGTCGGCAGCCATCTCGCGGTGCGGCTCGCACGCGCCGGCCATGAGGTCTCCTGCGTGATGCGCGGGCCGCATCTGGAGGCCGTGCGCGCCAATGGCCTCAAGCTGCGCGTCGGCGAGGCGGAAGTTTGTGCCAAAGTCCGCGCCTCCGGCGACCCGGCCCAGCTCGGGCCGCAGGACGTCGTGATCTCTACGCTGAAGGCAACCGGCCTGCCGGGCCTCGTCTCCGGCATCGCGCCGTTGCTCGGCGAGAACACCGCAATCGTGTTCGCCCAAAACGGTATTCCCTGGTGGTACAATATTGGTCTGCCGCCGCGGCACCCTGCCCCGCCCGACCTCGCCTTCCTCGATCCCGGCGCGCGCCTGCGCAAGGCGATTGCCAAGGAGCGCATCGTCGGCGGCGTCGTGTTCTCCTCCAACGAGGTGGTCGAGCCCGGCGTGGTGGAAAATCTCTCGCCGGACCGTAACCGGCTGCTGGTTGGCGAATGCGACGACCGCACCAGCGAGCGCATCAGCCAGCTCCGCGCGGCCCTGAACGAAGCCAAGCTAGATTCGCCGCCCATCTCCGACATCCGCGAGGCGATCTGGTCAAAGCTCCTGACCAACATGTCCCTGTCGGTGCTGTGCCTGCTCACGGGCCTGACCGCACGCGGGGTGCGCAACGACCCCGCCTTCACGGACGTCATTCCCCGCCTGCTCAATGAAGCCAACGAGATCGCGCTACATTACATCCCCGAGGTCAAGCGCGTGACGCGGAGCGGCCCGGCGCCCAACCACAAGCCGTCGCTGCTTCAGGACTACGAGCTCGGACGCGCCATGGAGATCGACGTGCTGGTGAAGGCGCCGTCCGCCTTTGCCCATGCCGCGGGTCTCTCGACACCGTCGCTCGACCTGATCGCCGCGCTCGCGATCCAGAAGGCGCGCGACAAGGGACTCTACTCGGGATAATGGCGCGAGCGCTCAGGCGCGTTCGTTGATCCACGCCGCGAGCGTATCGAGCACCTCTTGCATCGCCTCGTCATTGCTGCGGCCGGATTTGCGCAGGACCAGGAAGGAGTGATCGCCGCCAGCGACCTCATGCAGCTTGGCCTTGGAGCCGAGTTCCTCGATCACGGGCTTGAGGTAGTGGAGATCGGCGAGCCTGTCCCGCGTTCCCTGAAGGAACAGCATCGGGATCTCGATCCCGGATAGATGCGCCGCGCGCTCGACCGACGGCTTGTTGTCGGCATGCAAGGGAAAGCCGAGGAAAGCGAGCCCGCGCACGCCGGGCAGCGGCGCCTTGGACTGCGCCTGCGAGGTCATGCGCCCGCCGAACGATTTTCCGCCGGCAAAGAGGGGAAGAACGGGGCAGAGCCGCGCCGCCTCCTCGACCGCCGCCCGTACCGTGGCCTGCGCAATTGCCGGAGGGTCGGGCCGCCCCTGCTTCTTCTCCATATAGGGAAAGTTATAGCGCAGGGTCGCAATGCTCCGATCGGCAAGGCCCGCCGCAACGTGCTCCATGAACGAGTGCCGCATGTCGGCACCCGCGCCATGGGCGAGGACGTAGCAGGCGCGCGGCTTGTCCGGCATCGTCAGCAGCGCGGAGACGACGCCCACCCGCGCGATGTCGATCTTGAGCTCGGTCGTTCCAGCGGTCAAAGTCACGCACCCCGAAAGGCTCGAATCCGGTTGCCTTGGTAGCGTCACCGGCGCAGCCTGAAAACACAATAATTGCCGGCCCCCTCCGGCGTACCAAGACAGTCGCATCACCTACCGGAGTTTTCATGTCCTACCGCTCCTCCTGGATGACCGAAGAGCTCGAAATCTTCCGCGACCAGTTCCGGAAATTTTTGGCCAAGGATCTGGCGCCGCACGCCGAAAAATGGCGTTCACAGAAGATGGTCGACCGCGCCGCCTGGCGCGGCCTCGGCGAGATGGGCGCGCTGCTGCCCAGCGTGCCCGAAGCCTATGGCGGCATGGGCGCGACCTTTGCCTATGACGCCGCGGTGCTGGAGGATATCGAGAGCACGGTGCCGGAAGTGACGACCGGCGTCTCCGTGCACAGCACCATCGTCGCGCATTACATCCTCAACTACGGCTCGGAGGAGCAGAAGACGCGCTGGCTGCCGAAGATGGCGTCGGGCGAGATGGTCGGCGCCATCGCCATGACCGAGCCCGGCACCGGCTCGGACCTGCAAAGCGTCAAGACCACGGCGAAGAAACAGGGCAATTCCTACGTCATCAACGGCCAGAAGACCTTCATCACCAACGGTCAGGCCGCCGACCTCGTCATCGTCGTCGCGCGCACCGGCGAAGTCGGCGCCAAGGGCATCTCGCTGATCGTGGTCGAGACCGCGGGCGCGGAGGGCTATCGCCGCGGGCGCAACCTCGACAAGATCGGCCTGCACGCCTCCGATACTTCGGAACTCTTCTTCGACAATGTCGTGGTGCCGCCGGAAAACCTCCTCGGCAAGGAAGAGGGCCAGGGCTTCGTGCAGCTGATGCAGCAACTGCCGCAGGAACGATTGGCCCTCGCGGTCAGCGCCGTCGCCTCGATGGAGCGCGCGGTCAAGCTCACCACAGACTACACCAAGGAACGCACCGCCTTCGGCAAGCCGCTCATGGAATTCCAGAACACCGCGTTCAAGCTCGCCGAGCGCAAGACCGAGGCGATGATCGCCCGCGTCTTCGTCGACTGGTGCGTCGAGCGCCTGATCGCCGGGGATCTCGACACCGTCACCGCCTCGATGGCGAAATACTGGTGCTCGGAAAAGCAGGTCGAGACATCAGACGAATGCCTCCAGCTGTTCGGCGGCTACGGCTACATGCAGGAATACCCGATCTCGCGCATCTTCATCGATTCCCGCATCCAGAAGATCTATGGCGGCACCAACGAGATCATGAAGCTGTTGATCGCGAGATCGCTGTAGTCCTTACAAGCCCCTCATGGTGAGGAGCGCGGAACGCGCGTCTCGAACCGTGAGGCCTCGCTGTGGCCTACATCCTTCGAGACGCCCGCTCCTCGCGGGCTCCTCAGGATGAGGGGTGGGACGCGCGTATGATGCAATAGGGCCAACCTGCTATCGCATCCGCTTGTCGGCCGCGACGAAATCGATGAACGTCCGCACCTTGGCGGAGAGATATTTGCGGCTCGGATAGACCGCGAACAGCTTTCCGACAAAGATGATCTGGTCGGGCATGACGTGCTCGAGACGTCCAGCGGCGATGTCGTCGGTGACCAGCCATTTCGGCAGGAAGGCGAAGCCCATGCCTTCGAGCGCTGCCATGTGAAGCAGCGTTTCGTTGCCGCTGCGCAGAACCGGATTCAGCTTGACGGTCTCGGTGCCGCGCTCGCCTGTGAAGGAGAAGCTCTCGCCCGGATAAAGCGCGTAGTGCAGCAGGGCCTGGCCGGAGAGATCGGCCAGCTTCGTCGGGCGACCAGCGCTTTTGAGAAAGGCAGGAGCTGCCACCATGTAGAACGGGACGCCGGTGATGGGACGCGCGATCAGGGCTTCGTCGGGCGCGCCCGTCGCGCGCAAGGCGAGGTCGAATCCCTCCTCGACCAGGTTGACCAGCCGCCCGCTGAGATCGACGTCGAGACGCACCTCGGGATAGCGGGCCTGGTACTCCGCCAGCACGCGCGCGAACATTGCATTCGCCATCCACACCGGCGCGGTCAGCCGCAGCACGCCGCGCGGAACGACGGTCGCCTTGCTGACGGCGGCTTCGACCTCGTCGAGCGAATCGAGCATCTGGCGCGCCTGCTCGAAATAGAGCGTGCCGCTCTCGCTGAGGCTCACGCGCCGGCTGGTCCGGTTGAGCAGCCGGGTGCCCAGCCGCTTCTCGAGCTGCATCACATGCTTGCTCGCCATGGCGGGCGAAATGCGCAGCCGATCCGCCGCAGCCGCAAAGCTCTTCAGCTCGGCGACCAGGCAAAACACCCTCATGCTGACCAGGGAATCCATGAGATCATCAACATCCAGGAAAGGAACCTATCCCGGAACACATAATGATCAAAAATGGAGAAACTATCAAATGGTGGCAACCCACTCGTCGGAGAACCGCCATGTCGACCACAGCTCTCGAAACCGCCACGCCCGGCCGCGCCCTTCGCATCGGCCTCTGGATCGCCCAGATCCTGATCTGCTTCGTCTTCACCTCGGCCGGGCTGGTCAAGCTGCTCACGCCGATTCCGCAGCTTGCGGCGATGATGCCCTGGACCGGCGAGCATTCCGAAGCCTTCGTGCGCGTCATTGGGCTGATCGATCTCGCCGGCGGCATCGGCATTCTCATGCCGGCGCTGACGCGCATCCTGCCGCGACTGACGGTGCTGGCCGCCCTCGGCTGCACCGTGTTGCAGGTCATCGCGATCGGCTTCCACGTCTCGCGCGGCGAGGCTGCGGTCACGCCGCTCAACTTGGTCCTGCTCGCGCTCGCCCTCTTCGTGCTGTGGGGACGCGGCCGCAACGCGCCGATCGCACCGCGTCAGTTCTGACGCGCAGGGCCGCGGCGACAGCCATGACGGTGCTTTCCAACGGACTATCGCGCAGGGGATTACTGGCCGGCGCCTCGGTCTTCACCGCGGCCGGCTCCCACGCGGGAGCAGCCAAGGAGGATCGCCTCGTCGACGGCGTGGTGATCCTCATCGACAGCAACGAGCCTTATGTCATGGGACATGCCATCAGCTATTCGGCCAATCTCGCCAGGCACTTTGCCGAGCGAGGCGCGAAGCTCACGATCGAGGTCGTCGCCAACGGCAAGGGCATCGAGGTGTTTCGGGCGGACAAGACAGCGCTCGCCGAGCCGCTCGCCACATTGCGGCAATCGCTGCCGAACCTCGCCTACAGCATGTGCGCATCCTCCAAGGCGATCGCGGAGGCCAAGGAGCAGATCA
Organism: Bradyrhizobium iriomotense; assembly: GCF_030160715.1. Taxonomy (GTDB): domain Bacteria; phylum Pseudomonadota; class Alphaproteobacteria; order Rhizobiales; family Xanthobacteraceae; genus Bradyrhizobium; species Bradyrhizobium iriomotense. The sequence continues at coordinate 81,000 of NZ_BSOW01000002.1, forward strand.
CGATTCCGCTGATATCGGGCGCGACGCTGGTGCCGTTCGGCATCGGGCGCGTGGTCGACCTCCAGCTCAGGGGCTGGGCCTATATCCATGCCTGATGCGCCTCGTGCCAACCGGACCGGACTGACGCGGCGCGCGATGCTCTTGGCAGCGCCCGCGCTTGGATTGGCTGGCCTGCATCCTGGTCGCGCGGCCAGCGAAGAGTCAGTTTGGCCGCCGGTGTTTGCAACCGGGCGCAGCCAGTTCACCGTGGTACGGCCTCGCCTGCCGATGCCGCCGCTTCGGTTACGGGATTTGCGCGGCAAGGACGTCGTGCTGACGGCAAAGCCTGGGCGCGTGACCCTCGTCAATTTCTGGGCGACCTGGTGCGCGGCCTGCCGCCTCGATCTGCCGGTCATGGCAAGCCTCGCGCGGTCGCGGAGCGATGGCCTCGACGTCTATGCGATCTGCACCGACACTGGGGATCTCGGTAAGATCACGCGCTACCTCGGCGGCCTCGACACGCAAAATCTCCGCTCCTACGTCGATGCCTATGGCGCCGCCGTGGCGGCGAACGATCCGACGGATGCAGCCTTCAGGCTGATCGGCATGCCCATCACCTATCTCATCGGCACAAGCAATCGCATCGAGGGCTACATCACGGGCGCCGCCGATTGGCTGTCGCCACCGGGCGCAGCACTCCTGCAATTCTATCGCGAGCAGGCCTAAAGCATGATCCGGAAAAGTGCGAAGCGGTTTTCCGAAAAGATCATGCTCAAACCACAACCTAAAGCGCGATGACGATTCATCCTAATCTCATCGCGCTTTAGCGCGCGACCTTACCGGCTGCGCCAGTCGCGCGGCCGGCAACCAAAACGCTGCTTGAAGCGCCGCGTGAAGTGGGAGAGGTCCGAAAAGCCCCAGTCGAAAGCGATGGCGCCGATCTCGCGACCTGCCATGGCCTGATCCGTCAGATCCGCCGCGGCGCCGTCGAGGCGGCGCTCCATGATGTAGTCGGAAAACGTCGTGCCGAAACGCTCGAACAGCTTGTGCACGTAGCGCTCGCTGATACCAACGGCGCCCGCCACCGCCGCGACCGTCAAGCCCGGCTCGCGCAACCGTTCGTGAACGGCACGACGCAGCGCCAGCACGGTGGCATCCGCAAAGCTTGCGGCTTCCGACGTCTGTGCGCGCGAGCGGCGCGACAGGCTCAGCGCCACGAGGTCGAGCAGCACGCCGAACAGGCGGATGCTGTCCTCCTCAGTCATCCGCAAGGCGCCGGCGTTGAGCGAGCGCGCCGTCTCGACGATGAGATGGCCGACATGGGGATCATCGGAGACCCGCTCGACCTCGAAATCAAAACCAGGCGGCAGCCGGTCGCGCAGTTCGCGCGACGGCACCCAGAAGGACGCGACCTCCAGCGTCGGGCCACGATCATGCAGCAGCCTCACCTCGCGGTCGCTGTCGCAGATGCCGACCTGGCCGCGCGACAGGCTGACGTCGCGATTGCCCTGCACCATGCGGCAGCGGCCGGCGAGCTTGAAGTTGAGATAGAAGCAGCTCTCGCTCGACGCCGCGATATCGCTGCGCGAGCGATGCACGATATGCTCCGGAAACACCACGCGGTTGACCGCGCCGGCGCCGAACCTGATCGTCTCCACCTTCGCCGGAAAACGCGCCGTCATCGCCGATTCCGGCGTCAGGTTCATGAACGCCTGGCAGATCGCTTCACGGTAGTAGGAAAACTGCTCCGTGGGGCGTGCCTCCGCAGTATTCCAGACGAAGTGCCGCGGCCGGCTTGCGGGATTGACCTGCTCCATCAGTTCGCTCCGAGACCAATCCGGTTCAGCGCCAGCCAAGCGGACCGATCCGCGGCCGGCGCAATATGGCTGCAACAAAGACAACGACCGACGTTCAGTTGGCAGGGTCCCCGGCCGGCGATTGCCGCGCCGATCTAACCATCCTTGCGGAGGAGCTACAATATGTCGACCTACGTCCTCGTCCACGGCGCCTGGCACACCGGAGCCGAGCTCGAGCCCGTCGCCGCCGCCATTCGCGCCGCCGGCCACACCGTTCATACGCCCACGATCAGGGGCAACCGGCCCGGCGACACCAAGACCACGGGGCTCGAGGAAGCAATCCAGTCGATCGCCGATTATCTCGCGGAGAACAATCTGAAGGACGTGATCCTGCTCGGCCACTCCTATGGCGGCATGGTCATCACGGGGGTCGCCGACCTCGTGCCGGAGCGAATCCGCCGGCTGGTCTATTGGAATGCCTTCGTCCCCAACAACGGCGAGTCGCTCAACGACATGGTGCCGCCACACTATCTCGGCCTGTTCGAGGCGATCGCCGCCGAGCGCGGCGACGGCTCGGTGGTGCTGCCATTCCCGATCTGGCGCGAGGCGTTCATCAATGACGCGGATCTCGAGCTGGCCCAGCGTGCCTACGACATCCTCAATCCGCACCCGCTCAAGACCTTCAGCGACAAGATCGCGCTGAAGACCAACCCGGCCGAGATGCAACTGGCGAAGTCCTACATCAACTGCACCGAGGATACCGCGCTGCCGCATGGCTATCCCTGGCATCCGCGGCTGTCGGAGAAGCTCGGGTTGTTCCGCCTGGTTCAGGTGCCGGGCAGCCACGAATTGTGCTTCTCCGATCCGGCCCGGCTGGCACGTGCGATCATGGAGGCGGGGCGGGACTGACGCGCGTCCGTCAAAAGCGCGACGACTCTCCGCATTTGCTCGCGCCGCCGGCTTCGGCGGCACGGCCCTTGGTCGCAATCGAATTCAGATCGGTGGAAGCAACCCTCCTTGTCAGGTGTGGCTCCCCGCCATACGCTGCCCGCCATCGGCAGCTGCCATCTGGTTTCGTTTTGCGTCAGGTCGGGAGAATAGCGAATGGTTCACGTCTCGCGCCGGAAACTGTTCCAGCTTGCGGCTGTTGCGCTATCGGCACTTCCCGTTGCATGGACGTCGCTTGCATCTGCCGCGAGTGGAAAGAAGATCCTGACGGCCGTGATGCAGTCCGACCTTCGCGTCACCGATCCCGGCTTCACGACGGCCATCATCACCCGCGACCATGGCTACATGGTCTACGATACGCTGCTCGGCATCGACTCCAGCTTCAAGGTGAAGCCGCAGATGGCCGACTGGAAGGTCTCCGACGACAAGCTGACCTACACCTTCACCCTGCGCGACGGCCTGAAGTGGCATGACGGAGCGCCGGTGACGGCGGAGGACTGCGTCGCTTCGCTGAAGCGCTGGGGCGCGAGCGTCGACGGCATGGCGCGCAAGCTGATGGACTTCACGGCGAGCATCGAAGCCGCGGACGCCAAGACGATCGTCCTCAAGCTGAAGGAGCCCTATGGCCTCGTGCTGGAGACGATCGCCAAGCCATCGTCGATCGTGGCCTTCATGATGCCCAAGCGGCTTGCCGAGACTCCGATCAGCAAGCAGATTCCGGAGCAGATCGGCTCCGGCCCGTTCAAGTTCGTGGCCGCCGAATTCCAGCCCGGCGTGAAAGCCATTTACGAAAAGAACACCGACTACGTGCCGCGCAATGAGCCGGCCGAATGGACCTCGGGCGGCAAGGTGGTCAAGGTCGACCGTGTCGAGTGGCTGACGATGCCGGACGCGCAGACCGCGCTCAACGCGCTGCAATCCGGCGATGTCGATTTCGTCGAGACGCCGCCGTTCGACCTGCTGCCAGTGCTCGAGTCCAATCCAGACATCAACATCGCGATCCTGAACAAATTCGGCTTCCAATCGTTCGGCCGGATGAACTTCCTGCACCCGCCGTTCGACAATGTGAAGATCCGTCGCGCTGCGCTGCTCGCAATCAACCAGAAGGACGTGCTCGACGCCCAGATCGGCAATCCCAAATACTACAAGCTCTGCGGCGCATTCTTCATCTGCGATACGCCGCTGGCCAGCGACGCCGGCGGCGAGACCCTTGTCAAGGGCAACGGCATGGCGGACGCCAAGAAGGCCTTGGCCGAATCCGGGTATGACGGCACGCCCGTCGTGATCCTGGCGCCCGGCGACCAGATCCTTCTGAAAGCGCAGCCGATCGTGGCCGCACAGCTCCTGCGCGAAGCCGGCTTCAAGGTCGATCTTCAGGCGATGGACTGGCAGACGGTGGTGACCCGCCGCGCCAACCAGAAATCCCCGAAGGAAGGCGGCTGGAACATGTTCTTCACCTACCAGGGAGCCGCAGATTCGATGAACCCGCTGGTCAACGGCGCGATGGTCGGCAAGGGCAAGGAGGGCGGCTGGTTCGGCTGGTCCGAGGACCCCAAGCTCGAGGCGCTGCGCGACGCCTTTGCCCGCGCCACCTCACCGGAAGAGCAGAAGAAGATCGCCCTCGACGTGCAGCAGGAAGCCTACGACCAGGTGATCTACGTCCCGCTCGGCCAGTTCCAGGCGCCGAGCGCATGGCGCAAATCGCTCACCGGCGTGATCGACGGCCCGGCGACGCCGATGTTCTGGAACGTGGATAAGAATGAGTGAGCTGCGCTCCCGGCGTGGGGAGAGGCTCGACCACACAATCAGTGTCGTCCCGGCGCAGGCCGGGACGACGACAAACTTTCGTCTCCCCATAGGCTGGGATAAGCGAATACGGCGAGGTCGAGATCGCTACTTCGGATGCCACCAGCGGCCGCCGATGACGACGCCTTCGGACGCGATCTTCTGGTTGCCGATCAGGTGCTCGCCGACGACGTCGACATAGTCGAACTGCCCTTCCCGAACCGTGATCAGCGTGGCGTCGCCGACGCTGCCGGGCTTGAGGCTGCCGAGCTCGGGGCGGCGCAGCGCCATCGCGGCGTTGACGGTCGAGGCCGCGACCACGTCGGACAGCGACATCCCCATGCACAAGAACTTCGACATGGTCGTCACCTGGTCGAAGGCCGGGCCGTCGATGCAGAGCAAGTGAATGTCGGAGGAGATGGTATCCGGATAGAAGCCGTTCGCCAGCATCGCGCGCGCGGTCTTGAAGGCGAACGAGCCCTTGCCGTGGCCGATGTCAAAGATCACGCCGCGCTCGCGCGCTTCCAGCACGACCTTCTTGACCGTGCCTTGTGCGGTGGCCGGCGTATTCGGGAACGGCCGGAAGGCGTGGGTCAGCACGTCGCCGGGACGCAACCGCGCGAGCACCTCTTCATAGCTCGGCGGCGGATGGTCGATATGCGCCATCAGGGGCATTCCGACCTCTTCGGCCACTTCGAGCGCGATATCGAGCGGCACGATGCCGGAGGTGCCCGAGGCATGCAGGCCGACGCGCACCTTGATGCCGACGATGAGATCGCGGTTGGCGTCCGCCACCTTGGCCGCATCGATGGGGTTCATCAGCCGCAGCTCCTCGCTCTCGCCGACCATCACCTTGTGCGAGAAGCCGAAGATGCCGGCATGCGAGACGTGCAAATAGGCGAGGATGCGAACCTGGCTCGGCTCGATCACATGCTTGCGGAAGCCGGCGAAATTGCCGGGGCCGGCGCTGCCGGTGTCGACCGCGGTGGTCACGCCGGAGAGACGGCAAAATTCCTCGGCATCGATGCCGAGCGAGGTGCCGCCCCAATAGACATGGGTGTGCAAATCGATCAGGCCGGGCGTCACGATGTAACGTGAAACGTCGCGCACCTCCGTGCCCGGATCCGCCTTGAGGGAGCTTCCGATCGCCGCGACCTTGCCGCCCGCAAACGCGACATCCGTCACGGCATCGAGCTTCTGCGAGGGGTCGATCACCCGCCCGCCGCGCAGGATCAAGTCGAAAGGCATCATTGTCTCCGGATATGGCAGTGAGGCGTGGCTGGCGCGTCAGCCAAGCCAGGAAGGAAGTACGTTCCTTCTAGCAACTTTTGCGCCGACGGACCTGGCGAATGGCGGCGAGGCCCATTGAGCGGCCTGAGACATAGGTGACAAAATGGCGATCCCGGGATGACTCGAACATCCGACCTACGGTTTAGGAAACCGCCGCTCTATCCGGCTGAGCTACGGGACCGCGGAACCTGCAGAGGATGCAGGCACTTGGGGTCTCCATAGCAGAGCAGGTCGCAAATCGCCAGCGTTGCGATGCGGCGAAAGGCCGACATTACGGCAGCCTCAATCGTGCTCCTCGAGCTGGGCCGACGTGCCGTGAACCGGGCAGTTTGCGTCGGGAGCGACCAGCATCCCGGACGGCTCCAGCTCGTCCGTCTTGGAGTCATGGGAAATCACCCGGCACGTGCAGCCGAGCTCGATCGCCTCCGCCGTTCCGGGTCTCGGCAACGCGCCATCCGGCGTCGCAGCTCTTCGCATCGAGACCTCCCGCCTGTTGGATGTCCGCATCTCTCCCAAGCGCAACATTGACCATCGTCAATCGTTTCATCAGGGCTCTAATATCGCCGGGTCCAATCCATGGGGAGCGCACCATGATCGAGAGCATCAGCGCCATCACGCTCGCCACCCACGACATGGCGCGTGCCGTCGGCTTCTACCGTTCGCTGGGCTTTGAGGTTCTGTACGGCGGCGAAGCCGAGGCGTTCACGAGCTTCCGCGCCGGTCCCGGCTATCTCAACCTGATCGCCCAGCCCGCGGACAAGCATTGGTCCTGGTGGGGCCGCGTCATCTTCTACGTCGCCGACGTCGATGCCATCCATCAGCGCGCGCTCGCGGCCGGATGGCAGCCCTCGACCCCGCCCCGCGATGCCGAATGGGGCGAGCGCTACTTCCATCTCACCGATCCCGACGGCCACGAGCTCAGCTTTGCGCGGCCGCTCTCCTGACCGGATAAGTCACGTCCGCTGACGTTCCCCAACGGGCAAGTGCATCGTTACAGCTGCTGTGGCAAGCTCGGCGCGGTTTCCTCATGCGAGAATTGTATCAGGCTTTAACCAGGGAGGACGACCATGGCGGCCTATGTCGTGCTGGGAAACTTCACTGATCAGGGAATCCGCAACGTCAAGGACTCGCCGAAGCGCGCCGACGCTTTCAGGGAAATGGCCAAAACATTCGGCGTGACCGTGAAAGAGCTCGTGTGGACGCAGGGACGATATGACTTTGTGACGGTTCTGGACGCTCCAGATGAGCCGGCCGTGATGTCACTCAGTCTCAGTCTCGGCGCACTCGGCAATGTCCGTACCGAGACGCTGCGCGCGTATTCGGCGGCGGATATGACGAAAATCGTCGGCAAAATGCTCTGACGCAAAAGCGCTCTGACACTTGGGGCCCGCGTGGGCGCAGCTCACCGCTCCGCGGTGCAGCCCGGCAGATCGAACAGGGCTGCGAGCCCGCATTTCGAGGTCAGCATCTTGTCGCCGTCGTGGCCGACGCCGGTAACGTCGAACAGCTTGTGATTGGGCGTGCCATGGTCGCGTTTGGCCATCGCTTCCACATAGGCGTGGCCGCGGGCGTAGCGATAGGGTCCTTGCGCACGCGCCATGCAGCTCTTGTCCAGCGCCGAATGCTCGGGGTTGGTGTCGAGCGTGCCGAGCAGGTAGATCACCTCGCGCTCGACATAGCGCTGTTCGAGCGCTGCCGGCGCCGCGTCCGCAAGATAAGGCGGGCGCCCTTCCATGCCGTATTTCCAGTTGTTGAAATCGGGGCAGGAGGCCGCGATCGCCGGCTCGGGCCGCTCGGTGCTGAAATACGCATAGGATGACGGATTGGCGACGACGTAGCGCACCTCGATGTGCTGCCGCGCCAGAGTCGCCTCGCCCCTGCCCGCGATGGCATAACGCTGCGCGACCTGGCCGCCGCCGGAATGACCGGCCACCACGACCTGCTTGAGGTTCGGAAAGATGCGACGGTCGCCGAGCTTGGCGAGGATCGCATCGAGCGCCTCGAACGAGGAGGCCGGGTTCGGCGCGAGCGCGGCCTCGCCGCCCTCCCATCCCTCCAGCGACCAGCGCAGCGTCTCGTCGGGCAGCTTGTACGCGTCGACGTCGATCTGCGCCAGAAACTGCGGAACGATCATGATGGTGGCCCGGCCCTCGTCGCCGGCCGCCGCCTGCGCCGTCCGCGCCGACTTGTAATAGACATCCGCGTTGCGCAGGCGCCCGTGCAGCACGATGACGGCACGGGTGATCGCCGGCAGCGGTAGGGCCCAATCGCTGGAGAGATAAAGCGGCAAGAGACCCTGGTCGCCGACCGCAAGACGGGCATCGGCGACCGCCTTCACCGGCGCGCGGTTGGGTGCGTCCTCATCGGCAGCGTCAGCGTGATACGACAGCAGCGCCAACGCAATCGTTGCCACATATGTCCGCCATCTCATTGCCAAAAATCCTCCCACGCGCGGCTTTGCAACTCTATGCGCATCGCGTGCCATGCCGCTGTGACCTGCCGGCCACGTCAAGCAAAAAATGTCAGCAATGCAGCCATGAAAATGTCGGGTTCCCCGGGTGACAAGTGGCTGGAAACAGGCGAAAATTCGGCTGATTCAGTTGAGTTCCACAAAGATTGTATCTGTTGAATGTCGTTCGTGATCGCATCGCGTAGCGCCGGGTTGTTGCTTGGCATTATGACAGGACTAGTCCTGCTGACGCCGCCGCATGCGCATGCGCAATGGTGGAAGCGCACACCGGTTGATTTCGAGGAATGCGCCGATCGGGCCGAGAAATACGCAACCAGGCAGGAGAAGACGGCCGCGCTCGCCGAGTGCAACGCCAAGTTCGCCGGCCGCCGCAAGATGGGTGGCGGCTACACCTATTACGACTTCCTCCAGGATCGAAGCTTCGACATCGCAGGTCCCAATCCGACGCCGGAGGAACAGAAGAAGATCGACGAATCCTACGCCGCCTATCTCGCCACTCAGCGACGCGCCAATCTGGCTGCCGAAGCCGCCGCCAAACAGCAGCAACAGCAGCAACAGCAGGAGCAAGTCCACCAGGTCGCACTGCGCACCGAGACCGAGCGCGTGCCGGTTCCGGTCGAGCGGCCGAAGCAGCAGGCCGCGACAGGCGATGCCCGCGCGCGTGCGAAGGGATGCACCAAGGGCTCGTTCTCCTGCGAATGGCCGCGGCTGTCGGAGAGCTTGAACGAACTGAAGAAGCTGTTCAGCCCGACGCCGAACAAGGCGAAGAAGGGCTCAGGGTGAACTGCTGCTCCTGCGAGTTGGTTGGACCCCCTCCAGCTCTCAGCCGTCATCGCCCGCGAAAGCGGGCGATCCAGTATTCCAGAGACAGTAGTCGTGTGCGGAGAAGCCGCGGCGTACTAGATTCCCCGCTTTTGCGGGGGGAGTGCGTAGCCCCGACACCGTGCTACAGCGTCGCGCATCAGTTCGTATGCTTCTTCCTTGAATGCTTGTGCGTGGTCGCCGGTGGACCAGCGGGCGCAACTGTCGTCGTGCCGCTCGGCGCCGATCGGCTTTCCTGCAATCGCCTGTCATAGCCGGGCGATGGGGTGACGGTGGGCGGCCGGGCCAGCGCAAGATCGGATGCGCCGCAGAGCGCGACGACCGCAATCCCAATCATCAAGCCAGGCTTCATCGGCGCTCCTCCGGTCGGACCAGTGCTCACGCACCGCCGCGGATCTGCTGCGGCGTCAGGCGCGGCGGGCCGTTGCCCGCGCTTTCAGCCGCCCTGATCAGCGCAGCAATGCGGCGGCACAGCGGCACGTCCACCCCATGCTGGTCCGCCAACGAGATGATCGCCCCCTGCAGATAGTCGATCTCGGTCTTGCGTCCCTGCTTCAGATCCTGCCACATCGAGGAGCGCGCCTCGGGATCGATCTTCATGGTCCGCCCCAGGATCACGTTGAAGATCATGTCGGGCAGCCGCAGCAGCGTCGGCGTCCAGCGCGGCGGAATCGGCGTTGCCGACACCGGGTTGATGCCCGCTGCCGTCATCGCCGCGAGCCCCTCGGCCATCTGGTCCGCAAACAGTCTTCGCCAGTCCCGGCTCGCAAGCTGGGCGGCGAGCGGCATATCGGACAACGCGCTCAGCGCATTGTTCAGGTTGATGATCAGCTTGCCCCATTGCACGCCGGTGATGTCCGGGCTCGCGCGCATGCTGAGGCCCGGCACCGACAGCGTCGCAGCCGTATCGGCCGCATCCTTCTCGACATGAATGTCGCCGGAGGTCGAGCGGTGGAAGCGCCCCTCGCCCATCGCGATCACGTTGAACGGCACCATGCCGGCGAGCACGCGCCGCCCGGGCAGCTTGTCGCGCAGGATCCCCACATTGCCGACGCCGTTCTGCAAGGAGACGATGACGGCATCCTCCGGCGCGTGCCGGGCGATCAGCTCGGCGACCTCAGTCGTGTCGGCGCTCTTCACCGTCACCAGAACGACGCCGACACTGTGAAAAATTGAGGCATCTTCCGACAGCGCGAGCTGGCCTGCGGCGAGCCGCCGCTCTGATCCGCCGAAATCGGTCAGCCTGAGGCCGAACCGTTCGATTTCGGTCTTCACCCGCGGCCGCACCAGGAGTGCGACGCGGCGGCCGGCGTCAGCGAGCATGCCGCCGACGAAGCATCCGATGGCCCCCGCGCCCGCAACGGCGATCGGTCGATCCGTCACCACCCGCTCTGCTCCTCGAAAAGCCCTATCACATTCGACAGCGTCTTTGACCAGAGCATCGATAGCAAAGGCCGCGCCGCTTGCCCATCGGACCCTGCGGTTGCGGCGCGACCGCCTTGTAACCGTCATGAGAGCCCCATATGTTTTTGCCGCGGGGCATGTTCAGCGGGAGAGCACCATGGGTCTACTCGACGTCCTCAACGGCATGCAGAACGGCCCGCGCGGCCCGAGCACGCCAAGCTCACAGGAATCCTCCGGCGGCATGTCGCCGATGACGATGGCAATCCTCGGCTTGCTCGCCTGGAAGGCGTTCAAGCATTTGACGGCAGGTCAACCCGATGCGGCGCCACAGCAGCGGTCTCCATTGCCGCCTCCGACGCAAGCGAATGCGGGCGGCGCAGTTCTTCCCGGCGGGCCCGGTGGTAGCGGCGGGCTCAGTGATGTGCTCAAGGGCGGCCTCGGTGGCCTGCTCGCGGGCGGCGCGGCCGGCAGCGTGCTCAGCGGCGGGCTCGGTGACCTCCTCAACCAGCTCCAGCAAGGCGGCCATGGCGAAACTGCGGATTCCTGGGTCGGCAAAGGTCAGAACAAGCCGATCGCACCGGGCGACCTCGCCAATGCGCTCGGCGCGGATCAAATCCAGAGTCTTTCAGCCCAGAGCGGCCTGTCGCGCGACGAACTCCTGTCCGGTCTCAGCCAGTACCTGCCGCAGGTGGTCGATCACCTGACGCCGGACGGACGGCTGCCGACAGAGAACGAGGTATCGGACCGGATCTGATTTCACGCGAGAAGCGAAGGGGAGCACGGACATGAGCATGGGCGGCCTGTTGTGGATCATCATCGTCGGCTTCGTCGCCGGCCTCATTGCGCGCTGGCTGGCGCCGGGACCGAAAAACCCGAACGGCTTCATCCTCACCACCATCCTCGGCATTGCCGGCGCATTTCTCGCGACCTTCGTCGGCCAGGCCATCGGCCATTACGGCGCGGACCAGGGCGCAGGTTTCATCACCGCCACCATCGGCGCGGTGGTGGTGCTGTTCATCTGGCACCGGCTGGTCGCGAGCGGGGTGATCAAGGGTTGACGGCATTGGCCGTCTCTTCCGTCGTTGCGAGGAGCGAAGCGACGAAGCAATCCAGTCTTCCTTTGCGGAGACACTTCTGGATTGCTTCGCTGCGCTCGCAATGACGAGTTACGTAATCAAATGCAGCCCGGCATCCATGCGCACGATCTCGCCGGTCATGTTGCTCGACGCTGGCGTCGCGAGGAAGCAGACGAGCTGCGCGATATCGTCGGCGCTTGAGGCGACCTTGAGCGGCACCTTCGCGATCACGTTGTCGCGCACCTGCTTGGCGCCATCCTCGCCACGACCCTTGGTGAACCAGGGCGTGTCGATATAGCCGGGGCAAACCGTGTTGACGCGGATCAGCGGCGCAAGCGCGCGTGCCAGCGACAGCGTGATGGTGTTGAGCGCGCCCTTGCTTGCGGCATAGGCGATCGAGGAGCCGACACCGCTGATGCCGGCAACGGAGGACACGTTCACCACCGCTGACGCCCGCCCCGAGGCGTTCGCACCAGCCTCGAGCAGCTTGCGCGCCGCACGCACCATCTGGAACGGACCGATGGTGTTGACACCATAGAGCCGTTGGAAATCTTCCGCCGACAAACCATCGAGATTGGCGTGAGCGACGTGCTTGGTCGTGCCGGCATTGTTGACGAGCGCGTCGAGCCGGCCCCAGGCCTCCGCCGCCGCGACGATCCTGCGGCAATCCTCGTCGCGCGAGACGTCGCCCTGTGCGATCACGACCTCGGCCGCGCCGGCCTTGCGACAGGCTTCGGCCGTGGCCTCGGCTTCCTTCTGGCTCGACGAATAATTGATGACCAGCCGCGCACCGCCACGCGCGAGAATTTCCGCGGTCGCCGCGCCGAGACCGGATGCGGACCCCGTCACGATTGCGCACAAGCCGTCCTTTGCCATCCGGTTATCCTCTCTTGTTCTGAATGCCAGCGGCCCTGTTTAGCGAGTTTGTGGACGGCTGCAAATCGACCAAACTCCGCTAAGCGGAATTAGTCTCTTTGCCCATGCCCGCGCCGCAGGCGGACCTGCGATCAACGCTTGTCAGGACCGTGGCTTTTTCCGATCATCGGGCGCAAGAAGAGGCTCGCGCACCCGCTCGAAAAGACGGACGCGCCAATGGCAAAACACGGGGAACGCTGTGGCGGAGAGTGACAACATCATCGTCGAGACCGCGGAGAAAATCTTCGCCGATCTCGCCGATCCGCAAACCATCAACAACGACAGGAAGGACGCGTGGAAAGCCCCGCTGTGGCTGGCGCTGAGTGAGGCCGGACTGCCCTTGGCGTGGGTGCCGGACGATCTCGGCGGCTCCGGCGCGAGCCTTGCCGATGGCTTCGCCCTGCTCAATGCTGCGGGGCGTTTTGCGATCGCAGTTCCCCTCGCCGAAACCATGCTTGCCGGCTGGCTGCTCGCACAGGCGAAGATCGCCTCCCCGGAAGGCGAGATGACGGTGCTGCCGGCGAGCCCGAAGGACCGCATCACCCTCAATCCCGACGGCTCACTCTCCGGCCGCGTTCGCGGAGTGCCCTTTGCGAAAGCTGCAAAGCATTTTGCGGTGCTGGCGCATGGCACTGGCGGCGTCTCCATCGCGCTGGTCGATGCCGGCAAGGCGAAGATCGAGGCCGGGCTCAATGTCGGCTACGACGACAGCGATGTCGTGACGCTCGAGAGAGCCGCGCCTATCACAATCAAGCCCGCGCCAAAGCACCTTGACCAGACCACGGTGATGCTGATGGGCGGCGTCGTGCGCAGCCTCCAGATCGCGGGCGCGCTGGAATCGATGCTCGACATCTCCGTGCGCTACTCCAACGAGCGCGTCGCGTTCGAGAAGAAGATCTCGAAGTTCCAGGCGGTGCAGCACAACCTCGCAAAACTCGCCGGCGAATCCGCCGCGGCGCTGGCCGCAGCGACCTCCGCCGCCGATGCCATCGCGAGCGCGACCGCTTTCAACGACGCGGTCTATCTCGAAGCCGCCTCCGCAAAGATCCGCTGCGCGGAGGCAGCCGAGAAGGGCGGCGCCATCGCGCATCAGGTACACGGTGCGATCGGCTTCACCATCGAGCACATCTTGCACCGCTATTCGCTGCGGGCGCTGGCCTGGCGCGACGATTTCGGCTCTGAGAGCTACTGGGCCGTCGAACTCGGCAAGCTGGTTGCAAATCGCGGCGCCGATGAATTGTGGCCGCTGGTGGCGTCACGCTGACGGATAGGAAACGAGACACATGACCGCTGCCCTCCGTTTCGATCCGATCCGCCTGCCGCCCAAATGCGAGGAGCTGCGCAAGGAAGTGCGCGCCTTCCTCGCCGAAGAAATGGCCCGCGGCACCTTCAACCCGTTCAAGCCGAATCGCGAAGACACCGACGCGCCGGAATTTTCGCGCCGCGTCGGCGAGCGCGGCTGGATCGGCATCACCTGGCCGAAGAAATATGGCGGCCATGAGCGCTCCTTCCTCGAGCGCTATGTGGTGACCGAAGAGATGCGCGTCGCCAATGCGCCGACCCGTCGCTTCTTCGTCGCTGACCGGCAGAGCGGACCGATCCTGCTCAAATACGCGCCCGAGCATATCAAGATGGACATCCTGCCGCGCATCTGCCGCGGCGAATTGTGCTTCGCCATCGGCATGAGCGAACCGAATTCGGGCTCAGACCTGTTCGCGGCGAAAACGCGCGCAACCAGGACCGACGGCGGCTATCTCATCAACGGCACCAAGATCTGGACCTCTTCGGCGCATATCGCCGATTACATGATCGCGATCTTCCGGACCTCACAACCGACCAAGGATAATCGCCGTCACGGCCTGACGCAGTTTCTGGTCAAGATGAAGCAGCCGGGTATCAAGGTGAATCCGATCGGCCAGATCACCGGCCAGTATGAATTCAACGAAGTCGTCTTCACCGACCATTTCATTCCGGACGATCATGTGCTGGGCGAGGTCGACGGCGCCTGGAAACAGGCCACATCGGAGCTTGCCTATGAGCGTTCGGGTCCCGAGCGTTTCCTCGAAACCTACTACGTGCTGACCGAGCTGGTGCGCGCAGTCGGGAACGATCCGGATACCCGCAGCGCCGAAGGCATCGGCCGCCTCGTCGCACAGCTCCACACCATGCGGCGCATGTCGGTCTCCGTTGCCGGCATGCTGCAAGCCGGCAAAGAGCCGGTGGTGGAGGCCTCCATCGTCAAGGACATCGGCACGGTGTGGGAGCAGCAGCTTCCGCATCGCGTGCGCGATCTCGCCGCCTTCGTCGAGGAGACTGCGAGCAATCGCGAGACGCTGGAGCGGCAGCTCGATTTCGCCATCAAGACCGCGCCGAAACTCACCATCCAGGGCGGCACCACCGAAGTTCTCCGCGGTATCATCGCCCGCGGGCTTGGTTTGCGCTAACGAGGATCATCATGAGCAGCTACAAGGATATCGGCGTCGAGAAGGTCGGGCATGTCGGCACCATCGAGATTCGTCGCCCGCCGCTCAACTTCTTCGACATCTCGCTGATCAACCAGATCGCGGACGCGCTCGACGAGTTCGACCGCGACATCGAGATCCGTGCCTCCGTTCTTTCGGCGCAGGGCAAGGCATTCTGCGCCGGTGCCAATTTCAACGATCCGGCGCGGCAGGAGCAGGAGGCACAGGCGGCAAAGGGCGATCCGGCCGACAGCCTGGGACCGATCAACCATCTCTACATCCAGGCCGTGCGCATCTTCCGCGCCAAGAAGCCGATCGTCGCCGCAGTGCACGGCGCGGCCATCGGCGGCGGGCTCGGGCTCGCGGTGTCGGCCGATTTCCGCGTCACCTGTCCGGAGGCGCGCTTCTCCGCCAACTTCACAAAGCTCGGCTTCCATCCCGGATTCGGCCTGACCGTGACGCTGCCCGAGCTGATCGGCAAGAACAACGCCGAGCTGATGTTCTACACCAGCCGCCGCGTCACCGGCGAAGAGGCCTACAAATGGGGCCTCGCCAACGAGCTGGTGCCGCAGGACCAGGTGAAGCCGGCCGCAATGAAGCTGGCAGCCGAAATCGCTGAATGCTCCCCACTCGGCCTGATCTCCACCCGCGCGACGATGCGCAACGGACTCGCCGATCGCGTCATGGCCGCGACCAATCACGAGCTCGCGGAACAGACGCGGCTGCGCGCGACTGAAGATTTTAGGGAAGGCGTGAAGGCTACGGAAGAGCGGCGGGCGGCGAATTTCAGGGGGCGGTAAGGCCGCTGCCTCACCGTATCGCTGCACCACCACCACATCCTCCACCGTCGTCCCGGACAAGCGAAGCGCAGATCCGGGACCCATATCCCCAGGGCGTGGTTGTAGCGGGAGCTGGTAACCACGAGTCTTCGCCAAACTTCTCCCTGTGATTATGGGTCACGGATCAGCGCTCGCTTGTCCGGGGCGACGGCGGTGTTTTGCCGCCAGCTATTTCCGCCCCACAACCAGCGCGTCGACGATCGTCACGCCCTGCCCCTCGCCGTGCACCAGCACCGGGTTGAGCTCGATCTCCGCGATCTTCTGCGCATGCCGCGCTGCGAGCACGGAGATGTCGGCGATCAGCTGCGCTAGTGCCGCAACGTCCGCCTTGGCAGCACCGCGAAATCCGTTGAGCAGCGGCGCGGCTTTCAGCCCGGCCAGCATCGCGCCGGCCTCCGCCGCGCTCACCGGCGCCGGGCGGTAGACGACGTCGCGGAACAGCTCGGTGGTGATACCGCCGAGCCCCACCATCACCATCGGGCCGAACGTCTGATCCGTCATCGTGCCGACGATGATCTCGACGCCCTTCTTTGCCATCGGCCCAAGCAGCACGCCCTGAATCGCGGCATCCGGCCGATGCTTGCGCGCATTGTTCAGGAGCTGTTCGAATGCCAGAAACACCTCGCCCTTGGTCGTGATGTTCACCCGCACGCCGCCGACCTCGCTCTTGTGCACGATGTCGGGCGACTGGATCTTCATCACCAGCGGAAAACTGAGGCGCGCGATCGCCGCGTCGAGTCCGCCCTTGCCCGCAACCAGCACCTCCTCCGGCAGCGCGATGCCGGCCGCACGAAGCAGGGTCTTGCTGTCGGCCTCGGACAGGACCGGCGATTTGAGACATGCCGAGAGATCGTACGCCGGAAGCCGCATCTCGTCCGCCGGACTGGGCGGGTCAAATGTCGCGAAGTCCACGAGCTGCCGCAAGGCGACGCCGACATGGGTGAGGCCCGACAGCACGACGACGCCGGATTTTGCCAGCTCCCGCCGCGCGAAGTCCGACGGCAGCGTGTAGGAATAGAACACGACCGGCTTCTTCTGCGCCGCCAGCACCGGCTTCAACTCCGCCTCCTTGAAGGGCATCCGCACCTCGCTCGACAGCGACAGCATGACCAGGATGGCGTCGACCTCGTCGGAGGCGGTGAGCAGATCGACGCTTCGTTGCAGGCCGCCCGAGGTCACGCCCTGGGCGGTCACGTCGATCGGGTTGCGCGCCGTGCCGTACGACGGCATCAATTTGCTGATCTCCGCCTGAATCGGCTCGGAGAGCTCGGGGACCCGCAAGCCCCCCAGCGCCACCGCATCCGTGCCCCAGATGCCGGCACCGCCGGAGACAGTGACGACCGCGACGCGATCGCCTCTCGGCAGCGGATTGCTGGCGAGCACGGCGGCGATCGTGAGCGCCTCGTCGAGATCATCAGAGACGATGAAGCCGTATTTGGCGAAAACCGCGTCATAGGCCGCGGACCAGCCGGCCATGCTCGCGGTGTGTGACGCCGCCGCGCGCTCGCCCGCACTGCTGCGGCCGACCTTGGTCACGATGACGGGCTTCTTGATCACGGCAGCACGCCGCGCGGCCGCGAGAAACTTGTAGACATCGCGGACGCCTTCGATGAACAGCAGGATCACGTCGGTCGAGCCGTCCTGCACAAGGTAGTCCAGGAACTCGCCGGCGCCGAGATCGGATTCGTTGCCGGTCGAGACGACGTAGCTCACGGCGACCCCAAGCGCCTTCGCACGATTGTAGTACGCAAAGCCGATGCCGCCGCTCTGGGCGACGATGCCGATCCGCCGCGTGGTCGCGACCAGCGGCGCCACGCCCGGCTTGACGTCGACCGCAGGGCTGAACGTCGCCGCCACGCTCTGCACCTGGCTGAAAAAGCCTTCCGCATTCGGGCCGGAGATGCGCATGCCCGTGCGCGCTGCCAGCGCCGCGATAGCCTCCTGCATCGTGGCGCTGTCGCCGCCCTCCTCCGCGAAGCCGGAGGAGATGATGACGGCGTTCTTCACGCCGGCGGCAGCGCATTGCTCGAGCGCCGGCAGCACCGCGCGCGCCGGGATGATGATGACGGCAAGGTCGATCGGCGCGCCGACGTCCGCGATCGACTTGTAGCAGATGAGCCCGTCGATCTCCGCGTAGTTGGGGTTCACCGGATAGATCTTGCCGGGATACTCGTTCCTGCGCAGCATCGACAGCAGCCGCCCCGGGATCTTCTCATGATCGCGCGAGGCGCCGATCAGCGCGATGCTTGCGGGCGCGAAGAAAGAGTCGAGCGGATGCGGCATGGGGTGAATTCCTTGTCCTTCTGTCAATCCGTCA
Source organism: Bradyrhizobium iriomotense (assembly GCF_030160715.1). GTDB lineage: Bacteria > Pseudomonadota > Alphaproteobacteria > Rhizobiales > Xanthobacteraceae > Bradyrhizobium > Bradyrhizobium iriomotense. The sequence goes on from NZ_BSOW01000002.1 coordinate 99,103, forward strand.
TCCCCACGCAACGGCGAAGCCGTTGTCGCTGGAGGTACGAGCCTCGAAGGATGACGGATTGAGAGGAGCGGACGCAAGGGTCACGCAGTAAGCCGGAACGTCACCCCACCCAGCAGAAACTCGTTCCCCGCCGCCGCAAGCCCGCGTTCTCTTGCGGCATGCAGGACACCCACGACATCCGCCACCCTGAACTCCAGCGCGCTCATGATCTCAGCTCCGCCCTTCACGAAGCGGAAGCTGGCGTTAGGCAGCTTCAGCTCGGTCTCGCCGCTCTCCGCCTTGCCCGGCGCGACGCCGATCAGCTTGCCCCAATGCTCGGCCAGGCTTTGCGGATCCGGGCTCTGCATCTCGACCGCCGTCAGCGCCTGCGTCACGTCCTTGCGGATGAATTTTTGCCAATCCGGCCCCGCCGGTGGGTAGGCGCCCAGGATGTTGTCGCTGCCCTTGGTGTGATTGAACTCGATGAAGGCGGCACGGCAGTCGCGCGGGTGGAGCTGCACGCCGTGATAGGGCGGATGGTCGATGATGTTCGCGGTGCGCACACCCATTGCATTCGCGTTGCGGCCGCGCTCATCCGGATCGCCGCAGCAGAAAATCGCCATATAGCCGCCGCGGCCGCCGGTCTTGGCAATGAAGCGACCGGCTGCGGTGCCGTCCTGAAACGGCGCCACCACCTCCAGCAGGATCGTGTCGACCGGCAGCAGCGCGTTCTCCAGCCCATACTTCGCGACATTGCCGTCGCGATAGCAGACGGAAAGGCCCATGATGTCAGCGATATCGGAGATCACGGGCCCGAGCTGCGGCGCGACCAGGCAGATCTGCCGCAAGCGCATATCACCGGCCATGGTCAGGCGCCCTTGAAGGTGGGTTTCCGCTTCTCGACAAAAGCCTTTGCGGCTTCCTTGTGGTCCTCCGTATCGCCGCAGCGGGTGTGATGAATGGCTTCGCCGTCGAAGCAATCCTCGAGCGGCAGGTGCTCGGCATTGTTGATGTTGCGCTTGATGTAGCCGAGCGCGATCGACGGGCCCTGTGCCAGCGACAGCGCGAGCTCGTGCGCGGCGACGTCGATCTCGGCGTCCGGCACCACCTTCGTCACCATTCCGATCGCCTGCGCCTCCTTCGCGCTCAGCACCGGCGACATCAGATAGAGCTCGCGCGCCCGCGCGCTGCCGATGAGCTGGGTGAGGAAATAGGTGCCGCCATAGTCACCGGAGAAGCCGACCTTGGCAAACGCCGTCGTGATCTTGCAGGATTCGCTGGCGATGCGCAGATCACAGGACAGTGCCATCGAGAGGCCCGCGCCGGCCGCCGCGCCGTCGAGCTGCGCCACCACGGGTTTTGGCATCTGGTGCAGGATGCGCGACACCTCCATGCCGCGGCGCAGGTTCGCAAGCTTGGTCTCGAACGGCAGCGGCGCGCGCCCCTCGGCCATCGACTTGACGTCGCCGCCGACGCAGAAGCTGCCGCCGGCGCCCTTGAACAGCACCGCGCGTACATCCGGATCATCGGCCGCGCGCCGCGCCGCCTCCACCAGCCCGCGCACCATCTCGGGGTTGAGCGCATTCTTGCGCTCGGGGCGGTTCATGGTGATGGTGAGCAGCCCGCCTTCGAGCTTTTGCAGGACCATGTCGTTGCTCATGGGATTCTTCCTTGCCGTTGTTTGATGGGTCTCTCTCCACGCCGACATTGCGAGCGAAGCGAAGCAATCGAGAAATATCTCCGCGGAAAGATTCTGGATTGCTTCGTCACTACGCTCCTCGCAACGACAGCTATTTCTTCACCAGCGGGCAGCGCGACTGCTCGAGCGACTGGAACGCCTCGTTGCCCGGCACGGTGGCGAGCAGCTTGTAGTCGTCCCAGCGTCCCTTGGACTCCGACGGCTTCTTCACCTCGAACAGGTACATGTCGTGCACCATGCGGCCGTCCTCGCGGATCTTGCCGTTATGAGTAAAAAAGTCGTTGATCGGCGTCTCCTTCATCACCTTTATGACCGCGGCGGCATCGGTGGTGCCGGCCGCCTTCACGGCTTTCAGATAGTGCGTGACGGAGGAGTACACGCCGGCCTGCGCCGAGGTCGGCGGCCGCTTGATGCGCTCCTGAAAGCGCTTTGAGAAGGCGCGCGTCTCATCGTTCGCGTCCCAATAAAAGGCTTCCGTCAGCAACAGCCCCTGCGCGGTCTCGAGCCCGATCGAATCGATATCGGTGACGAAGGCGAGCAGCGGCGAGATCTTCTGGCCGCCCTTCATGACGCCGAATTCGGCCGACTGCTTGATGGCGTTGACGGTGTCGCCACCGGCATTGGCAAGGCCGATCACCTTCGCCTTGGAGGCCTGGGCCTGGAGCAGGAAGGACGAAAAGTCCGAGGTGTTGAGCGGATGGCGAACATTGCCCAAGACCTTGCCGCCGGTCTTCACCACGACGTTGCTGGTGTCCTTCTCCAGATCCTGGCCGAAGGCGTAGTCGGCGGTGAGGAAGAACCAGGTGTCGAGGCCGGACTTCACCGCGGCAAGTCCCGTCGTGTTGGCCTGCGCAAAGGTGTCGAACACATAGTGCACGGTGAGAGGACCGCAGGCCTCGTTGGTCAGCCGGATCGAGCCGGGGCCGTTGAAGATGACGATCTTGTTGCGCGCTTTCGCGATCTCTCCGGCGGCAAGCGCGGTCGCGGAGGCCGCGACGTCGTAGATCATCTCGACGCCCTGGTTGTCGATCATGTCGCGCGCGATGTTGGCGGCAAGGTCCGCCTTGTTGAGATGATCGGCCGCGAGGATCTCGATCTTGCGGCCCAGCACCTCGCCGCCGAAATCTTCAGCCGCCATCCTGGCCGCCATCTCGCTGCCGGGGCCGGTGATGTCGGCATAGAGGCTCGACATGTCGAGAATGCCGCCGAGCTTGAGAGGCGGCTTGTCCTGGGTTTTGTCTTGAGCCTGCGCTGCGCTCGCGACCAAGGCCGCGGCAAAAATGCCGGACAAAATCCTCTTCATCAAGACCTCCCTTATCGCGCCGTGCTCTGATGGCGGCTTGGTTTTTGCTCTTGGTTATTTGGTAATTGCCGCGATCATGCCGCATGCGAAAGGGGGCAGCAAGCGCAGGTGCGCGGCGCATTGGCCCAATGCGCGCACTCGTTTTCCGCAAAGCGGAATGGTGCTTGTGGCAGTACCGCCTCTACATCGTCATTGCGAGCTCGCAATGACGATGCAAGGATGAAGTGCTCCACTGACGGTCTCACCGCAGATCGTATGGAAGCCCCCTTCGCTGCCCGCCAGGTTTGAGTTAGGAATTGCACGTCACACAACCTCTCCGGGCAACGTGAAGTTATCTGTCATCATCGCGGCCATCCTTCTCCTCGCATCTCACAGCGCCGCCCTCGCGGCCGCCTGCCAATTCGAATCCCAGGGCGAGGGCCGCGTTGCCGATGTCGTCGATGCACGCAGCTTGCGCCTCGACGACGGGCGCGAAGTGCGCCTCATCGGCATCGAGCCGACGACGACAACGAAGCAGGCGCTGGCCGCGATGCTCGCCGGCCGCGACGTGTCCTTGCGCGGCACCGACGACACGCCGGACCGCTACGGCCGTCAACCAGCGCTGGTTTTCGTCGGCGAGAGCGACACCTCCGTGCAGGCCCTATTGTTGTCCCAGGGTGATGCAATCGTCTCCGCCGAGATCGCGGACAAGGACTGCGCGGCGGCCCTTATGGCGGCGGAGGCCGAGGCACGGCGCGGAAAAAAGGGCAGCTGGGCTGACCCGTCGGCCATAAAAAACGCGGAAAGTCCGGACGATATTTTGGCCGGGATCGGGCGCTTCGTAGTGGTCGAGGGCAAAGTCCTCTCTGTGCGGCAAGCTGGGGCAACGACTTACCTCAACTTTGGCCGGAACTGGACACGCGGCTTTGCTGTGACTATTTCAAGGCGCATGGTTCCGGCCTTTGAGAGCGCCGGGATCGTTCTCAAGTCCCTGGAGAATCGGAAGATTCGGGTCCGGGGCTGGGTCGAGGGGAATGCGGGGCCGCGGATTGACGCGCTCCGGGTGGGACAGATCGAGTTGCTGGGCACGAACTAGCCGGGGTAAGGCCTTAAGGCCAGCACGGGTTAAGCGACGTGGATGGGGATTTGGGACGCGGAACAGAGGTGAGCCGCCGCCTTCGGGCTGCGTCGGCTGCACTTTGTCTTGGCCTATCTTTTAGCCTGAGTGCGCTGCTCTCGGGGTGCGGTGACATGGGCCGGTTCCAGACCACCACCGCGCCGGCCGTTACCCTGCCCAAACCGAAACCTGCCGTGGCGCAGACGCCGGCCACCGAGAAGGAGCACGAGCGCATCCTTGCCAGCTATGGCGGCGCCTATGACGATCCCCGGCTCGAGCAGCTCGTCACCAAGACAGTCGAGCGGCTGGTCGCGGCCTCCGATCGACCCGACCAGGGCTACAAGGTCACGATCCTGAATTCCGGCGCGGTGAATGCGTTCGCGCTGCCGAACGGCCAGCTCTATGTCACGCGCGGTCTTCTTGCGCTCGCGAGCGATACGTCCGAATTGTCCTCCGTGCTCAGCCACGAGATGGCGCATGTGCTGTCCAAGCACGCCGCGATGCGCGAGGACCAGGCGCGCCAGGCGGCGATCGTCACCCGCGTCGTCACCGACATGAGCAACGATCCCGAGCTCACCGCGCTCGCGCTCGCCAAGACCAAGCTCACCATGGCGAGCTTTTCGCGCAACCAGGAGTTCGAGGCTGACGGCATCGGCGTCGGCATCTCCGCGCGGGCGCATTTCGATCCCTATGGCGCGGCTCGCTTCCTCTCGGCGATGGAGCGCAATGCCGAGCTGAAGGCCGGCAAGAACGCGCTCGATCCGCGTGCACAGGATTTCACCTCGTCGCATCCGGCAACGCCCGAGCGCGTGCAGAACGCGCAGACGATCGCGCGGCAATATGCGGCGCCCGAAGGCGCCGAACGCGACCGCGAGAGCTATCTCGGCGCGATCGACAACATCGTCTACGGCGAGGACCCGAGCGAGGGCTTCGTCCGCGGCCGCCGCTTCCTGCATCCCAAGCTCGGCTTCACCTTCCAGGCGCCCGACAACTTCACGCTCGACAACACCGCGCAGGCGGTGATCGGCGTACGCGAGGGCGGCTCGCAGGCGATGCGCTTCGACGTCGTGCGGGTGCCGGCCGAGCAGACGCTCGGCGACTATCTCAATTCCGGCTGGATGGAAGGCGTCGACAAATCCTCGACCGAGGACATCACCATCAACGGCTTCCCAGCGGCCGCCGTGACCGCCAAGGGCGAGCAATGGCAGTTCAAGGTCTACGCGCTGCGCTTCGGCAGCGACGTCTACCGCTTCATCTTCGCGAGCCGGCAGAAGACCACCGAGAGCGAGCGCAACACACGCGAGACGGTGAACTCATTCCGCCGCCTGACGCTCGAGGAAATCCAGGCCGCGCGTCCCCTGCGCATCAAGGTAATCACCGTGCAGCCCGGGGACACCGTGGAATCGCTCGCCCACCGCATGGCCGGCGTCGATCACCCGGCCGAGCGTTTCCGCGTGCTCAACGGCCTCGACGCCCATGCACAGGTCAAAGTGCGCGACCGCGTGAAGATCGTGGTCGATTGACGCGCGCTAAGCGCGAACCCGGGATCTCGGACCACAAACTCCGTCGTCGTCCCGGCGAATTTAGAGCGGCGGTGTGGGCCTTATCAGCTAGCTACCCCGCATCCATATCGCCGCGTTCGCGCTGGCCGCTGAGCCAGAGCGCCACGAGGGTCCACAGCGCGCCGGACAGCAGATAGGCGCCCGACGCGATGACGCCGAGATTGGTCGCAAGCAGGAGTGCAGCAAGCGGGGCAAAGCCCGCGCCGAACAGCCAGGCCATGTCGGAGGTCAGGGCGGAGGCCGTGTAGCGATACATCTGCTTGAAGTTGGACGCGATCGCGCCGGAGGACTGGCCGAAGGACAGGCCGAGCAGGATGAAGCCGAGCACCATGTAGATGGTCTCGCCGAACGCGCCGGCGTCGAGCAGTTGCGGGGCAAAGCCGCTATAGACCGCGATCGCGATCGCCGAGCCCATCAGCAGCGATTTGCGGCCGACGCGGTCGGCGATGATGCCGGAGGCCACGATCGCCGCGACACCGAAGGCGGCCCCGACGATCTCGATGATCAGGAAGCGCACCGGGCTTTCGCGCGTGAACAGGAACACCCAGGACAGCGGAAACACCGTGACCATGTGGAACAGCGCGAAGCTCGCCAGCGGCGCGAAGGCCCCGAGCATGATGTTGTGGCCTTCGCGCGCGACGGTGTCGGAGATGCGCGAGGGCTGCAAATCGCGGGTCTCGAACAGCGAGGCATATTCCTCCGTCGCGACCATGCGCAGGCGCGCGAACAGCGCCACGACGTTGATGGCGAAGGCGACGAAGAACGGATAGCGCCAGCCCCAGTCGAAGAAATCGTCGGCCGAGAGATTGCCGGCGAAATATGCAAACAGCGCGCTCGCCACGATCAGCCCGAGCGGAGCCCCGAGCTGCGGCACCATCGCATACCAACCGCGCTTGCTCGGCGGCGCATTCAGCGCGAGCAGCGAGGCAAGTCCGTCCCACGCACCGCCCCAGGCGAGGCCCTGCGCGGCACGCGCGAGCGCCAACAGCCAGATCGCGGCCGCGCCGATCTCGCTGTAGCCGGGCAGGAACGCGATCGCCACGGTCGCGGTACCTAGGAGAAACAGCGCGGTGACCAGCTTTGCTGTCTTGCCGTATTCGCGGTCGATCGTCATGAAGATGACGGTGCCGAGCGGCCGGGCCATGAAAGCGAGCGCGAAGATGGCGAAGGAGTAAAGCGTGCCGGTCAGTTCGGTGGCGAACGGAAAGACCAGGCGCGGAAACACGATCACCGAGGCGATCGCGTAGACGAAGAAGTCGAAGAATTCCGAGGTGCGGCCGATGATGACGCCGATGGCGATCTCGCCGGGGCTGGCCTGGTCGTGGCCATGCTCGCCCGTGTGGAGGTCTGCCATTGCGGGGGTTTGTGCCGTCGCCATCATGCGCCCTTAACGTCCTGAAAATCAAAGCCAACCACCCGGCGGGCGCCGGGCAATCTGCCCATGTCTGGCTCATCATTCCGCACTGCAACATTGGACAAATTGTCCAATGTCCCAAATGGTGCGCCGCAGCTACGCCTTGGCTAGACTACCGAATTTCCAACCAGAAGGCCTACCTGTGTCCCGTCTACTGATGATCTTAAGGATCTTGGCGCTACTACCTTTGGCGGTCGCTCTCGGCGGCTGCAACTACGTCGTGCTTGCGCCGGCCGGTGATATCGCCGCGCAACAGCGCGACCTCGTCATCATCTCCACCGTGCTCATGCTGCTGATCGTCGTACCCGTGATGGCGCTGACGGTGCTGTTCGCCTGGCGCTACCGCCAGTCCAACAAGTCCGCCCGCTACGAGCCCGAATGGGACCACTCGACCAAGCTCGAGCTGGTGATCTGGTCGGCGCCGCTGCTGATCATCATCTGCCTGGGCGCGCTGACCTGGATGGGCACGCATCTGCTCGATCCCTATCGTTCGCTCGACCGCATCGCCGCCAATCAGCGCATCGATGAGGCGACGGTGCCGCTCGAGGTCGAAGTCGTCGCGCTCGACTGGAAGTGGCTCTTCATCTATCGCGACTACGGCATCGCCACCGTCAACGAGCTGGCTGCTCCCGTCGATCGCCCGATCGACTTCCGCATCACCGCCTCGACGGTGATGAACTCGTTCTACATCCCCGCGCTCGCCGGCCAGATCTACGCGATGCCGGGCATGGAGACCAAGCTGCACGCGGTGGTCAACCACGCCGGCACCTATAAGGGCTTTTCGGCGAACTACTCCGGCGCCGGCTTCTCCGGCATGCACTTCGCCTTCCACGGCCTCGACGACAAGGGCTTTGCCGAGTGGGTCGCGAAGGCGAAAGCCGCGGGCGGAACGCTCGGCCGCAGCGAATATCTCCAGCTCGAGAAGCCGACCCAGAACGAGCCGGTGCGCCGCTTCGCCAGCGTCGATGCCGATCTCTACCGCCTCATCCTCAACATGTGCGTCGAGCCCGGCAAGATGTGCATGAGCGAGATGATGGCGATCGACGCCAAGGGCGGCGCCGGCCATGAAGGCATGAACAACACCCTGCCGCTCACCTACGACAAATACGCCCGCCGCGGCACCGCGCTCGGCCCCGAGCCGACGTTCGTCGCCGGCACCTGCACGCCGGATGCCCCGCAGGGACAGACGAGCGCCGCGATCAAGGCCCCCGCCGACACCACGCCGCTGCTTGGCGCCGGGTTGAAGCGGCCGACCTTCACGCCGCTCAAGTCGACGTCCTTCTTCCTCGGCCAGCGTCCGAAATCAGACTCCTGAGAGAGCACGCATGTCTACCAATCCTGATCTCATCAAGCTCGTCTTCGGGCGGCTCAGTCTCGAATCACTGCCGCTGCACGAACCGATCGTCGTCGGCACCTTCGGCGTGGTCGCACTCGGCGGTCTCACGCTGCTCGCCGGCCTGACCTATTTCCGCCTGTGGGGCTATCTGTGGCGCGAGTGGTTCACCACCGTCGACCACAAGCGCATCGGCATCATGTACATGATCCTCGGCATCGTCATGCTGCTGCGCGGCTTTGCCGACGCCCTGATGATGCGCCTGCAGCAGGCGATCGCCTTCGGCGGCTCGGACGGCTACCTCAACGCCCATCACTACGACCAGGTCTTCACCGCCCACGGCGTGATCATGATCTTCTTCGTGGCGATGCCGTTCGTCACGGGCCTGATGAACTACGTGGTGCCGCTCCAGATCGGCGCGCGCGACGTGTCGTTCCCGTTCCTGAACAATTTCAGCTTCTGGATGACGGTCGGCGGCGCGGTACTGGTGATGATGTCGCTGTTCATCGGCGAATTCGCCCGCACCGGCTGGCTCGCTTACCCGCCGCTGTCGAACATCGGCTACAGCCCTGACGTCGGCGTCGACTATTACATATGGGCGCTGCAGGTCGCCGGCGTCGGCACGACGCTATCGGGCATCAACCTGATCTGCACCATCGTCAAGCTGCGTGCGCCGGGCATGAGCATGATGAAGATGCCCGTGTTCACCTGGACCTCGCTCTGCACCAACGTGCTGATCGTCGCCTCCTTCCCGGTGCTGACCGTCGTGCTCGCGCTGCTCTCGCTAGACCGCTACATCGGCACCAACTTCTTCACCAGCGACTTCGGCGGCAGCCCGATGATGTATGTGAACCTGATCTGGATCTGGGGCCACCCCGAGGTCTACATCCTGGTTCTGCCCGCGTTCGGCATCTTCTCCGAGGTGACCTCGACGTTCTCGGGCAAGCGGCTGTTCGGCTATACCTCGATGGTCTACGCCACGGTGGTCATCACCATCCTGTCGTATTTGGTCTGGCTGCACCACTTCTTCACGATGGGATCGGGCGCCAGCGTCAATTCCTTCTTCGGCATCACCACGATGATCATCTCGATCCCGACGGGCGCGAAGATGTTCAACTGGCTGTTCACGATGTATCGCGGCCGCATCCGCTTCGAATTGCCGATGATGTGGACGATCGCCTTCATGCTGACCTTCGTGATCGGCGGCATGACAGGCGTGCTGCTCGCTGTTCCCCCGGCCGACTTCGTTCTGCACAACAGCCTGTTCCTCATCGCGCACTTCCACAACGTGATCATCGGCGGCGTAGTGTTCGGCGTGTTCGCCGGCATCGGCTACTGGTTCCCGAAGGCGTTCGGCTTCAAGCTCGATCCGTTCTGGGGCAAGCTGTCGTTCTGGTTCTGGGTCACCGGCTTCTATCTCGCCTTCATGCCGCTCTATGTGCTCGGCCTGATGGGCGTGACCCGCCGCCTGCGCGTGTTCGACGATCCCAGCCTCCAGATCTGGTTCGTCGTCGCCGCGATCGGTGCCGGCCTCGTCTTCCTCGGCATCCTCTGCATGCTCATGCAGTTCGCCGTCAGCATCCTCCGCCGCGAGGCGCTCAAGGATGTCACCGGCGATCCCTGGGACGCGCGCACGCTGGAATGGGCGACCTCTTCGCCGCCGCCGGACTACAACTTCGCCTTCACTCCGGTCGTTCACGACAATGACGCCTGGTGGGACATGAAGCGCCGCGGCTACAAGCGTCCGCTCACCGGCTTCAGGCCTATCCACATGCCGAGCAACACCGGCACGGGCATCATCCTCGCCGGTCTGTCGACGGCGATGGCGTTCGGCCTGATCTGGTACATCTGGTGGCTCGCCGCGGTCAGCTTCATCGCGCTGCTCGCGGTCGCGATCGGCCACACCTTCAACTATCACCGCGACTACGACATCCCGGCCGATCACGTCGTCCGGACCGAGGAAGCGCGGACCCAACTGCTCGCCGGAGCCAAGTCATGACGATCGCTGTCAAGCCGACCCAAACGGGCGAGCCGCTGTTCTATCTCGCCGACGAGCATCCGCATCCGGAAGGCTGGAGCACGCCGCTCGGCTTCTGGATCTATCTGATGAGCGACTGCCTCATCTTTGCGATCCTGTTTGCGACCTTCGGCGTGCTCGGCGGAAACTATGCGGCAGGTCCCGCGCCAAAGGATCTGTTCGACCTGCCGCTGGTCGCGGTCAACACCTCGATGCTGCTGCTGTCGTCGATCACTTACGGTTTTGCGATGCTGACGATGCAGCAGAACCGGGTCGGCGCGACGCAAGCCTGGCTCGCGATCACCGGCCTGTTCGGCCTCGCCTTCATCGGCATCGAGCTCTCCGAGTTCGCCCACATGATCCATGAGGGCGCGACGCCGCAGCGCAGCGCCTTCCTGTCGTCGTTCTTCACCCTGGTCGGCACCCACGGCCTGCACGTAACTTGCGGTCTGATCTGGCTGGTGACGCTGATGACGCAGGTCTGGCGATTCGGCCTGATCGAGGCCAACCGCCGCCGGCTGATGTGCCTGTCGATGTTCTGGCACTTCCTCGACGTGGTCTGGATCGGCGTCTTCACCTTTGTCTATCTGATGGGAATGCTGCGATGAAAACCGAAGCTCACACCTCGCACGCGGCCGATCATCATCACGACGCGCATGCGCACGGCTCGCTCTCGACCTATATGCTGGGCTTCGTGCTCTCGGTCGTGCTGACCGCGATTCCATTCTGGCTCGTCATGGGGGGCGCACTTCCGAGCAAGCACGTCACCGCGCTCGTGATCATGGCTTTCGCCGTGGTCCAGATCGTCGTGCACATGATCTACTTCCTGCACATGAACGCCAAGGCCGAAGACGGCTGGAGCATGATGGCGATGATCTTCACCATCGTCATGGTCGTGATCGCGCTCTCCGGCTCGCTGTGGGTGATGAACCACCTCAACAGCAACATGATGCCGGTCCACCAGATGAGCGGGATGAAGTGAGTGCATCCGTGAGCCACGACGGACGGAAAACGCGCAAGCTCATCAAGGCTGCGCGCCCGTCCCCGTGGCTCACGACGCTCTCTCTCCTCGCCATCGCCGTCCTGATCGGTCTCGCCGTTTGGCAGGTTCAGCGGCGCGCCTGGAAGCTGGCACTGATCGACCGTGTCGAGGCGCGCGTTCACGCTGCGCCAATCGCGCTGCCGCCGCCCGCGGCCTGGCCCGCGATCACGGCGGCGAGCGACGAATACCGCCATGTCAGCATCACCGGCCGCCCGCTGAACGACCGGGAGACGCTGGTCAAGGCCGTGACGGAGGAAGGCCCCGGCTTCTGGGTGCTGACGCCGATTCTGCGCGACGACGGCACGCTCGTCCTGATCAATCGCGGCTTCGTGCCGGCGGACAAGCGCGATCCTGCGACGCGCGCGGACGGCAACACATCCGGAACGGTCGAGATCACCGGCCTGTTGCGCATGACCGAGCCGAAGGGCGGCTTCCTGCGCGACAACGATCCCGTGCATGACCGCTGGTTTTCGCGCGACGTCGCGGCGATCGCCGCAGCGCGCAACCTTGGCGCAGTCTCACCCTTCTTCATCGATGCCGACGCCACGCCCAACGCCGGCCTGTATCCGATCGGCGGATTGACCGTGATCCGCTTTCCCAATAACCACCTGATTTACGCGCTGACATGGTTTGCGCTGGCCCTTATGCTGGCCGGTAAACTTTTCGTCACATTCGGCGGCGGGCTGTTCCGTCGCAAGAATCGACGGAACAGCTTTGTCCACGAAGGGGCCGGCGAGACCGCCGCCCGCGGGACGGGATCAGATGCTGGAACGATCGTCGAGCCGACCTGAGAAGGAAAAGCTCCCTCTCGGACATGATGCGGCTGCGCTTCCCGCGCAGGCGGACGGCCGCACCGAGCTGACCGCGACGTCCCTGCCCGCGCCGACCGACGACGAGACCAACCGCAAGAACATGGCGCTGCTGATCCAGCTGCGCTGGACCGCGGTCGTCGGCCAGATCGTCACGATCGGGGCGGCGCATTTCGGGCTCGGCATCGAGCTGCCGCTCACCCGGATGGGCGCGGTGATCTCGGCGCTGGTGCTGCTCAACATTTCGAGCCTGGTCTGGGTGCGCCATCGCGCCGCGATCACCAACAACGAGCTCTTGGTCGCGCTGATGCTGGACGTCGCAGCGCTTACCGCGCAGCTTTACCTCAGCGGCGGCGCCACCAATCCCTTCACTTCGCTGTTCCTGTTGCAGGTGACGCTCGGTGCGGTGCTGCTCGATGCGCGCTCGACCTGGTCGCTGGTGACGCTGACCTGCGCCGCCTTCGTCTGGCTGACGCTCGCCTACCGGCCGCTGGACCTGCCGCACAACCCCCTGAGCGACACCTACAGCCTGACCGTCGTCGGCATGCTCTTTGGATTCGCGCTCAACGCCGTGCTGCTGGTGGTGTTCGTGACCCGCATTAACAGGAACCTTCGCGACCGCGACGCGCATCTGGCGGCGCTGCGCCAGCATGCCGCCGAGGAGGACCATATCGTGCGCATGGGCCTGCTCGCCTCCGGTGCCGCCCATGAGCTCGGCACTCCGCTCGCCTCGCTCTCGGTCATCCTCAACGACTGGCGCCGCATGCCGGATCTCGCGGGCCGCGAAGAGCTCGCCGAGGATCTCTCCGAAATGGAGACCTCGCTGCAACGCTGCAAGTCGATCGTGACGGGCATCCTGGTCTCGGCCGGCGAAGCCCGCGGCGAGGGATCGGCGCCAACGACGGTGGCCGCCTTCCTGACCGCGCTGGTCGAGGAATGGCGCAACGCGCGCTCAGCGCGCACGCTCTACTTCACCAACACCTTCGGCGAGGACGTCGCGATCGTCTCCGACATCGCGCTCAAGCAGGTGATCTTCAACGTGCTCGACAATGCCTACGAAGTCTCGCGCGACTGGGTCGAGCTTTTGGCCGAGCGGGAGGGCGACCAGCTCGTGCTGTCGATCAGCGACCGCGGCCCGGGCTTTGCACCGGAGATGCTGGCGCAGCTCGGAAAGCCCTATCAGTCGAGCAAGGGCCGCGCCGGCGGGGGCTTGGGCCTCTTCCTAGTGATGAATGTCGTGCGCAAGCTCGGGGGCACGGTGACCGCGGAGAACCACAGGAAGCGCGGCGCCACCGTGCGGCTCGTGCTGCCGCTCTCCACGCTTGCCATCGGAGGCGGTTTTGACGCCTGAGCAGTCCCTGATCATCGTTGAGGACGATTCCGGCTTTGCCCGCACGCTGAAGCGCTCGTTCGAGCGCCGCGGCTATTCCGTCGTGATCGCGGCCTCGATCGAAGAGGTCCGCAAAGAGCTCGAGGACAAATCATTCGGCCGCGCCGTCGTCGATCTCAAGCTCGGCGGTGCCTCGGGGCTTGCCTGCGTCGAGCTGCTGCACACCAGCAATCCCGACATGCTGATCGTGGTGCTCACCGGCTTTGCCAGCATCGCCACCGCGGTGGAGGCGATCAAGCTCGGGGCCTGCCACTATCTCGCAAAGCCCTCCAACACCGACGACATCGAAGCCGCCTTTCAGAAGGCCGAAGGCAATGCCGAGGTCGCGCTGGATGCGCGCCCCACCTCGATCAAGACGCTGGAATGGGAACGCATCCACCAGACGCTGATCGAGACGGATTTCAACATCTCGGAAGCCGCACGGCGGCTCGGCATGCACCGCCGCACGCTGGCACGGAAGCTCGAGAAGCGGCCGGTGAAGTGAGGGCGCCTCGATCGCCGTGGTTGGCGGGTTACGCTTCGCTAACCACCCTACGCACACATCAATAAGAAAAGCCCGGCACGAAGCCGGGCTTGAGTTGCGGGAACGATGAATGCCGCTGTGAATTCGGTGCAGCGCGATCAATACTTCGCGACCACCGGCCCGCCGAATTGGTACGCCAATCCGACCGACACGGCGTGGGTCTTCACGCTCTGGGTCATGAAGACGGAATCGATCGTCCGCGGGAAGAACTCGTGGTCGACATGTCCGAAATCGGCGTAGCGATATTCGACCCGCGCAAGCCAGTTGGTCCAGACCTTGGCTTCGACGCCGCCGCCCACGGTCCATCCGGTGGCGACCTTGTTGAACGTTTCGGAGCGATTGGCGACACACCACGGCCCTGCGAGCATGCAGTTCGCATTCAGCGAGACGTCCTGCCAGGCAATGCCACCGGTGCCGAACAGCATCACGCTCGGTGCCACCAGCCAGCCGACGCGGCCACGAATGCTCGCGTCCCACCCGAGCTTTACGGTGGTGTTATCGTTCGCGATGACAGAGGCGGCGGTGCCAGCCCCCCAGGTGCCGGGGACGCCGGCAAGCGTCTTCTTGTTGTCCGCCCAGGCAATATCGCCCTCGATGCCGATCACCCAGGACGGCGCGATCTGCCAGTTGTAGCCGGCGTAGCCGCCGCCACGAAACGACGTGCTGTTGAAGCTCGCGGGGTTACCCTGGGGAAGCCTGAAGGCCTCAAATGCGCTGACGGGATCTTCCAACGCGGTCGAAGTCCAGGTCGTATCGGACCAGCGGGCCCCCACGTCCGCACCGAGATAAAACCCGGTCCAGCTCTCCACCACGGCAGCCGCGGGCGCCTTGGTATAGGGACGGGCGGCAAGGTCGGCGGCGTGGGCGGCGCCGATCCCGGCAATGGCGGCAAAGGCCGCGGCGAACAGAACTCGCTTCATTTTGAGAACCTCAAGTCAGTTAGATCGGCTCGCGCCGCGGCGGTACCCGACCTCGATGGTCTCGCCTTATGTCGCCGGCAAGCTAGCAACGACCCCGTCCGCCTTCTTGGACGGACGCGAACACCATGCGGACTTGCGCGAAATCGCTAGCGGTTCTGTCACCATGTGTTGCGCGGCCGCGACACACCGGGCTGGCCGCACGACCGGAACTCCGCCTGCGGCGCCGTCGTGAGGCTGGCGCGACAACCGTCTCCGCACTATTCGTTTGTTGCGGCCGCTGACGTTCGTCAATGTGCTGCAACGGCCCACGCGAGGAGATCGCCCAGTGACCACGCTTGTCGAGCGCCTTGACTTCTCCGCCGTGCTACCGCGGGCGCGCAGCCGGCGCGATACCGAAACCGTCGCGTTCGCGCAGGCCGCGCTCGCGACGGCCAAGCAGGAAGGCCTGCGGCTGGCAGTGCAGACGCGTTATGTCGCGCTCTCGGTCATTGCCTGCCTACTGCTCATCATCAATCCGACATGGGACCAGTTTTACTACGTGGTGCTGCTTGGCCTGTTTGCGCTGATCGGCTGGGCCCAGGTCAAGGTCGGGCGGGTCGGCGTCTCAAGGGCGGAGCTTGCACTGCTGTTCTGCGACCTCGCGCTGCTGACATTCATCCTCGTGGTGCCGAATCCGTTCAGCTCCGCGCACTGGCCGGTGGCGGTGCAGTTCCATTTCGGCAACTTCATCTATTTCTTCGTGCTGCTGTCCGGAGCGACGCTGGCCTACTCCTGGCGCACGGTCATCGCGATGGGAACGTGGACTGCGGCGCTCTGGATGATCGGCGTCGCCTGGGTGTGGTGGCAGCCGGATCGCGCTCCCGAGTTGACGGCTCGCATCGCCGCCGCTGTCGGCAGCGACCACAATCTGTTTCGACTGATCTCGCCGAGCTCGATCAACTTCGGTGGGCGCATCCAGGAGATCGTCGTGTTCATGATCGTCGCGGTGACGCTCGCCGTGGCGGTACGTCGCAGCAACGATCTGCTCATTCGCCATGCCGCGGTGGAGCGCGAGCGCGGCAATCTCGCGCGCTATTTTTCGCCGAACGTGGTCGAGGAGTTGTCGGGGCATGACGAGCCGCTAAAGCAGGTGCGTACCCAGAACGTGGCGGTGCTGTTCGTCGACATCGTCGGCTTCACGGCCTTTGCCGACGCGCGCACGCCGGAAGAGGTGGTGGGCACCTTGCGCGAATTCCACGCGCTGATGGAGCAGGAGGTGTTCCGCCACAGCGGCACGCTGGACAAATATCTCGGCGACGGTCTGATGGCGACCTTCGGTACGCCCTTCGTCGGCAAGACCGACGCCATCAACGCGCTACGCTGCGCCCAGGCGATGATGGCAGCCGCGGATCGCTGGAGCGAAAAGCGCCGAGCGGCCGGCGAGGTACCGATGCGCGTCAGCTTTGGCCTGCATTACGGGCCGGTCGTGCTCGGCGATATCGGGCTGACCTGTCTCGAATTTGCAGTGATCGGCTCAACCGTGAACGCGGCAAGCCGGCTCGAAGCCTTGACCCGCACGCTCGACTGCGCGCTGGTGGCGAGCGACGATCTTGTCAGGCGCGCCAGGATCGAGCTCGGCGGCGCAGATGCGGTGTTTCGCCCGCTGATCGCGCAGGCTCCGCAGACCATACGCGGGCTCGAGCGGCCGATCGCGATCTGGACTCAGGCAGGGACTTCGTAGCGTAGCCTGTCGGCCGGGGCGCTACAGTCCGCCCGGCGGCGTCAACCCGATTTTCTTGCCTGGGCTCGTATGCCAGTCGGCGACTCGCCAAAGCGCGAGTGAAACGATCGATTGAAGTAGGAGATATCGGAAAAGCCGGCCTCCAATGCGATGTCCGAAATCAATCTCGGGCTCGCAACCGGGTCCGTGAGAAGCGCGAAGGCTCGTTGCAGGCGCAACTCATTCACCTGAGCGGTGAACGATGATCCCGAGGTTTCGAGCAGCCGCTGCAGATAACGCGGAGAGACGCCCTGGCTATGGGCAACCGTTTCCAGGTTGAGCTCCGGATCGTCAAAATGGGCAGCGATGTACTCCAATACGGCGGCCAATCGGATCGCCACGACCGCGCTGGCGTTAGTCTCACCTGATAGACGGTCACGGCTTAGCATCATTGCCGCAAGATCATGAACGTGCGTCGCCACCAGGGAACGCAAATCGGACGTGGCCAGGCGAAGTTCGTCCCATAGCGGACGCATGTAGCTTCTAACGAGCCGCAGGGTGGTCTGCTCGCGCGGGATAGGCCGCATCGTCGGCTCGTCGATATTGCTCAGGCGCGCTGCAAGCTCGGCGCGCGGGATCACCAGAGCGAAGTAGCTTCCTTGTGCAAAGCTCACGCTCCCTTTGCTTCTGTGATGCACCGCGACGGCATCGCCCGCGCGGAGCGTTACCTCCCGCCCGCGCTGTACCACGACGCAATCCTTCGTCATGTTTATGATGAGGGCAATGGATCCGTCAGCGTCGGCCGCATCGCGGGTGCGGCGGAATCGAAGCGGCGATGAGGCGGAGGAGAACGCATTCAACCCCGGCAGGACGCGCAACGTCGATCTTGCGTGAAATGGAAGATCCGACAGCGGCTCGATATCGACGCGAAGGATCTTGTCGCCGAATTCCTCGCGCCACATGGACAGGCGCCGTTGCTCGGGAAACTTGTCAGTCGAAAGTCGAAATGTTGCGAGTTCAGGCAAGCATTCCGACGTCTGGTGCTTTCCTGTTTCACTCATGGGCTTCGACCTCAGACGCGTGTCAGCACCTCGCGAAGCAAGAGGGAGGTGTGAGATGTTGAATAAGACCCTGTTGCTGCAGGCACCGAGTCGCACGCGACTCCAGGAGAGCGTCGAGGTATCTGCTGATTGAGTCGATTCCCAGAGCCACGTCAGTCGCTCCTTCGATCAGAACGCTGTGCCGGCAACCTGTTCAGCCGAACCACAATCCGGGCGTGTTGACAATTCGCGTACCCGGATTCAGCGCCGCCGTTCGCAATTGACCAAGAAGATTCGCCGTTGGTGTGGCAAGTTACGGTGCGCAGGAAAATAACATATTTCAATTTGTCGTGGCGGGATGTGAGCTGTTTCACTCTTCGCGCATAGCCGACGGAAGGAGATTGCCATGAGGAAAATGTTCTTGATGGTCACGATTGTGCCGGCAATGGCAGTTGGCTTCTCTGCGGGGGCAGCAGAACTTCCCAGCTTTGAACTCATGGGCTTTCCGATTACCGGGCACCAGGTCGCGGTAATGGGGGCATCCGGTGTTGAGGAGCGGTCTCCCGCTCCGACGCTGGAGTCTGCGGGTATGCCTGCTTCCCCCCATCAGATCGTGGTCCTGACTCCGCGCCAGAGTATGATTGCGCAACAGAAGGCGCCGAAACTGACTACAGTCGGGTACTCTCCGCGGTAGTCGCGCGGACTGTGGATCCCCATTATCCCGCTACCAGTCTCAGCATTTGCCGATGCCATTTTGACGCAAGATGATTTCAGGAGCCGCCTCGGATCTTTTATCCGGGGTGGCGGCAACAGAGTACGGTGCGCCGTTTCGCCACACACTGACCTGGCTGCCTACGTTGCGCGATCAACTTCACACGCCACGCGTCGTCCTGAGCCGACGCATGTAAGGTACAACCCGAACGAGGACCGCCATGCGCAAGTGTGTCTGGATCCTGGCGGTGCTGGCCGCGGGCGCTATCGCTGGAGGCGACGTCGCCAGTACTGCCGTCGGTAATCTCGGGCATCAATTGGTCGACAAGGATGCGCTGCGAACCGTCGATGTCGAGCTCGTCATTGCCGTTGACGTCTCTTATTCGATGGATGAGGACGAGCTTGTTGTCCAGCGCGAGGGTTATGCGCAGGCCGTCACCTCCGAGGAATTTCTCCAGGCGCTCAAGGCCGGGCCGAGCAAGAAGTTGGCCGTGACCTATTTCGAGTGGTCCGGCTCTGATGATCAGAAGGTCATCGTGCCCTGGAGGCTGATCGACGGTCCGGAGTCCGCAGATGCGCTCGCCGCCGAGATCATGCGAACGCCGGTTCGCCGGGGCTCCCGCACGTCGATTTCCGGCGCAATCCGTTTTGCAATACCGCTGTTCGACCAAAATCGGTACCACGGGCTGCGACGTGTGATCGATATTTCCGGTGATGGCGCGAACAACGAGGGCCCCCCGGTTACCAAGGCGCGGGACGCGGCGCTGGAGAAGGGCATCACGATTAACGGCCTACCGATCATGATGAAACGAACGACCGTCTCGATGATGGATATCGATAACCTTGATTCATACTACGAGGATTGCGTGATCGGAGGCCCCGGCTCGTTTGCGTTGACAATCAAGGAGCGCGAGAAGTTCAAGGAAGCAATCCGGACCAAGCTCACACTGGAGGTCGCCGGCCGAACGCCGGCTTATCGGATCGTCTCGGCGGCCGAAAGCGGTCCGAGGGTTTCCTGTGGCATCGGCGAGGAAATATGGGAGAGGCGCAGCCGTTGGTGAAAGCCGCTTGCCACGGCCCGTTTCCCTACCGCGTTCCGTACGCGCGGTCGCCGGCATCACCTAAGCCCGGCAGGATGTAGCCGTGCTCGTCGAGCCCTTCATCGATGGCCGCCGTCCAGATCGGGACATCCGGATGCAGGCCGCGAATGCGCTCGAGGCCTTCGGGTGCGGCGATCAGGCAGGCAAGCCGGATATCCTTCGCGCCGCGCTCCTTCAACCGGTCGACTGCGGCTACCGCCGTGTTGGCCGTTGCAACCACCGGCGTCACCACGATCGCGAGCCGTTCGCCGAGGTCGGACGGCGACTTGAAGAAATATTCGACGGCCGCGAAGCTGTGCGGTTCGCGATAGAGCCCGATATGCGCGATGCGCGCGGTCGGGACCAGATCCATCATGCCATCGACGAACGTCGTGCCGGCGCGCAGGACCGGAACGAACACCAGCTTCTTGCCGGCGATCTTGGCCGATTGCATGCGCGCAAGCGGCGTGTCGACGACGACCTCGGCGAGCGGAAGATCGCGCGTGACCTCGTAGCACAGGAGCATCCCGATCTCCTTGACGAGCTCGCGGAAGGATTTTGTCGAGATGGACTTGTCCCGCACCAGCGTCAGCTTGTGCTGGACCAGGGGATGATCGACGACGGTGACGCCTTCCATGGTGTGATGCCTTTCTTCCTTCTCCCCTTGTGGGAGAAGGTGGCGCGACGCGCCGGATGAGGGGTCGTTTCCGCGAACTCTAGTGAGAGATGCTCTCGCGGAAGCAACCCCTCACCCGCCTCGCTTCGCGAGGCACCCTCTCCCACAGGGGGAGAGGGTTAGAAAACCGTGCCATCGCTGATGACTTTGATCGGCGGCGCGCCGTCCGGGCGTCGCGCGAAGGCGGCGGCGCGGCCTGCGGCCCAAGTGCCGCCCTCCAAAATGCTTGCAAGCGGCAGCGAGGTGCGATCGCGGCCGAGCCGCGCGCGGACATGCTCGGCGAGGCGATCCAGCAGGGCGACCGTCAGCGCCCGCCACTCCACGACGAGAAGGGAGTCGACGGCGTGAGAGCGCTCGACATCCGCGAGGTCGCGCAGGCGCAGCACATCGAGATCGACGAACAAGCCGCCGTTGCGGTATTCGGCGAGCCCGGTGAGGCCGTCGATGTCGGTCACGTCAAAGCCGGCGCGCTGCAAGGGCTCGATCAGCGAATAGCTCAACCATTGCGACAGCTTGTGCAGGGGCACGAGACCTGTGGTCGCGTCATCGGTCTTGATCGCGCCGTGGCGCCAGCAATCGCCGAGCGGAATGCCGGCGAGCTCGAGCCGCGACGGCCAGATCGGACCGAGCTGGCTCAGCACTTCGGCGAGAATGACGGGTGCGGCGATCGCGCCATTGGCAGCTCGGGCCGCAAGATGATCGAACAATCCGCCCGGACGCGGCCGATCGTGTGTGCCGAAGACCTGCGGACGAGACGTTACCAGCTGCCCTAGGCGCCGCAACAAATCCACGCGTCCCTCAAGGCCCAGCAGCGGATTGTTGTCCGTGACCTGGAAACCAGACTGGAGCCGCGCGAGCTGGAGCTGCGCAATCACATCCGCATCGACGCGGAAGGGCGAGCGCGGGTCACCGGAGAATGCACCACCTGCGAACATGTCGAGGCTTGCCAGCGCAAGTCCCTCGGAGCGGCCGATGTCCTGCCCCGTCATGGCATCGCGGTAGCGCCAGGCAGCGCCGGCGCCCGCATCCAGCAGCACGCTGGCGATGGCAAGATCGAACTCGGCACGCGCCCGCGCGGCGCGATCCGCCCAGGACATCGTGTCCGCGAGGCGCGACCAACGGTCGACGCCGCCGAGAACGAAGTGCCGCCATCGTGCGTGAAACGGGATGTTCAGATCGGGATAGGACCGCCGTGTGGCCGCGAGCACGGCATCCACGACAGCGTCCATGCGATCGAGATGAACCGTGAAATGCGCCAGTCCATCGCCCAGGCCGATATCGAGCATCTGCGCGGCGCGCGCGCGGACCGCTTCCGCTGAGAGCAGCGATCGAGCCTCTCGTTCTGTGGCCGCCGCCATCACGTAACTCAATATTTCTCCAGCGAGCGTCCGACCGTGTCGGTCAAATCCTTCGCCGTCGGAGTCTCTTCGGCGTAATAGCCGGCCGCCTTCTTGGCGGCGATCTCGACATGCGCATCGGCCGGGATGAGCTCCAGCGGGATCGGCACGCGTTCGACGATATCGATGCCCTGCCCCGTGAGCGCGTCATATTTCATGTCGCTCATCGACAGGAAACGATCGATGCGCTTCAACCCGAGCCAGTGGATCGTGTCCGGCATCAGTTGCTGGAAACGCGCGTCCTGCACGCCGGCAACGCATTCGGTCCGCTCGAAATAGGCGGCGGCCGCGTCGCCGTCCTCCTGGCGCTTGCGCGCATTGTAGACCAGGAATTTGGTGACCTCGCCGAGCGCGCGGCCTTCCTTGCGGTTGTAGACGACGAGCCCAAGCCCGCCCTCCTGCGCGCCGCGCGCGCATTCCTCGATGCCGTGAATGAGGTAGGGGCGGCAGGTGCAGATGTCGGAGCCGAATACGTCGGAGCCGTTGCATTCGTCGTGCACGCGGCAGGTGATCTTGGTGCGATGATCGGGCAACTTGGTCACGTCGCCGAACAGATAGACCGTGGTACCGCCGATCGGCGGCAGGAACACCTTCATGTCGGGCCGCGTCACGAGCTCGGGGAACATGCCGGCGGTCTGCTCGAACAGCGTCCGCCGCAGCTCGGCCTCCGTCGTGCCGAAGCGCTTCGCAAGGCCGGGCAGATACCAGACCGGATCGATCGCGATCTTGACCACCGACACGCTGCCATTGGCGTGCACGACCTCGCCGTCGGCGCGCAGCCGTTTTGCCGCCATTGCTTCGCGGATTTCCGGCAGATCCAGCCGCGCGCGCGTTACCGCAATGCTCGGCCGGATGTCGGCACCCTCGGCGATCTCCTGGCGGAAATTCTCGGCGACGAGGTGCCCCCAGGGATCGAGCGCGACGATCTTTTCCGGGTCGCTCCATTGCGGGAACGGCCCGATGGTCGCGGCCGGAAACGTGTTGGTGAGATCGGGTCGCCGGATCGGATCGAGCGCGCCGGCGGAGACTGCGAGCGCACGATAGACGGCGTAGGAACCGCCATGGCTGCCGATGACGTTGCGATCCTGGGCTCGCGACACCGTGCCGACGATCGGCCCGCGAGCGCGCGCATCCGCGGCGCCCCAATGGATCGGGAAGGCCGCCTTTCCGCCCGGCTCCGGATGGGAGGTGAGGCGGATATGTTCGGTACGGTTCGAGCGGCTCATCACCGGGCTCCTATAAAGCCAACGGCCCGCCTATCAGACGGGCCTGGACCATCCTACCGTGCGGTCATGACGCAAAGCCGTTCACGACCGAATTGAATAGCATAAGGGCTGACAGACCTGTTCGCTAGATGTCCTTTGCGCATCCAGAACGATCAGGCCACCGGCTCCTCTTGCATAGCTCAGGCCTTCGAGGGCGATCGCCCTCGCACCAAAACGAACAAGCCCGGCCGTTCGGCCGGGCTTTGGATTTGCTGACCGCGAGCAAGGGTGCTTTACGCGGCCTCGTCGGCGACTGCCGTATCGTCGCCATCGGTATCGTCGATATCACCCTCGGTGTCCGCATCGGCCTCGCCTTCGGCGGCTTCGGCCTTGGCACCGGTGCGGCGCGGGCTCTTGGCGAGCTGGGCCTCGATCTCCTTGACCGCTTCGGTCTCGGTCGAGTGCTGCACCACCGCGATCTCGCGGGAGAGACGATCGAGCGCCGCTTCATAGAGCTGGCGCTCCGAGTAGGACTGCTCGGGCTGCGATTCGGAGCGGTAGAGGTCGCGCACGACTTCCGCGATCGCGACGATGTCGCCCGAATTGATCTTCGCTTCGTATTCCTGGGCGCGGCGCGACCACATGGTGCGCTTGACGCGGGCGCGGCCCTTGAGGGTCTCGAGCGCCTTCTTGACCAGCGCGGGCTCGGACAGCTTGCGCATGCCGACATTGGCGACCTTGGCGGTCGGAACGCGCAGCGTCATCTTGTCCTTGATGAAGTTGATGACGAACAGCTCGAGCTTGGCCCCGGCGATCTCCTGCTCCTCGATGGCCAGGATCTGGCCGACGCCGTGAGCGGGATAAACGACGAATTCATTGGCCTTGAAGCCCTGACGCTGGGTCACGACCTTCTTTTCCTCGACCTTCGGCGCAGCGGCAGCCGGCTTCACCGCGGGCTTGGCGGCAGCGACGGGGGCTTTGGCAGCGACGGGCGCCTTCGGAGCGGCGGCAACAGGAGCTTTCACGGCAGGCTTGACCGCAGCCTTGGCAGCTGCGGGCTTGGCAGCGGTCGCTTTCGCGGCCGGTTTGGCAGTCTTGTTAGGCATTGCGCTTCTTTTGTTCTTCGAGGACTTTGCAGCCGTGTGCTTAGTCGCGCCACGACCCTTGGATGCGCTACGGCTGGCCGCGGCGACTTTTTTGGCATCCTTATGTGACGCCTTAGCAGAAGTACTCTTTTTACGCGTTTTCTGTGACACAGCCTGCGCGCGGAAAACTGCCACGCCCCTGTTCGACATGAGGTTTCACGGGAACCCAGAGGGGCCAACGGGGCTGACGGGGTTCAGCTTAATGTGCCCAATATAGCACATTTCCCGCAAAAATCAATGATTTAGGGGTCTTTTGGCCTGTTTGCAGCGCTGACTAAGGTATTAGGGTTAAGTTTGACCCGAGTTAGTCTCCAGAACCGGGGTTTTTAGAAAAATATTTCTCGAACTTGCCGTCCTGGCCGTCGAATTCCTTCGCGTCCTCGGGCGAATCTTTCTTCTGGGTGATGTTCGGCCAGCTTTTGGCGTATTCGGCGTTCACTTCCAGCCACTTTTCGAGGCCCGGTTCCGTGTCCGGCTTGATGGCGTCCGCCGGGCATTCCGGCTCGCACACGCCGCAGTCGATACATTCGTCAGGATGGATGACCAGCATGTTCTCGCCCTCGTAGAAGCAATCTACCGGGCAGACCTCGACGCAGTCGGTGTACTTGCACTTGATGCAGTTTTCAGTGACGACGTAAGTCATCCAACGCTCCGAAAAGCTCTCGCAAATTCGCGGCTTGCGTAGCGCGTAAATACCCACGCCGCAAGGTCGGCAAGGGCTGATCATGACGGGTTTTCGTCAGAGATCGCCCAAGAAATGAATAGAACGCGCAATTAATTACGCTTTGCGCTCGCCCAGCTCCTCATAGAGCACGCGCGCCGAGTTTGCATCGCCGCGCCGCTCGTTGAAGGCGACTACCTTCATCACCCGCACGGTGCGATCGAGGGCGATGGTCAACACGTCGCCGATCTTGATGGCGTGCCCCGGTGAGGTCTCGCGCACGCCATTGACGCGAACATGCCCGGACTCGACCAGCTCGGCCGCAGACGTGCGCGCTTTCACCACGCGAGCGTGCCACAGCCATTTGTCGATCCGCTGCCGCTCGGTCGTCGTGGGATCACTCCTTGCGGCCGGCGAGCTGCTCTTTCAGCGCGGCGAGCTTTGCGAAGGGCGAGTTCGGATCAATCGGCCGATCGCGCTCGCGCGGGTTCGCACTGGAGGCATAGGGGCGATGCGACGGACCGGATTCGCGGTCACGGCGATCGCGGCCCTTGTCGCGGTCGCGGCCACGGCCGCCGTCGCGATCGCCGAACTTGCCCTTGTTGCGATCGCGATCCTTGTCGCGATCCTGGTTACGATCCTTGCCCTCGAAACGACGGCCCTTGTCGTCGCGTTGCTCGCGGCGTTCGCCGCCTTGCCGCTCGCCGCCTTGGCCCTCTTCGCGTCCCTTGCGGAAATCCTTGCGCCCGCCGCCATGACGATGGCGCTCGCCGGGCTTCGCGCCCTCTGCGGCAGCGGCCTCGCCCTCGGCGGGCGCGGCCTGCGCGCCTTCCTGCGGGCGCGGCTGGTGGTGATGGCGGGGGCGGTGCCGCTCGTGGCGCGGCTTGCGGTCCTCGTGACGGCCGCCGGGACGCCAGACCTCGACGAGCTGCGGCTCGGCGGGGGCAGCTTCTGCCGCTGCTTCCGCTGGAGCTGCGGCATCGGCCGATGCGGCGGCTTCCACTGCGGCGGCAGTATCGGCCGGCGCGGCATCGGTGGCGGCTTCGACGCTTACAGCTTCATCCGCCGGCGGCGCGATGCCGGGCGCATCCTCGGGCGTCACCGGCGCATCGGGCGTAGCCTCGAGCGCGGGCTCGGCATGAGGCTCGTCCTCATGCTGCTCCATGCCCGGCGCGTCCTCGACGGTAACCGGCTCGGCCGCCGCGTCAACGGGCGCCTCTGTGGCAGGCGCCGCGTCGTCCGCCGGCAATTCGGCAACGGCCTCAGTCGCCGTCTCGCTCGACGTCTCAGCCGCAGCTTCAGCAGCCGGCGTTTCGGTCGCGACCGTCTCTGCCGCGACAGGCTTCGGCGGCAGCGGCGCGCGCTTCTCCATGCGATAGCCGAGCGCGCGCAGCACCGAGGCAAAGTCTTCGCCGGCCGAGCCCGTGAGCGAGGTCATCGCCTGCGTCACGACGAAGCTGCGGCCGTCGAACGCGCCGGCCGGCTTCTCGCCGGGCGAGGTCTCGCGCCAGGCCAGCGCAGGGCGGATCAGATCGGCAAGGCGCTCCAGAATGTCGACGCGCACCGCGCGCTCGCCGCACTGCTTGTAGCCGAGCACGCGATAGGCATCGCGCGGGAGCTGCTTGTCGGTGGGGAACGAGGTGCGGCCCGAGCTCGCCAGGTGCTGCGCGCCGGACAGCGCCGACAGATCGACATTGTCGTGCTTCAGCGCCCAGAGCAGCGCGGCCAGCGCGCGCCCGGCGGGCTTGAGCAGCTGCGGGAAATAGAGGTGATAGGCGCCGAACCGCACGCCATATTTGCGCAGCGTCGCGCGCGAGGGCTGGTCGAGATCCTTCAGCTCGTTGGCGATCTTCGGCCGCTCCAGAACGCCGAGCGCCTCGACGAGCTGATAGGCGATGCCGCGCGCGATGCCGGTGACATCCTCGGCCTTCGACAGCTCGAACATCGGCCCGAGCAGCTTTTCGATATGCGTCTTGAGCCAGAGCTCGAGCCGCGCCTGCACTTTCTCACGCGGCGCCCCGGTGAGGCGCTCGTCGGAGATGATGCGCAATCGCGGATGCAGCGCTTCCTCTGCGGCAACGAGACGCGCCACGGCGTCACCGGTCCAGCGGATCGTGCCTTCCGAAGTCAGCACGAACTGCTCGTCGGGAGCCGCGCCCAATTTCTCGGCACGCGTATTGATCTCGCCGGCGAGCACCGCCTGCGCCGCAGCCTGCAAGGCTTTCGCATCGGATCCTGCTTCCGCAGCATCCGGTGCAAAGGTGAACCCATCGAGACGGCCGATGACGTGGCCTTCGACGATGACTTCGCCGGTCTTGCCGATTTCAGTATTCAAGCTCGTGTTCTCCCGCAGGCGGCGCATCAATACACTGGTACGACGATCAACGAAACGCTCTGTAAGCCGTTCATGGAGCGCATCTGACAATTTATTTTCGACCTCCCGCGTGACCCCTTGCCAGCGTTCGGGGTCTTTCAGCCAGTCCGGGCGGTTGGCGACGAAGGTCCAGGTGCGGATCTGTGCGATCCGTCCCGACAGCGTATCGATATCGCCATCGATGCGGTCGGACTGGTCGACCTGGGCGGCGAACCATGAATCGGGGATGCAGCCCTTGTTCATCAGGAAGCCGTAGAGCGTGGTGACGAGCTCGGCATGGGCCGCCGGCGACAGTTTTCGGTAATCGGGGACCTGGCAGGCCTCCCACAACCGTTCCACGGCCGCCTTGCCGTGGGCCTTGTCGCGGACCTCGCCGTCGCGGGCGGCGTGATCGAGAACGCGCATGTCCTCGGCGATCGGCGCGCGCGTCAGCGCCT
The DNA here is from genome assembly GCF_030160715.1 of Bradyrhizobium iriomotense. Classification (GTDB taxonomy): domain Bacteria; phylum Pseudomonadota; class Alphaproteobacteria; order Rhizobiales; family Xanthobacteraceae; genus Bradyrhizobium; species Bradyrhizobium iriomotense. The sequence goes on from NZ_BSOW01000002.1 coordinate 126,614, forward strand.
CATGACCGGGGGCCAAGTTCAGCGACACCTGGAGCGCGCCGAGCGAGGAGAAATCGAGCTTCGAATTGCGCCACTGCAATACCTTCACCGCATCGAAGGTGTGGTTCTGGAGCGCGTTGACGAGCTCGGGCTCGAACGGCGCGCAGCGGCCCGTCGTTCCGAACGTGCCGTTGCGCGTGGCGCGACCGGCACGGCCTGCGATCTGCGCGAACTCGGCCGGCGTCAGACGGCGGAACTGATAGCCGTCGAACTTGCGGTCGGACGCAAACGCAACGTGATCGACGTCGAGATTGAGGCCCATGCCGATCGCATCGGTGGCGACGAGATAATCGACGTCGCCGTTCTGGTACATCGCGACCTGCGCGTTGCGCGTGCGCGGCGAGAGCGAGCCGAGCACGACGGCGGCGCCGCCATGCTGGCGGCGGATCAGCTCGGCGATCGCATAGACTTCATCGGCGGAGAACGCGACGATCGCGGTGCGCCGCGGCTGCCGCGTGATCTTGCGGTCGCCGGCAAATTCAAGCTGCGACAGCCGCGGCCGCGTGATCATGGAGGCGCCGGGCAACAGGCGCTCGATGATCGGGCGCATGGTCGCAGCACCGAGCAGCAGCGTCTCGTCGCGGCCGCGGCGGTTGAGGATGCGGTCGCTGAAGACGTGGCCACGCTCGAGGTCGGCGGCGATCTGCACTTCGTCCACCGCGAGGAAAGACACATCAAGATCGCGCGGCATGGCCTCGACGGTCGAGACCCAGTAGCGCGGATTCCTCGGCTTGATCTTCTCCTCGCCGGTCACCAGCGCGACGCTCTCGATGCCGGCGCGATCGGCGATCTTGTTATAGACCTCGCGCGCGAGCAGCCGCAGCGGCAGCCCGATCATGCCGGACGAATGCGAGAGCATCCGCTCGATGGCGAGATGCGTCTTGCCCGTGTTGGTCGGCCCGAGCACCGCAGTGACGCCGGCGCCCGGCGCGCGCTCGGAAGCGAAGGAGGAGGGAGGAAAGGCCATTCTGGGGGGACTAGGTAATCGCGATTGGGGCGAATGTCAGTGGCGTTTGGAGGTGGAGTACTCGCCACACACACCACTGTCATCGCCCGGCTTGACCGGGCGATCCAGTATTCCAGAGGCGGCTGTGCTCGAACCGAGGAGCCGCGGCGTACTGGATGCCCCGGTCAAGCCGGGCCATGACGGCGGAATGTGTGCAGGCAACTCCCACCTCCCCCGCAACTGTCTCATTTTGCAACGCTTTCTCGGCTGCACTTAAGCTTCGGAACGACTCCGGAACGAATCGCGGCCGAATCGCTGACTCCCCTTGGCTTCCGGATTCGTTCACGCAACATCTCGCGCCAAGTCGATTTCAGGCGCACTAGATGGAGTTTTGACCGTCGGCACAAGCGGCGTTTTCGGGGCGAGTTCCTTAATGTTGGGGACGGGCCGGAGTCGAATCAGAATCGCGCGGGAGTCAAATGGATTCACGCGCCGACGCGGCCAAAACAAAATCTCGAAAACAACCCCATGCAAAGGAGTCGGAGCCCTTCCCTCCCCCCTTGTGGGGGAGGGTGGATCGCCGGCGCGAAAGCGGCGGCGAGACGGGTGAGGGGTATCTCTCCACAGATGAGATCGGAGGAGGGAAACCCCTCATCCGGCGCTTCGCGCCACCTTCTCCCACAAGGGGAGAAGGGACGTCAGCGCGCAAGACCCGGACAAATCACTGCGTCTTGGCGACCTTGGGCGGCTGGGGGGCGGTGATGAAGCTGGTGGCTTCCAGCATGGCGGGGCCGAGCGGCGTCGGGATCTTCACCCAGAACGGCACCAGGATGCGGGTGCCCGCGACGGGGGCGAAGGCGATCTCGATGCTGCGTTGGGCGGCGAGGTATTTAATTACCGGCCGATCAGGGATGTAGCCGGCCACCGGCACGAAATACAGCGCGCAGACCACGACCGGGCCGCGATAGCCCTTCTCCGCCTTCACGCTCTCCATGCGCTTGAAATCGAGCTTGAGGTCGTAGCGCATGCGGCCGTCGAACACGGGGGCACCCGTGTGGCAGGCCTCCGGCGACACCGGCTCGCCGGTGCCGGGCACGCGCAACAGCGAGGCCGTCATCGGATCCCAGACGCCGCGGCGATGCGCCTCGGTGACGACGATGCGATCAGGATCGACCGGCGGCTCCGGCGCGATGCCGAACTCCTTCACATTGCCCTTGTCGAGGACGATGTGGATCTCCTCGGTCTTCTTCGAGGTGGTGGTGGAGGCCTGGTAGCCGGTCGCCACCAGCGCGCCGTTGACCACGCGCCCCTGCGAGGCGCCGGTGCCGGACCCGCCGGTGAAGGATTTCAAAATGCCGATGGTGCCGCCGCTTGCCGCGGCCGAGAACACATCGTCCTGGATGTCGATCGTCCAGGCGCCGCGGCCGACCGGAATGCCCGACAGCGTCGCCTCATACTGCGCCTCGAGCCGCCCTTGCGCGGCCGCAGGTGCCACGTCCCAGCCGAGGCCAAGACCGCAAAACGCAGCGAACGCCAGCCAGCCGCGCCGGCGCGACGAGAGCGCGACGGGGACCGGCCCGGGCGGAAGGGGGGATGGCGTGATCACGTTCAGGTGCAATCCAGTCGGTGCGCTAGTCTTTGTTACTTAAGCCAAAACCTGCGGCAAGCAATGTGCGCGGCGACAAACGGGACGTGCCGGGACATGGAACCGCTATCCTCTGTCGGCCCCGATTGCGCCCTTTATGTGATGGTAAGGCGTTTCAATCATTGCCGTTTTCGTGAGCGGCGCCGCATACTCGAAAACCTCTCCCGCGTGCGGGAGAGGTCGGCGCGAAGCGCCGGGTGAGGGCTCTCTCCACCCGGGGACACCCTCGGTGAGCCTCGAAGGCCCTCGCCCGGGGAAGCAACCCTCACCCATAGCCGATGCTCCGCATCGGCGTTCTCCTTTAAGAACGGCGGCCGACGGCCGCCTATGCCTCTCCCGCAAGCGGGAGAGGGGGAACGGCAGCGGCGCAAGCGCCCAAATCCTTGACTACCCGCCCCTTCCCCCCTATACGTCCGCCCGCTCCCTGCAAGGACAGAGAATTTATGACCCCCGTGGCGCCCCGAATGGCCGCCGCAAATCGCTGGGGGAACGGAAAGGGTTTTTAACATGTCTCGCCGCTGCGAACTGACGGCCAAGGGCCCCCTGACGGGCCACAAGGTCAGCCACTCCAACATCAAGACCAAGCGCCGCTTCCTGCCGAACCTCGTCAACGTGACGTTCATCTCGGAAGCCCTGGAGCGCAACGTGCGCCTGCGCGTCTCCACCAACGCGGTCAAGAGCGTCGACCACAATGGCGGCCTCGACGCCTACCTGCTCAAGGCCAAAGCCGACGCCCTGTCGCCGCGCGCCCTCGAACTGAAGCGCCAGATCCAGAAGAAGGTCGGCGGCGCTGCGCCCGAGAAGAAGGCGAGCTAAGAGTTTTCCGAGCTGGGGCTAGGGCGAGTAAGCGTCTAGTCGAGTAAGCTTAGAGAGTTGAGTTTGAGTAACGGCCGGGTCGAAAGATCCGGCCGTTTTTGTTGTCGCGTCATGAGGCGCCGAATCTATTTCTATGTAAGATTGTGTCGATTTCAGTTGTGGCTACTTTCGATAGGGTCCGAAGGGTGGCGGGAACGAGACAGCCAAGCGAGGCAGCCGAGAAAGAGCTTAAGGGCGACTCTCCGCTTCAGTCCCTAGAGGATGATGAATTCGGCCTTGCTGAGATTACGCTCAGCATTTCTAGAATTCTCGCAACACGCATATCAGCCGACGGTTACGTCTTAGGCTTGGAAGGCGCTTGGGGAAGCGGAAAATCTACGCTAGCCAATTTCATAGCCGAACAGCTCGCAAAATATAACGAGCATGTCGTTGTGCGATTCGAGCCTTGGCTTATTGGCGAGAGGAATGCACTTATTGCTGCATTCCTCGGCCAGCTAGCACAAAAAATAGAAGTCGTTGAGAGCCAACAAAACCACTCATGGCACCCGTCAAGATGGCGGCTTGGGCGGCTTTCCAAACGGCTATCTGGCAAAATGCGACGTTACGGCGAATACATGGGAGCCTTTGCTGTGCCCATTGGGAGCGCGAGCGCATTGGATCCAACGGGCTCGACGGCTCTCGCGGCGACCGGTCTCAAGACTGCTAGTGTCTTTGCCAAGTTCTTTGGCAAAGCTCCTTCCATTGAGCAACTGAAGGCAGAGATTGTGAGCGGGCTGCACGCCATCCGTGACCTGCTCGCAAACATCCGCTTCACAGTCATCATCGACGATACTGATCGCTTAGAACCCTACGAAGCAGTGGAGCTTTTGCGGCTAGTTCGAAAGGTCGCGGACTTCCCATTTGTTACTTATGTCATTTGCTTTGATGCGAACGTGCTGTCTCAGCAGGTGAACCACGCCCTGGAAATTCAAGATGGACGCCTTTACATCGAAAAAATATTTCAAGACGTTGTTCACGTTCCTCCGCAAGAGCCGTTTGCTTTGCGAAGATATCTCCAGAGGCTCTTGAAGCAGTCCTTTCCGATCGAGATGGGAAGCAGCCTCGACGATCACGAAGTTCAATTCCGAAAAGAGGCGCTGTTCAATCGTTGGTGCGGGTTGCTAGTGAACACGCCAAGAGATGTCGTGCGATTGTATCAAGCAGTTGAGCTTGCTTGGCCGTATGTTCCCAAAGGGCTCGATTTCCTTGACTTCGTTTGGCTTCAGCTGTTGAAGCTCAAGTGGCCGGACCTCTACTTGTGGACGCGGGACTATCTACGAGACGTCGGAAGCTATCGCGATCGCGGGAGGGTCGCCGACAAGGAGCGTGCAGCAGAGGCTCAAAGATTGCTCAAGTTGCTTGAGCTACCATCCGTTGCATGAGCAGTATATTCGCTATTTTGCGGACCCTGGTGAAACGCTGGAGCGCTTACGACAATTGGCGACAAAATCACGCCGCGGCGCGGACTCGAGAGCAGCGCAGAAGTTGCTTTCGGCTTGGGTTCCGCTGCCTAGTGAGACCCTAAAGAGCGAGCTTCAAGGTGATGTTGATGATGCCACTAGCTGACGGCATGCATCCAAAAGATCACTCCTCCCCATTTTGCGCTATGCTCGCCCCGGTAGCACAGCGGAGGGTATGCTTCGATGGAGCACGAGCAAAAACGAATCCAAGGCCAAACCCAAGACCAACGTCATCTGCTGCGACGGCACGGGCAATGAAATCAGCGAGAACATCTCCAACGTCCTGAAGCTCTATCGCTGCCAGCGCAAGACCGACAAAGCGCGGCCGCGGCAGCCGGAGTTCTATGATCCCGGCCTCTCGCACGACGGCTCGAACGGCGTCGTAGAAGCGTCGACATTGGATCGCTTTGCGAAGGCCGCTTCCCGCTCATACGGACGCGGGGGATCGCGTTCGTCAGCGTGTCGGCGGTCAAAGGTGGACCGGAACAACCGGACTGCCCCCGAAAACAACGCGAATGCCCCAAAGCGTTAGCGCCGGGCCCGCGCGTTAACCGTCCATTAACCAACGCAGCCTAGCCTCCAGTCATCGTCCAGTCATCATTAGCCCGAAATGCCTCCCCGGTTCGCTCCAGGAGAAGAGCCGATGCGCGTTGAGTTGCTGACGTATGCCGATCTAGGTGTCCGCCTCGGAATCTCGCGCGAGGCGGCTCGTTCGCTTGCGAGGCGGCGCCGGTTGCCGCGCTTGCGTTCGGATGAGGGCAAGGCCCTGGTGAGCGTTGATTTCTCCGAACTGCGGCATACGCCCCGCCCGCGACGCGGTCGGCAGGCGGACCCCGTCGCCGCCTCCATGGCGAAGATCGAGGCATTCAGGAGCGAGGCATTCAAGGCGGAGATCGCGCGGCTGGAGGCAGAGGCAGCCGGCTACAGGGCGGATTTCGAGCGCGAGCGCGAGCGCGCCGATCGCCTGGCCGTCGAGCTGCTGCAGGCGGCTGCCGAGACGACGGCCGCCGATGAGTGGGCGGCGCGATTGGAAGACGAAGTGGCCGCTTTGCGGACCGGTCGCCGGGCTGGCGGCTGGATCGCCGGACAAGCCGCGCTTCGATTGGGACGTTTGGCCGCTTCCATCGTGGAATCAGATCGCGCGGCCCGCAGGTAGCACCCGATACTTTCTCAAATCCCCAGTCTGCCGGAGCAACCGAGGACAGAATGACTGACATCACCGATATCCGCGAAATGAGGGCGCGCATCGTCGTGTTCGGGGTCGGCGGCGCCGGCGGCAATGCCGTCAACAACATGATCACGGCCGGGCTGGAAGGGGTCGACTTCGTCGTCGCCAATACCGACGCGCAGGCGCTTGCCATGTCGAAGGCCATGCGACTCATCCAGCTGGGCACCCACGTGACCAAGGGCCTTGGCGCCGGCTCCCAGCCCGACCTGGGACGCGCCGCAGCCGAAGAGGCCATCGATACGATCCGCGATCATTTGAAGGGCGCACACATGGTGTTCGTGACCGCCGGCATGGGCGGCGGCACCGGCACCGGGGCTGCACCCATCATCGCCAGGACCGCGCGCGAGCTTGGCATTCTCACCATCGGCGTGGTCACCAAGCCGTTCTACTTCGAGGGCCAGCGCCGCATGCGCTCCGCCGAAGCCGGCATCGAGGAGCTGCTGAAGACGGTCGATACCCTCTTGATCATCCCGAACCAGAACCTGTTCCGGGTGGCCAGCGCGAAGACCACATTCGCCGATGCCTTCGCCCTTGCCGACCAGGTGCTTTATTCGGGCGTGGCCTGCATCAGCGACCTCATCGTCAAGGAAGGCCTGATCAACCTCGATTTCGCCGACGTGCTCTCCGTCATGCGCGAGAAGGGCAAGGCCATGATGGGACGGGGCGAGGCGTCCGGCGAGAAGCGCGTGCTCGCCGCTGCTGTCGCCGCAATATCCAATCCGTTGATCGAGAACCCCTCGATCAAGCGCGCCAGTGGCCTCATCATCTCCATCACCGGCGGCAAGGATCTCATGCTGTACGAGGTCGACGAAGCCGCGACCCGGATTCGCGACGAGGCTGACCCGGACGCCAACATCATCGTCGGCGCGTCCTTCGATGAAAGCCTCGAAGGCATCGTCCGCGTCTCGGTGGTGGCGACCGGCATCGATAATCTCGACGCGGCGCAGCAGACCGAACCGGCGGAAAGCCCGCTGACGCAGCTCGCCGGCCGGCTGCGCAACGACAGCCGCCGCATCGCCGATCGCATCGAGCGCAGCGCACCGCTGCCGCAAGTCGAGAGCCCGCCGCTCCGCCCGGCGGCTGCCCGCCCCGCGGGGCCACCGCCAAGGCCAAATCCGGACCATGCGCGCCACGCGGCGCCGCGGCCGGTCGATCCCTACGGCCGCCCCTCTCCGCGCAATGCGCCCGACGACGGCATTCTCGATATCCCCGCCTTCCTGCGCCGCACCGCGAACTGAGCGGGCGCGAGAGCGGGGTTGCCTGCCTGGCAACCAGCGAGCCCAACACAGCTCGTCATCCCGGGGCATCGCGAAGCGATGAGCCCGGGATCCATTGGACCGCAGTGAGTGTTGAGCAATGGATTCCGGGCTTGCGCTGACGCGCGCCCCGGAATGACGGAGCAAAACAACAACTCTCCGATGCTGGAAATGGGCCGCTGCTAAAGCGCGATGAGATTAGGATGAATCATCATCGCGCTTTAGGTTGTTGTTTGCGCATGATCTTTTCGGAAAACCGTTTCACACTTTTCCGGATCATGCTTTAGGCAACTCGAGAGCAGAATGTCTTTTGCTTGACTCGATCGAGCCGCGGGCTCGCTCAACCTCTCCCGCTTGCGGGGGAGGTCGCGCGAAGCGCCGGGTGGGGGCTCTCTCCGCATTGGAGTCCCGATTGCGGAAGCCCCCTCTCCCCGACCCTCTCCCGCAAGCGGGAGAGGGAGCACACCCCCGTGCGCAATTGCGCACTAAAGCGCGATGAGATTGGGATGAATCGTCATCGCGCTTTAGGTTGTCGTTTGAGCATGATCTCCGCGCAAACGCGTTCCGCGTTTGTCGCGAGGGAAAACCGCTTCGCACTTTTCCGGATCATGCTCTAGGCCGGGACGACAACTCTATTCACGCTGCCCTGCTACGCGGATTCTGTTTCCTTTTTCTCCGCCTCCTTGTCGCGAGATAGCCAGGCCGGGAAACGCAGCATGCGCTCGTTGTTGTCTCTTGGTTCGACGGGCGGCACGATGGGGGCCTCATAGGCCAGGCTCGGGAGGTCTAGTGCGGGGTCGCCGGCTCGCACCGCATCAGCGCGCTGATCCAGTCCGCGGAGCAGGGGATCGAGAACGGTGTCGATTTCGGTCGCCACCGACAACAGGAAGCTGTTGAGCTCGCGCGCCTCGGGCATCACTGCCGCGGCCGGCTCGATCGCCTTGCAGAGACCGTCGACGACCGGTGTAAACGCGCTGGAGGCGTGCTTGATTCGCGTTTTGATCGCTTCGATTTCACCGAGGACGCGATCACGCTCCCGCCTTTTTTTCTCCTCCGAAAGGCGGGCTTCGAGTTCGGCGATATGAGCCGTCAGGGTCGTGGCTTCGGATGCAAGTGCATCGCGTCTTCCGCGCACGCGATCGAGATCGCGGCTGAGGTTGTCCACTAAGTCGTCCTTTCCGAACATGGGTTTGCTCCGTAGGACAGCCGTCGCGCGAACCGCCAGCCAGTCAAGCAAACGAAAAGCTTGATCGGCCGAAACCGGCATCAACTTCGGTCGCGTCGCATGGGCCGACATGGTGACCCCCAATCACCCGCATTAGGCGACCGCATGGTTAACAAGTGGTTAATTCCCACAGCCGATGCGGCAATGGAGCCGCGGATGCGATCGAAAACGCGCGGAGCTTGCGCAAACCGGAATCCTCAATCCGACGTCGCGTTCTCACCCGCTAATGGCGCATTCGCGGATGGAGGAGCCCGGCGCGTCGCCCCCTACCCCCTGAAATCAATGCTCCGCAGCACGATGCCCGGCGGGGTGCCTTCGAACTCGGTCGCGCGGTATTTGCTGGCGGCGCAGGACTCGATGCGGTCGCGCAGGCGGATGAACTGGGCTTCGCGCTGCTCGGGCCTCGCCTGCGGGCCGCGTTCGAGATAGTCCATCGCGGAGGTCGAGATCGCGCAAGGGATCTCCTTACCTCCGTCGTGCATCGAGAACAGCACGATCATCCGGTCGTATTCGTGGCCGATGTAGCGGCCGCTCGTGAGCGTCATGGCTTTCTCCCTTACGCGATCGCTGCCTTATTCAATCGCTGGCCTGTGCGATCGTTCCTCAAGGACCCACGGCCGGCCGCCCGCCTGCCGCGCGCGATCGCTTTAGGGCTCGCTATTAGCCTGGCGCGGGCGTAGGCTCCTGCATCACCGCACTTCCAGACGGCATCGACCGGTGACTGAGGGTCACGAAGGAGACGGGTGACATGGCCAAGGGACAGCAACGCAGCAATCGCGAAGCCAAGAAACCGAAGAAGGAGAAAGCCAAGGTGATCGCCGCGGCGCCAAGCCGCAAGGAGGTCGCCTGGCAGCCGGATTTCGGGCCGGCGAAGAAGAAGTAGGACGACACCGCCCCGACGGCATCGTCGCCTTTCCGTCGCGTTTTTCGCTATACTCGCCCCGGTAGTATCACCGAGGGGCGCGCGATGGAGCACGAACAAAGAAGCGAAGCCAAAAGCGAGCCCAAGACCGAACCCAAGAACATCGTCATCTGCTGCGACGGCACGGGCAACGAGATCAGCGAGAACATCTCCAATGTGCTGAAGCTCTATCGCTGCCTGCGCAAGACCGACAAGACGCGGCCGCGGCAGCTGGTGTTCTATGATCCCGGCGTCGGCACGGTGACGGAGCCGACGACGTGGCACCGCTGGAAAGCCAACATCAACATGGTGCTGGGGCTCGCCACCGGCTACGGGCTCGATGACAACGTGCTTTCGGCCTACTGCTTCCTGGTTCAGCATTACGCGCCGGGCGATCAGATCTACCTGTTCGGCTTCTCGCGCGGCGCCTACACCGTGCGGGTGCTGGCGGGACTGATCCACAAGGTGGGGCTGATCTCGCCGGAGCAGGCGAACCTCGCAGGCTCGGGCCTGATCGCCTACAAGCAATATTCGGGGACGGGGCGCGGCAATGACCTGCCCGATCTCACCGATGTCGGCAGCGACGAGGACGGGCCGCTGCCGACCGACCGCTTCGATCTTGCCGCGCAGTTCGCGCGCATCACCTCCTCTCGCTGGCCGACGATCCGCTTCATCGGCGTCTGGGACACGGTTGCGAGCGTGATCGTGCCGCGGCCGGACCGGCTATATTGGCCGAGCCTGGAGGAGCTCGCCTTCACGCTGCAAAATCCGAGCGTAAAGATTTTTCGCCAGGCGATCGCGATCGACGAGCGACGCTGCATGTTCCGCCTGAAGGAGTGGATCGAGCCGCAGCAGTATTGGAGCAACCGCTTCGTGCCCGACGACAGGAAGGAGCCGCAGGACATCCTGCAGGTGTATTTCGCCGGCGTGCATTGCGACGTCGGCGGCGGCTATGCCGAGAGCGAATCGGGCCTGTCGAAATATCCGCTGCTGTGGATGATCGACGAGGCGATCAAGTGCGGGCTGCACTTCAACCCGCGCACCGTGAACCAGCTCGCCTGGGGCGTCCAGCGCAAGAACAGCCCGTTCACCTATGTGGCGCCGGGCGTGAGCGAGATGCACAATTCGATGACGCCGGCCTGGCGCGTGCTCGAATACATTCCGAAGAGCGCGAAATACAAGGAATGGCCGGAGCGGCAGGTCCATCTCGGCTTCTACATCCCCGACTGCGAGCCGCGCCTCATCCCCGAAGGCGCGCATGTGCATGAGAGCGTGGTGAGGCGGATGACTGAGGTGCCGGACTACAGGCCGGTGAATCTGCCGAAGGATTTCGTCACGGTGCCGATGCCGGTCGGGCCGGAGAAGCCGACGACGGTGGAGGCGGCGTAGCGTTGGAGGGCGGGGCGAGAGCGCGCCATACATTCAGTGTCGTCCCGGCCTAGTGCGCAATTGCGCACGGGGGCCGGGACGACAATGGGGAGAAAGCACAGCGCTCCTGCAGCGCTGTCGGCTGGCGGTGACGCGCTGCGCATAGCTAATGCTTTCTTAATCGCGGCGAAGAATCGCTAAAATTCTTACGCATTCCTTAGCGTGATGGTGCGACACTCCGTACCATTCTTTCCCGAAGCGCATTCGCGTGAGGAGGACGAGCGACATGCAGCATCAGCGCCGATTTGCCCGCGTCAAGCCGAGCGGACTGGTGTCGCGACAGGCCAAGATCATCACGGACCCGAAGGCGCCGGTGATCAACTGCACGCTGATCGACTATTCGCCCGGCGGAGCCTGCGTCGATCTCGGCGGCCAGGTGAAAATCCCCGACCGCTTCGAGCTGCTGCACGTCAACACCCGCAAACGCTGCCGCGTCGCGTGGCGGCGGGGGACGAAGGTGGGTGTGGTGTTTTAAGGGAACGCAAGGGGCGGCCAGTTACTCCGCCGTCGTCCTGGCGAAAACCCATTACCCCAGGAAGGAGTTTGGCGAAGACTCGTCGTTCGGGATTAACGCCATCCGCGATCGATAGACCTCGCGGTATGGGTCCTGTCTTTCGCCAGAACGACGACTGAATGTGCGGCGCACATCGCGTGCCAATTACTTCCGCCACCTCGCCTTCGCGCCGGCCACGATCTGCATGGCGACGCCAGCGAGCCAGGCGAAGAGAACGAGCCAGGTCCACGCGATGTCCGGGTTCTCGCGCAGCACGATGACGCCGACGGAGGCGAAGGCGGCCAGCGTGGCGCAGAGGGTGCCGGCGGAGCTCAGGAATTCCGCGGCGTCGATCGCGGCATGCGCGTCGTCGAACGGCATCTGCGGCGTGTCGATGCCGAGATAAAAGCCGACGGCACCCAGCATCATCATCAGCAGCAGGAAGCCCTGCGTGGTCAGCATCGGGATCGCCGATCCGACATAGGCGCCGACGAACAGGCCGCACGCCGCCCCCGCCAGCGCCAGCCCGCAACGCTCCAGCACGTGGGCAGACTTCCGGACACCATAGCGCATGGCAGGCCTCGCGGGGGTTTTGCGCTCGCGAGGTTAGGCCAATTCGGCTGATGGCGGAAGGTAAGTAGAGTCACGGAGGGGTGATGTGATGCGCATGAGGAGTGTGTGAGCCGCCACACTTCGTCGTCCTGGCGAAAGCCAGGACGACATCGTTATTGGGATCACGTCATCGTACCTCACCCGCGTCGATCGTGGCTGCAGCGTCGCACCTCGCGCGCAGCGTTGCCCTCACCTCGCCCCGAACGTCGTCTTGCCGAACAGCGCCTTCTGCGTCGAGGGCTGCGAGCGCCAATATTGCGGCGGGGCGTCGACGACACCGCCGAGTTCGGCGGCGGCGTGCCAACCCCAGCGCGGGTCGTAGAGCATGGCGCGCGCCAGCGCGACCATGTCGGCCTTCCCTGAGGCGACGATCTCCTCGGCGAGCTTTGCTTCCGTGATCAGGCCGACCGCGATCGTCGTCACGCCGGTCTCGCGCTTGATGGCCTCCGCGAACGGCACCTGGTAGCCGGGGCCGAGCGGAATCTTCTGAAGCGGCGACACGCCGCCGGAGGAGGCATCGACCCAGTCGATGCCGCGCGTCTTCAACTCGCGCACGAACTCGATGGTCTGCGGCAAGTCCCAACCGCCCTCGACCCAGTCGGTCGACGACACCCGCATGCCGACCGGCCTGTCATGCGGAAACGCGGCGCGCACGGCATCGAACAGTTCGAGCGGGAAGCGCATGCGGTTTTCGAGCGAGCCGCCATATTCATCGGTGCGTCGGTTGGAGATCGGCGAGAGGAATTGATGCATGAGATAGCCGTGCGCGCCGTGCAGCTCGATCGCATCGATGCCGAGCCGCATCGCGCGCTTCGTGCACGCGACGAAGGCGTCGCGGATTCGCACCATGCCGGCGCGGTCGAGCGCGTGCGGTGCCGCCTCGCCCTCCTTGTGCGGCACGGCGGATGGCGCCACCGTCTGCCAGCCGCCATGCCCTTCCGCCAGCAACTGCCCGCCGTCCCAGGGTCGGGCGCTGGAACCTTTCCGCCCCGCATGCGCGAGCTGCATCGCGACCGCCGCGGTGGAATGCTTGCGCACCGAGGCGATGATCTGCTTCAGCGTCGCCTCGCAGGCATCGCTATAGAGCCCGAGGCAGCCCGGCGTGATGCGCCCGATCGCCTCGACATGCGTCGCCTCGATACAGAACACCGACGCGCCCGACAGCGACAGCGAATTGATGTGGGTGAAGTGCCAGTCGGTGGCGACGCCGTCGTCGGCCGAATACTGGCACATCGGCGACACCATGATGCGGTTCTTGAGTTTCAGGCCACGCAGCTCGATCGGGGAAAACAGGGCGCTCATGCGGATGTTCCGGCAGATGGAGGGCGATGCGGGGAGTGTAGTCGGCGGGCGCGGGAATGCTAGCGGCATGGCCGACATGGCCCGCGCGGCTGCCATGCACTCAACCGCGCGTTTGGCGAGGGCCGTCAGCCCACCCTCCGCCGTCGTGGGGCGAAGGCCGCCGTCTGTTCTCCGCCGTCGTCCCGGACAAGCGAACTCCTGGCAAACGCGTAGCGTTTGTCCAGAGTGAGCGCTGATCCGGGACGACGAGGGTGCGCTATTCCACCAACGTGAACTGGAGCAGCAGCGTGCGCTGGAGAAACGAAAAATTGTCGTCGGAGACGAGCGTCAGCACGGTCTCGCCCCCGGCCGTGACGTGCGCGTCGATGCCTTCCATGTTGTCGATCTCGTGGCCGAGATCGGCAGCGAAGAGCTCGGGGCCGTCGACCAGCGCGCCCGGCGCGATCGACTTCAGCTGTAGCGCGCGGATGCGGATGTTGACGCCCGTGAACCAGGAGAATTTGCGCTCCAGGATCAGAAGCTCGCCGGAGGGCAGCAGCACCGCATCGCTGATGTCATAGTTCTCGGTGCGGCGCACGCTGAACTGGCCGGGCGAGGAACCGCCGATCAAGAACGCGATCAGATTGCCGTCGCGATCGAGCCCGCGCTCGGAGAACGCGAGCAAGGTGCCCGCGAGCGGCTGCCCCTTCGGCACGAACACCAGCGCCTCGAGCCCCTTGTTGTAGGGCAGCTTCCTGGCGGCTGCCGGCAACGGCAGCACCTCGCCGCGCGCCCGCGTAAAACCTTTCGCGAGATCGAAGCGCATCAGCGCGTTGACGCGCTCGAGCCCGACATAAGCGAACGAGCCGTCGAGCGCGATCGACTCCGTGTCGTACCACAAGCGCTTGTCGGTGATCGGCCGCCCGTCTGCGTTCAGCATCGGCGCGGCCTCGACGTTATCGAGCCCGACCATGTCGCGCCCGGAATAGCGGATGGTTCCGCTGAACCATGCGCCCTGATCGGAGATCGCGATGAAGCGCTCGCCACCTTTGCGCTCACCTTGGGCGTCGAGGAAGCGGATGCCGGAGAGCCCGCCAAAGCCGCGATAGGGCGAGGTCAGCACCAGGCCGCTGCGATATTCCAACGCGCCGAAGCGGGTGCGCGCGCGATCGCGCGGCTCGAATGCGGGAATCGGCCGCGCGTTGACCTCGATGCTGACAGTCTCGGCGACGGTGCGCTCGGCCTGGCCGACAGATTTCGGCGACGGCTGGGCGCGCAAAGTTGCGGGAAGCGCAAGCGTCGCCGCTCCCGCCGCCGCATGGCCGAGGAATTGGCGGCGGGAGCAGCGCGCGGTCACGAATGCAGTTTGCGGCGCGGCCGGCTCGGGGCTTGCGCAGGCGCTGAGTGCGTCTCGCTGAACAGCTCGGCGAGCTTTTCGGTGATGGCCCCGCCGAGCTCTTCGGCATCCACGATCGTCACCGCGCGGCGGTAGTAACGCGTGACGTCATGGCCGATGCCGATCGCGATCAGCTCCACCGGCGAGCGCGTCTCGATCTCCTCGATGATGTGCCGCAGGTGCCGCTCGAGATAGTTGCCGGGATTGACCGACAGCGTGGAATCGTCGACCGGCGCGCCGTCCGAGATCATCATCAGGATCTTGCGCTGCTCGGTACGGCCGAGCAGGCGCTTGTGCGCCCAGTCGAGCGCCTCGCCGTCGATGTTCTCCTTGAGCAGCCCCTCGCGCATCATCAGCCCGAGATTTTTTCGCGCACGACGCCAGGGTGCGTCCGCCGACTTGTAGATGATGTGGCGGAGATCGTTGAGACGGCCCGGATTGGCTGGCTTGCCGGCGGCAAGCCAGGCCTCGCGGGACTGGCCGCCCTTCCAGGCGCGGGTGGTGAAGCCGAGAATCTCGACCTTGACGCCGCAACGCTCCAGCGTGCGCGCCAGGATGTCGGCACAGGTCGCCGCGACCGTGATGGGGCGTCCCCGCATCGAGCCGGAATTGTCGAGCAGCAGCGTCACCACGGTGTCGCGGAAGGTCGCTTCCTTCTCGCGCATGAAGGACAGCGGGTGATAGGGATCGGTCACCACGCGCGACAGGCGCGCGGGATCCAGAATGCCCTCTTCGAGATCGAACTCCCAGGCGCGGTTCTGCTGCGCCATCAGGCGGCGCTGCAAGCGGTTGGCGAGGCGCGCGACGATGCCTTGCAGATGCGCGAGCTGCTTGTCGAGGTAGGAGCGCAGCCGCTCCAATTCGTCATGGTCGCAGAGGTCCTCGGCGGCGATCACCTCGTCGAACTTCGGCGCGAAGGCGTGATATTCCGGCCCGCGCGGCTCGTTGGCCCCGCGCGAATTCGGCCGCGTCGCTTCCCCCGGCGTCTCGTCGTCGCCGAGCTCACCGTCGTCGAAGGAGTCGGAGGTCGAGGCCTGCGCGCTTTCCATCGCGCTCTCGCTCATCTCCTCCGTCGTCGCCTGCGCCTGGTCGGCGCTCATCTCCTGCGCAGCGTCGGAATCGGGCGAGCCCTCCGCACCGGCCTGATCGTTGTCGCCGTCGCGGTTGTCGTCCTGATTGTCGTCCTCGTCGGAATCGGCATTGCGCTCGTCACCGAGGTCGAGCGCGGACAACAGGTCATGCACGGCATCGCCGAACCGGGTCTGGTCCTCGACCAGCCGATCGAGCCGATCCAGCCGCGCGCCGATCCTGTCCTCCAGCGTCGGCCGCCAGAGATCGACCATCTTCTTCGCCGCCGCCGGCGGCGCCATCCCGGTCAGGCGTTCGCGCACCAGCATGGCGAGCGCGTCCGCCAGCGGCGCATCGGCGCGGTCGGTGATCTCGTCGAACTTGCCGCGATGGAAATGATCATCGAGCATCGCGGTGAGATTCTTCGCAACGCCCGCCATGCGGCGCGCGCCGATCGCCTCGACCCGCGCCTGCTCCACCGCCTCGAACACGCCGCGTGCCTGCGGATTGCCGGGCATCAGCTTGCGATGCAGCTTTGGATCATGACAGGCGAGCTTGAGCGCGATCGAGTCGGCATGGCCGCGCACGATCGCCGCATCACGCTTGGTCATTTTCCGCGCCGGCTCCGGCAGCCGCGCCTTGCCCGGCGCAAGGCCGGGGCGCTCGGCAGCAAAGCTGACGTCGAGCTCGGGCGCCTTGGCGATCGCCTTCAGGCATGACGCTACCGAGCGCTTGAACGGCTCGGTCGGCGCTTCCTTGGTGTTGCGGAATTTCGAGTTGGATGTGCTGCTCATAGCGACTTCGTAAACCAATGGCGCGTCACGCCGCCTGGATAGCCGTCAATGGCGCCGAATTCTTCGTAGCCGCAGGAGCGGTAGAAGCCCGGCGCCTGGAAACTCATCGTGTCGACGTAAGAGCGCGTCGCCCCTAACCGCCGCGCCTCGTCCTCGATCGCGGCGATCAGCTTGGAGCCCTGATCCTGGCCGCGCATCTTCTGCTCGATCCAGAACCACTGGATGAACAGCACCGTGGTCCAGATCTGCCCCACGATCCCGCCGACGATCTTGCCGCGGTCCTTCAGTGAGACCGCGACGCCCTTCAGCCTCTGCGTGCCCATGTGCTCGTGGTTGTAACCGGCGAGCCCGGCGAGCACAGCCTTCTTGGTCGTCCCAATGGTGCGCTCGACGGTGATGGTGGCCATGGGTCTAGCTGAGCGCCACGTTGACCGCCGACTCCGGCAGCTCCGCATTGAAGCAGCGCTGGTAGAACTCGGCGACCAGGGGACGCTCGAGCTCGTCGCACTTGTTGAGGAAGGTGACGCGGAAGGCGAAGCCGATATCGCCGAAGATGTCGGCGTTCTCCGCCCAGGTGATCACCGTGCGCGGGCTCATCACCGTCGACAGGTCGCCATTGGCGAATGCGTTGCGGGTGAGATCGGCAAGGCGAACCATCTTGTTGACGATGTCGCGGCCTTCCTGGGTGCGATAGTGCCTGGCCTTCGCCAGCACGATCTCCACTTCCTCGTCATGGCCGAGATAGTTGAGCGTGGTGACGATCGACCAGCGGTCCATCTGGCCCTGGTTGATCTGCTGGGTGCCGTGATAGAGGCCCGAGGTGTCGCCGAGGCCGACGGTGTTCGCCGTCGAGAACAAGCGGAACGCCGGATGCGGCTTGATCACCTTGTTCTGGTCCAAGAGCGTCAGGCGGCCGGAGACCTCCAGCACGCGCTGGATCACGAACATCACGTCCGGGCGGCCGGCGTCGTATTCGTCGAACACCAGCGCGACGTTGTGCTGGAGCGCCCAGGGCAGGATGCCGTCGCGGAATTCAGTGACCTGCTTGCCGTCCTTGACCACGATCGAGTCCTTGCCGACGAGGTCGATACGGCTGATGTGGCTGTCGAGGTTGACGCGCACGCAGGGCCAGTTGAGCCGCGCGGCGACCTGCTCGATATGGGTCGATTTGCCGGTGCCGTGATAGCCGGTGACCATGACGCGACGGTTCTTGGCGAAGCCTGCGAGGATCGCGAGCGTGGTGGCGCGGTCGAAGCGGTAATCGGCATCGACTTCGGGTACGTGAGGATCGACCTCGGAATAGGCCGGTACTTCGAGATCGCTGTCGATCCCAAAGACCTGGCGGACCGACACCTTCATGTCGGGCATTCCGTTGACTTCCTCAACTTTGGACAGGGCGGCGGTCGTCATTCATCCTCCGAGGCCCCGGGCGGTCCCGAGACCAGTAATTTGCACTTTGGCTGCGGCTGGGTGCAGGTGCGAACCTATCAGAGACCACGAGCCGGAAGAAGCCCGCGCCCCAATCAAAGTTCCGTTGTCTTTTCATTTAGATAGGCAAGGAACGCGATTTTTGGAAGGCTGCCCTGCGAATCACGCCGAAATTTCGCCTCGGGCAGGTGCCTTTGCCTGCGTCTTTGGCTCCGCGTCTTTGGTACTTTTTCCAGCCCACCTTACTTATGTATGGTCTGAACCCCAGTGCCTCCGCGCGACACAGAGACGACGTGACGTCCATTCTTGATCCCCTCATCGCGTTCGTCTCGGCCCATGCGTGGCTGGCTTATCTGACTCTGTTCCTCGCGGCCCTCCTGGAAGCCGTGCCGGTGGTGGGCTCGGTGATTCCAGGCTCGACCATCATCCTGGCGCTGAGCGCCCTGGTTCCGGGCGGCGAACTCCGCCTGCAATGGGTGCTGCTGGCGGCCGCCCTCGGCGCGGTGCTGGGTGACGGCTCGGCCTATTGGATCGGGCACAAGCAGCAGCGCGAGATCCTCAGCACCTGGCCGCTGACCAACTATCCCCGCGTGGTCGCGGAGAGCGAGACCTTCTTCCACCGCTTCGGTACCTGGGCAGTGTTCTTCGCACGCTTCGTGCCACCGATCCGCGCCTTCGTGCCGGTCACGGCCGGCGCACTCGGCATGCAGCCCGCACGCTTCTACGCGGTGAACATCCCCGCGATCCTGGTCTGGGCGCCCGCCCATGTGCTGCCCGGCGTGCTCGCGGTCTCCGCGCTGCACGAATATGCCGGGCTGCCGCATCATGAGCATGTCGGCAAGCACATCTGGATGTTCACCGTCGCCGGTGTCGCGATCGTCCTCGGCCTCGCGATCTGGACCATCCGCCGCCGCCACGGCAGCGGGATCGCACCGGCCAAGCCGGAGGGCTAAGGCGCGAGGATCGATCGCTTGGAGGCAAGCTCCCGCCACACCACAAGTGTCGTCCCGGCGCAGGCCGGGACCCATACCCCCAGGGAGTGGTTTGGCGAAGATTCGTAGTTCGGTACTCCCAGCGCCGACAGTCGATAGATTTCGCGGTATGGGTCCCGGCCCCCGTGCGCAATTGCGCACTAGGCCGGGACAACGCCGCGAACATGGCTACAGCCAACTACCCTACGGCAGAGGTGAACCGAGTCCCTCGGCTCGCACTGTTTCAACTGACTTAGCTCTTGGGCGGGGCGCCTGTCGTCCGCCGCCCCGGCGCGGGCCCCACATAGCGGGCACGCGGGCGGATCAGGCGGCCGTGCTGTAACTGCTCGCTGGCGTGGGCGATCCAGCCGACGCTGCGGGCCATTGCGAACAGCGCGAGCTCGCTGCCGGACGGCAGGCGCAGGGCGTGCACGAGCACGGCGAGCGCATAGTCGATATTGACGAGCTCGCCGGTCGCCTCCGCAATCCGCTCCGGCACCTCTCTGGTGAATTTGCGCGGCGCGCCGGCCCGCGCCAGCGCATTGAGCAGCGACTGCGCGCGCGGATCGCCGCGCTTGTAGACCCCGTGGCCGAAGCCGGCGAAATGCTCGCCGAGCGCGACGCGCTCGCGCACCATCGGCTCGACGTCCCGATCCACCAGCGTCTTCACGAGCTGCGAGGCCAGCACGCCGGCGCCGCCATGCTTGGGCCCCTTGAGCGCCGCAAGGCCCGCAATGACGGCATCGTAGAGATTGAGGCCGGTCGAGGCGGCGCAGCGCGCGGTGAAGGTCGAGGCATTCAATTCGTGTTCGGCGAGCAGCACCAGCGCGCGGCGGATGAGATCGGCGGCATGCTTGTTGTCGGGGGCCCAGGCGAGCGCGATCTGCTGATGCAAGGGCTCTGCCGAGGGCTCGGCATTGAGCATGGTCGCAACCAGCAGCCGAACGATGCGGGCTCCGACCATCGCGCGGCCATCTGCCGCGCGGGTGAAGGCGCGGGGATCGGCGCTCGCGGCGAGCGCCAGCACCGCGATGGCCCGGTCGATCGGCGCGGCGCGGCGCGCGGCCTCCGCGATCGCGCGCATCTCGCCGGAGACGTGGGGGCAATTGTCTGATGCAAAGGGATCGACGCCGGAGACGTCCCAGAGCAGCGTCGCGGCATGCTCGAGCGTGTCCCGCTCGGCGAGATCGACGCAGTTCACGCCGCGATAGATCGCGCCCTCCTCGGTGATGGTCGCGATCTCCGTGTCCATGACCGGCAGGTCGGCGTCGAAGCTGCGCAGGCCCCGCGGCTCGGGCGACGGGGCGCGGCGCTCCTTCAGGCCGCGGACGTCCTCGGCGCGATA
This sequence comes from Bradyrhizobium iriomotense, assembly GCF_030160715.1. Lineage (GTDB taxonomy): Bacteria > Pseudomonadota > Alphaproteobacteria > Rhizobiales > Xanthobacteraceae > Bradyrhizobium > Bradyrhizobium iriomotense. Next base: position 146,985 of record NZ_BSOW01000002.1, read on the forward strand.
CCGGTTCTTGCGCGAATCCGGTGTCGGCTCGGAGCGGATCAGGCCCCGGCTGACATAGGCGTAGAGGGTCGCCGGCGAGATCGCGAGCTCGGCGGCGGCCTCGCGGGCCGAAAGGTATAGCTCCTCGGAATTTTTCATATTGATTTATGTAATCAAGATTGATCAATCTGTCGAGAGGCCTGACCTTTCTCCTCGTGAAAGGAGACAGGCCATGAACATCCATCTCAATAAAAGTCAGATCGGGCTGGACGGGGTTCCCGCCGCCGAGACCGTACTCAGCCATGTCGACGGCGAGCGCGGCGAGCTGATCATCGCCGGCGAGCATGTCGGCACCCTCGCCCGCCAGTCGAGTTTCGAGGGCGTCACCGCCCGGCTCTGGAACGGCGCCGCTGGGGGCACGCTCAGCGAAGCCAATGTGCGCGCGAACCTCGGGCTTGCACGCGAGCGCGCCTTTGCACGGCTGCCGGATCTTTTGCCGGCAACCCGCGGCATGGGCATCATCGACGGCTTTCGCACTGGTGTCGCAGGCTTGCGCGCCGAGAACGGGCTGGAGCATGAGGCGACCATCGTCGGCGCGTTTCCGGTGATTGCCGGCGCGCTGGTGCGGCGCGCGAAAGGGCTCGATCCGGTCGCACCCGATGCGAATGCGAGCCATGCCGCCGACACGCTCAGAATGCTGCGTGGCGCTGCGCCCGAGCCACGCGAGGTTGCGGCGCTCGATGCGTATCTCGTCACGGTCTGCGATCACGGCATGAACGCCTCGACCTTCGCCACGCGCGTAGTGGCCTCGACGCAGGCCGATCTGTTCGCCGCCGTCACCGCCGGCTATTGCGCGCTCACGGGCCCGCTGCATGGCGGTGCGCCGGAGCCGGTGCTGGAGATGCTGGATGCAATCGGCTCGCGCGAACGGATCAAGCCGTGGGTCGATGCGGCGCTGGCGCGCGGCGAACGGCTGATGGGTTTTGGCCATCGCGTCTATCGCGTGCGCGATCCGCGCGCCGACGTGCTCAAGGCCGCGATCGAGCGGCTTGCCGCCGACGGCGCCGACCTGCCGTTTGCCGGCGAGGTCGAGGCCTATATCCGCGCCGCGCTGCGCAAGAAGAACCCGGAGCGTCCGCTGGAGACCAATGTCGAGTTCTTCACCGCGATCCTGCTCGATGCGCTCGCAATCCCGCGCCAGGCATTCACGCCGATCTTCGCCGTAGCGCGTGCCGCGGGCTGGACCGCGCATGCGCTCGAGCATCGCCGGACAGGACGGCTGATCCGGCCAAGCTCGTCATATGTGGGGGCGATGCCGAAGGAGTGAGGAAAGCGTAGCCGGGTGGAGCGAAGCATGATCCGGGAGAGCCGTTGCGAGCTGCGAGAAAGACCCAGATTACGGTTGCGCTCCATCCGGGCTGCAGGCCTGAGTTTGTGGTGCGGCCTTGCCAAATATTCAAGTGTCGTGCCGGCGAAGGCCGGGACCCATACCGTGTGATACTTCGGTAAGCGCAGGTGTCTGTACCGCGGGAAAGACCCGTTCACTACGAGTCTTCGCCAAACCTCTCCCTGTGGCTATGGGTCCCGGATCGGCGCTCCGCTTCGCTGCGCTTGTCCGGGACAACACGGGAGAGTTTGGCAGGACCTACGGTGCAGGAGGCCTACGCCTCCTTCACCACCGTCTTCAGGTAATTATACGCCTTGATGATCTCGATCAGGCGGTCTTCGGTGGAGCGGTCGCCGCCGTTGGCGTCGGGGTGGTGCTGCTTCACCAGCGCCTTGTACTTGGTCTTGACGTCGGCGAGCGTGGCGCTGGGGCCGAGCCCCATCACCTGGAGCGCCTTGCGCTCGGCGTTCATCACCTTGCGCGTTTCAGCCTTCGGCTGGGCCTCCGGCCCGCGCCGCCAGTTGGCGCGGCCGTTGATCTCGCTGAACATGCTGAACGGATCGAAGGCGCCATCGATCTCGGCTTCCGCCCCCTTCTTGACGCCGCCATTGGCGCCCATCTTCCAGGTCGGACGGTGGCCGGTGAGCGCATCCTTCTGGTAGCGCGCAACCGCGTCGGCATTCATGCCGGAGAAGAAATTGTAATTCTGGTTGTACTCGCGCACGTGATCGAGGCAGAAGTGCCAGTACTCGCGGGAATTTTCGCGGCCCTTCGGCGCGCGATGGCTGCCCTTGTTCTGGCAGCCCGTCCATTCGCAGGCGACCACGGTTTCGCGCGGCTTCGCTTCCGGCTGTTTGCCTCGCGGCTTGACGCGGATGGAGTCGAAGAATTTTGATGAATCGATCGGCATGACTGACTTTGACTACGCAATGCAAAAACCTTCAAGTCTTGACATTGCGAATGGCGTAGAACTCGTAGCCGAAACTTCGTGTCGGCGTTCTCAAGAACGGCCGCCAAAGGCGGCCTATGCATTGACGCAACGAAATCGCGCGACTTAATGGCTCACATGACAGGCAACGACATGGCTACCCAAGACACTATCAGCAACAAGTTGCGCGAAGCTTTCTCGCCGGACAGCCTGCAAGTGGTCGATGAATCACATTTGCATGAAGGCCACGCCGGCCACCGCGCGGGCGGCGAGACGCATTTCCGGGTTTATATCGTGTCGAACGCCTTCAAAGGGAAGAGCCGGGTCGAGCGCCACCGCATGATTAATTCGACGCTGGCCGCGGAACTCTCGGGCGGCGTGCACGCCCTCGCGATACACGCGCAGGCGCCGGGGGAAGGCGGGACGTAACCCGTCAATTCGAGCAACAAATCAGGCGATTTCCCTCATCCTGAGGAGCGCGCCCTTGCGCGCGTCTCGAAGGATGAAGGCCCCGCTGCAGCGTCCCGGCTTTCATGGTTCGAGACGGCGCTTGCGCGCCTCCTCACCATGAGGATCGAGAGGAGAGCGAGAGGCTCAAAACGACGTCCCGGCCCGCCGCGGCTTGGCTTCCTCCACTTCCGCCTCGCGCGGCACCGGTGAAATACGGAGTGCGGTGATGCGGTTGCGCTCGCGGCGCAGCACGCGGAAGCGGAAGCCGTGGAAGGTGAAGCTCTGGCCACGGTCCGGGATCGAGCGCGCCTCGTGAATGACGAGGCCGGCAACCGTGGTTGCCTCTTCGTCAGGCAGGCGCCAGTCCATGGCGCGGTTGAGATCGCGGATCGGCACCGAGCCGTCGACGACGACCGAACCGTCGGGCTGGGCGCGCACGCCCGCGACGACCACGTCGTGCTCGTCGGAGATATCGCCGACGATCTCCTCCAAAATGTCTTCCAGCGTCACAAGACCTTCAACTTCGCCGTACTCGTCGACGACGAGCGCGAAATGGGTCTTGCGGCGGCGGAAGGCTTTGAGCTGCTCGGAGACCGGCCGCATCTCCGGCACGAACCAGGGCGGCAGCGCGATGGTCGAGGCGTCGATGCGCGAGGTATCGCCTTCGGAGGCGCGAATGGCGCGCAACAGGTCCTTGGCGTGCAACACGCCGATGATGTTTTCGGGCTTGTCGCGCCACAGCGGAATGCGGGTGTATTCGGTCGCCAGCACCTCGCGCACCAGATCCTCCGGCGGCAGGTCGGCGTTGATCATCATCATCTCGGTGCGATGGATCATGACGTCCGAGACCTGGAGCTCGCGCAGGTCCAGCAGGCCGCCGAGCATGTCGCGGTCCTGCTTTTCGACCTTGCCCTCGTGGTGCAAGAGGTCGACCGCGCCACGCAGGCGCTCGGTCGGCGACAGGATCGCCTGGTGCTCGCCGGCGAGGCCAAACAGCCGCATCAACAGGCGGACGATGACTTCCACCACCGTCAGCAACGGCCCGAGCACGTACATCGTCAGCCGCATCGGCCGCGCCACGGCGAGCGCAACGCGGTCGGGCGCGTTGATGGCGATGGTCTTGGGCAGGACTTCGGCGAAGATCACGACCAGTGCGGTCATCACGCCGGTCGCGTAGAGCACGCCGACCTCGCCGAACCAATTGGTGAAGATGCCGGTCGCGATCGCCGACGCGCCGATGTTGGCGATGTTGTTGCCGAGCAGCAGCGCGCCGATCAGCCGCTCGCGCATGTCGAGCAAGCGCGATACGACGTCGGCCTCGTGATGACCCTGCCTGGATAGCCGCAGCATGCTGGCGCGCGAGGCGCCGGTCAGCGCGGTCTCGCTCGCGGCGAAGAACGCCGAGACCAGCAGGCAGAAGACGACGATGGAGAATCCGAGCCAGTCCATGACCCAACCGCCGATGTCAGTCGCCCATCACGCCTTGCGCGCGAGCTTGTCGTTGAGGAAGTCGCGTACCAGCTGTGGCTCGACGTCCTTGGCGATCACAGCGCGCCCGACGGCTTCGAGCAGGATGAAGGTGAGCTTGCCGCGCTTGACCTTCTTGTCCTGCGCCATCAGCGCCAGCAGCGCGTCGGCGTCGGCAAGCCCTTCCTGCGCGAAGCCGGCAATGTCCTGGAGCCGCGTCGGCAGCCCTGCTTCCGCAAGGTGACGTTCAACCCGCGCCGCGTCCGTCGCACCGATCATGCCAAGCTTTGCGGAAAACTCCGCTGCCAGCACCATGCCGATGGACACGCCCTCGCCGTGGAACAGCCGGTCGGAGAAGCCGGTGGCGGCTTCCAGCGCGTGACCAAAAGTGTGGCCGAGATTGAGCAGCGCGCGCTCGCCGGTCTCGCGCTCGTCGCGCGAGACGACGCCCGCCTTGGCGCGGCAGGAGGTCGCAATCGCATGCTCGCGCGCCGAGCCGCCCTTGAAGATGTCGGAATGGTTCTTCTCCAGCCAGGCGAAGAAGGCCTCGTCGCCGAGCACGCCATATTTGGCGACCTCGGCATAGCCGGCGCGGAACTGCCGCGGCGACAGCGTATCGAGCACGGCGGTGTCGGCAATCACCAGCACCGGCTGGTGGAAGGCGCCGAGCAGATTCTTGCCCTGCGGCGAGTTGATGCCGGTCTTGCCGCCGACGGAGGAATCGACCTGCGCCAGCAGCGAGGTCGGCACCTGAACGAAATCGACGCCACGGCGCAGGATCGCGGCCGCAAAGCCGGCGAGATCGCCGACCACGCCGCCGCCGAGCGCGATGACGAGATCGTTGCGCTCGATCTTTGCCGCGATCAGCGCCTCGCTGACTTTTTCGAGCCCGGCATAGGTCTTGGAGATCTCGCCTTCCTCGACGACGATGCGCGAGGTCGGGATGCCAGCGGACGCGAGCGAGGCTTCGGTCGGCTCCAGCCAATGTTTGGCGACGGTGCGATCGGTCACAACAGCGGTGCGCACGCCGGGGCGCAAGGCCGCGATCCGCGCGCCGACCGAAGCCAGCACGTCGCGGCCGATGACGATGTCGTAGGCGCGCTCGCCGAGCGCGACGTCGACGATAACGGGATCTGAATGTTTCAACGGCGCGGTCATCTGGCGGCACTCGCTACATCGTCAGGTGGGTCGCCGCAAAGATGGTGGCGCAGCGTCTCGAGGCACTCCTCCACGATCCGGTCATGCGGCACGTCGCGTGAGGAGATCGTGAGGTCGGCGTTCTGGTAGATCGGCTCACGCTCGCTGAGCAGCCGGGTCACCGTCCCCTCGGGATCGGCGGTTTGCAGCAGCGGGCGATCGGCGCGGCGGCGCACCCGCCGCATGATGACGTCATGATCGGCCCTGAGCCAGATCGAGACCGCCTTGGCCGCAATGCGCGCCCGCGTCTCCTCGCGCATGAAGGCGCCGCCGCCGGTCGCAAGCACCAGCGGCCCACCATCCAGGAGGCGCGCGATCACCCGCATCTCGCCGTCGCGAAAATAAGGCTCGCCGTGGCGCTCGAAAATTTCCGGTATGGTCATGCCGGCGGCCGCCTCGATCTCGGTGTCGGCATCGACGAAGGGCAGCTTGAGCCGGGCCGCGAGGCGCCGGCCGATGGTGGATTTGCCGACCCCCATCATGCCGACCAGCACGATCGAGCGGCCCGCAAGCGCCGACAGGATGTCGGGCTCGGGCGAGCTTGCGGCTGGCATGGCGGCGTCGGACATGGATCTCGCTCAATTTGCCGCCAAAGGCGGCATGTTGGGCCACCTATACGACCCCCAACGGGCCCTCGCCAGAGACTCTTGCCACGAAACGGCGAACATGTTGGATGATTTCATTGGTTAATTCGTCCCGACGAGACCCCTACCGAGACCTCGCCCGATGCCCAGCCTGTTCCGCTTCCTGACGGTCGTCGCCGTGCTTGCCGGCATCGTCTATGGCGTGATCTTCGCGCTGGCCAATTTCGTCAATCCAAAGCCGCGGGAAATGTCGGTCACCATCCCGCCTGACAAATTTCTCAAGAAATAGCGGCTAGCCTGCAGGGCATGTCAGCAAAGCCCTCCGATACCCAACTGACCAGCCTGTTCCTCGATATGCTCGCGGCGGAACAGGGCGCCGGCCCCAACACGCTCGACGCCTACCGGCGCGACCTCACCGATTTCTCCGACTTTCTCGGCCACAAGGGCCAGGATTTCATCGGCGCGGACACGCAAGGCTTGCGCGACTATCTCGCCGATCTCGACACGCGCGGCTTCAAGTCCTCAAGCGTCGCGCGCCGCCTCTCGGCTATGCGGCACCTGTTTCGCTTCCTGCTCAACGAGCGGATCCGCAGCGACGATCCCGCCGCGATCCTGTCGGGGCCAAAGCGCGGCCGCGGCCTGCCAAAGGTGCTGTCGATCGCGGACGTCGATCGCATGCTGAGGCGCGCCAAGGAGCTGAGCGAGGCGGCTGATGCATCGCCCTCGCAGCGGCTGCGCAGCCTGCGGCTCTACTGCCTGTTGGAAGTGCTCTACGCCACCGGCCTGCGCGTCTCCGAGCTGGTGTCGCTGCCGCGCACGGCGGCAAAGCGCGACGCGCGCATGATCGTGGTGCGCGGCAAGGGCAACAAAGAGCGGCTGGTGCCGCTCAACGAGGCCGCGCGTCAGGCGATGGCGGATTATCTCGTGGCGACGGACGCCGCCAAAGGCGACACCAAGGGTGACGGCAAGTCGAGCAAGAAAGGCAGCATCTCGGTTTCGAAATGGTTGTTTCCTTCCTTCGGCGAAAGCGGCCACCTGACGCGGCAGCATTTTGCCCGCGACCTGAAGGAGCTCGCGGTCGCCTCCGGGCTTCAAGCGCGGCTCGTTTCCCCGCACGTGCTGCGCCACGCCTTCGCCAGCCACCTCCTGCACAACGGCGCCGATTTGCGCATCGTGCAGACCCTGCTCGGCCACACCGACATCTCGACGACGCAGATCTACACTCACGTCGTGGAGGAGCGGCTGAAGAGCCTGGTGCGCGACCTGCACCCGCTGGCGGAGAAGTAGGTGTTTGCGTCGTAGATGGGATAGCGCGCTGCGATTTGCTTTGCTCGGCCCTCTCCCAATCGTCGTCCCGGCGAAGGCCGGGACGACCCGCTAAACAACCATCCGCCTTGACTTCGGCCGTTTCTCCGCAGAAAGAGCCGTCTCCTGCCCGTGATTTGGCGCGCTGCGTCGGTGCGCACAAGCCAACTCATTGAAGAAGCTACACTTCTACCCGCAACCTCAAATCCGTTTCGCCTCCACGCCCTGTCCTCCTTATATTGAACCGATGCCAGACCTCATGCGCAGCTATCTCGACTTCGAAAAGCCCGTCGCCGAGCTCGATTCCAAGCTCGACGAATTGCGCGCGCTCTCGGCTTCCGGCACCGACATCGCCGAGGAGGTCGACAAGATCGAGGACAAGGCGGCGCAGGCGCTCGCCGACCTGTATGCGAATTTGACGCCGTGGCAGAAGACGCTGGTCGCCCGCCATCCGCAGCGGCCGCACTTCTCCGATTTCATCAAGGGCCTGGTCACCGAATTCACCCCGCTCGCCGGCGACCGCAAGTTCGGCGAGGACGAGGCGCTGGTGGCGGGCTTCGGCCGCTTCCGCGGCGAAGCCATCTGCGTGATGGGCCAGGAAAAGGGCGATTCCACCGAGAGCCGCATCAAGCACAATTTTGGCATGGCGCGGCCCGAAGGCTATCGCAAGGCGGTGCGGCTGATGGAGATGGCCGAGCGGTTTGGCCTGCCCGTGCTGTCGCTCGCCGATTCGGCCGGTGCCTATCCCGGCATCGGCGCCGAAGAGCGCGGACAGGCCGAGGCCATCGCGCGCTCGACGGACGCCTGCCTGTCGCTGGGCGTGCCGAACGTCGCGATCATCACCGGCGAGGGCATGTCGGGCGGCGCGATCGCGATCACCACGGCGAACCGCGTCTTGATGCTGGAGCATGCGATCTACAGCGTGATCTCGCCGGAGGCCGCCTCCTCGATCCTCTGGCGTGACGGCACCAAGGCCCAGGAAGCCGCCAACAGCATGAAGATCACCGCCCAGGACATGCTGCGCTTCGGCGTCATCGACAGCATTTTGAAGGAGCCGGTCGGCGGCGCCCATCGCGACCCCGCCGCCATGATCGCCACCACGGGCGACGCGATCGAGCAGGCCTTCGTCGAGCTGCGCAATCTGGACGCCGACGCCATCCGCAAGCAGCGCCGGCAGAAATTCCTCGAAATCGGCCGCAAACTGGGATGAATTGACCCCTTCGTGTCCCGGACGCGCTGCAGCGCGGAGCGATGCTGCGCAGAGCCGGGACCCAGCCTCACACACCAGTCAAGAATGGGCCCCGGCTCTGCGACGCACCACTACGTGCTGCGTCGCGTCCGGCGCACGAGTCGCAAAGCCCCCGGTAAACCCCCATTAACCCTTTTTTGGCCCGAATCGGCGATCCCGGCCGTAATTGGGCCGCTACGCCCTGATTTAGTCTTTGTTGACCATCCCTATGGGGCAACGCCCTCGTGATCCGCGCCTGGGTTGCGACGGTTTGGCCCAGAGGGTAAGATTTTAATCAATGGCTTCAGGGCATAAGCGCTGGGGTTTGGTCTGCAAAAAGCCCGCTCGCCGCGGGTCCGGATCGCCGGTCAGGCCACGCTCCAAGACTTGGGGTTTTCGCTGACTTGCCCGGTGAGTGTGGGGTCCGTCTTGATTTCTAGCTCGCTTGCACGCGCGCTTTTGACGTCGGTTGCGCTTGTCGCCAGCGTGATGCTGGCTGGCTGCGACACCGACCAGGTCTCGCTCGCGACCAACGCCAAGGCCAACCAGCCCGTCTCGCCAAAGCTTCTCGCCGCGATGACCGAGAAGGACATGGATCTGCAATCGCCGATCCTGGTCCGCCTGTTCAAGCAGGAGGCCGAGCTCGAGGTCTGGAAGCAGACCCGCTCCGGCCAGTTCGCACTGCTCAAAACCTATCCGATCTGCCGCTGGTCCGGTGATCTCGGCCCGAAGGTGCGCGAAGGCGACCGCCAGGCGCCCGAGGGCTTCTATTCGATCAACCCCAGCCAGATGAATCCGCAGTCGGCCTATTACCTCTCCTTCAACACCGGCTATCCGAACGCGTTCGACCGCGCGCTCGGCCGGTCCGGCTCGCAGCTGATGGTGCATGGCGATTGCTCGTCGCGCGGCTGCTACGCGATGACGGATGAGCAGATCGCGGAAATCTATTCGCTCGGGCGCGAGTCCTTTTTCGGCGGCCAGAAAGCGTTCCAGTTCCAGGCGTATCCTTTCAAGATGACGCCGGTGAACATGGCCAAGCACCGCAACAATCCGAACATGGCCTTCTGGAAGATGATCAAGGAAGGCAATGATCATTTCGAGGTGACGCGGCAGGAGCCGAAGGTCGATTTCTGCGAAAAGAAATACGTCTTCGACGCCGCCAAGACGCCGGATGCCAAGCGCGATCCCGTGTTCGACGCTTCCGCCAAGTGCCCGGCCTATGTGATCCCCGAGGACGTTGCGCAGGCCGTGCGCGAGAAGCAGGAAAAAGACGAGGCGGAATACAACAAGCTCGTCGCCAAGGGCATTGCGGTCGCGCGCATGAACACCGGCATCGACGGCGGCATGAACAAGGTGTTCGCCGCCAAGATTCCGGAAGGCTCGACGGGCCTGTCCGAGGGCGCCGAAGGCAACACGCTTCAGATGTTAGCGATGTCGAAGGCGCCCGGCACGATCCCCGGCACCGTCAACCCGCCAAAGCCGAACCTCGAGCCTGCCGCTGCAGCACCGCAGAGTGAGCCGGTCGTCGCCGCCCCCGCGCAGGCCAGCAACACCCGCGTCGCATCAGCTGCTCCGGTCGAGAAATCCGAAGGCGGTGGCTTCTTCTCGGGCCTCGCCCGCAAGATGGGCATGGGCTCCGCCGACACCACAGCGACCACATCGCCGCCGCCGGCCACCACTTCGGCAACCCCGCCAACGGCAGCGTCCAGGCTGAAGGCCGCGGTGACCCGGTTCGTGCCCGGCCGCGACGCGAGCAAGGACGCGAAGGACGCACCCAAGGAAACGGCCAAGCCGGTCGCAGCCGCCAAGCCCGCCGATCCGAAGCCGGCCGACACCCGCGTTGCCGCATCACGCCCGCCGCTGAAGCCGTCGGTGTCGGATAGCGCAGCTGCTGCCGGCAACAAGGACGCGCAGCTTGCCGGCGCGGCACCGGTGATGTCGTCGAACTCGTTCGACAGCCGGTTCGGGGCGGTGAAGTAGGCGACGTCTTCGTCGCGGCCAGCAACACACTCAGCCGTCATTCCCCGCGAAAGCGGGGAATCCAGTATTCCAGAGACAGCGCGAGGATCCGGAGAGGCCACGGCGTATTGGGTGGCCCGGTCAAGCCGGGCGACGACCGCGGTAGGTTAAAGCATCGAGCCGTCTTCGATCAGAGCTACGGCGCCAGATACCGCAGCAGCTCCGGATTCCCCCTCACATCCCCCGCCGCGCCCTGCAGCGCGACCCTTCCGCGGTCGAGGACGTAGGCGTAGTCGGCGACGCGGAGCGCGAGGTCGAGGTGCTGCTCGACGATGATCACCGCGATCTGCTTGGCGAGCTCGATCAGGCGCTCGGTGATCTCCTCGATGACGCCGATCCAGACGCCCTCGGTCGGCTCGTCCAGCAGCAGCAGCTTTGGATCGCCGAGCATGGCGCGGCCGATGGCGAGCATCTTGCGCTCGCCGCCGGAGAGCGTGCCGGCGGGCTGGTCGAGGCGCTCGCCGAGTTTTGGGAAGATCGTCAGCACGCGATCGACGGCGCTGGAGTCCTTGGCTGCGAGCGAGCCGACGGCGAGATTGTCGCGCACCGACAGGCGGGCGAACACCGAATGCTCCTGCGGCACGTAGCCGATGCCGGCGCGCACCCGCTCCTGGGTAGCGCGGCGGCTGATGTCGCGGCCGTCGAAGGCGACCTCGCCCTTCCACGCCGGCAGTTCGCCGACGATGGTCTTCATCAACGTGGTCTTGCCGGCACCGTTGCGCCCCAACACGGCGACGCCTCCGCGCCAGGGTATGCCGAGGCTGACGTCGAACAGCACCTGGCTGCGGCCGTAGCCGGCGTCGAGATGTCTGATGTCGAGAAATTCTTGCTCAGGCACGGCGCAGATAAATCTCCTGGACGGACTTGTTGGCCTGGATCTCGGACACCGTGCCCGATGCCAGCACCTTGCCCTGGTCGAGCACGGTGAGGCGGTCGCAGATGTCGCGGATGAAGTCGAGGTCATGTTCGACGATAACAAGCGAACAGTGATTTTTGATTGGCTGCAAAAGCTCGCCGGTGACGCGGCGTTCCTCGAGGCTCATGCCGCCGGTCGGCTCGTCGAGCAGCAACAGCCGCGGCTTGCCCGCCAGCGCCATTGCGATCTCCAGCCATTGCTGCTGGCCGTGCGACAGCGTCGCGGCGGCATCGAAGGCGCGGTCGGCGAGACGGAACTGGGTCAGCATCGTCATGACCTGGTCGTGCAGGAACCCGCGCGTGCGCGAGAACACGAGATCGAACAGCGAGGACTGCGCCTGCAGCGCGAGCAGAATGTTGTCGTAGAGCGTGAGCGTCGGCAGCACGGATGTGATCTGGAATTTCAGGCTCATGCCTGCGCGGGCGCGCTCGGTCGGCGTGAAGGCGGTGATGTCGGCGTTGACGAAAGAGACCTTGCCTTGGGTCGGCACCTCGGCGCCCGCGATGCATTTCATCAGCGTGCTCTTGCCCGAGCCGTTCGGCCCGATCAGGCCGTGAAACTCGTTCTCGCCGACGGTGAGCGCGGCGCCGTCGAGCGCGGTGAGCTTGCCGAAGATTTTTGTGATGCCGGCGGCCTCAAGAAGCGGCATTGCGCTTCTCCTTTTCGTTCTCCTTGGGTTTCGCACCAAAGCTGCCGACGCGCTCGCGCTCAGCGAGTACGAAGCTGATCAGGCCCAGCGGGCGGAACAGAATGACGAGCAGCAGCAGCACGCCCAGAATGATCGGCCAGATGTCGCGATAATTGTCCGACAGCCAGAAGCTGACGCCTTCGATGATGACGGTGCCGATGACCGCGCCGATCAGCGTGCCGGAGCCGCCGAACAGCACGTAGAGCACGACCTGGGTGGAGACGACGACGCCGACCATGTTGGGCCAGACGAACCCCTCGTGGAAGGCATAGAGGCTGCCGGCAAGACCGGCGATGGTGCCCCCGACCGCGAACACGATCGCCTTGAGATGCTGCGCCTTGTAGCCGAAGAAGGCGATGCGCTGCTCGTTCTCGCGAAGCCCTGCGAGCGCCAGGCCGAATTGCGAGCGCACCAGGAAACGGCACAACAGATAGACGACGACGAGAATGCCGAGCGTGAGATAATAGAAGACCGGCCCTTCCGAGAATTCGTAACCGCCGAGCGTCATCGGCGAGATCGAGGGGATGCCGTTCTGGCCGCCGAGATAATACCAGCCGCGCGCGAGGCGGTCGGCGGCATAGGAACCGGTGAGCGTACCGAGCGCAACGAAGATCACGCTCGACGGGTGCCGGCCGAGCAGCAGGAAGCCGCCGAGCAGGAGCGCGAAGGTGAGGCCGATGATCGTGCCCGCAGGGAGCACCAGGAAGATGTTGGTGATGTCGAGATCACGCGCGAGCAGTGCCACGCCATAGCCGGCCGAGCCGAAGAACAAGGCCTGGCCGAAGCTCATGATGCCGGCATAGCCCCAGACGAGGTCGAACGACAGCGCGAACAGCGCCAGGATGATGACGCGGGTCGCGAACACCGTGAGATAGTCCTGGAGCACGAGCGGCGCGATCAGCGCCGCGAGCAACACCAGGCCTTCGACGATCGGCAGGACCTTTCGCCCGGAGGCGGCCTGCCGCGCTTCGCTCTCAGCCATCGCACCGTCCGGTTCGTCGCCGACATCGGCATCGATGGCTTCTCTTACCACACTCATCGACTTCAGCATTCCGTCTCAGGATCCTGCTCAGCACTCTTTGGGATCGACGAGCCCGTCGCTGCGGCCGACGATCTCGTAATTGCCGCCCTTGGCGACCGCCGTGTACATCTTCATCTTGCAGTGGCGCTGGCCCGGCACCATCTCGGCCGGCCCGCCCGGACCTTCCGCGATCTTGGCGTGGTCGAGCGCCGCGGCGACCGACTCGCGGTCGATCTTGCCGGCCTCCTTGACGGCGGCTTCCCACAGCTTCAGGCCGCGATAGGTGCCGGTCGCGGCGCTACCGGCGGCGAACAGGAAGTTGCCGGGGAAATCCTTCTCATAGGCCGCCTGGATCTTTGCGTTGACCGGATCCTCCTTGGTCAGCACCTTGAAATAATCGAGGCAGCTCGCGAGGCCCTCGATCTCGTTCGCCTGGTTGATGTTGAGCGTGTTCTCGTCATAGTAGACGCAGGCAAGCCGCCCGCCGTTCTTGAGGAAGCCCGCTTCATAGAGCTGCTTGAAGAATGGGCCGACGCCGGGCGGGATGACGGTATTAAAGACGACGTCGACCTTGTTGGAGATGATGCGGTTGACGGTCGCCGAGAAGTCGATCTGGTCGAGCGGGTAGTATTCCTCGAACACGACCTCGCCGCCGTTGGATTCGATCACCTTGCGGGCGTAGACGTTGAGCGTATGCGGCCAGACATAGTTGGCGCTCGGCAGCGCGAACTTCTTGCCGCCGTTCTTGATCAGCCAGGGAATGAACTCGTCGCACTGCTGCGCCGGCGTCGGTCCGGTGCAGAACAGATACGGCGTGCACTCCTTGCCCTCGTAGAGCTGCGGATAAATGTAGAGCGTCTTGCCGCGCGCCACGATCGGGTCCTTGATCGCGTTGCGCATCGACGAGGTGATGCCGCCCAGCACCATGTCGACCTTATCGCGCTGGATCAGCTTGCGCACGTTGCCGACGGCCACGGATTCGTTCGAGGCGGTATCTTCGATGTAGAGCTCGAGCGGACGGCCGAGCAGGCCGCCGGAATTGTTGATCTCCTTGATCACCATTTTGGCGACGTTGGCGTCGGCATTGCCGGCATAGGCGATGGGTCCGGTGAGGTCGGTCGCGATCCCGACCTTGATCGGGCCTTCCGCGGCGTTGGCCCAGTCGGGCCGGATCACCCAGCTTCCGACACCGGTTGCGATCGCGCCGGAGGCAAAGGCGAGGTTGGAAAGAAAGCGGCGGCGGGTGAGATTGACGCGATCGAACATGACTAAACCCCTTTTCCAGCGATGAGGCCTTGCGGCCGGAATTTGATGAAGGCAATTGCAAGGACGAAGACGAGGACGTCGGCAATGACGGGCGCCATGACCCAGGGCAGCGCGGCGCTGAGCGTCCCGATCACACCGGCGCCCGCGACCGGACCGATGAACGATCCGACGCCACCGACCATGACGGCGACGAAGCCCTGGATCAGGAAGCGGATGCCGAGATCGGCGAACAGGCTGAACACCGGCACGATCAGCGCGCCGGCAAGGCCCGCGAGCGCCGCACCGAAGGCAAAGGTGGCGCCGTAGATCAGCGGCGTCGAGATGCCGGAGGCCCGCGCCAGCGCCGGGTTCTCCAGCGTCGCGCGCACGCGCAACCCAAAGCTCGTGCGCGACAGCAGGAGATAGCAGGCGCCCATCACCAAGAGCGTGATCACGATGATGATGAAGCGCCAGGTCGAGATGTGCACGGTGCCGATGTCGATCGAGCCGCCGATCGGCTCGGGCACGGTCAGATAGAAGCCGCCGATCAGCCCGCGCACGGATTCGCGGATGATCAGGCCGAGCGCATAGGTGCCGAGCATGGCGACGATCGGCGCGGCGTAGAAGCGGCGGATGATCAGCCCCTCCAGCACGAAGCCGAGCGCGCCGACCGCGAAGGGCGCGGCGACCATACCGGCCCAGATCGGCAGGCCGTGGCTGTAGGCGAGATAGGTGATGTAGGCCCCGAGCAGGACGAACTCGCCTTGCGCGAAGTTGAAGATGCCCATCATGCTGGCGATGATCCCGAGCCCCAGCACGATCAGGACGATGATCGCGCCAAAGCTCAGGATTTCGAACGCCGCGACGAATGCGTTAGCCATACGTTGCGATCCACCCAGCCAGCATTACGTCTCGCCTCACATCTTCTTCCAGTCGCCGATCTGCTCGAACGCGTGCGCGGCGCGGTAGATCGTCGTTTCCTCGAAGTGACGGCCGACCAGCATCAACCCGACCGGCAGGCCGTCGACCATGCCACAGGGCAGCGACATCGCAGGGTGGTGGGTGATGTCGAACGGCGCGGTGTTGGAGATCATCTCGAGCGCGCGGGCGACATACTCCTCGCGGCTTGCGGTCGGCTCCGGCAGCTTCGTCGCCTTCATCGGCGTGGTCGGCATCAGCAACAGATCGTAATCCCCAAACGCCTTGTCGTAGGCCGCGGTGAGCCGCCGCGAGATGTTCAGCGCCTTGCCGTAGAAGCGCGGACCGAAATTGTTGTTGATGTAGGTGCCGAGCATCATGAACAGCTTGGTGGTCTCGGACAGCGAATCCGCCTGGCGGCGCCAGCCGCGATGGAAATCCATCAGCGATGTCGAATAGAGGTCGCCGCGGCTGAGGCCGTAGCCGTCACCGAACATCATGGTCTGGGTCAGGCCTTCGGTGCCGATCGGGGTCCAGATCGCGCCGCCCATCAGGTGCATCGGGATCGACACCGTCTCGACCGAGGCGCCGAGATCCTTGAAGCGTTTCGCCGCCTCGCGCACGCTTTCGTTGACGGCAGCTTCCGCAGTCGGCTGCTCAAAGCCTTCCCTCAGGATGCCGATCTTCATGCCCTTGACGCCGGCGCCGAGCGCCTTGGTGTACTCGTCGACCTTGGGCGACTTGATGCGGGGATCGTAGCCATCGTCGCCGGCGATCACCTCGAGCAGCAACGCGTTGTCGGCAACCGTCGCCGTCATCGGACCGGTGTGGTCGACAAAAATCTCGATCGGCATAATGCCGGTATAGGGCACGAGGCCCCAGGTCGGCTTCATGCCATAGATGCCGCAGAACGAGGACGGCATGCGGATCGAGCCACCCTGGTCGCCGCCGATCGCCATGTCGACCTCGCCGAGCGCGACCACGACGCCCGAGCCCGACGAGGAGCCGCCCGCCGAATAACCCATCTTGTGCGGATTGTGCACCGGCCCGTAGGAGCCGGTGTGGCTGCCGCCGGACAGGCAGAAGTGCTCGCAATGCACCTTGCCGGCGATCTCGGCGCCAGCATCCAGCATGCGCGTGACGATGGTGGCGTCGAAGTCGGGGACATAGCCTTCCAGCGTCGACGAGCCATTGGTCATGGGCACGCCGGCCAGCATGATGTTGTCCTTCAGCGCGACCGTCTTACCCTTGAGCTTGCCCGACGCCGCGCCCTTCACGACCGACTTGCGGTACCAGGCGTTGCGCGGGTTTTCCTCCGCCGAGGGCCGGTAGCCGGGCGTGCGCGGATATTTCACCGGCGGCACCTCGTCCGGCATCGCGGCGACGAGATTGTAGGCATCGATCGAGCCCTGCATCAGGCCGCGGAACGAAGCCACGTCCTCCTCGGTCAGTGACAGGCCGCACTGGTCGGCGACCGCGCGAAGTTGGGCGGGGGTTGGAAGGGCGACGGACATGGCTGCTCTCCTGAAACTTTTTTCTTGGGCGTGCGGCCGCCGCTCACGCGTCTCGCGCGCGAGCCCTCGACCTCGTCGCAACATTCAAAACGGAAATATTTTCCTTTTCAAGTATTATTTTGCGTCGATGCGCTGGCGAATGTTCGCGGCCGCGTCAGATCGGCTTGATCAGCTTGAAGTCGAGACCATCGGCCTCGGCGAGATACATCGGCATCCGCGCATGCCCGTCGCGCACGGTCACGGGGCCACGCGCGCCGCTATAAACGACGTTGCGCGCTGCCGCGAGCATCGGTCCCATCGCCAAGGTGCCGGCCTTGGCCGCGACGGCTTCGAGAAAGCGCAGCCCCTCATAGCTGGATTGCCCGAGCGAGCCGATCGGCGGAGCGTTCGGGCCGAACATCGCGCTGTAGCGACTCTGGAAGTCGTCGTTGGCGCGCGAGCCGACGGCCGGGAAATAGCCGGAGGCGCAGAACATGTTCTCGGAATTGTCGGCGCCGATGCCGAGCAGCACGGTCTCGTCCATCGCCCCGGCGAGCCGCAGCGAGGTCGCGCCGAGGCCACATTCGCCAAACGAGCGGTTGAAGGTGATGCTGTCGGTACCGATCAACGAGATCAGCACGACGTCGGGCTTGGCGGCGCATATCCGCGCCAGATGCGGCTCGTGATTGTCCTCGCCAAGCGGCACGAACTCCTCGCCCACGACGTGCCCGCCAGTCTCCTTGATGTAGCGCTTCACCGCGCGATGCGACTGCCAGGGCCAGACATAGTCGCTGCCGATCAGATACCAGCGCGTAGCCTTCTTCTCTTGGGCCAGCCAGTGAATCGACGGCCGGCTCTGCCAGCGCGGGGTCTCGCCGATCGCCATTACACCCGGCGTGCGCTCGCCGCCCTCATAGACCGGCGTGTAGATGTAGGGGATGCGATGACGGGTGATGACGTGGCGCAGCGCGACCCGAACCGCGCTGGTGTGGAGGCCGACGACAAGATCGAGCTCGTCGAACGCAATCGCCTGCTCGGCCCGTTCAACCACTTCTTCGGTCGGGCCGCCGGCATCATAGATCGACATCTCGATCTCGCGCCCGAGGATGCCGCCGCGCTTGTTGATCTCGGCGACCGCAAGCTGCGCGCTCGAGGTGGCGCAGGGCCCCCAGATGCCGGGCGAGCCGCTGCAGCAGATAAAACCGCCGATCCGGAGCTTGCCGCTGGCACCGCGTCGCCGGAAATACACGTCATCGCTTGGCGACAGAGCGCGATCGTCCGCCGTCGACGACAGGTTCCGAAGCAGCAGGGACGGCGGCAACGCAGGCCCAACACGAGCCGAAAAGTCACGATCCGGGAAGTTGATCGTCGAGCCCACACCAACTCCTGTCAGGCACCAGACCCCAAAGCATATTCGGCGGGCGGCCGCGGCATCCGCCCTTTTGTTGGGCAATCATCCTATTTTGAAAATATTGAATATTCAAGAATTGAAGTGCATATAGAAGCAGCATCGATTGCAAGACATTCACTCATTTGGATCAAGACGAAGTCTAAGCCGTGGCCAAACCGCCAAAAGAGAACTCCCCCATCACCGAACATCTCGCCTACCTGCTGGCGCAAGCCAACCGGGAGATCAACCGGCAGTTGGAACTGCGGTTGAGCAAGGAAGGCGTCCCGGTCGAGCAGTGGCGCATCCTGAAGGTTCTGTCCGACGGCGACGGCCATTCGATGGGCGAGCTCGCGGACGCCGTGCTGCTCAACCATCCGACGCTGACCAAGATGATCGACCGCATGGTCTCCGACGCGCTGGTCTATCGCGTGCAGGACCCCAACGACCGCCGCAAGGTCCTGATGTTTATCTCCGACCGCGGCAAGGTGCTGTGCAAGAAGCTCAACTCGCTCGCAGTCGACCAGGAGGAGCACATCCTGGAGAGCTACGGCGACAAGTCGACGAGCGAATTGAAGCGGCTGCTGGAGAGCCTGATCGACAGCTCGAATTGAAGCGGCGCAGTGCTCTGGCTGCCGTCAGAACGACCGCAATGAGCGGAACACTGCAAGCCCAACAAAGACCGTCGTCCCGGCGCAGGCCGGGACCTATAACCACAGGAAGCAGTTTGGCGAAAAGACGTCGTCGTGGGACTACCACCATCCGCGACCGTTAGATTCCGCGGTATGGGTCCCGGCCTGCGCCGGGACGACAGCAGAATATGCGGCAACGCCTTCGCGATTAACCAGCGCCGTCGTGTACTGGATGCCCCGCTTTCGCGGGGCACGACAGCATCACCTAATCGCTAAGCATACCGGCCGTGGCAGTGCTTGTACTTCTTGCCGCTGCCGCAGGGGCAATCCTCGTTGCGGCCGACCTTGCCCCAGCTTGCCGGGTTCTTCGGATCGCGCTGCGCGGCGTTGGCCTGTGGGGCCAACGTCACGTTGGCGAAGGCCATCTCGTCCTCGCCGGTATCGGGGTTGAGCTTGTGTGCTTCCATCGCGGGCAGCACAGGTGCCTCCTGCTCCGGCGGGATGATCTCGACGCGCATGAGCTGCGCGGTGACGGCCTCACGCAGATGCGCGCTCATCTCCTGGAAGAGGTTGAAGGCCTCGGTCTTGTACTCCTGCAATGGATCGCGCTGGCCGTAACCGCGCAGCCCGATGACCTGGCGCAGATGATCGAGCATGATGAGGTGCTCGCGCCAGAGATGATCGAGCGTCTGAAGCAGAATGGTCTTCTCGACGTAACGCATCACGTCGGGACCCCACTGCGCGACCTTCGCCGCCATGTGCTCGTCGGCGCGGGTCTCGATGCGGTTGAGCAGCTCCTCGTCGGCGATGCCCTCTTCCTTGGCCCAGTCGTCGACCGGCAGATCGAGATCGAGCACGCGCTTCAGTTCTTCCTTGAGGCCGCTCACGTCCCACTGCTCGGCATAGACATGCTCGGGCACGTGCTTGGCGACGAGGTCGTCGATGAAGGCATGGCGCATGTCGGCGACGGTCTCGGCGACGCTCTCGTCCTTCATCAGATCGACGCGCTGGTCGAAGATCACCTTGCGCTGGTCGTTCTGGACGTTGTCGAACTTGAGCAGGTTCTTGCGGATGTCGAAGTTGCGCGCCTCGACCTTCTGCTGCGCCTTCTCCAGCGCCTTGTTGATCCAGGGATGGATGATGGCCTCGCCCTCTTTGAGGCCGAGCCGCTGCAACATGCTGTCGAGACGATCCGAGCCGAAGATGCGCATCAGATCGTCTTCCAGCGACAGGAAGAACTTCGAGCGACCGGGGTCGCCCTGGCGGCCGGAGCGGCCGCGAAGCTGGTTGTCGATGCGGCGGGATTCATGCCGCTCGGAGCCGATGATGTAGAGGCCGCCCGGCTTCTTCACGGTCTTGGCGGGCTTCGAACCCTTCGCCGGCTCGATCTCGACGGTCTCCTCCGCCTTCAGCACGATGTCGCGGAAGTGCTCGATGTCGGCTTTGATCTGCTCGATCTTGCTGGCCTTCTCGGCCTCGTCCTCGATCCCCGCGGTTTCCTGCTGGATACGCATCTCCAGGGAGCCGCCGAGCTTGATGTCGGTACCGCGGCCGGCCATGTTGGTCGCGATCGTGATCGCGCCGGGGACGCCGGCTTCCGCGACGATATAGGCTTCCTGCTCGTGGAAGCGCGCATTCAAGACCGCGAACAGTTTTGCGGGCTTGCCGGCGCGGGCGGCGGCGTAGAGCTTCTCCAGCGCGCTCTCCTTGCCGAAATCGATCTGCTTGTAGCCGTTCTGCTTCAAGAATTCGGCGAGCACTTCCGACTTCTCGATGGAGGCCGTGCCGACCAGCACCGGCTGGAGCCGTGCATTGGCGCGCTCGATCTCGGCGAGGATGGCGACGTATTTTTCCTTCTGCGTGCGGTAGACTTCGTCGTCTTCGTCCAGACGCGCCACCGGCAGGTTGGTCGGGATCTCGACGACTTCGAGCTTATAGATGTCGAACAATTCGTCGGCTTCGGTCGCCGCCGTGCCGGTCATGCCCGCCAGCTTCTCGTACATGCGGAAGTAGTTCTGGAAGGTGATCGAGGCGAGCGTCTGGTTCTCGGGCTGAACCGCGACGTGCTCCTTGGCCTCCAGCGCCTGGTGCAGGCCTTCCGAATAGCGCCGGCCCGGCATCATGCGTCCGGTGAACTCGTCGATGATCACCACCTCGCCGTCGCGGACGATGTAGTCCTTGTCGCGGGTGAACAGCGTGTGGGCGCGCAGCGCCTGGTTGACGTGGTGCACGACGGAGACGTTCTCGACGTCGTAGAGCGATTCGCCCTTGAGCTGGCCGGCGTCGCGCAGCAGCGTCTCCAGCTTCTCCATGCCGCCTTCAGTCAGGGTCACCGTGCGCTGCTTCTCGTCGACCTCGTAGTCGGCAACCTTCTCCAGCTTCGGCATGAAGGTGTCGATGGTGTTGTAGAAATCCGAACGGTCGTCGAGCGGGCCGGAGATGATCAGCGGCGTGCGCGCTTCGTCGATCAGGATCGAGTCCACTTCGTCGACGATTGCGTAGTAGTGCGGCCGCTGGACCATGTCCTCGAGCCGGTACTTCATGTTGTCGCGCAAATAGTCGAAGCCGTATTCGTTGTTGGTGCCGTAGGTGATGTCGCAGGCATAGGCGGCCTTGCGCTCGGCATCGTCGAGCCCGTGCACGATCACGCCGGTGGTCATGCCGAGGAAGCCGTAGATCTGGCCCATCCAGCCGGAGTCGCGGCGGGCGAGGTAATCGTTGACGGTGACGACGTGGACGCCCTTGCCGGCGAGCGCGTTCAGATAGACCGCGAGGGTTGCGACCAGCGTCTTGCCTTCGCCGGTCTTCATCTCGGCGATGTCGCCCTCATGCAGCACGATACCGCCGATGAGCTGGACGTCGAAATGGCGCTGGCCGAGCGTGCGCTTGGCGGCCTCGCGCACCGTGGCGAAGGCCGGTACCAGGATGTCGTCAAGCGTCATGCCGTTCGCGAGCTGCTGCTTGAATTCGGCGGTGCGGGCCTTCAGGGCCTCGTCGGAGAGTTTGGCGAGTTCCGGCTCCAGCGCGTTGATCGCGTTGACGCGGGCCTGGTAACCCTTAACCCGCCGGTCGTTGGCGGAGCCGAAAAACTTGCGGGCGAGCGCGCCGATCATACCGAATTCCTTGCCAAATTCCTGTGTTCGCGATTACCGCGTTGCAGCCAAGAGGTTGTCACCAACTTGCCTATCAACTCACCGTGACGCTTCGCGGCTAGGACCCCGTTGTGGGGTCATCCGCCATATAGGTGGAAATTGAGCAAATCTGGGTTCAACGGCCAAAAACGCAGCAAAATAAACGCTATCGCCATGGACGCGACCGCGCAGAGATATGGCCCACCCTGAGCCTTGTCAACGGCGGCCGGCTTTCCGCCAATTCATCATTTTGACAGGTTTTTCGCGTTGCCAAGGCACCCCGATTGGGCGAGTGTCCGCCCCGCCCAAATACCCCCTTCAGGATAAGGATTTTCCATGACCACCTCGTTCCCGGTAACGAAAACCGGCCTGCGCTTCGGCCTTGCCACCGCTCTTGCGGGCTGCCTCGCACTGGCGCTGATCGCAGGTCCCGGCCGGGCCGCCGACGACCCGGTCCTGGCCAAGGTCAATGGCGCGGAGATCAAGAAGAGCGACGTCGCGCTCGCCGAGGAGGAACTTGGGCCGAGCCTGGCGCAGATGGACCCGGCGACCAAGGACGAGAACGTGCTGGCCTTCCTGATCGACATGAAGATCGTCGCCAAGGCCGCCGAGGACAAGAAGATCGCCGACAACGAGGAGTTCAAGAAGCGCCTGGCGTTCGCCCGCAACCGGCTGCTGATGGACAGCCTGCTCGCCCAGGAAGGCAAGGCCGCGAACACCCCCGACGCCATGAAGAAGGTCTACGAGGAGGCCTCCAAGCAGATCACCGGCGAGCAGGAGGTGCATGCCCGCCACATCCTGGTCGAGACCGAGGACGAGGCCAAGGCGGTGAAGGCCGAGCTCGACAAGGGCGCCGATTTCGCCGAGCTCGCCAAGAAGAAGTCCAAGGATCCGGGCTCCGCCGACGGCGGCGACCTCGGCTTCTTCACCAAGGAGCAGATGGTACCGGAGTTCTCCGCGGTCGCCTTCGCGCTCGAGCCGGGCAAGATCTCCGACCCCGTGAAGTCGCAGTTCGGCTGGCACATCATCAAGGTCGAGGAAAAGCGCAGCCGCAAGGCGCCGGATTTCGACCAGGTCAAGGCCCAGATCGAGAACTACGTCACCCGCAAGGCCCAGGCCGATTACGTCGCAAAACTCCGCGCGGAGGCCAAGGTCGAGCGGCTCGACCAGCCGGCGGCGGACGCCAAGCCGGCCGATGCGGCGAAGCCCTCCGACAGCAAGATGGCTCCCCCGGCGAAGAAGTAAGAATTCGCTGTCACTTCGCTGACGCCAAGAGTATCTAAGCATCGCAATGGCCGGGCATCGCCCGGCCATCTGCATATTCAGACCCCACCAAGGCGCTCGGCGATGTCCTCTTCCGTCTCCCCCCTCGCCCCGAAAAACGTTCCCGACATGCCCGCCATCGCAGGCGTCAGGTTAGCGACGGCCGAGGCCGGCATCCGCTACAAGAACCGCACCGACGTGCTGCTCGCGCTGCTGGACCCGGGCACCGCGGTCGCCGGCGTCTTCACCACGTCGAAATGCCCGTCCGCGCCGGTGGAATGGTGCCGCGCCAAGCTCAAAGGCGGCAAGGCGCGCGCCCTCGTCGTCAATTCCGGCAATGCCAATGCCTTCACCGGCAAGACCGGCCGGGCGTCGACCGCGCTGACCGCGAAGATCGCGGCCAAAGCCGTCGGCTGTAGCGAAAGCGAGATTTTCCTGGCCTCGACCGGCGTGATCGGCGAGCCGCTGGATGCGACCAAGTTCGACGGCGTGCTCGGCCGCCTCGCCGAGAGCGCCGCGCCCGCCGACTGGTTGAGCGCCGCCAAGGCGATCATGACCACCGACACCTTCCCGAAGGTCGCGACCGCGACCGTGAAGCTCGGCAAGGCCAAGGTCACCATCAACGGCATGGCCAAGGGCGCCGGCATGATCGCCCCTGACATGGCCACGATGCTGTCCTTCATCTTCACCGACGCGCCGATCGCGCCTGCCGCGCTGCAAGCGCTGCTCAAGAGCGGTGTCGAGGATACGTTCAACGCGGTGACGATCGACGGCGACACCTCGACCTCCGACACGTTGCTGGCCTTTGCTACCGGCGCTGCCGCCGAGCACGGCGCGCCGAAAATCAGCCGTGCCAGCGACCCGCGCCTGAAGGCCTTCAC
The DNA here is from genome assembly GCF_030160715.1 of Bradyrhizobium iriomotense. Taxonomy (GTDB): domain Bacteria; phylum Pseudomonadota; class Alphaproteobacteria; order Rhizobiales; family Xanthobacteraceae; genus Bradyrhizobium; species Bradyrhizobium iriomotense. The sequence continues at coordinate 171,104 of NZ_BSOW01000002.1, forward strand.
CAAGGCGTTCCACCAGGTGCTGGCCAACCTCGCCGAGCAGGTTGCCCGCGACGGCGAAGGTGCGCGCAAGCTGGTCGAGATCACCGTCGAGGGCGCCAAGACCAAGGCTTCTGCGCGCAGGATCGCGATGTCGATTGCGAACTCGCCACTGGTGAAGACCGCGATCGCCGGTGAGGACGCCAATTGGGGCCGCGTGGTCATGGCGGTCGGCAAGGCCGGTGAGCCCGCCGATCGCGACAAGCTGTCGATCTCCTTCAACGGCATCCGCGTTGCGAAAAGCGGCGCGCGCGATCCATCTTACGACGAGGCGCAGGTGTCGGAGGCGATGAAGGCGCCTGAGATCGCAATCAAGGTCTCGCTCGGCCTCGGCAAGGGCCGCGACCGCGTGCTGACCTGCGACCTCACCAAGGAATATGTCGCGATCAACGGCGACTATCGGTCGTAAGTTCAGGCATGGCCGAACTCAAGCTGACATTGGTGGTGGCCTGCGCCCTTGTTGACGCCGACAAGCGCGTCCTGATCGCGCAACGCCCCGAGGGCAAGACGCTCGCCGGCCTCTGGGAGTTTCCCGGCGGCAAGCTCGAGCCCGGCGAGCGGCCGGAGCAGAGCCTCATCCGCGAGCTGCACGAGGAGCTCGGCATCACCGTCAGCGAGCCGTGCCTGGCGCCGCTGACCTTCGCGAGCCACGCCTACGAGACATTCCACCTGTTGATGCCGCTCTACATCTGCCGCCGCTGGGAAGGCACGGTGACGGCACGCGAAGGCCAGACCCTCGCCTGGGTCCGCGCCAACAAGCTGCGCGATTATCCGATGCCGCCGGCGGACATTCCGCTGATCCCGCATTTGATCGATTTGCTGATGTGACCCAGGACACGACTTCATCCTGAGGAGACCGCGAAGCGGTCGTCTCGAAGGATGGCCGCGCGCGGGCCTTCATGGTTCGAGACGCGCGCTCCTCACCATGGGGGTCAGGCCTAAGTCTTCCCCGCCTTCCGCACCGCCTCCGCAAGGCTCGCCTTGGCCGAGCCGGGCTTGAGCGGCTGCTGCTGGCTGGCATGCGGCGCCCAGCCGGAGAGCCAGATGATGTCGAACGTCGCGCGGATGCGGCCATCGGGATCGGCAAAGCGCTCGGCATAGATCTCGGCCATTCGCAGCATTGTCGCGCGCCGCGTCGGCGTGCGCCGCCTCTCGATCAGCACGTTGGCTGCGCCCATGCGCCGCAAATCCTGCATCAGCGCGAAGGCATTCGCGTAACGCACCACGATGCGATCGACATCGGTGACCGGCAATGCAAAGCCCGCCCGCTGCAACAGCGCGCCGATGTCGCGCAGGTCAGCGAATGGCGCGACGCGCGGCGACACGCCGCCCTCGCATTCGGCCTCAGCCGCCGCAAAGGCCTGGCGCAGCTCGGTCAGGCTGTCACCGCCGATCATTGCGGCGAGCAACAGACCGTCAGGCTTCAACGCACGACGGATTTGCGCGATCACGCCCGGCAAATCGTTGACGAATTGCAGCGCCAGCGCCGACGCCACGAGATCGAGACTTTCCGGTGCCAGTGGCAGCTTCTCTTCGCCCGCAGCATCGAGCTCGATCCGCTGCACCGTGCCGAAGCGTGCGCGCAGCGCTGATAGGCCCTCGCCGGGAGTCCAGAGATCGGCAATTGCGCCGAATTCGCGCATCACCGCGGCCAGCCGATCGGCCATGTCCTCGTCGACGCGGTCGAGCAGGAAGCTGGCAGGCCCCTGCACGCGCGCACGCCGCTGCCGCATATGCAGCAGCGCGCGATCGAACAGGGCGGGCGGGGTTTGGGGGTTTTGCGCCATGCCGCTGGTTACGCCGATCCGAGTCGTTCTGGCAATCTCTCCTCTCGTGCCCCGGACGCTGCGCAGCGCGAAGCGGTGCGCTGCAGAGCCGGGGCCCAGAGAGGCTGGGTCCCGGCTCTGCGGCGCGTCACGACGTGCCGCACCGCGTCCGGGACACGAGACCCAAGCGCGGCTTGAGCAACTCGCGATGCGGCGCTAGCCTTCCCTCATGGAAGCCGAAACCGCCCCGTCCCGTTCCATCTCCGCCCATTGGCGTGGCGCGCTCGCGGCCGGCCACCACATGCTCGCGCGCGCGGCGCGGCTTGCGCTCGACATTGCGCTGCCGACCTTGTGCGTATCCTGCCGCGAGCCGGTTGATGGCGAAGGCGTGTGTGCGGCGTGCTGGGCGAGACTGTCGTTCATCGCCCCGCCCTACTGTCCGCGGCTCGGAATCCCTTTCGTCTACGATCCGGGCCCCGACATGCTGTCGATGAAGGCCATCGCGAGCCCGCCCGCCTACCATCGGGCCCGCGCCGCGGTGCGCTATGACGACGTCGCGCGCACGCTGGTGCATTCGCTGAAATACCAGGACCGCACCGATCTGGCGCCGGCCATGGGCCGCTGGATGGCGCGCGCGGGACGCGAGCTGCTCAGCGAGGCGGACATGCTGGTGCCGGTGCCCCTGCATTGGCGGCGGGCCTGGCGACGCCGCTACAACCAGTCGGGCGCGCTGGCACGCGTGATCGAGCGGCAGACCGGGGTCAAGGTGAAAGGCGACGTCTTGCGCCGGCTCCGCGCCACCGAGCAGCAGATCGGGCTGTCGCGCGCCCAGCGCGCCACCAATGTGCAGGGCGCATTCCAGGTATCTGCCGACCGCCAAGCCGAGGTGCAGGGCCGGCGTATCGTCCTCATAGATGACGTCTTGACCTCCGGTGCGACACTGGACGCCTGCGCCCGGGCCTTGCTCCGCGCCAAGGCGGCGCAGGTCGACGCACTGGTCTTTGCCCGGGTTGTGGAGACCGGGTCACGTCCCATATAATTCAATCAATTCATGAATGAGAGCGCCACCCGACATGACTGATGCTGTCGAGATCTACACCCGGCCGGGCTGCGGCTATTGTTCCGCGGCCAGGTCGCTGTTGACCCGCAAGAAAGCCGCCTTCACCGAGTTCGACATCGCCAAGAACCCGTCGTGGCGCCAGGAGATGTATGACCGCGCCGGCGAGGGCTCGACATTCCCGCAGATCTGGATCGGCGGGAAGCATGTCGGCGGCTGCGACGAGCTCTATTCGCTCGATCGCGAAGGCAAGCTCGATGCACTGCTCGAAAGCGTCAAGGCCGTCTCATGAGCCAGAATCAAGCTCAAGCTCAGGATCGTACCTTCACCGCCGCCATGGTGCAGATGCGCACCGGCCTCCTGCCTGAACCGAGTTTCGAACAGGCGAGCAAGCTGATTCGAAAGGCGGCGGCGAACGGCGCGAACTACGTGCAGACGCCCGAAGTCAGCAACATGATGCAGCTGAACCGCAAGGCGCTGTTCGACCACCTCGCCAGCGAAGAGGACGACAAATCGCTGAAAGCCTATCGCGCTCTCGCCGCCGAATTGAAGATCCATCTGCACATCGGCTCGCTGGCGCTGCGCTACTCGCCGGAGAAGGCGGTCAACCGCTCCTTCCTGCTCGGGCCCGACGGTAAGCTGCTGGCGAGCTACGACAAGATCCATATGTTCGACATCGAGCTGCCGGACGGCGAGAGCTATCGCGAATCCGCCAACTACCAGCCGGGCGAGACGGCGGTGATCTCCGACCTGCCCTGGGGCCGTGTCGGGCTCACGATCTGCTACGACGTGCGCTTCCCCGCGCTCTATCGCGCGCTCGCCGAGGCCGGCGCGTCGTTCATCACCGTGCCCTCCGCCTTCACCCGCAAGACCGGCGAAGCGCATTGGCATGTGCTGCTGCGCTCGCGCGCGATCGAGACCGGCTGCTTCGTGTTTGCCGCGGCGCAGGCCGGCCTGCATGAGAACAAGCGCGAGACTTTTGGTCACTCCCTGATCATCGATCCCTGGGGCGAGATCCTCGCCGAGGGCGATGTCGAGCCCGGCATCATCATGGCCAAGATCGATCCGGCCAAGGTCGAGACCGCGCGCAGGGCGATCCCATCGCTGCAACACGGCCGCCGCTTCGGCGTCGCCGATCCGAAGGCCGGTCCTGATCATCTGCATCTGGTGCGGGGATCGGCATGATCCGCTATGCGCTCCGCTGCGAGCGGGACCACGAGTTCGAAAGCTGGTTCCAGAGCTCGTCGGCTTACGATCAGCAGGTCAAGCGCAAGCTCGTGACCTGCCCGATCTGCGGCTCGGCCAAGGTCGACAAGGCGATCATGGCGCCGCGCATCGTCGGCAAGAAGGGCCGCGAGCGCGCCGCACCCGAGCCGACCGCGCCCGCGCCGACGACGGAGGTCGCGCAGCAGACGCCGACGTCGCTGATGCTGGCGCAGGAGCGCGAGCTGCGCACCAAGCTGAAGGAATTGCGCGACCACATCGTGAAGCATGCCGACAATGTCGGCGAACGCTTCCCGAACGAAGCCCGCGCCATGCATTATGGCGACAAGGAGCACCGCCCGATCTACGGCGAGGCCTCGCCCGATGAGGCCAAGGCGCTGATCGACGAAGGCATCGAGGTGTCCCCGCTGCCGGTGCTGCCGGAAGACCGGAATTAGGCGCCGATAAGTACCGCAACACCGATCACGATCAGCACGATTCCTGCGAGCTCGCGCGGTGAGACCGGCTGCTTGAACGAGTAGTAGGCCACGCCCTGCGCGAACAGCACCTCGATCAGCGCGAGCGTGCGCACATTGGCCGCGGCCGTCAGCGCGAACGCCAGGAACCAGAATTGCGAGGCGAAGGCGCCCATGAAGCCGGCGAGCAGCGACGGCTTCCAGAGGCCGAGGATGGCCTGCAAGATTTTTGGTGCGCGCCAGAGCAGGTAGACCGTCAGGATCAGCGTCTGCACGAACAGGCCCAGCACCAGCGTGAACGAGGACGCCGTCACGAAGGAGACGCCGGGCACCGTGATGATCGCGCCGCGGAAGCCGACGGCTGACAGCGCGAACGCCGCCGCGGCAACGAGGCCGATGATGGTCGGCTTCAATTCGGCAAAGCTCTTCTCGCCGCCGGGGCGCAGCGCTGTGATGACGACACCGACGGTCGCGATCACGATCGCCAGCACTTTGAGCCAGGTCAGGTGATCGCCAAGGAAGACGAAGCCGAAGATCGCGGTCTGGATCGCTTCGGTCTTCAAATAAGCCGTCGTCACCACGAAGGAACGGTCGTTCATGGCAAGCAGCATCAAGCCGGTGGCGACGATCTGGCTGAGCGCACCGAGCAGGAGCCACGGCCAGAACTCGGATGGCGGCATGCTGAGATGATCGCCGGAAACGACCAGCACCAGGCCTAAGAACAGCACCGAGAACGGGAAGCCGAAGAGGAAGCGGATGTTAGTCGCGCCCCAGGTGCCCAGCGGCTTCGTGAGCGACCGCTGCATCGCATTGCGCGCGACCTGCCCGAGCGCAGCAATGACGGTGAAGGGAATCCAGAGGCTGGTGACGGTGAGCATGGGCGGGGGAGGACACTAGAGCAATATTCGTTGCTCAAACTGCCGACACGGCCTCAAGAGGTCAATTGGGGCCGAGTCATAGGAGCGATGCTTTCGGACCCAATTCTGTCGTCGTCCTGGACAAGCGAAGCGCAGATCCAGGCCCCATATGTGGACGGCCCCGTCTTTGTTGCTGCAGCGGGCCTCTTGCAGGCAGCTCGGCCTGTACGGGCAATCCCCTCACACCATCCCTTCCGCCACGACCATGTAGTTCACGTCCATGTCGGAGGAGAGGCCCCATTTGTCGGCGAAGGGCGAGTAGACGACGCCGGTCTGCTCGGTGATGACGAGGCGGTTGTCGAGGAGATGTTTGGCGAGCTCGTCGGGGGTCACGAACTTGTTCCACTCATGGGTGCCGCGCGGCAGCCAGCGCAGCACGTATTCGGCGCCGACGATGGCGAGCGCAAAGCTCTTCCAGTTGCGGTTCAACGTCGAGACCACCATCAGCCCGTTCGGCTTCAGCATGGAAGCACAGCGGCTCAAGAACATGCCGACGTCGATGACGTGCTCCACCACCTCCATCGCCAGCACGATGTCGAAGCGCTCACGCGGATCGACCTCCTCCACCGTGGTGCAGCGATAGTCGATCGACAAATGCCCCTTGTTGGCATGCAGCTTTGCGGCCGCGATATTGCTTGCCGAGGGATCGATGCCGATGACCTGCGCCCCGAGCCGCGACAGCGGCTCGCAGAGCAGGCCCGCGCCGCAGCCGATGTCGAGCACGCGCAGGCCTCCGAGGCAGTTGAGGCTGCGCACGTTACGCTCGAACTTGCGGCAGGCCGCGTCGCGGATATAGCCGAGCCGCAGCGGATTGATCTTGTGCAGCGGCGCCATCTTGCCGTTGGGGTCCCACCACTCGGCCGAGAGCTTCGAGAACTTGGCGACCTCGCCGGCGTCGACGCTCGAGGCCTGGCTAACAATCGTGGGGGCGGAACTATTCTGCTGCATGTTCATGACAATGCGCCGTCCTACCGCACGGTGATCGAATTGCGGAAGGCGAGTGGAGACGAGATGGTCCGGATCTTCTCGACCCCCTCGCCCACGCCGCGGATCGTCACATCGCCGTAGTTCAAGATGCGGCCCAGAATCGTCTGGTCGACATCGACACTTTCGACCTTGTCGAGGCTCATTTCAAAGGTCTTCCGGGTGATGAACCCGGTCTTATGCACAACCCTGAAATTGGTCACGTCGGTCTCGGTGGTGAAGCGGTGGAACCAGCCCTTCAGCGTCCAATAGAGGGCGCCCAGCGCCACCAGGCCCGAAGCCGCAAGACACAGCAGCACGAGGCCCTCTGTGGTCGTCTGCCGAGACATCAGAAGCAGAACCAGGGCCACGATCCAGGCCAGAATCGCCGGGAAATAGAAGATCCAGTGCGCATTGGTCGAATACAGCACCTTCTCGCCGGGCTGCAGGATCTCGTCGATATAACGCGCCATAACCTCGATTAACCCATTCCCCGCCCCAGCGGGTCCGTCAGGAACCGGCTTGCCCCCGGCGCCGCCGCTCTGTATACGCGCGGTCGGTAGCTACCCGCCCAGCGCGGGCCACCATACTGATCCTCAAGAGGGAATGCACGCGTCGTCATGAGCCGCCTCGTGATGAAATTCGGCGGCACGTCCGTCGCCAATATCGAACGTATCCGCAACGTCGCACGCCATGTGAAGCGTGAGGTCGACGCCGGGCACGAGGTTGCCGTCGTGGTCTCGGCGATGTCCGGCAAGACCAACGAGCTGGTCGCCTGGTGCACCGAAGCGTCCCCGATGCACGATGCGCGCGAATACGACGCCGTGGTCGCCTCCGGCGAGCAGGTGACGTCGGGCCTCCTGGCCATCGTGCTCCAGGGCCTGGGCATCCAGGCCCGCTCCTGGCAGGGCTGGCAGATCCCCATCAAGACCAGCGACGCCCATGCGTCGGCCCGCATCGAGGACATCGACGGCACCGAGATCATCAATCGCTTCAAGGAGCGGAAAGAGGTCGCGGTCATCGCCGGCTTCCAGGGCATCAATCCCGAGACCGGCCGAATCACCACGCTCGGCCGCGGCGGCTCCGACACCTCCGCGGTCGCGATCGCCGCCGCCGTCAAGGCAGACCGCTGCGACATCTACACCGACGTCGATGGCGTCTACACCACCGACCCGCGCATCGTGCCGAAGGCGCGCCGGCTCGACAAGATCGCGTTCGAGGACATGCTGGAACTGGCCTCCCAGGGCGCCAAGGTGCTCCAGGTCCGCTCGGTGGAACTCGGCATGGTCCACAACATGCCGATCTTCGTCCGTTCGAGCTTCGACAAGCCCGAGGACATCGACCCGCATGCCAACCAGCCGCCCGGCACGCTGATCTGCAGCGAGGAGGAGATCATGGAAAACCACGTCGTCACCGGCATCGCCTTCTCCAAGGACGAGGCCCAGATCTCGGTGCGCCAGATCGAGGACAAGCCGGGTGTCGCCGCCTCGATCTTCGGGCCGCTCGCGGATGCCAACATCAACGTCGACATGATCGTGCAGAACGTTTCCGAGGACGGCAAGACCACAGACCTGACCTTCACGGTGCCGGCGACCGACTATGCCCGCGCCAGGGACACGATCACCGCTGCCAAGGGCAAGATCGGCTACGCCCGGCTCGACAGCGCTACCGACGTCGCCAAAATCTCCGTGATCGGCAGCGGCATGCGCAGCCATGCCGGCGTCGCCGCCCAGGCGTTCTCGGCCCTCGCCGCGCGGAATATCAACATCCGCGCCATCACAACGTCCGAGATCAAATTCTCGGTTTTGATCGACACCGCGTATACCGAGCTTGCGGTGCGGACCCTGCACACGCTCTACGGTCTCGATCAGGTTTAGACGAATTTTCTGTTAGCGGCCGCAGCAAACGCGAAGGTGTACACACCTTCGCGTTTGGCAGGCGTTTTGCTTGGCAAAACAAGCCTCAATTCGCTATACGGCGAACAGGGTGGGCTGCCGCAGACTGTGCCCCAGTCCAGGCGGTGCCGACTCGGCACAAGCGCCAAGTCAAAGAAGATTTGGGCTTGCGTCGACGCCGGACGAGCAAATTTGTTGTTTCTCTGGAGTTTTGGGCCAGCCGCCGGCTACCCCGCCGGGCCAGGCAGATGGAGGAGATTGACGGCACATGCGGAGCGCGTCGGGAGGTCCCCGCGTCTTGTTGAGACGGCTCCGCGAAACCATGGCGGAGCAGGTCTCGGCCCAGGAGCGGCTGGACAAGATCGTGGTGCTGATCGCCGCCAACATGGTGGCCGAGGTGTGCTCGGTCTATGTGCTGCGCGTCGACAACACCCTCGAGCTCTACGCCACCGAAGGCCTCAATCGCGAGGCGGTGCACCACACGGTGCTGAGCGCCCATGAGGGCCTGGTCGGCCTCGTGGCCAGCGAGGCGACGCCGCTCAACCTGAGCGATGCGCAGAGCCATCCGGCCTTCTCGTTCCGTCCCGAGACCGGCGAAGAGATCTACCACTCCTTCCTCGGCGTGCCGATCCTGCGCGCCGGCAACACGCTCGGCGTGCTGGTGGTGCAGAACCGCGCCAAGCGCACCTATGTCGAGGAGGAGCTGGAGGCGCTGCAGACCACCGCCATGGTGCTGGCGGAGCTGATCGCCTCGGGCGAATTGTCCGCGCTGGCCCAGCCCGGCCTCGAGCCGGCGGCGCGCACCGCCATGCAGAAGGTCGGCGCCATCCTGTCCGAAGGCATTGCGCTCGGCCACGTCGTGCTGCACGAGCCGCGCGTCGTCATCAAGGATTACATCGCCGAGGATCTGCAGAAGGAAATCAAGCGGCTCGACACCGCGCTCGCCAAGCTGCGCTCCGACCTCGACCGCATGCTGGAGCGCGGCGACGTCGCCGAGGGCGGTGAGCATCGCGACGTGCTGGAAGCCTATCGCATGTTCGCCAACGACCAGGGTTGGTCGCACAAGCTGCATGAAGCGGTCGCGACCGGCCTCACCGCGGAAGCCGCGGTCGAGCGCGTGCAGTCCGACACCCGCGCGCGCATGCTGCGCTCCACCGACCCCTATTTGCGCGACCGCCTGCACGATCTCGAAGATCTCGGCTATCGGTTGATGCGGCAGCTCGTCGGCCAGGATCACGCGCCGTCGCGCGAGCAACTGCCCGACAACGCCATCGTCATCGCGCGCGCGATGGGGCCGGCAGCGCTGCTCGACTACGACCGCAAGCGGCTGCGCGGCATCGTGCTGGAGGAAGGCACCGCCAACTCGCATGTCTCGATCGTGGCGCGCGCGCTCGGCATCCCCGCGGTCGGCGAGGTGCCGAACGCGCCGGGCATCGCCGATCCCGGCGACGCCATCATCGTCGACGGCACCTCGGGCTCGATCTATGTGCGGCCCTCGCAGGAGATCGAGGCGGCCTATGCGGAGCGCGTGCGCTTCCGCGCCCGCCGCCAGGCGCAATATCTGGCCCTGCGCGACCGGCCCTGCGTCACCAAGGACGGCGAGGCGGTCGAGCTGATGATCAACGCGGGTCTGGCGATCGACCTGCCGCATATCGACGACACCGGCAGCGCCGGCATCGGCCTGTTCCGCACCGAGTTGCAATTCATGGTCGGCCAGAGCCTGCCGCGCACCAGCGACCAGCTCGCGCTCTACCGCACCGTGCTCGATGCCGCCGGCACCAAGCCCGTCACCTTCCGCACGCTCGACATCGGCGGCGACAAGGCGCTGCCCTACATGGAGGCGGTAATCGAGGAAAATCCTGCGCTCGGCTGGCGCGCGATCCGGCTCGGCCTCGATCGCCCCGGCCTGCTGCGCGGCCAGATCCGCGCGCTGTTGCGCGCCGGCGGCGGCCGGGCGCTGCGCGTGATGTTCCCGATGATCTCCGAGGTTGCCGAATTCGATTCGGCGAAGGCGCTGGTCGAGCGCGAGCTGACATATTTGCGCCAGCACGGCCATACCCTGCCGGAGCGCATCGACATCGGTACCATGGTCGAGGTGCCGGCGCTGCTCTATCAGCTCGACGAGCTCCTGAAGAAGGTCGACTTCATCTCGGTCGGCTCCAACGATTTGTTCCAGTTCCTGTTCGCGGTCGATCGCGGCAACGCCAAGGTCTCGGAGCGCTTCGACACCATGTCGGCGCCGATCCTGCGCGTGCTGCGCGAGATCGTACGCAAGTCCAAAACCGCGAAGAAGTCCGTCTCGCTGTGCGGCGAGATGGCGTCCAAGCCGATCGGCGCGCTGGCGCTGATCGCGATGGGCTACCGCTCGCTGTCACTGTCGGCGACCGCGCTCGGGCCGGTGAAGGCGATGATCCTCGACCTCGACGCCAAGAAGGCCGGCGCGATGCTCGATCCGCTGCTGGACGCGCCGACCGGCACCGTCTCGATCCGGCAGAAGCTGACGCAATTTGCCGAGGCCGAAGGGCTGTCGTTGTAGCGGGCCGGTCCGAAAGCCGACCCGCCCCGCCCCTTTTTGCATCTGAGACTTGAACGATGTCGTCACTCCCTGAAGCCAAACTGGACGTCCTGCTTGCGCATCACGCTTCCCTCGAAGCCGAGTCGCTTGGTCAGCTCTCCTCCGAGCGCTATGTGCAGGTCACGCGCGAGCTCGCGGAGATCACGCCGCTGATCGACGCCGTGAAGACCTATCGGTCTGCGGTGAAGGAACTCGCCGACGCCGAGGCGCTGATCGCCGATCCTGCAACGGACGCCGAGATGCGCGGCATGGCGGAGGCCGAGCGCGACGAGCTCTCGCCAAAAATCGAGGATCTCGTGCAGAAGATCCGCGTAGCGCTCCTGCCAAAGGATGCCATGGACGACCGCAACGTGGTGCTGGAAATCCGCGCCGGCACCGGCGGCGACGAGGCCTCGCTGTTCGCCGGCGACCTGTTCCGGATGTACGAGCGTTTTGCCGGCTTGCAGGGCTGGAAGGTCGAGGTGATCTCGGCGAGCGAAGGCACCGTCGGCGGCTACAAGGAGATCATCGCCGAGGTGCAGGGCCGCGGCGCGTTCTCCAAGCTGAAGTTCGAATCCGGCGTGCACCGCGTGCAGCGCGTGCCCGACACCGAGACGCAAGGCCGCATCCATACCTCCGCTGCCACGGTCGCCGTGCTGCCGGAGGTCGAGGATGTCGACGTCGACATCAAGAACGAGGATCTGCGCATCGAGACCATGCGTGCGCAGGGCGCGGGCGGCCAGCACGTCAACAAGACGGAATCGGCGATCCGCATCACCCACATTCCGACCGGCATCGTCGTGATGATGCAGGACAGCCGCTCGCAGCACAAAAATCGCGCCTCGGCGATGAACATCCTGCGCTCGCGCATCTACGACGCCGAACGCCAGCGCGTCGAAGCGGCGCGCTCGGCCGACCGCAAGGAGAAGGTCGGCTCCGGCGACCGCAGCGAGCGGATCCGCACCTACAACTTTCCGCAAGGGCGCGTCACCGACCATCGCATCAATCTGACGCTCTACAAGCTGCCGCAAGTGATCGCGGGAGAATCGCTCGGCGAACTGGTCGACGCGCTGACCACGGAGCATCAGGCCGCCCAGCTCGCGGCGCAAGGCGCTGCGGCGTGACGGGCTCGTGAGCAACTCCTTCACCGGACAATCGATCGAGAGCGCACGGCGCGTGCTGGCGGCGCGGCTGAGATCGGCCGCCATCGACGAGGCCGAGATCGAGGCGCGCCTGCTCGTTGGGGCTGTGCTGGGCCTCGACCTGACGGGGCTGATCACGCAAGCGGCGCGGCGACTCAAGGCGACCGAGGCCGCGCAGCTCGAACGATACGCGCAGCGGCGCCTCGTGGGCGAACCGGTCGCGCGCATTCTCGGGTCCAAGGAATTTTGGGGCCTCAGCTTTCAGCTCTCGGACGCAACGCTGGTGCCGCGGCCCGACACCGAGACCGTCGTCGAGCTGGCGCTGGAGATTTTTCGCGAAAGTCCCGTCTCTGGAAGAGCGCCGCGGATCGTCGATATCGGCGTCGGTTCGGGCGCGATCCTGCTTGCACTGTTGCATGAGATTCCGGATGCATTCGGGGTCGGCACCGATGTCAGCCTGACCGCGCTCGGCACCGCAAAGAGCAATGCCGCAGCGCTTGGCCTTGCCGACCGTTCCGCCTTCATCGCCTGCTACTATGCGGCCGCACTCGCGGGTCCCATCGATCTGATCGTGTCGAACCCGCCCTACATTCCCTCGGGCGACATCGCGAATTTGAGCGTCGAGGTCCGCGACTACGATCCGCGCCTCGCGCTCGACGGCGGCAATGATGGCTTCGACGCCTACCGCGCCCTGATCCCGCAGGCGGCCCAGCTTCTGGCCCCCGGCGGAGCCCTGGTGGTGGAGGCCGGACAAGGTCAGGCACGCGGCATTGAAACCTTGATGGCGGCTGCGGCGTTAGAGGTGGAGAGACCGCCCAAGGCTGATCTGGCGGGCGTCTTAAGGGCCGTGTCGGCCCGAAAAATGCCCCCATAAAAGCCCGATTGGGCTGCAAAAACCTCTTGGAATATCCCGTGGGAACGACTACGTTCCGGTCAAACATCGGTGCCGGCCCCGTTGACCTACGGGCGAAAGCCGGGCTCTCGAGGCGAGAGCTGCACTGGATTGAAGGTTCCAAGCCGCAGGTCCTGTTAAGCGCGATGGCCCGTGGAGCTGCGCCGCTTTCCGACCGCAAAGTGAACGAAAGCCTGATATTGCGCTTGAAGATTTACGCAAGAAACCAGGGCTTGTTTCGGCAGGCAGGATAAACGGGTTCGCTGGCGATAGGCGCTGGCGGGTGGGGAACGCGTCTTGGTTGAACGCGAAGGTCAACGACATCGGCAGGGACCTTGGTCGGGACTCGGGCATGGATGCGCGCGGCGCGCGTGCCAGACCTGCGCCGCAGCAATTTAGGTCACTCTCAACAGCGGTAACGCGTACGAAGTTTTCAAGGGCTGGAATTAAAGGCAGGACATGAGAAACGGTCAGAACAAGCAGCGGATGCGCAACCGGAATAATAACAACAACAATAATAACCGGCGCGGCCAGAACCCGATGACCCGGGTTTACGAATCCAACGGACCCGACATCAAGATCCGCGGCACCGCCTCGCACATCGCTGAGAAATATCTCCAGCTCGCGCGTGACGCGCGCTCCTCCGGCGACCCCGTTGCGGCCGAGAACTACTACCAGCACGCCGAACATTATTTCCGCCTGATTGCCGCGGCCCAGGAGCAATTCCGCCAGAACCAGCAGCAGCCGCGCGGCGGTGAAGAAGTCGTCGTCAGCGACGACAGTGATGACGATGGCGAGACCTTCTCCAATTTCGGCCAGGAGCCCGGCTTCGTCCCGCAGCCCCAGCAGCAGCAACCCTATATGCGCGATCGCGACCATCAGCGTGACCACCAGCGTGGCGAGGGCCAGCCCTATCAGCGTGACCAGCAGCAGCCGCGCGAGCATCGCGATCGCGACCACCGTCCGCAGCCGCAATATCAGCCCCAGCCGCAACCGCAGAACCAGCCGCAGCCGGTGATTGCTGATGCCGGCAGCGTCGATCGCCTGCCGTCCTTCATCACCGGCGCGCAGCCACAGATCAATGGCGGCCAGGGCGGCTTCGAAGGTAGCGGCGGTGGTGGTGGTGAGCGCTATCCGCGGCGGCGCCGACGGCCGCATGGCCCGCGCCCCGAACGCGAGGCAGCGCCAGCCGCCTCGAGCGACGATCTCGCGCCCGGCGAGTAAGCCGCAAAGCGCGCTTCGATTTATCCGACACGAAAAACGCCCCGGCCCGCCGGGGCGTTTTGCTGTCAGCTCCGTGTCGCCGCCGTCGAGGACGGCACCAACACGGGCTTGAGCGAGGGGATCAGCCGCGCGCGTTCGCGCTTCGCCGGGATCACGCGGTAGACCTGCTTGGTCGCTTCCACGATGTGCACGCCGGCGAACGGCAGCGACAGTGCGACGCCTGCGCGCTCCCACATCAGCGCCGACTTCAACAGCCAGCCGCCGGCATAGGGCGGCATGAACAGCGCCTCGCCCCAGGCGGTCGGCGTGAACCAGGTCTGGCGCAACAGGTCGGTGATCTGTGCGCGCGAATACGGCCGGCCATGGCCGAACGGCGTATTCTCGGTGCGCGTCCACACTCCCCGCCGGTTCGGGATCACCGCAATCACGCGGCCCGATGGCGCCAGCACCCGCCACACCTCGCGCAGCAGCGCCGCCGGGTCGTCGCAGATTTCCAGCGCGTGGACCAAGAGGATGCGATCGACCGCGGCATCCGGCAACGGCAGCGAGAACTCATCGACCAGCGAGGCCAGCGCGGGCCGGCCGGTCGGCCATTTCAGCACGCCCTGGGCGGCCGGCATGAAGGCGATGCACCGCTCCGCATCCTCGCGGAACAGGCCGAGATAGGGGGTGGGATAGCCGATGCCGAGCACTCGCTGCCCTTCGGCACCCGGCCAGCGCTCCTTGATCCCGCGATTGATCAATTGGCGCGCCACGATTCCGAGGCGGCGCGAGTAGAAGTCTCGCAGATCAATGACATCGATGCTCATGACCGCAATGTACCATGCGCCCGGCAGCCTGGGCGCGCGGAATATTGCATTGCCTGCGCAACGTTAACGCCATATCTGTTTGGCGGGGCTGAGCGCGATGGAGATGTCATGGCCGCCGAAATTCGTACTTTCAACTGTTTAAACGACAATTTCGGTTATCTGATCCACGATACGGAAACCAAGGCAACCGCGTCGATCGACGCGCCGGAAGCCGGGCCGATCCTCAAGGCGCTGGAGCGCGAGGACTGGACGCTCACCGACATCCTGATCACCCATCATCATGGCGACCATGTCGGCGGCGCCGCGGAGCTGAAGCAGAAATATAATTGCCGCGTCGTCGCGCCGCATGACAAGACGACGAAAATCGCCAATGTCGATTTGCGCGTCGTCAATGCCGATATCGTCAAGGTCGGCAGCCTGCTCGCGCGTGTGCTGGAGACGCCCGGTCATACGCTCGATCACATCTCCTACGTGTTCGACGCGGAGAAGACGGTGTTCGCCGCCGACACGCTGTTCTCGATCGGCTGCGGTCGCGTGTTCGAAGGCAACTACCCGATGATGTGGGATTCGCTCCTGAAGCTGCGGGCGCTGCCCGACGACTTCAAGCTCTATTGCGGCCACGAATACACCGCCTCCAACGTCAAGTTCGCGCTCACCATCGAGCCGGACAATCAGGCGCTTCAGGCCCGCGCGGCGGAGGTGACGAAGCTTCGTGCCGAGAACAAGCCCACGATCCCCTCACTGCTTGGTGATGAGAAGCGAGCAAATGTGTTCCTCAGGGCTGATGAACCCTCGGTCGCAGCCAGGCTACACATGAAGGGCGCGGACGGCGCCGCGATATTCGGCGAATTGCGCGAACGCAAGAACAAGTCCTGACGGGGATCGATGCCGACCGCAGCCGAGATCATCGCGCGCCTGGAGCTGAGACCGCATCCCGAGGGCGGGCATTACCGCGAGACGTTTCGCGATCAGGCGACCGACGCGCAAGGGCGCTCGCGCTCGACCTCGATCTATTTCCTGCTGGCGCGCGGCGAGCGCTCGCACTGGCATCGCATCGATGCGGTCGAGGTCTGGCACTATTATGCCGGCAGCCCCTTGACGCTACGCATCGCGCATGAGGGCTGCTCGCAGCACGAGGTGCGGCTCGGCACCGATCTTGCGCACGGCGAGCGGCCGCAGGCGATCGTGCCCGCGCAGGCCTGGCAGATGGCGGAGACGACCGGCGAATGGACGCTGGTCGGCTGCACCGTGGCACCGGCCTTCGAGTTCGCAAAGTTCGAGCTCGCACCGAAGGGCTGGGAGCCTTAAGGGCTCGCCAACGCCCTCACCGCTTCCGCAACACCATGTCCTTCGCCGCAATCAGGCCGCCGCCGGCGATCAGGACCGCGGCGATCGCGATGCTGGCGCTGGCTTTCGCAAAGCCGGCCGCAATCAAGAATGCCGTCGAGAGCAGCGGCGTCGCATAGGACGCAGCACCGAGCACGCGGATGTCGCCACGCTTCATGCCGATGTCCCAGGCGTAAAACGCGGCGCCCACAGGGCCGACGCCGAGCGCGATCACCGAGAGCCATTGCAGCGTGGTCTCCGGCCACACCGTGGTCTCGAGCGCGGCATGCATCAGCGCGGCGAGTAGCGCGGTGGCAAGGCAGAAGCCGGCAACCGCATCGGTCGGCACCGCCTTCAGCCGGCGCGACAGCACCGAATAGCTGGCCCAGACGAAGGCGGCGATGAAGGCCGCGATCAGCCCGGGCAACTGGCCCTGCGCGAAGCCGGATGCATTGCCGGCGAACAGCAGCACGGTGCCCATGAGGCCGAGCACGGCTCCGACGACGTGATGCACGGCGAGACGCTCGCCCGGCAGGAAGGACGAGAACAGCACGATCAGCAATGGCCAGAGATAATTGAGCAGACCTGCTTCGGCTGGCGGCGCGAATCGCAGCGCGAGGAAATAGAGCGCGTGGTAGCCGAACAGGCCGCCGACTCCGACGACCCACACCACCGGCGGCTGGCGCAGGCTCGCCGCCGCTTCGCTGCGGCCGATCCAGGTCAAGAGACCGACGAGGCCGCCGATCGTGAACGTCATCGCGGCGAGCTGGAACGCGGGAATCTTGCCGGTCGCGACCGTCATCACCGCAAGCAGGGACCACATCAGGATTGCGGTCAATCCGATCAGCGTCGCAGTGCGGGGAGTCATCGAAAAGGATACCTCGTCATTCCGGGGCGATGCGCAGCATCGAACCCGGGATGACAGTGCATAGCAGCGAAGCCCGGGACAAGCCCGGGCATGACGACACCGGCGTTATGATAGGGCGTGATGCTTGCGCATCACACCATGTACTGGCCGCCATTGACCGACAGCGTCGAGCCGGTGATGGCGCCGGCTTCATCCGCTGCGAGGAACACCACCGCGCGGGCAATCTCCTCGGGCTCGCCGAGACGACCGATCGGGATCAGCGGCAGGATCGCCTTCTCCAGCACGTCCTTCGGCACCGCCTGCACCATCTCAGTGTTGATGTAGCCCGGGCAGATCGCGTTGACCGTGACGCCGCCCTTGGCGTTCTCCAACGCCAGCGCCTTGGTGAAGCCGATCTCGCCAGCCTTTGCGGCGGAATAGTTCACCTGGCCGAACTGGCCCTTCTGGCCGTTGATCGAGGAGATGTTGATGATGCGGCCGAACTTGCGCGCACGCATGCCCTCGATCACCTGGCGCGACATGTTGAACAGCGAGCCGAGATTGGTGCCGATCACGGCGTTCCATTGCTCGACGCTCATCTTGTGGAAGGCGCCGTCCTTGGTGATGCCGGCATTGTTGACGAGCACGTCGACCGGGCCGACCTCGGCCTCGACCTTCTTCACGCCCTCGGCGCAGCCGTCGAAGGAACTGACGTCCCATTTGTAGACGTTGATGCCGGTCTCGGCCTTGAACTTCTCCGCCGCAGCGTCATTGCCGGCATAGCTCGCCGCGACCTTGTAGCCGGCCGCCTTCAGCGCCTTGCTGATCGCAGCACCGATGCCCCGCGTACCACCCGTGACCAATGCAACACGTGCCATATTGTATTCCTTCCCTCGACGTTTCCTTGGACGCTTCTACAGAATTAGTGAACGTTTTACCGACGGATTATGCGGGTGGATTGACGGACATCAAGAACAAAACGCCCGGCGGTGAGCCGGGCGCTTGTCTTTAGTCGAAGCTTACGCGGTTGCGAAGAATATTTGATCTGCAACCGCTGCCTTTTTGGTCGCGTGCAACGCACTCTTTAGTCTCGCGCTACAGTCTCGTGCGACGCAACCTGTGGTTTTCTGCTTCGCCCGCCTTAGTCGCGGGCCACGCACATGGCGATGCCCATGCCGCCGCCGATGCACAGCGTGGCGAGGCCCTTCTTGGCGTCGCGCTTCTGCATCTCGTGCAGCAGCGTCACCAGCACGCGCGCGCCGGACGCGCCGACCGGATGGCCGATCGCGATCGCGCCGCCGTTGACGTTGACCTTCGAGGTATCCCAGCCGAGGTCCTTGTTGACGGCGCAGGCCTGCGCCGCGAAGGCCTCGTTGGCCTCGATCAGATCGAGGTCACCGATGCTCCAGCCGGCCTTCTTCAGCGCGGCGCGCGACGCCGGGATCGGGCCCGAGCCCATGATCTTCGGATCGACGCCGGCCTGCGCCCAGGACACGATGCGCGCGAGCGGCTTCTTGCCTTCCTTGGCCGCCTGCTTCGCGGTCATCAGCACCACGGCCGCAGCGCCGTCATTGATGCCGGAGGCCGAGCCTGCGGTGACCGTGCCTTCCTTCTCGAAGGCGGGACGAAGCTTCGCCATCGATTCGAGCGTTGCGCCATGGCGCGGATATTCGTCGGCGCTGACGACCACGTCGCCCTTGCGGGTCTTGATGGTGACCGGGACGATCTCGTCGTTGAACTTGCCGGCCTTCTGGGCGGCTTCCGCCTTCTGCTGCGAGGCGACCGCGAACTCGTCCTGCTGTGCACGGGTGATCTGCCACTGCCGCGCGACGTTCTCGGCGGTGTTGCCCATGTGATAGCCGTTGAAGGCATCCCACAGGCCGTCCTTGATCATGGTGTCGACGAATTCGAGCGCACCCATCTTGACGCCGCCGCGCAGATACTGCGCGTGCGGGGCCATGCTCATGGATTCCTGGCCGCCGGCGACGACGATCTCGGAGTCGCCGTTGAGCAGCGCCTGATAGCCGAGCGCGACCGTGCGCAGGCCCGAGCCGCAAAGCTGGTTCACGCCCCAGGCCGGGCTCTCCACCGGAATGCCGGCGGCGATCGAGGCCTGGCGGGCGGGGTTCTGACCCTGCGCAGCGGTCAGGATCTGGCCCATGATGACTTCGGAGACCCGGCCGGGCTCGATGCCACCGCGCTCCAGCGCGGCCTTGATGGCGATGGCGCCGAGGTCGTGGGCGGGAAGGGTCGCGAAGGCTCCGTTGAAGCTTCCGACCGGGGTGCGGGCGGCGCTGACGATGACGACATCGTCTGACATGGGCATCTCCTGGGGCTTGAGGTTCTTGTAAGAAGGGGCAGGCGTACCGTCGAAATGGGCTCGCCAGTCTCGCCTGGCATCCTGTTAACGTCGTTGCGGCATGTCAATCGGCCGGGCGGCAGATTCATCCCGCAGCGCATTCAAAATAGCGTTCTTGGCGCTTTCGCAAGCAAGTTTTTGCTCTGCAATTAACCGTGGCGCACAAAACGGTAGCGTGAGCCCTTTGAAAATGCTTATTTTGTTGCGTTGCGTACTCTTCCCGCCCTGCGGCATACCCCCGCCGGGTTCCCGTTCTCAGCGTTTGCAAGTGAGAGCCCATGGCGAAATCAGACCAACCCACCACCATCAAAAAATACGCGAACCGCCGGCTCTACAATACCGGAACGAGCACCTATGTGACGCTCGAAGACCTCGCCGCCATGGTGAAGGAAGGCGAGGATTTCCTGGTTTATGACGCCAAGACCGGAGACGACATCACCCGCTCGGTGCTCGCCCAGATCATCTTCGAGCAGGAGAACAAGGCCGGCCAGAACCTCTTGCCCACCACCTTCCTGCGCCAGCTGACCCGCTTCTACGGCGACAGCATGCAGATGGTGGTGCCGAAATATCTGGAGCAGTCGCTCGCGACGCTGACCCAGGAGCAGGAGAAATTCCGTAAGCAGCTCGCCAACACCCTGTCCGGCACGCCCTTTGCGCCGCTGGAGGAGCAGGTCCGCCGCAACATGGAGCTGTTCCAGCAGACCTTCTCGATGTTCAAGCCGTTCGCGACCCCGCAGCGCTCGACGACGCCGGAGCCCGAGCCGAACGCCAACGGCGAGGCGCCGAAGAGCGACAACATCGACGAGCTGCGCCAGCAGATGAAGGACATGCAGGAGCGCCTCGAGCGGATGTCGAAGAAGGAGGAGTAGGCTCCTCCATAGCGCTGCATCTTCCTGCGCCGCAAATTGCATCGGCCTTGACCACACACTCCGCCGTCATTCCCCGCGAAAGCGGGGAATCCAGTACGCTGCGGCTTATCGATTCACCACGGACGTCTCAGAGTACCGGATCGTCCGATCAAGTCGGGCGATGACACTGAGAGCGTGGCACGCGTGTGCCTCGATCTCCTCATTGCGAGCGCAGACATCGCATTTCCAAAGACTCCGGCAACTTGCCGTTGCTGCGACGTCATTTGCCCGACGATCCGTTGCAGAAATCGCCCCGGCGGTCACGGTCCGTAAACTAAGGCGTTTAAGACAATCTTCCCGGATGGCCGCTAGGCTCCGGTCGCCGATTACACCCGTTCATTGTCCCGCTCCTGACGAAGCGCCCTTGCCGATGACGACGCCCAGCAAGACAGAGCCGCGCGCGAGCGTCCAGCACGGGCCCGAATCCTTGCTCGCGCTGAGCCAGCTTGCGCTCGACCGCATGGAGCAAGGCGTCTGCGTCTACGATTCCGACAACCGGATCGTGCTGTTCAACCGCCGCTATGTCGACCTCTTCGACATGTCGCTCGAGGTGGTGCGCACCGGGACGAGCTATCGCGATGTGCTGGCCCATAGCGCATCGCGCGGCAACTTTCCTACGAGCGAGATCGACAAGCTCTATCAGGAGCGCATCGCGCAGATCGCGAACGGCAAGCGCTTCCGGACCGAGCAGCGGCTGTCCAGCGGACTGGTGCTGGCGCTCGATCTGAAGCCGCTCCCCGAGGGTGGCTGGATGACGATCTGCGACGACGTCACCCGCCTCGACCGGCTCGAGGCGGCGCTGCGCGTGCAGACCGAGCGCAGCCAGCATGCGCTGACCAACATGTCGCACGGTCTCATCATGTATGACGCGCAAGGCAGCGTCGTCGTCTGCAACGAGCAGTTTCTGCGCCTCTACAACCTCGACCCCGACATCGTGAAGCCCGGGGTGTCGCACAGCGCCGTGATCGCGCACTGGGTCTCGCGCGGCAATCTGCCCGGAATGCCCGCGGAGGAATTCCACAACAGGCGAATGAACGATGTGCGCAACAAGAGCTCGGATGCCGTGCTCGTGATGCGCTATGACGGGCGAATGGTGCAGGCGATATCGCGTTTCCTGCCCGACGGCGGCTGGGTGACCGTGCACGAAGACGTCACCGAGCGGCTGCGATACGAGGAAGCGCTGAAGCAGCAGAACCTCATGCTCGACGCCGCGCTGGAGAACATGGCGCACGGGCTCGCCTTCTACGACGGCGACATGCGGCTCAAGGTCTGCAACAACCGCTACCGCGAGATCTACCGGCTGTCGGCCGAGGAGACCAGGCCCGGCACGCATCTCGCCGAGTTGATCGGGCGGTCGATGGCGAACGGCGCCTTTTCGTCCGACTACACGCCGCAGCAGATTCTCCAAGCCGCGCGCGCCCGGATCGAGAGCCGCGACTCCTCCGCGATGCGCCGGCGCATGACCGACGACACCGTCGTCTCGGTGCGCTATTGCACGCTGCCCGAGGGCGGCTTCGTCGCGACCTACGAGGACATCACCGAGCGCGAGCGCGCGGTCGAGGAGCTCAGCGAGCAGCACCGCCGGTTCGACGCGGCGCTGAACAACATGAGCCAGGGGCTGTGCATGCTCGATTCGAGCCTGCGCGTCATCGTCTGCAACACGCGCTATATCGAGATGTATGGCC
The DNA here is from genome assembly GCF_030160715.1 of Bradyrhizobium iriomotense. GTDB lineage: Bacteria > Pseudomonadota > Alphaproteobacteria > Rhizobiales > Xanthobacteraceae > Bradyrhizobium > Bradyrhizobium iriomotense. The sequence continues at coordinate 193,163 of NZ_BSOW01000002.1, forward strand.
TGTCGGCCGACATCGTGAAGCCTGGCGTCTCGATGCGCGAGATCATGGAGCACGGCTGCGCGCTCGGCAATCACCCGAACACGACCGGCGCGCAGCTCTATGCCGACTATGTCGAGTGGCTGCGCGAGGACGGGCATACGCTGCATCGCCATCTCAGCGACGGCCGCATCATCAAGCTCAACCACACCCGCATGGCGCATGGCGGCTGGGTCGTCACCTATGAGGACGTCACCGAGCGCCACAAGACGCAGGCCCGCGTGGCGCACATGGCGCGGCACGATTCGCTGACCGACCTGCCCAACCGCGTGCTGTTCCGCGAGAAGATGAGCGACGGCCTGAGCGAGGTGGCGAGCGCCGGCGGCGCGATGGCCGTGCTGTGCCTCGACCTCGACAATTTCAAGACCGTCAACGACCGGCTGGGTCACGCCGCCGGCGACCGGCTGCTGCGCTGGGTTGCAGCCCAGCTGAAAGAGCATGCCGGCGGGCACGCCACCGTGGCGCGGCTCGGCGGCGACGAATTCGCGCTGATCCAGCGCGCGCCGCAGCCTGAATCGGCCGAGTGGCTCGCACGCCGCCTGATCGAGATCATCGGCCGCCCGCCGCCGCTCGAAAACCAGTCGATCCATGTCGGCGTCAGCATCGGCATCGCCCTCGCGCCCGATCACGGGCTGGATGCGGACGAACTGATGAAGTGCGCCGACCTCGCGCTCTATGGCGCGAAGGCCAAGGGACGCGGCGCCTATCAGATCTTCGAGCCCGCGATGGAGGAAGAGGCCCGCGCGCGTCACGCGCTTGAGGCGGACTTGCGCGGCGCGCTCGAAGCCCGCGAGTTTCATCTGATGTTCCAGCCGCAGGTTCGCCTCGACACGTCCGAGTTGACCGGCTTCGAGGCGCTGCTGCGCTGGAAACATCCTTCGCGCGGCATGGTCTCGCCGGCGGAGTTCATTCCGATCGCGGAGGAGACCGGGCTGATCGTTCCGATCGGCGAGTGGGTGCTGCGCACGGCATGCGCGACGGCGGCGAGCTGGCCGGACATGACCATCGCGGTGAACCTGTCGCCGGTGCAGTTCCGCGCGCGGGGCCTCGTCGCCATGGTCACGAGCGCGCTGGCCGAGGCTGGCCTTGCACCGCACCGGCTCGAGCTCGAGGTCACCGAGACGGCGCTGCTTGACGACAGCGAGGCAACGATCGAGATCCTGCACCAGCTCCGCGCGCTAGGGGTGCGCGTCAGCCTGGATGATTTCGGCGTCGGCTATTCCTCGCTCAGCTATCTGCGCAAGTTTCCCTTCGACCGCATCAAGATCGACCGCTCCTTCGTCGGCACGCTCGGCGAAAGCCCGGAAAGCGTCGCCATCGTCCGCACCATCGCCAGCCTCGGCTCGGTGCTCGGCGTCGAAACCACGGCGGAAGGCGTGGAAACCGCCGACCAGCTCGACTTCGTCCGCGAATGCGGCTGCACCGCCGTGCAGGGATTTTATTTCGGCAAGCCATGCCCGACCGCGGAGGTCGGGCGGGTGATCGAGAAGCTGAGTGCGGTTCGGCGCGTGGCGTGATGGCGCGCTACCTACTCAGTCGTCATGCCCCAGCTTGACCTGGGCATCCAGTATTCCAGAGACATCGAATTTCACTACGACAGCCGCGGCGTACTGGATCGCCCGATCAAGTCGGGCGATGACAGCGAGCGTGTGTACGGCGCTAGCCCCAAGGTCGTCATTGCGAGCGCGCCTTTGCTTACTCTTCCGCCTCGCCGCTTCCTTCCAGCCTGCTGCGCAGCGCCGTCACGACGCGGTGGGCCGTCTCGATCTCCTTCACCGATAACCCGTCGGCAAGGCCATTGACCCACGGGATTTGCAGGCGGAGCGCGGCGTCGAACGCCTGCCTGCCTTTGTCGGTGAGAACGACGAGCTGCGCGCGGCGGTGATGCGGGTTGATCTCGAAGCCAACCAGCCCGTCGCGCGCAAGATCGTTGACGATACGCTGCACGTTCTGGCGGTTGGCGCCGAGATTGCGGGCGAGCCAGGCGACCGGCTCGGGCCGCTCGGCGCTGACGATGGCGCCGAGAATCTGCCAGCGGGCGCTGGTCAGCCCGAGCGGTGCCACCAGCCGGTCGCCGGCGGTGAGCACCAGGTTGTTGGCGCGGAACAGGTCGAGAATGAAGTCCGTCAAGGCATCGCCCGCCGGCGTCCGCTTGGTTCTGCTCATATGTCACCATCAACCACTATTGACATTATGATGTCAAATATCTATGCTCTGTTGTACCAAATTGACATCATATACCCAATTTACGGAAGCACATCATGACCCAGTTGCGCCCCCTCGACCCTGCCTTCCCGATCGACCGCCAGATCGCGATCGACGCCGGCCCCGTGGTGCTGGTGAACGTGTTCACGCTCGACAAGGCCGACGAGCAGAGCTTCTTGAAGATGTGGCAGGACGATGCCGCCTTCATGAAGCGGCAGCCCGGCTTCATCTCCACCCAGCTTCACCGCGCCATCGGGGACAGCCCTACCTACCTGAACTACGCGGTGTGGGAATCGAATACCCACTTCCGCGCCGCGTTCACGCATCCGGAATTCCGGGCCAAGATCTCGGCGTATCCGACCTCAGCGGTCGCGAGTCCGCATCTGTTTCAGAAGGTCGCGGTGCCGGATATTTGCGTGGCGTAGCGCGCACGCGATTATGGATCGTCGGGAGGGTTTGCCAACGGCGTAACCCACCATGCCGCGGGCGCGAGACGTGGTGGGTTACGCTTCGCTAACCCACCCCACGAGTTCCTACCCCGCCGCCGGCACCACGCTGTCCGCCGGCGCACCCCACGGCCTTTCGGCTGACGCAAGCCCGATCAGGCGGCCCTGGATGTAGTCGCAGCCCCAGTCGCGCAGCATGTTTGCCGCTTCCTCGTCCTGCACCCATTCGGCGACCGTCTTGATGTCGAGACGGCGGGCGAGGTCGATAAGGGTCTGCACGAAGGCGCGATCGTCGGCGGAACGGGTGATGTTCTGCACGAAGGCGCCGTCGATCTTGACGATGTCGACGCCGAGCTTGCGCAAATTGCGGAACGAGGTGTAGCCGGCGCCGAAATCGTCGATCGCGATGCGGCTGCCGAAATGCTTCAGACGGCCGACGAAGGCACGAACGTCGTCGATGTCCTGGATCGCGACCGTCTCAGTGATCTCGACGATCAACCGCTCGGCGACGCCGGGGTGGGCCTGCATCAGCGTTTCGATCGAGGCCCACCAGTCGGGATCCATGGTGGTGTCGGGCGAGATGTTGAGGCTGAGCCTGACCTCGGGCGAAGCGGCAAGCTCGGCGACCACGAGTTCGAGCACGCGATGATCGACGAGGCGGATCAGGCCGAGCCGCTCGGCGACCGGCACGATGTCGGGCGCGAGCAGCGTCCGCCCGTCGCCCTGCTCCATCCGCACCAGGCATTCGTAGAATGCGCCGGCGCGCGTCGCGGCCGAGACCACCGGCTCATAGGCGAGCACGATGCGGCGATCGTTCAGCGCGGTGACGATCTCGTCGGTGACGCGGATGTTGACGCGGCGCTGCGCGTCGCGCTCGGCATTCGGCCGCCAAGTGCCGAACGAGCCGGCGCGGCGGCGCTTGGCGGCGTCCAGCGTCTCATGCGCGCGGTTGATCGCTTCATCGGTGTTGCGGGTATAGCGGGGCACGCTGACCGCGCCGATCGAGGCGGTAACCGAGACAGGGCCCGACTTGGTCGGCACCACCTCGTCGCGGATGCCGGCGAGGAAGCGTTCGGCGGCGACGTTCATGTCGTCAATGGTGCAGTTCTTCAGGATCAGACCGAACTTGTTGCCGGAGAAGCGGCCGAGCACGTCGCCGCCGCGAAGGCGCGCGCGGATGCGTCGTGCCACGTCGAGGATCACGGCATCCGCAACATCGAAGCCGAAGGCGTCGTTGACGCGGGCCAGATGATCGATGCCGACCAGCATGAAGGCCGCGGCCGAGCGGAAACGCGTCGACTCTTCGATCGCTTCCGCGAGCGCCGCGATCAGATGGGTGCGGTTGAGCTCGCCGGTGAGGGGATCGAGCCGGGCGAGCTTTGCCAACTCTTCGTCCCGGGCGTGGCGCTCATTGTTGATGCGGACGGCGCCGATCGCACGGACCGGCCGGCCGTCGGGACCTGCGAACCAGCGGCCGGTCTCCTCGATCCAGACCACGGGATCGGAGGCGCTCAGGCGCACGCCATATTCGGCCCGGTAGGGCGTGCCGTCGGCGCCGTGCACGGCCGGCGACTGGGCCAGGGCGGCCGTGCGCAGCGATTGCGACGGCTCGATCAGCCGGGCGAATTCCGCACCGGTCGCCAGCCGCTCGGCGCGGATGCCGGGGAAGACGGAGCCGACCTGCTCGCCCCAGGCGATCGCATCGCTCGCGATATCCCAGATGAAGACCGCCTCGCCGAGCGAGGCCAGGATGTCGGAGGCTTGCGGCACAACAGCGGTCAAAGGCGCCTCGTTTCGGGACAGCGGAGACGGTCTCGCAACCTGAGGATAGAGCGAGATTCGGCTTTGACCCTAGGCAAAGTTCATAAACAATTTGGAAACCACGTTTCAACACGGCCTGGAACCAGATCGGGCCGGCCGGCATAGGCCTTGCGAGTAACTCCCACGCACGGCTGCCCGCGTCCCGAAACGCGACAGTTCTGCCGAATCAACGGTGTTTGCGATGGTGAGTGCGGATCGAGCAGGAGAGGCAGACGGCGGTGGCGGGACCGCCCTGGTCCCGCTGACCCCGACGCTCGCATGGGCTCACAAGGTGGCGGCGCTGCCGCGCCCGGACCCGAGCTTCGTCACCCAGCTCATCGCCAATGCCGAGCACCTGCCGCAGACGAGCCGGCTGCGCCGGGCGAGCCCGGCCGATGCGAACATGGCCTATGGCAACAAGCGCCCGCTGGGAAGCGTGAGCGCCAGGACGCGCCAAGTGGCGTGAGCTTCTTACCTCGCCCCGCTTGCGGGGAGAGGGAGCGCACCATCCAAGCGGATACAGATTAGCGTTGCGGCGTATCCGACGACCCCGGCGTGCCGTTGCTCGGCTGCAAATGCGGCGAAGGGATTTCCGGCGAGGGCGCGGCTTGCGGTGCCTTCGGCGCGGGGGGATCCATCAGCACGGATTCGGCGACCGACTGCGCGGAGGGCGCGGGAGGCGCGACCGGTGCGGGCTGTGGTGCGGGGGCCATGCGCGGCTCGACGACAGGCTCGTTCGCCTCTTCCTCGACCTGACGGCGCGCCTTGCGCGGTGCCGGTGCGGCCTCGGTGACATAGGCGCGGCGACGCGTGCGCTGGGCGACGCCGCCGATGAAATCGGCCATCGCGAGCAGCACCAGCAGGAAAAAGATGGAGTTGCCGAATTTGGGCCACATCACGAATTCGGCCACGGCCGCGCCGAACACGATCAGCGACAGCAGATGATCCATCAGGAACTTTGCGCCGGGCCGCGCGCCCTTCACGACCTCGAGCAGCAGCAGCACGATTCCGAGCGCGAGCAGGAGATCGCCCAGCGTGACCGGCCACGGCTCGCCCGTGATCATCGGCACCTTGAACAGCACATCCGTGAAGGACACGGTGGGCATCAGAAAGACGATGATGTTGTAGACCGCGAGCGGAATGAGAAGCAGCGGGAAACCGACCATCGCGTGTGCGCCTTCCTGATCGAGACGTCCGGGCAGGACAATGCGGCGGCGAAGCGTTTGCTCCGCCGCCGTCACCGTCTTAACTCACTGATTGGCCGAATCCAGGCTGGCGAAACGCCCCGCCTGTCGATACGCCGGCCTCAGGACTCTTTCTTCTTCAGGACCTGCCGGCCCTTGTACATGCCGGTCTTGAGGTCGAGATGGTGCGGGCGGCGGAGCTCACCGGAGTCCTTGTCCTCGACATAGGTCGGCTTCTTGAGCGCGTCAGCAGAGCGGCGCATGCCACGGCGCGACGGCGAGGTTTTTCTTCTCGGAACGGCCATTATCAATATCCTCTAGGGATTGGTGTTCGGGGCATCGTCCGGCCTTCCGGACGGCTCAGCACCCGCAATCGGGGCGAGCTGAATGCCGATCAAGGCCGGGCTTATAGAGGAAGGCTGTCCGTAAAGCTAGGGTTTTGGGCCGGAAAAAGTGCCCGAAATCGGCTCAAAATCCGCGATTTTCCCGCCAACAGGTCTGGACGGCCTGCCCCCGCGCCATATAGGTCACCGCCAGCCGCCGCACCCCCGGTCCTGGGGTACGGGCGCTGCGCTTGACCGGATTTGGCAGGATCGAGGCCAAAAGTCCCGCCTCCCGGGGCGAGAGGCTGGCCGCGGACTTGCCGAAGGCATAGGCGCTGCCCGCTTCGACGCCGAACTGGCCCTGCGGCCCGAGCTCGGCAATGTTGAGGTAAATCTCCAGAATCCGCGGCTTGGGCAGAACCAGGTCGATCCACAGCGCCAGCGGAAACTCCAGCACTTTCCGGATGGGATCCCGCCCCTGCCAGAGGAACAGGTTCTTCGCCACCTGCTGGGTGATGGTGGAGGCGCCGCGGAACGGCGTCCCGTCCTCCTGCGCATCGTCGATCGCCTCGCGCAGCGCGCCCCAGTCGATGCCGTGATGCTTGCAGAAATGGGCGTCTTCGGCGCCGACCACCGCACGCGGCAAATAGGGCGACATCGCCGCCAGATCGATCCACTGCCGCTGCATCGGCCCGCCACGCAAGCTGCGCCAGGCCATCAGCGTCGAAACCGGGTGGCCGGTGCGGTAGAATGGTGCGATTGCGTAGGGCAGGAGCGCCGCGACCGTAAGCACCAGAGCCAGGATTTTGACGATGCGAAAAATCGACCTTGTCCTGCGCCAAAATGGAAGTGATGAACGGGGTGGGCGATTAAGCCTGTGATAATTCGGGCCTTTTCCAGCAGTTTTAAGGCGTTCCAAGTGATTGACGGAAGCGCCTGCATAAAGGATTGTCCGGCCGAATTTTAGTTCTGGAGCCCTTCTTGATGACCGGCACGACCCCGCCCGATTTCGCCAAACGCCTGGACAAGACCGCTGACGATACCGAGGCGCTGCTCGCCAGGCTGTTGTCGGACGACATCCTGCCTGATGAGATTGCCCGCCCCAAGCGGCTGATGGACGCGATGCGCTATTCGAGCCTCGGCGGGGGCAAACGCCTGCGGCCGTTCCTGGTGGTCGAGAGCGCCGCGGTGTTCGGCGTGCCGCGTGAAGCCGCCCTGCTGGTCGGCGCCGCGCTCGAATGCATCCACTGCTATTCGCTGATCCATGACGATCTGCCGTCGATGGACAATTCCGACCTGCGCCGCGGCCGCCCGACGCTGCACAAGAAGACCGACGACGCCACCGCGATCCTCGCCGGCGACGGGCTTTTGACGCTCGCCTTCGATATCGTCACCCGCGACGAGATCCATCGCGACGCCAATGTCCGGCTCCTGCTGACGCGCGCGCTGGCGCGCTGCGCCGGCATCGGCGGCATGGTCGGCGGGCAGATGCTCGATCTCGCCGGTGAAGGACGCTTCGGCGATCGCGAGCCGGTCGACGTCGCACGGCTCCAGCAGATGAAGACCGGCGCGCTGCTGCGCTATGGCTGCATCGCCGGCGCGATCCTGGGCCAAGCCTCCGCGAAGGAGTATCAGGCGCTCGACGATTACGGCCGCGCGCTCGGCGAAGCCTTCCAGATCGCCGACGACCTGCTCGACGTCGAGGGCGATGCTGCCGCGCTCGGCAAGCCCTCCGGCCAGGACGCAGCGCTCGGCAAGACCACCTTCGTCACCCAGCTCGGCATCGAGGGCGCCAAGCAGCGCGTGCGCGACCTGCTCGCGCGCGCGGACGCTGCCGTCTCGATCTTCGGCGACCGCGCCGCCGTGCTGCAGGCTGCCGCGCGGTTCGTGGCGGAGCGGAAGAGCTGATCGCGCCATGACGGGCATCGACAAAAACGATCCCGTCCTTGTCCGCTTCCGCAAAATGTCGCGGCCGATGCGCCTTGTCTATGCGCGGCCGCGGACGTTCATTGCGCTCGCCGCCGGCATCCTGGTCTGCCTGGCGCTGCCGGGCTCGCACCGGCTGGTGACGCGGCTTCTGATCGGCTGGGATGCGCTGATCGCGGTCTACCTCGTGCTGGTCTACGGCATGATGCTGAACAACGATCCCCTGCACATTCGCCGCGCCGCAGTGATGCAGGACGATGGCCGCTTCGTCATCCTGCTGGTGACCGCAGTGGGCGCGTTCGCGAGCATCGCGGCCATCGTCTCCGAGCTCGGCACGCCGCATCACGGCGTCATCGAGCTGTCGCTCGCGATCACCACCATCGTGCTGTCCTGGGCCGCGGTGCATACCACCTTCGCCCTGCATTACGCCCATGACTATTATCGCCACACCAAGCCGGGCGGCCTGCAATTTCCAAGCGGCGACGAGCACGACCACGCCGACTACTGGGACTTCGTCTATTTTTCCTTCGTGATCGGCATGACCGCGCAGGTCTCCGACGTCGGCATCACCGACAAGACCATCCGCCGCACCGCGACCGCGCACGGCATCGTCTCGTTCATCTACAACACGGCGCTGCTGGCGCTGACGGTGAACATCGCGGCAAGCGCGATCGCGACTTAGGCTGCATCCTCGAAGTCGTCATGGCGAAAGCCAGGACGACTTCGGGGAATTCTAGTCGCAGACCTCCGGGTTGGGGTCGGCCCCGTAGCCGCCACCACCGCGGAAGCCGAGATGACAGCCACGCTTGACCGGGCGGCAGAGGAGGTCGTTGCAATAGATCTGACCGCCACCTCCCGAAGCGCGGCCTCCGGCCGCCGCAGCTGCGGCGCCGGCCTGCGGACGCTGTCTAGCTGGGCGATCCTGCTGCTGGCCGTCATCGCGCTTGGCGGTGCTCGCGGGCTTCGCGGCGCGCTTCTTTTCGCATTCATTGTCGTCGTTCAGCACATAGCCGTCGCCGCAGACGATCTTGGTGCACTTGTCGCCGTCGGCCTTGAAGCCGCGATCGCAGACCAGCGGGCAGACCCGCGACGGCTTGGCCTTGACCGCGTCGAGCGCATCGGTACTTGCAACCTTCGTATCAAGCTTGGTGCCGGCATAGCGGTTGAACTGCGACAGCGAGCGCTGCGAGGCCGTAGTCCAGTTGCCGTCCGCTTGTCCTGAGAAGCAGCCGACACGGCCAAGCTCGCTCTGCACCGATCGCGTCAGATCGGCCGGCGTCGTCGTGGGCGTCAGCGCGGCGACATTGGTGGCTGGCGCCTTGGCGGGCTGCGCAGCGGAGCTGTTCGGCGTCGCTGCGGCCAGATTCACGCGCTGCTGCTCGGCGGCGGCCGCCTGCTGCTGCGCCTGCTCCTTGGCCTTCTGGGCGGCGAGCTGCGCCTGTTCGGCGGCCTTCGCATCGGCCTCGGCCCTGGCCTGCGCATCCTTCTGCGCCCCGGCTGCGGCAAGACGATCGCGCTCGGCTTCCGCCTGCTTCGCCTTTGCGGTCGCCACCGCATGCGCTTCTTCGGCCGCGATCTTGTCGATCTGAATCTTGGCGAGATTCGAATAGAAGCCGTCCGGGTGCTGGGCGAGGAACGCGTCCCACGCTGCCTTGTTGCCGACCTGGAGCGCGAGCTCGTAGTCACGCCGTATCTCGGCCTGCGGATTGACGACAGGCTGGGCCGGCGCCACCGCGACGGCCTTTGCCGGCACCAGCGGCACGTCGTCGCCGCCGAGCGAGCCGTAGACGAACGGCTCCTGCTTGTTGTTGGTGGTCTTCAAGACGTCGTCGCGCACGAAGCCGAAGGCGCGGCGGACGTCGAGGCCGGGCGTCGTCAGATGCTTCGACAGCGCGATCGTGAACGGGCTGTTGCTGCCGTCGCCGTCCTGGGCGGTGGAGCCGGCCTTGGCCGAATAGGCGATCAGCGTATTCGGGCTGGTCGGCTCGACCTGGGCAAGGCCGCGCCCGATGCCGCGCGAGGCGATCGTGCGCTTCATGGTCTTGCCAAAGGGATTGTCGCGGCAGGCGTCGAGAATGACTAGGCGAAGCTGCTTGGCCGGCTCGATCGCGACCAGGACGCGGTCGAGCGACAGCGCTTCGTCATAGACGTCGGTGTCGCGCTCGAGCTTGGCGTCGACGGGGATCAGATAGTTCGCGCCGTCGACCTCGATGCCGTGGCCGGCGTAATAGACAACGGCGATATCGGCATCGCGCGCAGAATCGGCGAATTCGCGCAAGCTACGGCGCGTCTCCAGCGCCGGCAGGTCGTGGCGGGCATCGACCACATCGAAGCCGGCCTCCTTCAGCGTCTTCGCGATGACAGCCCCGTCATTGTCGGGGTTCGCAAGCTGCGGCGCATTCTGATAGGCGGAATTGGAGAGCACCAGCGCAACGCGCTTGGCGGCAAAGGCTGGCCCGGCGCCGATTAGCAGCGCGAGCGCGAGGAGAAGTGGGCAGAATCTGAACAGGCTGCGCATGACGGAACTTCCAGCTCAAGGGAGAATTCGACACCCTTTTGGACCTACCTAGCAACATCCACGTCGCCCGCTTGTGACCGAGATCACAGCTTGTGACGGAGGTCACGAAGGGCAATGCGACAGCTCGCGGGCAAATCCCTTTTTGTTAGTCTCACCAGAAGGGTAGCGGTTCGCCGGACGGGGCGCGTTTCCGGCCCGCTCAGCCGGCTCCGACATGCCCGCGGTGCTGCGGCAGATTGTCCGTGATCTCGTACCAGGGCGCCTTGGAGCCGACGAACATATGCGCGGTGGGGCGGATCGAGGGATCGTCGAACAGGGTTCCCAGGGTGACGTGGACCCATTGGCCCTCGCGCACCACCGAATAGAGCAGCGAGCCGCATCGCCCACAATGCGCGTCATGGGTGGCGGCCTCGTCGCCATAGATCAGCCGCGCATCCTCGCCCGCGACCACGCGGAATTTGTGCCGCTCGATCCCGGCGAACGGCTTGAAGGCGGAGCCGGTGGCGCGCCGGCAGTCCGAGCAATGGCAATTCAGCGCATAGACGAATTCATCCGCGACGTCGTACTGCACGGCGCCGCAGTAACATTTTCCGGTGAGGCGGCGACGGCTTGTCGTGCTGGTCACGATCTTTCTCCAACGCGGAATGCGGCGAGACAATCTAGCGGGTCGGCCAGCCGCTGCCGATCAGCTTTTCGCGACCAAGGCGCTGGCGGTTTGGCCAGCCGCGCTCTACCTTGCCTCGTCGCGCCAACCTGCCGGAGAAGGAGAGAAGCATGGGGTATGACCGTTCGAGTGTCGAGGCCGTGGTGCAGGGCTATTTCGATGCGCTCTATGAAGGCGATGCCGACAAGCTCGGCGCGGTGTTCCACTCTTCCGCCGATCTGCGTTGGGTGGAAAAGGGTGAGCTCAAAATCCTGACCGTGCCGGACTGGCTCGCCTGGGTGCGCAAGCGGCCGTCGGCGAAGGCCGAAGGCAAGCCGCGCGAGGATTTCATCGTCACCATCGACCGCTCGGACGACAAGACCGCTTTCATCAAGGTCAAATGCCAACTGCCACCCCGCTACTTCACCGACTATCTCGTGGCGATGAAGCTCGCCGACGGCTGGCAGATCGTGTCGAAATCGTATCGATATGATCTGAAGGAGTGAGGAAGCGCCTGCTGTAAGGCAATCACTTGCCATGAATCGGCTGCGTTCCCTCCCCCTTGCGGGGGAGGGAGCACACCGCAATTTGCGGCGGCATGTCGCGTCACAAATTTGTCGAAGCCGGAGAGGAAACCGGAGTCCGCGTCGGATGGCGCGCGCCACCACCAAATGTCCCACTGCCAAGGATTCCCATGCTGTTCGATCGTCGTTCGCTGCTCGCCTCGCTGTGCGCGCTGGCCGCAGGTCCCGTATTTGCTGAGGGCGCACCGCCTGCGCTTGAAACCTATGAACGCGAGAGCGGCGGGCGGGTCGGGTTCTATGCTGAAAATCTCAGCTCCGGCAAAAAGCTCGCCTGGCGCGCCGACGAGCGATTTGTCATGTGCTCTACGTTCAAGGCGTCGCTTGCGGCCTGCGTGCTGGCGCGCATCGATCGCGGCGAAGACCAGCTCGCCGCAACGGTCGGCTATGGCAGGGACGACCTGCTCGACTATGCGCCGGTGGCAAAGGAGAACCTTTCGAAAGGTGCGATGTCGGTCGGCGACATGTGCAAGGCCAGCGTCGAGCTCAGCGACAACACCTGCGCCAACCTTTTGCTGGCGCGAATCGGGGGACCGGCGGCACTCACCGCGTTCTGGCGCTCGCTCGGCGACACCATTTCGCGGCTCGACCACAACGAGCCCGAGCTCAACCGTTCGCCGCCGGGCGACCCGCACGACACGACCACGCCCATCACCATGGCCGGCAATTTTCGCCACCTCGTGCTCGGCGAAGCCTTGTCCGCGACCTCGCGCGCGCAACTCACCGAGTGGATGGTGAACTGCAAGACCGGCGCAAAACGACTGCGCGCGGGCCTCCCGGGAACCTGGAGGATCGGCGACAAGACCGGCAACAACGGCAAGGATGCTTCCGGCGACATTGCGGTGGCCTGGCCGAAGCCCGATACGCCGATCCTGATTGCGGCCTACACCCAGGGCGGCACGCCGAACGCCGCGCAGATCGACACCGTGTTCGCAGCCATTGGCAAGCTGGTCGCCGAGCGGCTGGGATGATCGGGCCGCATTGACCCGCGCCGCGCTTCCGGGGCAAGTGAAAGCATGGTGGAAGCGCGATTTCAGATCTTTCTGATCCTGCTCACCGTGCTGGCAGGCACGGCGCTTCTGGCGCGGCGCTTCAACATTGCGCCCGCCATCCTGTTGATGCTGGCGGGCGTGGGCCTTGCCTTCGTGCCGGGCATGCCGCAGGTCGAGCTGCCGCCGGAACTCGTGCTGCTGCTGGTGCTGCCGCCGCTGATCTATTCGGCGAGCGTCGCCATGAGCTGGCGCGAGTTCAGGAACAACCTGCGCCCCATCGTGCTGCTCGCGGTCGGCGCCGTGATCTTCACCGCGGCGATGGTCGCAACCGCCGCGCATTTCCTGATCGGCATGCCCTGGACCGTCGGCTTCCTGCTCGGGGCCATCGTCGCGCCGCCCGACGTGGTGGCGCCGCTCGCGATTGCGCGCAGGCTGCACATGCCGCGCCGCATCCTGGTCGTGCTCGAAGGCGAAGGGCTTGCCAACGACGCCACCGCGCTGATCCTCTACCGCTTTGCGCTCGCCGCGATCATGACCGGCAGCTTCTCGCTGCCGCTTGCGACCGGCGAGTTCTTCCTCATCATTGCCGGCGAGGTCGCCTATGGCGTCGGGGTCGGCTGGCTCTCCTTGCGCGCCCGCAAATGGGCGCGCGATCCGCAGGTCGAGATCACGCTGTCGCTGATCACGCCCTACCTCGCCTATTGGCTGCCCGAACATGTCGGCGGAAGCGGCGTGATCGCCACCGTCGCCTGCGGCCTCTATGTGAGCTGGAACGGGCCGTTGTGGATTTCCTCGGCGACGCGCCTGCAGGGCATCTTCTTCTGGGACCTCGTGATCTACCTGATCGAGGGCATCCTGTTCCTGCTCACCGGCTTTCAGATGCGCGCGCTCTACGAGAAATCGAAGGCGTTTCCGCTCGACGAGATCCTGATCGCGACCGGCGTGGTCGTGGTCATCGTGGTGATGGCGCGCTTTGCCTGGGTCTATCCCGCGACCTATTTGCCGCGGATATTGAGCCCGAGCCTGCGCCGGCGCGATCCCTCGCCGCCCTGGCAATGGGTGTTCACGCTCGCCTTCACCGGCGTGCGCGGTGCGGTGTCGCTCGCGGCCGCGCTGGCGCTACCCTTCGTGCTGCCGGGCGGCGAGGCCTTCCCCTATCGCGACCTGATCCTGTTCGTCGCCTTCGGCGTCATCTTCATCACGCTGGTCGGCGTCGGCCTCGGCCTGCCCAAGGTGGTGCGATGGCTCGGCGTCGCCGAGGCCGGCCGCTCCGAGCACGTCGCCGAGCATGAGGCCGAGATCGCCGCGCGGCGCCAGGCCCTCGATGCAGCGCTGAGGTCGCTTGATGCCCTGGCCGAGGAGAAGGAGCTGTCCGACGAGGTCGTGAGCCTGCTGCGGGCACGGCACGATATCCGCGTCAATCAGCTCCCCTGCTCGCTCGATCCGGCCAGCCTCGGCCTCTCCGCCGCCGGCACCAGGCTGACGCGCGAGCTGATCGCCGCAGAGCGCACGTTCATCCACGAGCTATTGCGTGACGGCAAGATCACCGACGAAGCGAGGCGCCGGATCGAGCGCGATCTCGATCTGGAGGAAGCGAGTCTTGCGAACCGGGAGTTTCAGCGAGTGCCGTTGTAGCGGCATCCTCAACTCGTCGTCCCGGACAAGCGAGCGGAGCAAGCGCCGATCCGGGCCCCATAACCACAGGGAGAAGTTGTGGCGCGAGATGGTGGTTGCCAGTCGTCGCCAAACCACACCTTGGGGTTATGGGTCCCGGCCTTCGCCGGGACGACATCGGAGAGTGGGCAAGGCCTGCCCACATCGTCATCGCTCAATGACACACTAATGCTTCTCGCAAAACTCCTTCATCGCCCCTGCCACCGCCGTCGCAATCACCTCTTGCCGCTCCGGCGAATTCATCGCCATCTCCTCGTCGCGATTGATGATGGAGCCCGCCTCCAGCAGCACCGCGGCGCTCTTCGTGCGTGAGAGTACCACGAGCTGGTCGTAGCGATAGACGCCAAACTCCTTGTCCAGCAGATCGTGACGATAGCGCCCCATCAGCGGCAGCGTGTACTGCTGCGCATAAGTCAGGTCCTGCGCCTTCAACTCCCTGCCGAGAAGGCGCGCGAACGCAAGGCTCGCCGCGTATCGCGGATTCTGCCGCGAGACGAACAGCGAATGGCCGGAGAAACGGTCGCTGAAATGGCTTCTTGCGCCCTCGAACTCCCACTCCTCGAGGAATTTGTCCGGCACGGCGTCGTGATGGATCGAGAGAAAGAGATCGGCTCGCCAGTCGTTGGCGGCGTTGACGCGCTTGAACAGGCTCGGCCTCGCCCTGCCCTCCGTCACCAAGAGACGCGTCGTGGAAAAGCCTTCCGACTTCAGCTTCGTAGCGATGAGCCTGGCAAGCCGCAGATTGAACGCGAACTCGGGATCGTTGCGCGCGCTGTCCGCACCGGGCGATTCGGCGGTGTGGCCGACATCCACGACGATGCGGAAATTAGCCGGCTCGCATTTTTCAGGCGCGAGCTTAGCATTGGGCTTGGGCTTCGCGCGCACGATCTTCCGCTTCGGCACGGCATGGCTTGAATCGATCGGCGCGAGCGGAAGCAGCAAAGCAACGACGATTGCAACGATGCTCCGCGCCGATGGCCGCTTCGCTTTGCCCACGCTACCGCACCGTTGACTACACCGGCCGCTCGCCCTTCACCGTCACGCGCGTCCCTGACCGCGTGTGCGGCCAGTAATCCCACATCGCGCGATGCTGGGTGCAGCGATTGTCCCAGAAGGCGATGGCGTTCTCGGTCCAGCGGAAGCGACACTGGAACAGCGGGTTTTCGGCGTGCTGGTAGAGATAGGCCAGCATCGCGTCGCTCTCGTCGCGGGGAATGCCGTTGATGTAGCGGGTAAAGCCGCGGTTGACGTAGAGGGCCTTCTTGCCCGTGACCGGGTGCGTGCGCACCACCGGGTGCTCGGCATGCGGATAGCTCGGCTTGTCGGCGACGCCGTAGTTGGCGTAGAGCCCGCGATAGATCGGCTCGCCGTCATGCAGCGCGGTGAGGCCGTCGAGATAGGCTTTCATGCGGTCCGACAGCGCCTCATAGGCCGCGTACATGTTGGCGAACAGAGTGTCACCGCCACGCGGCGGGCATTGCTTGATGTAGAGGATCGAGCCCATGGGCGGCTCGAGGTCGCAGGACACGTCGGAATGCCAGCCCTCGCCATTGGCGCGCGGCGAGTTCGCGTCGGCATAGATCTTCATCAGCGCGGGATCTTCGTCCTCATGCGGAGCCGCGGGGTGAAAATGCAGCTCGCCGAACTTGCGGCCGAAGGCGAGATGCTGCTGCGGCGTAATGTGCTGGTCGCGGAAGAAGATGACGAGGTTTTCGGCGAGCGCGCGATGGACCTCGTCCATCTGCCGGTTGGAACGGGAGTCGTCAGAGACGAGCTTGCCGACATCGACGCCCGTGATTTCCGCGCCGATGATCGGCGTGAGTTTTTCGACGGCGATGGTCTCGTAGGGCGCACCGTCCTCCGCCATGTGGCGATAGCGAGGACCCTGCTTGCCGGCGAGCGAGCTCATGGGTGTTGCTCCCAATCATTGTTGATTGAGGGCATCGTAGCGCGCGGTGATGGATGTGCAATGCGCACCGCAAACACAACTCGTCGTCCCGGGGCGCGCCACCGGGTCCGCGCGAAGCGCGGCCCGATAACAGGCTCCGCGCGAGCCCGGGACTCATAACCACGGAATTGAGTTTGGCGAAGACTTGGAGCCGTCACCCCGCGCCATAACCACGGCCTGTGGTTATTGGTCCCGGCCTTCGCCGGGACGACAACCGAGTACGAGGTGCGAGCGGAGCAAGATTACTCCGTCTCTGGCTACTCCGCCGCAGTCTCCGGCACCTTGGCGCCCTGGCCGTAACGCTGGTCGATGTAGTCGATCACCAGCGCCTTGAAGTCGGCGGCGATGCCGGGGCCGCGCAGGGTGCGGAACTTCTTGCCGTCGACGAAGACGGGCGCGGCGGGCGCCTCGCCGGTGCCGGGCAAGGAGATGCCGATATTGGCGTGCTTGGATTCGCCGGGGCCGTTGACGATGCAGCCCATGACGGCGACGTTGAGCTCTTCGACGCCGGGATATTTCGTCTTCCAGGTCGGCATCTCGTCGCGGATGAAATCCTGGATCGAGCGCGCCAGCTCCTGGAACGTGGTCGAGGTGGTGCGGCCGCAGCCGGGGCATGCCGCCACCAGCGGCACGAAGGTGCGGAAGCCCATGGTCTGCAAGAGCTCCTGGCCGACCTGCACCTCTCGGGTGCGGTCGCCGCCGGGCTCCGGCGTCAGTGAGATGCGGATGGTGTCACCGATGCCCTGCTGCAAGAGGATGCCGAGCGCGGCGGACGAGGCGACGATACCCTTGGTGCCCATGCCGGCCTCGGTGAGACCGAGATGGATGGCGTAGTCGGAACGGCTCGCGAGCACCTCATAGACCGCGATCAGATCCTGCACCGCCGACACCTTGGCCGACAGGATGATGCGGTTCTTGGGCATGCCGAGCTCTTCGGCGCGCGCCGCCGAGAGCAACGCGGATTGCACCATGGCCTCGCGCATCACGGCGCGGGCATCGCGCGGATTGGCCGAGGCCGCGTTCTCGTCCATCAACTTGGACAAGAGTTCCTGGTCGAGCGAGCCCCAATTGGCGCCGATGCGCACCGGCTTGTCGTGCTTGTTGGCGATCTCGATGATGTCGGCGAACTGGGTGTCGCGCTTGTCCTTGAAGCCGACATTGCCGGGATTGATGCGGTACTTGTCGAGCGCTTCCGCACAGGCCGGATAGTCGGCGAGCAGCTTGTGGCCGATATAGTGGAAGTCGCCGATCAGGGGCGTGGTGATGCCACGCTTGCGCAGACCGTCGCGGATGTGCGGAACGGCAGCGGCGGCCTCCTCGCGGTCCACGGTGATGCGGACCATTTCGGAGCCGGCGCGCGAAAGCGCTGCGACCTGGGCGATGGTACCGTCGATATCGGCGGTGTCGGTGTTGGTCATCGACTGCACCACGATGGGCGCGCCGCCGCCGACGGCGACGTCGCCGACCTTGACCTGCGTGGTGTTGTGGCGCGGCTGAGGTCCCGCGATGTCGGAATCGATGGTGTTTTCGGGCTTGTTCATGGGGTCCAAATATCAGGTTTTGGTGACATTCAGCAATGCATCGCGCGGGGCCGCAGCGTCTTGGCTGGGACGGTTAATCAGAAAAAGCCCAGCAATTACAAGGACAGCTGCCGCCCCGAACGTCAGGCTGAGGGTGTCATGCAAGATGAAATAGCTAGCGACGACGCCAAACAAAGGGGTGATGAAGGTAAAAGCCGACAATTTGCTGGCCGAATAGGCCTTCACGAGCCCGAACCAAAGCGTGAACGTGGCTCCGACCACCCAGACCGCCTGGAACACCATCAGTGTGATCGACAGCGGGCGGGGCGTGTGCGGGATGGTTTCGCCCATGAGGTACGCGGCCAGGCCCAGGATCGGGATCGATATCGCGACCTGGTAACCCATCGCCTTTTCCGGCGGGACGAGGCGCAGTCGCGTCGACTTGGCGATCAGCGTAGTCGCCGCCCACAGCGCGGCGCCGCCGACGATGAGGAGATCGCCGAGCAGCACCTGTGAATCCACGTTCGGCTGCGGCACACCGATTGCGAGGGCAACGCCGGCAAAGCTGATGGCGAGGCCGAGCCATTGTGTGCCGCTCAGCCTCTCGCCCAGCACCTGATAGGAGCCGAGCGCGACGAAGAACGGCGCGGTGTAGAGGAACACGACCGCGCGGGACGCCGGGGTGAAGCGCAGGCCCTCATAGATCAGCACGAACTCGGCGCCGAACATCAGCCCGGCGATGAGGCCTGCGGCAAGCGTGCCGTCGCGCTCGAAGAACTTTGCCCCGCGCAAGGTGCCGATCATGAACAGCACCGGCAGCGCGCCCATCGAGCGGATGGTCGCCTGTAGCATCGGCGGAATATCCGGGATGACGAGCTTCACCGCGATCTGGTTAAACCCCCAGGTCAGGCACAGCATGAGCATCAGGGCGATGGCGCCGGCGCTCAACGGGCGGCCGGCGGACGGGCTTGCTGGTTCAATCGACATGTCTTCCCGGGGCCGGCTTTACGCCGTTGTTATCAAGAAGCTTTCTGACAATGGGTGCAGGTGCCCGTGATCTCGACCACGGACAGTTTGGGAGCAAAACCCGAGGCGCGCGCAGCCTGGTTGAGGCCTTGCGCGACGGACGCGGCCGGAATCTCGCCGACCAGGCCGCAGCGCTCGCAGATCAGGAACGCAACCGCCGGGACCGCGTCATGGTCGTGGGCGCAGGCGAGATAGGCGTTGCGACTCTCGATGCGATGCACGAGGCCGTTGGCCATCAAAAAATCGAGCGCGCGATAGACCGTGATCGGCGCCGGCCGCGGCATCGATTTGGCCAGCTCGTCGATCACCTCATAGGCGCCGAGCGGACGGTGGCTGGACAAGAGCGCCTGCAGCACGTGACGGCGGATCGGCGTGAATTTCTGCGCGCGCTGCTCGCAGACCGCCTCCGCATGCGTCAAGGCATCCGCGGTACAGCGGCGGTGATCGTGGTCAGGCGCGGGAAAGGCCGGCTTTGCGAGAGTCATCGCGCTAGTCTTTAGCATTTCCGGACCGGGAACCCAAAGGGCGCGGCTTCGAATGGCTGCCAGCCATGCTTTTGCGGTGGAGCAGCGCCGCGCTAATTTGCCATGAAATAATCATAAGCTTGCTTATTATATGCCAAGCTTATTGGAGACCAAGCTTATGAGCCGCACGTCGGTGGATCAGAACTTCCTGTTCACGCTCGGCGAGCTGTATCGCCTGCTGCGGGTCTATGCCGACAAGGAGGCATCCCGCTATGGCATCACCCGCGCGCAATGGGCGGTGCTGGCCAAGGTCGAGCGCAGCGAGGGCATGAAGCAGTCCGAGCTCGCCGAGCTCCTGGAGATGCAGCCGATTACGCTAACGCGGCTGATCGACAAGCTCTGCGACAACGACTGGATCGAGCGCCGCAGCGACGCCTCCGACCGCCGCGTCAAGCGCCTCCATCTGAAGAAGGCCGGCCGCGCGCTGCTCGGCAAGATGAGCGGCCTGAAGTCGGAGCTCACGGCCAACGCGCTCGACGGCATCAACCCGGCGGACGCCCACCGTCTCCTCACCCAACTCGAAACAATCAAGGAAAACGTGCGTAACGCGATCCAGACCAGCGGCGCGGAACAAACACGTAGGGAGCAGCGCTATGGCTGACCAAGTCCTCAAGTTCCAGCCCGAGCAGAAGGGCGGCCCAAGCGGCAAGCCCACCAAGAAGCTCGCGGCCGAGCCGCGCCGCCGCCTGCTGGCGGGCCTGCGCCGCTACCGCCGCTTCCTCCTGATGGTGGTGCTGCCCGCGGCGGCCGCGATCGGCGGCATCACCTTCTATCTGCATGGCGGACGCTATGTCGGCACCGACGATGCCTATGTCGGCGCGCAGAAGGTGCTGGTGACGCCCGACATCTCCGGCAAGATCGACAAGGTCGTCGTGAAAGAGGGCCAGATCGTCAAGCAGGGCGACGAGCTGTTCGAGATCGATCCGGTTCCGTTCCGCCTCGCGGTGGAGGAGACCAAGGCGCAGCTCGCCCAAGCCAGGACCACCTACGACAACCTCGTCGCCAACGTCAAAATCTACGGCCAGATGCTGGATCTCGCCCAGCAGGGCATGGACCTGAAGCAGCGCGACGTCGAGCGCAAGCAGGCGCTGGTGAAGAACAATTATGGCTCGCAGCTCGACCTGGACAACGCGTCGAACGCGATGGTCACGGCCGGCGCGCAGGCGCAGTTCGTCAAGCAGCAGCTCTCCAACGCGAAGACGCAGCTGCTCGGCAATCCCGACCTGCCGCTGGAAGAGTTCCCGCCCTATGTGCAGGCCAAGGCCAAGCTGGATGACGCCCAGCGCAATCTCGACCACACCGTGCTGCGCGCCCCGATGAGCGGCGTGGCAACCCAGGTCGACCAGATCCAGCTCGGCCGTTTCGTCGCCGCCGGCACGCCGGTGTTCTCCATCGTCGACATCGCCCACCCCTGGGTCGACGCCAATCCGAAGGAGAGCGACCTCACCCATGTCGCGGTCGGCCAGGCGGTCACGCTCGAGGTCGACGCGTTCCCCAACCATGTGTTCAAGGGCAAGATCGGCTCGCTGTCGCCGGGCACCGGCGCGCAGTTCGCGATCCTGCCGCCGCAGAACGCCACCGGCAATTTCGTCAAGGTCGTGCAGCGCGTGCCGGTGCGAATCTATTTCGACGACAACGACAAGTTCGTGAAGAAGCTGAAGGCCGGCATGAGCGTCTATGCCAACATCGACACCGGCCACCAGCGCTCGCTCGCCGGCCTGCTCGGCCTGTCGGCAACGGCCAACCAGGACAAGGAAGACTGACGTCGATGTCCGGGCCCGCCAGCGCAGCAATGGTCCCCGGCCTCCGCCGGAACATG
Organism: Bradyrhizobium iriomotense; assembly: GCF_030160715.1. Classification (GTDB taxonomy): domain Bacteria; phylum Pseudomonadota; class Alphaproteobacteria; order Rhizobiales; family Xanthobacteraceae; genus Bradyrhizobium; species Bradyrhizobium iriomotense. The sequence continues at coordinate 214,328 of NZ_BSOW01000002.1, forward strand.
GTGACGATCTGCGCCATGACCGCGACCATCATGCAGGCGCTGGACACGACGATCGCCAACGTTGCCCTGCCCTACATGCAGGGCACGCTGTCGGCTTCGCAGGACCAGATCAACTGGGTCCTGACCTCCTACATCGTCGCCGCCGCGATCATGACCGCGCCGGTGGGGTGGATCGCCAACCGCTACGGCCGCAAGCGCATCTTCATCATCTGCTCGGCCGGCTTCACCCTCGCTTCCGTGCTGTGCGGGCTCGCGCAGGACATCAACCAGATGGTGCTGTTCCGCCTGCTGCAGGGCGTGTTCGGCGCCGCGCTGGTGCCGCTGTCGCAGGCCGTGATGCTGGATTCCTACACGCTCCAGGAACGCGCCAAGGCGATGTCGATCTGGGGCATGGGCGTGATGATGGGGCCGATCATGGGCCCCTCGCTCGGGGCCTGGCTGACCGAGACCTATTCCTGGCACTGGGTGTTCTTCGTCAATTTGCCGTTCGGCGCGATCACCGTGCTCGGGCTGGCAATCTTCATGGACGAGACGAAGAAGGACCTCAGCCTCAAATTCGACTGGTTCGGCTTCACGGCGCTGGCCGTCGCGATCGGCGCGCTCCAGCTCGCGCTCGACCGCGGCGAGCAGCTCGACTGGTTCGAATCCGCCGAGATCGTGACCGAGTTCGTCGTCTCGGCGATCGCCTTCTACTATTTCTTCGCCCACTCCTTCACGACCTCGCGGCCGTTCATCCGCTTCGCGCTGTTCAAAGACCGCAACTTCCTCACCGGCTGCATCTTCATGACGGTGATGGGCCTCGTGCTGTATTCGACCATGGCGCTGGCCTCGCCTTACCTGCAGAACGTCATCGGCTATCCCATCATCACCGCGGGCGAGCTGCTCGCGACCCGCGGCTTCGGCACCTTCCTCGCCATGATGCTGGTCGGACGCATGATGCGCTACTTCGAGGCACGCACGCTGATCATCGCGGGGCTGACGTTGACCGCCGGCTCGCTGTTCCAGATGACCGGATGGACCGACCAGACCCAGGCGCTGGAGATCGTCACCGTCAGCATCTTCCAGGGTTTTGGCTTCGGCCTCGTCTTCGTGCCGCTCTCCACCGTGTCGTTCCTGACGCTGCCGAACGAGCTGCGCACCGACGGCACCTCGATGCTGACGCTGCTCCGCAACGTCGCAAGCTCGGTCGGCATCTCCATCGTCATCGCCGAGCTGACCCAGGGCTCGCGCAAGACCTATGCGATCCTCTCCGAGCACATCAACCCGTTCAACCACGCGCTCCAGATGCCCGATGTGCGCGGCATGATCAACCTCTCCACCGACGCCGGCCGCGCCATGGCCGACAAGATCGTCGCCATGCAGGCGCAGATCATCGCGTTTGCACACGACTACCAGCTCGTGATGATCTTCATCCTCTGCACCATCCCGCTCGCCCTGATGATCGGCTCAACCAAGGCCGCACTGCGCAAGCAGGCGGCGGGGCCGGAGCATGCGGTGATGGAGTAAGTCTCGCGCGCGAGACACACTCGACTCGTCGTCCCGGCCTAGTGCGCAATTGCGCACTAGAGCATGATCCGGAAAAGTGCGAAGCGGTTTTCCGAAAAGATCATGCTCAAACAACAACCTAAAGCGCGATGACGATTCATCCCAATCTCATCGCGCTTTAGGCCGGGACGACACCGAAAATGTTGAAACGCCGTCGCGCCTCACAGTGCACCGAGTGTGCTCCACCTTCACTCCAAAAACTCCTCGCAGCCGAGGTCGTCGACGGCGAGCAGCACGCGCTGGAGGTTATTCCACCAGATCACCGGCGGGATGTTGACGCTCCATTGCCAGACCGGCGTGGTGATGTGCCAGAGCACCGACCGGCGATAATCGCGATGGAGCGCATCGCGGCTGTAGCCGGTCACGCCATACTCGATCAGCGTGTCGTAATAGCTGTCCAGAAGCGGCCGTTCGAGCACCTGCCGAGTCTCGGGATACCATTGCAACGCCATCATATAAGCGAGATCGCTGGTGGGCACATTGATACGCCACTGGTCGAAGTCGAAGATACGCACGGTGTCGCTGACGGCGGCGCGCGGCAGCAGAAAATTCCAGGTATGGGCATCGCCGTGGATGATGGTGACGTCACGCCGCGCATGATAGCGCTGGAACAGCCGATCCCACTGCTCCAGGAAGCGGCGGAAGAGATCGCGGCGTTCGGCGCTGAGGCGGTCGCCCAGCAGATTGGCAAACCGCGCATAGTGCCCGGAGAACACCTCCAGCAGCTTGCTCGTCTCATCGACGCTCATCCAGACGCCGACAGCCTCGCCGAGGCGAGTGTCGTCCCACCACGCAGCATGCAGCCGCGCCAGCGCACGGATGATCGAGAGCGATTGTTCGGCTGACGGCGGCAGCGGCCAGGCGCTCGCTATCTCGTGGCTGTCGGAGAGATCCTCGAGCAGCAGATGCCAGGCGAGACTTTCCTCGTCGAAATTCCCGCCGAAACAGCGCGGCACGAGCTGCGCCGGCATCGCGGGCGCAAGCCTGGTATAGAACGCCACCTCGCGCCGGCCCGCATTCGGCACATTCTTGCCAAACTCCGCATGGGCCGTCTTGAGGATCAGGGACTGCGGCGCGCCGTTGGATTCGCCGACATAGCGCAGGCCGAGGCGCGTGATGTGCGACAGGATCGTGTCGCGCGACGACAGCACCGTGACCTCGCGCACCGCACCGCGGTCCAGCGCGCCGGCCTTGCGCAGCGCAGCGGTGAGATTTTCGGCCTCGACGACCGCCGGCAGTTGTGGAGTTGTCATGAAGCGCGCTCCGGATGCGCGGCCATACTGCCCCATCACCCCCGGAAGCGCCAGCCGCGCCGATCCGCCTTATGGAAAGACGGACGCTCGGGCCTCACACGTCGAAGAACACCGTCTCCTCGTCGCCCTGGACCCGCAGGTCGAGGCGATAGACCGGCTTGGCGGCCTCGCGCCTGGCGATCAGCGTCGCGCGGCGGTCGGCGGGCACCAGCGCCAACACGGGATCGGAGGCGAGGCCCGCATCATCGCTGAAATAGATGCGCGTATAGAGATGCCTGAGCATGCCGCGCGCGAACACCGCGACCAGGAGATGCGGCGCCTGCGGCTTGCCGTCGGGATCCGGCACCACGCCCGGCTTGATGGTGTCGAAGGAATAGTTGCCGTCCTTGTCGGTGCCGCAGCGGGCAAAGCCGCGGAAGCTGGCGTTCGGCAGCGCGCGCTTGTCCTGCGGATCGGCAAAACGGCCCTGCGCATCCGCCTGCCAGATCTCCAGCATGCAGTCCGGTATTGCGACGCCGTCGCCGTCGAACACCTTACCTTCGATGCGCAGGCGCTCGCCGGTGACGTCGGGCGTCAGCGTCGAGTTGGTGAAGGCATCGTTCCACTCATACTCGCCGTTCGGCGTCAGGCCGTATTTGAAGAACGGGCCGACGGTCTGCGATGGCGTGATCCCGTTGGGCTTCACAGAATCCTGCACTTAAGTGTTCTCCATTGGCGTGGCGTTCTTGCCGCGCAGCACGATGTCAAAGCGATAACACAGCGCCCACTCAGGCTGGGTGTTATCGAGATCGAAGGACGAGACCATCCGCATCCGCGCCTTCTCGTCCGGCACCGAATTGAAGATCGGATCGAACGCAAACAGCGGATCGCCCGGGAAATACATCTGCGTCACCAGGCGCGTGACGAAGGAATGGCCGAACACCGAGAGGTGGATGTGCGCGGGCCGCCAGGCATTGTGATGATTGCCCCAGGGGTAAGCGCCGGGCTTGATGGTGACGAAGCGGTAGTAGCCTGCCGCATCGCTCTGGGTGCGGCCGGCGCCGGTGAAGTTCGGATCGAGCGGCGCGGGATGCTGGTCGCGCACATGCACGTAGCGGCCGCAGGCATTGGCCTGCCAGATCTCGACCAGCGAATTGGGCACGCCGCGGCCGTCCTCGTCGAACACATGGCCATGCACGATGATTCGCTCGCCGAGCGGCTCGCCCTTGTGCTGAAGGGTGAGATCGTTGTCGCCCTCGCGCACGGTCTCATGGCCATAGACCGGGCCGGTCAGCTCCGACAGCGTGTGACGCATCGGGATCAGGGGCTTGTGGGGCGCGCGCTTGATCGAGCTCTTGTAGTCGGGCGACAGCGGCAGCGGATGCGCCTTGTTGCTGTCGACGGGATAGATGAATGTCATGGCCAAACTCCTGACGACTTTTGGCGAACTCCTCCCCGGCCATTCTGGTCCGGCAGGTCAACGTTTCCGCCAATCATTATAGTATATAACTAATTGGGGAAAGCGGGTTTAGCGGTCCTCCTACGCCCGGCACCTGGCATATGAGCGCACTACTTGATCGGTGGACGCGGCAGCACGGCCTCGCCGGCCTCGAGCCGGTAGGTATGGTCGAGCGAATACCAGGGCATCGCAACCTCGCGCGCGGTCGGATGCGGCGAATCATGGCGCAGGAACTTGCCGATCAGCGCCTGCGTCACGCCGAACTGCACGTCGCTGTCGATGTGCGGATCGGCGGGGTCGTAGACCTGCGAGATCAGCACCTTGAATCGGGGCTTGAAGATCAGGGCATGCAGATGCGCGGGACGATAGGGGTGCCGGTCCTGCGCCTTGAGGAGACGGCCGACCACGCCGTTGGTCGGGATGGGATAGCCAACCATCATCACCGAGCGGAAGGAGAAACGTCCGTCCTGATCGGTCGTGAACTTGCCGCGCAGGTTCATGTCCGCCTGCTCGGGATCCTGGTTCTCATAGAGACCGACCGGCGAAGCGTGCCAGACATCGACCTCCGCGCCGGCGACGGGACGGCCGTCCCTGTCCACGACGCGGGCGCTGACGAACAGCGGCGCACCCGGCGTCTCGGAGCGGACGATCGATCCGCCATTCTCGACCCGCGGCGAGTTCAAGCGCCAGAACGGTCCGAGCAGCGACTGGTCGGTTTCCGTATTGCCCTGGTCGCCATTGTTCAGCAGGCACACCAGCGGCGAGACGCCGAGCGAGCCGGCCATCAGCACGACTTCATTATGCGTGTCGGTGGTCAGCTTGCCGAGCTCGGCCACGATCGCCGTGGCGTCGCGGAATTCCGCCTCGGTCAGGCGGACATCGCGGACGAAGGCATGCAAATGCTTGACCAGAGAGGCCATGATCTGGCGAAGCCGCGGATCGGATGTCCGCTCCATCACCGCCAGTGCCGCAGCCGTGACGTCCTGCTCACGCTCGATAATCATGGGATGATCCCCTGAAGGCCCTCTCCCCGCAAGCGGGGAGAGGGAGAGGAGCTTAGTTCAGCTTCTCGATCGCGACCGCGACGCCCTGGCCGACGCCGACGCACATGGTGGCGAGCGCGAGCTTGCCGCCGCGCTTCTCCATGCCGTGCACGGCAGTGAGCGCAAGGCGCGCGCCGCTCATGCCGAGGGGATGGCCGAGCGCAATCGCACCGCCATGCGGATTGACGAAATCGGCGTCGTCGGCGACGCCGAGCTGACGCATGCAGGCGATGCCCTGGGACGCGAAGGCTTCGTTCAGCTCGATCAGGTCGAAATCGCTGATCTTCTTGCCCAGCCGCTCCATCAGCTTGCGGGTCGCGGGCACCGGTCCAATGCCCATGATGCGCGGCGGCACGCCGGCCGAGGCGAGGCCGAGGATGCGAGCGCGGGGCGTGAGACCATGCTTCTTCACGGCGGCTTCGGACGCAAGGATCATCGCGGCCGCGCCATCATTGACGCCGGAGGCGTTACCGGCGGTCACCGTGCCGGGATTGCGCACGATCGGCTTCAGTTTTGCGAGGCCTTCGAGCGTAGTCTCGGGGCGCGGATGCTCGTCCTTGTCGATCGTGATGGGGCCGGCCTTGCCGCCGGGAATGGTGATCGGCGTGATCTCCTCGGCGAAATAGCCGGCCGCGATCGCAGCGCCCGCGCGCTGCTGCGAGCGGATCGCGAAAGCGTCCTGATCGGCGCGCGAGACCTGGAATTCCTCGGCGACGTTCTCGCCGGTCTCCGGCATCGCATCGACGCCGTATTGCGCCTTCAGCAGCGGATTGATGAAGCGCCAGCCGATGGTGGTGTCAAAGATTTCCGCGGAGCGCGAGAAGGCTTCCTGGGCCTTACCCATCACGAAAGGCGCGCGCGTCATGGATTCGACTCCGCCCGCGATCGCGAATTCGATCTCGCCCGAGCGGATCGCGCGGCCAGCCGCGCCGACGGCATCGAGGCCGGAGGCGCAGAGGCGGTTCAGGGTCTGGCCGGGAACCGAATCCGGCAGACCTGCGAGCAGCAGCGCCATGCGCGCGACGTTGCGGTTGTCCTCGCCGGCCTGGTTGGCGCAGCCGAAGAACACCTCGTCCACCTGCGACCAGTCCAGCTTGGGGTGCTTGGCCATCAGCGCCTTGATCGGGGCGGCGGCGAGATCGTCGGCGCGCACCTTGGCGAGCGAGCCGCCGAAACGGCCGATCGGGGTCCGGACGGCATCGCAGATAAACACATCACGCATCGTTGTTCTCCCTGAGTGCCGCGGTTCGGCCAAAATTCTTCAATGTCGGCGGAGTTTTAGGAGGGCGCCCGCGGCAGGTCAATTGACGGTTTCGCAGGCCGCGCGTGGCCTGGCGCATGAGTCGCTCGCCATGAAACCCCGGCCGTCATTCCGGGGCGCCCGAAGGGCGAGCCCGGAATCCATAACCACGAGCAGGGGTTATGGATTCCGGGCCTGCGCCTGTCGGCGCATCCCCACTGCGCAATCGCGCAATGGGGAATGACAACGGAAAATGGGGCAGCCGTTTGCGCAATACGGACAACGTGGAAAACCCGCCTTGCCCGGCTAAAGCGATAGGACCGCAGGGCGAAATTTTGTAGGTTGCGCCGCTCATGACGATGCAACAGCCGATCCCAGCGCCAGCACCTGACCCCGCGCCGCAGGCGGAAGCCGCCGCGCGCGTCACGCCGATGATGGAACAGTATCTGGAGATCAAGGCGGCGCATCCGGGCCTGCTGCTGTTCTACCGGATGGGCGATTTCTACGAATTGTTCTTCGAGGACGCCGAGATCGCCTCCAACACGCTCGGCATCGTCTTGACCAAGCGCGGCAAGCATCAGGGCGCGGATATCCCGATGTGCGGCGTGCCGGTCGAGCGCTCCGAGGATTATCTGCATCGCCTGATCAGCGCCGGCCACCGGGTCGCGGTGTGCGAGCAGACCGAGGATCCCGCCGCTGCGAAGGCGCGCGGCAACAAGAGCGTCGTGCGCCGCGGCGTGGTGCGGCTGGTCACGCCGGGCACGCTGACCGAGGACACGCTGCTCGATGCGCGAGCCAACAATTATCTGCTGGCGATCGCACGTGCGCGCTCCTCTTCCGGCGGCGACCGCTTTGGCCTCGCCTGGATCGACATCTCGACCGCCGAATTCATGGTGACGGAATGCACAGGCGGCGAGCTTGCCGCGACGCTCGCACGCATCAACCCGAACGAGGCGATCGTCACCGACGCGCTCTATAATGACAGCGAGCTTGGACAAATCTTGCGCGAGCTGCCGGCGGTGACGCCGCTGACGCGCGACGTCTTCGACGGCGCCACGGCCGAGAAACGTCTCTGCGATTACTTTGCCGTCGCAACCATGGACGGGCTGGCGCAGCTCACGCGCCTCGAAGCCACGGCCGCGGCCGCGGCCGTCACCTATGTCGACCGCACCCAGGTCGGCAAGCATCCGCCGCTGTCGCCGCCCGCGCGCGAGGCCTCGGGCGCGACCATGGCGATCGACCCGGCCACCCGCGCCAATCTCGAGCTGACGCGGACGCTCGCCGGCGAACGCCGCGGCTCGCTGCTGGACGCCATCGACTGCACCGTCACCTCGGCAGGCTCGCGCCTGCTGGCGCAACGCCTCGCCGCGCCTTTGACCGACGCGCCGGGAATCGCGCGGCGGCTCGATGCCGTCAGCACGTTCGTCGCGGATTCCGCCGCGCGCGAGGACATCCGCAGCATCCTGCGCGGGGCGCCCGACATGTCGCGGGCGCTGGCGCGACTCTCAGTTGGCCGCGGCGGACCGCGCGATCTCGCCGGAATCCGCGACGGCATTTTGGCCGCCGACCAGGCGCTGGCGCGGCTCAATGAAATCGATCAACCGCCGCAGGAGATCGCCGCGGTGATGGCGGCCTTGCAGCGACCGTCACGCGAGCTCGCGGCGGAGTTTGCAACTGCGCTCGCCGAGCAACTGCCGCTGATCAAGCGCGACGGCGGCTTCGTCCGCGAAGGCTATGAGCCGGCGCTCGACGAGGCGCGAAACCTGCGCGACGCCTCGCGCCTGGTGGTCGCCTCGATGCAGGCGCGCTACGCCGACGATACCGGCGTGAAGGGCCTGAAGATCCGGCACAACAACGTGCTCGGCTATTTCGTCGAGGTGACCGCGCAGCATGGCGACAAGCTGATGTCGGCGCCGCTGAACGCGACCTTCATCCACCGCCAGACACTGGCGGGGCAGGTGCGCTTCACGACGTCCGAGCTCGGCGAGATCGAAGCCAAGATCGCCAACGCCGGTGACCGCGCGCTGGGGCTCGAGCTCGAAATCTTCGAGCGGCTCTGCGCCAAGGCGCTCGATATCAGCGAGGATCTGCGTGCCGCCGCGCACGGCTTCGCGCTGCTCGATGTCGCCACGTCGCTGGCAAAGCTCGCGATCGACGAGAACTATGTGCGGCCCGAGGTCGATGGGTCTCTGGGATTTGCGATCGAGGCCGGCCGCCATCCGGTGGTCGAGCAGGCCTTGAAGCGCAATGGCGAGCCGTTCATTGCCAACGCCTGCGACCTGTCGCCGGCGCCCACCCAAAAATCCGGGCAGCTCTGGCTGCTCACCGGTCCCAACATGGCCGGTAAGTCGACCTTCCTGCGCCAGAACGCGCTGATTGCGCTGATGGCGCAGATCGGCAGCTTCGTGCCGGCCTCGCGCGCGCGGATCGGCATCGTCGACCGGCTGTTCTCGCGCGTTGGCGCTGCCGACGATCTCGCCCGCGGCCGCTCCACCTTCATGGTGGAGATGGTCGAGACGGCGGCGATCCTGAACCAGGCCGGCGAACGCTCGCTCGTCATCCTCGACGAGATCGGGCGGGGAACTGCGACCTTCGACGGCCTCTCGATCGCCTGGGCGGCGATCGAGCATCTGCACGAAAGCAATCGCTGCCGCACATTGTTCGCCACGCACTATCACGAGCTCACCGCGCTCTCGGCAAAACTGCCGCGGATGTTCAACGCCACGGTGCGGGTCAAGGAGTGGCAGGGCAACGTCGTGTTCCTGCACGAGGTGCTGCCTGGCTCGGCCGACCGCTCCTACGGCATCCAGGTGGCGAAGCTCGCCGGCCTGCCGCCGGCCGTGATCACGCGCGCCAAATCCGTGCTGGCGAAACTGGAAGCGCAGGACCGCGGCCAGACCGCGCGCGCGCTGGTCGACGATCTGCCGCTGTTCGCCGTGCCCTCGCGCGCCGCAGCCGAAGCCGCGCCGCCGAGCGAGACCGAGCTGCTGATGGAAGCGGTAAAGGCGCTGCATCCCGACGAGATGACGCCACGCGAGGCGCTGGATGCGCTTTATGCGCTGAAGGCGAAGTTGCCGAAGCAGTGAGGCTTCCTAGCCCGAATGAGCGAAGCGAGATCCGGGGAGGCATCGACCCGCATATCGCTGCGCTCATGCGGGCTACGCACTGTGGATGCAGTGAAGCCGAGCGTCCCGCTACACCCGCGCCGCAATCGCCGCCGCCTCCGCCGCGGCGCGCTGCATGCTGGTCGACATCTCGTTGGTGACCGTGCTCTGCTCCTCGATGGCGGCGGCGGTCGAGGTCACGTATTCGCTGACATTGTTGATCGCCTGCTTGATCGAACCGAGCGCGCTGACGACGTCGCCGGAGATGCCGTTGAAGCTGCCGATTTCCTGACCGATCTTGTCGGTGGCCTGCTTGGCCTGGTTGGCGAGGCTCTTCACCTCGGAGGCAACCACCGCAAAGCCGCGGCCGGCCTCGCCCGCGCGCGCGGATTCGATGGTGGCATTGAGCGCGAGCAGGTTGATCTGGCCGGTGATGCTGTTGATCATCTCGACGATGCCGCTCATCGCCTGCGCGGCTTCGGTCAGGCGCTGGGCCTGCGCGTCGGCGGAGGCGACCTGCTCCACCGCGCCGAGTGCAGTCTCGCGGGATTTGGTCATCGCTTCCGAAATCTCCCGCACCGAGGCGTTGAGCTCCTCGGAGCCGGCGGCAACCGATTCCATCATGCCGCGGACGCGCTCATTGCCCATGCGGACCAGCACCTGCTTGGTGGTGTCTGTCGCATATTTCACGACCTTGAACGGTTTGCCGTTGAGATCGAGGATCGGGTTGTAGGAGGCCTGGATGTAGACCTCCTTGCCGCCTTTGCCGATACGCTTGTATTCGGCCGCCTGGTACTGGCCGCGGTTGAGCGCGGCCCAGAAATCGCGATAAGCCGCGCCTTCGCGCTCCGACGGGTCGACGAACATGCTGTGATGCCTGCCCTTGACCTCGGAAAGCCCGTACCCGAGGGCCGCAAGGAAATTGTGGTTGGCGGTGATGATCGTGCCGTCCATGCTGAACTCGATCACCGCCTGCGCCTTGTCGATCGCCGCGATCTGGCCGGCGAGATCGGCGGTTTTCAGCTTCTCCGCGGTGACCTCGGTTGCGAATTTGACGACCTTGAACGGCCTGCCCTTGTCATCCACAACCGGGTTGTAGGATGCCAGAATCCAGACTTCCCTGCCGCCCTTGCCGATGCGCTTGTATTCGGCTGCCTGGTACTCACCACGGTTGAGAGCGGCCCAGAATTCACGATAGGCGGGGCTGTCGCGCTCGGCCGAAGGCACGAACATGCTGTGGTGCTTGCCCTGGATTTCCACGAGCGAATAGCCCAGCGCCTTCAGGAATTTTTCGTTGGCGGTAAGCACCGTGCCGTCGAGGTTGAACTCGATGACCGCCTGGGCTCGGCTGATCGCCGCAGCCTGGGCCGCGTAGTTGCTGTTCTGGAGACGCACCGAGGCATCTGCCCACTCGACGACAATTCCGGCACGACGTCCGTCGGCGTGCTTCAAGGGCGTCGCCGCCAGATCGAAGATCCACCGGCCGATCCTGATCGTGGCGCGGTGCCGCGACTGGAGGCTCTCGAGCATTCGACGCTGATGGCTTGGGTTCTTGTGGAATACGTCGATGTTGGCGCCGATCAAGCCGGTGAGGTTGAATTGCGGCAGCTCCTTCCTGAGATCCGATTCGGCACTTCTCAGAAACTCGATCATCGCCTCGTTCATGTAGACGATGTTGAAACGCTCGTCCGCGACCATTACGTTTGCGCTGATCGCCTTGGCGGCCAGCAAGGCGAGTGCGTCATGGTTATGTTTCCGACCAAACATCAAAATTCCTCCGGAATAAGTCATAGATGTGTGTTGGGCGCGCACATGCGTACGCGCCTTGGTCATGAGCACTTTGAGCTTTCGGCTGACCGATCGCTAATACTGGTTAGGTGAACTGCGCGGAGTCCGCTTACTCGGACATGGACCCTTGATGCCGATCTCCGATCAACCCGGAGAGGACCTCCGACGGGTACATTTACTGACAAGCCCCAAAGATTAAATTAACAATGGGATCGAGAACGCGTAGCCAAACACCGAAGAACTACGCAGCTGATCACCGCGAAATTTCCGTCCACGTTGCTTACACTTCAGTGCGCAGCTTTCCTGCGTCCGCTCCACCACAGCGTCAGATTCCATGTCACGCAGGTTGCTAGCGCTAGCATGAGACCAACCGCCGATCCAAATTGCACGACCGCCACGTGCATCATCGCGATCGCCATGCCGAATCCGAGCAGACCCCAGGCGGAGTTGGCGAGCACGGCGGCGGTCGGCGGGCCGCCGATGCGCGGGTGCAGGATCACCATCATGCTGGTGAAGACGATCGGATAGAGCGCGATGATGCCGCTGATGCGCGGCCCGACCCAGCCTGAGGTCGACACCACGATGGCAACGAGAGTAGCGACCAGCGCCGCGCGAAACGGAATGTCATACCAGCGGCGCGTCACCAGCGGCATCTTCACATGGCGGTAGCGCGCAAGCAGCGGAATGCAGATGCCGAACGCGACCAGGTTGACGGCAAGGCCTGCGGTCAGCGACCAATCGAACTGGCGGATGATCGAAGCAAGCGCGATCCAGACCGCGACTGCCGCACCGCAACTGACGATCAGGTTGTGCCGCTGCGCCAGCACGACATAGGTGAGCCCGAGAAAGATCGTCGCGGCGTTGACGGGAAGGCTCGCCAGAGCACCCTGCGCGATGAAGGCGGCATCGTGATCGAGCGCGAGAAAGACGTAAGAGGGCCCCGCGGAAATCGGCAGCGTCGCAACCAGCGCCCCGATCACCGGACCCGAACGCTCGGTGATAATCGACGCGGTCACGACGAACGCCGCAGCGACCGCCATGCGCAGAATGAGGAAGAGGAGGAAGTGGAGTTCGGGGGGCATCCAATCCGTCGTCCCGGCGCAGGCCGGGACCCATAACCACGACTATTCGTTGGGAGCGAAAGTCGTCAGGCAGTAGTGCTTCAATCGATGGGACACGGCGTATGGGTCCCGGCTTTCGCCGGGACGACACCTACATCCGCTGCATCGACACCGAAACCTTCGGGCCGTTCTTGATGGTCTGGTAGACCACGCAATAGCGCTCCGTGAGCTTCAGCAGCAGATCGAGCTTGTCCTGCGGGGCGTCGGTGTCGACCTCGAAGCGCAGGCGGATCTCGGCGAAGCCGACTGGGGTCTCCTTGTCGACGCCGAGCGTGCCGCGGAAATCGAGATCGCCCTCGGCATAGACGTTGCCGGTCTTCAAGGGAACATCGATCGCGGTCGCGACCGATTTCAGCGTGACGCCGGCGCAGGCTACCAGCGCCTCGAGCAGCATGTCGCCGGAGCAGAGCTCGAGCCCGGAGCCGCCGGTCGCCGGATGCAGGCCCGCCACCGCGAGCGCGCGGCCGGTCTCGACCTTGCACGCGATGCCGTCGCTGTCGGTCGAACCCTTGGCCTTCAACGTGATCAGCGCAGCTTTCGGATCGGTCTTGTAGCGTTCCTTGATCGGGGCCTGCATCTGGCGGAGCTGTGCGGCGTCCATTGTGTTTTCTCCCGGGACGAAATCCGCCTGCCGATGTACCGGCTTGAGCCCCGATTGTCACCACCACATCGCCTGGCCGGGACCCTGGGTTGCGTCACGGTCAGGCACGTTGCGATCGAGCGAGCGGTCGAGCGAGGTCAGGACGTTGCGCTTGAAACTGTCGAACAGCGGCGAGTTGCGGTCACGCGGGCGTGCGAGATTGATCTCGATCTGATCGAACAGCCGGCCCGGCCGCGGCCGCATCACCAGCACGCGATCGGCCAGCACCACAGCCTCGTCGACGTCATGGGTCACCAGGATCAGCGTCGGGCGCGTATCGGCCCAGAGGTCGAGCAGATGATCCTGGAGATCCCTTCGGGTGAAGGCATCGAGCGCCGAAAACGGCTCGTCGAGCAAGAGCACTTCGGGCTGCGGCACCAGGGCACGCGCGATCGCGACGCGCTGCGCCTGCCCGCCCGAAAGCTCGCGCGGCCAGGCATCGGCCTTGTCGGCGAGTCCGACGCGCTCCAGCGCACGCGCGACCTTGCCGCGACGCTCGGCTGCGGGAAGATCCGCAAGGCCGAAGCCGATATTGTCGGCGACGCTGAGCCAGGGCAGCAGCCGAGGCTCCTGGAAGATGATGCCGATCTTGGCATGCGGCGACGATATCGCCTCATCATCGAGCGTCACCGTGCCCGAGCTGGCGCGATCGAGGCCGGCGATCGCGCGCAGCAGTGTGGACTTGCCGCAGCCGGAACCGCCGATGATGGCGACGATCTCGCCCTGCTTGATCGCGGCCGAGAAGCGCGCCAGCGCCTCGACGCCATTCGGATAGGTCTTGCTCACCCGTTCGAGCGCCAGCATCACGCCCCTCCCCGCTCGCGCCCGAAGGCATCCTGCCAGCGCAGCAGCGGCACTGTGGCGATCTCGATCAGCCAGTCGGTGAGCTTGCCCAGAATGGCGAAGATGACGATCGCGGCGACGATCTGCGCGGGCTTGCCGAGCTGCTGGCCATCGATCAGGAGATAGCCGAGGCCTTCGGAGGCGCCCATGAATTCGGCGGCAACGACGAACATCCAGCCAAGGCCAAGCCCGACACGCAGCGACACGACGTAGGCCGGGAGCACGGCGGGCAGCAAAATGCGGCGGATCATGGCCGGGCCGGACAGGCGGAAGATGCGGCCGACCTCGACGATCTTGCGATCGACCGAAAGAATCGCGCCCATCACGCCAAGATAGACCGGAAAGAACACGCCGACCGCGATCAGCGCGATCTTGGAGGTCTCGAAGATGCCGAGCCAGAGGATGAACAGCGGCACCCAGGCAATCGACGGAATCGCGCGCAAGGCCTGAATGGTCGGATCGAGCAGCCGGCGCGCCAGCGACCAGTAGCCGGCGATGGCCCCGAGCAGCGTGCCCGCGACGACGCCGAGCACGAAGCCGAGACCGACGCGATAGAGCGTTGCAGCGATGTGCCGTGTGAGTTCCCCCGATCGCGCAAGCTCCACGATGGTCGCGAAGACTCGCGAGGGCGGTGGCACCAACCGGCCGTTGGACCAGCCGAGCCAGACCGCGAGCTCCCAGCCAAGCGCGAGCGTCAGCGGCAGCGCGAGCCCGAGCAGCGGCCGCGCATAGCGGGACAAGCGCGAGGGAGCGCGCGACACAGGAGCATCCGCTTGTTCTGAGGATCGTCGCAGGACTGGCGCGTCAGAGATCATGGCCATAGCAAGCGCGTCTCGTGCGGGAATGCAAGGGCGAGAAACGTCCCCAGTCGTCATCCCGGGCTCGCTTCGCGCCCCGGGACGACGGCGGAGTTTGTTGCGCCGACGCGCCTCTTCCAATCTCAATTCGTCGGCAGCGGGACTTGATCGTCGATCAGGGCATCGAGCGTGGCCTTGACGTCGACCTTGGCGTCGACGACGCCGGCCTGCTGGAGCGCGAGGCCGGCGGCGAGGATCGACTCGCGCTGCGGGGCGCCGATGCGGCTGTGGGTCAGCTCGGTGCGCTCCTTGAGCTGCTTGTCGACCACGGCATCGGGCAGCTTCGTCACCGAAATGAAGGTCTTCTTGAGGTCGTCGTAATTCGCCAGCGAATATTTTCGCGCGTCCTCGTACACGGCGAGCACGCGGCGGACGATGTCCGGATAGTCCTTCAAGAACTGCTCGCGCACATTGAGGATGCCCCAGGTGTTGGCGTCGGCTTTGCGATAGAACAGCTTTGCGCCCTCCTCGACCTCGGCCTGCGCCATCATCGGATCGAGGCCCGCCCAGGCGTCGACGTCGCCGCGGATCAACGCGGTCTTGCCGTCGGCATGCTGGAGCAGCACCGGCGTGATGTCCTTCTCGGAGAGGCCGGCCCCGAGCAGCGCGCGCACCAGGAAGATGTGCGGATCGGTGCCGCGCGTCACCGCGACGCGCTTGCCCTTGAGATCGGCCACGTCAGCGATCTTGGAGTCCTTGGTCGTGACCAGCGCCGTCCATTCGGGTCGCGAATAGACGTAGATCGACTTGATCGGGTTGCCGTTGATCCTGGCGACCAACGCCGCCGAGCCCGCGGTCGAACCGAAATCGATCGAGCCGGCATTGAGGAATTCGAGCGCCTTGTTGGAGCCGGCCGACTGCACCCAGGTGATGCTGATGCCGTCCTTGGCGAATTCCTTCTCCAAAAGCCCCTTCTGCTTCAGGACCAGCGACACCGGATTGTAGGTCGCCCAGTCGATGCGAAGCTCCTTCAGTGGCTCGGCTGCGCGGCCCGCGCCAGGGGTCAGCGCGAGCGCCACAGCGCCCGCCAGCAGAATGCGTCGTGAAAATCTGGTCATGCCCGGCCTCCTATGAAAATTCATTGTTTTTCAATGAGTTATGCCTAGAGGTCAACGAGAAAATCCCTGTCTTGAAACCGCGCCGGCCGAGAACAAGTTTGCCGACAGCCAGCCTTTCCAAGCATGGAACGACTATTGCGAGCGAATGGCGGGTGACAGCGCCTGTCACCTCTTATATCCGGTGAAGCATGGACAGTGTCGCGACCCAGCACAAGCAGGAGATGGATGATCGCTTCGACAGCGCGCGGGTTACCGCCGCAGTCGATGCGCTTGCCACAAAGCATGAGGGGCGCGAGGACGCGTTCCGCACGGCGATGGCGCAACTGCTCAAGACCGAGCTGATCGCGGCGCGCGCGGAAGCACAGAAGATCCTGCTGAAAGACCGCCACGGCCGGCGCTGCGCCGAGCGGCTGTGCCATGTGCAGGACGAGATCATCCGCATCCTCTATTCGGCCGCGACCCGCCATCTCTACCGCTCGCCGATCCCGACCGGCGCCGAGCGCATGGCTGTCGTGGCGACCGGCGGTTATGGCCGCGGCCTGATGGCGCCGGAATCCGACATCGATCTCTTGTTCATCCTGCCCTACAAGCAGACCGCCTGGGGCGAGCAGGTTGCCGAAGCCATCCTCTATTGCCTCTGGGACATGGGCCTGAAGGTCGGTCATGCCACGCGCTCGGTTGATGAATCGATCCGGCAGGCGCGCGGCGACATGACCATCCGCACCGCGATTCTGGAGACGCGCTTCCTGACCGGCGACCAGCCGCTGTATGACGAGTTGGTTGCGCGGTTCGACAAGGAAGTGGTGCAGGGCACGGCATCCGAATTCGTCACCGCAAAGCTCGCCGAGCGCGAGGAGCGGCATCGCCGCGGCGGCCAGTCGCGTTATCTGGTCGAGCCCAACGTCAAGGACGGCAAGGGCGGCTTGCGCGACCTGCACACGCTGTTCTGGATCGCCAAATACGTCTATCGCGTGCGCGACACCGACGAGCTCGCCGAGCGCGGCGTGTTCGACGCGCAGGAGTACCGCACCTTCCGCCGCTGCGCCGACTTCCTCTGGTCGGTGCGCTGCAATCTGCATTTCTACTGCGGCCGCGCCGAGGAGCGTCTCTCCTTCGACCTCCAGCGCGAGATCGCGGTCCGCCTCGGCTATACCTCGCATCCCGGCATGCAGGACGTCGAGCGCTTCATGAAGCACTACTTCCTGGTCGCCAAGGAAGTCGGCAATCTCACCGCCATCCTGTGCGCGAAGCTGGAAGACCAGCAGGCCAAGCCCGCGCCGGTGCTGAGCCGAATGATGGCGCGCCTGCGGCCGAGCAGCGTGAAGCGGCGCGTGCCTGACAGCGACGACTTCATCGTCGACAACAACCGCATCAACCTGGCCGCACCCGACGTATTCAAGCACGACCCGGTCAATCTGATCCGCATCTTCCGCCTGGCGCAGAAGAACAACCTCGCCTTCCATCCCGACGCGATGCGCACGGTGACGCGCTCGCTCAACCTGATCAACGCGCAGCTCCGCGAGAATCCCGAAGCCAACCGGCTGTTCATGGAGATTTTGACCTCCAACGACGCCGAGACCGTGCTGCGGCGGATGAACGAGACCGGCGTGCTCGGTCATTTCATCCGCGCCTTCGGCAAGATCGTCTCGATGATGCAGTTCAACATGTATCATCACTACACCGTCGACGAGCACCTGATCCGCTGCATCGGCTTCCTCCAGGACATCGAGCGCGGCGGCATCGAGGAGTTCACGCTCGCCAGCGACCTGATGCGCAAGACGAGGCCCGAGCACCGGCCGGTGATCTATATCGCCACGCTCCTGCACGACATCGCCAAGGGCCGGCCCGAGGATCACTCCATCGCCGGCGCCAAGGTGGCGCGACGGCTCTGCCCGCGGCTCGGCTTCAGCCCGGCCGATACCGAGCTCGTGGCCTGGCTGATCGAGGAGCATCTGACCATGTCGACGGTCGCTCAGTCGCGCGACCTCTCCGACCGCAAGACGATCGAGAATTTTGCCGCCGTGGTGCAATCGGTCGAGCAGATGAAGCTGCTCACGATCCTGACCACCGCCGACATCCGCGGCGTCGGCCCCGGCGTATGGAACGGCTGGAAGGCGCAGCTCTTGCGCTCGCTCTATTACGAGACCGAGCCGGTGCTGACCGGCGGCTTCTCCGAAGTCGATCGGGGAAAGCGCCTTGCCGCAGCACAGGCCGAATTCCGCATCGCTTTCGCCGAATGGCCGAAGGAGGAGCTGGATGCCTATATCGGCCGGCACTATCCGGCCTACTGGCTCAAGGTCGAGCTGCCGCGCAAGATGCGCCACGCCCGCTTCGTGCGCGCGAGCGAGCAGGCAAACCACAAGCTCGCGATCAATGTCGGCTTCGACGAGGTGCGTGGCGTCACCGAGCTCACGATCTTCGCCGCCGACCATCCCTGGCTGCTGTCGATCATCGCGGGTGCCTGCGCCTCGGCCGGCGCCAACATCGTCGACGCCCAGATCTACACCACGACCGACGGCCGCGCGCTCGACACCATCTCGATCTCGCGCGAATACGACCGCGACGAAGACGAGGGCCGCCGCGCGACCCGCATCGGCGAGATGATCGAGGACGTGCTGGAAGGCAAGCTGCGGCTGCCCGAGGTGGTGGCGCGGCGCACCGTGCGCAGCAAGGCGCGGCCCTTCGTGATCGAGCCGGAAGTGATCATCAACAACCAGTGGTCCGACCGCTACACCGTGATCGAGGTTTCCGGCCTCGATCGCCCCGGCCTGCTCTACGAGTTGACCACCGCGATCTCAAAGCTGAACCTCAACATCGCCTCCGCGCATGTTGCGACCTTCGGCGAGCGAGCGCGCGACGTGTTCTACGTCACCGATCTCCTCGGCGCCCAGATCAACGCCCCGACGCGGCAGGCGGCGATCAAGAGCGCCTTGACGCATGTGATGGCGGGCGAGAAGACGGTTCAGCCGGCGGCGTGAGGCGCGCCGGAAGTCGCGCGCTACTTTCTCCACGCGTCATTCCGGGCTCGCCGCTGGCGCGGCGCCCCGGAATGACGAGTAGTGTAGGTCGCACGACCTTCGCTAAACCTCCACTCCCTCATGCCTGAGCAGCCAGCGCTTGCGCTCCAATCCGCCGCCGTATTTCACCAGCGAGCCGTTTGCGCCGATCAGGCGGTGACAGGGCAGCACCACGCTAATCGGATTGGAGCCGTTGGCATGGCCGACGGCGCGCACCGCCTTGGGCATGTCGAGCTTTGCCGCCAATGCGCCGTAGCTCTGCGTCGTGCCTATGGGAATCGTTGCGAGGGCCGTCCAGACCTTGCGTTGGAATGGCGTGCCGGCGACACGCCACTTGATGGTCGTGAGCCGGCCAAGATCGCCCTCGAAATAGCCAGATAGCGCCGACCGCATCTCGGCCGGCGCGCGCTGCGCGCGCAAATCGACCGCGCCATATTGCAGATGCAACAGCTCGCGCATGCGGCGCTCGTAGTCCTCCCAATCGAGCGCGCGCAGCGCACCATCGGTGTCGGTGACAAGCAAGGCGGTCCCGATCGGCGTCGTCAGGCGATCGAGGCCGAATGCTTCCGGGTTCTGCGTCGGCTTCACCATGGTTATCTCTGCCAAAAGCGGACCAGTGCACATTGTCGCGGCACCCCCGCAAACGCCACCCGAAAGCTGACCCGCCTTGCGCCCCGGCAGGGCTTCCTTCACAATTACCGACAGCGATGGCGGCCGCTCAAAACGAGCGGAAACAGACCATCGGCAGATAATTCCGTCAGGAGGAAGATTACCACATGAGCTATCGGTTATCCCATCTGGCCGCTACAGCGGCTTTCGCCCTCGCGCTCGCGGCTTCCCCCGCGCTCGCCCAGAAGAAATACGACACCGGCGCCACCGACACCGAGATCAAGATCGGCCAGACCGTGCCGTTCTCGGGCCCCTATTCCGTCTATGCCAATATCGGCAAGACCCAGGCCGCCTACTTCAAGATGATCAACGATCAGGGCGGCATCAACGGCCGCAAGATCAACCTGATCCAGTATGACGACGCCTACTCGCCGCCGAAGACGGTCGAGCAGGTGCGCAAGCTCGTCGAAGGCGACGAGGTGCTGTTCACGTTCCAGCTCATCGGCACCGCGGCAAATGCCGCCGTCCAGAAATATCTCAACGGCAAGAAAGTGCCGCAACTGCTCGCCTCTACCGGCGCCGCGCGCTTCAATGATCCGAAGAACTATCCCTGGACCATCGCCTATAATCCCAACTACGTGTCCGAGGGACGCATCTACGCAAAATACATTCTCGACAATTACCCCAACGCGAAGGTCGGAGTGCTCTTCCAAAACGACGACATGGGCCGGGACTATCTCGCCGGCCTGAAGAGCGGCCTCGGCGACAAGGCCGCCAGCATGATCGTCGGCGAGGTGTCCTACGAGGTCACCGATCCCACGGTCGATTCGCAGGTGGTCAAGCTGAAGTCGATGGGCGTTGAGGTCTTCTTTGATGCCTCGACACCGAAATTTGCGGCACAGGCGATCAAGAAGCTCGCCGACCTCGGCTGGACGCCGGTGCACATTCTCGACATCAATGCGAGCCCGATCTCGGCGACGCTGAAGCCTGCGGGCCTCGACATCTCCAAGGGCATCATCTCGACCCAATATGGCAAGGAGCCCGGCGATCCGCAGTGGAAGGACGATCCCGGCGTGAAGGCCTTCTTTGCCTTCATGGACAAGTATTTCCCGGAAGGCGACAAGCTCAACACCGTCAACACCTATGCCTATTCGGTGGCCGAGTTGCTGACGCAAGTGCTAAAGCAGTGCGGCGACGACCTGACGCGTGAGAACATCATGAAGCAGGTCGCCAACATCAAGGACTTCACCCCGAGCTTCGCGCTGCCCGGCATCAAGATCAACACCGGACCGAACGACTTCCGCGTCAACAAGCAGATGCAGATGATGAAGTTCAACGGCGAACGCTGGGAGCTGTTCGGACCGATCATGGAAGACACCGGACCGTCGGGTTAGGCTTCACAACCATTCAAGACGACAATCGGCGGCCGCAGGGCCGCCGATCTGCTTTTGGGAGCTACTCCGGCACCTCGCCAAAATTCTTCCCCACCGGCAGGACCGCGTGGCGGATCAGGCGGGAGTCTTCAACCGCCGCCTGGCGGTGCTTCACCGCTTCGCGATAGACGGGATCGCGAATCATCTCGACGAAGGCGGCGACGCTTGGATATTCGGCGATGAAGCAGTGGTCCCAGCGCTCCTCCTGCGGGCCGATCAGCATTATCTCGAACTTGCCCTGCCAGACGATGCGGCCGCCGAGGCGCGTGAACACCGGGCCGCTTTCGCGGCCATAGGCTGCGTAGGCTTGGGCGCCGGTCGCTTTCCGGCCGTCAGGATAGGCCGCCTCGTTGCGCAGGCGGACCAGGTTGAGCATGTGGATCGGGCCCGGACGGTCGTTCTCCCGGAATTGCGCGAAAACCTCCTTGGTCGGATCGATATGGCCCATGGGCGTTCCCTTTCGTTGATGTCCTAATCCTAGCTTTGCCGCTTCGCTGACGGAACCACCGGCACGCGTCCGCCGCACCTCCTAATCCCGCGTTAAGCTTTGCGTAACCGGGCCTTAAACAGCCACAGCTAGCGTGCGACGGGGCGGGCTGACGGGCGTTTTGTAGATGGCGTGGGGAAAGAAAAAGGGCGGGCGCAAGGAGCCGCTGTTTGGCTTGCCCGCAGCGCTGGCCGATTTGCGCCTGACGGCTGCCGATCGCATCCCCAATGCCTCCGATGACAAGCCGAAGAAAGCCAAGCCCAAGCGCAAAAGCGACGACGCCGACGAGGAGCCGCCGCGCGAAAGGAAAGCGCCCGTGAGCCGCAGCGGCACAAAGCGAAGGTCGAAATCGAAGATCGGCTTTGGCATCGGCCGCCTGGTCTATTGGGGCGCGGTGCTTGGCCTGTGGGGCGTGATCGCCGTGATCGGCGTCGTGATCTATGTCGGCGCCCACCTGCCGCCGATTCAATCGCTGGAAATTCCCAAGCGCCCGCCGACGATCCAGATCGTCGGCGTGGATGGCAGCGTGCTGGCGCAGCGCGGCGAGATGGCCGGCGCCAACGTGGCGCTGAGGGATCTGCCGCCGTATCTGCCGAAGGCCTTCATCGCCATCGAGGACCGCCGCTTCTATTCGCATTTCGGCATCGACCCGGTCGGCATCTTGCGCGCCGCCGTCACCAATGTTCTTCATCGCGGCGTCTCGCAGGGCGGCTCGACGCTGACGCAGCAGCTCGCCAAGAACCTGTTCCTGACGCAGGAGCGGACCATGCAGCGCAAGCTGCAGGAGGCCGAGCTTGCGATCTGGCTGGAGCGCAAGCACTCCAAGAACGAGATTCTGGAGCTCTACCTCAACCGCGTCTATTTCGGCTCCGGCGCCTACGGCGTCGAGGCCGCCGCGCAGAAATATTTCGGCAAGTCGGCCAGGAACGTGACGGTCGCGGAGGCCGCGATGCTCGCGGGTCTCGTCAAATCGCCCTCGCGCCTTGCGCCCAACCGCAATCCGGAAGGCGCCGAGCAGCGCGCGCAGGTCGTGCTCGCCGCGATGGCGGATGCCAAATTCATCACCGAGGCGCAGGCGCAGGCCTCGATCGGCCATCCCTCCTACAACGTGAAGCCGGCCGGCGCCGGCACCGTGAACTATGTCGCCGACTGGATCGGCGAAGTCCTGGACGATCTCGTCGGACAGATCGACCAGAGCATCACGGTCGAGACCACGATCGATCCAAAGCTCCAGAGCGTGGCGGAAGCCGCCATCATCGACGAGCTCGCCGCGAAAAGCGTGAAGTTCAACGTCAGCCAGGGCGCGCTGGTCGCCATGACGCCCGACGGCGCGGTGCGCGCTCTGGTCGGCGGGCGGAACTATTCCGACAGCCAGTACAACCGCGCGGTGACCGCAAGGCGTCAGCCGGGCTCCTCGTTCAAGCCGTTCGTCTACCTGACCGCGCTCGAGCAGGGGCTGACGCCCGACACCATCCGTCAGGACGCGCCGATCGAGGTCAAGGGCTGGAAGCCCGAGAACTACACCCATGAATATTTCGGGGCGGTGACGCTGACGCAGGCGCTCGCGATGTCGCTCAACACGGTCGCCATTCGCCTCGGCCTCGAGGTCGGGCCCAAGAACGTGGTGCGCACCGCGCACCGGCTCGGCATTTCCTCGAAGCTCGAGCCCAACGCCTCGATCGCGCTCGGCACCTCCGAAGTCTCGGTCGTCGAGCTGGTCGGCGCCTATGCACCGTTCGCCAATGGCGGCATCGCCGTGTCGCCGCATGTGGTGACGCGGATCAAGACGCTCGAGGGCAAGCTGCTCTACATGCGCCAGCCCGACGAGCGCAATCAGGTGATCGAGCCGCGCTATGTCGCGATGATGAACACGATGATGCGGGAGACGCTGATCTCCGGCACCGCCAAGAAGGCGGAGATCCCCGGCTGGATGGCGGCCGGCAAGACCGGCACCAGCCAGGATTACCGCGACGCCTGGTTCATCGGCTACACCGCCAACCTCGTCACCGCCGTCTGGCTCGGCAATGACGACAACTCGCCGACCAAGAAGGCGACCGGCGGCGGCCTGCCGGTGGAAGTCTGGTCGCGCTTCATGCGCACCGCGCACGACGGCGTTCCGGTCGCAAGCCTGCCGAATTCGCAAGTCGGCTGGAGCCTGTCGAACCTCGCGCAGGCGGCCTCGCAGGTCTCAGCACCGACACCGCCCGCTCCCGTCAACAGCAGCGGCACTCGCCCGCCCCCGACGCGCGCCAATGTGCGACCGGAGCCGGCCGCGGGGCTCGACGGCTGGCTGATGGACCGGCTGTTTGGCGGGAACAGGTAGCGACGGGGTCGGCTCATGTGGCCGCCCAAAACAAAAATGTCGAAAACAACCCCATGCAAAGGAGTCGGGGGCCGCCGGCGTGATGCAGGGTGGATTGTGCGAAACTATTGATAGGGCGGAGCAAATCAAGGGAATGGCGCAATCGTCGCGGCGTGCGGGGTGAATCGAGCAAAACGCGCAGACCTCGCCTCATTCTCAACCGTCATTGCCCGCAAAAGCGGGCAATCCAGTAGTCCAGAGACATCGAGATTCACAACGACTGCCGCGGCGTACTGGATCGCCCGCTTTCGCGGGCGATGACGGCGTCAAATGTAGCCGGCGGAGGCGACTAATCCTCGATCCCGTAGCGATGCAGGTCGTTGCCGTGCGTATCGAGCCACCTTTTCGCACGCTCGACCGACGGGCAGATCTTCGCGCAGACGCGCCAGAATCGCGGCGAGTGGTTCATCTCGACGAGATGGGCGACCTCGTGGGCTGCGAGATAGTCCAGCACGTAGGGCGGCGCGAGGATCAGGCGCCAGGAGAACGACAGCGAGCCGGCGGAGGTGCAGGAGCCCCAGCGGCTCGATTGATCGCGGATCGACAGTCGCTTGACGCGAACGCCGAGCTCGGCGGCATAGGCTTCCGCCGACCGCTGCAAATCGGCCCGCGCCTCGCGCTTGAGGAAGTCATGGACACGGCGATCGACATGATCGACGCCGCCGGCAACGCAGATGATGCGGTCGCCGCTATCGCGTGTCTCGGTCCAGACCGTGCCGCGCACGCCGGCGCGATGCACGATGCGATGGGGAACGCCGCGAAGCGGTATCACAGTGCCCGCCTGGAACGGCGCGGCCTTCGGCAAGCGGCCAAGACGCGCGGCAATCCATGCACCGTGACGCTGCGCGAAGTCTTTTGCCTCCGCGAGCGTGCCGCGCGGCGGCATGGTGAGGATCGCTTCGCGATCGCTCGGATGAATCCTGAGCGTATAGCGTCGCGCGCGACGGTGCCGGCGCAGCCGTATCGCGAAGAATTGCGACCCGTGGTGGATCACAAAGGTCTTGGGTTCGTGAGGCCGCCGATAAAGGAGCGCGCGAGTGGCCATGTCTGTCAGTCCGGGGAGCAGGAGTTCGCCCGGATTCTGCCATAACCGCCGCCAGGGAAAGCGCTCGGCGCAAAAACAAATCATTTGCCCAATATACAGGGGTTGGCAGCCCGGGAGCCCCTACAGACTGGGGTTGGAACCCGAATTTTTCGCCCCCGCTGGGCGCATGCTGGGGCCCCAAAATCTGAGGCCCCACTCACTCCTAGAAAGCTACCTAATTACCGCGAATCTGGCGGGAACCCGGGCCCGCCGGGAGGCCCTTGCGGGCGCGGGAAACCCGAAAAAGCGGCCTATTCGGCCGCCAACGCCAGTGAAGCCTTCGGATTCGCCGCCGAAATCATGAAATCGTGGATGCGCGGCACGATTTCCGACTTGAAGCGCGAGCCGTTGAACACACCGTAATGTCCGACGCCCTTCTGCACGTAATGCACGCGGCGATGCTCGGGGATCGAGCTGCACAAACCATGCGTCGCTTCGGTCTGACCGAGACCGGAGATGTCGTCGTTCTCGCCTTCCACCGTCATCAGCGCGACGCGCGTGATCTTGGTGGGATCGACCCGTGCGCCGCGATGGGTCATCTCGCCCTTCGGCAGCGCGTGCTTGACGAACACGGTGTCGACCGTTTGCAGGTAATACTCCGCGGTCAGGTCCATCACCGCGAGATATTCATCGTAGAAGTCGCGATGCTTGTCGGCGAGATCGCCGTCGCCCTTCACCAGATGGGCAAACAGCTGCTTGTGCGCATCCATGTGCCGGTCGAGATTCATGCTGATGAAGCCGTTGAGCTGCAAAAAGCCCGGATAGACGTCGCGCATCATGCCGGGATGCGGGAACGGCACCTTGGTAATGACGTGGTTGCGGAACCAGTCGATGCCGCGCTGTTCGGCGAGCTTGTTCACCGCGGTCGGATTGCGGCGGGTATCGATCGGCCCGCCCATCAACGTCATCGAGGTCGGCACGAACGGGTCGCGCCGCGCTTCCATGATCGAGACGGCCGCGACGACGGGCACGGAAGGCTGGCACACCGCCATCACATGGGTGTTGCCGCCGAGCACATGCAGCATCTCGATGACGTAGTCGATGTAATCGTCGAGATCGAAGCGGCCTTCGCTCAATGGGACCATGCGAGCATCGGCCCAATCGGTGATGTAGACCTCATGCGCGGGCAGCAGGGCCTCGACCGTGCCGCGCAGCAGCGTCGCATAATGGCCGGACATCGGCGCCACGATCAGCACGCGCGGCTGCGGGCTGCGCAGCGGACGGGTGAACTTGCGATCGAAATAGAGCAGCCGGCAAAACGGCTTTTCCCAGACCGGGCGAACCTCGACGGGAACGCGGATGCCGTTGACCTCGGTGTCGTCGATACCCCATTCCGGCTTGCCGTAGCGGCGCGTCGTGCGCTCGAACAATTCGCAGGCCGCGGCCAGCGACTTGCCCATGTCGGTGTGCGACCACGGATTCAGGGGATTCTGAAACAGGATCTTGGTGGCGTCGGTGACCGCGCGTGCCGGATTGAGAGAGGCGTGCGCCATCTCGTACATCCAGTACATCGGCGTCGTTAAGACCGGACTGCCTTCGGCCACCAGGGGCGGTGCGCCGCCAAACTCACCAATGGGCATTATCGTACATCCTCTCGCATCGCAGCATACTGCCGAATGCGTAATATTGCGTCAATGCGTGGTTCCGTACATGTACGGGCCCGCAGGCGCAAAAATGAGTCTAAATCCACGGGAAAGTGAAGTTATTCGCCGCTGGACAGCAGCGAGCCGTTCTTCTTGGCGCTGCGCAAAAGGGCAAGGAATGCCCAGAAAGATGCAGCCAGAAGACCCGCATTGATGACGAGCGCATCGAGCATCAGGTCGGCCCGGAAGCTGTGGTCGATCAGCAGCGCCCGCATCCCCTCGAACACGTAGGTCGGCGGCAGCGTCCAGGCCACGATCTGCAGCCAGCCGGGCAGCACGCTGACGGGATAGTAGATGCAGGCGAGCGGCATGATCGCGAACATCAAGGTCCAGACGATGCTTTCGGCCCCGAGCCCGTTCCGCAACACCAGGCCCGAGACGAAGATGCCAACCGCCCAGCTCGTGAAGATCAGATTGCAGAAGAAGGCGATCAGCGGCAGGCCGAGGCTGTAGAAATTGAAGTGAAACAGAAACAGCGCGAGCAGCGTCATCGGGATGACGCCGATCGCGAGCCGGATCAGGCTCATGACCATGAGCGCGAGCAGGAACTCGATCGGCTTGAGCGGGCTCATCATGAGGTTGCCGATGTTGCGCGCCCACATCTCCTCCAGAAACGAGATGGAGAAACCGAGCTGGCCCCGGAACAGGATGTCCCAGAGGATGACGGCGCCGATCAGCGTGCCGCCGGCCCGCGCGAAGAAATTGGCGTTTTGCGCGATATAGAGCTGAATGAAGCCCCAGGTGATGACCTGGAGCGCCGGCCAGTAGAGCAGCTCCAGAAGCCGCGGCCAGGACGACATCAGCAGGTACCAGTAGCGCAGGATCATCGCATTGATGCGATGCGCGGAGATGCCGCGGTGGAGAGAGAGCTCGGTCATAGCCGCACCGCGTAGCCCGGATGAGCGAAGCGACATCCGGGACTTTGCTTGGCGCGCTCCCGGGTATCGCTTCGCTCACCCGGGCTACAAACCCACCATAAGGGTTCGCTCATCGCACCACCTCCCGTGCCGCTCCGTTGCTGCGACCGCGCGCGACGTCCAGAAACACCTCCTCCAGCGTGGCGCGGTTGTAGCGGGCCATGATGGCGTCGGGCGTGTCGTCGTCCTCGATGCGGCCGCGCTTCATGATGATGACGCGGTCGCAGAGCCGCTCGACCTCGAGCATGTTGTGCGAGGCGAGCAGGATGGTGGCATTGTGCGCCTTGCGGTAGGCCTCCAGATGCGCCCGCACCCAGTCGGCCGTGTCGGGGTCGAGCGAGGCCGTCGGCTCGTCCAAAAGCAGCAGCTCGGGCTGGTTGATCAGCGCCTTCGCAAGTGCAACGCGGGTCTTCTGCCCGGCCGAGAGCTTGCCGTTGGCCCGGTCGAGGAATTCGTTGAGGTCGAGATCGCCGGCCAACTGCGCGATGCGAGCGGTGAGATCCTTCACCGCATAGAGCTTGCCGAAAATCGTCAGATTCTGCCGCACCGTGAGCCGCATCGGCATGTCGACATAGGGGCTTTCGAAATTCATCCGCCCGAGCACATCGGCACTCTCCTCGGGCATCCGATGCCCGAGCACCCGCACGCGGCCGGAGGTCGGCAGCACGAGGCCCATGATCATCGCGATCGTGGTGGTCTTGCCGGCGCCGTTGCCACCGAGCAGCCCGGTGATGCTGCCGCGCGCAATCGAAAAGGAGATGCCGTCCACCGCGCGGGTCTGCTTGTAGTCCTTGACGAGATGGTCAACCTCGATCGCCGCGGATGGGGTACGATCCGCGACAGTCAGCCGACTTGAAGCCTTGTCATTCTCGGTCATGTTCGGCGTTCTTCTGCTATTGCGGCGGCAAGCGCAAGACTTGTAACCAGTCGGAATGTGCGCCACCCGTGTTTGTGACTTGAGAAGGCAGTGCCCAATTGGCCGATATGAGTGAAATTGCCGCTTCCGAGTTTCGCCATTCGCAGCGCCATATCCGCCTGGACACGATCCTGCGGCTGCGCTGGCTTGCGGTGCTCGGCCAGCTCGCCGCCATCTTCATCGTGGCGCAGGGGCTGGAATTCAACGTTCCGATCATCCCCTGCATCACCATCATCGCGCTGTCGGCGGCGCTCAACCTCGCCCTGCAAATGGCGGTCAATCCGATGCAGCGGCTGGAGCCGGTCCAGGCGGCCGCGCTGCTGGCGCTCAACATCGTGGAACTGGCCGGCCTGTTGTTCTTCACCGGCGGATTGCAGAACCCGTTCTCATTCCTGTTCCTGGCCCCGGTCCTGATCTCCGCGACCGCGCTGCCGGCCCGGCTCACCTTCGGCCTCGGCCTTCTGGCCGTCGCCTGCGCCTCGATCCTGGTCTTCTTTCATCTGCCGCTGCCCTGGGACACGGACGATCCCCTGGTGCTGCCGCCGATCTATCTGGTCGGCGTCTGGCTCTCGATCGTGCTCGCGATCGGCGTCACCAGCCTCTACTCCTTCCAGGTGACGGAAGAGGCGCGCAAGCTCGCCGACGCGCTCGCCGCGACCGAGCTGGTGCTGACGCGCGAGCAGCATCTGACCCAGCTCGATGGGCTGGCGGCAGCGGCAGCGCATGAGCTCGGCACGCCGCTGGCCACCATCTTCCTGATCTCGCGCGAGCTGGAGAAGACGGTGAAGGACGTCAGCTTCGCCGCCGATCTGAAAACCCTGCGCGAGCAGACGCAGCGTTGCCGCGACATCCTGAGCAAGATCACCCAGCTCTCCTCCACCGGCGCACCGTTCGACCGCATGAAGCTGTCGGAGCTGATCGAGGAGGTGGTGGCGCCGCACCGCGATTTCGGTGTCGCCATCAAGGTGCGGATCGCGGTGGCGGCGACCATGGAACCGGTCGGCTCGCGCAATCCCGCAATCCTCTACGGTGTCGGCAATATCGTCGAAAATGCCGTCGATTTCGCTCACACCACCGTCGAGGTGAACGCCTGGTGGAATAATGACACCATCGAGATCCTGATCTCCGACGATGGTCCCGGCATTCCGCCCGATCTGTTGAACAGGATCGGCGAACCCTATCTGTCGCGGCGGCGCTCGCAGGACGACAGCGGAGGTGAGCGTCGCGGCCTGGGGCTCGGCGTGTTCATCGCGCGCACGCTGCTGGAGCGCACCGGCGCGAAGGTCTCGTTTACCAATCGGATGTTCCCGGATCACGGCGCAGTGGTGCAGATCGTCTGGCCGCGCGAGCGTTTTGAGGCTATCGAGACGGCCGAAGAAACCATAGGATAGGCCGCGACGTTGCGTCGCACTGCAGGGCCGATCGACTTTCGGCGATCTTGGCAGCGGCCGATTGCAACGCCATATGTTCCCGCGCTGGAGAGAGGACACAACCTTGAACGCCATCGCCGAACTGAATGAACAGGCCGACCGCTCGCTCTTGATCGTCGAGGACGACAAGCCGTTTCTCGAGCGGCTGTCGCGCGCCATGGAGACGCGCGGCTTCACGGTGACCTCTTGCGATACCGTCTCGGATGGATTGGCGCAGATCGGCAAGGCTGCGCCCGCTTTCGCGGTGGTCGACTTGCGGCTCGGCGACGGCAACGGCCTCGACGTGGTCTCGGCGCTGAAGAAGAAGCGCCCCGACGCGCGCGCCATCGTGCTCACCGGCTATGGCAACATCGCCACCGCCGTGACCGCGGTGAAGATGGGCGCCATCGACTATCTCTCGAAGCCGGCCGATGCCGATGACGTCGTCGCCGCATTGCTTTCGACCGGCACCGAAAAGTCCGAGCTGCCGGCAAACCCGATGTCGGCCGACCGCGTCCGCTGGGAGCACATCCAGCGCATCTACGAGATGTGCAATCGCAACGTCTCGGAAACCGCGCGCCGCCTCAACATGCACCGACGTACGCTGCAGCGAATTCTCGCCAAGCGCGCGCCGAGGTAACGGCCACGGCGCCTCAGCTCAATCATTGCATTCTGGGTCCCGGCTCTGCGCAGCAACGCTAACGCGTTGCGGCGCGTCCGGGACACGAGGCCTTCTTACTCCCAAAACTCCGCATGGCCCTGCGGATCGACCAGACGGTTGATCCGGAGCGCGGCGGCCATCGCAAAGCGCACCGTCATCTGCTTGCGGGTCGGGGCCGGCAGCTTGTGCTCGGGCGCCTCGCAGTGCAGATGCGCGCCATAGGCATCCGCGATGATCAGGCCAGTGCCTTCCGGAAAGATCTCGCAAGGCAGATCCTGCGTGAAGGCGAAGAACAGCCGGTCGCAATGGGCGCGGTATTCGTGCCATTTCTGGTCCGCGCGCAGATCCTCGACCGATGACTTGA
Source organism: Bradyrhizobium iriomotense (assembly GCF_030160715.1). Taxonomy (GTDB): domain Bacteria; phylum Pseudomonadota; class Alphaproteobacteria; order Rhizobiales; family Xanthobacteraceae; genus Bradyrhizobium; species Bradyrhizobium iriomotense. The sequence continues at coordinate 245,160 of NZ_BSOW01000002.1, forward strand.
TCTCGACGATCCAGATTTCGCCGCGCTCGTTCAGCGCCACGAGATCGGCACGGCGGCCCGACGGCAGCGGCAATTCGCTGATGCAGGAGAAGCCGAGCGAGCGCAACAGCCGCGCCGTGCCGCGCGCGACCGCAAGCGCGGTCTCCGACTGACGGCCGTCGATCGGCGGCACGAGCACGATGTGGCGGGCGGTGTTGTCCATGGGATGAGTCTAACCGATTCCACTCTGCGCGCACACTGTTGGATGGAGGCGAGCCGCAGCCCATTCTCGACCGTCGTCCCCGCGAAGGCCGGGACCCATAACCACAGGGAGGAGCTTGGCGAAGACCCGTCGTTCGGTACTCCTACCGAGCGCAATCGATAGATTCCGCGGTATGGGTCCCGGCCCCCCGTGCGCAATTGCGCACTAAAGCATGATCCGGAAAAGTGTGAAGCGGTTTTCCGGAAAGATCATGCGCAAACAACAACCTAAAGCGCGATGACGATTCATTCTAATCTCATCGCGCTTTAGGCCGGGGCGACAGCGAGTGTGAGGTGGGAACCTCGCCTCTTCCCAACACTTATCAGGCAGCCGCCGGCGGAAGGAGCGAGGCTGCCCCGACATGATCGACGACCTCTGGTACAAGAACGGCGTCATCTACTGCCTCTCTGTTGCCACCTACATGGATGCCAACGGTGACGGCGTCGGCGACTTCAAGGGGTTGCTGCGGCGGCTCGATTATCTGCATGGTCTCGGCATTACCGCGATCTGGCTGATGCCGTTTCAGCCCTCGCCTCACCGCGATGACGGCTACGACATATCGGACTATTACGGCGTCGATCCACGCTATGGCACGCTCGGCGATTTCGTCGAGTTCACCCATGGCTGCAAGCAGCGCGGCATCCGTGTCATCATCGATCTCGTCGTCAACCACACCTCGGACCAGCATCCCTGGTTCAAGGACGCGCGCACCTCGAAGGAGGCGCACCATCGCGACTGGTATGTGTGGTCCGACAAAAAGCCCGCGAACGCCAGCAAGGGCGTCGTGTTTCCGGGCGTGCAGAAATCGACCTGGACGCGCGACAAGGAAGCCGGCGCCTGGTACTTCCACCGCTTCTACGATTTCCAGCCGGATCTCAACACCTCGAACCCGCGCGTTCAGGCGGAGCTCCTGAAGATCATGGGCTTCTGGATCCAGCTCGGCGTCTCCGGTTTCCGGATGGATGCCGTGCCGTTCGTGATCGGCACCAAGGGGTCGAAGGTCAAGACGCCGACGGAGCAGTACAACATGCTGCGCTCGTTCCGCGAATTCCTGCAATGGCGCGAGGGCGACGCGATCATCCTTGCGGAAGCCAATGTGCTGCCCAAGACAGACATGGAATATTTCGGCCGCGACGGCGACCGCATGCACATGATGTTCAACTTCCACGTCAACCAGCACCTGTTCTATGCGCTGGCCTCCGGCGACTCGCGCGCGCTCGCCAAGGCGCTGAAGGCGACCAAGCCGCGACCGGCCTCCGCCCAATGGGGCATGTTCCTGCGCAACCACGATGAGCTCGATCTCGGACGCCTGACGAAGGCCCAGCGCGACCTCGTCTTCAGATGCTTCGGCCCGGACAAGGACATGCAGCTCTACGACCGCGGCATCCGCCGGCGGCTCGCACCGATGCTCGGCGGCGACCGCCGAAGGCTCGAGCTCGTCTACAGCCTGATGTGCACGTTGCCGGGGACGCCGGTGATCCGCTATGGCGACGAGATCGCGATGGGCGACGACCTGTCGCTGCCCGAGCGCAATTGTGCGCGCACACCGATGCAATGGTCGACCGAGCCGCATGGCGGCTTCACCGACAGCAACAAGCCGGTCTCACCTGTCATCGACGAAGGACCGTATGGCTACGAGCACGTCAACGTCGCCAAGCAGCGGCGCGATCCGAACTCGATGCTGAACTGGACCGAGCGCATCATCCGCATGCGCAAGGAGGTCCCGGAAGTTGGCTGGGGCGACTTCGATGTCATCGCCGTGCAGGATCCCGCGGTCTTCATCATCCGCTATGACTGGCGCAACAATTCGGTGCTGTTCATCCACAATCTCGATGACAAGCCGCGCGAGATCGCGTTCTCGACGAAGCTGCCCGAAGGCCACGGAGGCCTCCTGATCAATCTCCTGGCGGAAGACCACAGCCGCGCCGACAAGCGCGGCCAGCACCGCGTCGTGCTCGAGCCCTATGGCTATCGCTGGTACCGCGTCGGCGGACTCGACTATCTCCTGAAGCGCAGCGATATCGACACCAAGGCGATGCGGAAGAATGCGGGCGGACGGTAGAAGGCTCCCCGACAACTTCTATCGCGCCGCTCCAATCACCACGCCTTCATTGCCGCGCAAATCCAGCACGCCTTCGAGTTCTTCGCCCTCGCGGTCGAGGAAGGTCGAGAGCAGGATCTCGCTGCCGAAGCGGATGGCGCTGGTGGTCACGGCGACGGGGTCGGGGCCGAGATTGAGCACCACGACCAGCGCGTCGTCGCCGGCCTGACGGCGATAGACCAGGAGGTCGCCTTGCGCGGCGATCGGATGATAGTCGCCGACGACCAGCGGCCGGTGCGCCTTCCGCAAGGCGATCAGGCGCTTGTAGAGATTGAGGATCGAGAATTTGTCGGCCTCGAGATTGACCACGTTCTCATGAACGTGGATCTCCGGCAGCGGCAGCCACGGCGCGACCTCCGAGAAGCCGGCGAAATTCGAGGAATCCCACTGCATCGGGGTGCGGCAGCCGTCGCGGCCGACGCCGATACCGGGCACATTCTTCTCGAAGGGATCTTGGACGTCCTCGGGCGCGATCAAGACCTGGTTCATTCCGATCTCGTCACCATAATAGAGCGTCGGCGTGCCGCGCAGCGTCAGCAGCAGCATCGCGGCGACGCGCGCCTGCTCCGGCCCGACGCGGCTCGCGACGCGCGGCCGGTCGTGATTGCCGAGCACCCAGTTCGGCCAGGCACCCCTCGGCAATGCCTTCTCGTAGTCCTCGATGATCTTCTCGATCGAGCGCGCGCTCCAGAAGGTCGAGAGCAGCGCGAAGTTGAACGGCATCTGCGCGCCGGTGAGATCGTTGCCGTAGTAGGCCATCAGACGATGCAGCGGCAGATAGATCTCGCCGATCAGCACGCGCGCGCGATACGCATCGGTGACGCGCCGCATCTCGGCGATGACGTCATGCACCTCCGCCTGATCGGTCGAGTATTGAGTCAGGATCTTTTCGTGCGGCGGACGCCCCTCGACGTAGTGCGGGTTCGGCGGGTTGTCGCGGAAATCCGCGTCCTTGATCAGGTGCCAGATGACGTCGACGCGAAAGCCGTCGACGCCCTTCTCCAGCCAGAACCGCATCACGTCATACATGGCCTCGCGGACTTCAGGATTGCGCCAGTTGAGATCCGGCTGCCGGTCGAGGAAGGCGTGGTAGAAATATTGACCCGTCGCCTCGTCATAGGCCCACGCACTGCCGCCGAATTCCGACAGCCAGTTGTTCGGCGGGCCGCCGTCGGGCGCGCCATCGCGCCAGATGAACCAGTCGCGCTTGGGATTGTCGCGCGAGGAGCGGCTGGCGATGAACCAGGGATGCTGGTCGGAGGTGTGGTTCGGCACGAGATCAAGGATCAGCTTCAACCCGCTCTCATGGGTGGCCTGCAACAGCGCATCGAAATCCTCCATGGTGCCGAACAGCGGATCGATGCCGGTGTAATCGGAGATGTCGTAGCCGAAATCGGCCATCGGCGAGCGGAAGACCGGCGACAGCCAGATGGCATCGACGCCGAGCGACTTCACGTAAGCCAGGCGCTTGAGGATGCCGGCGAGATCGCCGACTCCGTCGCCGTCGGTGTCCTGAAAGGAGCGCGGGTAGATCTGATAGAAGATGCCGTCGCGCCACCAGTTCTCGTCGTTCTCTGCCATGCCGGAATCGCCCCCCTGAAATCTGCCCCGCGCAAAGCAACGCGCCGGGAACATCCGGGTTCAGACCAACAGGCCATTGGGACGGCCTTGTGACGGCGGGACGACCGTTCCGCAGCGCCGGGGGCGCAATCTTTTGCTTGGCGGGCCGCCAAAAATCGGCATTGTGAGGCCATGACCGAGCAAACCGAACAATCAGAGGCGGCGAAAGCGGGCGCAATCATCGTTCCCGTGACGCTGTTCGAGCAGAATTGCACCATCATCTGGGACGAGCCCAGCAAGAGGGCCGTGGTGATCGATCCCGGCGGGGACGTTCCGAAAATCCTGGACGCGATCAAGCAGACCGGCGTCACCGTGGAGAAGATCTGGCTGACGCACGGCCACATCGATCACGTCGGCGGCGCCGCCGACCTGCGCGACGCACTGAAGGTGCCGATCGAAGGCCCGCACGTCGCCGACAAATTCCTGCTCGACAATGTGGTCGAGAGCGGCGCGCGCTTCGGCATGACCGGCGTGCGCAATTTCGCGCCGGACCGCTGGCTCGAGGAAGGCGACACCGTCTCGATCGGCGATCTCTCCTTCGACATCCTGCACTGCCCCGGCCACTCACCCGGCAGCGTCGTCTTCTTCAGCAAGGAGATGCGCTTTGCTCACGTCGGCGACGTCCTGTTCGCAGGTTCAGTCGGCCGCACCGACCTGCCCGGCGGCAGCCACGCGACGCTGATCAACTCGATCAAGACGAAGCTCCTGCCGCTCGGCGACGACGTCGGCTTCATCTGCGGCCATGGCGCGGGCTCGCGCATCGGCCATGAGCGGATGACCAATCCGTTCATCACCGGCGAGATGTAGGCACCCCTACTCGGCGGCGTCCGCAAGCGCCGCCGGCTCGCTCAAATGCCGCTCGCCCCAATCGCGGATCGCTGAAATCACGGGCACGAAACTCCTGCCCTTGCGGGTGAGGCGGTATTCGACCTTCGGCGGCACCACGCCAAAATCCCGACGGTCGATCAGGCCGCTCTCGGTGAGCGCCTTCAATTCGCGGCTGAGCACGCGCGGGGTGATCTCGGCGCTGCCGGCGGCTCCTCGCAGCAGGCCGCTCCTGATCTCGCCATAACGGCGCGGGCCGTCCTTCAGGTCCCAGACGATCCTGAGCTTGTACTTGCCGCTGATCATCTTCTGGAAGGCCGCGACCGGACAGCTCCGCAAGGCCGATTTTGCTTTCGCCATCTCGTCACCTCCCTTCGCATCGCGAGGATGAGGATAGGAGGGCCGCGAAAAAAGTCCATACTATCAATTTTGTCCATACTTGCAGGATTGCTCCCAAGGCGCACATGATGACGCACATGACGAAGGGAGCGTCTCATGAAGCACTTCATGATCAAGTATCAATTCAGGAACGGCACCACGGAGGCCTGGCACCAGGAGATCGGCCGCTTCATCAAGGCGATCAACGATGATCCGGAGCTGAAAGGGCGGATCGGCTATCGCTGCATGAAGAATCGCGACGACAACAGCTACTTCCACCTCGCCAGCGTCACCGACGATGCCGCGCAGAAGACGCTCCAATCGCGCGACTTCTTCAAGCATTATACGGAAATGACACGGAAGGTCGCCGGCGGCGAGGTCACGGTGACGCCGATCGAGCTGATCGACGCCACGGCGTAGCTCACTCGGAGTCGTCCTGGCGAAAGCCTGGACCCATTACCCCAGCGGGTGTTGTAGCGCGAGTTGGTAACAGCCAATCTTCGCCAAGCTACAGCCTGTGACTACTTCATCAGTCCCGCGGCCGTCAGCGCACGGGTGATGACGGCGCCGAGATCGAGACCGCGCTTGGCCTTCTTGCTGGGCTTGGCATTGGACTTGGCGTTGGACTTGGCCTTGAGCTTGGCATTGGGCTGCGGTTCGGCGACGGCCACCCGGATCGACCTCGCAAGATGCGGCGCAGGCGAAGGGGCTGGCGCGGCTTTCTCCGCCGGCGCGGAGCTGCGGATCCAGTCGGTCAGGCCGAAGAATTTTGCGATGTGGTACGACGAGGAGATGCCGGCCTCGATCAGGAAGGCGCCTTCCATGCCGTAGCGGTGATCGTTGTCGGCGACGCCGAGCGGCGTGCCGTGCGCCATGTCGGTGATGGCGAAAGACTCGACGAGCGTCTCGCCGTCCGCATTCCACCAGGCCTGGCGCGGATAGCCGTCGACGACGGTCTCCGCCATCGGCGTCAGCGGCAGGTCGTGCAGGTCGAGCCACTGCTTGACGATCTCGTCGGCATTGCCGGGATTGACGGTGCGATCGGCGCTGCCGTGCCAGACCGAAATCTTCGGCCAGGGGCCGCGATGGCCGGACGCCTTGCGCACGAGATCGCCGAGCTCGCGCGCGGGACGCTCGGGCGAATGAAACATGCCATCGAGCGCCTGGCGCAGGTTCGACGCCACGCCATAAGGCAGCCCCGCAATGACCGCGCCGGCTGAGAAGACCTCGGGATAGGTTGCGAGCATCACCGAGGTCATGCCGCCGCCGGCGGACAGGCCGGTGATGAAGATGCGGCGCGCATCGATGCCGTGCGTCGTGACCATGTGCGCGATCATCTCGCGGATCGAGCACGCCTCGCCGCTGTCGCGCGCGGTGTCTTCCGGACTGAACCAGTTGAAGCAGGTGTTGGCGTTGTTGACGCGCTGCTGCTCGGGCATCAACAGCGCGAAGCCGTAGTGCTTGGCAAGCGTCGACCATCCGGCGCCGAGATCGTAGGTCGCCGCGGTCTGGCCGCAGCCATGCAGCACGACGACGAGCGCGCGCGCCTGCTGCAATTGCGCCGGCACGAACGCGAACATGCGCAGGTTTCCGGGATTGGAGCCGAATCCGCTGACTTCCGCGAGCGGGCTGTGCTCGCCTGCGCCACGTGCCGTTTCGGCAAGGCGCAGAGCATTCAGCTTTGGCAGACGTCTTAAGAGATCGACATTCCTGGTTAACGACACCGACAGCTCCTGATGGGGCGACTTCCAACTTCACCCCAAAGCAAATAGTTGCTGCGGCGCAAAATAAAAAGTGTGTGTGCCGTTCAGTCACCCGGGAATCCACGGGGATTCCCCGAAATGCCTCAACTTCGAGCATGTGCGCGACGCATCCATGTCAGAAATGCGACGCAGATCGTGATTAACGTCGCAAACGAGGCGAGTGCGACGAAGAATGCTGCACGTGATGAGTGCATCGATTCGATGGCGAAATAGAGCGCGCCGATGGCGGCGACACCGGCTGCATTACCGATCTGTATGGTCGTGCCGTACATGCCGGATGCAGAGCCTGCGGCGACAGGATTGACCGTCGAGAGCACGGCGCCCGAGAGCGGCGCCATCACGAGGCCCTGGCCGTAGCCGAAGATGATCATGGTGAGCGCGAGCATCGGCGGCGTCGGCGCGTCGGTAGCGACGGCGAGAAACGCGAGCACGGCAAGGCCGGCGATCTGAAGCGCGCAGCCCTCGATCAGCACCTTGGTGCCGCGATGCCGCGCCCGCACGCCGCTGTGGCGTGACGCCACGACGAAGGCGAGCGCAAGCGGAACGAAGGCGCTGCTAGCCGCGAGCGGCGGGATCTTCAATCCGTTTTGCATGAACAGCGTCATGATCAGGTAGAAGGACAGATTGGCGAGAAAGAAAAACAACGCAGCGCCAAGTCCGCGCAGGAAAGCAGCATCCGACAACAGCGTCAGATCGATCAGCGGCATGCCGCCGCGCCGCGCCACAGCGTGCTCGAGGCGCAGGAAGGCCGCGAGTATAGCGACTCCGATGGCCATCACGCCCCACAGCCATGGTGCCCAGCCGGCATCGTGGCCGAACAGCAGCGGTCCGATCAGGCACAACAGGCCCGCGAACAGGACAAAGCTGCCGGCGACATCGAGCCGCGTGCCGGCGCGTCGCGGCACCGACGGCATGATGCGCACCGCGGCGACGATGATGACGAGGCCGAACGGCACGTTGACGAAGAACACCGAGCGCCAGCCGGCATGCGCAAGATCGATCGTCACGAGCAGTCCGCCGAGCATGAAGCCGGCCGCGCCCGCGAGCCCCAGCACGATGCCGTAGATGGCGAACGCGCGGCTGCGCGACTCGTCGGTGAACAGGACATGCAGCGTCGCCAGCACCTGCGGCACCATCAGCGCCGCGGTTGCGCCCTGCGCCAGCCGCGCGATGATCAGCTCGGGGCCGGATTGCGCGAGGGCGCACCACAGCGAGGTCAGCGTGAAGCCGGCAACACCGGCGAGGAACACGTTCTTCGTGCCATGGATGTCGCCGAGCCGGCCGCCCGCGACCACCAGCGTCGCATAGGCGATCAGGTAGATCGCAATGACGGATTCGATCTGCGCCGGTGTCGCACGCAGGTCGACCGCGATGGTGGGAATCGCGACGTTGACCACGAAGGCGTCGACGCCGAACATGAACTGCGCGGCCACCACGACCGACAGCACCCACCAGCGGCGGGTTGAATCCATCTGTTTTGTGACAATCTGATGCATCGGCACACGCGCTTTCAGAAATCTCGCAGCGCTTGATCGTTTCAGATCGGCGTCGTTCCGGACATTACCTCGGAGGTAGGATTGTCAACGCGGTGGCCTGATTGCTGAGCGGCATCTCCGTCCGCACACGGCCAATGCCGTCAATCACTCCGGCCAAGGTGCGCGAGCCGGCCAGCGATAGTGCTCGGCCAGCGCATCCAGCAGCGCGTCCACGACCGGCTCGCCGTCATTGCCGTTGGTCATGACCACCGCGCCCTGCCCCGTTCCCGGACATGCCACAAAGCCGCTGCGAAAGCCGAGATTGTTGCCCCGCTTCATCGCAATGCGACCGTTGCCCTCGCCCGCGAGCGCGACGCCAATGCCATAGCCGAGATCGTCGACGGAGGTGAGCATCGCCGTCACACCGCTTCCGCCGAACACGGTCTGCGCATCACCTCTGTGCGCGGCGATCATCGCGAGCACGATCCTGGCGAGATCGGACGGCTTCGACCAGAGGCCTGCGGCGGCATATTCCGGATAGACATGCCAGCCGCCCGCGATTTCGCGCCCTCCGTCATCATGAGCGAGAGCAAACGATGCCCGCTGCGCGTGACCCGGCGGCTGGAAGAAGCCGGAGCGATCCATTGCGAGTGGACGCAACACATACGCGCTGACGAGCTCCGCAAACGGCCGTCCCGTGGCATCCTCCATAGCGACCTGCGCGACCTGGCAGCCGCCGCCCGAATAGGCCTCGACTGTGCCGGGCGACGTTACGATCCGCACCGGCGGCGAATTCGCTGGCGGCACGCCGGCGAGAATTTGCACGGCATTGGGCAGCAGCGCATCGACCGGATAGCCAAGATAACCCGGAACGTTGCAGCCTGAGGTCATGCCGAACAGGCGCCGCAGCGTCACGGGATTCGACGTCATTGCAGGTATCTGCGGCAGTCGCCACCGCTTGAGATAGGTTCCAACATCGGCATCGAGCGCAACATGGCCGCGCGCCGAAAGCGCGATCGCCGTGATCGCCGCGACTGTCTTGGAGATCGAGGCCGCCTGGTAGCGCGTCTCCGGCCCGACCGCATCGCTGCGCGAGACGCTGCGCAGACCGCGCTGGCACAGGCTGACGCGGCCCTCCTCAATCAGTGCAACGCTGATCGAGGGCACGTTACGCCGTTCGCGTTCGCGATCGAACGCGGCTACGATGTCGGACAGCGCTCCGGACTCGGCGCCCTGGCCGCGGCTGGCAACGACGGCAATGGCGCCCGCGAGCACACCGCGGCGCGTCAACGCAAGACGCGCCGGCCGTTCCGGCGTCACTCCATCTTTCCGCATGCGCGACTCCCGATTCATGCCTGGATGCATCGATCGCGACGGCAAACGGCACAAATTCCACAGCGCGGACAGCGGTTGCATCCCGCGTCCCGCGCATTGCGGGTCTTTGGCCGGCGCACATTGAAAGCACTTTCCCGCTGGCCTAACAATGCGTCGCGACACAACGACATAAATCAAAGGAAACACCCATGGCGCGCCTGAAATTCGGAGCCTTTCTTGCCCCGCATCACCCGATCGGGGAGCATCCGATGCTCCAGTTCCGGCGCGACCTCGACCTCGTCGAGCAGCTCGATGCGCTCGGCTATGACGAGTTCTGGTGCGGCGAGCATCATTCCTCCGGCTGGGAGATGATCGCCTCGCCGGAGATGTTCCTGGCGGCGGCCGGCGAGCGCACCAAGCGCATCAAGCTCGGCACCGGCGTCGTCTCGCTGCCCTATCACCATCCCTTCAACGTCGCGCAGCGGATGGTGCAGCTCGACCACATGACCGGCGGGCGCGCGATCTTCGGCTCCGGCCCAGGCGCGCTCGCATCCGACGCGCATACGCTCGGCATCGATCCGATGACGCAGCGCGACCGCCAGGACGAGGCGATCGCCATCATCCGCCGTCTGTTCAACGGCGAGCGCGTCACCGCCAGGAGCGACTGGTTCACCATGAACGACGCCGCGCTCCAGCTCCTGCCGCTCCAGGAGGAGATGCCGTTCGTGGTGGCCTCGCAGATCTCGCCATCCGGCATGACCCTCGCCGGCAAATACGGCATCGGCATCATCTCGCTGGGCTCGATGACGACGCAGGGCCTGATGTCGCTGCGCCAGCAATGGGAATTCGCCGAGGACGCCGCGAAAAAGCACGGCACCAGGGTCAGCCGCGCCGACTGGCGCGTGCTGCTCACCTGGCACATCGCCGAGACCCGCGAGCAGGCGCGCCGCGAGGCCGGCGCCGGGCTGATGCGCTGGCACAACGAATATAATGTCGGCACGCTGCAACGGCCGGGCCTGACCGCGTTCGCCTCGCCCGACGAGGCCGTGGACAAGACCGCCTTCGTCGACGGCGCGGCCTCGACCATCGGCACGCCCGATGATCTCGTCAAGACCATCAAGAACGTGATGGAGGTCTCGGGCGGCGTCGGCGCCGTCATCGGCTTCGTGCACGACTGGGCCAATCCGGAAGCCACGCGCCGGAGCTGGGACATGGTCGCGCGCTATGTGGTGCCCGAGATCAACGGCTATATCGACGGGCTTCGCCGGTCGCAAAAATTCGTGACCGAGAACCGCGCGATCTTCGAGCGCGCGGGACAGGCGGTGATGGCCAAGATCATGGAGAACGAGAAGGCCGCCGAGGCCTTGAAGCAGACCGGCCCCGGCCGCGTCGCGATACCCGCCGTCAACGCGCCGGATTTGCAGAAGGAGGCAGCGAAGCGGCAGGCGTAAGGCCCGCATCGCGGGCATTTGCGCCGTCACACCAATTCCGTCCGCCTGTGCTATGCTACCCGAGGCGGCGTGGCGTAAGCCGGGCTGCGACGCGAGTCTGTTCGGTCAGCCAACCGGAGCAATCCTCATGTCGATGCAGAGTGTGGCCCCGCCTGCGATCAGCTGGACCCCGCCCAGGCGCAACGAGCTCAAGCATATTCCGGGCGACGAGGGCTGGCCAATCATCGGCAAGACGTTCCAGGTGCTGGCCGATCCCAAGGGCCACATCGAGGCGAGCGGCGCAAAATACGGCCCGGTCTATCGCACTCACTTTTTTGGCGAGACCAACGTGGTGCTGCTCGGGCCGGAGGCGAACGAGCTCGTGCTGTTTGACCAGCAGAAGCTGTTCTCCTCGACCCATGGCTGGAACAAGGTGCTCGGCCTGTTGTTTCCGCGCGGCCTGATGCTGCTCGATTTCGACGAGCACCGCCTGCACCGCAAGGCGCTGTCGGTCGCGTTCAAGTCCGGGCCGATGAAGTGCTATCTCGCCGATCTCGACAAGGGCATCGCGGCGCGGGTCGCGCAGTGGAAGGCGAAGCCTGGGGTCATGCAGCTTTACCCTGCGATGAAGCAGCTCACACTCGATCTCGCCGCAACCTCCTTCCTTGGCGCCGATATCGGACCGGAGGTCGACGAGATCAACCGTGCCTTCGCTGACATGGTGGCTGCCTCCGTGGCCCCGATCCGCCGTCCCCTGCCGGGCACGCAGATGGCGCGCGGCGTCAATGGGCGCAAGCGCATCGTCGCCTATTTCAGGGAGCAGATTCCGCTGCGCCGCGCGAAAGCAGGCGGCGAGGATCTGTTCTCGCAGCTCTGCCACGCCACCCATGAGGACGGCGCGCTGCTCTCCGAGCAGGACATCATCGACCACATGAGCTTCCTGATGATGGCCGCGCATGACACGCTGACCTCGTCGCTGACGTCCTTCATCGGCGAACTCGCGGCTCATCCGGACTGGCAGAGCAGGCTGCGCGACGAGGTTACGGCGCTCAAGCTGTCGGCCGACGCGCCGACGAGCTTTGACCATCTCGAAAAGATGCCGCTGTCCGAGATGGCGTTCAAGGAGGCGCTGCGGATCAGGCCGCCGGTGCCGTCGATGCCGCGCCGCGCGATGCGCGACTTCACGTTCAAGGGCTTTACGATTCCGGCCGGCACGGCGGTCGGCGTCAATCCGCTCTACACCCATCACATGAAGGATATCTGGCCGGAGCCGGATCATTTCGATCCCCTGCGCTTCACCGAGGAGGCGCAGCGCAACCGCCACCGCTTCGCCTGGATACCCTTCGGCGGCGGCGCGCATATGTGCCTCGGCCTGCACTTCGCCTACATGCAGGCGAAATGCTTTGCGCGGCACTTCGTGCAGAATCTCGAAGTGTCGCTGGAGCCCGGCTACAAGCCCAACTGGCAGATGTGGCCGATCCCGAAGCCGCGCGACGGACTGCGCGTGGTGGTGAAGGCGGTGTGAGATCGCCACATCCAGTCATTGCGAGCGAAGCGAAGCTATCCAGGCTCTTGCCGCGGAGACAGTCTGGATTGCTTCGTCGCTTCGCTCCTCGCAATGACGGAGAATGCGGAAGCCCTTATCCACCTCGCCTTCCGGTATACGCCGTCCCACGATCACAATTTTGGCGCCTTCGGCAACGAAGACTGCCCATGGGATGCTCCTGTTTTCGAATGATTTAAGGCCGATTGACCGGCACCGCGCGGCGCCGTCGTTCCAACGGCCAATATTCCCGCCCGCCAATGCCGAGGCAAGCTATGCTTGCGCAGGCGGCCTGTGCATCGCCTTCATTTGCAGCCCGCCTTCCGAGCTTGCTTTGCGGTTGAACGGCAGATGATGAAACTGGTCGACGAATTCCGGAAAGGCTGGCTTGGCATCTCGCCGCCTTCGCTGGCGCTCAGCGTCGGCTTCGCGACGATCTGTCTCATGCTCGCGACGCTGGTGCGCTGGGGCCTCGCCCAGGTGCGGCCGGACATCTTCTTCACGCCGTATTTTCCGGCCGTGTTCTTTGCCGCCGCGTTCGGCGGTTTGCGCATCGGCGTCGTCACGGCGCTGATCGGCGGCGTGCTCGGCGTCAGCCTGAATTTCGGCGACGTCCATGCCGACCGCGCGCGCTTCGTTCTGCTGGTACTGTACTGGGCCGTCAGCGCGCTCACGATCTGGGGCGTCGAGCATTATCGCTCACTGCTGATCGAGCAGCGGCGCATCTCCAAGCGCCTGATCGAGGAAGAGGAGTATCGCAAGCTCCTGGTCGACGAATTGCAGCACCGGCTCAAGAACAAGCTCTCCACCGTGCATGCGGTGCTGCATCAGGTGCTGCATGATCAGCCGCAGGTCTGGGCCCGTATCGATCCGCGGCTGCGCTCGCTGGCGGCAACCGACGACCTGATCGCGCGCGTCGACAACTCCGGCTGCGACATCCGCGACCTCCTGATCTCCGAGCTCGGCCCTTACGGCCATGTCCGCTTCACGCTGAACGGCGAGCGGCTGTTCCTGCCGGCCAAGCTCGCGGTCACGCTGTCACTGATGTTTCACGAGCTCGCCACCAATGCGAGCAAATACGGCGCCTTCTCCGCCCCGCGCGGCCTGTTGCAGGTGTCGTGGACCGTCTCCGACGACCGTCTCACCGTCACCTGGGACGAGACCGAGGGACCCAGCGTCGACAAGGTTTCGGCACCGGGCTTCGGCACCAAATTGTTGAAATCGGCGCTCATCGCCTTCGATGGCAAGACCGAGATCTCCTACCTGAAGAGCGGCGTTCATTGCATCATGCAATGCCGGATTCCCAAATCCTGACAGTCTGGCGGCAAAGCGAACGCAGTCCGCGCACATCCCTCGCAGTTTCGCACCTGCCGTTGACGCTCTGTTAATGACGATCGGCGCCGCGCGTGCCGGCGCAACAAGTTGTTGCGAACCACAACCGTATTTCTGCGTATCCCTTAACCAAAACTAAGAGGCACTTCTGCAAGATCGCTCCATTACAAAGCCGCGCCTGAACAACAAGATTCATGAATTCTATGAACCACAGCAAATACTCCGGCGCGACTGATGCCGAGCTCGGATTTCTCAAGGAAATCGTTAGAATGCTGCCTGCCAGCGTGACCGTGCAGGACGCGCACGGCGATCTCATTCTGGTTAACGATGCCGCCGCCCGCCATCTCGGCATGGATGGCAGCCGGCCGACGCCGGACCTGACCCAGCGACGGGAAGCCTGCCAGCAGGCGATGCAGGCCGGCCAGCCGGTGGTGGCCGAGGAATCCGTCCATGACGGTACCGCGCGCCAGGTGCTGCTCACCACCCATCGACCGGTCCGGCTTGAGGGGCGCGATCTCCTCATCTCCGCCTCCTCCGACATCACCGAGCAGAAGAATTTCGAGGACCAGCTGTTTCGCTCGGCCTATTTCGACGAGCTCACCGGCCTGCCCTCCCGGCGCGTGATCGAGCATTGCGTCAAGGGCATTTTGGCGCGCGATCGCAGCGACGAGCGTTTTGCACTCGCTTTTCTCGACATCGACAATTTCAAGCACATCAACGACTATTACGGCCATTCGGTCGGCGATGCGCTGCTGGTCGAGCTGTCGAAGCGGCTCGGCCGCGACCTGCGCGAGACCGACATGCTGTCGCGGATCTCGGGCGACGAATTCCTGCTGCTGCTCTCGCCGATCAAGAGCGAAGAGGAGGTCGCCGAATTCATCCAGGCGACGCTGAAGCGCCTCACCGCGCCCTTCTTCATCGACTCCTCCGAGATCTTCGCCTCGACCTCGGTCGGCGTCAGCCTCTATCCCGATCACGGCCGCTCCTTCGAGGTGCTGCGCCAGAATGCCGACATCGCGATGTACCGCAGCAAGAACAACGGCAAGGGCTCCGCTGCGTTCTTCGACTCCGGCATGGAGCGCGAGGCGCTCGCGCGCATGAAGATCGAGCAGTCGCTGCGGCTCGCCATCCTCGAGAAGCGCTTCTGCTGCGCTTTCCAGTCCAAGGTCGACATCAGGACCCAGGCCGTAAAGGGCATCGAGGCCTTGGTGCGCCTGCGCGACGATGAGGGCGTGATCCAGGCGCCGGGCTCGTTCATCAACCTCGCGGTCGAACTCGGGCTGATCGACGAGCTCACCCATCTCGTGCTGGCCGAGATCGTGCGGTCGATCGACCTCATCAACGACACCTTTGGCGCCGAAGCGAGCATCAGCATCAACGTCGCGGCCAAGCAGGCGGGAAACGCTGAATTCATGCGCTCGTTCGCGAAGGCGCTGGAAGAGACCGGCTTTCCGAACCGCTTCATGATCGAGGTGACCGAGGACGCCTTCGTCGCCACCAATCATTTCCAGTCCGAGATTCTGCCGATGTTCCGTAAGCTCGGCGTCGGCATTTCCATCGACGATTTCGGCATCGGCTTTTCCTCGCTCTCGGCACTCGCCGACATCACCGCCGACGAGATCAAGATCGACCGCTCCTTCATCACCGACATCCATAAGCGCCCGCGCAGCCAGGGCATCTTGCGCGCGATCGAATCCTTGAGCGAAGCGCTCGGCATGACGGTGATCGCCGAAGGCCTCGAATCCTATGAGGAGCTGGCGTACCTCCAGGCCGCGACCAAGATCCGCTATGCGCAGGGCTATTATTTCGCCCGGCCGATCTTCCTGGAGGAGCTGAAGCTCGCGACGCCCGCGGTCAGCGAAGCGCGCGTCAGCATCGCAAGCCGCCCGGCGCAGCAAAACCGACAGGGCTATTCACGCGCGGGCGGGTATCGGCGGTAGGGCTGGGAGGGCTGAGCAACAACCTCCATGTCGTCCTGGCGAAAGCCAGGACGACGGACTGGGGACAGGTCGAGCTACGCACCCCGTTTTCTCCCTTTGAAATTACTGGCCTTTTGCTAAGAAGCAGGCGAACGTCCGGGCTTGCCTCGCTTGGCAGCCACCGAGGTACGCCATGTCCGCTCCCTCCTCCGTCGTCAGCGATTCCGCCTATATTCGCGCCCGCGCCATGGAGACGTTGTTCGAGCGGCTGGAGCATCTGTGCGAGGGCGCCATTGCGATCGATCGCAGCGGGCGCGTGGTCTATGTCAACGAGAAATACGTCACCGCGATCGGCCTTTCGCATGAGTCCGAGGCGCTCGGCCGTCCCATCGAGGAGATCATTCCCAACAGCCTGATGCGGCGGGTCGTGGAGACCGGGGAACCGATCATCCTCGACATCATGGAGCTCGGCGGCCAGCAGCTCGTCGTCACCCGCATGCCGATCGAGGACGAGCGCGGCAATATCATCGGCGCCATCGGCTTCGTGCTCTATGACCGCCTCGAAGGCCTGAAGCCGCTGCTCACACGCGTCGCCCAGCTCGAGAGCGACCTGCGGCTGGCGCGGCGACAATTGTCGCACGCCCGTGGCGCACGCTTCACTTTTGCCGACTACGTCGGCGCGACGCCTGGCATCGCGCAGGCCAAGGAGCTGGCCGCGCGCGCCGCGCGGCAGAACGTCACCGTGCTGCTGACCGGCGAGACCGGAACGGGCAAGGAGATGCTGGCGCAGGCCATTCACAACGCCTCCTCCCGCGTCGAAAAACCGTTCGTCAGCGTCAACGTCGCGGCCATTCCCGACACGCTGATCGAGTCGGAATTCTTCGGCACGGCGCCGGGCGCCTATACCGGGGCCGACCGCAAGGGCCGTGAGGGAAAATTCCGCATCGCCGATGGCGGCACGCTGTTCCTCGACGAGATCGGCGAGATGCCGCTCCAGCTCCAGGCCAAGCTGCTCCGCGTGTTGCAGGAGCGCGAGATCGAGCCGCTCGGCTCCGACAAGGTCACCAAGATCGACGTGCGCGTGGTGGCCGCGACCAATGTCGATCTGCACAAGCGCGTCAGCGAGGGCGCTTTCCGTGCCGATCTCTATTACCGGCTCAACGTGCTTTCGATCGGCCTGCCCCCTTTGCGCGACTGTCTCGACGATCTGCCCGATATCTGCGCGCGGCTGCTCGAGGACATCAGCGCCACCGGCGACTACGTCAACGCCAGGATCACGCCGAGCGCGCTCGCCGCCCTTGCCCGCTACGACTGGCCCGGCAACGTCCGTGAGCTCCGCAATATCCTGGAGCGCGCGCTGATCCTGAGCGATTCAGGGCGGCTGACCGGCGAGGATTTTGCCCGCATTCTGCCCGTCGGCGCCGACACCAGGCCCGTAGCGCAGGTCCGGACTGGCGGCACCGTCGTTCCCTATGCCGAAGCCGAAGCCGAGTTCGAGAAGCACACGCTCGAGCAGGCGCTCGCCGCCAGCAACGGCCAGATCTCGGAAGCCGCCAAACTGCTCCAGATCTCGCGGGCGACCTTCTACAAGAAGCTCGCCAAATTCGGCCTCGCCTCGGGACCGGCCTCCGTCTGAGTTTCGAGACGGAGATTGTCCGGAGTCTCAGACTCCGGACACGACTCGCCACGCGACCTTCCTGGCGCGAATGCGCGAACTGCCGGGTTTTCAGCCACTTTGCTCATCTCCGCCGCATCTGGCGCGGAGCTTGCTTTTCGCTCTGCACAATGACGCGTGCTGCACATGCGCATTCGCAACCAGGGAGGACGCCAGATGAGTGGAGCGATCACCGTCAATCAGCTTCAAGCACGACAACCCTCGCACGTCACCGTCGCCACCGCGAGCCTGATCGGCACCGCGATCGAGTGGTACGACTTCTTCCTCTACGGCACTGCCGCCGCGCTGATCTTCAACAAGCTGTTCTTTCCGACCTTCGACCCCATGGTCGGCACGCTGCTGGCGTTTGCGACCTACGCGCTCGGCTTCATCGCGCGGCCGCTCGGCGGCGTCGTGTTCGGCCACTACGGCGACAAGATCGGCCGCAAGACCATGCTCTATCTGACGCTGCTGATCATGGGCGCCGCGACCGCGGCGATCGGCTTCCTGCCGACCTATGAGACCGCCGGCATCTGGGCCGCGATCCTGCTGGTCACCTGCCGCCTGATCCAGGGTTTTGGCCTGGGCGGCGAATGGGGCGGCGCGGTACTGATGGCAGTCGAACATGCGCCCGAGGACAAGAAAGGCTTTTACGGCAGCTGGCCGCAACTCGGGGCGCCGCTCGGCCTCGTGCTCGGCACGCTGGTGTTCTCGGTGGTGTCGTCGCTGCTGACCGACGCGCAGCTCTATGCCTGGGGCTGGCGCATCCCGTTCCTGTTCTCGATCGCGCTGGTGCTGGTCGGGCTGTGGATCCGCTTCACCATCGCGGAATCGCCGGAGTTCCAGAAGGTCAAGGACAGCAAGCAGGAAGTGCAGATGCCGATCGTCGAAGCGATCCGGATGTATCCGAAAAACATCCTGCTCGCGATGGGCGCGCGCTTTGCGGAGAACGGCTTCTTCTACATCTATGCCACCTTCGTGCTCGCCTTTGCGACGCAATCGCTCGGCATGAACAAGCAGGACATGCTGAACGGCGTGTTGATCGCGGCCGCGATCGAGACCTTCACGATCCCTGCGTTCGGCGCGCTCTCGGACCGCGTCGGGCGGCGGCCGATCTACATCTTCGGCGCGGTCTTTTCCGCGCTGATGTCGTTCCCACTGTTCATGCTGCTGTCGACCAAGAACCCGCACCTCGCCTGGATCGCGATTGCGCTGGGCCTCGCCGTCGGCCACGCCGCGATGTACGGCCCGCAGGCGAGCTTCCTGTCCGAGCTGTTCGGCACCAAGGTACGCTACAGCGGCGTGTCGCTCGGCTACAACCTCGCCTCGATCTTCGCCGGCGCGCTGTCGCCGCTGATCGCGACCGGCCTGATGACGGCCTATGCGCCGGCGACCTGGCCGATCTCGCTCTACATGATCGTGCTCGCGATCATCACCATCGTGTCGGTCTACTTCGCCACCGAAACACGCAAGATAGTTCAGGCCTGACCGGCGAGGGTCACGTCTCGCGCCGCGAGAAGCGGCCTGTTCCAGGGCCGCTCCTCGCGATAAGATCGACACCAAGCAACAACGGCATGCGGTCCAGGGATCGGGAGGAACGCCGTGAGCCAGCACCCAGCTTTGCCTTACCTGCGCAATTCCGAGAAGGGCAAGATCGTCACGGCGGCGGAGGCCGTCATGCTGATCCGCGACGGCGACACGGTCGCCACCGGCGGCTTCGTCGGCATCGGCTTTGCCGAGGAGATCGCGATTGCGCTCGAGGAGCTCTATCTCTCCAACGAGGGCGATGCGCCCTACACGCAAGGCAAGCCGCACAATCTGACGCTGGTCTATGCGGCGGGCCAGGGCGACGGTAAGCATCGCGGCCTCAACCATTTCGCGCATGAGGGCCTGGTCCGGCGCGTGATCGGCGGGCATTGGGGGCTTGCGCCCAAATTGCAGCAGCTCGCGATCGCCAACCAGATCGAGGCCTATAACCTGCCGCAGGGCGTGATCACGCATCTGTTCCGCGACATCGCGGCGCACCGGCCCGGCCACATCACCCGCGTCGGCATGGGCACCTTCGTCGATCCGCGCCATGGCGGCGGCAAGCTCAACGCGCGCACCACCGAGGACATGGTGGAGCTGATCACGATCGGCGGCGAGGAGTGCCTGCTCTACAGGACGTTTCCGATCCATGTCGGGATCATCCGCGCCACCACGGGCGATCCCGACGGCAACCTCACCATGGAGAAGGAGGCGCTGACGCTGGAAGCGCTCGCCATTGCCATGGCCGCGCATAATTCCGGCGGCATCGTCATCGCCCAGGTCGAGCGGGTCGCCGAGAGCGGCAGCCTCAATCCGCGCCAGGTCAAGATCCCCGGCATCCTCGTCGACTGCGTCGTGGTGGCGAGGCCTGAGCACCACTGGCAGACGTTTGGCACGCAATATAACCCGGCCTTCTCGAGCGAGATCCGGGTGCGTGCAGCCTCGCTCCCCACCATGGCGATGAGCGAGCGCAAGATCATCGCCCGCCGCGCCGCCTTCGAATTGAAGGCCAACAGCGTCGTCAATCTCGGCATCGGCATGCCCGAGGGCATCGCCTCGGTCGCCAATGAGGAGCGCATCATCGACCTCATCACGTTGACGGCGGAGCCCGGCGTGATCGGCGGCATCCCCGCCAGCGGCATCGACTTTGGCGCGGCGATCAACACGCAGGCGGTGATCGACCAGCCTTATCAGTTCGATTTCTACGACGGCGGCGGGCTCGATGCGGCCTTCCTCGGGCTTGCGCAGGTCGACCGCGCCGGCAACCTCAACGTCAGCAAGTTCGGGCCGAAGCTTGCGGGTGCCGGCGGCTTCATCAATATCAGCCAGAACGCCAAGGAGGTCGTGTTCGTCGGCACCTTCGGCGCGGGCAAGCAGACCATTGCGGTCAATGACGGCAAGCTGTCGATCGTCACGGACGCGAAGTCGCGCAAGTTCGTCGACCACGTCGAGCACGTCACCTTCAGCGGCGCCGTCTCGGCGGCGCGCGGGCAGCGCGTGCTCTATGTCACCGAGCGCTGCGTCTTCGTGCTGCGCCCCGACGGTCTCGAGCTCGTCGAGGTCGCGCCCGGCATCGACATCGAGCGCGACATCCTGCGCCTGATGGATTTCAAGCCGCTGATCCCGCGCGATCCCGCGCTGATGGATGCGCGCATCTTCCGCGACGATCTGATGGAGCTGCGCGAACGGCTTCTGACCATCCCGCTCGACCAGCGCTTCACGCTGGACGAGCAGCAGAACCTGTTCTTCGTCAATCTGGAACGCTATCCGCTGCGCAGCAAGGCCGATATCGACGCGATTGCGCGCATCGTCGAGGCCAGGCTCGCCCCGCACGGACAACGTGTCTATGCCATCGTCAACTACGACAACTTCTCGATCCTGCCCGAGCTGATGGACGATTATTCGGCCATGGTCCGCAGCCTCGTCGACCGCTTCTATTCCGGCGTGTCGCGCTACACGACATCAGGGTTCCTGCGCATCAAGCTCGGCGAAGCCCTGGAGAAGCGCGGCGTAGCGCCGCACATTTTCGAAAGCGCCGCCGAGGCGCAGTCGGATTGGCGGCAGGTCGAAGGGGCCGACGCGCTCGATGACGGCGCACGTCGCACGCGACAGGCTGAAAAATGATGCAGACCTTGCATGCGCGGCCTCAGGCGGAAGGTCGAATTGCAATGTTCGCTGCGCTGTGCAAATCGCTGTTGCCCAACAAAATGAATCAGGAGGGATCATCTTGCGTTTATCAGTCATCATAACAACAACCATTCTCGGCCTCGCCGCCGCCACTACCGCGCGCGCGGATGATCTCAAGATCGCGCTGATCTACGGCAAGACCGGCCCGCTGGAGGCCTATGCCAAGCAGACCGAGACCGGCCTGCAAATGGGTTTTGAATACGCCACCAAGGGCACCATGACGCTCGACGGTCGCAAGATCGTCATCATCACCAAGGACGACCAGGGCAAGCCGGATCTCGCGAAAGCCGCGCTCGCCGAAGCCTATCAGGACGACAAGGTCGATATCGCGATCGGCACGACGTCGTCGGCCGCGGCGCTCGCGATCCTGCCCGTTGCCGAAGAGAACAAGAAGATCTTGATCGTCGAGCCTGCGGTTGCGGATCAGATTACCGGCGAGAAGTGGAACCGCTACATCTTCCGCACCGCGCGCAACTCCTCGCAGGACGCGATCTCCAACGCCGTCGCGATCGGCAAGCAAGGCGTCACCGTTGCGACCCTGGCGCAGGATTACGCCTTCGGCCGCGACGGCGTCGCCGCCTTCAAGGAGGCGCTCGCCAAGACCGGCGCGACGTTAGCTGCGGAAGAATATGCTCCGACCAACACCACCGACTTCACCGCGGTCGGCCAGCGCCTGTTCGACGCGCTGAAGGACAAGCCCGGCCGCAAGGTGATCTGGGTGATCTGGGCCGGCGCCGGCAATCCGCTGGCCAAGCTCCAGGACATGGATCCGAAGCGCTACGGCATCGAGCTCTCGACCGGCGGCAACATCCTGCCGGCGCTCGCGGCCTACAAGGCGCTGCCCGGCATGGAAGGCGCGACCTATTATTACTATGACATTCCGAAGAACCCGGTGAACGACTGGCTGGTTGCCGAGCACCAGAAGCGCTTCAAGGCGCCGCCGGACTTCTTCACCGCCGGCGGTTTTGCCGCTGCGATGTCCGTCGTCGCCGCCGTCACCAAGGCGAAGTCGACCGACACCGAGAAGCTGATCACCGCGATGGAAGGCCTGGAGTTCGACACGCCGAAGGGCAAGATGGTGTTCCGGAAAGAAGACCATCAGGCGCTCCAGAGCATGTATCACTTCAAGGTCAAGGTCGATCCGAACGTCGCCTGGGCCATCCTCGAGCCGGTGCGCGAGCTGAAGATCGAGGACATGGACGTTCCGATCCGCAACAAGCGCTGACGCGGCCTGCACCTCTCCCGCTTGCGGGAGAGGCCGGGAGAGGGCTCTCACCTCTTAGGGGTTCTCGCCTGCGGAAACACCCTCTCCCCTACCCTCCCCCGCAAGCGGGGGAGGGAGCGCAGTGTAACCGCGGATACATTCTAACCTCATCAGACTCTCAATGACGCTGACCCTCGAAACCCGCGACCTCACCATCCGCTTCGGCGGCCATGTCGCGGTCAATAATGTGAGCTGCAGTTTCCGCCCGGGCGAGCTTACCGCCATCGTCGGACCGAACGGCGCCGGCAAGACCACCTATTTCAACCTGATCTCGGGCCAGCTGCGCGCCTCGAGCGGCAGCATATTGTTCGACGGCACCGACATCACCCAGCATTCCGCGCCGCTGCGCACGCGCGCGGGCCTCGGCCGCGCGTTCCAGCTCACCAACCTGTTTCCGAACCTGACGGTGGAGGAGAACGTCCGCCTCGCGGTGCAGGCGGCTGATGGCACGCATTACGACATGCTGCGGCCCTGGATGGTGCGGCGTGACCTGATCGCGCGCGCCGACAGCATCCTCGATCAGGTCGCGCTCGGCAGCCGCCGCGGCGTCACTGCCACCGCGCTGTCGCATGGCGACCAGCGCAAGCTCGAGGTCGCGCTGATGATCGCGCTGGAGCCGAAGGTCTTCATGTTCGACGAGCCGACCGCCGGCATGAGCATCGACGAGGTGCCCGTGGTGTTGAATCTCATCGCTCAGCTCAAGCAGGACAGAAGCAAGATCATCCTCCTGGTCGAGCACAAGATGGACGTGGTGCGCTCGCTCGCCGACCGCATCATCGTGCTGCATAACGGCCAGCTCGTCGCTGACGGCGCACCTGCCGACGTGATCGCCTCGCCGATCGTGCAGGAAGCCTATCTCGGCGTAGCACCGAAGAGTGCCGCATGACCGACCTTTTGAAACTGGCGGGCGTCCATACGCATATCGGGCGCTATCACATCCTCCAGGGCATCGACCTCGTGGTGCCGCAGGGGCAGACCACCATGCTGCTCGGCCGCAACGGCGCCGGCAAGACCACGACGCTGCGCACCATCATGGGCCTGTGGCAGGCCTCCAGCGGCGAGATCAGCCTCGCCGGCGAGCGGATCGAAAGCCGCGCCACGCCAGACATCGCCCGGCTCGGCGTCGGCTACGTGCCGGAGAGCATGGCAGTGTTCTCTGACCTCACGGTGAAAGAAAATCTCGTGCTGGCGGCGCGCGACGGCCCGCTCGACGACACCCAGCTCGACTGGATCTTTGGCTTCTTCCCCGCGCTGCGCCGCTTCTGGCTCTCGCGGGCCGGCAGCCTCTCGGGCGGACAAAAACAAATGTTGTCCATCACGCGCGCCATCATCGAGCCGCGCAAGCTCTTGCTGATCGACGAGCCGACCAAGGGGCTGGCGCCCGCCATCGTCATGGCGCTGATCGAGTGCCTGAAGGAGATCAAGCGCAAGGGCGCGACGATCCTCATGGTCGAGCAGAATTTCTTTGCCGCCCGCGAGCTCGGCGACAGCGTGCTGGTCATGGACAACGGCACCATCGTCCATCGCGGCGAGATGGCGGCGCTCGCCGCCGACGTGCCGCTGCAGGAGCGGCTGCTGGGGCTCAGCCTGGAGGCGCATCAGTGACCGACCTTGCCGCAACCGATCCGCTGCCGAAGCCGAAGCGCGACATCGCGCCGATCCTGCTGCCGATCGCGCTCGCACTCGCCATGATCCCCTTCGTCGGCTCGACCAGCTCCTGGCTGACGCTGACCGCCGCGAGCCTCGCCATGGGCATGATGATTTTCATCATGGCCTCAGGGCTCACGCTGGTGTTCGGCCTGATGGACGTGCTCAATTTCGGCCACGGCGCCTTCATCGCGGTCGGCGCCTATGTGGCGACGCTGATCCTGCTGCCGTTCGCGGCCGCGATGCAGGCGGATTCGCTTCTGATGAATCTTGCGGTGCTGGCGCCGGCCGCGCTGCTCTCGATGGCGGTGTCCGGTGCGCTCGGCCTCATCGTCGAGCGCGTCTTGATCCTTCCGGTCTACGGCCAGCACCTGAAGCAGATCTTGATGACGACCGGCGGCCTGATCGTCGCCGAGCAGACGCTTTATGCCGTGTGGGGCCCGCAGATCATCCCGCTGCCGCTGCCGACCTCGCTGCGCGGCTCGTTCATCATCGGCGACGTCGCGATCGCAAAGTACCGCCTGCTTGCGATGCTGGTCGGCCTCGTCGTGTTCGTCGCGATCCAGCTCGTGCTCAACCGCAGCAAGCTCGGGCTCCTGATCCGCGCCGGCGTCGAGAACCGCGAGATGGTGGAGGCGCTCGGCTATCGCATCCGTCGCCTGTTCCTCGGCGTATTCATGACGGGATCGGCGCTCGCCGGCCTCGGCGGCGTGATGTGGGCGCTCTATCGCGAGCAGGTCCACGCCTCCATGAGCGACGACCTCACCGTGCTGATCTTCATAGTCGTCATCATCGGCGGACTAGGCTCGATCGGCGGCTGCTTCATCGGCGCGCTTCTGGTCGCCATGGTCGCCAATTACGGCGGCTTCCTGGTGCCGAAGCTCGCCCTCGTCTCCAACATCCTGCTGATGGTCGCCGTTCTGATGTGGCGGCCGCGCGGCCTCTATGCGGTGACCAGCCGATGATGATCCTGTCGGGCGACCCGCCGCGGAGCCGCGTTCTCACCCTCATTCTCGTCGTCATCATCCTGGCGCTGGCGGCAACGCCCTATCTGTTTCCGGGCGCGAAAGCGATGAACGTCGCGGCCAAGATCTGCATCTTTGCCGCGCTGGTCGCCTCCTATGACCTCTTGCTCGGCTACACCGGCTCGGTGTCGTTCGCCCACACCATGTTCTACGGCATCGGCAGTTACGCGATCGCGATCGCGCTCTATTCGATGGGACCGAATTGGGGCGCGGTGGCAACCGGCATCGTCGTCGGCCTGCCGCTCGCGGCGCTGCTCGCGCTTGCGATCGGGCTGTTCTCGCTGCGGGTCGCAGCGATCTTCTTTGCCATGATCACGCTCGCAGTCGCCTCCGCCTTCCAGGTGCTGGCCTCGCAGCTCTCCTGGCTGACCGGCGGTGAGGACGGGCGGAGCTTTCAATTGCCGGAATTGCTGCGGCCCGGCACCGTGCTGATCCCGAAGAGCTTTGCGGGCTTCGAGTTCAACGGCCGCACCCTGACTTTCTACCTCGTCTTCGCGGCGTCGGCCCTGATGATCCTCGCACTGCTGCGTGTGGTGAACTCGCCGTTCGGCCGCGTGCTCCAGGCGATCCGCGAAAACCGCTTTCGCGCCGAGGCGCTCGGCTTCCGCACCGTCTTCCATCTTACCTATGCCAATTGCCTCGCGGCTCTTGTCGCCGCCAGCGCAGGCATTCTCAACGCTCTGTGGCTGCGTTACGCCGGGCCCGACACTTCGCTGAGCTTCTCGATCATGCTCGACATTCTCCTGATGGTCGTGATCGGCGGCATGGGCACGATCTACGGCGCAATCATCGGCGCGACCATCTTCATCCTTGCGCAAAACTATCTTCAGTCGCTGATGGGCGTTGCCTCGAAGGCGGCGGCGGAGGCCGGCCTGCCGCTGCTGCCGGGCCTGTTGCACCCGGATCGCTGGTTGCTGTGGCTCGGGCTGCTGTTCATTGCGAGCGCCTACTTCTTTCCGACCGGCGTGGTCGGCCGTCTGCGCAACGCCGGCACCAAGAAGGCGTGACGCCTTTCGCGTTAAGCGCGCATTAACGATGCGGCGCCCTCGCTTCATGTGCAACGCACAACCCTGAAGCGACGGAGCGTCATTCATCGCTTGCCGAAGCGGACTCCCCCTGCGGTAACGGATTAAAGCTTGGGTAACCGGCTTTCCTAAGGTTTGGGCCATTTGTGCATTGTATGCGTATTCCCCCAGGGAGGGGGAATACGCCGGATGTCGTCCACGATCACGAGGAGAATATCCGGGGCCGCGCAAGGCGGCTGGGACGCTGCCGTAAGGCGCGGTCCCGTGCTGTGGCTGACGCTGTGCGGCGCGCTGCTGGTGGCCGGCATCTTCGTCATCACCACCACGGTGATCGGCGACTTCCGCGAACGCGCGCTCGTCAACAACGAACGCGAGCTGGAAAACACCGTCCTGTTGCTGACCCGTCACTTCGATCAGCAGTTCGAGGATTCCGAGACCGTCGCAGCCGACCTGATCGCGCAGATGAACCTGCCGGAGGTCAGCTCGCCCGAGATGTTCCGCGAGCGCATGTCGAGCGATGAAGCCCATCGCATGCTCGCAAACAAGATCAGCGCCGTGAACTATCTCGGCGACATCGCGATCTATGACACCAGCGGCGACATCATCAACTGGTCGCGCAACGAACCGCTGCCGAAGCTCAACATCTCGTCGCGGGCCTATTTCCAGACCTTCAAATCCAATCCCCAGTCCGAGCCGGTGCTGCTGGAGACCGTGCGCAGCCTTCTCATCGGCAAGTGGACCACGGTGGTGGCACGCCGGCTGACGAGCCCGCAGGGCGAACTGCTCGGCATCATGGTGCGCCGGATCGATCCTGCGAGCTATCAGAAATATTTCTCCTCCGTCGCGCTCGGCAGCGGCGCGGCCATCTCGCTGTTCGACCGCAGCGGCACGATGCTGGCGCGCTACCCGCATGTCGAGGAGCTGATCGGAAAGAGCTACGCCAACGGGCCGTTGCTGCAGAAGATTGCGGCCAAGGGCGGCCGGCAGACGCTGCGGATCGAGAAGAGCCCGATCGACGGCCAGGGGCGGCTGGGTGCCGGTGCGCCGCTTGCACATTTCCCGATCATCGTCATCGCCACCAACACGGTGGAATCGGCGCTTGCCGATTGGCGCGAGCAAACCCGCTTCATGATCATCGCGGCCACGCTGGCGGCGACCATCATTGCGCTCACACTCTATCTCATCATTCGCCAGATCAGCCGCCAGAGCCGCGAGACGCAAGCGCGGATCGAGTCCGAAAGATTGCAGCTCGACACTGCCCTGAACAACATGTCGCAGGGCCTGCTCCTCTACGACGCCACGGGCCACATCGTCACTTGCAACCGGCGCTATGCCGACATGTTCGGCCTGTCCCACGACGTCATCAAACCCGGCTGTCACATCCATGAGGCGATGTATCATCGCAAGGAGCGCGGGACGTTCGACGGAGACGTCGAAGAATTCTGCACCGGCGTCATGAGGGTCGTCGCCGAAGGCAAGGTCTCGACAAGAATCCACGAGTTCTCGAACGGCCGCGCCTTCCAGGTCATCAACACTCCACTTGCGCAGGGCGGATGGGTCGCCACGATCGAGGAGATCACCGAGCGGCGCAACCTGGAGCACGAGCGCGACCGCAACTACACCTTCCTGCGCGAGATCATCGATCATATCCCCTCGCAGATCACGGTGAAGGACGCGCACACGCGGCAATATCTGCTGGTCAACCGGATCGCCGAAGAGGTGCTCGGAGAATCCGGTGGATCGATCGTCGGCAAGACCGTTTTCGACATTCTCCCGGAATCGGATGCCAAGATCGTCACGCGCGACGACGACCGTCTGCTGCGGTCACCCGACGAGCGCTTCGTGGAGGAGCAGGCCTGGAAAAAGCGCACCGACGGTCACCGCTATGTCATCTCCAAACGCATCGGCATTCGCGACAACGCCGGCGAGCCGCGCTACATCATCAACGTCATCGAGGACGTCACGGCGCGGCGGCAGGCCGACGAGAAGATCGCGCATATGGCGCATTACGACGCGCTGACCGATCTGCCGAACCGGGTGCTGTTCCGCGAGCAGATCGAGCGCGAGCTCGAGAAGATCGCGAACGGCGAGCAGTTCGCGCTGCTCTATATCGACGTCGACGAGTTCAAGGGCATCAACGATTCGCTCGGTCATCACGTCGGCGACGAGCTTTTGAAAGCGGTCGCGGCCCGCATCCGCAGCTGCCTCAAGCCGGATGACCTCATCGCGCGCCTTGGCGGCGACGAGTTCGCGGTGATCCAGACCAAGGTCGAGACCTCGGCCGACGTGCTGGCTTTCGTGACGCAGATCCACGAGGCGATCCGGCGGCCCTACCACTGTCTCGGCCATCAGCTCTCGACCGATGCCTCGATCGGCATCGCGCTGGCGCCGCAGGACGGCGCCGATCTCGACCAGCTCATCAAGAATGCCGACCTCGCGATGTACGGCGCCAAGGCCGAGGGACGCCGCACCTATCGCTTCTTCGTGCCGTCGATGGATGCGAGTGCCAAGGCGCGCCTGGCCATGGAGCAGGACCTGCGTCAGGCCATGGTCAATGGCGGCTTCGAGCTGCACTACCAGCCACTGGTCAATTTGCGAACCAGTGAGGTCTCCGGCTGCGAGGCGCTGTTGCGCTGGCGTCACCCCGAGCGCGGCATGGTATCGCCGGCCGAGTTCATTCCCGTGGCGGAAGACACCGGCCTGATCAACGAGCTCGGCGACTGGGTGTTGCGCACGGCCTGTAGCGAGGCCGCGAGCTGGCCCTCGCATGTACGGCTTGCCGTCAACGTCTCGCCGGTGCAGCTCAAATGCGAGACGCTGGCGCTGAAGATTGCCGGCGCGCTCGCCGCCTCCGGTCTCGATCCCTGCCGCCTCGAGCTCGAGATCACCGAGGCCGTGCTGATCCGCGACGACGAGGCTGCGCTTGCGATCCTGCATCAGCTCCGCTCGATCGGCGTGCGCATTGCGCTCGACGATTTCGGCACCGGCTATTCGTCGCTGAGCTATCTAAAGCGTTTCCCGTTCGACAAGATCAAGATCGACCGATGCTTCGTCGCCGACATCGCGGAGACCAGCGGCGCGCCGGTCATCGTGCAGGCAGTGGTCAACATCGCCAGCGCCAGCGACATGACGACCGTCGCCGAAGGCGTCGAGACCGAGGCGCAGCGCGAGATGCTGCGCAACCTCGGCTGCACGGAGATGCAGGGCTATCTGTTCAGCGCGCCGAAGGCCGCAAGCGAGGTGCGAAAACTGTTCGGCCCGAGCAGCCCACGCGTGGCGGCGGTGGCCTGAAGATGGCGAAGCCCGCTTCCCCCAAGCATTTCGACGTCGCGCATTCCTATGCCGTGCGACTGATGCAGCATCTTGTGGTCCCGACCTTCGTGATCGATCCCAAGCGCCGCGTCGTGATCTGGAACAGAGCCTGCGAGCGCCTCACCGGCGTTGCCGCCTCCGAAGTGATCGGCACGAGCAAGCACTGGCAGGCCTTCTACGAGAAGAAGCGCTATTGCCTGGCCGACCTCGTCGCACTCGATCTGCCCGAGCGGTTGCCGGAGCTCTATTCCGAATACGCCGCGCGCGGGCACAACGGGCTCGGCTTCGGCGCCGAGAACTGGTGCATGATGCCGAAGCTCGGCAACCAGCTTTATCTTGCGATCGACGCCGGCCCGATCCACGACGAGGCCGGCAATCTGATCGCGGTGGTCGAAACCCTGCGCGACCTGACTGACCAGAAGCGAGCCGAGATGGCGCTGAAGGAGCTCGCCAGCAAGGACGGGCTGACCGGGCTCTCCAACCGCCGTTCCTTCGACCAGATGCTGATGACCGAATGGTCGCGCGCACAGCTGACGCAGCTGCCGCTCTCGCTGCTGTTCGTCGACGTCGATCATTTCAAGCTGTTCAACGATTTGCACGGCCACCAGACCGGCGACGAATGCCTGCGCGCAGTCGCCAACGTCGTGCGCGCCCACGCCGCCCGCCCGCTGGACCTTGCGACCCGCTATGGCGGCGAGGAGTTCGCGATGATCCTGCCGGAGATGAATTGCGAGACCGCCTGCGCCCTCGCCGAGCAGATCCGCCGTGCGGTCATGGACTTGCGGATCGCCCATGGCGCGGAGGGCGCCGGCGACCACGTCACGCTCAGCGTCGGCGTCGCAAGCCACGTCCCCGGCGAGAGCGACAACCGTCCGGACCGGCTGCTTGGGGCGGCCGACCAGGCGCTCTACGCCGCCAAACGGCTCGGCCGCAACCGTGTCATCTCCGCCGAAACGATGCTGGCCGAATTCGCCCGCCTCGGGATTCGGGAGGTTCCGGCCCAGGCGGCCCGCAGGTCCGGCCGGGGCTGACAAGAATGCCGAGCGGAGGTTGCCCACCCCGCGCCAATCAGCTAAATGGAGCCTCGCTGCACCCGTAGCTCAGCTGGATAGAGCGTTGCCCTCCGAAGGCAAAGGTCACACGTTCGAATCGTGTCGGGTGCGCCAATCAGAACGTTCGCGCGACCTCGCAGGTCAGTCGCGACTTGGACCCCGTCAACGCTGGCATCCCTTGCGCGCGAGTTCGACGCGCCGATTCTTCGCCCGTCCCTCGTCGCTGTCGTTGGAAGCGACCGGCCGGCTCTTGCCATAGCCCTGCGTGCTCACCCGGGACGTTTCGGTGCCGTGCGCGACCAGCCATTGCATGACGGCCTGCGCGCGAGCGCCGGACAGCTTGAGATTGTAGTCGTCACTGCCGACATTGTCGGTGTGTCCCTGCAGCTCGACCGTCAGCTTTGGCTGGCCCTTGAGCGTGGTCAGCACGCGGTTGAGCAGCGGCTCGGACTCGTCCCGCAGGATCGCCTTGTTGAAATCGAAATGCACGCCGTAGAGCGGCACGTGGCAGTCCTTGTCGAGACGCGCGGCGAGGTCGTCCGCGCCGGCATCCGCCACGGCCACGCCGATTTCACCGGCGCCCATATGCATGGAGACCCAGATGTCCCGGCCCCCTTGCGTGTAATGCGCAAGCAGAATGCCGTCCGACTGATTGAGGCCCTGGCTTTCAAATAGAACCTGCCAGCCGGCTTTGGCGAGCGCTTCACGGTAGGCCGTAATGAATTGCAGCACCGACACGCTCGCAGGATACCCATACGTCTTGATGGCCTGTCCGGTCCCCGCCAGCACTCTTTCCTGATCCTTCTGCGGCACCGTGACATCAAGCGGCGACGGATCCTGGCTGGTCGCTTTGAGCGTCGTCCCCGGGAAGCGGGCAAGATAGGGAAAGTCGTCCTTGTCGCCGACCTTTTCCGGCGTGGCGCTGGGTGCCCGCAGGGTCAGCAAGACCTTCGCGCCGCCCACTTCGACGATATCGAGCTGCATCTCGTCGAAATCATTGGCGACATTGAACGTTACCCATACTTCCGTTCCGCCCTGGGCACGTTTCAGTGTCGCGCCATTTTCCCACTCGCGCACGATCTGCCAGCCACCCTTGAGCCAGTAGGGCTTGATCTCCTGCCACGTCTTGTTGCTGTCATCGGGCTTCGGCCGCGGAATCATGTGCAGAACGCTCTGGGTGTGCTTGCCCTGCTGCACGATCCGTTGATCGAAGCCTTCCGCATTCTTTTCGATCAGAAACTCCGCCTGGCCAAATTCTTCGACGTCGACATTACGATCCGAATTCTTGAACGTCACACTTGGCGGCAACTGAATGGACTCGGGAAGGCCTTTGAGCGCCCAAGCCGGCGTCGAAGCAACGAGAGCAAGGATGGCGACCGTCAAATGCAGCGGGAATTTCACGCGTAAGCCTTTCAAGTAGCGAATTTGAGTAGTGAATTTGGCGCCCGTCTCACGACGAGACATGCCGAAATGCAGACATGGCTAAACGACCAAGCGAGAAATCCGATGGCCGCAAGGTGCGAACGGTTCCACGCGTTCGTCCACGCGTCAAGAGGCTCGGAGATCGCCGATGTCCTGGAGTGGCGGCGACGCGACGCCCAAGCGGCCCAGGGTAAATCGGCAGCTTCGGCCGCTGGCGTTCGGGTACTGGACCGATAAAAAAGTTTGGCGCCGTTCTTTTCCGTTCACAGGCCGAAGCTTGGCAGTTCGCCGTCGCACGGGAAAATATCACCCTCCCAGGCGACGGCAATTTGCCTACCCGTTGCCCATCGAACTTCCCAAGACTTAGTCAGTGCTTGACTTAGTCAGTGCTTGCTCGGCTCGAACACTACGATCACGCCGGTCGGCTCCGGCTCGTGCGCCCGGAGGCTGGTCAGTTCGGGATCGCTCCAGTCGGCGAGACTGACGACTTCGCCGGTCCGGCTCCCCATCTCGGATGAATCGGTGGGCTCCAGCACCTTCAGCCCGCTCTCGTCGACGAAGAACGTGTGGTCTCCGAACAGGCTGTTGAGTTGAGGCACGGCCGGGTGTCCATCGGGAAGCACCTGGGCGCCCAACTGTTTCAGGGTTTCCTTGACCTGGATGGCGTTCAGCTTCATGAGCCGCTCCATTTTCTTGCTGATGCGGTGTTTCGGCTTGTCCATGGCGGTCGCCCATCGGCCTGTCCGCCCGGCTCAGACTCCCGAACAAGGCGCGCGGACAAATGTTCCTTCGCGATGCATTCGAAGAGGCACGGTTTCATACGCCGCGCTTACGGCGCGAGATTGCCGCACCATGTGCACGATTGGGACGATCCGCCGCGGGACCGCCACAGGCCGCTAGAGATCGAAATTGGTCGGCAGCATGACCACGTCGCGGATGGTCATGCCGCGTGGCCGCGTCAGCATGAACATCACCACATTAGCGACGTCGCTGGCCTCGAGCAGGCTTCCGGAGTCCCTCGCTTCCTGCAGCTTCTCCGCCGGCCAGTCCGCGAGCAGCGCGGTGATGACGGGACCGGGCGAAATCGACCCGACGCGGATGCCGTGCTTGAACACCTGGCGCCGTACCGTCTGCACGAAGCAGTTGATCGCCCATTTGGACGACGCATAGACCGGCTCCCACGGCGTCGGGAAATGCGCCGCCAGCGAGCTCGTGATGATGATGTCGCCGGCCCGGCGTTCGATCATGTGAGGGAGCACGTCGTGTACGTTCTTCATCACGACGTTGACGTTCAGGTTCAGCATCCGGTCGATTGCTCCGCTGTCGGCATCGACGAGGTCGCCGCCGACATACGTGCCCGCGTTGGCGTGGAGGATGTCGAGCTGGCCGGTCTGTTCCAGGACGCGCGGCAGCAGGGTGGCGCAATCCCTGGGGTCGAGCAGGTCGATGAGAAGAGCGATCGCTGCATCGCCATGCCTGTCGCAGATCGCCTTCAGCGCTGCGGCGTCGCGGTCGACCAGCACCACGCGCGCGCCTGCGGCCAGCATCGCCTCGGTGCTCGCCAATCCGATGCCAGACGCGGCCCCCGTCACGACGGCAACCTTGCCCTCCAGATCTCCTGCCATGGCCTTCCTCCTTCGGTTCATTGCTCCATTATTGGAACGATCATTTCTATTCTTCTCACTTCAGCGCGATCGAAGCCCGGCCCATCTAAGCGTCTCGTTTTCCATCAATCCAGCCACGATACGGGAACGACGTGGCACGAAGGAGTCTGTGATAGTGAAGCGCGACAAGAGCGTGACGTGGCGCCGCGAAGATGCCGCCAGCCTCGACCTCAGGGGAATGCAGGTCGCAGTCGTCGGCGGAACGGGCGGCATCGGCCGCGCCTTCAGCCGTTTCCTGGCGTCCCGCGGCGCAAGCGTCGTGGTGGTCGGGCAGACCTTTCGCGATTCCGCCATTCCGCAGATCAAGTTCGTCAAGGCGGACCTGAGCCTGATGAGCGAGGCCCAGCGCGTCGGCAGAGCATTGCCCGCCGAGACGCTCGATGCGGTGATCTTTACGACCGGTATCATGGCCGGACCCAAGCGCGAGGAGACTGCCGAGCATATCGAGCGCGACATGGCGATCAGCTACCTGAGCCGGCTGGTCATCCTTCGCGAGATCGCGCCGCGCCTGGGAATGGGCCGACCTGCGGCCAGGGTGAAGCCGCGCGTCTTCATCATGGGTTTCCCTGGCAACGGTCAAGCCGGCGACATCAGCGACCTGAACGCCGAAAAATCCTATGGCCGCTGGGCGGCGCATATGAACACGGTGGCGGGCAACGAGGCCCTCGTGCTCGCGGCGGCAAGGCGCTACCGGAATGCAGGCTTTTTCGGGCTCAATCCGGGCTTCATCAAGAGCGACATCCGGAGCAACCTGTTCGGTGGCAGGACGATGCTCTACCGTTTCATCGAATGCATGACGGGGCTGATGTCCGCCAGCGCGGAGGAGTATGTGGAGCGGGTCGCACCGCTGCTCGTCACGCCCGACATCGAAGGGCATAGCGGCGCCATGTTCGACCGCAAGGGTCAGGCGGTCCTGCCCTCACCGAAGCTGACGGAGAGTTCGTACGCGGACGCATTCATCGCGGCTTCGGAAGCCTTGGTGTCGAAGGCAGGCGTGCGGGTCGCCGCCTAAAGCGCGATGAGATTGGGATGAATCGTCATCGCGCTTCAGGTTATTGTTTGAGCATGATCTTTTCGGAAAACCGCTTCACACTTTTCCGGATCATGCTCTAAAGGCTTTCCCGCTGCGGTCGTCACTCCCCGCGGTTTTCCCCGGCCGACAGCGCGCAGATGCGCGAGAGGTGCGTAAAGGGCAAGCCCGTCTCCGTGGCCCAGGCGTTGAACTGCGCCTGCACCTTGGCGAGATCCCCCTTCGACTTCACCTCCTCGGCGATGTCGAGGCCGGCATCGCGCAGGCACGCGACGACGTCCTTGGAGGTGACGAAACCGTCCCAGCCGACGAAGCGCAGCAGCATCTGGCCGGTATTGCCCCCGAGCCTGCTGCCACGCTTGGTGAGGAGATCGAGCAAGCCGACCTCGTCCGAGGACGGCCATTTCGCCAGGAACTTGCCGAAGCTGCCGTGCTCCTTCGAGATCTCCTGCAGGAAGGCGGCGTTCTCGCGCACCGACAATATCTTCGCACCGTTGCGCACGATGCGGGCGTCGCGCATCAGGCCTTCCCAGTAGTCCTCAGGCTGAAAGCTCAGCTTGGCCGGCTGGAAGCGCAGAAAGGCCTGCTCAAAGCCGTCCCATTTCGAATCGATCACGCTCCAGGCAAAGCCGGCGCAAAATACCCGCTTCGTCATCTCCGCGAGGATGCGATCGTCAGGCAATTTGGCGAGCGCCTTTGCGTCGGGCTTCGCCGGCAGCAGCTTCTCCAACTGCTTCGGCCCGCCCTTGCGCTTCTCGGCCCGGGCACGAATGGTTTTGAACGAGGTCATGCGGTCACCTGCCATGAGGTTGCGTTACGACACCAGACTTCACTGGGAAGGTCCAGCCCGGAGGGACCGGACAGTTGCAGCCGGCAATGCGCCGCAACATGCTGTGACGACCTCCTGCCAATTTGCCGCGGCCGCAAACCGGCTCCGCTGGTCTGCTTCTTGCTTTCCTAAGCGGAGCAATTCCCGGCGCTTTCTCATTTTTCCATTATCTGACCTGACGGATTTTCAATGCGCTGCCTGGTCGTCGCCGACCTGCATTACTCGCTGCCGCAGCTCGACTGGCTCGTCAGCGCGGCACCGCAATTCGACCTCGTGATCTTCGCCGGCGATGCGCTGGACATCTCGTCGATGGTCGATTTCCGCGCGCAGATCGTGGTGGTGAAGAAATACCTCGCGATGCTGGTGCGCCAGACGCGCGTGATCCTGTGCTCGGGCAATCATGACCTCGATGAGCGCAGCGCCGAGGGCGAGAAGATCTCGCGCTGGATCGCCGACGTCCGCCAACTCGGCATTGCCTGCGACGGCGACAGCCTTGGGATCGGCGACACGCTGTTCACGGTCTGCCCGTGGTGGGACGGCCCGATGGTCAAGGCGCGCATCGCCGAACAGCTCCGCGAGGACGCCGCGCGGCGACCGCGGCGCTGGATCTGGGCGCATCACGCGCCGCCAGCGAATTCGCCGACGAGCTGGGGCGGCAAGCGCTTCTTCGGCGACGTCGATCTCGTGCAATGGATCACGCAATACCAGCCGGCGACGGTGATCTCGGGCCATGTGCACCAATCGCCCTTCATCACCGACGGCTCATGGTACGACCGGCTCGGCAGCACCTGGGTGTTCAATGCCGGGCTCCAGCACGGCCGGCCGCCGACCCACATCGTGCTCGATCTCGACGCGGACAAGGCGTTCTGGCTCGCGGCAGGCGAAGCGCAATGGATCGATCTCGATGCACCGCTGCAGCGACCCGCGGCGGCGATCGCCGAGCCGCCCGACTGGCTCACATTCTTGGATCGGATTGCCGATCCGAGCCTGGCGAAACCTCCTGCGGCGGCAGGTTGATCATGCTTTGCAGGACCTCGCCGACCATCGCCAGATGATTGCCCTGCCCCGCATATTGCCGCTTGAGATCGGCGAGATAGGTGTTGGCGACGTTGAGCCGCTGCGCCAGCTTGCGCGCCAGCATGAGCGTGATCGCCGGCTCCTGGATCAGGACTGATGCGGCATCCTCGAACTCGTAGATGACGGAATCGGCAGACGCACGCACCGTCGCCGTATGCGGCTGCTGCAGCAGAACCGACATCTCGCCGAACACGTCGCCGGGGTCAGTGATGGTCGCAACCACGGTGCCGCCCTTGATCACCTCGAGCTTGCCTTCCACCAGCACGTAGAGGTGCCCGGAGGCGCCGCCCTCGGTCAGGATCAGCGTACCGGCCGGTACCTGCCGCTGCGTTCCGCCACTGCAATAGTCCAGCACTGCGCGCATATCGAAAATCCCTGTCG
Source organism: Bradyrhizobium iriomotense (assembly GCF_030160715.1). GTDB lineage: Bacteria > Pseudomonadota > Alphaproteobacteria > Rhizobiales > Xanthobacteraceae > Bradyrhizobium > Bradyrhizobium iriomotense. Next base: position 282,197 of record NZ_BSOW01000002.1, read on the forward strand.
CAGCCAGACTAGGCACCGGCGCGATCGGCGTCGAAGGGATAATAGCGGCGAAGCTGCTCAACTTTTCGGCATCGGCCACCATACCGCATCGCGTCAAAGGCTCGGCGCGGGCTCCAGCGGCAGGGATTGCAAGCCGCCGAAGCGGCGTTCGCGGCGATGGAAGGAAGCGAGCGCATCGGCAAGATCGGCGCTATCGAATTCGGGCCACATCCGCTCGGTGAAATGCAGCTCGGCATAGGCGCCTTCCCACAACAGGAAGTCGGACAGCCGCTTTTCGCCGGAGGTGCGGATGATCAGATCGACGTCGCGCAAACCGACCTCGCCGGTGACGAGCTGCGAGAAGGCCTCGCGGGTCAGGCTCGTCAGCGCGGCCGCCTTCGCGGCGGCGTTGAGGATGGCGTCGCGCGCCGAATAGTCGACGGCGATGCGCAAATGCAGCGCGTGGCCGTGGGCAGTCACGCGCTCGGCGCCGGCTATCGCCGCGGCAATGCCCTCGGGCAGGCGATCGCGGCGGCCGATCACGGAGAGCCGTACGCCGTTCTTGACGAGACTCTGCACCTCGTTGGCGAGATAGAAGCGGAGCAGCGTCATCAGCGCTGCGACCTCGGCCTTGGGCCGGCGCCAATTGTCGGTCGAGAACGCATAGAGCGTCAGCGTGCCTATCCCTTGCTTGGGTGCCGCTTCGACGATGCGCCTGATCGTCTCGACGCCGGCCTCGTGGCCGCGGACGCGCGACAGGCCGCGCCGTGTCGCCCATCTTCCGTTGCCGTCCATGATGATGCCGACGTGAAGCTTTTCGTTGGCTGGCGTGACGTCACTTTGCATTGCAAAGTCTCCGGTCAAAAAAAGGGGTGATCAGGTCGAGATGATGCCGAGGCGGCCGAGCGGTGGCGCCTCGCGGCCGGCGGCCTTGGCGGCATCGCGCACCAGGCGTTCGAGCACAGCGAGATAGTCCAGGAAGCGGCGGCGGCCAGCCTTGGTCAGCCGGCAGGTGGTGTGAGGACGGTTGCCCTCGTAGCCCTTGGTCACGTCGACGAGGCCGGCCTCCTGCAACACGGCGAGATGCCGGCTGAGATTGCCGTCGGTCAGGCCGCAAAGCTGCTTGAGATCGGCGAAGGCGAGTCCCTTCGGATGCGCCATCAGCGAGGTCAGCAGGCCCAGCCTCGCCTTCTCGTGGATGACGCGGTCGAGCCCTTCATAGGAGAAAGGCGCGCTTTCAATCTTCGACATCATGGTCTCCGGACGCAACATAGAGAATGACGGCCATCACCGACTGCCCGATCACGAAGGGCAGGCCCATGGTCCAGGGCGAGAGCGTGTGGGTCCGGCTCGCCAGCACGACGACCGCGAAGCCCGACACGAAATACCAGGCGCCCGCCAGCGCCACGCTGCGTGGCAGCGAGCGGACGGAGGCAAAAATGCCGAGCGACACCAGGATCTGCCACAGGCCCGGCAACAGCCAGAGCGTTTCGGCCGAGAACCTCCACAGCACCACCGCGAGCAGCACGCCGGCGACGCCGGCCGGCAAGAACTGCTCAACCGCCTGATAGATCATCGCATCGGCAAGACCGGAGTGATGGCGGCGCGAGCGTGCGCGCATCTCGATCCAGATCGTGACGCCTGCGAGTGCCGCCGCAACACCCCAGCCGAGGAAGAACGCGAGCGGATCAGTGGTCGGGTTATCGATGAGCAGATATTGCAGGATGGCGGTGAGCAGCGCGAGCGCGCCGGTTGCGACCATCGTCGCGGGACCATAGCCGCGAAAGGCGGTGCCGGCTGCGATCTGGCTGCGGATCGCCACGATATCCGCCAGCGCCTTGTCGAGATCGCGCATCTGCAACGTCGAACCTCGTTCCACCCTCGCATCCCATTTCGGGGCGCGTCGCTTACTTTGTGATGCAAAGTATACCGTATCGCAAAGTAAAAGCAAGGGCGCCGTCGTCCGACCGGGCGACGGCCGGCGCCGGACAACTGCCGGTTGCCTTCAACTCGATCCGACGGGTAAGATGCGCTCCGAAGCGTACCGGGGGCTTTACGATGTTGAAGTGGGCTGTCGCCTGCATCTTGCAGGTGTGTCTCGTCGGGCTTGCGCATGCCGCGGGGCCGTTCGGCACCATCAAGATCGGCAACTGGATCGGCGGCGCGTTCAGCAACGACCAGACCGGCGCCTTCTCGCATTGCGCGGCAACGGCGCCCTATGAGAATGGCGTCATCCTTGTCGTCGGTCAGAATACGAATGGCTCGTGGCTGCTGAGCTTCGCCAGTCCCGGCTACAAATTCAACAAGGGCGAGAACGCCGCGATCGACGTGATCTTCGACGGCCAGGAGCAGGCGCGCGTGTTTGCCACGGCCAATCAGCCCAACATGCTCACCTCGATCATGCCGCCGAATGTCGTGCGATCGTTTCAGAAGGCGAGCCTGATGGTGGCAACGGCCGGCCGCACCGTCTTGCAATTCCAGCTGACCTCAACGGCGCCCGTCATCGCGGCGATCAGCAATTGCATGACCAGGGTGAAAGCCGACGGGCTCGACAAGGCCGGCGATTTCGCCAAGGTCGCTGCAAAGCCGGCGGCCGCTGACAAGCCGGCGCCGCCTGCCGGCAAGCCCGGCAAGACGGCCAGCTTCAGCGGCACGGGCTTCGTGGTCAGCACCAGCGGGCACATCGTGACCAATCATCACGTGATTGACGGCTGCATCGGCGACATCAAGGGCAATCTCGCCGGCGAGGCGGCGATGGTGCTGCGCGTGGTCTCGCGCGATGCGATCAATGATCTCGCTCTGCTTCAGGCTCCGGCGACCACGACCTTCAAGGACTATGTCAGGATCCGCGACCGCTCGATCCGGTCGGGCGATTCGGTCGTTGCAATCGGATTTCCGTATCACGGCCTCCTGACCTCCGACTTCACGGTCACGACGGGCATCGTGAGCTCGCTGAGCGGTCTTCTCAACGACACAAGGCACCTCCAGATCAGTGCGGCGGTTCAACCGGGCAACAGCGGGGGCCCGCTGTTCGATACATCGGGCCAGGTGGTCGGTGTCGTCGTGGCGAAGCTCGATGCCAGAACTATGATCAAGGCGACCGGGACCATTCCCGAAAACATCAACTTCGCCATCAAGACCGGCGCGTTGCGCGATTTCCTCGACAATTCCGTGGTGCCCTACCAGACCGCCGAGCCGAAAGGCGAGCTCAAGACCACCGACATCGCCGGCAATGCCCGCGCCTATACGATGCTGATCTCTTGCACGGGGACAGAGCAGGTCGACGCGAAGCGGTAGGTGCTATGGAATGCACGTTTGCAACAAGCACGGCTGTCATTCGCCGCGAAGGCGGGGAATCCAGTACGCCGCGGCTTCTCCGTATCCGTCGCTGTCTCTGGAATACTGGATCGCCCGCCCCAGTGCGCAATTGCGCACAAGGCGGGCGATGACACCGAGAATGTGGATAGCAGCTGCCACAAGTATCAGTGCGGATCGGGCACGCCAATCACCTCAGTCGTGGCAACACCCTGCCTTCGCCGCATCGGGCTGGTACTGGTCGCGCAGGCGCACCCAGTCCATCGGATAGGGCAGGCCTTCCTCGTGACGGCCGAGCGGGGTGAGATCGAGATACTGGTAGGCCGCGTTCATCATGTCGAGACCGCGGGCAAAGCACGAATAGGTGTGGAAGACCGCCCCTGACTCGTCACGGAAGAACACGCTGATGCCGGGCAGCTCGGGGCCGTAAAACGGCGTGGTGCCGAAATTGTATTTCGGCTCGCCGTGGTCGATCTCGTCGCGCGTGAACGTCACGCCATAGTCATGGTTGAAGTCATTGCCGCCCGAGGAGACCCACTCGAACGTCCAGCCCATCCGCTTCTTGAACGCCTCGAGCTTTTCGACCGGCGCGAGCGAGATCGCGACCATGGTGGTGTCGCGCGCGGCCAGATGCGGCACCATGCGCTCGAAACCGTCGGCCCAGAACGAGCAGCTCTTGCAGGCCGCCTCCCAGTCGGGCGCGAACATCACGTGCTGCACGACGAGCTGCGGACGCCCCCTGAAGAGATCGGCGAGCGCGACCTTGCCGGCAGGTCCGTCGAACACATAGGTCTTGTCGAGCTTGACCCAGGGTAGCCGGCGGCGCTCCTCCGCAAGACGATCGCGCGCCTTGCTGAACTCCTTCTCATGCGCCAGGTGCGCCTTGCGGGCGGCGATCCACTCTTGGCGAGAAACGATCTGATGTTGCGGCATGATGAACTCCGTTGATCAGGCGACGAATTCGACCAGCTTGTCGAAGAACGAGCTCCAGCCGCGCTGGTGGTTGTCGCGCGCGGTTTCGTCGAAGAACTGGGTATGATGGAAGATCATCAGCGTGCCGCCGTTGTCGGGCTTGAACGAGATGGTGACGAGCGATTCGCGTTCCGGCGTCGAGTGCCAGGCCCAGGAGAACACCAGCCGCTCGTTCGGCACGACCTCGCGGTAGATCCCGCCGGCCTCGAAATATTCGCCGTCGTCGCGGACAAAGCTGATCCGGTAGCGGCCGCCGGTGCGGACGTCGAGGTCGGCCTGCACCGTCGCAGGCTTCATGCTCGGCGGCCCGAACCACTGTGCTAGCTGCTCGGCCTGCGTCCACGCGGCGTAGACTTTTTCCGGCCGCGCGCGGAAGCGGCGCGTGAGGGTGAGGCTTGGGCGCTCATCGGCGCGGGCGGCGGCCTGGTTGATGGCCATGGGTCGTCCTCCACAAAAGCGGCAAGGCGGTCGAGATTTTCGGACCAGAAGCGCGCGTAGCGATTGAGCCAGTTCATCGCCTGCTCCATCGGCTGCGCGGTGAGCCGGCAAGCGACCGTCCGCCCGGTCTTCTCCCGCACGATCAGGCCTGCATCCGACAGCACTTCGAGATGCTTCATGATCGCGGGCAGCGAGATCGCAAACGGCGCGGCCAGCTCGCTCACCGACAGGCTGTCCTCCTCGACGAGACGCGCCAGCAGCGCGCGCCGCGTCGGATCGGACAGCGCCGCAAAGGTTCGGTCCAACGTCTCGTCTTGATACTTAACCATATGGTTTACTATAGGCGAAAGCGCGAGGACGTCAAGCGGGACCGCGCACATGATCCTCCGCACGAGTACGTGATCGCCTAAAGCGCGATGAGATTAGGATGAATCGTCATCGCGCTTTAGGTTGTTGTTTGCGCATGATCTTTTCGGAAAACCGCTTCACACTTTTCCGGATCATGCTTTGGAAACCGGTTCTGGACCGCATATGAGAAGCCCCGCCTCGCGGCGGGGCTTCATCGGCGTCGTGCGCCAGCCGAGATCGCTAGTCGACCTTCAGGCCGGCGAACTCGACGACCTTCTTCCACTTGTCGGTCTCGGCCTTGATCATGTCGCCGAACGTGTCCGGCGTCTGCACGAGCGGCTCGCCGCCGAGTTCGACCAGACGCTTGGTCATGTCGGGCTCCTTCATGATCGTGTTGATCTCGCCGTTGAGCCTGGCGATGATCTCCTTCGGCGTGTTCTTCGGCGCGCCCATGCCGAACAGCGCGCTCGCCTCGTAATTCGGAACGGTTTCCGCGATCGCCTGCACGTCGGGCAGCTGCGAGGAGCGGTCGGCCGTGGTGACGCCGAGCGCGCGCAACGAACCGGAGCGAATGTGCTGGATGATCGAGGGCATGTTGTCGAAGATCACCTGCACCTGGCCGCCGAGCATGTCGGTGATCGCGGGCGCCGCGCCGCGATAGGGCACGTGCTGCATCTTGCAGCCGGTCATCGCCATGAACATCTCGCCGGACAGATGCACCGAGGTGCCGTTGCCCGAGGAGGCCATGTTCACCTTGCCGGGATTGGCCATCACATATTCGATGAACTCGGCGACGTTCTTCGCCGGCACGTCCTTGTTCACGGTCATCACGTTCGGCACGCGCTGGAACGAGGCGACCGGCGCGACGTCGCGCACGAAGTTGAACTTGAGATTGGCGTAGAGCGAGGCGTTGATGTAGTTGGCCGGATTGACCAGCAGCAGCGTGTAGCCGTCGGGCTCGGCATTGATCACCGACTCGGTGCCGATGTTGTTGCCGGCGCCGGGCTTGTTCTCGATCACGAATTGCTGGCCGAATTTTTCCGACAGCCGCTGGCCGATCAGCCGCGCCAGGATGTCGGTGGCGCCTCCCGGCGGATAGCCGACGACCCATTTCACCGGCCGCGCCGGATAGTCCGCTGCGAAGGCCTTTGACAGCGGCGCGGTTGCAAGCGGACTGGCGGCGAGCAAGCCCAGCGCAGTGCGGCGTGTGATCATCTGAAGTGTTCTCCCAGTTTGTTGTTCTTGAAGGCAGCGCGTTGTAACAAAGCCCGCCGGCAACGAGAAGTGCGCCAGCCGCATCGCGACGAAAGGATAAGGCATGTCCGTCAAGGTCCAGGCCCTCGACCACCTCGTCATCAACGTCGCCGACGTCGCACGCACCGCCGAGTGGTACCGCAAAATCCTCGGCATGGAAGTGAGGGTGTTCGACCCGGGCGGCGGCAAAGCGCCGCGGACCTCGCTGGTGTTCGGGCAGCAGAAGATCAACGTCCGGCCGCGCGATGCCGACAAGGTGGAGTGGTTCACCGCGGACCACCAGACTGCCGGCAGCGAGGATCTGTGCTTCCTCACCACGGCCCTGCCGGACGAGGTGGTGGCGCATCTGACGGCGCATGGCGTCGCGATCGAGGAAGGCCCGGTGGCCAAGCAGGGCGCCCGCGGCATGCTGCGCTCGGTCTATTGCCGCGATCCGGACGGCAGCCTGATCGAGATTTCGTCGTATGAGGACGGCAGCAGGTAGAATTCGTAGGGTGGGTTAGCCGACGACGTTGTGGCTGTCTCAACACGCGACGGCGGAAGGCGTAACCCACCATTCCGCGGGTGGGAGAAGCGGTGGGTTACGCTTCGCTAACCCACCCTGCGGCAGCGGAGAATGCTTCTTCAGAACGATCCCAGCGCGACCGGGCGGAAGGCCTGCACGAGCTGCTGGTCCAGCTTGCCGCCCATGCCCTCCAGCATCGAGAAGGCGCGGGAGTGCGTGAAGGGCATGCGGTAGGCGCGCTTCTCGACCAGCGCAGCGTAGATGTCGACGATCGTGGTCAGCCGAACGATGTCGCTGATCTGGTTCGACGAGAGCTTGTTCGGATAGCCGCTGCCGTCGAGAAATTCGTGGTGATGCAGCACGACATCGAGCATTTCCGGCGGGAAGCCGCCTTGCGCCGCGAGTGCCTCATAACCGCGACGCGGATGCTGGCGAACCTCGTCCATCTCTTCGTCGGTGAGCTTGCCGGGCTTGTCCAGAAGCTGTGTCGGCACGAAGGCCTTGCCGACGTCGTGCAGCAAAGCGGCGCGGGTCAGGCGGCGCTGGTCGTCCTCGCGCATGCCGAGATGCTGCGCGAAGGAAACCGCAAAGCCGGTGACGAACAGGCAGTGGCGATAGCTGCCGACATGGTGGCAGCCGACGGTGGTGAGCCACTCGCGCAGCGAGGAATGCTTGATGGCCTTGAGGATCTTGCTCTCGGCCGCGACGACGTCGTCGAAGGTCAGGGGCACGCCGAGCGGCAGCTTCTCGAACATCTTCGCCAGCACCGCATGCGCCGCCTCGACACCGCGGTTCAGCGTCTTGCCGCGATCGGAGGCGTCATAGGTGGTGGTGTCCGGAAACGCGGCGCGGATGCGCTGCAGAATCGCCTCGGGCTGCAGCGGCCGCGAGATCGTGTCGGTGGCGCCCAGCGCCCAGGCCTGCATGGTGCCGTGGTGAAGCGCATCCGCCAGCACGAACAGACGCGGCATCGAGCGATAGGCATCGCCGCGCAGCTTGTTGCGCACCCGCTGCACGCTCTCGGACGAGCGCAGGTTGATGTCGACGACGATGCCGGAGAGATCGCGCGCCGGCTGCTCGGGGATCTCCTGGGTCGAGACGGTGGAGACCTCGCCGACCGACTGGAGGATGTCGGCAAGCTCGCTGCTCTGGTCGCTGCGGTCGGAGGCCAGCAGGAGCCTGCGTTTGGCGGCGGGTTTGGCTGAGGCGGTCATGGCTTCCCCAAGAGGCACTGACAGAGCAACTGACAAGAGCACTACGCTCGATTGCACCATCCTAGCTGCAATCAGGTTCTCCGGCCCTTAATGCGCGTGCTGAACGGGAACCTGCGGGGTTGGTTAAAATTCGAGGGATTTTGCCGAGTACCGGCGGGTCGGGAAGTTTCGCCACACTTACCGCTGTCGTCACCCGCGAAAGCGGGTGATCCAGTATTCCAGAGACAGCGCGAGGATACGGAGAGGCCGCAGCGTACTGGATGCCCCGCCTTCGCGGGGCATGACAGCGAATATGTGGCCGCGGTGTACCGCCTCGCGCAACAATACGCGCAAGCAAAAAAATCCGCCGGAGGTTGCCCTCCGGCGGATCGTCTCGATCGCAATCTGCGGCCGGCCTTACGCCTTCATGTTCGCCTTCACGGCTTCCGCCGTGATGGGCAACGCGCGGACGCGGGCGCCCGAGGCGTTGAAGATGGCGTTGCCGATCGCCGGGGCGACCACCGTCACCGCGGGCTCGCCGACACCGGTCGCCTTCTCGCCATTGGCTATCACGGCGACCGCGACCTCCGGCATCTGGCTCATGCGCAGGGGCGTGTAGCTGTCGAAGTTGGTCTGCTCGATGCCACCGTCCTTCAGCGTCGCCTTCTCGTACATCGCAAGCGACAGGCCCCACAGCGCCGCACCCTCGACCTGGGCGCGGATGTTGTCGGGATGCACCTGCGTGCCGACGTCGGTCGCGACCGTGAGCTTCTTCACGGTCACCTCGCCCGAGGGCGCGACGGCGACGTGCGCGACGCACGCCGTCCAGCTTGCCGTGGCGCGCTCCTGCGACGACACGCAGGCCACGCCCATGCCTTCACCCTTCGGCAGCTTCTTGGTGCCGTAGCCGGCAAGGCCCATCGCGGCGAGCAGCGTGTTGCGCAGCCGCTGCGCGCCGCCGTCGTTCTTGCCCGCGCCGTCGAGCAGCGAGATGCGGAGCTGGGCCGGATCCTTGCCCGTCGCAGCCGCGATCTCGTCGATCATGCTTTCGACGGCCCAGAAGGTCCAACCCGGCGCCACCGAGCGGAGCTGACCGGACGGGGTGGCGTTGTGCGCCATCTCGTTCTTGATCGCCCGCACGTAGTGGTTCGGCACCGTGTAGAAGAAGTCCGACCCGTTCACCGTGAAGGAATCGAGCGGTCCCTTCTTGTCGACCGAGGGCGACAGGAAGTCCGGGATTCCCCATCGCTGGGTCGGCCACGCCGAGACCACGTCGTGGCTGATCGCGACGAGCTTGCCGTCGCCGTCCACGCCGGCTTTCACTTTCTGGTAGGTGAGCGGACGCGAGAAATCCATCGTCATGTCGTTCTCGCGCGAGTAGATCACCTTGACCGGCTTGCCCACGGCCTTGGCCGCCTGCACCGCCGGCACCATCATGTCGGCATCGAGCCTGCGGCCGAAGCCGCCGCCGAGCCACAACTGATGCATGACCACGAACTTCGGATCGATCCCGGCGGCACCGGCGGCGATCGCGCCGGAGCGCGTCGCGAACTGGTTGCCGGAATAGATGTGCAGGATGTCGCCCTTGAACTCCGCGGTGGCGTTCATCGGCTCCATCGGCGCGTGGATGTTGATGTTGGTGGTGTATTCCGCCTCCAGCACCTTGGCCGCCGAGCCGAACGCCGCATTCGGATCGCCGTCCTTGACGAAATACTGGCCGGAATCGTCAAGGCCCTGGAGACGCTTGGCTTCATCGAGCAGCGACTGGCTCGACAGCTTTGCGTTCGGACCGCCATCATAGCTGATCTTCAGCGCATCGGCGGCCTTGCGCGCATTGGCGTAGGTGTTGGCGACGGCGACGACCCAGCCCGAGGTGGTCTGCGTCTTGTCGTCGATGGTGACGGCCTTGATGAAGCCCGGCACCTTCTTGGCATCGCTGTCGTCGACCGATTTCACCGTGGCGCCGAAGCGCACCGGCGGAGTCACCACCTTGCCGTAGGCCATGCCCGGCAGCATCACGTCGATGCCATACTTGGCCGTGCCGTTGGTCTTGGAGGGGATGTCGAGCTGCGGCACCGACACGCCGATCATGGTGTACTGATCCGGCGTCTTCAGCGTGATCGCCTTGAGCTCATCGGCCGTGAACGTCTTGGTCGCCTTGCCGCTCTTGACGACGTCGGCAAAGCTCATCTGCTTCTTCGACTTCGGATGCGAGATCACGGAATCGCGCACCACGAGCTCAGACGCAGGCACGCCCATTGCGGTGGCAGCGCCTTGCGCCAACGCAATACGCCCCGCGGCGCCCGCGCGGCTCATCGCGTCGAAGTTCATCATCGTCGACCAGCTGCCGCCGGTGATCTGCGCACCCAGCACGGGGTCGTTGAACTTCGGATCGTTGGAGGCGAGCTGCACGCGCATGTCGCTCCACTTCGCGCCCAGCTCCTCGCAGACGATCTGCGCCATGGTGGAGGCGATGTGCTGGCCCATATCGGCCTTGCCGCAGGTCACAGTGACGAGACCTTCCGGCGAGATCGCGTACCAGACGCTCGGCTCCAAGTTCGAGGGCGCGGCGAGCGCCTCGCTGACGCCGGGCACGCCGGCATAGCCGAGCACGAGACCTGTGGCCGCAGTTCCAACGAGGAACGAGCGACGGCTGAGATCGGTCGTCTCTGGGGTGACGTTCTTCACGTGCTGGTTCATGTGGGCCTCCGCTCATTGCCGGAGGCGGACGCGGTACGCATCTCGGTGGCGGCACGCATGATCGCCTTCTGGATCCGCGAATAGGTCATGCAACGGCAGAGATTGCCGTCCATGTGTGCGACGACTTCTTCCTTGGTCGGATTGGGATTCTTCGCGAGCAGCGAAGCCGCCTGCATGATCTGCCCCGACTGGCAGTAACCGCATTGCGGGACCTGCTCGGCGATCCACGCCTTCTGCAAGGGGTGATCGCCCTTCGCGGAGAGGCCTTCGATGGTGGTGATCTTCTTGCCGGCGACATCGCCGACCATGGTCTGACACGAGCGCACGGCTTCGCCGTTGACGTGCACGGTGCAGGCGCCGCACAGACCGGCACCACAGCCGAATTTCGTGCCGGTCATCTGCAATTGCTCGCGGATCGCCCAAAGGAGCGGCGTATCGTTCGCCGCATCCACGGACATACTCCGCCCGTTGATGGTGAGAGTAGGCATGGCTTCTTCCCCTGCCGGTGCATGAAGCCGCTTACGGCGGCAACTTGTCTGGCGGACGCCCACCGGGCTGGCGTCAACCTTGACGCAAGAATGATCGCGTTCGTTTGCCGAGGCAAATGCAATTTGGAATCGATCGAAACAAACGTGATGCACGCATCAGCGTTGTGCGTTGCGACAAGGCCGCCGACGCAACCGGCTGACGGAATAAGCGGCAAAATCCGCGTGACGCATGCAAGCCATCACGGCATGCCTTCAATGATCTGCCAGTATCCTCGAAGTAACCCGTCACGCTAGGATGTTCGACAAACGAACACGGGCAGGCGCGCGATGCGAAGGTGATGGAGCTGCTTCCGGACATCGACGTGCCCACGCTGACCGTGGTCAGCGCCGACGACACGCCGTTCCTCGCAGCGTCCGACTACATGGCGGCAAAATCCCCGGCGCACACAAGGTCGTGATTCCCGCGGCCGGGCATGCCGTCAACTTCGATCAGCCGCAGGCTTTTGTTGACGCGGTGGTTCCCTTCCTGAAGAATCTGCCGCACGAGACGGGCCGCGAAGGGACCTGAACGATGAAGCCGACGATGGTGGCAACTGTCACGATGGCGCTGGGCATGATGACGGCCGTGGCGCAAGCCGAGCAATCGGCACCGCCGCGCCTGCCCTTCGTCGTGACATTGTCGAACACCGCGCCGCTGGCCTTCGGGATGGATGCCGCCCAAGCGGCGCAGGCGCTGGGCCAGCCGCTGCAATATGTTCGCGGACGCCCCGGCAACGAGATCTATCTCGCCTTGCGCAATCTCGGCGGCAGCCGGCTCATCCCCTACCGCCACCGCCTGTTCCTGCAATTCCGCCATGGTCGGCTCGCAGGGTGGAAAGAGGACTACGGCGAGAACTGGATGTGGGAGTAGAACGCGGCTCCCGACCCTCATGGTGAGGAGCGCCCACCGGGTCCGCGCGAAGCGCGGCCCGATGACAGGCTCCGGCGCGTCTCGAACCATGAGAGCCCGGCTCTTGCAGCGCGGGCCTTCATCCTTCGAGACGCTTGCTTCGCAAGCTCCTCAGGATGAGGGGTGAGAACAATATTCTGGACCAACAACCAGCAACGAAGGACAACCTCGTGGGACACGACATTAAACTGACGGCCTCCGACAATTTCCAGCTCGGTGCCTATCGCGCCGACCCGACTGGCGCACCGAAGGGCGCGGTGGTGGTGATCCAGGAGATCTTTGGGGTCAATCATCACATCCGCTCGGTCTGCGACCGGCTCGCCAAGGAAGGCTATGTCGCGCTCGCGCCCTCGATCTTCGATCGCACCTCGCCAAACTTCCAATCGGGCTATTCGCCCGACGAGATCGCCGAGGCGCGCAAATTCGTCGCCAACCCCGACTGGGCGGCGATGCTGCGCGATGCGCAGGCCGCGATCGATGCGGTGAAGAGCGTCGGCCCGGTCGGCATCATCGGCTTCTGTCTGGGCGGCAGCATCGCCTATGTCGCGGCGGCCCGGCTCTCCGGCCTCTCGGCTGCGATCGGCTATTATGGCGGCGCGGTCGTGCGCTTTGCCGATGAGAAGCCGAAGGTGCCGACGCAATTGCACTTCGGCGAGAAGGACACCGGCATTCCCTTGACCGATGTCGAGACCATCAAGGGCAAGCGCCCGGACGTCGAGGTCTTCATCTACGCGAACGCCCAGCACGGCTTCCATTGCGACGAGCGCGCGAGCTACGACAAGGCCAGCGCCGACATCGCATGGCCGCGCAGCATGGCGTTCTTCGCAGAGCATTTGAAGTAGTGCGCGCTTCCCTCACCGTCGTCATTCCGGGATGCCTGCGTAGCACGCAGGCCCGGAATCCATCAGGCCTCGGGGTCTGCGGCTAAATGGATTCCGGGCTCGCGACTTCGTCGCGCCCCGCAATGACGAGTGAGAGAGGATCAGAACCAGCGCTCGCCGACGTAGACGGTATCGCCCGGGCCGACGGGGGTGCCGAGCGGCACCACGGCACGCATTGCGCCGCCGGCATCGCTGCGGGTCACCGTGACCACGTCGCGCTTGGCGCGCGGCGAGAAGCCGCCGGCAATCGCGACCGCGCTCTCGACGGTCATGTTCGGCACGTAGGGATATTGGCCGGGCGCAGCAACCTCGCCCAGAATGAAGAAGGGACGATAGGCTTCGATCTCGACCGCCACCGACGGCTCGCGGATATAGCCGTTGCGCAGGCGCGCGGCGATTTCGGACGCGAGCCCCGCCGTGGTGCGGCCGCGCGCCGGCACCGCGCCGATCAGCGGCATGGTGATCGCGCCGCCGGCATCGATCGCGTAGGTGTTGGTGAGACCTTCCTGGCCGTAGATCACGACGCGCAGCTTGTCGCCGGCATCGAGATGATAGGACGCGTCGTAGCGCACCGGCATGGGCGCAGGCATCGGCGCGGCGTAGCCGACCTCTACGGGCGCGGGAGCTGCGGCAAAGGAATTGCGGAGTGCGCTGATGGCGCCGCCACCGGAATTGTCGACGACGGCGACCGGCTGCGGCGTGCCGGGCTGGCCATAGGCCATGTAATCGAGATCGCTGCGCGGCTGGGCGATCGCGACGGGACCGACAGTCTGCATGCAGCCGCCAAGGGCGAGCGCGGCGGACGCTGCCAAGATCGACAATCGAAACGCGCGCGCAACCCGCACTGGAGCCATCCCTTGAACCGAGATGGCTCCAGTCTTGCACCTGGTATGGTTAATAAAACGTTTCGGGTAGGCTTGGCGCGACAATACAACCAAGGCCGCGCGTGCGCCCCTCCCCCGCTTGCAGGAGAGGCGCTGCGAGTTCGCGGCTAGACTACGCGCTCACACCGACGCCGATCGGACAGGACACGCCGGTGCCGCCGAGGCCGCAATAGCCGGCCGGATTCTTGGCGAGATATTGCTGGTGGTAGTCCTCGGCGAAATAGAACTCGCCGGCGGGCGCGATCTCGGTGGTGATGGCGCCGAGCCCCTTGGCTGTGAGCGCCTTCTGATAGAGCGCCCTGGACTCGTCGGCCGCCTTCTTCTGCGCATCGCCATAAGCGTAGATCGCGCTTCGATATTGCGTGCCGACATCATTACCCTGGCGCATGCCTTGCGTCGGGTTGTGGTTCTCCCAGAACGCCTTCAACAGCCGCTCGTAAGAGATTGTCTTCGGATCGTACACGACCAGCACCACCTCGGTGTGGCCGGTGCGGCCCGAGCAGACCTCTTCATAGGTGGGATTGGGCGTATGGCCGCCGGCATAGCCGACCGCGGTGACGTAGACGCCCTCGCCAAGCTCCCAGAATTTGCGCTCGGCGCCCCAGAAGCAGCCCAGCCCGAACACGGCCTGCTCGAGCCCCGCTGGATAGGGCGGCTTGAGCGTCGCGCCGTTGACGAAATGGGTGGTGGCGGTCGGTAAGGGCTGCGCACGGCCCGGCAGCGCCTCGGCTGCGCTCGGGAGTGCAGTGGTCTTGCGCATGAACAGCATGATCGGATCTCCGAAACGAGCTGTCCGTCGCCCAAGCAGGGCGCTCAGGCGGCGTGCTCGCGATACTGGTTGAATATAGGCATTTACGTCTGGAGAGGCAGCCCTGTTACGCCGCCTCCTTTGCAGGAGCGGTCAGTCCCGCGAATAGCCGATCAGGGGTTTCCGCGGCCGGAACAGGATCATCAGGAGGATGCCGAGAATGCCGAGCACGGCGAAAACCGGCTGGTCCAGCACAAGGCGGACCACCGAGGTCCAGAGCCAGGGGGCCTTGGCCTCGACCCAGGTCCGGAACGCCTGCTGGCTGGCCTGATGGATATCATTCCAGAACTGGCCGAACCGGGTGAACCGCAGGGTCTGGTCCGCCACCCAGCGGGCGCCGTCATAGACCATGAAGATGAAGCCGCCAGCGAGCAGCAACAGGCCGATCAGTCGGAAAAAGCCGCGGATCATGCATCACCTTAAATAGGCCCGTCCGACCGGGACGAGGCGAAACGCCGCCAGCCAATACCGGGACGAAAGCGGAAATTCAACCTCGTCAGTACGTTACGGCAGTTCCCGGGCCGCCCAAGGTGGTTTGCCGGCCTCCCGAAGCCGTTGACGGTGCCGCAGGCCCCCTCTATAAGGGCGCCAACTGGCGGCGGGCGCAATCCTGCCGCCGCTGTTCTTTGAGCCAGTTCCTTGAGCCATGTGAGGCGATAGCCGCAAGGCTGGCGCGCGGGCTCCAAAGAACAGCCTGAGCAACCGAACACCCTAAAACCGAGCGTCGATTTCGCGGTTCAAGCAGCCGGCGCTAATCCGAGCAAGAAGCGACCGGTCACCGCAGAGGATTTTTGAGACTATGGCCAACACCACTTCCGCCAAGAAAGCGACGCGCAAGATTGCCCGTCGTACCGCCGTCAACAAATCGCGCCGCACCCAGATGCGCGGCGCAGTCCGCACCGTCGAAGAGGCGATCAAGACCGGTGATCGCGCCGCCGCGCTGAAGGCGCTGGCGAACGCCGAACCCGCCTTGATGCGTGCCGCGCAGCGCAACATCATTCACAAGAACAACGCGAGCCGCAAAGTGTCGCGGCTGACGCATCAGATCGCCAAGCTCGGCAAGTGATCTGACCGAATACCGCGTAAGCAGACCAAGCCCGGCATGCGCCGGGCTTTTTCGTTTTGTTGCTACGCATGACGGAGATCAGAGAGCCTCAAGCTTCTGCTTCAGAGCTCCGCGATCGGAGCTCTTTGATCCGCGCTTTGTGACAGGAGCTTTGATCCGAGCTCTTGGAAAAACTTTTCGGCGCGCTATTTTACCTCCCGTGGTTTTACCTGCCGGGTTTTACCTGCTGGCGATTCCGTCACACCGGAAACTTTCATTGCAGTTGCGAAAAGCCTGTGTGCGCAGCAGAACGAATTCCTAGCTCGCCCATCTTTCTGCACACCGTAGTTTCCACGGGCGCGCGTGCAACGACAGGGTTACCCTGCAAAACGAGACTCGAAAAACGATGTCTCGATAATCACTTATCCACATAGTGGCGGGAAGCATTTGGAAAATTGGCTTGCACGGCACTCGCGTGACGCTTTTGTAAATTTTTTTTGCGCGCCGTCGGAGAATTGTCACACAACGCGCATTGCCTTCGATTCTGCACGGCGATTCAAAAACTTGGTTCTCGACCCTGTGAACAACTCCCGCGCGGCGTTAACGCAGATCAGGATTTAAGCTCCTCAACTGTGAATCAATTCCGTTGCGAGTCTCGGCGCATCGTGTATTTCTTAAAGCCGTCCGCAGCGCCCACGATCTTTAGACCAGCGCGGTTTTAGAAACGGGGCGAGCGTGCTAATCGGCGGCGGTGTGCACGTGGGCGACGCTTTACCAAGCGATTGTCGGTTTGAAACCCATAGCAATATGGGAACGGTAGTGCTTTGTCTAAATGTCTCCAGGCGGGGCATTCTTGCCTCGTTCGCGTTCAGGCGCAACGGAGAGACAGCGACGAACTACCCGACAAGCGCAAAGCGGCGCCACCCGGACGAGTTAGGAAAGACGGGCGGGCCTCGCGTTGGGGATGTGGAGTTCCTACGCGAAGTTCATTGGACGACACGCAGGACCTTGCCGTGAGCAATCACGGCAGGACGGGGAGGCACCATGTCGAACGAACGTAACGCGGTATTGAATCACATCTCTTCTTCCAACGATGCCGTTTCGAGTTCGTCCTGCGACCAGCCTCCGGCGGATCCTTGCGCGCTGAGTACGCGCTGACCTCGCGAACCCTCCATTCTTGACATCACTGGTCTGCTTTGCGGCGTTCGCGCCGAACAGCTGACCCGTGCCTTCAGGATGGACTCGCTTGAGGTCGTGCCGTGGCAGGAAACCTGCAACGGCGCTCGCAACGCAACCTTATCTCCAAAGAAAAGTTTTTAGACAATGACATCGGAACAGGATCGCTGGTCACGCGTGAAGGGGCGGCTGCGCTCGAGCGTTGGCGAGGACGTCTACACGAGCTGGTTCGCACGCATGGATCTCGAAGGAATGCAGGACGAGAGCGTGCGGCTCTCGGTTCCCACGCGCTTCCTGAAGAGCTGGATTCAGGCCCATTATGCCGAGCGCGTACTCTCCTGCTGGCAGGCCGAGGCGCCGGAAGTGCATCGTATCGACCTCACCGTGCGCACTGCCGTGCGCCCGACCGTTGCGCTCAAGGAAATGCCGGCGCCGATCGAGGCCAAGCGCATGGATGGCCGACCCTCGGCCGAGCTGCGCGCGACCGCGCCGGTCTCCGCCAACCATGACGCGCTCGGCGGCTCGCCGCTCGATCCGCGCCTGACCTTTGCAAGCTTCGTCGTCGGCCGCGCCAACACGCTGGCGCATGCGGCGGCACGCCAGGTCGCGGAAGGACGCCGCGGCGATCCCGTGATGTTCAACCCGCTCTACATCCATGCCGGCGTCGGCCTCGGCAAGACGCATCTCTTGCAGGCGGTGACCTGGGCCGGCAATTCCGGCAGCGAGCGCAAGGTGCTCTATCTCACTGCGGAAAAATTCATGTACGGCTTCGTCGCCGCGCTGAAGACGCAGACGGCGCTCGCCTTCAAGGAAGCGCTGCGCGGCATCGACGTGCTGGTCATCGACGACCTCCAGTTCCTCCAGGGCAAGTCGACGCAGGCCGAGTTCTGTCACACGCTGAATGCGCTGATCGATGCCGGCCGTCAGGTCGTGATCGCGGCCGATCGTCCGCCGTCCGATCTCGAGAGCCTGGACGATCGCGTCCGCTCGCGGCTCGCCGGCGGCCTCGTTGTCGAGATGGGATCGCTCGGCGAAGATTTGCGGCTTGGCATTCTCAAGTCGCGTGTCGCCGCCGCCCGCACCCATCATGCAAGCTTCGATGTGCCCGAGGAGGTGCTGAACTATCTGGCGCGCACCATCACCCATAACGGCAGGGATCTCGAAGGCGCGATCAACCGGCTGCTTGCTCACTCGAAGCTGAACAACCAGCCGGTGACGCTGGAAATGGCCGAACGCGAGGTGCGCGACCTGGTCAGGCCGCAGGAGCCCAAGCGCATCAAGATCGAGGACATCCAGCGCGTGGTGGCGCGGCAGTATAATGTCAGCCGCTCCGATCTCTTGTCCTCGCGCCGTACCGCCAACGTGGTCCGGCCGCGGCAGGTCGCGATGTACCTCGCCAAGACGCTGACCCTGCGCTCGCTGCCGGAGATCGGCCGCCGCTTCGGCGGGCGCGACCACACCACGGTGCTGCACGCGGTGCGCAAAATCGAGGCACTGGTCAGCAAGGATGCGGCGCTGTCCGAAGAGGTCGAATCCTTGAAGCGCCAGCTTCAGGAATAAACCCCTAGGGCCATCCCGACCCGTCATTGATCGTCCCGGCTTGCCGCCGGGACGGGGACAAAATCAGGATGTAAATCGTGGGGAACAGCACCCCAATCCCTTGAATCGGATGGCTTTACGCGCCACCTTGCGCGACCCTGACGGCTTTGATCATATCGGCTGGATGATCCGGCTTTGTCGGGTTTCTTCCCTGCCGCGGCGCCGCTTTCGGCTGCCCGGCTTTTCCATCCTGGGGATCGGGCGGGTAGTGCAATGAAGGTTACGGTCGAACGCGCGCAACTCCTGAAATCGCTGGGCCACGTCCACCGCGTGGTCGAGCGCCGCAACACGATCCCGATCCTCGGCAACGTGCTGGTGCGGGCAGAAGGCGCAAAATTGTCGCTGAAGGCGACCGACCTCGACCTCGAGGTGACGGAGACGCTTGCCGCGGAAACCGCGACCGCCGGTGCCACGACCGTGCCGGCGCACATGTTCTACGACATCGTGCGCAAGCTGCCCGACGGCTCGCAGATCGTGCTGGAAGGCGACGGCGACCGCTCGGTGCTGGCGATCCGCGCCGGCCGCTCGCGCTTCACGCTGCAGACGCTGCCGGAGAATGATTTTCCCGATCTTGCGGCCGGCGACATGTCGCATTCCTTCAATCTTGCCGCCAAGGACGTGAAGCGGCTGATCGACCGCACCCAGTTCGCGATCTCGACCGAGGAGACGCGTTACTATCTCAACGGCATCTATCTGCATGCCGCAGGCTCGGCCAAAGCCGCGACCCTGCGCGGCGTCGCCACCGACGGCCACCGCCTCGCCCAGCTCGAGCTGGTGCAGCCCAAGGGCGCCGCCGGCATGCCCGGCGTGATCGTGCCGCGCAAGACCGTCGGCGAGGTGCAGCGCCTGATCGAGGACAGCGAGGCCGAAGTCACGATCGAGCTGTCGCAGGCCAAGATCCGCTTCACCATCGGCAACGTGGTGCTGACCTCAAAGCTGATCGACGGCACCTTCCCCGACTACGGCCGCGTCATCCCGCAGAACAACGACAAGGAGCTGGTGGTCGACAAGAAGGATTTCGAGGCCGCGGTGGACCGCGTCTCGACCATCTCCAGCGAGCGCGGCCGCGCGGTGAAACTGTCGCTCTCCGCCGGCAAGCTGGTGCTGTCGGTGACCAATCCGGATTCCGGCAGCGCGACCGAAGAGCTCGAGGTCGAATACGCCTCCGACGCGCTCGATATCGGCTTCAACTCCCGCTATCTGCTCGACATCGCCGCCCAGATCGAGGGCGAGGTCGCAACCCTCAAGCTCGCCGACCCGGGTTCACCGACTCTCGTCCAGGACCGCGACGACAAGAGCGCGCTCTACGTGCTGATGCCGATGCGGGTGTGAGGGCGCGTGGCTCCACATCAATGCCAAACAATCTCCCATGAACCAGGCGTGATGCGCATTGCTGCGCCCTCTCCCCTTGTGGGAGAGGGCAGCTCCGCTATCGGCCACGATCTCACTTGGGTGAGGGGTTAGTGCCGCGCGAGCCGTCCCATCGGCCTGCTCCAAAGCATCTCCGCGAATTCGCGAAGACCATGCGGCGAGAACCGACGGATGCCGAAGCGACGATGTGGCGATTGCTCAGGGACCGACGGCTTTCGGCCGTCAAGTTTCGTCGACAGGTCCCGTTCAAGCACTACATTCTCGATTTCGTCTGCTTCGAGCAGCGGCTTGTAATTGAAATCGACGGGAGGCAGCACTCCGAATCGCGAAGCGACGCGACTCGTGAAGCCGCACTCATTGCAGAAGGGTTTCGTATTGCTCGCTATTGGAACAATGATGTGTTGCAGCAGCCGGTGGCTGTACTGGAGGACATCCTTGCAAAGCTTGCTGCGCGGTAAGATACCCCTCACCCGTCGCCTCACTTCGTGAGGCGCCACCCTCCCCCACAAGGGGGGAGGGTAAGAGAACCTCCCATGACCCCCTCCCGTATTCATCGCCTGACGCTGACGCATTTTCGCAATTACCGGGCGGCGGGGCTCGAGACGGCGGCTGACATGGTGGCGCTGGTCGGGCCCAACGGGGCGGGCAAGACCAATTGCATCGAGGCGATCTCGTTTCTGTCGCCGGGACGCGGCTTGCGGCGGGCAACGCTGGAAGACGTCGCCGACAACCAGGGCGACGGCTCCTGGGCGGTCTCCGCGCAGGTCGAGGGCGCGCTGGGCCTGGCCACGCTCGGCACCGGCATCGATGCGCCGCGCACCGACAGCACGGTGAGCCGGCGCTGCCGCATCGACCGCGAGCCGGTCAATTCGGCGAGCGCCTTCGGCGACCACATCCGCATGGTGTGGCTGACGCCGGCGATGGACGGCCTGTTCATGGGCGCGGCCTCCGAGCGGCGGCGATTCTTCGACCGCCTGGTGCTGGCCATCGACAGCGAGCATTCCAGCCGCATCTCGGCGCTTGAACGGTCCTTGCGCTCGCGCAACCGGCTGCTCGAGGTGCGCAATTATGACGACCATTGGTGCGACGCGATCGAGCGCGAAACCGCGGAGCTTGCGGTCGCGGTCGCAGCGACGCGCGGCCAGACCGCGGCAAAGCTGACCGAGATGCTCAATGCCCGCGCGCAATCCTCCGCCTTCCCGTCGGCTCAAATCGCGCTCGACGGCTGGATGGAGAACGCGCTGCTCACCGAGACCGCGACTTCGGTCGAGGACCGCTACCGCCAGATCCTGCGCGACAACCGTCCGCGCGATGCGATCGCCGGCCGGACCACGGACGGCCCGCATCTGACCGATCTTCAGGTGGTGTATGCGCCAAAAAACATGCCGGCGCGCGATGCCTCGACCGGCGAGCAGAAGGCGCTGCTGATCGGGCTCGTGCTGGCGCATGCAACGTTGGTTGCGGAGATGACCGGCATCGTTCCGCTGCTGCTGCTCGACGAGGTCGTCGCGCATCTCGATCCGAACCGCCGGGCGGCGCTGTTCGAGGAGCTGCGCAAGCTCGGCGCGCAGGTCTGGCTGACCGGCGCCGATCCGGCAGCCTTCGCCGAGATCGGCGCCTCGGGTCAGGTCTTCGATGTCGAAAACGGGCGGGTCACGGCGCGGCGGTAGTCGCCTGCATTGAACCTGCCCGGTTCCTACCACGACTAGTCGTCTGAGGCCGCGCCGACGGTGTCGCAGCCGTTGCGATCGCGCGAGAACCCAGACGCGCGACATCCTTGGAGAGTGACCATGACGACGGTAAGGCGCGGGACGAAAGCCCCGGCACGATGGCGGCTGTTCGTGTGCGGCATTTTCCTCCTGGCGAGCTCGCCCATCGCGGCCAAGGCCGACGACGCGCTGCCGAAACCGCAGGTCGCCGAGTTCGATGAGACCCGGCCCTATCGCAGCTGCATGGCTCCGAGCCCACTCGCCAGGGTAATGGCTTGGATAGGCTGGCAAAAGCTCACGCCTGCTCCCGACGTCGACATGCCCGTACCGAAGCAATACAGCCTGAGGATCGTCAACCGCACGGTGATGCCCGGCATCGAGGCCCCGCTCCGGCGCACGCTCGACGCCTGCGTGCCCGCAAAGCTCAACGACGTGCTCGCCTTCTATCGCACGGAGCTCGGAAAACTCGGCTGGCAGGAACAGGGGGATGGCGCGGTGGTCGCCGCCGATCGCGTACAGCTCGCCTTCGCCTCCCCGGTGGGGCCAGCAACGCTGAAGCTCGGCCGGAAGGACGACAACACCACGGTCAGCCTGTTGCAGCGGAACCAGGGTGCCGCGACCAAGGCGAACATCATGCCCGAGCCCGGCCAGGCGAAGCTGGTGTTCAGCAATATCGGCGAGAAGGAAGCTGTGCTTGCGATCAACAAGCAGACCATCAAGCGCGCCGCCGACGCCAACGCGGTCTCGCTGGATCTGCCGCCCGGCAGGTATTCCTACGAACTGAGCGTGCCAGGCCATCCAGCCCAGGCGAACATCCTCACCGTGGCCGCCGGCGATGCCTGGGAGCTCACGGTCGGGCGCGATGGAGCGGCATGGTCGCCGCTCCATCTGTATTGACCTGCACCCGATTGATCGGGCCGGCGCGCGCACGCGGCGGTAGAACCTCACCGTTGAACCTGACGGGTTCCCTGGGCGACTAGTCATCAGAGGCCGCGCCGGCAGTGTCGCGGCCGTTGACATCGCGCGGCCCCTCGAGAGGCGCGCGATAATCCTGGAGATTTGATGATGTCGACGGCAAGGCGCGGGATGCAGGTCCCGGCACGATGGCGGCTGTTTGCGTACGGCCTGTTCCTGATCGCGAGCTTTCCGATGGCGGCGCACGCCGACGAGGGCATCGTCGACGTGCACAGCCTGCCGAAGCTGGACGGCGCGGAGGAGGACATCTCGCGCCCCGATCCCTACCGCGTGACATATAGAGTGCCGACCACAGTCGCGGTGACCACCGCCGCCGCGAAGAAGCTGTTTTTCGCCAATGGCTGGGTGCCCTATGTCCGGCCGCTCGATGAAAACAATAGTGGTCTCGTCTTCAAGAAGGGACGGCAGGGCCTCTCGCTTTCTTTTACGCAATGGCTCGGCCGGCCGGATCAATCGGGGGTCGACTACAGGCCGGACCGCATCTATTCGAATGTGCCGTTCCCCGATGGCGCGATCGATCTCGTGTTCGACGAGACGAGGCCCTATCTCGGCTGCATCGCGCCCACCGCTTTCGACGCAACAGCGGATTTCTACGCGAAAGAAATGGCCGCGATCGGCTGGCGCAAGCTTACGCCCGAGACAGCCGCACGCTGGCCGAATGCCGATCTGAGCGAAGCCGTTCCGAACGGCGCGCGCGCGTTCTACGGCCACGACGATGACGAGCGCGGCGGCTTCTATCGGCAGAAGCCGGTAATGCTGACGCTGACGCGCCGCGACGACGGCCGCACCAATGTCGAGATCAGGACCGCGCCGTTCGCGCTGCCGACCGATCTCGAGGCGGACGAGATGTCCGGCCTGCCGATACCGAGGCAGCACAAGTCGGCCGGAGGCAGAGGCGGCGATGCCAGATCGAACCGGCGCGAGCTGACGGTCGCCGCCCTGGCCGATCTGCCCGCCGTGCTCGCGTTCTACCATCGCGAACTCCCCGCACGCGGCTGGCAGGAAGATGGAAACGCGCCGCTCGCCGCGGGCGATGAGGTGGCGATCAAGATCTCGTCGGCCGAAGAAATCGGTGTGCTGCGGCTCGCCCGCAAATACGACTTCACGATGGTCTATCTGACCGCGCAGCTGAAGGAGTCCGCGATCGCCGCCCGCGCCAAGGCCAAGAAGGACGCCGACGACCAGTTCATGAAGGACGCCGATCAGATGGTCAAAGACGTCCTCGCCGCCGACCAAGTCCGACGCAAGGCGCAGGCCGCTACGCTGTCCGATTCCCCTTTGCAGGCGCTCGCAAACAGCAACATGCCGCTGCCGGTGCCCGAGAACGCGCAGGAGGTGGAATTCGACGACGGCCGGCTCGAATTCAACTCGACCTCGAGCGTGAAGGCGCTGGCCGCCTTCTACCGCGCCTCGCTAAAGCCCGCCGGCTGGAAGGAGCAGCCGTCCGTCATCAACCAGCCCAACATGGCGGTGATGGAGTTCTCCAAGGCCGGCAAGTCGATCTCGATGACCTTGATGCAGATGGGCGCCAAGGTGAATGTCAGCGCCAACGGATCCGGTCTGCGCGTGGCCGCGGCCACGCCGGCGGCCAAAGGCAAGCCGGCAAGCACCGACCAGGCTGGCGCGCAGGCCAAGGCTTCCGAGCCGCTGGAAGCGGATCCGGAGTCCGCGCTGCCCGTGCCGAAGCAGCGCACCTCGACCTCGCTTGGCACCGCAAAACTGCCGGGCATCGAGGCGCCGTCCCGCCGCGAGCTCGAAGCCAGCGTGCCTGCCGAGCTCGGCGACGTGCTCGCGTTCTATCGCACCGAACTTACAAAGCTCGGTTGGCAGGAGAAGCCGGATGGTGCGGTGATCACGGCCGATCGCGTCCAGCTCGCCTTCGCCTCCCCGCAAGGACCGGCGGTGCTGAAGCTCGGCCGCGCCAATGGCGAGACGTCGGTCAATCTTGTGCAGAAGAACCCGGATGCCGCGACCAAGGCAGACATCATGCCGAAACCCGGTCAGGCGAAGCTGCTGCTTGGCAATATGGGCGACAAGGACGCACAGCTCACGATCAACAAGCAGACCATCAAGGTTGCGGCCGGTGCGGGCGGTCCGCAGTCGCCGAAGGTTCCCATGCTCGATCTGCCACCGGGTAAGTACCAATATTCGCTGAAAATGGCAGGCCGGCCGGCCCGCAACGACACCATCGACATCGCTGCGGGCGATGCCTGGGGCCTGATGGTGGGTCCGACCGGCGAGGTGCTTCCGCTGCAGATGTATTGATCCTGCAGCCCTTGCCTGCAGCGGCCAGGTTGAACCTGGCCGATCCGTAGGGCGACTAGTGGTCCAGAGGCTGCGGCGGTGCCTATCGCAGTCGCGGCGTCGCGCTGGATCAAGACGCACGACATCCCTGGAGAGTGAGTGAGACGATGGTCAAGCGCGCATCAAATATTCCGACAGGATGGCGGCTGTTGGTGTGCGGCCTCTTGCTTCTCGCGAGCTGCCCGCTTCCGGCACACGCCGAGGGCGCGGTGCCGCACATGGCGCGGCTGTATTTGGCGCGGCTGTTGCCCGGACCGCTCAAGCTCGATCCTGACGTCGATCTGCCCGTGCCGACCCGGATCAGCCACACGCACTTCACCACCCAATATGCTGACGGCGTCAAGGCTCCGATCCGGCGTACACTGAGCGCCAGCATCCCTGCCGAGTTCAGCGACGTGCTCGCCTTCTACCGCGCCGAGCTGCCGAAGCTCGGCTGGCAAGAAGTGGCAGGTGGGGCCGTGGTCGCAGCCGAGCACGCGGAGCTCTCGTTCACATCCCCGGACGGGCCGGTCACGCTGGAGCTCGGCCGCGCAAAGGACGAGACCACGATCGAACTGGTGCAGCGGAACACGCAGGCCGCGGCCAAGGCCAATTTCCTGCCTATGCCAGGACAGGCGCGGCTGATCTTCGGCTATCTTGTGCCTGATGTGGCTTCGCTCGCGATCAACGATCAAACCATCAAGATCGCGGGCGGCGAGAATCATCCGCAAATGCTGGATCTGCCGCCCGGCACCTATTCCTACACGCTTGTCGTGTCAGGCCATCGGGTGCGCACTGATACCATCACCGTGGCCGCAGGCGAGGCCTGGGCCCTCAGGTTGAGTGACGACGAAAGCAAGTCGGACCGGGTCTACTGAACCGTAGCCTGTTCCGGGGGTGCCACAGCGCCTCGGAACAGGCCTCCGCGCCCCGCAAAAATCCACACCTTTGAGGACCAAAAACAGGGTCTCGAATCGGGCTTTTCAGGGAGCCCGGAATCGGCCTTCGAGCGCCTTGAAATCAGGCCCAAAAACCCCATCTACTCAAAGGGTTGCCGGAGGATACTTTGCGCTAGGCGCAATCGGTCTTTCATGGCACAAATAGCCTGCAAATCAGCGCCTTTTGCGCGGCTGATTCGGGCGACATCTCGAAGGCCTCTCATGACAGAACCTGCTCGGCAGACGCCTGCCGAAAACGAGCCCTCCAATCCGAGCGATTACGGGGCGGAATCGATCCGCGTGCTCAAGGGGCTCGATGCCGTCCGCAAGCGCCCCGGCATGTATATCGGCGACACCGATGACGGCTCCGGCCTGCACCACATGGTGTACGAAGTCGTCGACAACGCGATCGACGAAGCGCTGGCGGGCCACGCCACGCGCGTCGACGTCGTGCTCAATCCCGACAATTCCGTCACCGTGCGCGACGACGGCCGCGGCATTCCCGTCGACATCCACAAGGGCGAAGGCATCTCGGCGGCCGAGGTCATCATGACCCAGCTCCATGCCGGCGGAAAGTTCGACCAGAACTCCTACAAGGTCTCCGGCGGCCTGCACGGCGTCGGCGTCTCCGTCGTCAACGCGCTGTCGAGCAAGCTCGGGCTTCGCATCTGGCGCGACAACAAGGAGCACTACATCGAATTCGCGCATGGCGATGCCGTCGCACCGCTGAAGGTGGTCGGCGACGCACCGGGCAAGCGCGGCACCGAGGTGACGTTCCTCGCCTCGACCCAGACGTTCAAGAACGTCGAATATGATTTCGCAACGCTCGAGCACCGCCTGCGCGAGCTCGCCTTCCTCAACTCCGGCGTCAACATCATCCTCTCCGACATGCGCCACGCGGTCGAGAAGCGCGAGGAGATGCACTATTCCGGCGGCGTCGAGGAGTTCGTCAAATATCTCGACCGCAACAAGAAGGCACTGGTGCCGGCACCGATCATGGTGCGCTCGGAGAGCAACGGCATCGGCGTCGAGGCCGCGCTGTGGTGGAACGACAGCTACCACGAGAACGTGCTGTGCTTCACCAACAACATCCCGCAGCGTGACGGCGGCACCCATCTCGCCGGTTTCCGCGGCGCACTGACGCGTCAGGTCAACGGCTATGCCGAGGCCAATGCGAAGAAGGAAAAGATCGCGCTCACCGGCGACGATTGCCGCGAAGGCCTGACGGCCGTCTTGTCGGTCAAGGTGCCCGATCCGAAGTTTTCGTCGCAGACCAAGGACAAGCTGGTGTCCTCGGAAGTGCGCCCCGTGGTCGAGAACGTGCTCAACGAGGCGCTTGCGGCCTGGTTCGAGGAACACCCCAGCGAAGCCAAGATGATCGTCGGCAAGGTGATCCAGGCCGCCGCTGCCCGCGAAGCTGCGCGAAAAGCGCGCGAGCTGACGCGCAAGAGCCCGCTCTCGGTCTCCTCGCTCCCCGGCAAGCTCGCCGACTGCCAGGAGAAGGACCCGGCGAAGTCCGAGCTGTTCATCGTCGAGGGCGACTCGGCAGGCGGCAGCGCCAAGCAGGGCCGCAACCGCGAATTCCAGGCGGTGCTGCCGCTCCGCGGCAAGATCCTCAATGTCGAGCGCGTGCGCCCCGACAAGATGCTGTCATCCGAGCAGATCGGCACGTTAATCACCGCGCTCGGCACCGGCATCAGCGACGAATTCTCGGTCGAGAAGCTGCGCTATCACAAGATCATCGTGATGACGGACGCCGACGTCGACGGCGCCCACATCCGCACCCTGCTGCTCACCTTCTTCTACCGGCAGATGCGCGACATCATCGACGGCGGCTATCTCTATATCGCCCAGCCCCCGCTCTATAAGGTCACGCGCGGCAAGTCCGAGCAGTACCTGAAGGACGAGCGCGCGCTGGAGGACTATCTGATCGACGCCGGGCTGGATGATTGCGTCTACGTTCCTGGCACCGGCGGCGACCGGTCTGGCCGCGACCTGCGCGCGCTGGTCGACGACGCCCGCGTGGTCCGCAGCATCCTGCGCAATCTGCACAGCCGCTATAACCGCAAGGTGGTCGAGCAGGCCGCCATCACCGGCGTACTGAACAAGTCGATCTACGGCAATCCGGAGAACGCCACCGCGGCGGCGCAATACATCGCGAGCCGGCTGGACAATCAGGCCGAGGAGGTCGAACGCGGCTGGGTCGGGCAATTCGTCGAGGGCCAGGGCTTTCTGTTCGAGCGAACCGTGCGCGGCGTCAAGGAAGCGGCGATCATCGACGATGCCTTCCTGGGTTCGGCCGAAGCGCGCAAGCTCGACGAATTCACGACGAAGCTCCAGGACGTGTACGCCCGCTCTGGCAAGCTGCGGCGCAAGGACACCGAGCACGCCGTCCACGGCCCGGTCGACCTGTTCGAGGCTGTGACCGAAGCCGGCCGCAAGGGCATCACGCTGCAGCGCTACAAAGGTCTCGGCGAGATGAACCCCGAGCAGCTCTGGGAGACGACGCTGGACACCGAGGTGCGCTCGCTGCTCCAGGTGAAGGTCAAGGAGGTCGACGAGGCCGACGACATCTTCACCAAGCTGATGGGCGACGTGGTCGAGCCGCGCCGCGACTTCATCCAGGAACATTCGCTGAGCGCGACCATCGACATCTAGAAAAGCGGGAGCTGTCGGGAAACACATATCCCTGACTCTATAATGCTATTCCCTGACTCGATTTACGCACAACCTCGACTCTGAGATTCGCAACCCAACATTGTTTCGAGCGTCAACAGGCTAGCGGCGCGCCCCCCCTGAAGCCCAAAGATCGGCCAAGCTCCGCAGGCGGCTCAGGGCCAGCTTTCAACGAGTGGAGCAATGTGCGCCGCCGTACCCGGCCCATAAGGCCCCTCCAAGCGGCCACAGAGCTTTCTAGCCACTTCTCTAAAGCCGGCCGCCGACGCCAGAAGGCACCAAGAATAGCGCGTCTCTCCGCAAGAAAGGAATCTTGTCCGGAAAGAAAGCAATTGCGCGATCGGTGAAAGCGATTGGAACACGCCTCTCTCATGGTGCCGCTGCTGTTAGATCTTCCGCAAAAACGTTGTCTTTTTTAGCCAAGCCGCGACATGAGGATGATGGGCCGTTGCGCGGCACGGCCAGCCGAAACCCAGCCCCTGGATGTCGCTTAGCCGTCGCCTCCACGTCAGGCTCGCAACGTTCGGGGCGCTCCGAAAGCCTTCTGGCGCCTCGCCCAGGCGCTCCCAGCGACTGCCCGAGGGACTGCTTGGCGTCCCAGCCAGGGCGGTCGGTCACCTTCACAGCGACGACGGGCGGCTTCTCAGCCACAAATTCGGCCTGTACACCCTAGAATCCTTTGGTCGCCATAGTCGCGTTCAAGGATTCTATCGCCGGCCAAAACTCTGAAGCAGATCGGGCTCCATGATCCGGTCCGCGCGCCGCTGTTCAGGAAGGCCCACGAGACCCTTGATGATTGGGCCGGACAGGTCGTTTCTCAGGAGCCAGCGCCACCCTCTCGACCGGCGATATGAAATGGGGCGATCGGCGCTTAGCGGCTCCTCGATCACGCATTTGCGCCGGCCACGCGTCATCCAAATAGCGATGACTGGCTGTTCCCGCGGGGCTACTTACACGACAGCTGGCTGGATCATCTCTACTAGGATACGGAGCTCGATCGTATCAAGTCTATGAAGCGGTGTAGCGGGACTCATAAACGCGTCAAAAGACACATAAGTGTGTCGCGTTTCTCCCGTTCCCAAGAGCGCGCTGACTACAACCTAGGATGAGCATGCGGCGCAAATCTGCCGCAAAACAGCTAATTCGATGCTGAATCTCTCAGCTAACCAATCGAAACTACAAAATTCACGGGCCGTTTACCAAAATGCCTAGCTGCCGAGGGCCAGCTCGCGCGACCCGCCTTTCGCCGCGATCTTCCCAATCTCCCGGAGGTTGGACGCCAGCCCGTCCTGAACCTCTTCGGTAGTCATGTCCCAAATTCCGGCAAGACCTGAGACAACTAGGGGGATATCTGAAGGTGTAAAAGGGCGGCTGCCAATTTGCACAAAAGGACCGTCGCTCTCGGTAAGAACACGGTCACGCGGCAGGGCCGCCAATATGGCTCGTCCACGTTCAGAACGGGTCATAGGCAATCCGACAGAAAACCAGCACCCCTGATCTGCCGCGCGCCGCATCTGAGAGGCGGAACCGGTAAACCAATGAAGGACAGGGATCCCAGCATCGGGCTTCCGTGCAAGGCTCTCAAGAAGAGGCTCGACTGCTGCTCGGCTGTGGAGCGATAGCACTCTTCCGCCAGCCCGGGCTGACATAGAGAGCACGCTTTCAAAAACACGCTTCTGCACGGCAGAATGCATTTTGAATTCAGCACTTCCGTCTAGACCTACTTCGCCGACGTAATCCGTTTCCGGCAAAAGGGCCTCGAAAAGCGCCAACTCGCGATGCCGTTCGTGAGCGACCTGCGGATGCAGTCCGAGCGCTGTACGAATTCGGGAAGCTCCCTTAGCCAGACGCAACGTGTTTCGCCAAGCTTTTGGAGTTGTCGTGACGGATAGGACGTATGCGCCGCACAGCGAGGTCTGCCGAGTGACCGCGACTGGGTCAGGATAGAGGTCGAGGTGACAATGAAAATCGATCAAGGGAAGCCACTCGCCCGCAGAAAGTTGCCAAGCTCGCTGATACCACGCTTGAATACGTCGACGCACGCGGAACGTTCTTGCTCGTCTTCAGGCAGTGGTCCTGCTTGCATTACCCAAGGTTCTATCCGGACGGTGCGCGAACGAGAGACTGCCGTCAAGACAGAGATAAGGTCGTCACGAATCTGCGGATCGTTTGCGATCTTTAAGAGATTTGGCTCGCGATATTCCGTGTCATCAGCGATAGCGGCGGCGTGAAAGGCAGCCCGACGGATTAGGCACGGTACGCAGTGACCACACTGCTTGTTCTTCCGCTTCCATTTTCCGCACGAGACCGTGCCGGCGGCGGCCAGCTCGAAGTCAGCCGTCGCTGTTGCATGCCGTGCCATTATTTCTCCCTTCGTCTGATGCCGCAGCGGATTGCTGATGACGACGGGAAGACCGACCCCTTCCAAAATGTGCTGGATCGCATTCAGGAAGAACGGGTGGGTAGTTCTCGTACTATGCGACCCAATGCGACGTGGTGTCAGAGGGGGATTTAGTGCGATGTGTCCGTTTTCAGGAACAATGAGGTCTACACGCGAGAGTCCTCTAAATTCAGCAATGGCCGTAGCCGTCAACACTCCATAGGTCAGAAAATTGAGGCTTCTGCTACGCATACTGATCTCGGTTGCACCGGTCCAAGTCGGATGTGCGTTCGCCGCGAACCGAGGACACAAAGTCGGGAGGAAGGTTGCGACGTTGGCTTGGTATTTCCGGTCACCCCTATAGGCATGGCTAACAAGAATTGGGCGACGGCCTTCGGAGAGCAGGTCGAGAACTCCAACGTAGCTGTCGAGGCCGCCAGAAAAGAGGCAGGCGCATTCTGCTTTCGAAAGGTCGATAAAGATCCTTCGACGATCTCGAACAGCCTTGCTAGGCGGACGAGGGCCACCGCGTTTGAACCGTAGCGTCCAGTGGTCTCCGCTCAAGAAATTGAGAGCACTCTCGAGCATTGAGCGTACGGCGTTCCATGGCCTGGGATCGATCAGGGGAACCGTCAGCTCTAGGCGTCGGCACCATCTATCATCGGCATCGCTTCGGAGTACGAACGTGTCAGCGGCGGTTACCGCGAGCCCGATGGTCAGGAAGTCAAACGCGTCGTTCCTGATACCGAGTTTCAGTCGACTAATCGGATCGAGCAACATGGAGCCGATACGAGCGACCTTGGGCGGCATAGCTCCTTTCCCGTACAGGATGACGTGAACGTCTGAGGCTTTGCGAGTAGCCGGTAGACCCGCTGCGTCGGCATGGCAGATCACCTTCGTCATTCGAAAGTCTCCCATTCTCGCCAGACTTCCTGCATAGCATTGAGCTGCGCGCGCTCGACGTCCAGCTTCGACATCCTTCCGACGCCGTTTGCCAGTTTTGGACCCAATTGCCGATCCATTGCGATTTTGATCAGATCGAAGAGTTCATTCTCTGCTTCAATGGTCCGAGCTTCGGATGGAGACCTATTCCAAGCCGACCCGGCATCTTCCGTCACTTGGTGAAAGAGAATTCGTGCGAGGTAATCGACAAGGACTTCTACGATTTGATCCGCGGATAAGGTACTCGGGTCGAAGATCTCTTCGTCTACTAGAACTTCGGTCATCGCCTCATTGATCGCAACCACAACCCGGTCTGCATCAATCCCCTCCGGCGCCAGAGCCCGTGCAATTTCCTGAACTGCGATCGTTAAAGAACGTCCGACAAGGCCGGAGAGGTCCACTCCAACTGAGACGGAGCCAGTTCCCCCGCCCTGCATCTCACCGAGGAGCGCAAACAGACTACCGCCGGACGAGTAAGCTGGACCGAAGCGTCTCGGACCAACCCGAGCGCCGCCAGTTGCTGTCCTAGCGTAGCGGCCTAGTGCAGATTTTAGAAACGAGCCTTTTCCGATTCCTCTGGCATGGTGGCCAAACGCGATCCGAAAGGGCTGAAACCGATTAGTCGCTGGCGTTGGTACTGGCGCGCCAGGCGTGGCATCAGTACCGGCTGGAATGAGTGGTGACTTCCCGCCAGCTCCCGCACTAGACGAAGAGGTCCCCACGTCACGCCTCTTTCGCTTTGCCGCTCATCATCATCGTCATCCATCGTGGTGCCTTCTCCCCAAGCGAACTCACAAACGACGCGAGCATCTTGCCCGCATCCTCGTTCGCTCTCGCCAGCAGCACAGCGCCGCGGAAGTCGTCCCGGGAGCGTGACCACTCCGGATTCAACCTCATTCGCCTGATTAGCTCTTCCATAACGGCCGGCTGTTCCGTCGTGATCGACTCGATGGCAGCTTTCGCGGTCGGAGATGCTTCAGTTCGAACTTGTCGCAACACATCGACCGCCTTTATCGCGGCCTCTGACAATTTCGCTGCTGTAGCCCGGAGCGGGACAGTTTCGCGTGCCAGATAAACAGCAGGCCTCAAATCTACTTCGCTCAGCTTCGGCTCAAGCGCGGCCCAATCACGGACAAAGTCAACGTGCTTCAAGATTTCCGGAGGGCATCCTTCGATCGCCTGATCGCCATCGGTGCCCCCGGATTCAAGAGTGGCAAGAAAGTGAGGTTTTCCTGCGGAGGCGTTGATTGCGGTGTGCAAAGCGTCAACGGCCTTTGCATCGGTGCATCGCTCAAAGAGTGCCAACTTAGCGATGACGGATTCATCGAGCTCCATCTTTCGCTTCCGAGCAACAGACGCCCGCATGCGAACGACGTTCAGCATCCGTTTAATAATACGAGGATTGCCGTTGACGTTAGCGGAATACGCGAGAAGAGGAGCCATTCGGTCGGCGAGATCGAGCGTCGAGCGGAGCGTCCTCGGATCGTCCGGCTTGAGGATGGAGAGCACTTCATCGACACCAAATTTGGCATCTGGCTTCCAGGCTTGTCGCAGCTGATCAACGAGAAAAGCTCGGAGCTGCTCCAGCCTGTCCCCATTCGCTCCGGAAGCCTCAGCGAACAGCAGCAGCATGTAGGCTCTCACGTCTTGGACGCCGAGCTTCGGGACCCTGATCGGCACCTGGATCAACTTATCGAGGTAGTCCTCGACCAGACGAAGCGAGGGGTTCCTGAAATGCGTGGCAACGGCATGACGGACCATGTCCTCATCTGCCGCGATAACGAAGGCGGTGCGCGGCAAGAAAAGGAAGAGACGTATGGCCTCTAGCGTGTGAATGGTATTCGGAGGCGTGCAGCGATCGATATTGTCGATCAAGACGACTAGGGTCTTGCCGAGACCCGACAGGACCTCGCTGAATTCCTGCCTAAAGGCTACGATCTCTTCGGGTGGACTTTTCTTAGGCTCCGGAGCGAACAAGCCTTCTGACTTGGTCTTTGCGTCTTTAGCGCCTTCTTCGATAGCTTTGACGTCATCTTCGTTGGCATCACCGGACAGAATGTCTCCGAGTCCCTCGACTCCCTTCCGAATCAAACCGAAGGTCGGGACACCCCAAAAAGCGGCTGCACCTTCAGCAGCGTACCCGAGAACTCGGAGTTTGTTGGTGCGCTTGAGTAGGCTCAATGCCTTTTCACGTAAGCCCTCAGGAGCTTCATCGAGCAACGCTTTTGCGATCACTGACATGAGCGCGGCTCGAGCGTCGTCGTAGTCTTGGTGTAACCAGGCATCAAACTCTACGAAGAGGAATTTCTGCTTGTGCTGGGACAGCTCTCCCCTCATGAGGTTGAGCACAGTGGATTTTCCCGTCCCCCAAGTGCCAAAAATTCCGAGGGAGAGAGGAAGCAAGCGCTCTGTTCCCACCATCTCGGCGGCGAGTTCCGCAACCTCAGAAAAGTTCAGGTAGTCAACTTTGGCGTCTGCGTCGGCCCACATAGTCCCCTCGATGGGGACGATGTTCTTGATCGGACCCGATACATTGGTCCGCCGCCCGGTGCCCCCTTCGCGACGAAACTAGAAGCCCAAGAGGCGCCCGGCAATCATTGGTTGTACCGACTAGAACCAAAGTCTTGTTCAAAGCCGATCAGCTCACGCAAGGGGCCAAAGGACCGCAAAAAGATTAGTGCCAGCCTCTTGCAACTACTCTTTTAGAGTAATATTATATATTTATAAGTTACCTTTTTGGAGCAATAATGATTACTCCTTCCCAATGCCGGGCGGCGCGAGCCCTCCTCGGTTGGTCTCAAGAAGAACTAGAGACAGCCGCGAAAGTGTCGAAAAAGACGATTGCCGACTTTGAGCGCGATCAACGCAATCAGCAGGTGCGAACCATCGATGCGATCGAAGCAGCCTTGAACTCGGCTGGCATCATTTTCATACCGCAGAATGGCGGCGGCGAAGGTGTACGAAAGAGAGGAGCAATGCCTCGTCTTTTTCGACGCGATGACGTTGAGCATCGCGAATGGGTCGCTTTTGCATTCGACTACAAACAGCAACGCTTTACCGGCTTCGTAAGCTATCAGGCGTTGGCGGGCATTGCGCTGTCCAACATCGCACCGATCGCAGCCTTTGACCGGGACGTGGCACGAATCCTGATAACGGCAGCCGACAAAGTGGATAGATCTGACTTCGACCCCGACGGTCGCGTGCTCTTAACTCGCAACGATCTGCCGCCGATAGAGTTCGACCCAAATATCGTTGGAAAGACAATCGACAGAACGAGGCTTCATCTTATTGGACGTCGCAGGTTCACGGCGGTTACCGGCGCGGTAGTGGATCCTATCGACTATAATGGCTTTCGCATTCGATTCGGTGATGGTAGCACTAAGACATACCTTAAGCTCCGCGCCGGCGACGACGATCATGACGCTTTAGATGTTAGCGCCGAGATTGCTGCGGGCTTTTTCATTGTCAGCGAGCGCAACGACTGCCCCTTCTCAGTGGGAGACCAAGTCCGGCTAATTCCAGGTCAACAACGACCGGAGATTGGCGCTGGAGATGTCGGCATCGTGTGTGAAATCGAAGATTATCCCATTATGATGGGCCCGGCACCGCGTATCCGCGTAAAATTCACGAACCACACCACAGCCTGGGAAATCCCAACACAATTCGAATTGGCAAGCTAGCTGTTACCCGTTTGAGATGTTCAAGCGATCAATCGTCGAAAAGGCGTTGATCGAGCGTCAGCGCGCACGAGCGGCTAGTCTGTTCTCGGACGAATCGAAGTAAATGGAACGGCGGCTCCACCGCAACCGAACGGTGGCTGATACGGACCTTTTTTAATCCGCCCATTTCATAGAGAAGCTGAAGACTCAGCGATCGCCGCGAGGTATTTGCGCGATCGAAGGGAGTCAACCTGAAAGCTCGTCGATAATGCCGAAGTACGTTGAGCTGAATAGGGTGTTCGTTGACTACGATGGCTCTCACTGTGAATCGGCGCGCTATTTGACCCCTAGATCGGCGCCCAAGATTGCCCCCTTCATTTATCGCTCAAGCATCTGACCCGGCTTCATGATTCTATCGTAGTCGGGGTCGGGGTCGCGTTGGACGCCGATTGGGGGTCAAGCTTGGGAGCCGAAACACACCCGATGGAGCGCTACCGACGGATGTCCACAGCCAAATTCGCCGCGCGGCGGTTATCAAGCGCTAACCTTGGTGATCCCTCTTCTATTTCGATGAGACTTCCTTCGCCTCATGCTAGTACCCGTGCGGGGGAACAACCATGCCACAATCCGCCGCGTTCGCATTCGGCGACGCATCGACATTCGACCAGAATATCGCCAACTATTCAGCGGAGCTTGCAAATCTCGATCCGGTGGCCGGCCCTGCACTGCAGGGCTTTCTTTCGGCTTTGGCCAATGCTGATCAGGACAAGGGTGCCTTGCTCGATGCCCTCGAGCAAGCTCTTGCAACTGTTTCAATTTCATCCACAGCGCAGGCTGCGGCTACGGCTTCTTCGATTGCCAGCTCGCCGGCCGCTCCAACGACACCGCCTGCCGTCGTCCATTGGTTTCTTGAGGAATTGGAGATCGAGGGCTTTCGCGGTATTAACAACGAAGGCGCGCCGCTCGTACTTAAGTTCAAGCGGGACTGCGTCAGTTCGATCACCGCGCCAAACGGCGTTGGCAAGAGCTCCATTTATGACGCGTTGAGCTTCGCGCTCCGAGGTAAGATCGACAAACTCGACCGGCTGCTGCAGGCCGAACGAGGCCAGGATTACTATTTGAACCGTTTCCACCCGGCAGGGGTCGGCACGGTCAAAATGACTTTGTGTCCCAATGACGGAACGCCGGCCGTCAAATTGACCGTCACGAGGAACAGGCTCGGCCAGCGAACCGTGGCAGGGCATCCTCGAGCCGACGCCTTGCTTGCCGAACTCGATCGCGAATTTGTTCTGCTCGACGGACCGACTTTCGAGAGCTTCATGGACGAGACCGCGCTCAATCGAGGCCGCGCGTTCTCCGGTCTGTTGGGGCTGGCCCGCTACTCCGCACTGCGCCAGCAGCTACAGCAGCTCTGCCACACGCGATCGTTCAACGCGCATTTCGACACAAGCGCGCAGACGACGAAGAAGTCCGGCCTTGACCGGACGATTGCTGCAGCACGAGCGGCGATTGCGACCGATTACGAGGCGCTCGTGCTGGAAAGGCTGGTGCCGGGCACAAGTTCGAGCGATGCCCAGGCTCGCTGTCATGCCGCCTTGCAGGCCATCCCGACGCTGACGTCGGAATGCAATGGCAAGGCCTTCATGCAGATCAGTGGCGAAAACTGCCATGCTGCCGTGAACGCGGCCGAGGGCGGCGCGGATAAGCAGCGGCTCGCCAGCCTGATCCAGACCGAGGCACTTTGGAAGGCTGCAAATAGGGCGGCTCCGACCGCGTCCGACGCCGCGACACTCCAGACGCTGGCACGGGATCGCGAACAGGCTCTGGCCGCCACGTCCGGTGAGCCCCTGCAGCGGCTGTACAAGATCAGCGATGAGGTGATGTCAGCAGAGGGCTGGCCATCAGACAACCTATGCCCGACTTGCGGCACTGAGCATCCGAATTCTGTGCTTGATCGCGTGCGCGCACAACTTGGGCATTACAATGAGGTAGAGAGCGCGACAACCGCGCTGGCGGGTGAATGGGCGGCTAACGGCTGGTCGGACCTTGAGGAACTCGAAAGGCTGACGATCGGGGATCAGGAGGCATTGCTTCTTGGGCGGCTCAAGCGTTCCGGCGAGGAAGGAACCATCGGCAGCTCCGAGGTCGCGGCCCTAGGCGGTCATCTTGCGAATATTCGCGCCCAGGCCGATAGCGAACTCCAGCGACTTGCTGACGAAACGACAAGACTATCGAGCACTATGCCCACCTCGCTGGTGAGCGTGACGCGCGCCATCGAAGCCGCACAAAGGCTGCAAAGGAGCTGGACCGCGCTTCATGCCGCAGAAGGCGAGGCAACAAACCTCTCCGCGCAGGTGCGACGAGTAACCAGGTTGAAGGCCTTCCTCGACCAGGCGAGTGCGACCTTTGCCCAGGCCGAATCCAACATGGCGGCGGCTCGCCTAGCCCGGGTCGAGCCGCTCTGTCAGACTTTGTTCAATCGGATCATGTTCAGCCCAGTGACGCCTATTCTGCGTAAGCCGGCCGGAACTGAAGAACTTTCGATCGGCTTGGGCACCTTCTGGACCCTTCGCGATGTGTCGGCCCAAGCGCTGCTCTCGGAAAGCTATCGCAACGCATTTGCCGTTTCGGTCTATCTGGCCGCCGCATCTCTTTACGGCGGGGCGCCCCGTTTCATCGTCCTAGACGACGTAACATCGAGTTTCGATGCCGGACACCAGCACCACCTCGTCGAGGTCATCCGAACCCAATTTGCGCGCCCCTTGCAGGCAGATGGGCCGCAAGTGATCCTACTTAGCCACGATACGTTGCTGGAAAAGTTGTTTAACAAGCACGCCGGCTCGCCTGCCTGGTCGCACCAGAGACTTGAGGGCACCGCGCATACAGCAGTCCTTTTGCAGTCGGGTGCCGTCAATAAGGTGCGCGATGCCACGAACACGCTGCTGAACCAGGGACGCGTGGACGACGCAGCCCCACGGCTGCGCCAATACCTGGAATATGTCCTTCAGACCATCATCGACAAATGCCGGATTCCGGTGCCGCCCGACCTTGCCTTCGGCGACGACAAGCGGACGCCGGGCGAATACCTCAACGCTATAAAGGCCGCGGTCGAACTCGAAGACCGCGCGGGCAGTCTGATCCTGGAACCCGCCCAAAAGCAGGCACTGCAGATGCACTCGGCAACCATCATCGGGAATTTCGTTTCGCATTGGGCCACGGGTCAGACGCAAGCATTCTCCGCACCGGCCCTGCTTGGAGTCATGCAAGCCATCGACAATTACCAGGAATGCTTTCGATACGAGCCGACGCCGGGCGCGCAGAGGCGCTTCTACGCCACTTTACACAGCAGATAGGCCATGCCCGCGTACGACTTCACCCGGCTGTCGGCCTTCGATTTCGAGGAACTGGCGCTCGATCTGCTTCAGGCCGACTGGAAGACCGGCCTCGAAATTTTTACGCCCGGTCCGGACGCCGGCATCGATCTGCGGGCGTTTTCTGACACGAAGCGGGAAACGATTATTCAATGTAAGCACACGCCGCATACAAGCTTCGCCAAGCTACTCTCTCATCTCAAGAAGGAGGAACTGCCGAAAGTCCGCGCGCTCGCGCCGAACCGCTATGTTCTCTTCACGTCGCTCGGGCTCACGCCGGCAAACACAAAAGCGCTAGTTCAGCTGTTCAAGCCTTACCTCAAGCGACAGACCGACGTGTATCACCGCGATCGGATCAACGCCCTACTCCGTCGACATAAGAAAGTCGAGACCGCCAACTTCAAGCTCTGGCTGCCCAGCGTTGCCGTGCTGCAACGCGTTCTACACAACGCCGAGCATGCCCAAACCCAGTTTGAGATCGATCGGGTCTGCCGCAAGGTACCGCTCTTCGTTCAGAACG
The DNA here is from genome assembly GCF_030160715.1 of Bradyrhizobium iriomotense. Taxonomy (GTDB): domain Bacteria; phylum Pseudomonadota; class Alphaproteobacteria; order Rhizobiales; family Xanthobacteraceae; genus Bradyrhizobium; species Bradyrhizobium iriomotense. The sequence continues at coordinate 321,555 of NZ_BSOW01000002.1, forward strand.
ACGCTTTTCCACGTGCCCAGAAGATCCTTCACGACAGTCGCGTGGTTGTCATTTCGGGAGAGCCAGGCATCGGCAAGACCACGCTCGCCGAAATGCTACTGCTTGCACATCTCGAGCAAGGCTTCGAGCCAGTCGTCATTGAAGGTGGGGTCGAGGAAGGCAAACGCCTCTTTGACAGCCAAGCCAAGCAGATCTTCTACTTCGACGATTTCCTGGGCGAGACTTTTCTGCAGCAACGACCGGAACTGCTGGCCAAAAACCAGGACGCAGCGCTGATCCATTTCATGCAGGCCATCCGCACATCGCAGGCAAGTCGGTTCATCCTGACCACCCGAGAACACATTCTGCGCACAGCTCTGGATGCCTCCGAAAAGCTACGTCATGGCTCGCTCATCAACCACCGCTTCCTGCTGGAACTGAGTGACTACACGTTCGGGCAGAAGGCACGCATCCTCTACAACCATCTCTATTTCAGCGATCTACCAGCCGAATACAAGGCCGCCATTCTCGAGAACGAATTCTACTTCGAGGTCATCCGGCACCGGAACTTCAATCCCCGCCTGGTCGAGTGGTTATCCGGCTATGCCCGCGTGAAAACAGTCCCGGCAGAGAATTATCAGCAGCACGTCCGCGCGCTTCTCGACAATCCGCGGGAAATCTGGCTGCACGCCTTCGAGAACCAGATTTCAGAGGCAGCGCGTAGCCTCCTCTTCACACTGGCCGTGCTGCGCTGGGGAGCGGAAACCGACGTGCTCCAAGCTTCATGGCTGCCCCTGCATCAGCTCAAGTCGCGAAAGTACAATTTTCCAACGACCGCGAACGACTTCCGGAAGGCCTTGAACGAGCTCGAAAGTTCATTTCTTCGGATATCGGAACAGAAAGTCAGCTTTCTCAATCCTTCGATCCGACAATTCATACAGTTACTGCTCCGAACCAACCGCGACTATGCCTGTGACATTATCGAATCCTCAAGCCGCTTCTCGCAACTCCGCTCCCTCCGCGATATACAATCGGCCGAAAGATCCGATGAACTGGCAAGCGCATTGGTACCGAACGGTTCGGTTGTCGAGGCGCTGAGACGGGTCATAGGAGAGCCCTACCTGCGTTGGCAGCATGACAGCACGGGCAAACTGATAGGGACCTATATCGACGACTCTCCGGATACCCGTCTGCGCACGATCGTCAAATGGGCAGATGAAGCACAGTCGGACGAAATGCTGAGCATCATGATCCTGGCCTATGAACATTTGCAAAAGACGCTCAGGTACGTTCCGGGATTTCTTGACGTCCTACGGACGATCGAAGATTGCAAATGGGTCTACAAAAACGGAGGAGACAAACTTCATCGTGCATTGATGGATAGCGTGTTGGCACAGCTATCCAATGCTCGTACTTATGAATGGCAAGCGCTCTTTAACTACCGCGCCAACTCATCACCCTGGATTGCGGAAGATGAGGCGAGGTTCGTCGATTCGTATCAGATATATCGTCGAAAGGGCGTTTATGACGAACTAGAAAGCTACGACGAGCTATCCGATCTTGAGAGCATGAGGGATAGCCTGCGCGACATCCAGAAGTCCCATAATCAGGTTTTCAAGAAAGCTATCAAAAAGCTCAACGTTTCCATCGAACGGACGCGCAAATCGACGGACGATGTTTCGGAAGACGACTACCAACCGATTGCCCAAAGCAAACGTGCGACATCTGAAGACGTCGAAGAGGTCCGACGATTGTTTGGAAGTCTCGGCTAGAACGCTGACTCATTCTCAGCTGAAGCAATCAAAATGACCCGGAGCGGGCTTGAGGAAGCCGCCCTACAAAATACCGAGATTGCGTCGTATCGCTCCATGCCCCCCCAAAAAGTATCCATCCGTCGATCGCAATGAGCAGGAAAGGCGATAAGCCTCCTACAGGCAGATAGTACGTATCCCTCCGGCGTCGGCCGCCTTGTGTAGTTTGATAGGCGGCCCGAGGATTTGACCTTAAGTCTAGCTTTAAGGTCACGGGGCGAATGCAGGTCAATGTGTTGGGCGCCGAGCGTCGGCGACGATGGAGTTACGACGAGAAAGTTCGCCTTGTCGAAGAGACCTTGCAAGCCGGCGAGACGGTCTGCGGCGTCGCACGCCGGCACGGGGTGGCTCACAGCCTGCTGTTCACCTGGCGTCGACAAGCGCGCCAGGGTCGACTGGGCGGAGATTCCGTGCCAGCTCTCGTTCCCGTCGAGATCACGCCGGTGGCGGCTCCGATCTCGAGCGACGCGCCACAACCGGCGTCTTCCCCGCCTGCGCCGCGTGCAAGGGCTGGAATCATCGAGATCGAGCTTGGTGGCGGCTGTCGCGTTCGCGTTGACCGTGACGTAGACGTTGAGGCGCTGCAGCGAGTCCTTGAGCTCCTACGACGACGATGATCCCGATTCCGAGCGGCGTCAGGGTCTGGATCGCCACTGGCCACACCGACATGCGTCGCGGCATGCGAAGCCTGGCTCTTACAGTTCAGGAGAGCCTGAAGCGCGATCCGCATGCTGGCGATCTCTACATCTTCCGGGGCCGCCGCGGCGATTTGGTCAAGATCCTTTGGCATGACGGGTTGGGCATGTCGCTCTACGCCAAGCGTCTGGATCGCGGCAAGTTCATCTGGCCGTCGGCCTCGGCCGGCGCGGTGTCGATCTCCGCGGCGCAGATGGCTTATATGCTGGAAGGAATTGACTGGAGGAATCCGCAACTGAGCTGGCGACCGCAGAGCGCGGGCTGATCTAGGAAAATCTGCGGTTGCCGGCATTTTGAGGAGTCCCAACGCGTCCAACTTGTGATTCACTGCGTCGCATGGATGCTGATCGCGACGCTGTTCCGGATGACGTTGCCGCCCTGAAAGAGGCGTTGGCAGTCGAGCGCGCGAAGGGTTTGGAGGTCGCCGCTGAACTCGCGGTCGCCCGCGCGAAAGCGTCGCAAGACGAAGCGCTGATTGCCCAGCAGAAGCTGCAAATCGCCAAGCTAAAACATCAGATCTATGGGCAACGGTCAGAGCGTTCAGCGCGGCTGGTTGAGCAGTTGGCGCTGACGTTCGAAGAGCTGGAAGCCGACGCCACCGAGGACGAGCTTGCGGCGCAACGGGCCGTGGCGAAGACGACGACGGTGCGTGGATTTACGCGCCCGCGTGCCGAGCGCCAGACCTTCCCTGAGCATCTGCCACGGGAACGGGTGGTGATCGATGGGCCTACGGCTTGTGAATGCTGCGGCAGCAATCGCCTTCGCAAGCTCGGCGAGGATGTGACCCGCACGCTGGAAGTGGTGCCGCGCCAGTGGAAGGTAATCGAGACGGTTCGGGAGAAGTTCTCCTGCCGCGACTGCGAGAAGATCAGCCAGGCGCCGGCCCCGTTCCATGCCGTCGCCAGGGGATGGGCTGGCCCGAGCCTCCTGGCCATGATCATGTTCGAGAAGTTCGGCCAACATCAGCCGTTGAACCGCCAGGCCGAGCGCTACGCTCTGGAAGGCGTGCCGATCGCACTGTCGACCATGGCGGATGCCGTGGGGGCGGTCTGTGCCTCGCTAGATCCGTTGCTGCGCCGCCTTGAGGCCCATGTCATGGCGGCCGAGCGCCTTCATGCCGATGATACGACGGTGCCGGTGCTGGCTAAGGGTAAGACCGACACGGGGCGGTGCTGGATCTACGTGCGGGACGACAAGCCATTTGGTGGAGCCGGCCCGCCAGCGGCGATGTTCTACTACTCGCGCGACCGCAAGGGCGAGCATCCGCAGGGGCATCTGGCCCGATATGCCGGCATCCTGCAGGCCGACGCCTATGACGGGTACAACCAACTCTATCTGGCGGGACGCCAGCCCCGACCGATCCGGGAGGCTGCCTGCTGGTCGCATGGAAGGCGTCCGTTCTTCGCCATGGCCGACATCGAAGAGAATGCGCGGCGCAAGGCTGCCGGCAAAAAGGAGATCCCGCTCTCGCCCATCGCGGTCGAGGTCGTGCGCCGGATCGATGCGCTGTTCGAGATCGAACGCTCCATCAATGGCAGGAGTGCGGAGGAGCGTGTTCAGGTGCGGCAGACGCTGAGCCGTCCCTTGGTCGATCACCTTCAGGTCTACATGCGGGAACAGCTCGCCAAGCTGTCCCGTGGGCACGACCTGGCCAAGGCGTTCAACTATATCCTGAAGCGATGGACGAGCTTCACGCTGTTCCTGGAAGATGGACGCGTGTGTCTCTCCAACAATGCCGCCGAACGGGGCTTGCGAGGCATCGCTCTGGGGCGAAAGTCCTGGCTGTTCTGCGGATCTGATCGCGGCGGGCGGCGCGCCGCAGCCATGTACAGCCTCATCGTCACGGCCAAAATGAACGGCATCGACCCGCAGGTCTGGCTCGCCGATATCCTCACCCGCATTGCCGCCCATCCGACTCATCGGCTGGACGAACTTCTGCCCTGGAATTGGACGCCGGCATCAGCACTCTCCGCTCGAGCGGCATGACCACGCACGTCAACAAGGTCCATCACGTCACCACCATCACCCAGGTCGCGAAAGACCTCGGCGAAGACGAAGATTGGCTGTGGGACATCGCCAACGAAATGGAGATCGAGGACGGCGTCATCTGGGTCTATGGCGTCGGAGAAGACGGTATCCAGGCGTTCACCGACTTTGGAATCGAAAACCTCATCGAGCTGATCAGGTTCTACAAAGAGAACCCTGAACTGCTCAGGCGGTAACCCTGCGGCCTACGCCGAATGGATACGATAGTACGAGAGCGGGATGTCATTGAGGGAGGGTGATGCTCTTCCCGTACTACTTGATCGTCGGCGATCTGGGCGGATTTCGCGACGGCCTTCGATTTCACGGCGTCGCAGATGGCGTCAGAGAACGCGGTCGCGACCGCGTCGACGACCTTGGCATTCGGCTACGCGCTCAGGAGGCGCGTGCGCAGGCTTTCCGCCTTCTCGCCTTGGCAGACCAGGTCCTCAAGATTCTCGATCTGGTCGCTCAGTGCATAGTCGATCGTCTTTAGAACTTGCACGCGTCTTCACTGTCTGAAGCATCTCCCCCGGCCCGCCTTACTTTTTCCCCGTGTGATGCCGCTCGAGCCACTCCCTGGCGGCTTCCTCCATGACCTCGGACGCGGTCCTGTCCTGTCCGATCGCCGCCTGCTTGATCCGGCGAATGACCTCAGGATCCATGGACGTCAGGAATTGCCGTTTGTCGCCTGGAGGGGGCTTTCGCCCCTTTCTCGGAGACGGTTTCGCGTCCGCCATTGCCCTGCCTGCGCGTTGTGCAATCCCGAGAACCGTCCCATGGGTTGCAGGCGACGGCAAGGGATCGGGGCGGCCGCCCGGCGATTTTCCCCGACAATCGGCCGCGATTCTTCGATTTCAAATTCTTATCATCCCATTGAAAGCACGGCAATTTCGCCGCAAAGCAAGCTCAAATATAGATACCTATTTCAAATAGATAGATATAAGACTATTGACTCCGGTTTATGTTCCTGCTTTGTTCTTGTTCGTAGCGTTTGTGTTGAGGTCGTGTGATGTCGGGCGTCGTGCGGGATTGGCGGGTCGAACTGGTCGAGGCCTACGCGGATCTTTTCCACCCGGTTGGCGATCCGCCCGCGGCCCAGGGCTGGCCATCCGTCGGCGACGGCTGGTGCGACCTGCTGGAGCGCGCCTGCGCCCGCATCCGGGCGGCGGTCCACGCCGATGGCGGGACGTTTCACGCAACGCAGATCAAAGAAAAATACGGGACGCTACGCTTCTACTGGGAGGGCGGTCTGTCGCCCGAGGCCGACGCCAAGGTCGAGGAAGCAATCAACCTGGCCGAGGCCCGCAGTGCCTGCACCTGCGAAGTCTGCGGCGAGCCGGGCCGGCTGCACGGCTCGGGCTGGCTGGTGACGCGCTGCGCGGCTTGCGCCGAGGCGCGGCCGCTCGTCGAGACTCGCCCCGGCTTCGAGAACATCTTCGTCGTGGAGCGGATTGTCGGAGACCGGCGCAACGTCAGGTGCCGGCGCTACGACCGGGCGACTGACAGCTTCATCGACATTGATCCCGCATCAGTCGGAATCCAGGAGGAGTGAGATGGCGCCCACTCTCAGCAATTGGCAGATCGAATTCATGCAGGCGCACCCGCGGCTGTTCGACTTCATGCAGGACGAGCCGAAGGACACGTTCGGCTATCCGCTGTACCAGGAGGGCTGGCAGGACGTGCTGGGGCGGCTGTGCGGCCGCATCGAAAAGGCGCTGCTGGAAAACGAGACCTTCGAGTTTGTCCGCATCAAGCAGAAGTTCGGGATCTTGCGTATTGGCTGGGAAGGCGAGGTCTCGGAGGAGACCAGGGCCAGCATCGAAGAGGCCCTCGCGCTCGCCGAGGCACGCAGCAGCTGCACGTGCGAGCTCTGCGGCGCGGAAGGCGATAAGTATCACGCTTCCGAGAACGTGATGGTCCGCTGCGAGAGGCACGCCGAGGGCCGGCCGATCTTGGCGACGCGCGCCAATGAGCGCCTCCACCTCGTGCGTGTGGTGGCTCCGACGGAGCCGCCCGTCTGCACGGTGCGCCGCTACGACCGCGAGACCGACAGTTTCGTTGGTCCGCCAGAGGATGTCGATGCCACACTGCCGCGCGGAAGCACCAAGACAGATAAGGAGTAGCCATGGCCGTGTTTCGCTGCCGCACTTGCGGGAAGGAGGGCACCTGGGTCTACGACCCGGAGCGCTTCACGTGTCCACTTTGCGATTCCATCGACGTGCAGTTCATTATTTCGCGGGATGAAGTGCCTGAGGGCGATCCATTGCTCAACGCGACGAAGGACAACGAGAACTCAACGCCATCGAAGGAAGCGGAGGAGTAGCGGTGGCCCGGTTTCACCGCCGCACCCGCGGTAACTAAGGAACGTTCGCTTATGACGCGAAGCGTCATGGAGGCTGTGAATATGAAGGTCATAACCATCGTGGAGGACGGCGAGCGCGCGCGGTCTGTCTACGTGCGCGCCGACGGCGACGTGACGGTGTTCGACCGGGATCGCAAATTCCGATTCCGGACCGACGTCGCGGGCGCCGAGACGACGTGGCAGATCCTTGAACGGGTGGTGCCGGCCATCGTTCATGCTGAGACCGCCAGTCTCAAGATCGAAGCCCTCGCTGATCGGTGCCGCACCGGCTGGCGCCCGGGATATCCGGACGAGATCGACCGGGATATCCCCCAACGGACGCTGCGGCGCGCGCGGTTCGGCATCGATCTGATCCGCTATCCGGATGACGAAGAGTTCTACAGCCCGGCCACGATCTTGATGGGCATCGAGACGGGCACGGGACCATCGACGAGCCTGGTCGGGAAGAGCCACGGAACGGTATGCGTCACCGGAGAGATCCTCTGGATCGATGCCGCACGCGAGTGGGCGGTCTGCGAGGACGGCTTCTGGTGGACGCCAGCGGAGGAATAGAGATGGCCAGATTTCGCTGCCGCGTATGCGGCCGGGAAGGCGAGTTCACCTACGATCCGACGCGGCACGAATGCCCGCGCTGCGGCTCCCCCAACGTGCAGTTCGCGCTCGGCATCGACGAGATGCCCGAAGAACTCATCGACCGGATCGTGCAGGCGCTGAGCCAGGCCGAGCCGCTGGACGACCATCCAACCGACGAGGACTAAACTGTGTTGTTGTGGGTCCTGTCAGATCTGCATGTCGAGCTGACCCGCGGCTGGGACCTACCGTCCGGCACCGCGCGTCCGCAATTCGACGTCCTGGTCGTCGCCGGTGATCTCATTCCGCGTGCGGAGCGCGGGGTGAAGTGGCTGCGCGAACGCGTGCCGGATCGACCTGTCATCTACGTCGTCGGCAACCATGAGGCTTATGGCTGCGACATCGACCGCACGGTCGAGAAGGCCAAGGCAGCAGCAGTCGGCACGAACATCCACGTGCTGCAGCACAACTCCATCCGAATCGGTGACGTCGCCTTCGCCGGTGCGACACTATGGACGGACTTCGATCTCTTCGGTGACCAGCGTCGCGCAATGGTGGTCGCCAGCGAACGGATGAACGACTTCCGCAAGATCAGGATCAACCGCTATCTTCATCGCTTCCTGCCGGGACACGCCCTGGCTCGGCACCTCCAAGCCCGCGCCTTCCTCGAAGCCGAAATGCGCAAGCCGCGCAGCGGGCCCCCGGTAGTCGTCACGCATCATGCGCCAATCCCGAGCCGAGCGCGCCGCCTAGGCCCATACGATCCCGGTGCGCGGCTGTCCGACGAAGAGGTCCTGACCGCAGCATATCGCAGCGCCCTGGGCTCGCTGATGTGGCCGGAGCCGGTCGCAAACGGCAGGCCTGAACTGCGGCCTGCGGACCTATGGATCTACGGGCATACCCACGAGTCCGAGGACACCGTGATCGGCGCAACGCGCGTGGTGTCGAACGCCAAGGGCTATGGGCCTTGGCCGCCGCAGCAGCGTGCCTGGGACAACCCGCGGTTCGATCCAAATTTCACGATCGAAATCTGACCTCCGCTGAACAGCACGCATATTCAGACCTAGTGGAAGCTATTGCCGTGGAGCGCCACTCGAATCCTTGTGACGGTGATCGGCTTCCCCTTTTCTTGCTAGCGCTCAGTCCCAAAAAGTGCCAATCTTCCTCTTCGGAATTTCCGGTATACGCCGCCCGGACCACGCACTTAACGCTGGCAATCGAGTCCTTGAATGGCGAGAAGCGCAAGAGCTGACATCAAGAGGAGTTTAGGTCAGAGAGTCAGAGACCGGCGACTTTCGCTCAACATGTCTCAGGAAGACCTCGCCAGTGAGGCAGATATTCGTCGTGCGCTAATTAGCGAGATCGAGCGAGGCGAAGCCAATCCAACTCTTGAGTCTGTCATTAGGCTTGCGGCCGCTCTGCGCATCGATCTCTCTGAACTCTTCGATTGACAACAGTAGCTGGGCGCTCGCATCATCAGAATAGGTAAGGTTGTAGTACGCTTCATACTCTCGCCAAAATTATTCTGTACGTTATTCCGTACTGAACTTCGGTCGAACGCAGACTTGAGCTCTTAATTTTTCCGTTCGGCGTTGCAAAGTGCGCTTTCTGATCTCGTCGAATAGGAGTGCGGGATGTCCATCGACAATGACTATTGTCCGAATGCCATCGCTATGTGCAACGGCAACAGGATATCCAGTTATGCGTACGACACAGTTCATCTACCGAGCGACCGGCTCGGTCTTCTTTGATAGCCCCAAGTGCAGGGCTGCAGTTCCAGCTCGAGACCCGCTTCTCAAGTACGCGCTACAGCAGGCCAGTCTGGATTACGCAGTTCGGTCAATCAGGCACCAAGTGGGCCCGCAGCTCGATTGCCCGCGACTTTCGCTCGCAGGCGTCGTACTGGATCGAATGGATGGCCTCTTCCTGCTGAAGGTGCACAACATCAAACCAAAGCGATCCGAACGTGAGCAGGCACGGCTTGAATTTGCACTGCGATGCAATGGTCTCAGGCTTTTAGAGCGCGATGCTCGGGAGATTAGGACCGATCCGCTTTTCTCAAACGCCCGGCAAGTCTGGGAGCATGAGCGGTATGATGTCTCGCTGCTGGACAGACTTAGAATATCGGTAGCCCTCGCAGAATACGGCCCGCAGTCAATTCGAGACTTGGAAGCCCGTTCGCGACCTGAGGGAAACGTTCTTGCGGCAGCGTGTGCGTTGGCGTGCCAGAACCTATTGACGCTGAATATCCAAGATTCCCCATTGGGACCACTCACCATGGTCGCCGCAAAGTAACCAATGGTAGGGGCACAATGAACGTGGTCTCCGATCCGAACTCACATTAACCGTCAGGCCAGTCAAGCGGCCCGCAAATCTGCATCCTAGCTGGGTGATCTCAGTCCGGGGATGCTGTCGCCCGCGAGAAGAACCTCGGCTTCCGCTCTAGTAGCCGTCCCGCTCGACTTCGCTTTCAAATGTTGAAGGGAGACAGTCATGATCGACGTCCATATCGGCTCGAAGCAGAAGAATGCGCGACACGCTGTCATTTCGGCTTCGGGCTCCCGATCATGTTCAAGAGACAAACCTTCCAGGGTCGCCAGAATCTATTTGTTTCCGCCAAGACGGCAACCCCGATCCCGGCGCGACATCCTGCACTTCGAGATGCGCTCGTTCAGGCGTCCCTCAATCCGCAGGTGCGTTCGATCGCTTATCTTGCGTCGGCGAATGTTGCGTCCGAGCAGGTAGAGCTTGATGCCGTCATCGTCCAGCGCGACGAAGGGCATTTCCTGCTCGATGTCATCCCGGCGCGCAGAATCCGGGATCTCGAGCAGGAAGGGCTCGCGCTCATTGCACTATCTAGGCTGGGGCTCGCGCCGCTTACACTGACGGCCGAAGAAATCCGGCTCGAGCCGCGCTTTACGAACGCAAGGCTCGTCTGGTCTTACCGCGGCGCTCATGTCCCGATCGGGTTGCGCCTCAGCATCCTGCAGATCCTGCTGGACGAAGGGCCCATGCCGCTTGGCGAACTTCTGAAGTCGATCCGCAGCGACCGCGATCCGGCTCCTGCGGTGATGGCGCTTGCCTGCGTCGATCTCATCATCCTCGATCTAGTGTCTCACCCGTTGGGACCATGCACCATGGTTAGGAGCCGCTCATGACCAGAAGGACGGTCGGAAAAGTGCAAGGGCATCGCAGAGGGGCAAGAGCGGCTAGCGCGCCGGTTAGGAATTTTGCGTTTTCGCGGGCGCTGGGCGTCCCCGAAAGTGTAATTGCCGATGCATTTCGGTCCTGCTTTCCGAATCATGTCATTGATGACCTGGATGGCAGTACCATTCCCCCTTCATGTACGCTTTCGGCAAAGGGCGAATTTCCTTCGGCGCGACGAGCGATTGTGGCGGCCGCGTTTGGCGAGGCTATGAACGGAGCCGTTCGGCGGCAGCTCAAAGGTAGATCCGGGCTCGCAGTAATCGTGCTGGTGCCAGGGCCGAGCTGGATTCGGCCCGTGCGGGACCTCTTCCTCGAACGTTTCGGCGCGCAATGGCAGACGATAACGGCGGACTCGATCAAGACGCTACAACAGAAGTCCGACCAGAACAGAGAGGTTGCCTCCAATCTCACCCATGGACAACCGGTGGTCGGCTTCGCCGTGGAACGCGACGGGCTCCCATCTTCGCTAACGGTCGCCGCCGACCTGACGATACGCGTCCACCCGCCAAGAGGAGCTACCATTCGGCGAGCGATCCGGATGTTTACTGGATGCTGGGCGCCTGCCAGCATCGACGAGAATATCGCAGTTGGGCTCGAGTTCGACGATCTTGTCGCAGCCTTCCGAACCGACTCGTCACCCGCTGAGATCATCGTTCGCATTCGCAAAGCGTGCGCGGCCGTGAGTGGATCGCCTTCGACAGAACGGCTGCCGAGGCTTGAGGACGCGATCGAATACGGCGCCGCTCGGACATGGGGTTTGGCGCTAGCGCGGGATTTCGCCGATTACCGGGAGGGGCGCATCGAATGGCAAGATATTGATCGCGGCGCAGTATTGCATTCAGAGCCTGGCCTCGGAAAGTCATTGTTTGCGCGGATTCTGGCTAAAGCTTGCGGAGTGCCTCTGGTCGCTTTTTCCGTCGCCGACTTATTCGCGAGCTCTCCTGGATACCTGGATTCTGTGATCAAAGCCTCTCGTGCAATGTTCCAACGGGCCTCAGCCGTCGCTCCGTGCATCCTTTTTCTTGACGAGATCGATGCGCTACCAAATCGAGCCACGATGTCACCACGCGGCGCGGACTGGTGGACACCAGTGGTGACAGACTTTCTGCTCAGCCTGGACAATGCAGTCGCCGGGACGCGCGCTGGCATTGTGGTATGCGCCGCGACGAACAACATAAACGGTGTCGATGCGGCTTTGCTTCGACCCGGCAGGCTCGAGCGGGCGATAGAAATCACACGCCCAAACCATGCAGGCGCTGTCAACATTATTCGTTATCACCTGAACGGCGACCTGGCGAACGCGGACCTAACCGACGTCGGTCATCTCCTGGACGGCTGCACCGGTGCCGAGATCATGATGGCGGTGCGCGGGGCGCGTAGGATCGCCCGCCACGCAAAACGCAACCTTGAGCTTGATGATCTCGTTCGGGCTATCACGCCGGACGAGGAGATCGCGCCCGCTGCGCTCAATCGAATTTGCACGCACGAGGCCGGGCATGCGGTGGCATCGGTCGTCGTCTCTTCCGGAGATCTCAAGCGCTGCATCATAGGGCGTACTCTCACGGAGTCAGCTGGCAGGACGCTGATCGCGAACGAGATGAACGGAGACCTGATGACCCGCGACACGGTGGAACGACGAGTCGTCGTGTTATTCGCCGGACGTACCGCGGAACGCATTCTTATCGGGGACGCCAGTGTGGGGGCAGGAGGTTACGATGATTCCGACTTGGCTCAGGCTACCCAGCTCGTCGCGGCACTGCACGCCTCCGCGGGTCTAGGTGACACACTGACGTACATGGTGTCGCTGCGAGATGCGCTCACCGCCGTGCGTACTGACGCCGAATTGCGATCAAGAGTCGAACAGCACCTCCGGGTATTGCAAACCCGCGCCGAAAATCTCGTTCGACAGCACCGCGAGGAGATCTTGGCAGTCGTCGCCCGCCTTCGTACCCGCCGCCAGCTTTCAGGTGAGGAGATCCGGCAGCTGTTGAAACGCGAACTCTCGCACGAATACTCTACAAGCAGCCATAATTGATCATAGGAGAGGGCTCATTGCCGGTGAAGAAAGTGACAAGATCGCAAGATCGAATCCTTCGCACTTTCCGCCTTTGCAGTTGGCATCTGTTCACCAAGGATTCATCACGTCATCATCGGGGACGAGAGGAAAACCTTTTCGCAACCTGCGTTTGTGTAGCGTGGCGGTTGTTTCCCGCCCTTCGGCACGGACCCGTCCGCTGCCACCTTCTAACGGAAGCCATACGGAATGAGCGTACAAGCCCGCGCCAAGCACATGGGCCGGTCCGACGCGACGCGGAAGGTCGTGACCTACCGCAGCGGCCATTTCACCGGCTTTGTGCCGTCGCGCAAGAACGGGGACATGGTCCAGTACGAAAGCATTCTAGAGCGCGACTACATCCAGCTACTCGAGTCCGACCAGGGCGTACTCAAGTATTCTGAGCAGCCCAATGCACTCCGATGGTCGGATGGAGAGCGAAGCTACAAAACGACATTCGATTTCGTGGTCACCAGACGGAACAAGACGAGATACCTCGTCGAGGTCAAGCCGCTCGCGAAGGTGATCGAGCATAGGTTGGACGAACTCTATGGCTACGCCCGTGCCGCCGCGATCGCGCGTGGATACGTTGATCTCGAGCTCTGGACGGAGCGCGAGATCCGGGCGATGCCGCGGCTCGGCAACGCCGAATTGATTGTGTCCGGCGAGACCGCGTTCAGCGAACGGGCCTTCGAGCTTGCGTTGCTGACGGCCGTGAGTTCGATGCGACGCCATTTCGATCGTGCAAGCATCCGCGAGCTGCGTGTCGCTTCGAACCTCGGCCAGGCTGCCTATTGGCAGATCATTCGGATGATCGCGCGCGGACAGTTGATCCCGGTGGATGCGACCGTGCCGCTGGATGACCGCGCAATACTTAGGTTTGCGGGAGGCTAGACATGAACGCTCCTCTGATTCGGCTGAACAAGGGAGATGCTGTCGTCATCGATGGCGTCTGGTACGAAGAGAAGCTGCGCACGACGGGCTCACTGACCCTCGCTCCCATCGGCGGTGAAGTCGCCCGCACGTTCACGGCCGAGGAACTGGCGGATCTTTATTTCGATCCCGCCGGCAGGATGAAGATCGTGCGGGCATCGTCGGCCGCGCTCGAGGATGAGCTTGCTGAGACCGTGTCTCGGCCGTTCGAAAGCTTCACCCCGGATCAGCAGACCGAGATGCTTAAGCGTCTCGACTACGTCAAGGCGTGCGACCGCTTCTTCCCTAGCCGCCGCTACAGCAAACGGCCCGACGGAGGATACGCGAAGATCGCGCGGATGGTCGCTCGCTATCGCCGGCTGGTTTGGGCCAAAGCCGAAGCTTGCCATCCACACAGCCTGCGCCTTGAAAAGGTCAGTGGATCGACACTGCGCGATTGGTACGGCAGGTGGATTAGATCGGGCCGGATGCTCGGGGCTCTGGCACCACTTACTCATCTGAAGGGGAACCGAACTTCCCAATTAGACCCCGCCGTCGAGGTGATCATTGGACAATACGTTCGCGAGAAATGGCTGACATTGGAAAGGCCACCGCTAACGGTCGTCCACCAGATGATTTGCCGCCAAATCGAACTGGTAAACTCGGAGCGCAACAGCGGATCCTTGGTCGAACCGAGTGAGATGGCGGTGCGGCGCTGGATTGAGAAAAATCTCGATCGTTATGAGATCACGTTCTACCGACGTGGACGTAAGCAAGCCGATCACGAGGCTCGTTTGACGAAGCGGGCACCTGTGGCGACTCGACCTCTGCAGATCGTGGAATTCGATGATACGCCTCTCGATATCGTCATAGTGGACGATAACGGCAAACCAAGAGGGAGGGCCTATCTAACTGCAGGAATCTGCCTTGCGACCGGCATGATCACAGGTTGGTATATCGGGACAGAGGCCCCGAGCTGGTCGACCGTGATGCAGTCGCTGCGTATGGCCGTGCTCAAGAAAGACAAGAAGGAGCTGGACGAGTGCGGAGCGGAATCGCCCTACCCAGTGTACGGTCTTCCGGAGATGATCAAGGTGGACAATGGCCCAGCGTACCGTTCGCAATCTATGGTCGCCGCAGCGGGTCAGCTTCAGTTCGAACTCCGCCTGGTGCCTGTCGGCAAGCCGCAGTTGAAAGGGAAGGTGGAGCGCTTCTTTGGCGAAGTAGCGCGCGACTTCCTTAGCCTCACGCCGGGTCGCAAGTTCGCGAACATACAGGAGCGAGGCGACTACGATTCCGAAGGTTATGCCCGCTTTACCCTCCGGGACGTGCGACGCATGTTCATGCGGTGGGTGGTCGACATCTACCACAATAGGCCCAATAGCCGAACGTTCGGACAGACGCCGCTCGAGAGGTGGCGGTCGCTGTCCGGTTACGGCGTCCGACTGCCGCCAGAAGCAATCGATTTGGCGCCCCTGATCGGTCTGATCGTGAATCGGACGATGGTGGCCGAAGGTATCACCTTCATGGGGCTCCAGTATAGCGGGCCAGCACTAAAGGATCTCCGGAAACGCGGGCATCTGGGTCAGGAATGGATGGTCAAGATCGATCCGCTGGATATCAGCCGAGTGCTTGTGCTGGACGACCGCAAGAAGCGATGGGTTGCCGTGCCATGCGTCCATCCCGAGTTGATCGAAGGCTTAACGCTCCAAATGTGGATGGACGTCGTGTCGTCCGCCCGCGACCAGACCGAACAGGGCAAGCGTGTGCGCCGCTCGACTCTTCTGAAGGCTCGCGAATACCTGATGCGAAAAGCGCGCCAGGCGGGTAACAAGCCGCGCGGCAAGATAACCGAGAAAGAGTACCGCTGGATGCAGGAGCGGCTCGACGATCCGGACTTCGATATCTCAATGGAGCTGGACGGGTCCGTTGAGAAAACGGGGAAGCCGAGGACGCCGAAGGAGGCGGCCTCTGCGCGCCGTAAGAAACGACGGTCAACCCAACCGCCGGTATCCACTGATCTCGACCCATCGCTTAGCGAGCCGGCATCCTCAGCAAAGGGCCATCCGCTCGCCCAGCGCGAGTTGCCCAGCGCTGCCGTCACGGCGCGCGAACGGGAAATGGCCGAGGACATTGCGGATCTCGAGGAGAGCGAACAGCTACATGCGTTCCGCAAGGAGAGCGCTCGGAGGAACGAGGAATTCAGTACCGAAGCCGGCGCGAGTGTAGGCGTGTGCGCAACACCCGACCGCGCGCAGGAACCGGCCGAGGAACTCGCGCCCCCGCTCGCACCTGACGACGAGCCCCTAAACAGCCTCAAGACAGGGACACAAGAACCGCGAGGCTCCGAGGCCACGCCACGGCGGCGCCTCGTAAACGAAAACGACGACGACCTATTTGGCGATTGAGGAGACGTTTAGTGACCGAAAACTCCCAGAAGAAAATCATCGACGAGGTCATGCGAGACGCCGACGAGGCGCTCTATTCCGAGATCGATCCGGACCGTAAGTTCAATCGACTACGCACGACGGACCCGCAGCGTCTCGCGCGAAGAGCCAAATTGAAGGCATTCCGCGCCATCGACGTTTCGACGGCAAAGGCTGTCGCAGCGAAGCAGTATTTCGAGGGGATGCGCGACCGCGTCGACGCGGGTATCGAAGGCAACTGCCTTGTCCTTCACGGTCGATCCGGCGCAGGCAAGACGCACATCATTAAGCGGCTTGTCGCCGACCCGGATCTGCAGCCGCAGGAAACCGAGGAAGGTAAATACCGCCCGCTTCTGAAGATCGTGGCTCCCGCGCCGTGTACGCTGAAGACGCTTGGGCTCCGGATCCTCCACCGTCTCGGTTACCGGCCCAAGAAGTCATTGCGCGAAAACGAGGTCTGGGATCGGGTGGAAGCGAACATGAGGGCTCAAGGCGTCGCGATCCTAGTCATCGACGAGATGCACAACGTATTAGCTGGCCGCAATGCCGTCGAGCGACACAAGATCGCGATGACACTAAAATCACTTATGGTCTCGGAGGAGAATCCGGTCCAACTGATCCTGGCCGGACTTGATTCTCTGAAGACATTCGTCACCGGCTACAGCGAGCTTCACCGCAGGACCCATTTCGTCGAACTCGTCGCGTTGGAAGGCGTCAAAGATTCAAAGAAGATCGTCAAGTTCCTGAAAGGCCTCGAGGAGAAGCTGAGCATGCGCACATGCGGCTTCACGACGCACGACATGCCGCACCGGTTTTGGTTCGCATCTCGCGGGCTTGTGGGACGCATGGCCTACTTCGCACAGGAGGCGGCCACCATCGCCGTCTCGCTCGACGACGACATCGTCCGCGAGGAACACCTCGCGGAAGCATACAGCCGGCCGTATGGCGTCGGCGACGATGAGAACCCGTTCCTTGTCTTGAATCCGCGCACACTGAAGCTCCCGAAGAAAGAGGAGGACATCCGGGATGACGACGAGACCTTCTTGCGCGGTACCCGAAGGAAAGAGCCCGCGGATAGTGAAGAGGAGTTGTCCGAAGATTGAGATCCGGCCGCGCCGCAACTTCGGAGAAGGGGCCATCGGTTATCTTATGCGGCTGGCCCACGCTCATGGGGTTCCTGAATTGCCAGAGATGCTGCTCCAGTTCGGGATCCCCTGGTTCAAGCTTGCCCAGGGGAAGCAGGTGAACGTGCTAGCCCATGCTGCGGACGTCGACTTTGCGGCGCTTTCGTTCGACACGGGCACGGTGATGAACGGCGGGGTGCAGCTGCGGGGAGAGCGGCTTTTCCGCGGGCAATGGTCGGTGCACGCCGGCCGCCGCGCGTGTTTCGAATGTCTGGCCGAAGATCCAATGAAAGGAGGATTACCGCGCCGATGGCATCGGGCCTGGTGGGACGTTCAGCCGTTGACGGTATGCGCAGTGCACCGGGCACCGCTCATCGGCTCTTGTCCTCGATGCGGGGAGCGCCTGGACTTTACTTCCACCTCCGTCGATTGCTGTCCGAACGGTCATGCCCTCGTCCAGGCACGCGGTTGCGCGCACAGGATCACCGATTGTTCCGGAGATGCATACTTGTCGGGGCGTCTTGGAGCCGTCCCTCGAGTTACCTGCGAGGTGCTCGACAAAGGGACCCTAGGCGAAGTGATTCAAGCTCTCGACCTAGTGGGGGCGGCTTCCTTGAAGGGGCACGCGCTGCGCGAGGCGCGCGACCTCGACAGGCACCTTGTGCTTGACGCCGGCTATCGTGTGTTCGCGGCTTGGCCTCTGGCCTTAGATTCCATTTTGGACGGATTGCTCGCCCGCTCAGGCATCGGGCCAGGAAAATGGGGAGCCGCAGCTGCTTACGGCCACTTTCATACTGGCCTCAACGAACTGCGGAACGGCCCAATCGCCGCGGCACTAAAGGAACGAACAAGGCGACATGCGATCGCCAATGGAGTGGCGATTTCGCGCACCGTGTTCGGGGTCGCCCAGACTGCCAAGGACCTCTGCTCGATCAAAGACGCCGCAAGTCGTTTGGGCCTGGGCTTCGACCGCGCCCGCCGTGAACTCGCCCATCGAGGCCTGGTACCAGCACGCACGCGTCGCGGCACACCCGTTGTGATCCCACAAACGGCGGTCGATAACTTGATCTCAGAAAGGCTCGGTACAGTTAAGATCAAACAGGCGGCGCAAGATCTGCGAATCGGACGCACTCAGGCGCGTCGGCTCGTCGCAGCCGGAATTATCGAAAGGCGAGGGGCGCTTCGGCGCAGCGACATCGATGGACTTCTGCAAAAATTGTCCAGCCGAGCACCGACGCACATAGGGCGCGACGGGGTCCCGCTTCCGCGCGCATGTCGGAGCGCGCGGCTTCCAATCGAAGCCGCCGTCGCCGCTATTCTGCAAGGGCGCGCGTCCCTTGCTGGCTACCGCTCCGGACGGGGCCTTGAAGGAATTTACGCACGCATCTCGGATTTGCGCGCTCTGGGCAAAGATCACCGCGACGCAATGACGATAGAAGATGCTGCTCGGACACTGAAGCTGAAGTGGGAAACTGTTAAGAAGCTCACCCAGCTGCGTCTGATTCGCGCCGGCAACGCTGGAATCCCCCGCGCCGCAATCGAGGCCTTTCAGGCGGATTTTGTGGCTGGCGCCCATCTAGCACAGGCGGCCGGCCTGCGCCCACGCACCTTAATGAAGGTTATGTCAAAGGCTGGTATATGTCCGGTAGTAGCTCCTCCGCGTTGTCGTCAGGTTTTTTACCGCCGCGAGGAGATCCTGAATGCATCGCAGTTCCGATCGAAACATCCCTTAGTACATTCGGCGGCCCTTCGAAATAGAGCTGGATGACTGCTCGTTCAGTACATCCGGGAAACGGAGTTGCTCGTCGCATGCTCGGCCTGACGGCTGCTTGCGCTCTCGTAGACTCCGCAAGAACTAGCTTGGATTTACCTGTGCGGATCACTCTGTCCGTTTGAACAATACCCTTCGAGTTCGTTTACTGTGAGTCGCATCATTGGCTGCTTCTAATCAATTTTAGCTGCCAGCAGTAGCGATCGGAAACTCTGGCTGACTACGACATCGTCGTAGTTGCTAGAGGATCCAGGCTTGAATTCCACGACATCTGAAAGAGCAGCCGGCCGACCCAATCATCCGCCTCTGAGCGCGCGCGTAGTTCTCTTTCCTGACGAACCAGCATATGGGCTTGCCCAGCGGCTCGCGCGGCGCAATGGCGTTAATTCGTTGGCGTCGTTTTGCGCAGATATGGGTATATCTGCTGCCGATCTTATCAACGGTCGCGCGGCGGACAGAATTGCTGCATTGGCCAGAGCAGATCTCGATTCCCTTGAACGCGTCACCGTCAGGGCGGAGCAAGACCAACAGATTCGCCTAGGTGGCGAGTTCCTAAAGCAAGATCAGTGGTCTTTCCGTTCGCTGCGGGTCTGCCCGGAATGTCTTCGCGAGGACCTTAAAGGGACGGGACATCCCGACTACAGGGCTCACAAGAGATCTTGGTGGAATCTGACCTTTATCCATGCCTGTCCGTTCCATGGCACCTTTTTGGTCACTCGGTCTCCTGCCGATATTCGAAACAGCCTCGATCCTGAAGTCCTCGATGTTCGTTATGCTGGGGGCGGGAATTGCGACTTGGCGCTGGTACCAATTGACGGAAGACGTCTTACGGACATCAGGCCCGAAAAATATTTCTTGGGGCGGCTCGGCTTCATGCCGCGGAGTAATCACGAAACGCTCGACGCTCTTTCGCTTGGGCAAGCAGTTGAGCTGCTCGATCGCATCGGCACAGCGGCGGTCGGTGGAGTCCATCCCGACGAATATTGCAGCGTCTTTTTGTCACGCGACGTCCTGGTCGCGGGATATACGATCCTTGGCGGAGGACGACCTGCGCTTGCTCGGCTGTTTCTAAAACTAAAAGCAGATCTTGGTGCCGCCGAGAGCCAATGGATACCTCGAGCAAGGTACGGGCCGCTCTACGCTTGGCTCTTCCATGTTTCGACTCGCGACATCGACGCATTCGAACCCATACGGCGGATATTCCTCGAATGCATCGGTTCACCTACGCCGAGCGATTTAGTGACGCTCCAGCCCTGAACAATCGCAACGTCCTCGCCGAACCGGCAACTACAAGCAAGCCAATGAACGACACCATCCTCCATATCGCGGTTCCCTACACCGTCGAATTCATTCGATACCGACGCCGAAAAATCGAAGGCGCCATCGTTTGGGGCGCAGGACCAGTTACTATCCGCACCGCAACAGAGAAGGATGCGCCGGTCGCGTACCGAGTCCGTAATCACGCCGGTTCGTCAGGTGTTGAATATGATATTCGGTGGCTTGACGGAAAGCTGTGGTGGCCGGCGTTCGATGGACCCCGCCCAATGACCTCGGGGGATTTTGTTTCCAGTGCCAAGGCGCCCACTGGATGCCTGTTGAATATGATGAACTTGTCGCCAGCGACCTTGTTCTCGCCTCGCCACATCACTACGGAGCTTATCGATCACATCCCAGGAAGGCTCATTTCCTCTTCAAAAACCGAGCGATGGAGAACAGCCCGTCGCGCGGCCTCGTGCGTCCTATTTTGTGGAGACTCCGTGTACATTCAAGGAGGACCGCCTGCCTACTTCGGTGTTTCAAACGACAGGGGGACGCCGCTGATACTATCAATGGAGGTTGGCAGATTACATCCTATGGGGAGCCAGCCCATCGATTGGTGGCTTCCAGGGGCAATTGCAAGCCGACGGCGGCAGGCAACGCGCCGCTCGCTGGTCTTCCGCGTGGAAGAAGCAGAAGAAAGCCGTCGCGCGCTGGAGTTCGAAGACTACCGCCTACAGTTCGATAGGACCGTGATCAAATGCTTAGATGTCTCGGAGAAGCCTGATCCGGTCGAGGTATGCGCCGACGCCGTCGCACGCGCGTTGCTTGATGGCGACAGGGCCGGCACTCGACAAAATGTGCATCGAAGTGAACTTCTTTCGGTCCAAAGCTGCCGTGAATTAATTCACAATAGCCTCGCGAAGCATTCTCCAGAATCGTTCGAGAAGCAATTTGGATTGAAATTTGAGTGGGCTCAACGAGCGATCAATCGGCTCGATGAGCGGTTTCCGGAAGCTCCCCTCAGCCCCGAGCATCTGGAGTTGCTTAGTCAACTCGCTTGATAGTTAGCTTCGAGGAAAATGCGGAGAGAGCGTACCACGCGCGCGTACGTTTGGTGCCGTCAAAGCTGGGGCTTTTTATCAACCGATTGGGCTTTCGCTCGTCGCTATCAATTGGCGGAGAGAGTGGGACTCAGAGCCACCCCTGGAGCAAGACCAAATATCGCTGCAAAAACAGCATCTTCCGGTTAGCCGTGTGATTAACGTGTACCGCGAACGTGTACGTGGCGCAAGTTGGCTTTCAGTGACCATCCAAGGTCGGACACGATAACTGAATCCTTGCCTCGCCGCCGATGCAGCGGGAGGGCGCCTAGGCGCTCTCCGTTCTACAGATCCGGTCGGAAATGACACTTGAATCTCGCCCACGACTACTCAGCGGGTTGCGGATCAGGCACCAGATCCGCACTCCCGTCAGGGAGTGACGCGCGCGCATTCGAACGCATGCGAGTAAGGACCTCTCCAGATGCATCTCGTCAAAAGCAGATCGATTGTTGACCTGGAACCCGCGGCTAGCCGCAGGCCTTCGGTTTGCGCCCTGCCGCAACTCTAGTTTGCTCCCCACGAGGAGCCGGAGATCGCGGCACCAACGGTCGAGGGCCGACCGTCGAGCATGTGGCGATCTGGCTCAGCGCGCCTACGACGGCTCGCGGCTGACGTATGGATTTCCGGTAAGATGGCGGCCGGGGCGATGCGGCGACGGGTTTGCGAAATGAATTAGCAAATCCAGAGCGTGGGCGGGAGTGCTAGGCTAGTCCCGACGACCGCGGCGGCGGGCGCGCCACGGCAGGAGCTGCCGATCATGGAAGCCATACTGTCTCAACAACGTCTCGCGATTCCGCTTGGAGTGTGTGCGATCGGGATTGCCGTGTCCTGGCTGGCGGGAACTCCGTTCGGCCTGCTGGCTCCGATGGCTGCTCTCTTCCTCTTTGCACGCGGCCGCACCGTATTGCCGATTCATGCAGCTTTGGTGATCGGATTGGTCGGCACACTATTCGTCGCTCCATTTTATGGGGGAGCGGCGCACGACCTCGCCGTGACATGGGCGGCGTTCTTTGCTGTCTCGCTTTGCATCGGAGCAATCGTTGCGACCAGCGCGGCGGCATCACCCAGTGCTGAAGCCATGCTGGCGACGATCGCGAGGACGACACGTAAAGAGGCACCGCCCTATCCGGTAATCGGTCCTACCCTCCATGAAAAATCCACGCCTCGCCACTCGCCGTTCGTGGGGATCTCCGCCCAGGACGACAAGGCCACAGAAGCGCAGCTGGTCGCCGTCTCATTCTGGGGCGGTGTCCCGCTCCACATGAGGTACTGGCGACAACAACCCGACGGTAGCTATCGCTGGGTTGAGAGCCGCTCAGAGCCGCTGCACGAGCCCAGCGGCACCCGACTGTGGAACAGCGTGACCGCCGACATTGATGACCAAAGGCCGGCACAGGCGCTGCCAACGAAGATAGCATCCAACCCGTCGAGCGACGATAGTGCGGTTTGGGCGGCAAAGATGGTTGAAAATCTGCTTGGCAATGCGTGGGCTTTTGATCCTGCCGGGAGGCCGACCTACCTAACTCCACTCGCTCAGACTTTTGTCGCCGTGACTCTGGAAGAGTTCCAGGAAGCGGTGGATGAAGGCCATACTTTTTTCAAGCGCACGACCCATCCGGACGACTATGACCGCATCTCTGCAGCATGGCGTCGCAGCCTGCAGACAGGCGATCCGTTTTTTCTCGACCGCCGCATCCGGCGCGCGTCGGGTATTCATGAATGGAATCGAACCGGGTTCGTCCCGACACGCGACAGGCAGGGTCGTATCACGGGATGGTATGGCTCGACGATCGACTTGGACTCTCACAGGATCGCTGAGGCGGAATTACGCGACCGAGAGCGGGAGCTTTCACAGCTCGTGGACATGGTTCCAAGCCACATCTGGCGGCTCACTCCCGATGGCGAACCAATTTTCTTCAACAAGCGCATGGCCGATTTCCTCGGACTGGGTATCGCGGATATGGACAAGCCGGGCCTGAACCGGCTTGAGGCGATGTTAGAAACGGTCCATCCGGACGACGCAGCCGATTTCAGGGATACACTGCGCCGCTGCCTCGCCACTGGCGAGAGCTTCACCAAGCGGTATCGCTTGCGCCGCGCAGACGGCGTTTATCGCTGGATGTCAAGCAACGCTGAACCGATGCGGGATCAGGACGGGCGCATCGTTCAATGGTACGGGCTCTGTCACGACATCGAGGATCAGATGCATGCCGAAGAGGCGTTACGGGAGAGCGAGCGGCAGCTGCGAGAACTCGTCGACGTGGTCCCGGTCGCCATCGCGCGTCTGGCACCCAACGGCGATCCGACGTTCTTTAGCAAGCGCATGATCGATTTTCTCGGACTGGACGTGACGAATTTTGAAATGCCGGGCATGAGCCGGCTGGCGGCAGCCATAGCAACTGCCCTGCATCCCGATGATGCTGCCGGCTTCGCGGAAACACTCAACCGCTCTCTTGTCACCGGCGAGCCCTTCTATAGAAAATATCGCCTGCGTCGTGCGGACGGCGTGCATCGTTGGGTGGAGGGCCGCATCGAGCCGATGCGGGATGAGAACGGAGCGATTGTGCAATGGTACGGAGTATCTCTCGACATCGAAGATGAGGTGCGTGCGCGCGAGGCGTTGCACGACCGGGAGCGGGAGCTGTCGCAGCTCGTCGACATGGTGCCGATCCTCCTCTGGCGGCTGATGCCCGATGGCATCTGCACCTTCTTCAACAGGCGCTTGTTCGATTTTTTTGGCCGGGACGTAGCGGACTTTGACAAGCCGGGAAGGAGTCAGCTGGAGGTCGCGATCGATGAGGCTGTCCATCCCGACGATAAGGTAAGCTTTGGGGAGGAATTCAACCGCTGCTTCACCGCCGGCGAGAGTTTCGCCATGAGGTATCGCGCGCGCCGTTTTGACGGTGTGTATCGCTGGGTGGATGCGCGGTTTGAGCCAATGCGAGGTGAGGACGGGTGCATTCTGCAGTGGTATGGCCTCGCTCTCGACATAGACGATCAGATGCGCCTTTATCGCGAACTTGAGGAACGGGAAGCCAAGATTCGCCGCTTGGTTGATTCAGATATCATCGGGATCGTTATCTGGGACCTGGACGGACGGATTATCGACGCCAATGACGCGTTTCTCCGCATTGTCCAGTATGAGCGCGAGGATTTGCAGGCCGGGCTTCGATGGTTCGATTTGACGCCTCCGGATTGGCAAGACGTGCATGCCCGTGAGGAGCTCAAAGAGCTCGAGACGACGGGGATGATGCAAGCCCGCGAGAAAGAGTTTTTCAGAAAGGATGGCAGCCGGGTACCCGTACTGATCGGTGCTGCCTGCTTCGAGGGGCAGTCCAGGCAAGGAGTCGCCTACATTCTCGATTTGACCGAACGCAAACGTGCGGAAACCGCGTTGCGCGACCGCGAGCGTGAGCTTGCACAACTGGTGGATATGCTTCCGGTCCATATCAGGCGCTTGTCACCCGACGGCGAGGCGATTTTCTTCAACAAGCGGCTCGTAGACTTTGCCGGCATGGAATTGTCGCAATTGAGCAAGCGCGGCATGAGTGGGTTGGCAGGAACCATAGAGGCCCTTATCCATCCAGATGATACAGCGAGCCTGCAAGAAACCATCCGCAGCTCACTCGCCACCGGCGAAGGCTATGCCACACGATATCGTGCGCGTCGTGCGGACGGCGTGTACCGCTGGATGGAGGGCCGCGGGGAGCCGGTGCGGGACGAGAACGGAACGATCGCGCAATGGTACGGGGTGTCGATCGACATCGACGATGAGATGCGCGCGCGGCAGGCCGAACAGGCGCTGCGCGAAACTTCCGACAAACTCGCCAAGGCTACGCAAGCTGCGAGCCTTGCAGAGCTTTCGGCCTCGATCGCGCACGAAGTGAACCAACCACTCGCTGCGATCGTTGCAAACTCGCACGCCTGTCAACGCTGGCTTGAGAGCAATCCACCCAACCTAGAGCGCGCACGGCTCATTATGAATCGGACCATCCTGGATGCCAACTCAGCGGCGGAAGTCGTCAGCCGCGTCCGAGCCCTGTTCAGGCAAGCGGTGCAGCCGAAGAACTACACGGCTTACTCTACCGTCATTGACGAAGCGCGCAAGCTTGTGGCCGACGAGGCGGCGCGGCGACGCGTTCATATAAGGGTTGACATCGAACGCGACCTTCCGCTTATCGCGCTCGATCCGATTCAAATCCAGCAGGTCCTGATCAATCTCATCCGCAATGGCATGGATGCTATGGAATCCGCTGCCGGCGATAGAATTCTTGGGATGCGCGTTCGCCGCATGGTTGACGTGCTACAGACCGAAATAAGCGATTGTGGCCAGGGTATCGACTTTCCTGACAAGATATTTGAGCCGTTCTTTACGACAAAGGAGCACGGGATGGGCATGGGGTTGGCCATCTGCCGTTCGATCGTCGAGTCCCACGGCGGTCGTTTGTGGGCCGAGAACAACAAGCCTAACGGAGCGACGTTCATTTTCCGTTTGCCGTTTGAAGAGAATGCGGTCTTGAGGACGCGCCCCATCTCCACGTCGGCCGGCGCCGCTCGGCGACCGGAGAGTCGCTAGTGCGCACTGTGTGCAACATGCAGAGCTTGCAAAGGATCGCGCTGGATCGACTCGTTCATGGACCTGTCCTCGCCTCTGAAGGCACTTCGTTAATTGCACTGACAACGCGCGCGCCGTCGCCAATCGCTCGGCGTTTCGCCTGTCAGTCGCTTGAACGCCGCAGCGAATGCAGATTGCGAGGCATAGCCAAGCTCCACCGCTGCTGACATGATCGATTCATCGGTGTCACGCAACATCTTCATGGCCTTCTCGAGCCGATGCTGGCGCAGCCAGGCGTGAGGCGAAAGCCCCGTACTTTCCTTGAAGGCGCGGCAGAAGTGGAAGCGCGACAGGTCGGCATCCGAAGCCAGAGCCGAGAGAGAGACATCGGCGTCGCCGTTCGATCGCAAACGTTCGAGGGCGCGGCGCAGCTTTATCGGCGACAACCCCCCTGTGATCGGCTGTGAAGTGGTTGGCGCGCCGGCATGCGTGGCCAGAAGATCAGAGGGCTGTTGCCTAAACAAGGCATCCAGAGCCTCGTTACCCTCGAGGACATCCGCCGCATTCAGGAGCAGCCAGGATATGATGGTGTCCGGTGCTGTTCGATCCAGGAGATCGTCTGGTCCGGAGTGATCGGCTTCGCGTGCTACTCGCTCGAGTGTCGTGTGCGTAAGATATAGTTGGACGACGTCGATTAGTCCGGGACTATCCCGTCGGGCGAACGAGCCGGCCGGAATTATCGTCACCACGCCGGAACGCGCGGTTCCACTCGCAACTGAATTCCCGTCGCGTCGCTCCTGCCGTTGCACGCCTGAGGGGTATGAGACGACGTGATCAACCATGGGCTTGACAACGTCATGCAGGGCGCCGTGCTTCCGACGCGCGACCGCGTCCTCGGACGGGCCCGAGGCCATGCGAAGTGGCGCGATTCTAAGCACTCGCGCCATTTCGGCATCAGGGCGATGGTCGGCGATGGGCACGTCAATGGGGCGCGCGCTAGGCGCAACAGGTAGAGCCTCGAAAGAATTGTGCAGGACTGGCTTGTTCATAGCTTGTCCTCCCGTCAGGAAGGCGGTGCGATCATTCCCCGCAGGGGCCTCTCCGTGCGCCAAGGCGGCACGGTGCGCAATCATGATGGCATCCGCGGCAGGACGGTATCGTGCAGCAAGTCCAGTCTAGCTGGGTTCAGGGATAGGTTGATTTGTACCTTGGGCTAGTACGGACGGGATACGCGCTATCGCGAAGGACGTCCGCATAATCAGCTGGGGCGTCGATATAACGTTGATGGAGTTTTTCGCCCAACCGTCTCTTGCTCGACGTTTAACCGTGACAACGACGGCTACTGCGCATCGCCAAATTCACGGTCTCGAAAACCGATCTGACAACTCCGTACCGGTCCGTCCGGCCTGCTGACCCCCGAGGAGACCTGTTTCGTCAGCCGCAAATCTCGCGATTGTCCGAGTGCTGGGAGTGCGGCCGATGCGCCATCAAGACGCATCTCCCCACGGCCAACGCATCCGTTCGATCTGGAAGGGCGAGCCACGCTGTCAAACGCCATCCGGAACTGCCCCCTCTGCGTCATGAAGAACTGCCCCTACCCTCGGGTTCATGATGTCGGTTGAAGGTTGGCTCCGCCGCTGACGGGACGGAGGGAGGCGGAGCCGACCGGAGGGCCGTCAGCGGCGGGCGGCTGGATGAGGCCGCTCTTTCGCTTGGCGCGGAGCCGGTAGCTATCGCCGCGGATGGTCAGCACGTGGCTGTGGTGCAGTAGACGGTCGAGGATCGCAGTTGCGACCACCGGATCGGCGAACACGGTGCCCCATTCGGCAACGCTGCGGTTCGACGTGATCAGCATAGCGCCGGCTTCGTAGCGGCGGCTGACCAGCTGGAAGAACAGATGCGCCGCGTCGGGCTCCAGCGGCAGGTAGCCGAGTTCGTCGACGATCAGCAGCTTTGGCTTCGCCAGCGCGAGCAGTTTTTCGTCCAGGCGCCGCTCGCCATGCGCCTTGGCGAGGCCGGCGACCAGTGTCGTCGCCGTGATGAACTGCACCGTGTAACCGGCCAGGATCGCCTCTCGCCCGAGCGCGATCGACAAGTGCGTCTTCCCGACGCCCGGCGGGCCGAGCAGCAGCACGTTCTCGCCGTTGGCAATCCAGCGTGACGCGGCCAGGTCGCGGATCTGCTTCGGATCGATCGACGGCTGCGCCTCGAAGTCGAAGCCCGCAAGCTCCTTCACGGCCGGGAAGTGTGCGAGTTTCAGCGCCATCTCGATGCGGCGATGATCCTTGCGCTCGATCTCGCGCTCGCACAGCAGGATCAGCGTCTCACGCGCCGACAGGTTGGCGCGCGCCGCCTCGTCGAGCAGGTTGTCGAGCTGGTCGCGGATGCCGGAGAGCTGCAATCGCGCCAGCATGGCCTCGAGCCGATCGATTGGTGCCTCGGTAGCCTTCTTTGTGCGCGCCATCAGAAGCTCCCTCTGATCGCTGCTTCGTATTCGGCAAGAGGACGCAATAGCGAGGGCGGTGGAGACGACCCCGGCACCGTTGCTGCCGCAATCTCCGATCGGCAGACCACGCCATTGCGACCGGCAACACCGTCGAGGTGGGTGGAATCGACGATCCGCAGCCGGCGACCTTGCGATTGCTTGTGGATCGCAACCTCGCGCATGCCGTGGCGGATGCGCACCTCGCCAGCCGCGACCGTCACCGCCACGCGCTCGCCGATCAGCCGCCATGGCACCGAGTAGCTGTTCGTGTCGATCTCGACGGCACAATCGTTGCTGACGACGCGGGCCAGTTCGCGCAGCGATCCGAACGACGGCTGCCCGCCGAGCGGCTTCAACCGGTGTGCCTCGTCACGCGCAAAGCGAACCATCGGCGCCTCGCCGGTCGTGCCGTGGATCCGCACGTTCGCCACCTCACGCTCCCACGCGGCGAGGTGCGCCTCGAATGCCTCCCAGCTCGCGAAGGAATGCCCCGCGATCGCGTTCTTCTTCACGTAGCCGACGCCATTCTCCGTCTTGCCCTTCGTGCGCGCCCGATACGGCGCGCAGGCGCGAGGACGGAAGCCCCAATGCTTCGCGAACGCGATGAGCTTGTCATTAAACTGAACCGACCGGCTCACCGCGTCATGGCGCACCACGAGCGCGCGTGGATTGTCCATCAGCACTTCCTCCGGCACGCCGCCGAAGGCCGTGAACGTGCTTTCGAGCCCGGCGAACCAGTGCTCTTGCTTCTCGGCTCGGAACGCTCGCACATGCAGCCGTCGCGAATGCCCGAGCGTCGCCACGAACACGAACGCTTTGATCTTCACCCCGCCGATCTCGACCAGACGCTCGCCAAAATCGATCTGCAGCTGCCGGCCAGGGGGCGTCTCGAACCGCGTCGTCGCCAGCGACTCGGCCTTCAGCGCCTGGCGATAGGGCTGCACGGCGCGTTGCAGCGTTCGCCGGCTGACTGCCACGCCTTGCTCGGCCAACAGGTCCTGGCGCACCACATCCGCATTGCCGCGATGCCGAATGAACCTCTCGCGCAGCCAACCCTCAAGGCCATCAAGCCGTTTCGGGCGATCAGGCGACTTGAACACCCTCACTCCGCCCGCCGCCACGTACCCCTTTACCGTGTGATGGCTGCAGCCCAGCTCGCGCGCAATCCGCTTCAGACCCCACCCGCACGCCCTCAGGCGCAACATCTCCGCCACGTCATCCGGCGTCTTCATCACCTGCCCCCGTGGATCAATCCACGATGAGCCTTCCGTGATTCGTTCCTCTCTCATTCGCTCTCTCCTCGGCTATCCAAGGAGGGGGCAATTCCTCATGACGCCGAGGGGGCAGTTTTCCATGGCGCGCGACAGCCACGCGCCAGACAAGCTTATTCTCGCTCACGCTGGCAATGCCGTTTTTGTCCCGTGGCTTACGAGTGCGAGTTGAGAATGGCTTCGCGCACCCTATGGAAAGCTCTCGATCGCCCGTCAGGTGTTGGGAACCCGGTTCCCCTTGCTTCGTTCTGAAGGCTGAAGACTGCCGGCTGCCGGCATCATCATACTGGTCCAAACATAGCCTTTCGAATAGGTTGGCGTGGTTCGCCAACGTGGGATGATCAATTTCCATAGGAGTTTCAGATGTGACAGATCTGGCGAACTATATCGTCGAGACGCTTTGGGAGGATGAGCAATTTGTCCTGTCCCGGCGTGTGTCGCGCGATAAACACTCTTCGCTTCTGGTGAGCACACCTGCATCGGTTCAGCCAACGATGGAAACCGTGGCGCGACTCAATCATGCCTATGCGCTTCGGGACGAGTTGGATTCAGCTTGGGCGGCTCGACCCGTGGCACTGGAGTCTCGGGATGGAAGGCCTGCACTACTAATCGAGGACCCAGGCGGCGAAGTGCTTGCAAGACTGATTGGGACGCCTTGGGATTTGAAGCCATTTCTGTACGTTGCGATAGGCTTGGCTGTTTCACTCGGTCGTCTACACAACCGCGGCTTCATTCACAAAGACGTCAAGCCATCCAACATCTTAGTCAACATCGAGAGCCGCGACCTGTGGCTGGTCGGTTTCGGTATCGCGTCCCGCCTGCCGCGTGAGCGGCGAACACCCGAGCCGCCAGAGATCATCGCGGGAACGCTTGCCTACATGGCACCTGAGCAGACTGGTCGCATGAATCGGTCTATCGATTCGCGCAGCGATCTTTATTCGCTCGGCATCACGCTGTACGAGATACTCACCGGGACGCTTCCGTTTACAGCCTCGGATCCCATGGAGTGGATCCATTGCCACATCGCTCGGCAGCCGGCACCGCCCGACGAGCGGACGAATGGAATTCCGGCTCCAGTTGCTGCGATCGTGATGAAGCTTCTGGCCAAGACCGCCGAGGACCGCTACCAGACCGCGGCCGGCGTCGAGAGCGATCTCCGACGCTGTCTCGCCGAATCTGACCTACATGGGCGGATCCGCCAGTTTGCGCTTGGCGAAAACGACACTCCAGACCGGCTTTTGGTACCAGAGAAGCTGTACGGGAGAGCGCGCGAGGTCGATACCTTGCTCGCCTCCTTCGATCGCGTCGTCAAGAGCGGCAAGCCCGAACTCGTTCTGGTCTCCGGCTATTCCGGGATCGGCAAATCCGCTGTCGTCAATGAGCTGCACAAACCGCTGGTTCCTCCGCGGGGCCTTTTTGCATCGGGCAAATTCGACCAGTACAAGCGCGATATCCCCTACGCGACCCTGGCGCAGGCTTTTCAAAGCCTTATCCGACCGCTTCTGAGTAAGCCCGAAGAAGAGTTGAGCAAGTGGCGCAGTGCCCTTCGTGAGGCACTAGACCCGAACGGACAACTGATGGTGGATCTGGTCCCGGAACTAAAGGCCGTTGTCGGCGAGCAGCCGCCGGTTCCTGAACTTCCACAACAAGAGGCCCAGCACCGCTTCAATCTGGTATTCCGTCGATTTATCGGTGTATTCGCGCGTCCTGAACATCCCCTGGCCCTGTTTCTCGACGATTTGCAATGGCTCGACGCGGCGACGTTAGACCTGATTGAGGAGCTCCTGACACAGCCGGACGTGAAGCACTTGATGTTGATCGGCGCTTATCGGGACAATGAAGTGGGCCCGACCCATCCCTTGCCGCGCAAACTGCAAGCCATGCGCGACGCCGGAGCATTACTGAAGGACATCGTACTCGCGCCTCTAACTCGCGAAAACCTGGAGCAGTTGATTGCAGATTCTCTTCATTGTGAACCGCAGCATGCTGGACCGCTCGCAGAACTGGTTCATGACAAAACGACCGGCAATCCTTTTTTTGCGATCCAGTTTATTTCTACACTGTTTGAACAAGACTTGCTGACCTTTGATCAGGTCAAAGGACGATGGTCTTGGGATCTGAATCGCATTCACGCCAAGGGGTACACCGACAATGTGGTCGATCTCATGGTTTGGAAGCTGACCCGCCTCGCCCCTCAGACCCAGGACGCATTGAAGCAGTTAGCCTGCTTGGGTAACAGCGCGGGCTTCATGGCACTACACTTAGTCTACCAGGACTCAATGGAGAAAATGCATGCCCAACTTGCCGAAGCCGTTGGCGCAGGATTTGTCTTTCAGTCAAAAGATTCGTATCGCTTCGTTCACGACCGCGTTCAGGAAGCAGCCTATTCCCTGATTCCGGAGGCACGGCGCGCGGAGGCTCACCTCCGAATCGGCAGGCTATTGGCGTCGCACATCCCTCCTAGCGAACGGGAAGAGGGAATCTTCGAGATCGTCAATCAGCTCAACCGCGGCGCCGCCCTGATCAGCTCACGCGGGGAGAAAGAGCAGTTGGCGGAGTTTAACCTGATTGCGGGCAAGCGAGCGAAAGCCTCGACGGCCTACGTTTCGGCGCTGCGCTATTTCGTCGCTGGCACCGCACTTTTGGAAGACGACGGCTGGGAATACCGGCAGGATCTCAAATTCGCCCTGGAGATGCAGCGTGCCGAATGTGAGTTTCTGACCGGCGAATATGCCCTCGCAGAGAAACACCTCTTGGCCCTGCTCGGACGCGCAGCAACTGTGGTCGACAGGGCCGCTGTCACGCGGTTGCGTCTGGCCCTTTACCTGACCCTTGACCGGCCCGATCGCGCCATAGAGGTCGGGTTGGAATATCTTCGCCATGTCGGCATCGAATGGTCACCGCAACCATCGGAGGAGGACGTCCGTCAAGAACTCCAGCGGATGCGGCAACTACTCGACAGCCGAGCGATCGAACAACTCATTGATCTCCCGTTGATGAGCGATCTGAGTTATCGCGCAACAATGGACGTTCTCTCGAATCTGTTCGCACCCACGCTGCTCACTGACAGCAATCTGTACGACCTGGTCGTCCTTCGCATGACTACGCTCAGCCTCGAGCACGGCAACTATGATGCCTCGTGCTATGCTTATTCCCACATTAATCGGGTCTTGGGATTCCGTTTCGGCGACTACCAGACGGCTTTGCGCTTCGGCCAGCTCGCCTGCGATCTCGTCGCGAAGCGCGGCTTGGATCGTTTCGAAGCTCGGGTCTATGCATCTTTTGGGGCATTCGCCGTTCCCTGGGTGAAAGACCTGTCGGCCAGTCGCACGTTCATAAGGCGTGGCTTCGAAATGGCGAACGCGAGTGGCGATCTGACCTATGCGATCTTCGGCTTCAAGAATCTGATCACGAACCTTCTGGTCTCGGGAGAACCGCTCGAGGAGGTACATCGCGAAGCGGAACAGGGGCTCGCAATTGCTCGCAAGGCGCGGTTCGGTTTCGCCGTCGATTGGTTCACCGCACAACTCATGCTGATTCGCTCTCTTCGTGGGTCGTCGCTGGATCTCGATTCGCCCGACAACGCGGGGTACGGCGACAGTTGGTTCGAGCGGCACCTCGAGGAAGACCCGCCTCTTGCACTCTGCACGTGCACGTATTGGATGCACAAGCTGCAGGCCTGCGTGCTAGCGCAAGATTACCCAGCCGGCATCGACGCGGCAGCGCGAGCTGCCGCCCTGCTTTGGTCGACACGGTCATTCTTGGAGGCTGCAGATTATCATTTCTACGCCGCACTGTCGCGAGCGGCTGCCTGTGATTCTGCGAATGGCGAGGAGCGTACCCAGCATTTTGACGCGCTCCTTAACCACCATAGGCAACTCACGGTGTGGACAGAGAACTGTCCCTCAAATTTTGCGAACCGCGCCGGATTGGTCAGCGCCGAAATCGCGCGGCTGGAAGGGCGCGATCTTGACGCCATGCGCTTCTACGACGGAGCCATTCGATCGGCGCGAGAGCACGGATTTATTCAGAACGAGGGTATCGCCAACGAACTCGCCGCGCGGTTTTACGCGACGCGCAGCTTCGAGACGATCTCCAACGCCTACCTGCGCAACGCGCGTCACTGCTACCTCCGTTGGGGCGCCGACGCCAAGGTACGCCAGCTCGATCG
Source organism: Bradyrhizobium iriomotense (assembly GCF_030160715.1). GTDB lineage: Bacteria > Pseudomonadota > Alphaproteobacteria > Rhizobiales > Xanthobacteraceae > Bradyrhizobium > Bradyrhizobium iriomotense. The sequence continues at coordinate 355,333 of NZ_BSOW01000002.1, forward strand.
GCTCTACGGGTACCTAGGCGGAGAGCCGGCGTTGCCGCATGCCACGTCGACGATCAGCACGCCGATCGAGCAGCTCGATTTCGCTACCGTTATAAAGGTCTCGCACGCAGTCTCGGGCGAGATGGTCTTGGAAAAGCTGATCGACCGTTTGATGCGCACGGCGATTGAGCACGCCGGTGCTCAACGAGGCGTGTTGATCCTCCGGCGGGCTGACGATTTGCAAATAGCGGCGGAAGCGACCACCAGCGGTGACGCCATCATCGTGAGTCCGCGAGAAGCGAGCATCACGCCCGCTGGGCTACCGGAGTCGGTCGTCCATTATGTCGTGCGCACTCAGGAGAGCGTTATTCTGAACGATGCCTCAGCCGAGAACCCGTTTTCCTCCGATGTATATGTCCGTGAGCATCACGCCCGCTCCATCCTGTGCCTACCCTTGATTAATCGGGCCAAACTCATTGGCGTGCTCTATCTGGAGAACAACCTGACGCCCCACGTATTTACCTCGGCGCGGATAGCGGTACTTGAACCTCTAGCCTCGCAAGCGGCGATCTCGCTGGAAAATGCACGTTTGTATAGAGACGCACAGCAAATGGAGGCCTACCTGAAGGCCGCGCAGACACTAAGTCACACTGGCAGTTTCGGCTGGCGCCTTGGCACTGGGGAAATAGTCTGGTCGGAGGAAACTTATCAAATCACCGGCTATGATCGCGGGACGAAGCCAACGCTTGAACTGATTTTTGCACGAATTCATCCGGAAGACGTCGCCTCCGTGCAAGACGCGCTCGATCGCACGACTCAGAACGGGACGGATCTTGATTTTGAACACCGATTTCTTCTGCCTGATGGATCCGTTAGGTACGTTCATGTTGTCGCAAATGCCATAAGAGATGAATCAGGAGACATCGAGTATGTTGGCGCGATAATGGATATTACCGAGCGCAAGCAGGCAGAAGATGCCCTACGCAAATCGCAGGGAGAACTGGCTCATGTCGCGAGGGTCATGACTATGGGAGAGCTGGTAACCTCCATCGCTCATGAAATTAATCAGCCGCTTGCCTCTGTGGTCACTAGTGCCACCGCCTGTTTACGTTGGCTTGATGCAGAGAAGCTCGGGGAAGCGAGGCGGTCTGCCACGCGGGCGATTGCAGAAGGTCATCGCGCCAGCGAAATCATCGGCCGAATACGCGCGCTGGCCAACAAAGCACCGCCGCGCAAGGATCGGATCGATGTTAACGAGACAATACTTGAAGTCATTGCGCTGGCACGCGGCGAGATGCAACGCAATGGTGTAGCGTTGGAGACCCAACTCTCGGAGCACGTACCGGTCATTCTGGCTGACCGCGTCCAGTTACAGCAAGTGATTCTCAATCTAATTGTGAATGCCATCGAAGCGATGAATGGAGTTAGCGAAGGCCTGCGAGTATTGTTGGTTCGATCCGGCGACGATGACACGAAGCACGTCGTGATCTCTGTGCAAGACTCAGGTCCGGGCCTCGATCCGAGTAGCCTCGAACATCTTTTCGATGCCTTCTATACGACCAAGCCTCACGGCCTGGGCATGGGGCTGTCGATCAGTCGATCGATTATAGACGCCCATGGCGGGCGGCTGTGGGCGACGGCAAATGTGCCACAGGGCGCCATTTTTCAATTCACGCTACCCATTGGCGGCGAGAGAGCGGCCTGACTGACCATGGTCTAGGTCGTCTCCTTCTCGCGTAGTCCCTCAGGCAGGGCTTCCCAAGCGCGGATGATTTCTCCAACCGATGCTGCCTGCATTTTTCTCATGACGTTGCCACGGTGGAGCTTCACCGTAGTCTCGGTGATGCCGAGATCAAACGCAATCTGCTTGTTCAGGCGTCCATTCGCTATCTCGCGTAGGACCTGGCGCTCGCGCGGTGTGAGGATGGCAACTCGTTCCAGATGACGCTTGACGACCCGCGCTGACTCCCTCCGTGCTATATCCGTTGCGATGCCGACACCTACTGCGTCGAGTAAGGTCTGGTCCCGCACCGGTTTGGTGAGAAAATCAACCGCCCCTGCCTTCATCGCGTGCACGCTCATGGGGATATCGCCATGTCCGGTGAGAAAGATGATGGGCTTGGCATCATCGCTCATGGCGAGGTGGTTCTGAAGATCAAGACCACTCAATCCGGGCAGGCGGACGTCAAGGATGAGGCACCCAGGCCGATCCGGAAGTTCTGAGTCCAGGAACTCGCGTGTTGATTCAAAACACGCGGAATCGATGCCTGCCGACATCATGAGTTCCTGCAGCGCCGTCCGCACCCTCTCATCGTCGTCGACGATCAGAACGAGCGGACGTTCGTCTCGTTCGACGCGACTCTTCGGCGAGATCCGTTGACGCTCCGGGCGCATTTCCTGTGGATCATTTGGCATGTCACTAGCCTCCATCTCCGCTCTGCAAGGCTTGACCTATCGCAGCAAGCAGCGCCTGGCCGTCGAAGGGCTTGCGAAAAAAATGACTTCCCTGGGCTACCGCCCGCTGTTGATCCGCTATCTCATGCCGAGCGGTGATGAAGATGACCGGCAATTCGGGACGCGCCTCCTTCACCAACTCGTTTAATTCAAAGCCATCAATGGCCGGCATGCCGATGTCGGTAATGATGCAGTCTGACTCGGATAGCGCGGTATCATCTTCCAAGAATGACATGGCAGATTTGAACGACCGAACCGAATAGCCCGCCGACTCAAGTAGATCCCGCAGGGATTCGAGAAGCCGATGGTCGTCATCGACAGCGGCAATGCTGAAGGTTCGGAGTGGCATTCAGGTGTTTCCAGCTCGTCTTGAGTGAGTAATGGGAATCTGAAGTTTCTCTGCGATCCTCACCAGATCGGCGAGCGAGGCCGCCTCCATCTTCTGCATGATCTTGCTTCGATGAATCTGGAGGGTAATCTCGCTGATGCCGAGTTCCGCCGCCGCCTGCTTATTGAGCAGCCCGCTGACCACCAGGGGAAGCACTTCGCGTTCGCGGGGCGTAAGACTGGCGAGGCGCTCTCGCAGCGTCTCGAACTCCGCGCGCTCCTGCCGAAGCGCCTGATCCCGCTCAATGGCAGATCGGATCGCATCGACCAGATCACGCTCCGTGAACGGCTTTGTCAGGAAATCGACCGCGCCGTCCTTGATTGCGCGCACGGACGAGGGAATGTCGCCATGCCCGGTAAGGAAAACGATGGGGGGGTGGTCGCCGTGCGAAATTTGCTTTTGAAAGTCCAGGCCGTTGATGTCCGGCAGCTCGACGTCCAGGATCAGGCAGGCCGGCAAATTGGGCCTTGTGTAAGACATATATTCGCTCGCCGACCCCAAGGCTACAGATCGCCAGCCCAGGGATTCCAAGAGATCGGATAGCGACTCGCGCATGCGAGCGTCGTCATCGACGATGAAGACGATGAATTTATCGGGGCTCATGCCGCCCCCCTGCTTGGATTGGCAGCGTGAAGATGAGACTTGTTCCACTCGGCTGGTTGTTGATCGACCACAACCGGCCATTGTTTGACTCGATGATTGAGACAAGCGGCCCGGTTGGATCAACCGGCCACCCCTGCCCCGACTTGCTCTCCTCTACCAGCCGAGACTCTCGCTTCAGGGGAAAGCCCAAATTTGTCACGGGGTGCTCCTAGCGGACTGCAACGTCCTGATCCGTCGAAATCATCGCGCCTCGAGTTGAAACTCAGCAGTGACAATAGCAGAGCCGATCCACACTGCATGTAATGGAAATCTATGAGGGAGGGGTCGCCGAACCAAGTTCGGCTCGGGGGCGTTCGCGGGCCGACGGCTGACCGAGTGTCTCGCGCGATTGGGCGCGCAATAGCGCATAAACCTGGAGCCATTTCTATCCCAAAGTACAGGTCGACCTGCCTGCTCAACCAGTGACACCCGACAGAGCGTACGATACCGCCGCGCGGCATTTGCGAGCATAGGTAAGGCAACGACTTTTCACCTCCCTGGCGCGCGAGGAGAGCTGCATGAGCAAGCTAATCATTCGCCATCGTTCAGAAGAGCCGCCGCCTGCGCCCGAGGCGGACCAGGACAACTCTCAGGCGAGCCGAACCAATTCCCAGATTGCCGAGCGACCTCACGCCGATGCGGAAATGACGCGCGTGCTCAAGACGGCGCCACTGCGCAGGACTTCGGATTCATCCAGCGGCGTGATCACTTTCTGGAGGCATGATCCCCTGCACGACGTGGTCAAGCCCATGGCCGATCATGTCATCATGGCTTTTCCCGCCGAGCCAGTGCGGTTCGAGCGCCGCGACGGGAAAGCGCAGGTGAACGGAATGACGCGCCCCGGAACCGTGACGCTCATTCCGGCCGGCTCAACCTCCCGATGGGACATCTACCAGCCTTTGAGCGTCCTTCAGCTCTATCTTCCCCAAACGACGCTCAATCACGTTGCCCAGGAAGCCGGCACAACCGCTCCTGGCGACCTTGTGGAACGAACTGCGCATCCCGACTCGATTACATCCCGATTGCTGCTGAGTGCGGCCGACGCCCTTGAAGGCTCCGCGGCGCTGGATGCGCTGTTCAGGCACCAACTGACGGATCTTTTGGCTACCCGCCTGCTCTCGGCGTACGCCGGTTCCCCCGCAATGTTCCGGCCGGCCATGGGCGGGCTGTCGCCCAGGGTGCTGGGGCGTGCCATTGAACGCCTGCGTTCGGACAGCGATGCGGACGTATCGCTTGCCGCGCTGGCCGCGGATGCTGGCCTGTCGCGATTTCACTTCTGCCGTGCCTTCAAGGAAAGCACCGGGTTGTCGCCGCATGCCTGGCTGCGCCAGTACCGGCTCGAGCAGGCCATGAACATGCTTCGCAACACCGATACGTCGGTCGTCTCGGTCGCAGCCGAGCTTGGCTATTCCTCGCAGACCGCCTTCGCTGCGGCATTCAGGAAGCTAACTGGCGAGAGCCCGAGCGATTGGCGACGACAGATGCGATGAGCATCTTGCCCGATGCTGGCCCGGTGAATGGTTGATGGCATCATTGGCTCGGCAGCCGCGACGGGAAAGCGCCAATGCTTCGCACCGTGGAGCGGATGGTTTCGGCAACGACACCAAAATTTCATGTGCAGCCATGAAGGGGAAACAAGAAATGAAGACATTTCTCAGCATCGGAGCGGGCCCGGGAATGGGTTTCGCGACCGCTGAACGCTTTGCCAAAGAAGGTTTCCAAGTGGTTTTGGCCGCTCGGACGATCGCCAAGACGCGAGAGCTGGCCGAACGGCTGGTATCAAAAGGATACAAGGCTGACGGTCGCAGAGTGGACGCAAGCGATCCGAAGAGCGTTGCAGAACTGGTCGCTGAAGTTCAGAAGCAGCACGGCCCAATCGACGTCTTGCACTACAACGCCGCATCGGCACGCAAGGCAACCCTCTCTGAACAGCCGCGCGACAGCTTCAACAGCGATCTCGCTGTGAACATCGGCGGAGCACTAGTCGCCGCTCAGGCTGTCGCGCCGAAGATGGAAGACCAAAAGTCCGGTACGATCCTGCTGACCGGAGGTGGCTTCGCACTCGCTCCCAGCCCGGACTATCTCTCGGTCAGCATCGGCAAGGCCGGCATTCGCGCTTTGGCTCACGGACTTTTCGAACCGTTCCGGGAAAGGGGAATTCACGTTGCGACAGTAACTGTCTTCGCCTTTGTTTCCCCGGAATCGAAGGAAGCCTCATCGGTGGCCGAACACTTCTGGCATCTGTACAGCCAGCCGAGGGACTCCTGGACCGTCGAAGCGAACTACCCGGTGAGCGCATGACGATGGAAGCAATTCAGGGCGTTGCCAACTACGCCAATGTGGGTCCCGCCGGCAAGAAGACTTGGACATGGCTGCGCTTCAAATCCGCGGAACCTGCATCGCCCTGCGCGATGGGCGTAGTCGCAAGTGTTGGCAGCAATCGCTCTACAGGTAGGGCAATCGCCCTGGCGCAGTCGCAGCTCCGATCAGCTAGATCACCATAGCGCCCACATCCAACCGGATGGAGAAAACAGCAACTTAGAAAGGAATCGAGACCGGTGACACGCCCGGCTTCGAAAGCCAGCAACAGAGATTGAGCTGAGACCTCGCGTTTCGGGCTTTCTGAACAAACAGCCTTAGGCACAGAAAGACGTTGGTCCAACAGACGTCATGCAGAGCTGGACGATAGCGCGAGGGTCATTCCGTCCAAGACCGCAGCACCAATTGACAAACGATATCGATCACGGAAATCAAGGAGACGCCATCATGTCAAAGCTTGAAATGCTGACTCCCCAGAATAGCGCCATCGCTCTGATCGATTATCAGCCTGCGATGTACCAGGGCGTGCAGTCGCACGATCGTCTGGTCGTCTTCAACAACATCCAGGTCCTGGCAAAGGCGGCAAAGCTGTTCAAGGTTCCGACGGTGCTGACCACAGTCGCGAAGGACAGCTTCTCCGGTCCCTTCATGCCCGAAGTCACGGACTTGTTTCCCAGTCACGACATCATCGACCGTACCTCGATGAACTCCTGGCTCGATGCGGGCTTCCGCAAGGCGGTTGCCGCCACCGGCCGCACGAAGTTCGTCATCGCCGGCCTCTGGACCGAGGCCTGCGTGATGTTCCCAACCCTGGACATGCTGCGCGAGGGCTACGAGATTTACATACCGGCCGATGCCTGCGGCGATCTCTCGATGGAGGCGCATAACCGCTCGATGGAGCGCGCGATTCAGGCCGGCGCTATCCCGATCACGTCCTGTCAGTATGTCTTCGAACTCCAGCAGGATTGGGCGCGCGCGGAGACCTACGAAGGCGTTATGGACATTCTGCGAGCGCACTCGCCCTACGGCATCCAGGTCCGCTTCTCGAAATGGGCGCTCGGCGAGCACGCCTCGGAGGGCGGCGCCAAGGCAGCCTGACAAGGTTTGGCGAAGCATCGATACGCGCCGGCGGAGAGAGCAGCCGACAAGGAGAGAGTCATGAAGGTCTACGTCCTGTCTCTCGGTGCCGGCATCCTCGTCGGCGTGATCTACAGCCTCCTCAATGTGCGATCGCCGGCCCCGCCGCTGGTGGCGCTGGTGGGCCTGCTCGGCATCCTCGTCGGCGAACAGGCGATCCCGGTCAGCAAGCAGATCATGGCCGGCTCAGGGCTATCAGCGGCCTGGCGGCAGGCGAAATGTGCGCCGCACATGTTCGGAATGCTACCAGGCCGGCATGCCGGCGGCGAAGCCTCAACCGTCAACACCGCGGAGAAGGCATCATGAGCACTCCAGATATCATTCTTCATCGCGGTCTTTTCACCACATTGGATCGCTCTAACCCGGCCGCGAGCGCCGTCGCCATCAAGGACGGTGTGTTCATGGCTGTAGCTCACGACAGGGAGGTGATGAAGCTGGCCGGTCCTTCGACCAGTATCATCGACCTGAAAGGAAGGCGGGTGTTGCCGGGGTTGATCGATAACCATCTCCACATCATTCGCGGCGGCCTCAACTTCAACATGGAGCTACGCTGGGACGGTGTGCGGTCGCTGGCCGATGCCATGGCGATGCTGCGAAAGCAGGCCGCAATCACCCCGCCACCACAATGGGTACGGGTTGTTGGCGGCTTCACCGAGCATCAATTCGCCGAAAGGCGGCTGCCGACCATCGACGAACTCAACGCGGCTGCGCCGGACACGCCGGTCTTCATCCTGCATCTCTATGACCGTGCCCTTCTCAACGCCGCCGCGATGCGCGCGGTCGGTTATGGAAAGAACACGCCCGAGCCGCCTGGCGGTGAGATCGTGCGCGACGCAAAGGGCAATCCGACCGGCCTCCTGCTCGCCAAGCCGAACGCCAACATCCTCTATGCGACGCTGGCGAGGGGTCCGAAGCTGCCATTCGACTATCAGGTGAGCTCGACCAGGCATTTCATGCGAGAACTGAACCGGTTCGGCGTCACGGGTGCGATCGATGCCGGCGGCGGCTTTCAGAACTATCCGGAGGACTATGCCGTCATCCAGAAGCTGTCCGACGAAGGGCATCTGACGATTCGCCTTGCCTACAATCTGTTCACGCAAAAGCCGAAGGGCGAGAAGCAGGATTTCCTGAACTGGACCAGCACGTCAAAATACAAGCAGGGTACCGATTACTTCCGCCACAATGGCGCCGGCGAGATGCTGGTGTTCTCGGCCGCCGACTTCGAGGATTTCCGCGTGACGCGGCCGGACATGCCGCCGGAAATGGAAGGCGAGCTGGAAGAGGTCGTGCGTGTCCTCGTGCAGAACAAATGGCCGTGGCGGCTGCACGCTACCTATGACGAGACGATTTCGCGCGCGCTCGATGTGTTCGAGAAGGTCGATCAGGACATGCCGCTCGATGGCCTGCACTGGTTCTTCGATCACGCCGAGACGATTTCCGACCAATCGATCGACCGTATCGCCGCGCTCGGTGGCGGCATCGCCGTACAGCATCGCATGGCCTATCAGGGCGAATATTTCGTCGAGCGCTACGGCATCGGCGCTGCGGAAGCGACACCGCCGGTGAAGAAGATGCTCGACAAGGGCGTCAAGGTGTCCGCCGGCACCGATGCCACCCGCGTAGCCTCCTATAATCCCTGGGTGTCGCTGTCCTGGCTGGTCACCGGCCGCACCGTTGCCGGACTACGTATCACGCCTCAGCGCAATTGCCTCGATCGCGAGACGGCGCTGCGGATGTGGACGGAGAACGTCACCTGGTTCTCCAACGAGGAAGGCAAGAAGGGCCACATCGAGGTGGGACAGTTCGCCGACCTGATGGTGCCGGACCGTGACTACTTCTCCTGTTCGGAGGCCGAGATTGCGGACACGACCAGTGATCTCACGATCGTCGGCGGCAAGATCGTCTACGGCGCCGGCGATTTCGCATCCTTCGACAAGGCCACGCCGCCACCGGCCATGCCGGATTGGTCGCCGGCGCGGACCTTTGGCGGCTATGGCGCCTGGGCCGAGAAAGGGCCGGCACGCGCCGCATGCATCCAGGCCGCGCAATTCTGCGGCTGCTCCAACAGTTGCGGCGTCCACGGCCACGATCATGCACGGGCGTGGTCGAGCAGGATCCCGACGTCCGACCTCAAGAGCTTCTGGGGCGCGCTCGGCTGCGCCTGCTGGGCGGTGTGAGATGGCCGCGCGAGCTGACACGCCTCATTGGGTGGGAGCGATCCTCTTCTGGCCGTCGCTATGGCCTCTGGCGCGGCTTGCGTTGGTCTCCGCCTATCTGATCGGAGGCTTCAGCAAGCTCTTCGACTTCGCTGGCGCGATCGCCGAGCAGGAGCATTTCGGACTGCACCCCGGCTGGCTCTGGGCGAGCGTGGTCATCGTCGTGGAGATCGTCGGTTCGGCGCTGGTCTTGGCCGGCCGCTGGGTCTGGCTCGGCGCAGGCGGACTCGGTGTTCTGACCGCGGTCGCAATGCTGACGGCCAACAATTTTTGGGCCATGACCGGCCATGACCGCTTCATGGCCCTCAATGGCTTCTTCGAACATCTCGGCCTGATCGCGGGACTCGTCCTCGTGTCGCAGGCTACCAGCAAACCCGCCTGACGATCAGGGAGATCGACATGACCGCACGCCGACATCTCGCAAGCCTGCTGCTCGCCGCCAGCCTCGTCATGCCGCTTGCCACGCAGGCGCGCGACGCCGGCGCCAACACCGTCTATGGCGTCGGCGCGCAATACGACACCACGCATGTCTATGTCGCCCCGGACGATGTCGACAGGTTCGTGACAAGCTTCCTCGCCACCTTCGGCGGCAAGAGTACCAAACAGGTGGTGGCGACCGTGACGCCTACGCCGAGCAGCACCACCTCGCAGTTGCTGCAGACGCCGGTAGGTACCGTCTCGCTGTTCGGCTTCAAGACGCCGATCCCCTATCCCTTTGGTGCGGAGCGCACCGGCTATCTCGTGACCGATATCGACGCCGCGGTGAAGGCGGCGCAGGCTGCCGGTGCCGATGTGCTGGTGGCGACCTTCCCCGATCCGATCGGTCGCGACGTCTTGATCCAGTGGCCAGGCGGGATCAACATGCAGCTCTATTGGCACACGACCAAGCCCAACTACGCGGCGTTTGAGACCGTCCCGGAGAACCGGGTCTATGTATCGCCCGAGCGCGCCGATGTTTTCACCAGAAGCTTCCTGCGGTTCTCGCATGGTAAGGTCGTCTCCGATGATGCGCGGGCGCCGGGAATCGAGATCGGCCGGGTGGAAGACTCATTCCGCCGGATTCGCATCGAATCAATCTTCGGCAAGATGACGGTCTTTGTCACGGACGGTCACCTAGCATACCCCTATGGGCGCGAACTGACGGGCTATGAGGTCAAGGACCTCAACGACACCATCGCCAAGGCCAGGGCCTCAGGCGCCACCGTGCTGGTCGAGCCCTTTGCCGCGGACCATCGGCAATCGGCTATGGTGCAGTTTCCGGGGGGATACATCGCCGAAATCCACGCGGCCGCGAAATAGTTGCATCCTTGCTACTGCGTCGCGCGGCGGGAACCTCTAGGCTCGATAAGAGCATGGTCAGGTCCGATGCCAATCACGAGTTCACCAGGACAATTCCTCGCAGCGCTTCTGCCGGCGCTCGCGGGGCTTTGTTTGTCAGTTTCGCCCATGTTAGCGGGCGATCCATCGTCTGTGCCGCAACGACCCGCCATCATGTTCAACAGATGGCAAGAGGATTGGTCGGTGCTCGCGGATCCGCGGGTTCCGCGTCAGCCATTCGACCAATTCAAGTACATACCGTTGTCCGACACCGATCGCGACACCTATCTCTCGTTCGGCGCAGGCACACGCGAGCGGTTCGAGTCCAACAACGCTGCTGGCTTCGGTACCGGCTCGAACGGTAGCCAGAATTATGTCATCAGCCGAAACGAATTCCACGCAGATCTCCGCATAGCCAATCAGATACAGGCGTTCGTGCAATTTCAGGCCGACTACGCGCCGTGGAAGACCATGTTAACGCCGGTAGATCGAGACAAACTCGATCTAGAGCAGGCCTTCGTCGTATTGACCGAGCCTATAGGGGGCGGAACGCTTAAGCTGAGGGCCGGCCGCCAACAATTCGCCTTCGACCTGCAACGATTCGTGTCCGTCCGCGACGGTCCCAACGTTCGACAATCCTATGACGCCGGCTGGGCGGATTATGAGAATGGGCCGTGGCGGTTCATCACTTTTTACAGCCTTCCGGTTCAGGTTCGGGACGTAACCATTTTCGATGATTACAGCAGCGTCACCAAGCAGACCTTCGGGATGGCACGGACGGAGTATAAATTTTCCGAGTCCCTGTTCATCGCCGGCTACTATGCCAATTTCACGCAGGCGAATGCGCAGTTTGCGAACGCGTCGGGCGACGAGCGGCGAGATATCTTCGATGTCCATCTGAATGGCAAAGCTAATCATTTCGATTTTGACTTCGAAGTGATGAACCAGTCAGGACGCATCGGCATCGAGCCGATCGAGGCCTGGGCTGTCGGGGCACTCGCCGGCTACACCTTCGCCGACGTGAACTGGAGCCCAAGGATGGGTATCCAGTTCGACGCGGCGTCCGGCGACGGCAATACCAAACAGAACTTCGGAACATTCAATCCGCTTTTTCCCAACGGCTATTACTTCACGCTTGCGAGCTACACTGGATACGCCAACCTCATCCACATCAAGCCATCCCTGATACTGACCCCGACTTCGTCGCTGAAGATCATGATCGCCGCAGCGGCTCAATGGCGTCAAACTACGGCCGACGCCGTCTACACCCAGCCCGATATAGCCGTGCCGAAAACCGCCGGCCGGCCCGGCGCATATACCGGTAGCTACGGTCAGGTTCGGCTCGACTGGACCATCGACCGGGCGACTTCGTTCGCCGTCGAGGCCGTCCATTTCAAGATCGGCGATGCATTGCGCAATGCTGGAGGTCACGATTCGAACTATCTCGGTGTCGAGATCAAGCGCGGATGGTAGACACGGTCCATTGTCCAACGGCTACTTTTTGGCGAGGTTTGAGGACCTTCGGCACTGAACGTTTGTAGAAGCGTTCGCTGTCGCTGCGGACCCATACCCCGCAGTTCTGAAGGAAGCCATGGAATTGAGCGCTCCCAGCCCGGGCGAGCGGAAACATTGCATGATCTTGTGGCGCATGCGTTAGCAGCAATCGTAGCAATCGCTCGACAGGTATGGCAATCGCTCTGGCGCAGCCGCCACTCCGATCCGCTAGGTCATCACGGTGCCCATATCCAACCGGGCGGAGAAAGAGGATGATCGGGAAAAACATCGTCAGATCCCGAGCGATCGCGTCGGATTTTTCGCGCTGGTCCGCAATGTCTGGTTTTGCCCGCGAGACGGCTGAGACCGCCTTCGACTTCGCAGGCATCCTTTACAACCTGGTTATGGACGTACGCGATTGCTACCGGCCCGAGTTGCACTACATGCGTGGGCCCGGTCCGAAGTGGCGCGCGAAACATCAACAGTGCAACTAACGACAACGGAGGATCAAAGCATGAAGATCGTCGTGATCGGTGGCACCGGCCTGATCGGCTCGAAGACCGTCGCCATTCTGCGCCAACGCGGCCACGAGGTCGTGCCCGCATCGCCCCAAAGCGGGATCAACACCATCACCGGCGAAGGGCTCAAGGAGGCCATGGTCGATACTCAGGTGGTGATCGACCTTTCCAATTCGCCATCATTTGAAGACAAACGGGTGCTGGAATTCTTCGAGACCTCCGGCCGCAACCTTTTAGCCGCGGAGGCCTCGGCAAACGTCCGGCACCATGTCGCGTTATCAATTGTCGCAATCGATCGGACGGATAATGGCTATTTCCGTGCCAAGGTTGCCCAAGAGAAACTGATCAAGGCCGCCGGCATCCCATACACCATCGTTCGCTCGACCCAGTTCATGGAGTTCCTCCGTGCAATCGCCGATTCAAGCGCGGCTGGAAACGGAGTGAGGATCTCGTCCGGCCTGTTCCAGCCCATTGCTGCGGATGACGTTGCTGCCAACGTTGCTGATGTGGCGCTCGCGCCGCCGCGCAACGGTATTGTCGAGATCGCCGGCCCAGAACGAGCGCCGTTCAACGAAATTGTCGCCCGCTATCTGAAGGCAGTCGGCGACCCGCGTGAGGTCGTGCGCGACCCGGAAGCCCGATACTTCGGTAGCCGGGTCGAGGAGCACTCGCTCGTGCCATTGGGCGAGGCGCGCCTCGGCCGCATTGGTCTCGACGAGTGGCTCCGCCGCTCGCAGGCAGCAGCCTGATTCCGCATCGAAGGTACGCCCAGTCCGATACGAACGAGCCCCGGGCAACAAACGAAAGAGGCGATCATGACGATCAAACTCGTTGCATTGGCTGTTCTGTGCCTCATGACCGGCACAGCCGCAGCTCAGCAGCCTAAGATCACGTCACTCATGTCTGAGGATCTTCCAGAGAGTCCCGGCAGGGAAGCTCTGATGATCACAGTCGAGCATGCTCCAGGCGAGTCGACCGCTATCCACCGACACAATGCACATGCGTTTGTCTACGTGCTGGAGGGCTCCGTCGTGATGCAGTTGAAGGGTGGGCAACAGGTGACACTGTCACCTGGGCAGACCTTCTATGAAGGCCCCAGTGATGTCCATGTCGTCGACCGGAACGCAAGCGACACCAAGCCGGCAAAATTCCTGGTGCTCTTGATCAAAGACAAGGACGCACCAGCGCTCGTGCCCGCACAGTGACTGTTGCTCCCGACTGCTGAAACGGCATTGCCGTCGCGTCCAAGCGGGGAGTCGGATGTACCGCGGGAAGGAACACGAAGTCGCGCGTGGTTAGCCGATTAAAGCTATTGGCGTGCCGCGGCATGTCGCCGCGAGACTACCGATTGGCGATCCCTAAAGGGTTGCCTCAGCCAGCTTGCAGCTCCCGCCGGATTGCCCCTCGGCGCGAGATGCAAGAGACCCGAGGCCGAGCGCCTGTCCCCCGAGACGCTCTTGCGCCGCTTTAAGGAAACGCGACGCCGGGTCACTGGGCCGGTGACGTCAGTCACCGGCCCTTTGTCGATGGACTTAATGATCGCCTGCCAGCATCGAGCGACCTCCAAGCCTACTGCGGGCTTTTTTCGAACCGCTCCGCGAAAAGAAGTTCAGGTCGCGACATTAACTGTCTCCGCCTTTGTTTCCCTGGAATCGAAATAAGCGTCGGTGGCCGAACACTTCTGGCCTCTGTCCAGACAGCCGAGGGACTCCCGGATCGTCGAAGCGAACTGCTCCCCCGCGAGCGCATAATGATCGATCGTCTCGATTTCGGCCGCGCTTGGCCATTCGGCGCAGATCGCTTTCGCTGCAGCGCTCAGAAAATGCCGGAGAGTAGAGGCGCAGACTTCGGCAGCAATCACTCTACAGGTACGGCAATCGCTCTGGCGCAGCCGCGCTTCCGTTCTGATAGGTCATCACGGTGTCCACAGCCAACCGGATGGAGAAAAAAGATGATCTGGGAGAGCATCGACAGATCCCGTGCGATCGCACCGCGTTTTTCGCTCTGGGAGCGCGACGTGGCGATGGTCGACGAGGTCGCCAAGAAGACCAAGCAGGAGGTCAACACCGTCTGGATCTATCCGCCGCGCCCCGAGCGTGCCGCAGCGCTGGCCTCGACTGATCCGGAGCGTGTCACTGATGTGACTGGCTCCTCCTAACCCTTCACGCGAAACGGGCCGCGCTTGCCTCGGCGAAGCGCGACCCGTGCACCTCTGACCACTCCGGAGAACAACCACGATGAAAGACGAGACCGTGCGCGCGACAGCGTTCGCAATGCCAATAGCGAACCCGGCCTTTCCCGCCGGCCCCTATCGCTTCGTCAACCGCGAATACTTTATCATCCAGTATCGGACCGATCCTGATGCGCTGCGTCGCATCGTGCCGGAGCCGCTGGCGATCACCGATCCCGTGGTGAACTACGAATTCATCCGCATGCCCGACTCGACCGGCTTCGGCGACTACACCGAAAGCGGTCAGGTCATCCCGGTATCATTTCAGGGCCAGGCCGGCAGTTTCGTCCACCAGATGTTCCTCAACGACCATCCACCGATCGCGGGCGGTCGCGAGTTGTGGGGCTTCCCCAAGAAGCTGGCGCAACCGAAGCTCGCCGTTGAGATCGACACGCTGGTCGGTACGTTGAACTACGGCTCGGTCCGCATCGCGACCGGCACTATGGGCTACAAGCACCGCCCCCTCGATGCTGTTGCCGAAGCAAAGAAACTCGCCGCTCCGAATTTCCTGCTCAAGATCATCCCGCATGTCGACGGCACGGCGCGCATTTGCGAGCTGGTGCGCTTCCATTGCGAGGACATCAACGTGAAGGGCGCCTGGACCGGGCCAGCTGCGCTCGACCTGTACTCGCACGCACTTGCCCCGATCGCTGAGCTGCCGGTCCTACAGGTACTCTCGGCCAAGCACGTCGTTGCCGACCTGACGCTCGGGCTTGGCACCGTGGTGCATGACTATCTGTCCGCGGGCGTGACCGCGCGACGACGCGAGTCGCCTTCCGGAATCCTCATCGAAGCGAATGCGGGCTGATCGGATCAGCCACAATGCAGGGAGCTTTGGCCATGTTGAACGTGATACGCGAGCAAACCCATCCTGTGACGCAGCGCACCAACGAGCTGCCCTATGATGTCATCGCCCTGGTGCTGCAGGGCGGCGGCGCGCTCGGCGCCTATCAGGCCGGCGTCTACGAGGGCATGCACGAAGCCGGCATCCGCCCGAACTGGCTGGCCGGCATTTCCATCGGCGCGCTCAATGCCGCCATTATCGCGGGCTCGCCCGAAGATGAGCGTGTGGCACGCCTGCGCGAATTCTGGGAGACCATCTGCGCCTTTTCGATCGAATGGCCAGCCGGCGAAGGCCTGGTCGACGCTTTGCCCTTTGCGTTCGACATCCACTCGGTGCGCAACGCGCTGGCGGCGACGAGGGCCCTGGTCCAGGGCCAGCCTGGCTTCTTCAAGCCGCGGTTCCCCCCGCCGCTCTTTTCGCCCTTCACAGGCGATGCCGCGACCAGCTTCTACGACACGGCACCGCTGCACCGGACGCTGGAGAAGCTCGTTGATTTCGACCGGCTAAACTCCGGCGAAGTGCGCGTCAGCGTCGGCGCGGTCAACGTCCGCAGCGGCAACCTCACTTATTTCGACACCGCTGAACGCCGGCTTGGGCCAAAACACTTCATGGCGTCCGGCGCGCTACCACCGGGGTTCCCCGCTGTCGAGATCGAAGCCGAGCATTACTGGGACGGCGGTGTCGTGTCGAACACGCCTCTCTCCCGCGTGTTGTCGGGCGATGCGCGTGACACGCTGACCTTTCAGATCGACCTCTGGTCCGCAAGGGGCCGCGTTCCCCACGACATGATGGAGGTGTCGAGCCGGCAGAAGGACATCCAGTACTCGAGCCGCACGCGCGCCGTCACCGACCAAGCGCTCCGGATGCAGAAGATGCGCCTGGCATTGCAGCGGACACTCGAGAAGCTGCCGGCAAACGCGAAGGAGGATCCGGAAATCCGCGCGATCGCGGACCTGGCCCGCCATCGCTCCCACAACATCATTCACCTGATCTATCAGTCTAAACTCAATGAAGGTCATTCGAAGGACTACGAGTTCGGCCTGAGCGCGATGCGCAGGCATTGGCAGAGCGGGTTGGAAGACATCCGCCGCACGCTGTCCGATCCGCGTCGCCTCGACCCGCCGTCTCCCGAGCTCGGTATCGTCACCCACGACATCCACCGACGCGATTGAGTTTCGTCGCCCCCTAAAGGTTTCGGAGAATGCCATGTCGACTGTTTCTTATGCAGCTGAACAGAAGGCCAAGACCCGTCTTTCTCCGTCGCGTCAGGCGATCCGGCGCGCAGCGCTCGCGTTCGCCGCTGCCCTCGGTGTCGCCGGAATTACCGCTTTCGGTCACTACTACGTCACGACCGGCCGCTATCTGGAAACGACCGACGATGCCTATGTGAAGGCGGACTCCACGATCATCGCGCCGAAGGTGTCCGGCTACATCGCCGAGGTTCTCGTCGCTGACAACGAGCCGGTGAAGGCCGGCCAGGTTTTGGCCCGGATCGACGACCGCGATTTCAAGACCGCGTTGAACCAGGCCAAGGCCGATGTCGCCGCCTCCCAGGCAGCCATCCGCAATCTCGACGCCCAGATCGAATTGCAGGAACCGCTGATCCAGCAACAGGCGGCGGAGGTCGACGCTGTCGAAGCCAATTTGAAATTCGCCTGGCAGGAGCGCGCCCGCTACGACGATCTGATGAAGTCGGGTGCAGGCACAGTTCAACGCGCGCAACAGACTGACGCGGCGTTGCGTTCGCAGACGGCGCAGCTGCAGCAGGGTAAGGCGGGCTTGATCGCCGCCAACAAGAAGATCGAGGTGCTCTCGACCCAACGCGCCCAGGCCGTCGCACAGCGCGATCGCGCGCGCGCGGTGGAGCAGCAGGCCGCATTGAATCTCTCCTATACCGGCATCACCGCGCCGATCGACGGCACGATCGGCGCGCGCTCGCTGCGAGTCGGCCAGTTCGTGCAGGCCGGTACGCAGTTGATGACTGTCGTTCCGCTCGATGCCGTATACGTCATCGCCAACTTCAAGGAGACGCAGCTCACCCATGTACGCAACGGTCAGCTGGTCGAGCTGACGATCGACAGCTTCCGAGACACCAAGCTGCGCGGCCACGTCGACAGCCTGTCGCCGGCCAGCGGCCTCGAGTTCGCGCTGCTGCCGCCGGACAACGCCACCGGCAACTTTACCAAGATCGTGCAGCGTGTACCGGTGAAGATTGTGCTCGACGACCACAGGCTGGCTGGCCTGCTCCGCCCGGGCATGTCGGCCGAGCCGACCGTCAACACCAAGTCGGCCGTTGTCGCAGAACGCGAAGCCAAAGAGCGCCTCGCCTCGAGCGACCCCAAGCCCCGCAGCTGAATGCCCTCGCACGCAACGAGCAGACGCTCATGACTACGCTCCAACCGACTGCCAATGCCGTTCCCGCCGGCGATGACGGGCGGCCCGTCGAGGTCCCGGCGATTTTCGTCTCCGCAAGAACGTGGCTCGCGGTGATCGGCGCTACACTCGGCGCCTTCATGGCGGTGCTCAACATCCAGATTGTCAATTGCCTCACTTGCCGACATCCAGGGCGGGATTGGCGCGGGCTTCGATGACGGCGGCTGGATCTCGACCTCCTATCTGATCGCCGAGATTGTGGTAATCCCGCTGAGCGGCTGGCTCGCCCAGGTGTTCTCGATCCGCCTCTACCTTCTGACGAACGCTTTCCTCTTTCTGGTGTTCTCGGCGGCGTGTGCGCTGGCGCAGGACCTGCCGCAGATGATTGTGCTGCGCGCCGTGCAGGGATTCACCGGTGGGGTGCTGATCCCGATGGCGTTCACGCTGATCATCACATTGTTGCCGAAGGCGAAGCAGCCGATCGGGCTCGCCTTGTTTGCGATCTCCGCGACATTCGCGCCCGCGATCGGCCCGACGATCGGCGGCTATCTCACCGAGAATTTCGGCTGGGAATATATCTTCTATGTCAATGTCGTGCCGGGCGCGATCATGATCGGCATGCTCTACGTTTCGCTGGAACCAAGCCCGATGAAGCTGTCGCTGCTGCGCGAAGGCGACTGGCCGGGCATCGTCACCATGGCGATCGGCCTAGCCGCACTGCAGACCGTGCTGGAGGAAGGCAACAAGGACGACTGGTTCGGTTCGCCCTTCATTGTCCGCCTCGCCGTGATCGCCGCAGTTGGGCTGACGCTGTTCGTCGCGATCGAATTGATCAGCAAAAAGCCGCTGCTGAACCTGCGCCTTCTGGGTCGCCGCAACTTCGGCTTCGGCGTTCTGGCGAACCTCCTGCTCGGCGTCGCCCTCTACGGATCGGTCTATATCCTGCCGGTCTATCTCTCGCGAATCCAGGGCTACAATTCGGAGCAGATTGGCGAGGTTCTGGCCTGGACTGGATTCCCGCAACTTCTCCTGATTCCGCTGGTGCCGCAGCTGATTAAGCGCATCGATCCGCGCATCGTTATCGGCGTCGGCTTTGCTTTGTTCGCCGGCTCAAACTTCATGAACATCTACATGACAAACGACTATGCGGCCGATCAGCTGTTTTGGCCGAACGTCATCCGTGCCTTTGGTCAGGCGCTTTGTTTCGCGCCTCTCTCAGCGGTCACCACGGCTGGCGTCGAGCCCGAAAATGCAGGGTCTGCATCCGCTCTGTTCAACATGACACGGAATCTGGGCGGCGCAATTGGCATCGCCGCGCTGCAGACTCTACTCACCAAGCGCGAACAGTATCACTCCAACGTGCTTATGCAGTCAGTATCGATGTTCGAACAAGCCACCCGCACCCGGCTCGAACAGCTCACGCAATATTTCATGAACCACGGCGTCATCGATCGCGTTGACGCCATGCACCGCGCCTACGTCGCAGTCGGGCGTGTCGTGCAGAAGCAGGCCTTTATCCTCGCCTTCAGCGACACCTTTTACACGCTGGGCGTGGCGCTTCTCGTCGCGCTGCTGGCAGGCCTCTTTCTCAGGAAGCCTGACCGTCTCGACGCTGGCGGCGCGCACTAATCATCCGTCCAATCACTCCACGTTGAAAGGAAATCCCATGTTGGAAGGTAAGGTAGCCATCCTCACCGGATCGACCAGCGGCATCGGGCTCGGTGTCGCCAAAGAGCTCGCCAAGCTTGGTGCCGACATCGTACTGAATGGGTTTGGCGACGCCGCCGAGATCGAGAAGATTCGCAGCGGCATCGAACGCGAATGCGGCGTGCGCGTTGCTTATGACGGCGCCAACATGTCGGAGGGCGAGGCCGTCCGCGGCTTGATCGAGACGACGATCGAGAAGTTCGGACGTCTCGACATCCTCGTCAACAATGCCGGCATCCAATACACCGCACCAGTGGATGAATTCCCGACCGCCAAGTGGCACGCCATCCTCGACATCAATCTGTCGGCGGCGTTCCACGGCATCGCTACGGCCGTGCCGCATATGAAAAAGCAGCGCTGGGGGCGGATCGTCAACATCGCCTCCGCGCACGGCCTAGTCGGTTCGACACACAAGGCCGCCTACGTCGCGGCCAAACATGGCCTGGTCGGCCTTACAAAGGTGGTCGGCCTTGAGACCGCCGGCAGCGGCGTGACGTGCAACGCGGTGTGTCCTGGCTGGGTGCGAACGCCGTTGGTCGAAAACCAGATCAGCAACATCGCCGCGCAAAAGCAAATTACTCAGAAGGAGGCGGCCAAGGAGATTTTGGCTGAGAAGCAGCCGTCTCTGGAGTTTGTATCTCCCACGCAGCTTGGGGGCACCGTGGCCTTCCTCTGTTCGTCTGCGGCAGACCAGATCACGGGCACGGCAATCTCCGTCGACGGCGGCTGGACCGCGCAGTAAGAGGCAGTTAGCGACATGGCCGCCCCCTTTTTGTTTTCTCGGCTCGACTTCGAACCGTCAGCATGCGAGGCTGCACTAGGCGTGGTTGCACTGGCAGCCACACTTCTATTCACTCACGGGCAGACGACGGAACGGACGGTGGTCACTGCTGAGCGCCTCGGGCGTGCTCTGGCCGTGCGAGCGAGGGTGCTGCCAGATTGGGACAAGCTCACCGTCGAGCTCGAAGGTACTTGCTTGTCCGAGATTGTTCCCATAAAGCCACTCGGCGTCGACATGAACAGAGTGCTGGCCATAACAAAGATTGTGGACCAGCTGTGCGACGGGAGCCTGCTCGCTGATGAAGCAAGGCCGGCATTGTTGTTAGCCGCAAACCTGCCACCCACGTCTGCCCTGTGCTTCGCGTTATCTGCAGCCGCCGGCGCGGCATCGCTCGGAGTCATCTTCGGCGCGCTCGATACTACGAACCTGATGTTAATCGCGGCGAGCGCCGCCCTCGGCGCGCTGGTCCGCCGGTGGCTGTCAGGCTTGAGCAACAACCCTCTGGTCCAACCGCTTGGTGCCGCCCTGATCGCCGGGGTCGCGGCGGCCCTCTCCCCCATCGTCTTGCATCAGCCAATCGCCACGGCTCTCGTCGCATTCTGTCCCTGCATGGTGCTGGTGCCTGGACCGCACCTCCTCAACGGCGCAATCGATCTCGCACGCATGCGAATTACGCTCGGCATCGCTCGCCTGGCCTACTCCAGCATCGTCGTACTTATGATCTGTTTCGGCCTGCTGTTGGGCTTCACTGCCGGCGGCGCGGCCCTACCGGCCGCAGGGCCGTCCGCGTCAGTGCCGCTCCTGGATGACGTGATCGCGGCAGGATTCGCCGTCGGCTCCTTCGGCAGCATCTTCTCGCTGCCGTGGCGCATGCTGCCGCTCCCCATCGCAGCTGGCATGCTCGGGCATGCGGCACGCTGGGCCCTGATCTCGGTTGCCGGCGCGAATGTCGCTACCGGAGCGCTCGTCGCCTGCATTCTGGTTAGCATCATCGTCACACCGGTCGTGGACCGCCTGCATCTGCCATTCGCCGCACTGGGCTTTTCCGCGGTCGTCCCGATGATTCCGGGCATCTTTCTATTTCAGACGGCGAGCGCCGTCGTCGAACTGGTCTCGATGGGGCCGCGTGCACCGGTCACTCTGCTGACGAACATCGCCGCCAATGGCGCCACGGCATTTCTGGTCATCCTGGCCATGGCCATTGGGCTGATCCTGCCACGCCTGGTGCTCGAGCGTGTCCATTCTCGACCTGACTAAAGCACGGCGAGCCCGGCGCGTGGCGTTGGTCATTCCGGCAGCCCTGCTTGCCGTAATCCTTCTCATACCGCGCGACGTCCTCCCAGCAAATCTTTGAGATTAAAAATTCGCAGAGTCGGGCTCAGCTCTCGCAACCGAACCACTGCCTTGAACTCGATCGCGCGGGTAAACAGATGCAATGCCTCTTCCTTCGCTTGCTGGTTCAGACATTCCGATGGCGTTGACGCGCTTTGCTCCCCTCAAAGCTCGGCAAACCCGCCGTCGACTACCACTTCCGATCCAAGCATGTAGCTGGATGAGTCGCTGGCGAGAAACAGCACCGCCGCAGCAATTTCGTCGGGCTGCCCAAGACGCCCGATTGGAATCAGTTTGCTGGCGTCGGCGAGATAGTCGCGAAATTCCGCTTCGGTTTGACCGGGGCGTTCGGATTGGCCAACGCTTCGAAGAATGGGTGTCTCGATTAGACCCGGGCTAATCGCATTGACGCGGATGCGCCGGGCGAGCAACTCCGCCGACAGAGTGCGGACAAATGACCGCACAGCCGCCTTTGAGGCCGAAAGGACCGCACGTCCCGGCACGCCGACCTGGTTCAGCCAAGCCGTAGTCGCAATTATCGAACCCCCATCTCGCATGATCGGCTCGACCGCTTGGATCGAAAAGAACACCGACTTCACGTTGGTGTCCATAAGACGATCGTACTGCGCCTCGTCCGTCGTCACCAGGGGTGTAACAAACGCGACGCCCGCATTCGCAAAGAAAACATCGAGTGCACCGAAAGCCCGCTTCACGTCGGAAGCCATCTTGTGGAGCGCGTCTCGGGAAAGTACGTCGGTTTGCAAGGTCAGGACGTCGTCGCCGATCGTCTGGCGCGCCTTTGCGAGATCGTCCGGACTACGCCCCGTAATAGCGATGCGCGCTCCGTGGCGGCGCAACAGTTTTGCTGTGGCGAGGCCAATGCCCGAAGTGCCTCCGGTGATGAGCGCTGTCTTTCCCTCAAGCATCGAGTTCTCCTGACTTAATTGCCTTGGTTGCTGTTTTTCGGCACGGCTCATTTGCTGTGACTACCGTGAATCACCTTGGCGTGCTCCGGCACGATGAACGTCACCGTCTTCACTTGATCCGGGAAGACGTTGTGGTCGGCGTCGACCAATGAGATTGTCACTTTGTGCGGACCGGGCGGCAGCCCGGCAATGTCGACCGTGTTGTTGTCGCTCGCGTCCGCCCACCACCACGGTAGATCGTCGACGGTGATGTGCAGGTGCCCGATACGCGGAGACACCTGACGCGCGCCTTCGCCGAAGACCTGTACGATGCGCAGGTTTTCGACGCGGTATTGCGCCCAGAACACACCCTGTGCCAGCGCCTCGGCAACCGGAGGATCCACGATCAGCCTGGGTGCGGGCTCGTTTTCGACCGCGATGTACGGCGAAGCGCCGCGGATTTCCTTCGCGGTCTGGGCGACGGCGCTCGCGGCGAGCATGGCCGTCGCAACTCCCGACGCAATGCAAGTTCTGGCGAGAGGCATGGCACTATCTCCAATGAGTACCGGATCGTTGTTGGTGAAATGACCGGGTTAGTCGCGGCTGACGCGCCAGGGCAGACTGCGCAGCTCTTCAGCCAGGGCGTGGATACCGGAAACCGGATAGCGACGGGCCCAATGGCCGAGCCAGTCCTCAGAGTCCAAAAAGAACTTCCAGTCGCTGATGACCGCGTGCCTCATGAGCAGGAATGGCACCGGCGGCGTAAATGGTCGAAAGCCGGGATTGTAAATCGCAGGCCCTTCATTCGTTTCGTAGAATCCACCCAACACCAATCCGTCGTTTACATAGGATGGAACGCCAAGCTCCCGCAAAACGCCGTCGAGGAACGCTTTCGCACGGTCCGTCGGCAAATCGGGGAAAGCAATGACGATCGACTTATAATTTGGTTCCTTGCCATCAAGCGGCCGAGGGTCCTGAAGCAACATCCTGTAGCCATTGAGGACATCGACGACATCCGACACGCTTCTGCCGGCGGTCTCCTCGGGCGCAAGCCAGAGTGTTCTGCGCTCGCAGGCCACCGGCACGAAGGGACACACCGGTCCAGCACGGCCGAGATCTTTGTGCGGTTTGGCAACAAACCCCCTGATCCATTCAGCAACCGCGCGAAGCGCGGTCAGCTCGCCCTTTGCGAGTGTGCTTGCCCTGCCGCCATCCTCGAGATCCTCGAACAGGAAGAGATTTGCAGCCTGCGCCAGCGAATGAGACCCATCCATGGGTGGCCCTCCTTGAAACGGATTGGTGCAAGATCGACCGGCGGAGCGATCCCTGCCGCCATGCGTTGCAATCTGCACGCTCGCCAAACCGCCCACTAGCTGGCAAAATCGGGAATAACCGCTCAGGATTTTGGACAATGTCGCCATGGACGCAGTCACGGTATTCGTGAGAGTCGTGGAAGCCGGCAGCTTCGCCGCAGCAGCGAAGCGTCTGGGCATGCCTAAGACGACCGTCAGCGCCAAGGTGGCGGGATTGGAGAAGCGCCTCGGCGTAAACCTGATCCAGCGCACGACGCGCAAGCTGCGCGTGACCGACGTCGGCGAGAAATACTTCCACCATTGTGCAATCGCGACGCGCGAAATCGAGTTGGGCGAAGCCGCACTGCAGTCGGCAAAAGTGAAGCCGTCCGGTGTCCTCAGGGTGACGGCGCCGATCGATCTCGGACACGTTCTTTTGCCGCGCATCGCGCAGGCCTACACCGCGAAATATCCGGACGTGTCACTCGACCTGATTCTGACCAATCGGGTCGTGGACCTAGTGGAGGAAGGTGTCGACCTCGCCATTCGCTGGGCTGGCGCGCTGAAGGACTCCTCGCTCATTGCGCGGCGCTTCATCGAGACGAGCTCGAACCTGTGGGCGTCGCCGAAATATCTGAAGAGGTTCGGTAAGCCAAACCATCCGCGCGATCTAGTGAATGCCACGTTCCTGGCTCATCCTGTTCTGACCACGGTCATGCTGACGAACGGCAGGTCAGATTTCGAGCTTCAGCTGAAAGGACGAACTTACGTCGATGACCTTGAAGTGGTGGCGGCGTTGATCCTGCTAGGAGAAGGTATCGCTTGGCTTCCGGACTTCCTAGTCAGGGACGCCGTGCGAACCGGCAACCTCGTACCTGCCCTGTTGCAGTGGCGGCCGAAGAAAAACCAGAATTGGACCTACCACTTTGTCTATGCTGGCCGCCGTTACACCCTGCCGAAGGTCGAAAGTTTCATTCAAACGGCTTTGGCACAGGTCTAGCCTGAGGGGTTCGTCGCTCCGGGGCAAAGGATGGAGTTGCCTCCAGCGGCCCCGGCCAACGCCCCCTTATTGGCCCCACGGCCGGGGCCGCATTTAAGCGGCCCTAGCCATTTGGCCAATTAAACAACCTTCTACCCATATTGGCCGGAAATTATTTACTGACGCTTGTCGCGGCATCCAATATCACATCCAACACTTCATTCGGTTTGGAGAGCATCGCTACGTGACTGCTCTTTAGGATCGTCGTCTTTGCATTGGCTCTTTGTGCCATTCTTTTTTCAAGCTCAGGATTGATTGCGTTGTCTTCGGAGGCGACCACGTACCACGATGGTTTAGTTCTCCATGCGGCATTGACGCCGACATCGCCGAATACACTTTTTGATGCAGGTTGCTGAACGGCGTA
Source organism: Bradyrhizobium iriomotense (assembly GCF_030160715.1). GTDB lineage: Bacteria > Pseudomonadota > Alphaproteobacteria > Rhizobiales > Xanthobacteraceae > Bradyrhizobium > Bradyrhizobium iriomotense. The sequence goes on from NZ_BSOW01000002.1 coordinate 380,664, forward strand.
CACCACATCCTGCTCTTTCGGAGTCAAATCTCCAGCAAACCCTTTGGCGACTCCTTCTCTTGAAAGCGTTAGGTACCCGTTTGCATTCTGAACGAAACCTCCAAGGATTGTCGGAGCAACGCTCTCGGCTAGCGAACCCGCGGTTTCGCCTTTATCGGGTGCGAACGCCGCAATATAAACCAGCGCCTTAACGCGCGGATCTGCGCCCGCTTCGGTGATGACGGATCCACCCCAAGAATGCCCGACAAGGATCACGTCGCCATCGGCGCGGTCAATCGCTCTTGTGGTTGCGGTCACATCATCTGCAAGGGAAGTGGTGGGATTCTGTACCGAAATTACTTTGTATCCCTTATCCACCAACGGATTGATAACTTTGCTCCAGGAAGAACCGTCGGCCCAAAGCCCGTGGACAAAAACCACCGTCGGTTTTGTGTTCGTAGAACCCCCAGTTTGAGAAAATGCGTTTGAACCCAAGGATAAAGCGCCCACGAATACTAAAATGCCAACTTTTTTCATTCATGCCTCCGAAGGTTGCAAGTGAAAACTGCGCAGCGAGCTGTTCAGGGCTTCTGCGATCCTAGAATTCCTTCTTGGATAGGTCGGTCAAGGCCGCATCGAACGTACGATGAGCGCCGACAACGTCTTCGAACCCCGTCTCTATCGTCGCTTCAACCGAGAGGCCGACGCGGAGGAGCCGCGCGAGCGGTTGATTCGGAGACAGCATGATCTTGACCGGCAAGCGCTGGACGATCTTCGTGAAATTTCCCGTGGCATTGTCGGGCTGAATCGTGGCGAAAGTCGCCCCGGTGGCTGCTGGCACGCCGACTACGGTGCCATCGAGATCGATGTCATAAGCATCGACGTGGATGCGGGCGTGTTGCCCCGGCTGGACGTGTTTCAACTGGACTTCGCGGTAGTTCGCCTCGACATAGACATCGGACAGCGGTACGACCGCCATCAGCCCGGCGCCCGGGCTGACGTAATTTCCGACCTGTACGGCGCGCTGCCCGACCATACCGTCCACCGGCGCCCGAATCTGAGAGTAAGAAAGGTTGAGTTGCGCCTGCGTCAACTGGGCTTCGTCGGCCTTAACCGTGGCCATGACCGCTTCTTCTTCCGCTTTGGCGATTGTGAGCTGCGTAAGCGCAGCCTCCAGCGCCGCTTTGGCGCCGTCGGCCAACGCCTGGCCTGTCAATAGGGAAGTGTCAGCCTGCTGTTGCATCTTCACGGTGCCAGCGCCCGTGGAGGCGAGCCGTTCATAGCGGCTGGCATCCTTCTCTGCGAAGCTGAGCTGCGCTCGTGCCATTTCGAGCTGCGCCTTGGCCTGGGCGATCAATGCCGTTTGACGGCTGACATTGGCGGCGGCATTCGCGGCCGCGGCGCGGTCACGCGCCAACGTGGCCCGAGCTGTATCCAAGGCGGTACGAAAATCACGATCGTCAAGTTGAACGAGGAGATCTCCGGCCTTGACCATTTGATTGTTATCGACCGCTACCGACGTGATCTGACCAGCGACGCGTGATGCGATTGTCGCATAATGCACACGTACATAAGCATTATTTGTCCAGACATCGGGCGTCGGCATGTAGATGCGCCAAAGCACAGTTGCGGCGCTTGCCGCGACGATGCTACCTGCCAGAAGCCATGGCCAGCGGGGCCGCCGCTTCTTCGCGGGAGGCTCTTCTACTTGGCTGGTGAGCTGGACCGGAGCATCCGCCGGCGCGGACTCATCAGGTCGGATGCGAAACGTCGTGTTGGAAGTGAGGACCGACATCATAGCCTCCTTATTTCTTGGCAAACAGAATGCGTGGTGGATAGGTGCGCTCTGGGAGGATCATCACCAGCGCCATGAAGGCGACGACGAGGGCAGCCATGACGAGATAGGCGTCGGCTGTCGTGAGCACGTGCGCCTGCTGAGCCACTGCCTCGGCGAAACGCTCAAGGCTTCCCGCTGCGCGTGGGGTTCCGTTCGGCAGGAGCGGTGCAGGATCTTGCGGTAGCAGCCCGTGGGCTTGGATAGTCCGGAAACGATCGAGTCCGATCTGATCGACAAGCCGCTCGGAATGCAGGGCGCCGCGCCAATGCCCGATGAGCTCGATAAGCCAGATTCCCACCGGCTCGGCCAGGGCGCGGGTCGTGTTGATCAATGCCGATGCGAGGGGTCCCTCGGCGTGGGACTGCACCGTATTCGTCGCCATCATCAATAGAGGCATGACGATCATCGGCTGGCCAACCATCTGAAGGACCTGCCAGACATAGAACTGATCGCGATGCCAGGTGGCGTCCACGGATGAGGAGCCGAGGCAGGCGATCAACATCAGCGCAAGGCCGAGAAGGGTAACTGCGCGCGCATCCACGCGCCGATGGTCGAGCAGGAACGCAATCGCCGGCAGCATCACAAACTGACCAAGCGCGACGATCAGCGTGACCAGATGAGCTTGGACCGGTCTGTAGGCTTGCACACCCGTCAGAAACGCCGCCGGGATCACTGTCGAAGAGGCGCTGACCACTACGAAAGCAAAGAGGGCAAGCGACGCATATGCGAAATTGCGCCGTAGCAACATCTGCAGCTTAAGCAGCGGCATCGGATGGAACCACTCGTTGATGAGCAGCAACGGGATCGCAATGCTGCTGACTAGCGCGAGGACACAGATGAGCGGAGATTCGAACCAGTCCAGGCGATCGCCCTGCATCAACATAGTGGTGAGGGCGCCAAAGCCCAGTATCATCAGCAGCGCGCCGCGCCAATCGAAGACCTGAAGCCGGTCGTATTCGGGTTCGCCGACCTCCATGCCGTACCAGACCAGCGCCGACGCTAGAGCGCTCAACGGGAGTGCAGCCAGGAAGACGAAGCGCCAGTCGCCGACGACATCGGTCCAGAGCGCGGCGAGCGAGGCACTGAAAGGCGCCGTGAATGTCGCTGTCAAACCGTACACGGCCAAGCCATAGAGACGGACCGGTGGCGGCAGGACCATCAGTGCCGTTGTCATGAGAAGCGGGATCGTGAGTCCGCCGGCGAAACCTTGGATCACGCGCAAAATCAGGATCGCCGGCAGGTTGGGCGCCAATGGGATCAGGAGGGTCGATACTCCAACCATAGCGATGGCGCAGAGGGTGAACCTGCGAAGCGTGAACGTCACCGCGCACCAGGGGGCTAAAGCCATCCCAATGGCAAGTCCCGTGCTGTAGAGGCTCTCGATCCAGGTGCCAGAATCATAGTCGATAGCAAGAGAGCCGCGAATATCGACGAGCGCGGCTGACGTAACCGTGTCGTTGAACTCGCTGCTCATTGCAGCGATCAGCACGCCGAATAAACCTAAGAGAGGCCTCATACTCATGGTAGGCGCCGATCGCCATCGAAGAGCTTCAATTGCGGGGCCAAGGCTGATGCTTGGCGCACCATTTCGGGCCGGGGCCACGCATATAGGCAAGGTCGCAACCTGTCTTAGGCGTCTTCCGGGCAAAACCATACATTGTGGACCGGTGCGCAGAAGCCTGTAGATCGCACGGGGGCTAACAACTCTTTTCCAGATCATCGTTTCCTCCGTCCGGCTGGACGTGGGCACCATTATGATCTAGCGGATCGGAATTGCGGCTGCGCCAGAGCGATTGCCGTACCTGTAGAGCGATTGCTGCTGACGTCTGCGCCTCCGCCAATCATTTGTAGATTTTGGCTGCCTTAGCGTCCGATGCCGGCTCTCGCGGTTCTACTTCTGCCTTGCGTTCAAGGAACGCATCATGCTTTCACCTCACAATTGGCGGCGCCAGCATCAACTCGAGCGGGCAATAAATCTGATGTGCGGCCACCGGCCTGTCGGTCGCAGCGGCGCTCAGTTATGCCTCCCAAATCGCCTCACAGCGGCCTTCACGAAGCTTACAGGCGAAGCAACGAATATTTGGCAAATCGACGCGCGTAGCAGCAATCGCTCGACTGGTACGGCAATCGCTCTGGCGCAGCGGCAGATCCGGTTCGGTAAAACGAAACTTGGTAACCGAACGACAGGACAAGTATCTGGAACCGCCACACTAGAAGCACCAAAGAGCGAGGGACCAGCTATGGGCTGGATGATCGACAGCGTCGGACATTTGATTGCTCGGCTCCAGAAGACGGCCAACCAGTGTGATCCGCTCACTCCGAACTATTTGACCGCCTTACGCAACACCCTGCAACCAGGTGATGTCTTGCTCGTCGAGGGCAAAGGTCGCATTTCCGGCATCATCAAATATCTCACTCAATCGACCTGGTCGCATGCGGCGTTGTACGTCGGGCCGATAGTGGGCGCCGTAACCCGCGGTGAGCCCCACGTCCTGATCGAAGCCAACATCGACGAAGGTGTCGTGTCGGCGCCGCTGTCGAAATATCTAAACTGCCAAACCCGTATCTGCCGACCAGTGGACCTAAGCAAAGCGGACTGCGGAAAGGTCTGCCGCTACGCCTCCGAACGCATTGGTCTCGGCTACGATTTCAAGAACGTAATCGACCTGATGCGTTATCTAATCCCGTGGCCGTTGATGCAGCGTGGGCACCGTCGAACGATCGCACTCGGCTCCGACGATGCCAGCCGCCTCATCTGTTCTTCGCTGATCGCCCAAGCGTTCGACGCCGTGCGTTACCCAATTCTTCCCAGAATCACTCACGTCGAGAGCCAGACGGTGCGGCGCGAAATCGCCGAGATGCGGCACCCGTCACTTTACGTGCCCGGCGACTTCGATATGTCACCTTACTTCATGGTGGTGAAGCCCACGCTTGCGCGTGGCTTCAATTACAAAGACATGCACTGGGGTGATTCTCCCCCAGATCACGCCGCAGGCTATTCTCCTAGCGCGAGCACAAGTCCATGAGCAGGCCGATGTTACGCGACACTTTGGAGGCTCTGCTGGTCGCGCCAAAATCGCGCCATGGCGATTTGCCAATCGCCGATCGACGTCCTGCCGATGTGGAGATGGCGCGCGTCCTCAAGACCACACCACTTCGCATGGCCTCGGACCCACCCAGTGGCGCTATCGCCTATTGGGTGCATGGAGCTCTACACGCCGTGGTCGAGCCCATGGCTGAGCACGTCGTCATGGCATACCCTGTCGGTTCTCAGCAACTGGAGCGGCGCACGGGGAAATCAGTTGCGATTGGAACGGCGCGTCCCGGGGCTGTCACTATCATTCCAGCCGGCTCAACCTCCCGGTGGGACATCCACCAGTCCATGAATGTCGTTCAACTCTATCTTCCGCGGGCAACGCTCGAGCGCATTTCAGTCGAAGCCGACAAGATCGCACCGGGCGATCTTCTCGAGCGAACGGCACATCTCGACCCCACGACATCCCGGTTGCTTCTGAGCGCAGCGGATGTCCTGGATGGCCGCGAACTCCTGGACGTCCTGTTCAGGCAGCAGGTGACGGTTCTGCTCGCCACGCGCCTCCTTACTGCACACACGGGCTCGTCAACCGCGTTCCAGCCAACCCTGGGCGGGCTAACCCCGAAGACGCTACGCCGCGCTATCGAACGCTTGCGCTCGGATAGCGATGGGGATGTCTCTCTCGCTGCCCTGGCGTCGGATGCCGGCCTGTCGCGCTACCACTTCTGCCGTGCCTTCAAGGAAAGCACGGGGCTTTCACCGCATGCCTGGCTGCGCCAGCACCGCCTAGAGCAGGCGATGAACATGCTGCGCGACACTGACGACTCGATCGTGTCGGTCGCTGCCGGACTTGGCTATTCCTCCCAAGCGGCCTTTGCTGCGGCGTTCAGGAAGCTGACTAGCGAAACTCCGAGCAATTGGCGACGGCGCGCCCGATAGCCGCAATCGCTCTATAGGTACGGCAATCGCTCTGGCGCACCGGCCGATCTGATTAGATAGACCATCACAGTGCTCGCTAACCACATCCGGCGGAGACAAGAGATGACCATGAAGAACTTCGTCTGCCTCGCTGCAATCGCACCGCGTCGGAGGTTGATTGGGACCGCACTCGTCTACGGGCTTTCATTGAGCGTCCGCTTCATCTCGGCCACGGGCGAGCAAGTGGAAGTTCCGTCGCAGGCCATTATGTCTATCATGACGAAAAATGACACCCCGATAGTCCATGACGGCGGCCCTCTGAAACCCGCTCAGCCGCTTGCGCTGCAGCTCGGCGGGCCACTGGCTTTGCAGAGCTGCCACGCCGCGTGTGAGCGTCAGATCTGCGGCGCTCGCTAAGCGCGCGACACTCCTCGCCTCAATTCTTTGTGTCGCTGCTTGCACGAACCCTTCCTGGAACGGGAGCGGCGACGGTGACGTGTGCTCATCCGAGAAGCTCGGACCAGAGGAAACATGACATGCGACTCGTTATCATAGGTGCCGGCTTCGCCGGCATGTACGCCGCCCTTTCCGCCGCGCGCCTGCGCGATATCCATGGCGTCTACCCAGAGGAACTCGAGATCGCGCTGGTTTCGCCCGAGCCGACACTTGTCGTTCGCCCGCGGCTTTACGAACCGAAGCCCGAAACCCTTACGGCCCACCTGCTAGATGTTCTCAACGCTATAGATGTCGTCTACGTGCAGGGCAGGGCCGAGACAATCGATACCAATTCCCGCGTGGTGCAGATCGAAACGGCCAAGGGCACGCGAAGGACACTCTCCTATGGTCGCCTGATCGTGGCCACAGGCAGCCGGCTCTTCCGTCCGAAGATTCCGGGCCTCGCCGAGCATGGCTTTAGCGTCGACTCGCTCGATGAGGCGGTTGCCCTCGACAAGCATCTGCAGAGCCTCCCCGAGCGGCCGGCGGTGAGCGGGCGCAACACGGTCGTCGTGACCGGTGGTGGCTTCACTGGCATCGAGGCCGCAACCGAAATGCCGGCGCGGCTGCGCAAGATCTTTGGCAAGAGTGCCAACCCCCGCGTCATCATCGTCGACCGTAACCCTGCGATCGCTCCTGATATGGGCGAAGACCCCCGCCCCGTCATCGAGGAGGCGCTGCGCAAGCTCGGTGTGGAGACCCGGCTCGGCGCCTGCGTCGCTTCGCTCGAAGAATCCGGCGTCACGCTTTCTAACGGCGATCACATCGAGGCCGAGACTGTGATCTGGGCCGCCGGCATTCGCGCAGCTCCACTGACTGCGCAGGTCCCCGCCGAGCGCGACAATTTCGGCCGGTTGCTGGTTGACCGCGATTTGCGCGTGCCGGGGGTCGCCGGCGTCTTCGCCACCGGCGACGCCGCCCGCGCTGCTTGCGACGATGTCGGCAACTACGCGTTGATGTCGTGCCAACATGCCACGCGGATGGGCGCCTTTGCCGGCAACAACGCCGTCGCCGAACTGCTCGGCGTGCCGACCAAGCCCTACCATCAGGAGCGCTACGTCACTTGCCTGGACCTTGGCGAAGCCGGTGCGCTGTTCACGACTGGCTGGGAGCGCAAGGTGACAATGGTCGGCGACGCCGCCAAGAAGACCAAGCAGGAGATCAATACCGTCTGGATCTATCCGCCACTGGCGGAGCGTGCCGCCGCGCTGGCCTCGGCCAATCCGGATCGAGTAACTGATGTGACTGGCTTCTTCTAGACCCTCGATGCGAAACGAGCTTCCCTCGTCGAAGCGCGGCCCGCTCATCTCAGATTCCTCTGGTGCTCGACGACGATGAAACACGAGACAGTACCGATGACCGCATTGGCCTGGAGGCCGCCGGCAGCGGCGTCACCTGCGACGCAGTCTAACCCTGCCGATGCGGACGCCTCTTTTATGGTTGCAGCGCTCGTGGTGGTCAGCGTCAAGATCGGGCTGCACCGATACGCGCATGTGCGCGTTCCGCAATTACTGAGACCGGGACCTGCTGGTTACGGGCACAGCAATCTCTGTCGACGGTGGCCGGATCGCACCGCGACCCGTCGCAAGCAAGCCATTCCTCACAAAAATGGAGAAGTACCATGAAGACGCCTTCGCTCTGGATGATTGCCGCCGGCTGCTTCATCGCCTTGACATCGACCGCACACGCGCGATCGGCCTATGATGGATCCTGGGACCTTGCCTTCGTGACGCAAAGAGGCGCCTGCGAACCCAGCTACAACTTCACCGTCAATATTTCCGACGGCATTGTCTCGCACCCGAACCTCCTGAAATTCAGAGGATACGTGGCGCGATCCGGCGTGGTGCGCGCGTCAGTCACAGTTCAAGACAAATACGCCTCGGGCTCAGGCAAGCTCGCCGGCACAACGGGCCACGGCAGGTGGAACGGTCGCGCCGGGAGCTCCGCATGCTCTGGCTATTGGACTGCTCAGCGCAATTAAGTGCGCCGGTGGCGATCAAGTTAAGCGGTTGGCGAGTTTCGGAAGATGGCCGGCCGAGCTGCTGCGCGGCTTCACCACCGGCCCCTTCACGCCAAGTCAGATCTTCGCCGCCTACGTCACTGGCAATGTCGCGCCGACCGCCGTCGACGCAGTTCGTTTCGCCTTGCTAACCGGCGGAGCCCCGAGTGATTGGCGGAGGCGGATGCGTTAGCAGCAATCGCTCGATAGCAAGGGCAATCGCTCTGGGGCAGTCGCAAGTCAAGTTCGATAGACCATTGCGGTGACACACGGCAGTGAGTGTGTCGCCGATCTGAACACCTCATCAGCTTCTCACACAGGAAGCGCAGACCGTTCCGGATCGAGCGCCAAGATCGAACACAGGAGTTTTCAAAGATGAATCAGTTGATCCGCAACACTCAGCAGGAGACAAACATGAGCCTGGAAAACACCAGACACCCCGCCGGGCCGGGGCTCGACGAACTGGTTCCGTCGCGCTACGCGCTGCGAGTCGGCGACATTGACGTGCTGGTGGTCAGCGATGGGATCCTATCGCTGCCGACCAAGATGTTGGCCCACGACGCCGATCCGGCCGTCCGGGCAGCCTGGCTGAAGGACATGTTCCTGCCGCCAGAAATGGTCGATTGGGCGCTGAACGTGGTCGTGGTGCGTAGCGGCGACCGGACCATACTCGTCGACGCTGGATGGGGGGCGGATCCGAACTTGCCGCGGGCCGGGCGCTTGGCTCAGCGACTGGAAGCCGCTGGCATCGATCTTGGATCCGTGACCGACGTGGTGCTGACGCACATGCACATGGACCACATTGGCGGGCTGCTCGTCGACGGGATCAAGGACCGGCTGCGTCCGGACCTGCGGATCCACGTGGCGGCCGCCGAGGTCGAGTTCTGGGCGTCGCCCGATTTTTCCCGTACCTCCATGCCGCCGGGGTTCCCGGACGCGCTTCGGACAGCCGCCAAGCGGTTCTTGAACGAGTACCGCAGCCAGTTGCGGCTGTTCGAGGAGAAGTGCGAGGTGGCACCAGGCGTAGTCGCCACTCGTACCGGCGGCCACACGCCCGGTCACAGCGTAGTCCGTCTGGCGTCCGGCGGCGACCGGCTAACGTTCGCCGGCGACGCCGTGTTCACGGTCGGGTTCGAGCACCCCGACTGGCACAATGGCTTCGAGCACTTCCCCGAGGAGTCAGCCCGCGTCCGGGTCCGTCTTTTGCGGGAACTGGCGGAGACCGGCGAGTTGCTCGTGGCCACTCACATGCCGTTCCCGTCCGTGGGCCACGTGGCGGTCGCCGGTGACGTCTTTCGGTGGATACCGGCCATCTGGGATTACTGACCGCTTATTGGGCTAGAGCCGAACCAGGCGCGTACTCATTGCGTCAATGAGTGCGCGCCCTGGTTTCCCGCGCTGCCAACGGCGAGGGTTCATTCCGATCGGCTAATGCCCGTCCCCAAAATAGGCGGCGTCTGGGCCGCCGGCAGAACCGACTGTCGATGCACTTTGGTCACCGCTGAAACAGAAGCCCGATGAGTAAGGTGAAGGCGTCCTTCGGCCGGAAAGATTTTGGGGACCAGGCGACCTGCTGTTGGGTCCTGCGACTCGACCAGCAGGTAGATCTTAACGAGCGACGGGCAATGTAGCTGCCTCACAAAAGGTCTTCTGCCTCCATGATTGTCTGTTCGTGCAACGTGTTGAGCGATCACGACGTGCGTCATGTCGTGACTTCCGCGGACAAGTCTCCGCGCAATGCCAAGCAGATATATGCCTGCCTTCGCTGCAGCGTCGAATGCGGCCGCTGCGCGCGCACACTCAAAGGCCTCATCAACGAGGCGCTGGCATCTTCCGGCTCATCACCGGCAATTCGATAGGCGGCATACACCTTGGATCTAGGCCACGCCCCCGCAGATGATGAACGTAGCCCGTTGGCACCTGCACCTGTTGCCTGTCTCCATGATTTCTCGAATGCGAGCCCACGCGCCCAACATTCGCGCAGGTATCAGACGTCGCTTTGGCTGGAACATTGCCGCGTGAGCGATAGCACTGCATATGGGCGTCTCCTTTGTTGGATTCCGCTCGTTTGAAGGCGAATCGGCGGGCGTAAAAGCGCTGCTCGTCGGCCTCTCAATGCCAGCTCGCCACAATCGCGGATATGCCTCCTGACTATTTTGACTTAATGCCCACCCGATCGCTTGTTTGAATGTGCGTTTAAAATTGTCTTGGCTGGGAATGCTCAGCGCGAGCGCACTTCCCACGCAAGGATTTTCTTTGTTGATCGGTCTAACGCGGACGGCGCCAGCGGGCCCACTCACCGCGGCACGGGTCGAATAGCGAAAGCCCCTCCCGTGTTGGGAGCGATCAGTATCGCGTTTGACGACGAGCGAATGCGCGAACAATTGGCCGTGCGCAAGTTAACAGCAGCAATCTCTCTACAAGTACGTCAATCGCTCTGGGGCAATGGGATTTCCGGTTCGTTAAAAGTCATTGTGCTCACACCAACCAAACGGACACGATAATGACCTGGAACTGCTCCGTCAGCCGAGTTGCGGACGGCCTACGGCGGAAAGAACTCTCCACCACTCTCAGGGACGCGATTTCGCTAACCGCTACGGCGACCGGTAAAGAAACCGAGGGTTTGACTTCTCCAGCTGGACGGATGGATGCCGCGACCGCGATCACCACAAAAGACGGCATCGACATCTCCTACAAGGGCCGGGGGCAGAAGTCCGCTCAACCCATTGCTTTTCATCGCGGCTGGCCGCTGAGGTCCGATAGCCGGGAGAACCAGACGCTCTTCTTCGGGGGCGCATCATGATACTCGGTATGAGCTTCGCGACGGTCACGATGGTTCATGTGATCATCAGCCTGATAGCAATCGTGGCGGGCCTGGTCGTGATGTTCGGAATGCTCGCCTCAAGGCGGATGCCGGGCCTAACTTCGATCTTCCTTGCATTCACTATCCTGACCAACGCTTCAGGGCTTCTGATTCCACCGCTGCTGTTCGAGAAACCGTTGCCGTCTCATATGATCGGCATTCTCTCGTTGGTTCTGCTGACGATCGCCTGTATTGCGCTTTACGGCATGAAGCTCGCCGGCGCTTGGCGCTGGATCTACGCATTAACCGCGCTGGTCTCGCTTTATCTCAACGTATTTGTGCTGGTGATCCAATCCTTCCTGAAAGTGCCGGCGCTGCATGTGCTTGCGCCAAGCGTCCCGCCGGCCGAACTGCCGTTCGCCATCGTCCAGGGCATCGTGCTGGTATTTTTCGTCGTCGTGATCATCGGCGTGATCCGGCGATACCGGCCGATGCTGACCGTCAATGCGATATCGAGCATCTCTCGCAGTTCGCCGGCCCGATGACAATGTTATGGAGGAAGCTCGTCGAGAGTGTCCATGCCGAGGTCGGACCGCGCACCATCGCAGAGCTCGAAGCTTAGAGAGAGAGAGAGAGAGAGAGAGAGAGACGACCTTCTGCTCGGCCTGCTCGAACTTCACACCAACCGGCCGGAGACGGTCTCCCACCACAAGGTCGTGGCCGAATAGCGGCTGGACGATCATCAAAGAGGAGTTGTTGCTATGCCCACCATCAATACAAAGGACGGCGTTGATATCTTTTATAAGGACTGGGGCCAGGGACAGCCGGCTGCGCTGGTCTCCGCGGTACCGCCATTGATGGTCAGAACGCCGGCGAACCCCGGAGGCCTTCCGAAGGAAGTGTTCGACGGTTTGCAGGTTGCGGTTGCCACCAACCGTTCGCAATTCTACCGGGACTTCGCTGCCGGTCCATTCTACGGCTTCAACCGACCGGGCGCCAGGTCGTCTGAAGCGGTGATCCAGAACTGGTGGCGGCAGGCTATGATGGGCGGCGCCAACGCGCACTATGACGGCATCGTGGCCTTCTCCCATACGGACTTCACCGAGGATCTCAAGAAAATCGGGATCCCGGTCCTGGTAATGCATGGCGACGACGACCAGATCGTCCCCTATGCCGACTCGGGTCCCTTGTCTGCCAGGCTACTGAAGAAGGGTGCGCTGAAGACCTACAAGGGTTTCCCGCACGGAATGCCAACGACTGAGGCAGCAACGGTCAATGCCGACCTTCTAGCGTTCTTTCGCAGCTAATCTGCGGCACGTGAACGATGGTCTGCTACCGGCCGACATTCACAATCTAATGTCTTTGCGCTGTGGCCAATCTCGTCGCCGTGTGCGCGGCGTGACCCACCGGACGAGCCGACGTTCGCCATCGTTCAGCGCGCTGCCATTCTTCGTCGTCCTGATCGTCCGCGTGATCGGGCGATATCGGCCGATGCCGACATACGCTGGGGCAAGATTCCTGTAGTAGAAGATGACGCAAACTCATCAATTCGCGATCCTGTTTCCGCTGCTGGTTGGTGTGGGCGCTGTCGCATGTACGATTTTCGTCCATGCGCTCGCTTTGGCTGCGGCGATAAACCTCTTTCGTTATGAGAGGAGGCTCGGGCGCGCAGGCGCAGGCGCCTTGATCGATCTTGCAATCGTCGCTCTGGTGACATCATTCGCGTTCGTGGCTCACCTGATTGAGATTGCCTTATGGGCCGTGCTGCTCGTCATCTGCGAAGACTTTCAAGGGTTCGGAAATGCGTACTACCACTCAGCGGTCAACTACACGACACTGGGTTACGGAGACCTTCTTCTGACGCCGTCGTGGCGATTGCTGGGACCGCTGGAGGCGACGAACGGGGCGCTCATGTTCGGTGTTTCCACCGCGATGGTCTTCGCTGTCATACAACGGCTAGTTCTGACTAGGTTCGAGGATCTCAGGCATTGATAATAGGCGCTCGCCAATTGCGCGCGAAACGGACACTCGGCGCCCATCGATAGGACCAGTGGCCCCAGGTCCCTATGCGACAGATCTCGAATAGTCTGAACCACAACTGAGTTCTACAACCCGCGCGACCGCACCGCTTTCGCTCCTGAAATGCCGGCAGCAGACCCGCGTGTTTCAGCGGACCCGGTCGAAGCACCCGACGCCTTGTTGATGAGACGCGACTTCGTTGCCGAGACGCCGCCGTCAGACGACAGCATCGAATTCAAGGTCGAGGAGGTTTCCGCCCCTCCTTCGGACGCAGAAACCCGGCCTCTGGCGAAAGCGATCGTCGCAAGGGCGCTGGCGCGCGGAATAAGCGTGGCCGGTCTGCCCCGCCCTTGCTCGACCGCTTCCGCGTCATCAAATTGGCCCTCCCCTCGCACGACCACATCGACGCCTTGTTGCTGGCCCCTTCAGCGGCAGCTTCCTTCAGACTACAACAGCAACTCCGCTCGTACGCTGTCCAGCACGCGCTGTATGAGTCGGAGGTCGCTTTGCGCCACAGCGGAAGTCGCATCTTCACTTGGGTAGCCCGACCGTCCGTAGCGCCTCATGGTATCTCTGACAAAAGGCCGGATCGCGATAGTTCGGGACCCTGGTCGAGATGGTGAAGCCGGGATCGAGTCTTAGGTACTCGGCAGTCGCGGCCTTGGCCTCGTCCAGCCGACCTGAATGCGCCAGCGCTACAATTCTGATGCGAAGAGCCGGAGCAAATCGAGGATTTTCGTCAATTGCTCTTTGCGCGGCAGACAGCGCCGCTTCGTCGCGACCGGCAATTAGGTTTGCGTTCGCCATGCCGCTCAACATGAGGGCAACTTCGTGATCGCGCGGGCTCAGTCGCATCGCGCGCTCAAAACTCAAAATTGCCCGATCTGGATCGACACAGGCATAGTTCATGACCCAGCCAAGGCTGCTCAGCACCTGCGAATTGTTCACGTTTAGCCGCGCGGCTCTTTCCAGCACCGCAAGCGCTCGGTCATATTCTCCCCAGAAGCCGAGTGCGTGCCCGGCGTAACAAAGCACCGCAGCATCGTTGGAATCGTCCGCAATCGCCTCACGAGCCAGCCACAAGCTCTTTTCTCGGTCACCCATTTCACCCCATCCTTGATTCCAGCGGGTGACGTGATTAAACGAGAGAAATGCCTTGGCGAGCGTGTATGTTGAATCGAGTTCGGTCGCAGCACTCAAATGGCAAACGGCCATGTCATTGTCCGGCTTCGTGAATTGGTAGTATCTCGAAATCGCGCGGAGAAAGAGGTCGTACGCACCGAGGTTATAGGTGGGTTTAGTATTCGCGCGACCAATCTCGGCGAACCTGATCGACGGCTCGATGGCCCCGGCCACACGCGAAGTGACTTCATCCTGCAGATCGAAAACGTCTGCCATGGCGCCGTCGATCTTTTCAGCCCAGATGTGAGCGCCGGTCGCGGCTTCGATCAACTGCCCTGTGATGCGAACTCGGTTGCCGGATCTGCGCACACTGCCCTCGAGCACATAGCGCACGCCAAGTTCGCGTCCGACCCGCTTGATGTCGACGGGCTTGCCCTTGTAAGTGAAGCTCGAGTTGCGTGCGATCACGAAAAGCGACTTGAATTGCGACAGCGCGGTGATGATGTCTTCGACGATACCATCTGCGAAATATTCCTGCTCGGGATCACCGCTCATATTAGTGAATGGCAGCACAGCGATCGACGGCTTGTCAGGAAGTGCCAGCGACCTGGCGGCTTGGACCTGAGGTTTGCCACCTGGTATTGACCGTGGCCGGACCGCGAACAATCGGACCGGCCGGTCGATGTTCTTTAGGGACCTCTCACCGAGGTCGTCGAAGTCAAACTCCGTTTTACCCCTGACCTGCTCGAAAGCATTGCTGGACAGGTAGACCCCACCTGGTACGCATTCGTTCTCGACCCGCGCCGCCAAGTTGACGCCATCGCCAAAAATGTCATCACTGTCAATGATGATGTCGCCGACGTTAATGCCAATTCGGAAAGCGATTTTCGGGGAATTACCGCCGTTCCGTTCCGCCATCTGGCCCTGTATCGCCATGGCGCAAGTCACTGCACCGACAGCGCTGGCAAATTCCACCAGCATTCCGTCGCCAGTCGTCTTGACGATGCGTCCGTTGTGGCCAGCAATGGCGGGATCAATAACCTCGCGGCGGTAGGCTTTCAGCGCTTCCAACGTGCCGCGTTCATCGGTACCCATAAGCTGCGAGTAGCCTGCGACATCAGCGGCCAAAACGGCCGACAATCTTCGTTCGAGATGTCCTCCCACAATAATCCTCATGGATCGCAACCTCAGACGAAGCTATTCAATCGTGAACGCGTCACTCCGCCGCGAGCACGCGAGAACGGAGCGGCAAGCCAAGACGTCTCCAGACATCGACCAGCGCTTCGGCGAGCGCGTCAACCAGTTTGTCATCGTGATAGGGCGTCGGCGTGAGGCGCAGTCGTTCGGTTCCGCGCCGGACGGTCGGATAGTTGATCGGCTGGACATAGATGCCGTGTTTGGCGAGCAGGAGATCGCTCGCCTGCTTGCACTTCTCCGGATCACTCACCATCACAGGTACTATGTGTGTTTCACTGGGCATGACTGGTAGGCCTGCCTCATTGAGCACGGCCTTGACCCGCGCGGCGCGTTCCTGATGGCGGTCGCGCTCGCACTGTGAAGCCTTGAGATGCTGGATCGCCGCGGTCGCGGCGGCGCAGACTGCCGGGGGCAGCGCGGTGGTAAAGATAAATCCGGGCGCGTAGGAGCGCACCGCGTCGATGATATCGGCATTCGCCGCGATATAGCCGCCGAGACAACCGAAGGCCTTCGCCAACGTGCCCTCGACCACGTCAATGCGGTGCAAGGCCCCTTCCCGCGCGGCAATGCCGGCACCGGCCGGGCCGTACATGCCGGCCGAATGGACCTCATCGATATAGGTCATGGCACCGTAGCGCTCTGCGAGGTCGCAGATTTTCTTCACTGGCGCGACGTCGCCATCCATCGAATAGAGGGCTTCAAAGGCGATCAGCTTCGGTCGCTCCAGGACTTCCGCCGCCAACAATTCTTCGAGATGGCCGACATCGTTGTGGCGCCATATCTTCTTTTCCACGCCGGCACGCCGCACGCCTTCGATCATCGAATTGTGGTTCCAGGCGTCCGACAGGATGACGCAATCCGGAAGCAGACCGGCGATGGTCGGGATGCCGGTTTCGTTGGATACATATCCCGACGTGAAAACCAGCGCCGCTTCCTTGCCGTGCAGCTCGGCGAGCTCGCGCTCCAACTCGACCAGTGGATGGTTCGTGCCGGAAATGTTGCGAGTGCCGCCGGCGCCAGCGCCCATGCGGGTCGCGGTTTCAATCATGGCGCTGATCACCTTCGGGTGCTGGCCCATGCCAAGGTAATCGTTCGAGCACCAGATCACGACCGGACGCGGACCGTCAGGGGAATGCCATCTGGCGTACGGAAAACGACCGGCGATGCGCTCGAGATCAGCAAACACCCGGTAGCGCCGTTCTTGGTGCAGGCGGGCAAGCGCGACGGAAAAGAAATGATCGTAGGTCATGGAGCCAAATCTCCTCCAGTTGGCGCTCAACGATCGCCGTGCCCATCCGATCCGATGCTCATCAGCCATGAAATGGGCGGCCGGTCCTCGGGAGGGAAAAGGACCGGCCGCGGGTGCCTGCACGAACAAGGGGTCAGGAACGCGCTGGGCGCCGAGCACTTGCAAAGCTACTTACTTCCATGAGGCAGATTGGTATCGGAGGAGAAGCGTCCGTGCGAGTGAAGCCGTGCAAATCTCGGCAAATCGTGGCGAATGCGAATGCATCGATCATGTCGTCAGTTTCGCTCGGCGGTCCAATAGCCCGAGCAACGTGCGCTTCCCGAATAGCCGCTCCATGTCCCGCGACCTGAATTGCCTGAGAGCCGGCCAGAGCCGGACGCGTATTTGTCCTGAACCGTCACGGAAGCGCGAACGGACCCTGAGCGCGCTACACGGCCTCCGAACCTCACCAGATTCGGATGCGTGACGAGGCCATTGTTAACGTTGACCGTGAAATTGTAGGTCGGATCGCACGCGCCTCTTTGCGTCACGAAGCGAAGGTTCCAAGACCCATCATAAGCGGAGCTGGCCTGCGCGACGGAGAAAAATGCGATCAAGCAACCCGCCGCTGCCGCATGAGTGAGAAGCTTATTCATTGTCTGCTCCCAAGGTGTGTCGTTGAATTCCTCGATCCAATGGGCCTCCGCATCCTTCCGATCCAACACGTCAGTCGTATGGAGGAGCGGCCGGTCCTCGTCCGGTATTTTACCCTAAGCTCCTCTGCCGTCGTCCTTGCCGATCACACAGCGCCATGCCGCGAGACGCTCGGCGGGATGCTGCGTCATCCAGTCGGCAAGCTGCGGCGCGCCCATCAGGCACGACTGCATCGAAACGTTGGCGAAATCCGATGTCGTCACGATCTGCTCGTGGCAATTTGCCGGAGACGACAGGCTGCAAAGCACGGCGATGATCTTGATCACGAGGCAACTCCTGCATTGATGCCGCTGCTCACTTGCCCCGGCGGCTTCTTTCCCTGCTCGCCGACAGGAGCCGACGGGACGACGCGGTCACCGGAGTCTTCACGAATCAGGCGGCTTCGTTCGCGCCCAGACTGTTGGATAAATCGAAAGAACTCTTCCATCTTCAGCTCCTTCCGTATTGCGCGCTGACTTCCACCGGACGATCGAGGTAGATGTAGAGAGGACGCGCCGTCCCCTCCACCGCTTCGCGCGAGATCACGACTTGCTCGACGCCTTCGAGGCCCGGGAGGTCGAACATGGTCTCGAGCAGAATGCTCTCGAGGATTGAACGAAGGCCGCGCGCACCGGTCTTACGCTCGATCGCCTTGCGGGCGACCGCGCCAAGCGCCTCGTCGGCGAAAGTCAGCTCGATGTTCTCCATCCCGAAGAGCCGATGATACTGCTTAACGAGCGCGTTCTTCGGATCAGTGAGGATCTTCCTCAGCGAGGTCTCGTCCAGATCCTCCAGCGTCGCGACAACTGGCAGACGGCCGACGAATTCCGGTATCAGACCGTACTTCAGAAGGTCTTCCGGCTCGACGTGACGGAAGATCTCGCCGGTGCGGCGGTCTTCCAGCGCAAGTACCTGGGCGGCGAAGCCGATCGAGGTCGAGCGCCCGCGCGCGGAGATGATCTTCTCGAGGCCGGCGAACGCGCCGCCGCAGATGAAGAGGATGTTGGTGGTGTCCACCTGCAGGAACTCCTGCTCCGGATGCTTGCGGCCGCCCTTCGGCGGAACAGAAGCAACCGTGCCTTCGATGATCTTGAGCAGGGCCTGCTGCACGCCCTCGCCCGACACGTCGCGAGTGATCGACGGATTCTCCAACTTGCGGCTGATCTTGTCGATTTCGTCGATATAGACGATGCCGCGCTGGGCACGCTCAACGTTGTAGTCGGCGGCCTGCAACAGCTTTAGGATGATGCTCTCGACGTCCTCACCGACATAGCCGGCCTCGGTCAGCGTGGTGGCATCCGCCATCGTGAATGGCACGTCGAGGATGCGGGCGAGCGTCTGCGCCAGCAGCGTCTTGCCCGCACCTGTCGGTCCGATCAGCAGGATGTTCGACTTCGCGAGCTCGACGTCGCTGTGCTTGGTCTGGTGATTGAGGCGCTTGTAGTGGTTGTGCACCGCGACCGACAGGACCTTCTTCGCATGGCTCTGGCCGATCACGTAGTCGTCAAGGACCTTGCGGATATCCCTCGGGGTCGGGACGCCGTCACGCGACTTCGCCGGCGAGGACATGTTCTCCTCTCGGATCATTTCCACGCAGATTTCGACGCATTCGTCGCAGATGAACGCCGTCGGCCCCGCGATGACCTTGCGGACTTCGTGCTGGCTCTGGTCGCAGAAGGAGCAGTACAGCGTATTTTGTGAAAGTGAATGAACTGCCATGGCGACCTCAATGCACCTTGGCGAGCACGAAAGTGAAGGGAACAACAAACAGTTCCCCGCCCTGCTCGTCGCTCACATGCAGGACCCAGTCACGCCAATCCTCGAGGCTGCGCTCGTCGATCAAGGATCGCACGATGCGGGTTGCATGATCGCACGCCTCAGCGAGGTCATCCACCAAGGCGCCGCGACGATCGACGAACACCTTCTTCGTGTTGGAGCAGTGGAAGTAGACTTGGGTCATGTTCAGCCTCTTCAAATGGGGCGGGGTAGCCCGGAGATCTCAGCGCTCCTGGTCTCCCCGACGGCGCGGCACCAAAGGCAGAAGCAGTGATGCCTTAAACATTTCGAACCACATCCAGGCGGTCATGAGTGGCAACAGGATCATCTACGCACCTCCTGGGTTGCTGTTTTTGAGACGTAGTGAGGTTCAGCCGCCGCACTTCGTCGCCAACAGGTCATTGAAAGCGTTGATCACGGAATCGAGCGCAGCCAGAGCCCGCGCGCCGTCGACGCGGCTGGCGGACACCTGCCTTCGCACCACGGACTCATAGAATGAAGCGGCGTATGCGCGGCAAATCTTCTCGTTGTCGGCGGCGTCAACTTGTTTGCTGTTGACAGTCGCCAACCGCACGCAAGAGGTGTCGATGTGATTAATCGCCGTACAATCCGCCGCAACCGCTGGAATCGCGGATGCGTTGATCGCGGCAAACGCGACGATAACGGCTATTCTCCTCATGATTGAACTCCGCAACACCAATTGTCTCGCACAAGCGTACGGTTCTGCACGTCTCTGTTCTATTGCACGCGTGTCGTTCCGAGTACGGCAGTGGTTGCCCTACTTAAACCTTGGCTTAGACGGGGCGAGTGGCGGTTTCGGATGCAGCAGGGGGCGCCCTCCCTGGCGGAAAGGCGGCGCCAAGCTCATCTGCTGGCGGATGCGAGCCTGCACATTCTTGCTAATGGCCCGCCTTTTACGGCGACGATGGGCTGGGGATGCAGCCTGGTCGTGCCGAAGCTTCGCCGACCAATCCGAAGAAGCTCGTCTCAAGTTCGGCGCGAACGTTTTGCAGGAGCGTTCGTCTATCGCCGTCGCGGATCGTGACAGTTGCAGTCAAGCCCGACACAAGCGGCACGCCGGGCGGCACATTATCGATCGCAATCCGGACTGGCACGCGCTGCGCCAAGCGTACCCATGTGTAAACGGGATCGACGTTTGGCAACCCTTGCGTGGAAGCCGCGGCATTGGACACACTGACGCCACGCGTCACCGTCGCGATGTGACCAATGATTGGCGCGGAGTAACCCATCAGCTTTGCCTCGGCGCGGTCCCCCACGCACAGCCGGGCTAGTTTGGTTTCCTCGAAATAGCCGTCGACCCAGTAGCTGTCCGTGTCGATGATCGAAACATTTGCGGCACCGAGATGCGCGTAATCTCCTTCTCGCAGCAGAAGGTTGGTCACAATTCCGTTCACCGGGCTCCGCACTTCAGTGCGCTTCAGATTGATCTCTGCCTGCCGCACCTGCTGTTGAGCCGAATCGACGGCCGCCTTTGCCTGCAACGCATTTCCCTCGTAGATTTGCTTCTCTTCGGTGCTGCTCGCCAGATCTGACAACCGTCGCCGGCGCTCGGACTGCAGTTCCTTCACGCTCAGGTCGGCCATCCTTTGCTGCAACGCCGCCTTGTTCGTGCGCAGCGCGACGTCGAAGTCGAAGGAATCGACGACGTACAAGATGTCACCCTTATGAACGAATTGATTGTCGACGATGCGCAACTCCATGATCTTGCCAGAGATTTCTGGTGCAACGCTCGCAACCTGAACCCGGACGCGCCCATCCCGTGTCCAGGGCCCGGCATTGTATTGATCCCAAGTCACGAGAGCGACAAGCACCGCAGCAACTGCGATGACGGCTGTCGCTATCTTGCGCAGCAGAGACCGCACGGTTCGCAAGGCGCGGCCTCGCCGCAGCGCCGTGGACTTTCCGGAGGACGAGACGATCGGCTTATCGCGTAGATCAGCTTCCGATACCCTTCGCGCGACGTCGTCGAGTTCTCCGGCATGGCGAGGCCATGCGTCACCGACATCCGGCGACGAGTGCGCAACGAATGCATGCACCTCCTCCTGCTGAAAGACTTCATTATCAATGGTCCCACTCATGGCCATCTCCTCTAGAATAGCAGCATTGCAAAGCCGAGAATCGCTACGTACAGACTTAGCTCTGCAATCGAGGCGTGACTGAACATCTTCGCGAAGCCGATGACGTGCAGAAGCGGTCGAAGGACAACGACGACGGCAAGAGCCGCTGCCAAATAAGTTACAAACGGCGCCAGCAGAACGCCTCCGATGACCAGCTCTGGAAAGGTGTGTGCCATCAGGTTGCCTTTGCGGATTCGACGCCACGGCCTGCATCGCGAAGCCGGACCATCGCCGATTGGTCGAAGCAAGAAAGCATTTCGGTAAGGGCACGGCTGTCCTGCGCTCCTCCGGCGGAAAGAAATTGCTCGATTCGCGAAGCGGCACGGAACATTGCCTCCTCAGGAGCTTCGTCATTCGGGGGACCCCGCCGCCGAAGCTCGCTGCGAGCCTCCGCAAGCAGCCACGTCCTGCGTTTGTCATCGGAGACGGGCGGAATCAGGATCTGTGCCGCAAGCAGGAGCGCCGCGGCTGCGCCGATGAATACGCACGTGAAGAGGAAGGCCTGCGGATTGTAGGTCTGCGGATTACTCGGCGCGAGCATGAGCATGATGTAAGGTAGACTGACGCGACCGAGCGATGACCAGAGAAGATTTTTGGAGGTCATAAGGAGTGCTGCCCCGACCGTAAAAGGCGCAAGAGCGATGGCCAGCAGCGGTAAGGCGTCGGCGCCATTGAGGATGATGAACTCGAGTACGCCGGCCAGCAAAGCAGCGATCGGCGTACCGATCAGCGCGATCGCGGTGAACGCGCGCGGCTTCGGTGTTGTGGCGCCCAGTCCGATGATCAACACGACAAAAGACAGCGAAACGCTGGCCGCGGGCCACCCAGCCCAGACGTAGATCATCGAGGCGATCGCACACCATAAAGCGGCGCGCACTCCGCTTTCGGCGGCAATCCGATAGGAACGGTACAAGGGCGCCCGCCACAATCGCGACGGCCAATTGACTGACTTCAGGGCCAACAGACCCTGTCGAACCTCCTGGTCCCGTCGAAACAAATCGCTTTGTGCCGAGACGTCAGGTTCGGCGTCGCTGCTTTGGGCGCGACCGCTGCTCAAGGTCCGGGCTGCCTGCAATTCTGCGACGAGACCAACTGCCAGGCTACGCGCGGCTGCGCTCCTGACGGGTCCGCTGCTCGATTCCAGAGCCACACTCGCCATTTCGGGACGGAGCGTTACGATGTCCCGGAGCAGGGTCAGGAAGGTCGACGAGTTGTCTGGTTCGCCGTGGAAGGCTGCGCTTGCATATTTGCGGACGCGGTGATGGATCGCTGCGAGCTGCGCGACCAACCGCGATTGACGGTCGGGAGCAAACATCAATGTATTGACAACCGCTATCGAAAGAATGCCGACCGCAATCGCGGCGCCACGCGACATGCCGGATTCGAACACGTGCTGCGGGTTATCGATCTGCTGTGTCGCTATGAATCCGACGGTGTAGCCGGACAGCACCGCTGCATAAGCCCGATAGCCGTCCAGAAGCTTTGCCGCAAAGACACAAATACCAAGCCACATCGCAAACGCCGCCAGGATCAGATCCCTCGCCTGCGAAAAGAAGCCGGTAATTGCGATTGACGCTGCGACGCCCACGACAGTGGCGAGCAATCGAAAACCCGCCTTTTCCAATGCCTGACCGCGGGTCGGCTCGGCGAGGACCGCAATGGTAAGGGCGGCCGTGGTCGGCGCTTCAAGCTGCAGCCAAAAGCTCACGAACAAGGCCAGGATCGTGGCGAGCCAAACGCGGACCGCGAAGCTCCAAGAACTGACGGGTACCTTCGCTACGGTGAACGGTTGCTCTGCCATTGTCGCGACCACGGTAGTGCCTCTGCGGATGCTTCGCCATTCGCGCTCAGTTACCGCGTTTCGGCGCCTCGACGGAGGCGACGAAGCAGTAGCCGCGTCCGGGAATGTTGACGATGAACCGATGCCCGTCCCGGCCGTCACGCAGTGCGCGACGCAGCGCGGACATATGGACCGTGAGGTTGGCAGGCTCGACGAAAATATTGGGCCAGACTCGAGCCATCAGATCCTGTTTGCTAACCAGCTCACCGCGGCGTTCCAGCAAAGCAATCAGGATCTCCAGAGCCCGGCTTCCGAGAGGCACGGGCTTATCGCCTTCCAGCAGAAGATATTGCGTCGGAACCAGGCGAAACGGTCCGAACAAAACGTCGGCTGGAGCAGCACCGGCCGATCCGGTTCGGTTCTCGAAGAGTTCTTGGGCGGTATCCGGAGTTTGAGCGGCGCCTCTCGCGTCAAGTTCCGATTCGGGATGAAATTGCGCCAAGCGTCCGAAGGCAGCAGTCGATCCTGGCATCATGACCTCGCGTGCTCTGGCAGGACTAATCCCGCAAAGATGCTCGTGAGGCGCAATGTGATGGTTTGGAGTGCGGCGGGCTATTGCACCCGGGTGGCGCGCACGACAGATTTGGCTGCGTCAACTGAACCTAAATTTACAGATCGCGGCGCCTTGCCGGGAACCCCAAGAGGCGCGCCCACCGTGCAACTTCGCGCAAGGATGCAGTTAGGAACGTTGCGACTTGTCGGGCACCAGCTTGAGCCTGTCAGCCATCCGACCGAGTTCGGGCAGTGAGCCGGCTTGCATTTTCTGCATCGCCCTGCTGCGATGCACTTTCACCGTGGCCTCGGCGATACCGATATCGTGGGCAATCTGTTTGCTCAGGCGGCCGCGAGCGACCTGAACCACGATCTCGCGCTCCCTGGGGCTCAGCGAGCTGAAACGTTCCCTCAGAGCAGACAGATCTTTGTCATTCTCCCGCCGCGCACGATCACGGGACAGACCAAGCTGAATAGCGTCGAGCAGATCCTGATCGCGGAATGGCTTGGTCAGGAACTCGATGGCGCCCCGCTTCATGGCCTGCACGGACATCGGGATGTCGCCGTGTCCCGTCACAAATATGATCGGAATATCTCTGTTTGCCGCAGCGAGCTCGCGCTGAAAATCCAGGCCGCTCTGGCCGGGCATCCTGATATCGAGCACCAGGCAGGAGGGGCAATCCGGTGGATCGGACTTCAGGAAGTCGGGAACTGAGGCAAATAGCTGAACGTCGATGCCGAGCGATCGCAAGAGCCGCCCGACCGACGCTCGGAGGTCCGGATCGTCGTCGATGACCAACACGGTGGAAGTTGCGTCAGACATCGCTGTTGCTCAAAGAGATCGCTAAATCAGCCGGTGTCCTGGTTTGCGGCCAGATCGCGGATTTCTAGTCCTAAACCCGGAACCTGAATAGCCCCATTTTTCCCGGAGCATACGCGCGGGGTTCCAAAGTTTACCCAATACTGAGGCGGTTCGCCCCGTCGACCGCGCTGGTCCGCTTTGGCGGGATGTCTGCGGCTATCTGATAGCTGCGGAGCGACGCCCCGGCAGTTCATGCACCCCACGCGCGTTCAACGTTCGCGGCCACTCGAGCCAATGCCCTGGCTGCATCATCGCGCGAAGCCTTCTCGGCACGCCGCTCGTAGTCGTCGGCGAGGGCTTTGAGCTGGGTCGCAACCACTCGATCAGTCATGGTTCTGGCGGCGCGGAGCAACGTCTCTGCTGTTTTGAGATACTGCTTGCCTCGCTGTGATATCTGAAGCGTCATGACATCCTCGCGCGGCTTTCGGGCGAATGGTCAAACGCGATTTGCAGCCAGCCCATCCAATTGCCGTCACTTTGGCGGCGAGCCTTGAGGCGATCGACGCACTTCCTTGAGCAAAGCGGGGTTCGCCACGAATAATGCCGGACGAGGCCAAACTTGCCCTCACAGATTGCGCATCGCGTGGCCTTGTGAGCCCCGTGACTTTTGAAGCGATCAGGCATTGTTCTCTCCCTTGGTCTGATGCGTCTTTCGTTCGCAGGCAGACTTAGGAGATCGTCACGAGCAGCTCAATTGAGCGCAGGTCGAGGTCGGGCATCCAAATGGGGCACGAAACCGATACGAAGGCTTACGATGCTCGGACGTGGTCCCAAGTCGCCAATTATGATCTCGGCGCGCCGTCCGTCAGCCAAAGTCCCGATCAGAAGTCATTGGCGGCCAAGCTTCGCAAGTATCGTCGGGATAAGCCAAAGTTTACGGGGCACCAGCATCGCATCGGTGGCATTCTTGACAAAAATCAAGCAGTTCCACGCGGAGCTACGGCAGAGTTAGGCCTCCAGTACGACGGTGCTAGGAATGGCCATAGGCGGCACGATGAAAAAGGTGTTGGTTTCGATCGTCGATGACGATCGGTTCTTTCGTGACTCCATGTGCAGGCTCATGAGATCGCTGGGCTATGCGGTCGACATTTTCTCCTCTGCAGCGGAATTTCTCGCTTCCCC
Organism: Bradyrhizobium iriomotense; assembly: GCF_030160715.1. Taxonomy (GTDB): domain Bacteria; phylum Pseudomonadota; class Alphaproteobacteria; order Rhizobiales; family Xanthobacteraceae; genus Bradyrhizobium; species Bradyrhizobium iriomotense. Next base: position 406,218 of record NZ_BSOW01000002.1, read on the forward strand.
GCGCCTCGCCGATACAGCCTGCCTGATCGCCGACATCCATATGCCTGCCATGACCGGGCTCGAACTCTATCGATATCTTATCGACACAGGCCACGCGATTCCGACAATCCTCGTGACTGCGTTTCCCAATGACGCCGATCAGGCCCGCGCTGCAAATGACGGGGCCGTGTGTTACCTGCGCAAGCCGGTGGATGACGAGCATCTCGCGCGATGTGTCCGCGAAGCTCTCAGTTTGGACGGCTCGGAATCGTGAGCTCTTCGTGAGCGCCGGGCAAGGTGAACTGGAATGCAGCGCCGCGAGGCGCGTTCGCTTCCGCCCATAGCCGACCCCCATGAGCATCGATGATGGACCGGCAGATGGACAGCCCCATGCCTGATCCACTGGGCTTAGTGGTGTAGAAGGCCTCAAAGACCCGATCGAGATGCGCCGGATCAATGCCCGGCCCGGAATCGCGCACGGCCACCAGGGCGCCTGCCTGGTCCTGCTCGGTGCTGATCAACAGCTGCCTTGCTCCCTCTTCAACCGAGCTCATTGCTTCAGCCGCGTTGAGGATCAGGTTCAACAAGACTTGTTGCAGCTGAATGCGGTCGCCCAGAACTGGAAGCAATGCCGCCGCAAGCCTGGTTTGGACGGAGACACCATTCTGGTTGGTCACGCTTCGTGCCAATATGATCACTTCGTTGATTGCCGCGTTGAGATCAAAACGTTCTTTTCGCGGCGGTGCTTTCTTGATTTGCTCTCGGATGCGATCGATGATGTCCCCGGATCGATCTGCGTCCGCAACGACGCAGGAAAGGGCCTCCCGGACCTCGCCAAGGTCTGGCGGCTGCATCCTCAGAAAATTCTGCGCCGCCCGGGCATTGTTGCGCGCGCTGGCGATCGGTTGCGCGATCTCGTGAGAGAGCGAGGCTGCCAGTTCTCCCATCACACTCACGCGGTTCATGTGCGCGAGATCCGACTGCATCTGCTGCAACCGCGCCAGCGCTTGTGTTCGATCCTCGATGTCAGTAGACGACCCGTACCATTTGACAATGTTGCCCAACTCATCGCGCAGCGGCACGCCTCGAAACAAAAACCGGCGATATTCACCATCGAAGCGGCGAAGTCGGGCTTCGAGCTCGCCGGGCATGCCGGACTCCCGTATTGCAGTCCACTTCTGCAACATGCCCTTCTTGTCTTCCGGATGAAAGGCGCGAGGCCAGCCGGTTTCGGCCTGGTCCAATTTGAGGCCGGTGTAGTCGAGGGCCGGTTGATTGAGGAAGTCGGGAATCCCATCCGGGCTGGCGCGCCAGACCAATGCTGGAATTGTGTCGACGACCAGTCGGAAGCGATCTTCTGATTTCTTGATTTCGTCGAAGGCCTTTTGCAGCGCCTCATTTGCGAGGTGCTGCTCGGTAACATCGATATGCGTACTAACCACTTCGACTACCTCGCCATCCGTTCCGAGCAAGGGATGCCCGACGGAATGTACGTACTTGATCGCTCCGTCTGGAAGTGCAATGCGAAAATCAACTTCGCGGCCTGCTTTCTCTTGAACCGCCTGCTGCGCCAATTCGATGACCCGCTCTCTGTCCTCGGGAACAATACGATCATAGAAGGGCTGGGGTGATCCTATGTCGTTCTTCGGATCGAATCCAAAAAGGCGGTATACTTCGGACGATAAATACACAAACTCTCGACGGCGCACATCCAAGGCCCAGCTGCTGGTATGACTCAAGCGTTGGGCTTCGGCCAAATAGGCTTCGCTGCGACGCAGCGCCTCCTCCGCGCGTTTGCGCTCGGTTAGATCGAGCACGAACGCCAGCCCCTCGTTGCCTCCGTCCTTGAACATCGTGGCGGCACCAACGAGCACGGGAACGCGGCTACCGTCTTTCCGGAAATATTCCTTCTCGAAGGGCTGAGCGATTCCGGTCGAGATCATTTCTGCCCAAATACGCTCGTCGGCTTCGCGCCATTCCGGCGGAGTCAGGTCGGTCAAGCTGCGACCCAAGACGAGGTCCTCACGGCTATATCCCAGCATACGTAAAAACGCGTCATTGGCTTCAAGGATCCGACGTTCGCGATCAGCAATGATTATCCCGATGATGTTGGCGTCAACCAAATGTCGGATTTTCCGTTCGCGATCTGCGAGATCATGATATAGCCGCGAGTTTTCAAGCGAGATGGCCGCTTGCGACGCAAGCACCTTCAGCAAGGCGACGCGGTCGGGCGTGAAAACGTTCGGCGTCAGATTGTTCTCGAGATAGAGAATCGCCGTGAGCTTTCCCTGATTGATCAATGGCAAGCTGAGAATAGAGCGGACATGCCCCTGAAGCAGATAGGGATCAGAAAATGCCTGCTGAGATGAAGCGTCGTCGAGAATCACCATTTCATGCGTCCGCATTCCATAGCGAACCAACGACTCCGGCAACGCGGCTGTGCTGTAGAAGCCATCGCGCAGATGCACGGTGACATTCTCGCCGCTAGCGATCGCATCCGCCTGTATCTGCAGCTCATCACCTCGCGGGACAATCAGAAGGCCTCGTTCGGCGCCCGCGTGCTTAAGGGCTGCGCGCATGAGTTTGTCGATGAGCTTTTCCAGCACCATCTCGCCAGAGAGCGCCTGCGAGACCTCGATCATCGTTGCGAGATCGAGATGTTCGACCGGTGCCTCGATCGTACCCATTGGACCCCGCGTGCGCTCGTCCTGCCTCAGCCGCGGATGGAACTCGTCGAGTTGCCGCACCTTTCCGTCGGCGCCCCATCGCAGATAGCCCCGCCGCGCGCTTCCCAGGTAGTGATGCGCGATCTCCTCGAGGCCGCGCGCTGCGTAGAAGCGGCCGGCCAGCTCGCAGGCGAGCGCCTCATTGTGGACAAAGCCGTTAGTGCGTGCCGATGCGATGGCGCGCTCGTATAGGTCCATGGCGTCGAGCGGACGCCCCTCGATCCGGGCAATCTCGGCAGCGAGCAGCGTTGCACGATCCTCGAAATTCTCTGGGCAATTCACCGCCAACGCCCGAAGCTCTCGCTCGTGCGCGCCAAGTGCTTCTCGATGCCTGGCGTAGGGGTCGGGACCCACAGGTTCGCACTGTGCGGCGCGGCACAGGCCAGCATAGAAATGGCATTCCGCCTTCTCAGCTGGGAAGAGCGCCAGCCCCGGCGAGGTCGCGTACCATTGCTCTGCCTTTTCGGCGGCCTCGATCGCCGAGACGTAGTCGCCGGCGAAGAGGCGCGCCTGGAGCTTGCGGATCCAGTAGAAGCATTCCAGAAAGACGCGAGCGGGTTGCCCCGTGCAGCGCTCTTCGAAAGAGCGCTCCGTGAATTCACCGTTGTCGAGGGAGCCAAACTTCGTGGTTTTACCGCGCAGGGTTCGGGCGAGCCCGATCGGCGCGGAAAGTCTGTCGAGGAAAAATCCGTACCTCTGTACGAACTCTAATGCGTCCTGGCCTTCCCGCTCGAATTGGTCGAGTGGATGGCCCAGGGCAAGAAGGATGCTGCTGAGACCGCGGGACGCGAATGCGGCATAGGCAGGGTCGCCGTTCTCCTTCGCCATCTGGAAGGCGCGACGTGAGGGTTCGATGCCCTCCCTGAGTGGTCGTGTCCACGGAACCACGATCGCAAAGGCCGTATAGGTCCGAGCCCCAAAGTACGTCAATCCGCGGCGTTCGAGCAGATCGCAAGCCACTCTTCCAAATCGATAGGCTTCATCATAGTGGCCAAAGCGGGGACCGGCGATCATCGCCGTTACTGCGTAGTTCAACAGTGATCCTTCACCGTTGCCGTGCTCCAGGCTGAGATTGACGGCCATGCAGGCGCTGAGTGCGAACAAGTTCGGGTCGGTGTACAGTGCCGGGAGAACCAGGCTGGTGAGCAAATCGAGCGTCGCGCGGGCCTGCGGATCCCGAATTAGCGGCAGGTCAAAAAGGTCCTCGATCGTGCGATCTCCGAGCAGGACCCAGATGCGCTCGTACTCGCGGCGCGCTTCCGCCTCGGTCGGATGCGCCGACCAATCGATGCCTACATGCCGCAAGCATTCCAGGGCAACCGCGACCACCCTCTCGGCCGCCCCAAGGATTACGTACAGATCCACGCGCCGCTGCGCCACGATGCATCGTTGAACGTTGTCGACAGTGCGCGTTGCCAACGCCGCCAGCCGCTGCTCGGCGGCTTGCAGTGCCCCGGTACAGACTTCGCAGTCGGCGGCGTGCAGCTCCGACTCAAAGGCCAGTTCCTGCCGGCGTTGCCATGCGTCCTGGGGCAACAGCGTCGCACCGGCGGTGAGATAAGCCAGCGCGGAGGCATACGCCGACGACGCCTTGGCGCGCTTGCCGGCGGCCAGGTTCAGCTCGGCGAGTTGCTCACGTTCCTCTGGTGACGTTATCAGCCGCGAGCCACGGTTGAGCTGGTTGACGATCTCGAAGATCGTCTCGTCGCGCCTTTCCGGCGGCGTCTGCGCCAAAAGCAGCCGGCCGATTGCCAAATGCCCCTCGGCGCGCGCGTTTTCCGGGATCAGGGCATAGGCGGCTTCCTGCACGCGGTCGTGAATGAATTTGTAGGAGCGATCAACGCCGTCGATCAATTGTTGACGCCGGGCCTCCCAGAGAGCCGCGTGCACCCCTTCCTCGGACGTCCCCACAATGATCGAAAGCATCGTAACGTCGGCGACATGACCAAGGCAAGCGAGATGCTGCAACGCTCCCTGCGTGCCGAGCGGCAGCCGCGTCAGCTTCGCGGCCAGGAGCTCCACGACGTTGTCGGTATATTGCTTGGCGTGGATGCCTTCGAGGTCCCAGGACCATCGCTCCCCCTCGTGATCGAATGCCAGGAGACCTTCGCCGGCGAGCGCGTGAAGAAATTGGATCACAAAGAAAGGATTCCCATCGGTCTTCGCGTGCACCAACCCCGCGAGCTGGGCGGCCAGCTCTGCGTCGCAGCGGAGCGAGTCCGCGACAAGTTCTTCCAGGTGTTCGGTTCTCAGCGAAGCAAGTTTGATATCCTGCACTCTTCCGGTTGCCCGAATCGTCTCCAGCTTACGCATGAGCGGATGTGCTGCGGTGACCTCGTTATCGCGGAAGGCGCCGACGAGGAGAAGATTGCGGAGATCGGACCGGTTCAACAGGTCTTCCACGAGGTCAAGCGTCGCCGCGTCGAGCCATTGCAAGTCATCGAGGAAGAGCGCCAGGGGATGTTCAGGTCGGGCGAAGACACCGATGAACTGTCGAAACACGAGCTGGAAGCGCCGTTGCGCGTCTTGTGGCGGAAGCTCCGGGACCGGCGGTGGCTCTCCAACGATTAGCCTGACGTCAGGAACGAGATCCACAATCAGTCCTGCGTTCGGTCCCAGCGCTTCCCGCAATGCGTCGCGCCAAGGCGCAAGGTCGGCTTCGCTCTTGCCGAGCAGCGGCCGGACCAGGCTCTGAAAGGCTTGTGCCAGCGTCGCGTAGGGAATGTCGCGTTTGTACTGGTCGAACTTGCCGGAAGCGAAAAGGCCTCGCGGCGGTACCAGCACCGGCTGCAGCTCGTTGACGACCGAGGATTTGCCCACGCCGGAATAGCCCGAAACCAGAACCAATTCCGGGGCGCCACCGTTGACGACGCGATCGAAGGAGGCGAGCAGGGTCTCAACCTCGCGCCGCCGCCCGTAGAGTTTCTCGGCGATCAGCAGCCGGTCGGGTGTATCGTGTTCGCCCAATGGAAAGTTTTGGATCCGGCCCTGCGCCTGCCATTCGACCAGGCAGCTGCGAAGATCGCTTTCGAGGCCGGCCGCCGTTTGATAGCGGTCTTCGGCCCTCTTCGCGAGCAGCTTCATGACGATCGCCGAGACGGTGCCAGGGATTTCTTTCAGCCGCTCGACCGGCGGCACGGGCTGCCTAGCGAGATGGCAATGTACCCATTCCATCGGCTCAGCAGCGGTGAACGGCAAAGCACCGGTGAGCATTTGGTAGAAAGTGACGCCGAGCGCGTACAGATCGCTCCGGGAATCGATTGACCGATTCATCCGCCCGGTCTGCTCGGGCGCCATGTAGGCAAGCGTGCCGGCGATCGTCTCGGGGGGGTGAGGCGACTGACGTTCGCGCGCGAAGCGCGAGGTGATCCCGAACCCGGTCAGCCGCACTTCGCCGGTTGCCTCGTTTAACAGGATGTTGGTTGGCTTGATATCTTTGTGAACGAGCCCGCGCTGGTGAAGCTTGCCCAGAGCCGAGGCAATCGTGCAGCCGAGGCGCAACAAGCGCCCCATATCCATGGGCACGCCGAGCAACCGCTCGAGCGGCTCGCCCGCATCATCGAGCACCAGCATGGTTCGACCGGCGTCGCGCACGAGGTCCAGCGGCCGCACAGCCCACGCCCTGTCGAGTTCGTCCTTCAGTTCGTATTCGTGCGTGAGCCGATCGAGACATGATCGCGACGGGTGGTCAGCAGCAGGAGCAACAAGCAGCACTGCGCGCCGCTTGCCCTCATCGTCCAGTCGCCAGCCGCGGTGAAAGACGCGTTCGCTGTCTCTCCACAGGACCTGAGGGTCACCGTCCGAGTACGCCAGGTTCGACGAATGCGGCACCATCATCAGCCTCCGGCATCCGTGCTCCGAGTTAAGGTCGGTCAACCAAGTTTTAGGTGCGCCATGGGCCCGGCCTCTCTCTCGGGCCCGCAGAAATCGTACCGCATTGCCTGAGAAATTCCAGCCGCCCGTTCGTTTTGTCTGATCCGAAATGCGTGGAACCCCGCCGCCTGCTTAGCAGCGATTTGGCACGATTTGCCGGGCTTTACTCGCGATGGCGGCCGATGTGGGTCAGATAGGGACGAGCGAAGGCCACGTGAGAGAAGACAACTGCGACAGCCGAAGGAAAGACCATGACGACAATCGAAGCCACCAAATCGAAGACCTCATCCGGCACCACCCGTTCCGGCCGACTGTTCGTTCTCGAACTGAGCGGAGACCGCATTCACTCGATGAATCCCGATGGTTCCGACCGCAAGATCATCGTCAAGGATGGCCGCCTCCCGGATGGCATCGTCGTGGATGTCGAGGCTGGTCACATCTATTGGACCAACATGGGCGTTCCCCCTCTCAACGACGGCTCCATCGAGCGCGCCGACCTCGACGGTGGGAACCGCAAGGTCATCGTCCCTCAGGGCGTCATCCACACGCCGAAGCAGATGCACCTCGATAAGGAGAACGGCAAGCTCTATTGGTGCGACCGCGAGGGCATGCGCGTGATGCGCGCCAATCTCGACGGCTCGCAGGTCGAGACGCTGGTCCAAACCGGCCACGGCGACAACGATGCGCGCGATCAAAACCTGTGGTGCGTCGGGATCACCATCGATCCGAAGTTCAAGAAAATCTACTGGACGCAGAAGGGCCCCGACAATGGCGAGCAGGGCCGCATCTTCCGCGCCAACATCGAGATCCCGAAGGGCGAGACCCCGACGAACCGTTCCGACATCGAGGTGCTGTTCGATCGTCTGCCGGAGCCGATCGACCTCGAACTCGATGTGGCGAACCGTGTCCTCTACTGGACCGATCGCGGCGATCCGCCGCGCGGCAACACCGTCAATCGCGCGCCCGTCGACACAAAGGCCGATCCGGAGATTGTTGTCACGCATTTGATGGAAGGCATCGGCATCGCCCTCGACGTGCCCGGCAACCGGATGTTCGTCACCGACTTCGCCGGCTCGGTCTATTCCGCCGACCTCGATGGCAAGAACGTGCGCAACTTCCTCTACGCCCAGGGCAACCTCACCGGCATCGCCTACGCCGAAGTCTGAAAAAGCCGAACAGGAGAATCAAACCATGTCGAATACCAAACCCATTCGCCGCATCGCCATCATCGGCACCGGCGTGATCGGCGCGAGCTGGGCCTCGCTGTTCCTCGCCAAAGGATTGCAGGTTATCGCAACCGACCCCGCGCCGAACGCGGAGGCCTCGCTTCGCAAGTTCGTGGACACGGCCTGGCCAGCTCTCAAGCGGCTGGGCCTGTCGGCGGGAGCATCGCAGTCGAACCTCAAGTTCACGGCAGATCTCACACAGGCGGTCGCTGGCGTCGACCTCGTTCAGGAGAACGGCCCCGAGCGGATTGATTTCAAGCAGAAGCTCTATGGGCAGCTCGACGAGCTACTGGCTCCCGAAGTGATCATTGCATCGAGCTCGTCGGGGCTCACCATGAGCGAGATCCAGAAAGGCGCCGCGGCGCACCCCGAGCGCTGCGTCATCGGTCATCCGTTCAATCCGCCGCACCTGATCCCGCTGACCGAGATCGTCGGCGGAGCCAAGACCTCGGAAGCGACAATCCAGCGCGTGGAGGAATTCTACACGTCCATCGGGCAAAAGACGGTGCGCGTCAAGAAGGAGCTGCCCGGCCACGTCGCCAACCGGCTGCAGTCCGCAGTGGCTCGCGAGGTCTACTATCTTGTCGCCGAGGGCGTGGTGAGCGCCGCCGACGTCGACACCGCCCTCTCCTGGGGCCCGGGCCTGCGCTGGGGAATCATGGGCAACTTGATGCTCAATCACCTCGGCGGCGGCCCGGGTGGCATCGAGCACTTCTTCCATCAGTTCTCGGGGCCGATGACGGCCTGGTGGAAGACGCTCGGCTCGCCGGTGCTGACGCCGGACGTGCAGCAGAAGCTGATCGACAGCGTCCACGCGGAAGTCGGATCGCGCACCATTGCGGAGCTGGAGGCGGAGCGCGACGAAGTCCTTCTCGGCCTGCTCGAACTGCGCAAGAAGGCCGCCAAGTCGACCCAGACGAAATCGATCGAGCCAGTTGCGTAAGCCCAAGCGGGTTCTGCGCATTCATCTGAGAACCGAAAAGCGCGCCGGTGCGCATTGCGCCGGCTCGCAACCTGAGAAGAGAGATCAACATGTCATCGACAACAACGACGCTCGACTCTCCGCCCGCAGCAGTGCCTGCCGATCCTTCGGCGGCGACACTGACGCTCGCAAACGTCCTGTACGAAAAGCGCGGCGCGGTCGCCTATGTGACCATCAACCGGCCCAAGGTGCTCAACGCCCTGAACACGCCGACATGGAAGGATCTGCGCACGGCCTTCGAGCATGCGCGGGACGACGACGCCGTGCGCGGCGTCATCCTCACCGGCGCAGGTGACAAGGCATTCGTCGCCGGCGCCGACATCAGCGAGCTCGCGCATGCGAGTGCGATCGATGCCGAACGGTCCAGCAGCTCCGGGCAGGAGGTGCTCGATCTCGTCGAGAATCTCGGCAAGCCGGTGATCGCGGCGATCAATGGCTTTGCACTCGGCGGCGGCTGCGAGACGGCAATGGCCTGCTCCATCCGCATCGCTGTCGAGCACGCGAAGTTCGGCCAGCCCGAGGTCAAGCTGGGATTGCTTCCCGGGGGCGGCGGCACGCAACGCCTGCCGCGCCTAGTCGGAAAGGGCCGCGCGCTCCAGCTCATTCTGTCCGGCGAGATCATCAGCGCGCAAGAGGCCTGGCGCATCGGGCTCGTCAACGAAGTCGTCCAGGCAACCGATCTCATCCCGCGTGCGGAAGCCATCCTGAAGATGATCGCTTCGAACGCTCCCATCGCTGTCAAGCTTTCGCTCGAGGCCGTGAACAAGGGATTGGACACGAGCCAGAGCGAGGGCTTCGCACTGGAAGCCTCCTACTTCGGGCTGTGCGCCGGGACGGAAGACAAGAAGGAAGGGACGTCTGCCTTCCTCGAGAAGCGCGCCCCCAAGTTCCTGGGGCGGTGAAGCCAACGCGACGATTTAGGAGAGACCCAATGGCAAGCGACAACGTTTTTTCTGGACTGAAGGTGGTTGATTTCGCGAGCTTCGTCGCGGCGCCCGGCGCCGCCGTCATCCTGTCGGATTTCGGCGCCGACGTCATCAAGGTCGAACCGCCGAGCGGTGACCCCTGGCGACATGCGCATAAGATCCCGCCGCAGCCTGCTTCAGATGATCCCTATCAGTGGCATCTCGCCAACCGCAACAAGCGCAGCATCACGCTCGACCTGAAGTCACCAAGCGCGCAGCAGGTCGTCGAGCAGCTGGTCAGGTGGGCCGACGTATTCATCGTCAATACGCCGCATCCCGCGCGCAAGAAATTGAAGCTCGAATACGCCGACGTCATGCAATGGAATCCGCGGCTAATCTACGCGGATCTCACCGGCTTTGGCGAAAAGGGGCCGGATGCCAGTCTCCCCGGCTTCGACATCACGTCATACTGGGCGCGCAGCGGCCTGCTGTCGATGACGCGCGATGCCGGCGCGCCGCCGACCTGGCCGGTGGCCGGCAGCGGCGATAACGCGACGGCCGTGGGAATCTATTCGGCGATCGTCACGGCACTGTACCGCCGCGAGCGCACCGGCAAGGGCGCGTATGTCACAACCTCGCTGCTCGCCGAGGGCGTCTGGTCGGCGAGCGTTTCGATTCAGGCTGCGCTAGCCGGCGCGAAGTTCTACGGGCTGCATGATCGCAAGCATCCGGCAAGTGCTGCGCTCAACGTGTATCGCGCCTCCGACGGCACCTGGTTCGTTCTCATCGTCATGCCCGACAAGTTGGCGGCGGTGGCGAAGGCGATCGGCCGGCCGGATCTCTTGACCGATCCGCGGTTCTCGGATCCCGCGAAGCTGATGGCGAACATGCCGCAGCTCACGGCCATCTTCGACGATCTTTTCTCCGCGCAGCCGATGGCGCACTGGGAGGAGGTTTTCAGCGGCGTGCACGTCACGTTCGGCGCCGTACGCGGACCGGAAGAGGTAATCAACGATCCGCAGCTGGTGGCAAACGACATCGTGGTTCCGCTCGAAGGAGCCGGCGGCAAGCTGACTTCGACGATTAGCAGCCCGATTCAGGTGCACGGTGTCGCCAAGGTTCCGGCCCGGCGTGCTCCCAACCTCGGCGAGCACACCGAAGAGATCCTGCGTGACCTGGGATTTGACACCGATGGCATCGAGGACCTGCGCGCCAACGGCGCGGTGCCAAAAGTCAAGGAACACGCCTGACACAGGACGGACAGAGAGAAAGGAACAAGCCCATGAGCGAGATCCTCACCGAGCATACCGACGGCATCCTGCGGGTCCAACTTAATCGCCCGGCCCAGAAAAACGCCATGACGTCCGCCATGTATACGGAGCTGGCCGACATCCTCAACCAAGCTGACAAGGACGACGCGATCCGTGTCGTGCTCTGGCACAGCACCGGAAACGTGTTCTGCGCCGGAAACGACGTCGTGGATTTCCTCAAGAATCCGCCCAGGCCGGGCGCATTTCCGCAAGGCGACCTGATGGACGCGTTCGTCAGGTTCGAAAAGCCGATCGTCGCGGCCGTGCAAGGCGCAGCGATCGGCGGCGGAACCACGATCCTGACGCACTGCGATTTCATCTACGCTGTGGAGAGCGCGAAATTCCAGCTACCGTTCATCAACCTGGCGCTGGTGCCGGAATTCGGATCGAGCTTCTCGATACCGGCGCGCGTGGGCCATCTCCGGGCGGCGGAATTGTACTTGCTGGGAGAGCCGTTCACGGCTGCGCGGGCAGCGGAGCTGGGCCTCGTGACCCGCGTGGTGCCCGATGCCGACCTGCTCACGACAGCTACCGCAACGGCGCAGAAGCTGGCGGCAAAACCGAGCAGCGCGTTGCTGGCGAGCAAGCGGCTCCTCAAGCAGCCTTCGATTGGCCAGCTCAATGCGGCGATCAAGAATGAGAACCAGGAGTTCATGGAGCGGGTAACCTCGGCAGACGCCAAGGAAGCGCTCTCGGCCTTCCTCGAGAAGCGGCCGCCCAACTTCAACAAGACGAAGGCGCCCGTCGCGGCCAAATAGCCCGCGCCCGCAGCAATCGATGGGCGTCGCGTCGAGTATGGCGCGACGCAAACCGGGATTAAGAGCGGCGCCAGGCAAAGGCGTGGACTGATATGAAACACGTCTTGAGCTTCGCCACGTTTGCCATGGTAGCGCTGTGCTTCGTAGTGTTCCTGGCCACGATGAAGCCAACTGTTCTCAGCGCCGTCGAGGCATCGAGCAAGCCCGCGCATTGCAAAATGGCCGGCTTCTGGTGCGCCAGGATGCCATAGCGGGGCCCCACGGCTGGAACGTTGAGAGCACCGTGGACTAGCGCGACGGTGACCTTCGGATTCTCTTCCATGATCCGGCCTCCGGAGCCTGGGACTATTTCTGTTCGTCGCGACGACGAGAACCGCGACGTTCAACTTGCCCCCCGAGCCTCTCTTGTTTGCAGCGTCTTATCGAGATTTGCGTAAGTTTGGCAGCATTAACTCGCGCATTTGGGTCACGCGGCGTAGCTATCGAGAAGCCGCAAGACAACGCATCACACGGAGGAGCGTCGTGCTCTCAGACAAGTCTCGACCCATCATCCAAGCGACACTGCCAGCCGTCGGCGCGCACATCGAGGAAATCGCCAAGTGCTTTTATGGGCTTCTGTTTGCAGCACATCCGGAGCTGATGGATGGGCTCTTCAACCGCAGCCACCAGGCCGACGCCACCCAGCAGCAAGCCTTGGCTGGATCGGTGGCCGCATTTGCCACCGCACTGGTGAACTCGCCTGATCGGCTGCCCGAGAATCTTCTGTCCCGCATTGCGCACAAGCACACGTCGCTGGGCATCCAGCCGGAGCAGTACCAGATCGTCCATGACCACCTGATGTCGGCCATTGCAGAGGTGTTGGGTGACGCGGTGACGCCGGACGTCGCGGCAGCGTGGGATGAGGTGTACTGGCTGATGGCCTACACCCTGACCCACGTGGAGCGCGGCCTCTACGGCGCGCGCGGCGTGAGTCCGCAGACGGTATGGCGGCAATGGGAGGTCGAGAAGAAGATCCAGGAAACCGATGATGTGGTGACGTTTGTCGTCAAGCGCATCGAGGATCACCTGGTGAAGCCGTCGCTTCCCGGCCAATATATATCGGTGCAGGTGCCGCTGCCCGACGGCACGCGACAATCGCGCCAGTACAGTCTGAGCCGGGCCGACCAGGGAGACTCCCGCCAGTTTTCGGTCAAAAGAGTGCACGGCGCAGCAGGAAAGCCCGACGGAGAGGCGTCGACGCTGTTGCACACCAACGTCAGCGTGGGCGACGTGCTGACCTTGTCCGTTCCTTTCGGTCCCCTGGTGCTGGACGACTACTCTGGGCGCTCGATGGTGTTCATCAGCGCGGGTATCGGCATTACCCCGATGGCTGGGATGCTCTCGCACCTTGCCACCACTGGGTCCGCATTGCCGATCATGCTGCTGCACGCCGACCACAACGAGAATGCCTTCGCTCTCCGCGACCAGATCCGCGATGACATCGTCGCGCTGCGTCATGCTTCTATCTATGTCTGGTACGAGCAGGGAGCCGACAGCAAATTGCCGGTGCAAGGCGTCTTCGCCGGCAAGATGGACCTGTCACACGTCCGCCTGCCCGACAATGCGGTGTACCACATGTGCGGACCGGTCCCGTTCATGCATTCGATCCGCAGCGCCCTTATCGCGCTTGGCATTCCACCCCGGGATATCCAGTACGAAATGTTCGGCCCGGACCTGTGGCAGGCAGATTACGAATAGGCCGATGGCTTGCTGAAACTAGTGACAAAGAGCACGAACGAGGTGAACCTATGAGCGTGATGTTGGCTGAGACCCGGGCTGACAAGGCGACTGCCGTTGCCGAGGCCCCCCGCCGAGAGCGCAAGCGCGTCGTCATCATTGGCGGCGGCTTTGCAGGGATCGCAGCGGCGCGTGCGCTCCGGCGCGCCGATGTCGATGTCGTCCTGATCGACCGCCGCAATCATCATATCTTTCAGCCGCTGCTCTACCAGGTGGCGACGGCGGTCCTCTCGCCTGCGGAGATCGCCGCGCCGATCCGTCAGCTCGAAGTGAAGCAGAAAAACCTCAGCGTGCTCCTGGCGGAGGTCACCGGTATCGACGTGGCTTCCCGCACGATCGAGGCGTCTTCGCCTGGCGCGGGCGCGCTCAAGATCGCCTACGACTACCTGGTGGTCGCGACCGGCATGCATCCGAGCTACTTCGGGCACGACGAGTTCGCTCAATATGCGCCGGGCCTCAAGAACCTCAGTGACGCCGAGACGATCCGAGCCAAAATCCTCGGCGCGTTTGAACTGGCCGCGACGACCGAGGACGAGGCCGAACGCGCGCGTCAGATGACGTTCGTGCTGGTCGGCGCTGGTCCCTCCGGCGTGGAGCTCGCCGCGTCTCTCGCGCAGATGGTGAAGGGGACGCTGCGCGGCAACTTCCGCCGTATCGATCCGGCACAGGCGAACATCATTCTGCTCGACGCAGGCAAGCGGGTTCTGCCGACCTTTGCCGAGTCGCTGTCCCGCAGAGCGACCCGACGCCTCGAAAAGCTCGGCGTGAAGGTCTTGACCGGAGTGAAGGTCGAGACCGTCGACGCGCAGGGCGTGGTCGCCGGCGGAAACCGGATCCCCAGCGCCACGGTGCTCTGGACCGCGGGGGTTGCGGCATCGCCGATCCCAAAGATGCTCGGCACCAAGACCGACCGCGCAGGGCGCGCGCTCGTTGATCCCTTCCTGAAGGTCGTGGAGGCGCCCGGCGTTTTCGTCGTGGGCGATGCGTCGTCGGTCATGCAAAAAAACGAACACCCGGTGCCAGGCGTTGCGCAGGCGGCGATCCAGGAAGGACACTATGTCGGGCGGCTGATCGCCAAGGAGCTGAAGGGACGGAAGGTCAAGCGCCCGTTCAGCTATTTCGACAAGGGCAATATGGCGGTCGTCGGCAAGAATTACGCGGTGCTGGAGCGCGGCTGGCTGCGCACGAGTGGCGCCCTGACGTGGCTGGTGTGGGCGTTCGTTCACATCCTCGCCCTGCCGCAGTTGCAGAACCGTTGGCGCGTGCAGCACCAGTGGCTCTGGTCGTATTTCACCGGCCAGCGCAGCTCGCGATTGATCCCGGAGCCGCCGAGCGTCGCTGCTCCCGCGCGGGACTCGCGTGAGGGCCACCGGCCGACATCGTAAGCTGCACCACGCTTGCTTCGATGATTAGGATCCCTGAGTTGATGGACAATGCAGGTGCTCGATCACATTTTGAGATTTATGACGCTTGGCACCGTCATAGTTGGCAGTATTGCCATCTACGCCGCGCTGCACACCAACAACAGGCGTGTAGGAGCTGACATTTTCCTCAAATACTCCGACCGGATCTCCGACCTGAGGCGCAACCTCCCGATAGCCGCTTTCGTTGAAAGCGACGCACCGTGCAACTTGGACATGACACCAGAAGAACGTCGAGCAGCGCATGAAATCATCTACTCAATCTACGAGCTTTATGAGCTTAAGGTGCATGGCTTCCTTCCATCGGCGATCTGGAAGATAAGAGAGCCCGATATTGAAAGAACTCTTTCTCTTCCGTCCTTTCGACAAGAATTAGCTGCTTTAGACGGTCGATTTACCAGGCACCCTCGCTTTGCGAGCTGGCTCGAACAGCTCAGGCGAGGATAGGCCGGCTTACGAGCAGGGAAGCAAATCGGCTCGTTGAGAATTCCGCAGGCGTGCACATTCTCTTTATGAGCACATCCCAAAGCGAGCAGTAACAGGCGTTGGTGGTTCGCGCGAGCTGATGAACAGCCACATAGCTTCAGCTGCTTTTGAAGAATTTGCCGGGATTTGGCACCGTTTACTCATGCATCCGAGCTGCGCGGTCTATTTTCAACGAGCCTGCATGCTTTGCAGACGGCTTTGAGAGCCCCTTCGGCTGCTCTCTTCACATGACCGAAACACGAGAGGTTCAGCGATGCACTTCGATCCAGTCCTATTGTCTCGCATCCAGTTCGCCTGGGTCATCGCCTGGCACATCCTGCTGCCTGCGTTCACCGTCGGAGCGGCGTCCTTTATCGCCGTCCTCGAGGGCTTGGCTCTCGCGACCGGACGCGAAGTCTATGTCCGCACCTCGACATTCTGGATCAAGATCTTCGCGATCGCATTCGGCATGGGCGTCGTGACCGGCATCATCATGCCGTTTCAGTTCGGCACCAACTGGAGCCGCTACGCGTCCGCAGCCGGCCAGGTCCTCTCGCCACTGTTTGCATATGAGGGCCTGACCGCTTTCTTCCTGGAAGCCGGCTTCCTCGGTGTCCTGCTGTTCGGCCGCAAGCTTGTGCCGTCTTGGGCGCACTTCTTCGCGGCACTCATGGTGGCGATCGGCACGTTGTTTTCCACGTTCTGGATCTTGTCCGCCAACAGCTGGATGCAGACGCCGGCCGGCTACGAGATCGTCAATGGCCAGTTTATTCCGACAGACTGGATCAAGGTGATTTTCAATCCGTCATTTCCTTATCGGCTGGCGCATACCGCGTTCGCATTCTTCACGACAACGGGCTTCGTCGTCCTCGGCGTGGGCGCTTACCTGCTCAGGCGCAATCGATCCGTCCAGGACGCGCGCATCATGTTTTCGATGGCGCTATGGGCGTTGACCGTGTTGGTGCCGCTGCAGATGGTGATTGGCGATATGCACGGCCTCAACACCCGCAAATATCAGCCCGCAAAACTCGCGGCCATTGAAGCCAAGTGGGATACCGGCAAGGGCGTGCCGCTGACGCTCTTTGCGATCCCGGATGACAAGGCCGAGCACAACAAGTTCGCCATCGAGATTCCTTATCTCGGAAGCCTTATCCTGACGCACGATCTCCATGGCGAGGTGAAGGGTTTGAAGGACTTCCCCGCCGATCAACGTCCGCCGGTTGCTATCCCCTTCTTTGCCTTCCGCGCGATGGTTGGATGCGCGGGATTGATGCTGGCGCTCGTGCTTCTGGGCGGGTTGCTGCGGTGGCGTGGGCAGCTCTACGACACGCGGCTGTACCTGCTGGCATGTCAGTGTGCGATTCCGCTCGGCTTTATTGCGGTCATCGCCGGATGGTTCGTGACCGAGGTCGGCCGGCAGCCGTGGACGATCTATGGGCTCTTGCACACGGCAGCCTCGGTGTCGCCGTCTCTGACAAGCCATGACGTGACGCTGTCGCTGTTTGCTTACGTGGCTGTCTATCTACTGATCTACCCCACGGGCCTCATCATGCTGCTTCGGCTCGTTCGCAAGGGCCCGGTTGAGACCAGCGAATCGGCTCCGGCAATCGAGGCTGGTCTGCCTGGGGCGCCAGTCCTGGCCCCCGCAATCAACGTCGTGAAAGGAAACGTGTGATGACCCAGGTGCTCGATTTGGTTCCGATCTGGACAGTGATCCTGGCGGCGGCCGTATTCTTCTATGTGCTGCTCGATGGCTTCGATCTCGGCGTGGGGATGCTCTTTGGCCTGGCGCCCGACAAGCGTTCCCGCAACACCATCATGAACTCGATTGCGCCGATCTGGGACGGCAACGAGACTTGGCTGGTGTTTGGTGGCCTTGGCCTTCTCGCGGCCTTCCCGACCGCCTTCGCGGTGATTATTCCGGCGGTGTATTTCCCCATCCTGGTGATGCTGCTTGCGCTGGTATTCCGCGGCGTTGCGTTCGAATTCCGGTTTCGCGACGCTGAAAACAAGACATTCTGGGACCGTGCATTCTGCTACGGATCGGCCATCGCCACGTTCGCGCAAGGCGTCGTGCTTGGCGCATTCGTCCAGGGTTTTCCGGTGCGCGACGGGCAATTCGCGGGAACGTCGTTTGCGTTTCTCACGCCATTCTCCATTCTGACCGGCGTCGCCCTGATGTTCGGATACGGCCTTCTCGGCGCGGGTTGGCTTATCCTGAAAACCGAAGGTGACATTCAGGCCGCGGCGCGTCGCCAGGGCCGCATCTGCCTCATCGGTGTCGTGACGGCGATCGCCATCGTCAGCATCTGGACACCAATCATGGTCCCCGCAGTGGCAGCGCGCTGGTTTAGCTGGCCCAACATCGCGCTGTTCGCGCCAGTGCCCGTACTGTCCGGCGTGATTGCGCTCGGAACTTGGCGATCGCTCGGCGGCAAAGCCGAGACGGCACCATTTTTCGGTGCCATCGGCCTCTTTGTCCTCTCCTACATTGGCATGGCGATCAGCCTATATCCGATGATTGTGCCCTACCAGCTGACGCTGTGGGAGGCTGCCTCGTCGCCGCGCACCCAGGCCTTCCTCCTGGTCGGAACGCTGTTCCTCGTTCCCGTCATCCTGACCTATTCGAGCTGGTCGTATTGGGTCTTCCGCGGAAAGGTGCGGGCCGAGGTGGGGTATGAGTAATCGCCTCACGCCAACCTTCTAGATCAAGCGGGAGCGCCTATCATAGGGAAAGGTGCAGCGACGTGGATCCGAGCTTTCCAACTGAAAGGCGCCCAATGCAAGATCGATCCACGTTGGCCGAATCGGTTCTCGAACAGCTCGCTGATGCTGTCATTTGCGCAGACCGCTCGGGAGCGATCATTCGGTGGAATCGAGCTTCGATGGCCCTATTTGGCTATTCGTCGGACGATGCGCTAGGCCGGAGTCTCAATCTGATTATTCCCGAGCACCTGCGAGACCGTCACTGGAGCGGCTTCGACACCGCCGTATCAACGGGCGGCACGAAGCTTCAAGGCCGCCCTACTCTGACGCGTGCGGTACACAAAAGCGGGCGCAAACTGTACGTCGAGATGAGCTTTGCGATCATCAGAGACGATGTCGATGGCAAGTTGCTGGGCGCGGCCGCGATGGCGCGGGACGTAACAGAGCGCGTTGAGCGAGAACGCTCTGAGCTCCGAGAGTGTTGAGAGAATCCGGTCGGCTCCTCTCAGGCTATCGTGGACCGGGACGAGTGATCATCGTTGGACGCGGGGCCAGGCGGTCGCTCATGCGAGGGCTTCGGCTCCGGAGAACATGTAATGATGTGGAAACAAGTGTTGCTGCCGAGTATTGTGGCGTGGCAGATTGAGGTCGCCCTCGGGGCTACACCAGCGAGTTCTGGGGTGCGGAAGGGCCTTATTTTACGGGGCTTTCTCGAAGCCGTTTTATTATGGCGGAGAGGGAGGGAATCCTTCAAGCTCTGCAAAAGTGCTCTAAAATAAGGGGTTTTCGCCAGTCGCCGGAGATCTACTGCACCGAAGCAAATCGACATGGATGCGTTCTACGCTTCCGTGGAGCAGCGCGACAACACAGAGCTTCGCGGCAAGCCTTTGCTCGCAAGGAACAATCTAGTCGATTTAAGCGAACCTTGAGTCTGGCTGGCGACGCCCACCCACCAGGTGGCTACGCAGCATAGCCGACATCCCGCACCGCGAAGCCCAATGGTGCGCGCTCGATCGCTTGTCTGAATGCCGCGGATCTTGGTCATAAGGGTGCGACCCAACCATATTTAGTGAGGTGGCTCGACCCGCTTCGAGGCCTTTGAGCATGCGTCCTGCCGGAGGATCCCGCGGGCACCGGCCGGAACACCGATCCACCTGTCTTGAACGTTTGCGCCAACTGTCACAAATGGAATGACGCATGACTGGACGACTTCAAATGCGTAACCGAGAGACCGACCGGCCACAACCGATTGAGAAGACGCGGCTGGCTGCAGTCGCCAGCCTGCTTGGCGCTCCGTCTACTTTCCGAAAGGTTCCCCAAACCCCGTTGGAGGCGCATGAGATGCTTCTGAACGGGCTGCCGTCCAGAGCACTGTTACATCTGGTTGAGAACCTGGCGTTTCTTCGCTGGGATGACTCTTTCGCCAAAGCGATTGGAATGAGCCATCGCACCTACCAACGCCATGCCTCCGCGGGAGCCAAGCCACTCAGCCCAGAGCAAAGTGGGCGAACATGGAAGTTCGCGGAAGTCCTGGCGAAAGCAACCTCCATTTTCGGCTCCATGCAGGAAGCTGAGCAATGGTTGGAGCGGCCGGCTATCGGCTTGAACCAGCATAAGCCAATCGATCTGTTGGCCACACCGGCTGGTGTTGAGTTGGTGGAAGATTTTCTCGTTCGACTTGAGCACAGTGTCTACGCGTGACGCCATTGCCTGGGGCGCTCGGCGGTACCGAGCTTGGCGATTGGCTATTGGACCAAGCGACATACGCGGCCACCTGGGACAGCGGCGAAGGAGCTTTTCTGGTCGGCGGTCGCTGGAACAGCGGAGGACTTCGGGCCGTGTACTACTCGGTAGATCCCGCTACTGCAATTCTGGAAGTTGCAGTCCACAAGGGCTTCAGGGCGCTCGGGCGCCCGTACAGAGATTGACGACACCGAAGTTGCAGCCCTGCAGCAATCCGATAACCCGCCGGAACGACTTTATCGACTTCGGCGGCCACGTCTGCGTTAGCCGGTCTTCTTCTCCGTCATGTTGCAGTATGGCATATTTCAACTCGACGAGCGGAGCCCCCTCGCATCCTTCCATTCGAATTTGCGTAGGTTCGGCTGGACTTCAGGAAGTCAGTGTGGTTGTGGTGCTGGACGCCGAGCGGATGGCGAAGGAGGTTTGATATGCCCCTTGAGACAACCAAGTTCGACGTTCAAGATTACCTGAAGACGATGGATCAGCAGGCCGTCTATCTAGAGGCCGCGCTTGAGAGCAATGACCCTTCGTTCATTGCTGTTGCTATCGAAGATCTAGCCAAGGCTCGGCAAGTTTCGAAGTTTCCCCATTCGGAGCGGAGTTGAGTCTTTTGGGCTCTACGTGCGCCGCCCCTTAGCGTCCCACGCCTCGGCGAGACCTCGGCTCACCACTGCAATCCGATCAATCGCTTTCGATCGGCGTACGGCCGCTGTAGGGCGTCACGCATGGTCTTCGGCTGCCCGACGATGATGACCTGCTGTCGAGCACGCGTGACGGCGGTATACAGCCATAATAGATCGAGCAGGCGACTGCGTGCGGGTCGATCAGCTTGGTGGCGGATCACCGCCTCTGAAGACTGAATTCACCCCTGTGTCCGAGCATTGTGGACACAATGTCCGCAATGCCGAACTCGGCAAGGCCGCTCTTGGGGCCTATGGCGGCCTCGAACGAAGCCTCGATCCGACACCATGAACCTCAGTTCGATCTGCCCATCTGACGCTGCCAATGGACGCGGCTTACAGCCCGACGGCCGAAACGGCGCCGAAAGTTTCGCCTCACTGGACGTGCCGCGGCGCGGCCTATCCGACTTCAAGATCATGGATGATCGGTTTCAGTTCGTCGGGCGTGACTTCGAGGCGCGCAAGCGTGATCGGTAGCTTAAAGCGTCGGTGCCCTGCACTTCCTGGGTTCACGTAAAGCAAGCCGTCGACGGTGTTCAACTTCGGCACGTGGGAGTGGCCGGAAACAATGACATCGATGCCCTCAGCTACGGGATCGACCTGCAGGGTGTTGAGGTCGTGCAGAACGTAGAACAGCCGTCCGGCGAGCCGCACGAACTCGGTTTCGGCAAATTCGGTGGCCCAGTCGCCCGTGTCCACGTTCCCCCTGATCGCCGTGACGGGGGCAATTCTCCGCAGCGCGGTGATGATCTCGGGATCGCCGATGTCGCCGCCGTGAATGATGTGGTCGACATGGGCCAGCACGCGCAGCGCCTCCGGCCTGAGCAGGCCGTGCGTATCCGAGATGATACCGATGGTGAAGGTCATCGAAGCGTCCGGTTGAAGCACCATATCACGCGTTGGGCCACGGCTTCCTGATGCACCGCCGGTGCCCCGGACACAACGGCCTAAGCCGACTTCCGCCGCTGGCCCGTCGCGGGCTTCTTCGCCGCTGCTTCCTTCGCCGGCTTCTTGCCTTGGATCGGCATCAACATCTCCTTCTGGCCCGCCGCCGCCTTGCGCGGCTTCTTGGTGGGCTTTGCCGCCTTCGCCGGTGCAGCCTCCCGACCGACGCTTTGGCGCAGCGCCTCCATCAGATCGACCACGTTTTCGCCCTTGGGCCGCTCCTTCGGGCGGATGGTCTTGCCTGCGCGCTTCTGGTTGATCAGGTCGACCAGCGCGGTCTCGTAGTGATCCTCGAACTTCTCGGGGTCGAACGTGCCCGTCTTCTGGTTGACGATGTGCCTTGCGAGGTCGAGCATGTCCTTGGTGACTTTGACGTCCTGGATCTCGTCGAAGTACTCCTGCTCGGAGCGGACCTCGTAGGGGTAGCGCAGCAGCGTGCCAACGAGCCCCTTATCCATAGGTTCGAGGGCGATGATGTGCTCGCGGTTTGTCAGCACGACTCGGCCGATCGCGACCTTGTCCATTTCGCGGATGGTCTCGCGGATCACTGCGAAGGCGTCGTGTCCGATCTTGCCATCCGGCGTCAGATAGTAGGGTCGGATCAAGTAGCGCGGGTCGATATCGGACCTGTCGACGAATTCGTCGATCTCGATGGTTCGCGTCGACTCCAACGCCAGCTCCTCGAGTTCCTCCTTGGTGACCTCGATGTACTGTCCCTTGTCGAGTTCGTAGCCCTTGACGATGTCCTCGTTCGCGACCTCGTCACCGGTATCGGCGTCGACCTTCAAGTATTTGATCCGGTGACCGGTTGCTCGATTGAGTTGGTTGAACGAGATCTTTTCGGATTCCGATGTCGCCGGGTAGAGAGCCACCGGACAGGTGACGAGGGACAGACGCATGAAGCCTTTCCAGTTGGCTCTCGGGGCCATGTTACGCAGAACTCCAGTTCGGGACGGCTGGGATTCAAGACGAACGGGAGGGCTAGGTTCCGACAGCAAGGACGCGCCACAAGAGGATATTTTTCACGCGGGCTCTCGACTCCAGTGTTCTTGTTATGTTCTATTGCGGCATGAGGCGCTGGCCTGTTTTAACCCATAGTGGCCTAAGTTGAATTTGGGAGTGGCCTGTTTTGTTCGCGAACTGCCACAACCTGTTCATGAGCGTTTAGGATTAACCCGTTCTGGGTGTAGCGAATAAAGACCGGGGCGCTCCGCCAGATGAACACCGCCGTCATAAATCCGTAATTCTACGGCAATGAAACCTCCCGCGACTCAAAGTCTTTCTGTAACTGGGACCGTCAGACGGGAGTGAGTGATGACGGAACGCACACAGCTAAACATGATGCCGCGTGATCGCCTGCTAGAACTGGCCAAGGAAGAGATGGCCAACTTCGAGCGGCGCGAGATTGAGTTCCGCAAAAGGGATCGGGAAGAACGCGCAGCGGCGCTGAACCTCCCTCTGGACAAGATCAATCTCCACTGATCGGCGCCAGCGGCTATTTCCGCATGCATCGCATTTGGTATTTGACCGCCTTCCTAGCCGTTACCGGTGTCGTCTTCTGGATACTGGTCGTGGCTACAAAGGTCATCGGCTGAAATGCTCATACTGCTGGCCGAGTATCCACTGAGCGATAACTTCATCTGATCGTCATACGGCGGTTTTAGCCTCCTAGTGCAACGTGGCTGGACGTTGCCCGTGAGGGCTCCCCGCTTGTCGGGGCCACCAGATCGGCGGGGAGCTTTCAGGCCGCCTCAGTTGGCGGCCTCGTCCTTGGGCTTGAGAAATACCTTCATCACGGTGAGCATCTTGATGACCTCGTCCGCCTCTTCCTGAGAGGCCCGGATTGGCTCCAGAAACTGATCTGCCGCCAGAGTACTGGCAGGCGCTTCTGGACGACCCTCGCGCAGAAAGCAGGTCGGCCCCCTCCGAAGGGACGCTGCGGTTGAGCCAGATTCCTCAACATATTCTGAGGGTGGGGTGCCGGCGCTGCGCCAGGGTCGTCGAGATTCAGAAGGTCGATGCTATCCGCCTCCGAGAGCGCGCGCGATGACGACGATTCTCGCTGGCCAGTCTGCCGAAGCCCGCGCCAAGGGCGAGGCTCTCTTCCGGCAGGCCGACAAGCTGCTCTGCGAATCCTGGAACGAAAGGATGTGGGCCGACGGCGGGCCGATCGACCCATCGCCGACCGTCGACCAGGCAATCAACGCGGCCTACGCCTGGCTTGAGATCGAATGCTCCAGATGCAAGACCCGGCGGGATGTCGATCTGACGGCGCTGCGTCATCCGCCGACCACATTCGTCCACGACTTGGCGAGCCGCCTTTCGCTGCAGCAAATGTAGCAAGGCCGACCGCCGGCCCTCAGCTACCCTTCTGCAACTGGCATCGCGCTCCCGCCAGGCCGCTTCGGAGACCTGATAGTGTGCAATCTCTACTCGATCACCACAAACCAGGCCGCCATCAGCGCGCTGTTTCGCGTCGTGAATCGATACGTTGGAAATCTGGCGCCGATGCCCGGAGTCTTTCCCGATTACAAGGCACCAATCGTGCGCAACGGGGCCGAGGGCCGCGAACTTGCGACGGCGCGGTGGGGAATGCCGTCGTCGTCAAAGGCGCTGATGGACGCCACCAAGAAGCGAGCCGAGAAGCTGCAGGCCAAGGGCAAGGCAGTGGATTTCAAGGAATTGCTCAGAATGGAGCCGGACGGCGGCACGACCAACATCCGCAATGTGAATAGCAAACACTGGGCCCGTTGGCTCGGCCCCGAGCATCGCTGCATAGTGCCGTTCAACTCGTTCAGCGAATTCAACAAGACGGAGGGCGGCGACATCTGGTTCGCGCTCGACGAGACCCGTCCGATCGCCTGCTTCGCCGGCATCTGGACCAATTGGACGTCGGTCAGGAAGGTGAAGGAAGGCGAGACGACCAACGACCTTTACGCGTTCCTCACGACAGAGCCGAATGCCGAGGTCGGCGCCGTCCACCCCAAGGCAATGCCCGTGATCCTAACGACACCGGACGAGGTCGAATCCTGGATGACCGCCCCCGCGGACGAGGCCTTGAAATTGCAAAGGCCGCTTCCGGATGGAAGCCTCCGGATCGTCGCTCGCGGCGTCAAGGAAGACCTAACAGGGCCAACGACGTGACCGACGAGACTGACTGCCAAACGGGGCCAGCACCGCATCAACGCAAGACCACGTCGATATGGACGCCTTCTACGCATCCGTGGAGCAGCGCGATTAATTAACAAGACAGCCAGGCTGCGTCCCGTGATCGTGATACGCGCGGCTTGGTTGCCGAATTCAAGACTCAAAGAAAAATCCGGACCGGCAAACGGGATCATCGCCCCCGCGCTCTTCGCTAAGCACCCAACTGGACCGCTGCGTGGAGCTTAAAGAGGTTCTATCAGGTCTTAAAAGGTCGACTTTTTCCGGCTTTGGGTCTCGCCTTCCGCAACTGACGATTGTACCAATGGCCCAGTGGGTTTCAAACCGTCGGGGGCAAATATGCAAGCGCAACAGACCCTGAGTGCAGCATTTCGTGCTTTTAGCTTCGCAGTCATAATCACGGCGTTCAGCCAATCAGCTGCCGCGCAAAATCTTTTGCTCAATGGAAATATCGTGACGCCGTCAGGCGTCTTGCAAGATGGCTGGATCTATATCAAAGACGACAAAATCGTCTCGGTGACACCGACCCAACCCAACGTGCAGGGCCAGATCGTTCGGTCGAGTGACTACATCTATCCAGGCCTTGTTGATCTGCACAATCACCCGATCTACGACACGCTGCCACGCTGGACGCCGCCGCATCTCTACAACAATCGGTATGAGTGGCGCAGGGATCCAGTTTATCAGAATGCGGTTCAGGTACCCGAAAGAAACATTGTTGCCGCCGAGTTTTGCGACATGGACGAGTTCGCCGAGATCAAGCAACTCATTGGCGGCACGACAACGCTTCTTGGTATATCTGCACCGGCTTTCGGCAAGCCAATGTACGATTGCATCAAGGGTCTTGCGCGCAATCTCGACTGGTACAGCGGATTTTACGGAACGAACATCGGACACGAGCCGGTGGCGAACCCGCTCGGTGTCACGCCACCGAACTATTCGCTTATCGCTCCGAATTGGCCCGGTGACATGAAGCCTGCCGATCTTCTAAAATATCAGAGCGGCTTAAACGACGGCTCCATTAAGGCGTTCTTCATCCATCTTGCGGAAGGCAAGCGCACCGATGCGGAAGCACAGAGTGAATTTGGCCTCCTCAAGGATGACGAATTGCTCACAGCCAGCACCGTGATCATCCACGGCGTTGGCCTCCTTGCATCCGATTTTGCGGACATGAGCAAAGCCGGCGCATCGCTTGTCTGGTCACCACGTAGCAATTTGGTTCTTTACGGCGAAACAACCGATGTCGAGACCGCGGCTCAACAGGGCGTGACAATTGCGATAGCGCCGGACTGGTCCCCGACCGGAAGTAGCAACATGCTGGCCGAGCTTAAGTTCGCCAGTGATTACTCGACTACAAAGCTTAATGGGCTATTTTCAGCAAAGCAGCTCTTTGAAATGGCAACCTCTATCCCGGCTCGCTTGGCGCATGTTGATCAGTTGATTGGTACGATCGAAGCCGGCAGATATGCCGATATCTTTATGATGAGCAGTCATTCACCCGACGCTTACTCCAACCTCGCGACGGCATCCCCATCGGATGTGAGCTTGACGATCGTGAACGGCATGCCCGTATACGGAACGCCGGATCATATGGCGCAGGCCGGCGTGACCACCACCGAAGATGTTTCGGTCTGCGGTGAAAAGCGAAGTCTCAACAGCCAAGCGTTGACAGTTAGTGGCGCATTCGCCGCTGCTACCACGCAACTCGGCAACGCACTCACGGGACAAAACACCTCGCTTGGTCCCATCGCGGAATGCAATTAACTGGCTGAACGGAGACACTAAGTTCTTTTCCATCCTGCACGACTCGCGTGCGTCGCCATCGCACCGATCGGTAGCTAATGCGCTGCGCAGGCGTCCACCGCGTTTCCGTCGAGTATGCCCTCGTCTCCTCCGTCGCAAGGCCTCGGTCCCAACGGCTATGTGTTGCGCGGCCAAGCGATGCAGTAATCATTTCGTGGCCCCTTCTCTGCCAGTCGCCTGAAATCGAACGTCCGCTTTGCGTCAAAAGCTGCTATCGCCGCGAAACGGCCATTGACCCAAGACCAGGCCATCCTGTCTATTCACCTGAGTTGCTGGCAGCGGGTGTAAGACGATGCTGACGCAAATTTACGAAGTCGCGACACCTGCGGAAGCCGAGGCGATATCGGCAATCGGCGTGGACCATGTCGGCGTGCTCGTCGGCGATGGAACCTTCCCTCGGGAGCTTCCGGTTCAGAAGGCGTTAGCCGTTATGAAGATGATGCGGGCGCCGTCCGTACTTTCCGCGCTGTTCCTTTCGGCGGATGTCGCTCTTATCGAACGGATGGCGGGAGAGCTTGATCCGCCCATCGTTCATCTTGGCGCATCAAGCGAATTGCTTACGCCTGATCTTGTCGTGGCGCTGCGAAAGTCCCTGCCGAAGACCAAATTCATGCGCAGCGTAGCTGTCACGGGACCCGAGGCAGTAGGTGCGGCGCAAGCATATGATGGGGTTGTCGATTGGATCCTGCTCGACAGTCATCGCACAGGTGATGTGCAAATCGGCGCGCAGGGCGTGACGCACGACTGGAGCATCAGTCGAATGATAGTGGAGAGTGTTCGCACCCCAGTGATACTTGCTGGTGGCCTCGGACCAGACAATGTCAAAGAAGCTATTCGGTCGGTGCGACCTGCCGGCGTTGATTCAAAAACAAGAACCGATCGGGAGGGCACTCACTCAAAAGACCTGGGGAAGGTAGAAGCCTTCTATCGCGCTGCAACGAGCGGTTAGATCGCACATCTCTTCTTGGCCCTTCTCCGACTCTCGTTTCAGGTCAGATGGCCGCTTTGCGCCAAACAGCTGCCACTTCTCGCAAGTCAGCTCATAGCCCTATCGCGACGTATTGCGCTGCCGCACTAACCTTGTCGCTTTAGGGGCATAGCGGACATTGCCTTCGCCGGATCATGCTGCTGTGTTTATGAGTACACGCCCTTAGTCTTCGAGCAGGTCCGCCAGGAAGGCCTCGGTCATCGCATCGACGTTGCCAGCCTCAAGATGCTTCTCGAACTCCTCCGGTGCCGCCGATGCTGCGATAGGGCTAGGACATTCCGCGCGATCGGTCCATTGCGCCGCCCGCGCCGATGCGATGTCGGCGCGCTCGAGATCGGCGGCCGTCACCATGGCCAGCGGACTCGCTAGCGGCGACAGGGTTTCATCGGCTCCGGTTGCGGCCTCGTCGAGTGCAGCGTCTACGGCGTCCGCCCCGGGCTCTCCCTCGAAGTCGAGCGCGGCCAGGAAATGCAGCGTCGTCTCGTTGCTCTGCTTTTTTTTGGCCATGACCGCTGGGAAAAGAAAAGAGAACGGCTGCGAACCGCGCTGCGACGTACGCGGGACTAGTGCCTTGCCGGGCATTCCGAACCAGAATCGCCGATCGAATCCAGAAGATCGGGACCTCGGTGTGGATTCGGCGTGGCTTTTGACCTCCGACCGGCGCCGAAGGTTGACCCCTCATCATCCGCAGAAAGTGCCACAATCCATTTCGGACTGCGGCAGTATGCCGGGGTCAATGTCGGAAGCCGAAAGGACACCGGGCTTTCACGATGCACGCGGCCCGTATCCAATTCTACGATCGACCCGTGGGCGCGATCCTTCTGAGCGAGCGCCATCTCGTATTGCGCGGGATCAAGCGCCGCGGTTCAAGCAGCGCGCCATCGCGCAGTCGGGCAATAATGACGACGACTAATGAGGGAATTCAGGACAAGTGAATGTTAGCCCTCGGGGGGACGAGCGTCTGACTCCTGTCTCGTGCCCGAATCTCTCGTTTTTCTATCACGCCTTCATTCGCAGCAAGGCAAACGAACCGGCTTCGGAAGACCGGTTCCTTCAGCCCCATCGAGATTAACTTTTGCTGATGTTGCTGGCGCGATCGTTTTCGGTTGCCGCCGACCGAGATAGGCTCAATACAACCTGAATTGTGGCGGTCTGGGCATTGAGTCAGGGTAATGCGATGGAGGACCTTCATAGAGTCACACAACTGCGTTATTTGAGTCAGAGAATTGTGTTACCCGGTTCAAATCGACTATTGATTCTGCTGCGGGATTTTCGGCAACTGAGTCGAGGTTTTCTGTTAGAGGACAGGAGCAAGACAGTGGCGCCCATCCAATATATCGTCGAGGGCGGTCACCGGCTCTCGGGCTCGATCGAGCCGTCCGGCAACAAGAACTCGGCGCTGCCGATCATCGCGGCCGCCCTCCTCACCGAGCATCCGGTGAC
The DNA here is from genome assembly GCF_030160715.1 of Bradyrhizobium iriomotense. GTDB lineage: Bacteria > Pseudomonadota > Alphaproteobacteria > Rhizobiales > Xanthobacteraceae > Bradyrhizobium > Bradyrhizobium iriomotense. Next base: position 435,112 of record NZ_BSOW01000002.1, read on the forward strand.
GCTCCAGAACGTGCCGCGCATCCGCGACACCGAGACGCTGGTCGAGCTGATCCGCTCGGTCGGCGCGTCCGCCGAATGGCGCGAGCGCAACACGCTTGTCATTCACGCCAAGAGCATCCGCGCCGCCGATCTCGATCCCGAGCTCTGCGTCCGCATCCGTGCCTCGATCCTGCTCGCAGGCCCCCTGCTCGCCCGCTGCGGTGAGGTGATGCTGCCGCCCCCCGGCGGCGACGTCATCGGCCGGCGCAGGCTCGATACGCATGTGCTGGCGCTGGAGCAGCTCGGCGCCAAGGTCACTGCGACCGACCGGCTGGAATTCCGCGCACCGAAACTGACCGGCGCCGACGTGTTCCTGGACGAGCCGAGCGTCACCGCGACCGAGAACGCACTGGTCGCGGCCGTCGCCGCCGACGGCGTCACCTATTTGCGCAACGCGGCCTCCGAGCCGCATGTGCAGGATCTCGCCAACTTCCTGGTCGCGCTCGGTGCCAAGATCGAGGGCATCGGCACCAACACCATGATCGTGCATGGGCAGGCGACGCTGGGCTCGGCAACCTATGCGATCCAGCCCGACCATATCGAGGTCGGCTCGCTGATCGGACTTGCCGCCGTGACGCGCTCGCCACTTCGCATCGTCCGCGCCGGCGTCGAGCATTTGCGCTCGATCCGCATGGGCTTCGAGCGGCTCGGCATCGTCTGCCGCGTGGAGGGCGACGATCTGATCGTGCCGTCCAACCAGACCCTGAAGATCCAGGACGATTTTGGCGGCCACGTGCCGAAGCTGGAGGACCAGCCCTGGCCGGCCTTCCCCGCCGATTTGATGTCGATCGCGATCGTCACCGCCACGCAATGCGAAGGCGTGATCCTGATGTTCGAGAAGATGTTCGAATCCCGGATGTTCTTCGTCGACAAGCTGATCGCGATGGGCGCGCGTATCGTGCTCTGCGATCCTCATCGCGCGATCATCGCGGGGCCGAGCCGCCTGCGCGGTGCCTCGATGATTTCGCCCGACATCCGCGCCGGCATGGCGATGCTGCTCGCCGCGGTCTGCGCCGAGGGCACCTCGACGATCAACAACGCCGACCAGATCGAGCGCGGCTACGAGCGCATCGACGAGCGGCTGAACGCGCTCGGCGCCAGGATCAAGCGCGTGCCGGAACGGAAGAGCTGAGGCGGCGCTGCTGTTACTCTGAAATGGTCTCGTGCCCCCGGACGCAGCGCAGCACGTTCCGGCGATGCGAAGCATCGTCCGGTCGTGATGCGCTGCTGAGCCGGGGCCGATACGGCCGAGACGTGCGTCCGTGATTCTGGGTCCCGGCTCGCGCTTCGCGCGTCCGGGACACGAGAGCGTGTGGCCATGTTTTGGACGCGCGCCAATGCTATTGTTCCCACATGCTCGAACACGTCCAGCGCCCGCCGCAGCAATTTGCCGCGCCCAACCACCTCGCCGATGAGTTCGGCGAGACGTTGCGGCTGGCCGTGCCGATGATGCTGACGCAGCTCGGGCAAATCGCGATGATGACGACCGATCTCGCGCTGATCGGCCGGGTCGGCGAGGACGCGGTGGCGGCCGCGGCGCTGGCGCACACGGTCTATTTCATCAGTTTCACCTTCGGTCTCGGCCTCGTCGCCGCGGTGGCGCCGCTGGCGGCGCAGGCCTTTGGCGCAGGCGACGTCAGGCGGATCCGGCGCTCCCTTCGCGTCGGCCTGTGGGTCTCGCTGTTGATCTCGCTGCCGATGATGGCCTCGCCGCTCTATGGCGAAGAGATCCTGCTGGCGCTCGGACAGACGCCGCATTCGGCTGCACTTGCGCAACGCTATCTGTTCGGGCTCGCCTGGGGCATCGCGCCGGCGCTCGGCTTCATTGCGCTGCGCGGGTTCACGGGCGCGGTGAACCGGCCGCAACCGCCGCTGTGGATCACCTTTGCCGCGATCCCCGCCAATGCGGTGCTGGTCTATCTGCTCATCCACGGCCTGTTCGGCCTGCCAAAACTCGGCCTGCTCGGCGCAGGACTCGCGACCACGCTGGTCAACTTCGGCACGTTCTTCGCCGCGCTGGCCATTGCCGCATTCCGCAAGCCGTTCTCGGACTATCATCCGCTCGTCCATCTCTGGCGGGTCGACTGGCCTCTGATGCGCGAGCTGCTGATGATCGGCGCGCCGATCTCGTTTGCGCTGCTGATGGAATACGGCATGTTCTCCTCGGCCGCGCTTCTGATGGGACTGATCAGCACCACCGCGCTTGCCGCCCACCAGGTCGCGCTCCAGGTCACCGCCGTCCTGTTCATGATTCCGCTCGGCATCGGCATGGCGGCAACGGTGCGGGTCGGACATGCCTTTGGCCGCAACGAGCCGGCAGCGGTGAAGCGCGCGGGCCTCGTCGCAATGCTGCTCGGAATCGCGCTCGTCGCCGGCCTTACGCTGGCCATCGTGATCGGACGATATGCGCTGGCGCGATTGTTCTTCGGCGGTGGCGAAACAAGCTCGGAGACCATCGAGCTGACCGCGACCCTCTTGCTGGTCGGTTCGACCTTCTTCATTGCCGACGGCCTCCAGACCATCGTGGGCGGGGCGCTGCGCGGCCTCAATGACACCAGAATGACGCTGATGTTCGCCATCATCGGCTATTGGTGCGTCGGCTTCCCGACGGCCTGGCTGCTCGCCTTCAACGTCCATCTCGGCGCGGTCGGCGTCTGGATCGGGCTGTCGCTCGGGACCTTCGTCTATGCCACCCTTCTGATCTTGCGCTTCCAGCGGCTGGCGCCCAGATTGGGGGCATGACGCCCGTCCGCGAAGTCACCCCCGAGGTCGACGCCGACGCATTGCTCGCCGGCGCGCAGTTCATCGACGCCTATCGCGTCGCGATCGGCCGGAAGGCGCTCACCGCCCGCGAGGCCTGTGTCAGGATGGTGCTGCACGGACCGCGCTGGATCGATGCGCTGATACGCCTGCGCAACATCCTGGTGACGCCCTTCGGGCTCAAGACGTCGGGCGAAGGCGCGCCGGCGCCGGGCGGCCTGATCGGCCTGTTTCCGGTGGTCAGCGAAACGCCGGAGCGGCTCGTAGCCGGCTTCGACGATTATCATCTCGACTTCCGCCTCGTGGTCGATGTCGCCGGCGATCCGGCGCAGAAGCAGGTGACCTCGACCACGCTGGTGCGGACGCATAATCTGCTGGGCCGCATCTATCTCACGCTGATCATGCCCTTCCACAAGCTGGTGGTACGCGGCATGATGGGACGGATCGTGGAGGCAGTCTGATGACCCTCTCAGTCGACCTCTTCTTCTCCTTCCGCAGTCCCTACAGCTATCTGGCGCTGCCGAGAACGCTGAAACTCGTCGAGGACTATGATCTCGCGGTGAACCTGCGGCCGGTCTATCCGCTGGCCGTGCGCGTGCCCGGCTTCTTCAAGAGAACCAACCGGCAGTTCATCCCCTACATCATCCTCGACAGCAGCCGCGTGGCGCAGCACCAGAACATTCCGTTTCGCTTTCCCCGTCCCGACCCGATTGTGCAGGACCGGACGACGCTGGAGGTCGCGGCGGAGCAACCCTACATCCACCGCCTGACCCGGCTCGGCGCCATGGCGCAGCTCGAAGGCCGCGCGCTCGAATTTACCAGTGCGATCGCGCGCGTGCTGTGGGATGGCTCGGTCGAGGGATGGAACGAAGGCAACCATCTGGCGCGTGCCGCCGAAAAAGCCGGCTTCGATCTCGCCGCGATGGATGCCGCTGTCAGCGCCGATCCCGATAGCTACGAGCAGGTCATCACCGCGAACGAAAAGGATCACGCGGCCTCCGGCCATTGGGGCGTGCCGACCTTCGTGTTCGCAAACGAGCCGTTCTTCGGCCAGGACCGCATCGATCTCCTGGTCTGGCGCATGGAAAGCAAGGGTTTGAAACGGCGCTAAAGCGCGATGAGATTAGGATGAATCGTCATCGCGCTTTAGGTTGTTGTTTGCGCATGATCTTTCCGGAAAACCGCTTCACACTTTTCCGGATCATGCTTTAGTGCGTCTCACCTCTCCCCGGCGGGGAGAGGTGAACCGCGTTCCACGGCAATTATCCTGATTGATCCGCGACCCGCGCCGGCTTGTCCGCCGCCGCCTCCGACCATTCGCCGACGACGCGATCGAGGTCGCAGAGATTCTGGTGCATCTGCTCCAGCGAGAAGCCGAGCGCGAAAAAACGCTCCGCGGTATCGCCGGGCGCACCGCGGATCAGGCCGTCACGGCGGACGGCAGCGACCGCATCGGCATAGGTTTGGAGCGCGACGTGCACGGGATGGATCGGCGGCGCACCGGCGCCGGTCCGCAGCGCCGCGGCCGCCGAGCGCAGGAACTGCGCGATCACCGTGCCGACCTCCGACAAGGGCGCGGCAAGCCTGATCTGCACATCGGCCGGCAGCGGCACCACGGTAGCGCGGCCGATCATCACGACGTCGTGGCGCAGCCGCAGCACGGTTCGCAGCAGGGGACCGGTGTCGGGCCCGCTCGACAGGCGCGCCGCGCGCTCGCGCTCGGCCTCGGCGCCGGTGGCGTTGAGTCCCACCATCGCGGTGCCAATGCCATCCTGGATCCGATGCAGCGCATCGTTGTCGCGGCCGCGCGTCAGGCCTTTCAGCAATTCGGTGAAGGCATCCGCGATCAATTCGAGCAGGCGCGCCGCGCTCGCGCGGATCTGTTGCACCGCGCGCGACGGCAGCACCAGGAACGAGACCATGAGTCCCGTGATCGCCCCGACCGAAACTTCGCTGACGCGATCGATCGCCGAGGCGAGCGGATCGGCATGATGCATGGTCGGCACCAAAAGCACGATCACCGCGGTGACGGTGGCCGCATTCAGGCTCGGATTGATCGCGGCGACGAAGGCGAGCGGTGCGACCGCCAGCACTAGCAGGCCCAACAGCTCCGCCTCGCTGGAATAAGGAATCATCACCGCGATGGTGCCGCCATAGATGGCGCCGCCGACAGTGCCGAGCATGTAGTCGCGTGTCGCCTTCAGCGACCGGCCGACGCTCATCTGGGTTACGATCAGCGAGGTCAGCACCGCCCAGAGGGGCAACAGCAGATGCAGCGCGGTGGCGATCACATAGGCGGCGGTCGCCGCCACGGTGACCCGGACCGCCAACCCCAGTTGCGTCTTTCGCGACCTGATGCGGTCGAACATCTGCTTTGCGAGCGCCATCATCGCCTGTCCCGATACCCATCCTCGTCAACGGCCAAAAGCATAGCTGATACCCGTACCCACAGGGCGGCTTGAAAGGAAAAATCCGCCCGCCTACCCTGCCGGCCAAAACGAGGAAACACGATGGCCCACGAAACCGCAACGCTCGCCGCCTACGTCGCCAATCTGAAATATGATGATATTCCGGCGGAGGTCGCCGAGCGTGCAAAGGTGCTGACGCTCGATTTCCTCGGCAGCGCGATCCGCGCGCGCCGCGAGGCGGAATCGACGCCGTCGCTGCTAAAGATGCTGGAAGCGCTCGCGCTCGATACCAGGGGCGAATCCACCGTGTTCGGCGACAGCAAGACCTGGACGCCGGCGGTCGCCGCGCTCCTCAACGGCGCCCTCGGCCACTCCCTCGATTTCGACGACACGCATGCGGATTCCTCGTTGCATCCGAGCGCGCCGGTGGTGCCGGCCGCATTCGCGGTCGGCGAGATGGTCAGCGCCTCCGGGCGCGACGTGCTCACCGCGATCGTCGCGGGCTATGAGGTCTGCTGCCGGCTCGGCAACGCGCTCGACCCGACCTCGCATTATGCCCGCGGCTTCCATCCGACCGCGACCGCAGGCACCTATGGTGCGGCGGCCGCCGCCGCAAAGCTGTACGGCCTGTCCGAGACGCAGATCATCTCGGCCTTCGGCGTCTCCGGCAGCCAGGCCGCGGGCTCGCTGCAATTTTTGGTCAACGGCGCCTGGAACAAGCGCTACCAGGTCGGTGCCGCCGCGATGAACGGCGTGATCGCGGCGACGCTGGCCCGCAACGATTTCATCGGCTCGACGGAATCGGTCGAGGGCAAGCACGGCCTTCTGGTCGGCTACACCGACGACGCGCATCCCGACAAAGCCACAGCCGAGCTCGGCAAAAGCTACGAGACCATGAAGATCGGCGTCAAACCCTATCCGAGCTGCCGCTATACCCACGCCGCGATCGACGCGCTGATCGCGATGCGGCGCGAGCACAACCTGACGCCCGAGCAGGTCAAGCGTGTCGAGATCGGCCTGCATCGCAACGGCATCACGCTGACCGGCGATGCCGCGACCAAGCGGCACCCGCGCTCGATCGTCGGCGGCCAGTTCTCGATGTTCTTCACCGGCGCGCTCGCGCTCGACCAGGGCAGCTTTGGCTGGGACGACTATGGCCGGCTCGGCGATGCCGCGATCGACGCGCTAGCCGACCGGTTCGACGTCGTGCAGGATTCGCGCCTGGAAGGCCGCCCGCATCCCTTCGGCGCTCGCGTGAGCATCACCACCGACGACGGCGTGCACGAGCGCCTCTACGCCGATCCCTCCGGCGAGCCGAACTCGTTCCCGGATGCGCAGGCGATGCAGCAAAAATTCCTGACGCTGGCACGCCCGGTGCTGAACGCGCGCGCGGAGCAATTCGCGGATGCGATCCTGTCGCTGGAGCGATTCGATCGCGTGGCGAAGGCGACGCAGTTGGGAAGGCAGTGAACTCCCACCGCACGGGCGCTACACCCTCTCCCCTTGTGGGAGAGGGTGGCTTCGCGCCACCTTCTCCCACAAGGGGAGAAGGGAAGAGAGCGCGTTACTTCGCGCCTGCCATCTTGCTCTTGTCATGCGTCGTTGCGACCACGTCGCTCACGAGCTGAAACACGCCGTCCACCTCCGGCGGCCAGTTCTGCGAGCGGCCGAGGCGCACGATCACGAGACGCTCGGACGGAATCACGATCGTGTACTGCCCGATCGTGCCCTTGGCGAAGAACGCATCGCGCGGCCAGCCGTGCTTGCTTCGAAACTTTGCACCAAAGCTGTCGCCCTGATTGGTCCAGAAGCCGGCGCCGATGCCGACCCAGGCGTTCGGCGTGGCGGACGCGGAGTAACTCACCCAGCCCTCCGGTAGGATGCGCTTGCCGCCGACAACGCCGTCGTTGAGATAAAGCTGGCCGAAGCGCGCCCAGTCACGCGCGGAGGCCAGCATGTTGCTGGAGCCCTCGATTGTACCGGCACTGTCGAGCTGAAGCGTGATGTTGTTCATGCCGAGCGGCGCGAACAATTCGCGGCGCGCGAAGGCCAGCGCATCTGCGGGCTTGCCGCCCGCGGCGTTGCGGATCAGATGCGCGAGAATGAGAAAATTGCCATCGTGATAATTCCACGCTGTGCCCGGCGCGGTCGCGAGCGGCGCGCGCTCAGCGAAGCTGGTCATGTCGTCCTCGGCGAACTTCATGGCGTTGACCGGCTCCAGTGCGGAGCCGAGGGACGCCTCCAGCGAACTTCCGAGCGCAATGCCTGCGGTGTGACGCAGCAACTGATCGACCGTGATGGCATGGTGCGGATCATCGGGATTTTGCCAGGCGGCGATTGGCGCGGGCCCATCCAGCTTCAACTTGCCCTGGCGCACGAGAATGCCTGTCAGCGCCGAGATCACCGACTTCGTCATGGAGAAACCGAGCAGCTGTGTCTCAGGCCCAATGCCATCGGCATAACGCTCGGCGATGATGCGGCCGGCCTTCATGACGACGATCGCGCGGGTGCGGCGATAAGGCGGCTGCGCGGGTTCAGTGAAGGCGCGGTCGAGCGCGGCTGCCAGGCCCTCGCTTTGCGGCGGCACGATCCCTGGGCCGGCGATCTCGGGGAGCAGTGCGGGCTGCTTGTCGTCAGGCGGCAACACGACATCGGCGATCCCCTGTCCGTGCTCGAGCGTACAACCGAGCCCCTCGCGATAGACGGCATGGCTGCGGCCAATGCCGAACAGGGACACCGTGACATCCTTACGGGCGCGATCGATCTGCAAATTCATCGCCCAGGTCAGGAGGCCGGTGCCCGGCATCGCGTCGGTGGTCTCGGCGAGGTCGCGCTGCGGATCCAGGCCGGAGACGAACGTCTCCGAGCAGAGCGTGTCGGCGATGAAGCCGGTGGCAACCTTGGGCACGTCACGCGCCCGCGCCGCGCCGAGCGCGAGGCCGGCACAGGTGATGGCGGTGGTGACGAGGACGATCTTACGGCGACGGGTCACGGGCTTTCTCCGGCTGCGGGGCGAGTGCGGGAGAGCAGGCCGGATGCGGGCGATACGCGCTCGCCGGATTTGAAAAGCGACCTCGTCGAAAACTGATCGGGACTAGTCGATTTCGGAATTCTTACGTGATTTCAAAGGTCTGAAATCTAGGCTGCGTCAACCTTGAGCCGCCGGTACTCCGTCGGCGTTACCCCGGTCACCGCCTTGAAGGCGCGGTTGAACGGGCCGAGGGACTGGAAGCCGGCGTCCATCGCGATGGTGGTGACGGGGACCTCGGCCTGGGCGGGATCGGCGAGCGCGGCCTTGGCTTCCTCGATGCGGTGGTTGTTCAGGAACACATTGAAGTTGCGGTAGCCGAGCCGCTGGTTGATCAGCCGGCGCAGCCGGTATTCCGGAATTTTCAGCCGGCCCGCCAGTACGCCGATGGTGATGTTCTCCTGACGATAGATCCGCTCGTCCCCCATCAGCCGCATCAGGGCGTCGATGAGCTTTTGATCGGCGGCGTCATCGGCCGCAGGCTGACTGAAAACAATCGGCGGTGCGGGCTCCGCCGCGGCCGGAAACAGTTCCGCCCCGTCAACGCGCATCATGGCATAGACGATTGCCGCGACGGTGCAGGCGAGCACGCCGGCATTGATGGTTTCGGCGACATCGCCGACGTGGTGGCCGGCGACGGCGATCTGGAGCACCGCGTTCAGCCCGCCATAGAGCGCGGTTACGCAGACGATGAAGATGCGAACGCGGCGGCGGCGCTCGACCAGGTCGGCCGGCCAGGAGGCGATCATCTGCCCGACCGCAAGCGCGATGAAACCGAGCACGATCAGATTGACCATCGTCACCGAGAACCGCACATGGCCGCTGGGTGCAATCCAGACGCAGCCTGCGAAGCTGAAGGCCGTCACCAGCGCCCAGACCCATCCGTGCCACCAGCGGAGGCGAAACTCGTCGTCGAACAGGGAGCGTGTGAACAGCCAGAACACCACGATGTCGCCGGTCGACAACGCGATCAGCGGTGCATGCAGGAGCGGGATCGGTGACGTGACATCCACCGAATAGCTCGCCGCATGCGCGGCCGAGCCCAGCGCGAAGGCCGCGCCGAGGCGAGCTGCGAGCACTTTGCGAAAGTCCTGTAACAGCGACGCCGCCAGCATCAGCAGCAGCGCGACGCTGGCGGCGCGAAAGGCAAGCTCGAGGGCGGCAAGGGTCATCGGGCGATGCGAACGGTCTCGGATGAAATCAACCGAACATCGTTTGTTGAGCGCCTTTTTTCAAGGACCATCCGTTTACCAGGGTTAGCGGCGCCTCACTCACAACTGTCATCGCCCGGCTTCGCGGGCGATGACCGCGGAATGTGTGGCGCTATTGCGACGCGACGTTTGTCCCTTTGTCGCGACGACGATGCGAAATCCTGCTACGATCGGCCCAAGAAACTCGAGAAACTCAACTCAAGAAGGAGCCCGTCATGAGCTGGATGCCCGATAACGATCCCGTGCTCGGCGATCCCAAGACATGCGATGCGCTCGATCTGGTCATCGTGCCGCGCACCCGCGATCTCGGCGATGGATTTGAGGTCCGCCGGGCGCTGCCGCATGGCAAGCGGCAGATGGTCGGGCCGTTCATCTTCTTCGATCATTTCGGCCCGGTGCAGTTCGTCTCCGGCAAGGGCATGGACGTGCGGCCGCACCCGCATATCGGGCTTGCCACCGTCACCTATCTGTTCGACGGCGCGATCATGCATCGCGACAGCGAGGGCAACATCCAGGAGATCCAGCCCGGCGCGATGAACCTGATGACCGCAGGCCGCGGCATCGCCCATTCCGAGCGCACGCCGGATACGCAGCGCGCCTCGGGTCAAAAGATGCTGGGCCTGCAAAGCTGGATCGCGCTGCCAGCAGCGTCCGAAGAGATCGCGCCGTCGTTCCAGCATTACGCCGCGGGCGACCTGCCGATGATCTCCGAGCGCGATTTCACCGCGCGGGTGATCGCCGGCTCTGCGTTCGGCATCACCTCGCCCGTCTCGATGGTCTCGCCCTGGTTCTACACCGAGGTGACGGCCGCGGAAGGCGCACGCGTGCCGCTCGACCCCGATCACGAGGAACGCGCGATCTACGTCGTCGATGGCGAGGTCGAGATCGCCAATGAACGGTATGAAGGGCCGCGCCTGCTGATTTTCCGGCCCGGCGACCGCATCACCGTTAAGGCCGTGAGGCCGACGCGGATGATGTTTCTCGGCGGCGATGCGCTGGAGGGTCCGCGCCACATCTGGTGGAATTTCGTCTCCTCCAGCAAGGAGCGGATCGAGCAGGCCAAGCAGGACTGGAAAACCGGCCGCTTTGCGGCGGTTCCGCAGGAACACGAGTTCATTCCGCTGCCGGAATAGGCTATCCCGATCTCAGGCCGCACTACCGCGCGGCCCTGAGATCTCCTGCCTGAAGGCCTTGTCTGCGAAAGTTTTGCCGATGACCACCATGCTGATCAGCGACCTGCCGCTCCCCAAGATCGGACGCGGCAAGGTGCGCGACATCTACGCCGTCGATGACGACCGCCTGCTGCTCGTCACCACCGACCGCATCAGCGCCTTCGACGTCGTGATGGGCGAGACCATTCCGATGAAGGGCGCGGTGCTCACACAAATCAGCGCCTTCTGGTTCAGGGAGCTCGAGGGCGTGGTGCCGCATCACGTCATCAGCGCCAACACCGACGAGATCATCGCAGCCGTGCCGGCGCTGAAAGCGCACCGTGCCGACATCCTCGGCCGCGCCATGCTATGCAAGCGCACCACGGTGTTTCCGATCGAATGCGTGATCCGCGGCTACATCTCCGGCTCGGCCTGGAAGGAATATGCCGCAAGCGGCACGCTCGCCGGCGAGAAGCTGTCGGCAGGCCTCGTCGAGAGCGAAAAACTCGATCCTGCGATCTTCAGCCCGGCGACCAAGGCGGAGACCGGCCATGACGAGAACATCACGATCGCGCGGATGCGCGAGATCGTCGGCGACGAGGTCGCCCATACGCTGGAGAGCATGACGCGCGCGATCTACACGCTCGGCGAGGAGCTGGCGCGTGAGCAGGGCATCATCATCGCGGACACCAAGTTCGAGTTCGGCCGCGACAAGGACGGCCGCATCATCCTGATCGACGAGGTGATGACGCCGGATTCTTCTCGCTTTTGGGCAGTCGATGCCTACAAGCCCGGCCAGCCGCAAGCGAGCTTCGACAAGCAGCCGCTGCGCGACTATCTCGATGTCGAGCGCCGCGCCGGTCGCTGGAACGGCGACGCCCCGCCCCCGCCGCTCCCGGCGAGCGTGGTCGAGGCGACGAGCAAGAGGTATCTGGAAGCGTATCGGCGCGTGACGGGGGCCGAGCTCGCCATCTGAGTTTGACTTCCGTCTCATGAGATTGCGCCACCAAGCCTTGCAATGAGGCAGTTGGCGTGACCCATTGCGGTGCGTCGGGACGATAGCTGCCGGCACCGATTTCCAATATGATCCTGCGTGCCATTGGCTCTCCGAGCACGATACGGCGTGCCTCCGATGAAGCTTCTCCTGTCGCAATCGCGACTGCCGCCGCTTGCGCTCTGCGCAAACGGCTCCGGTTGCACGCCGCTCCAGACCAGCGCGTGGAAGACCTCCAGGGACCAATGGCCCCCGGACAGCGAAAGCGCATTTGGAAGACAGCAATGGAGAAGAAACATGACACGTACACGTGCAACAAGAATTGCAATAGCAGTCTCGACCTTCGCCTGCGCGGCGTTGTTCTCCTTCACCTGGACTGAGGAGCACGGCGTCTCGATGTCGGTCGACAGTGCACAGGCGCGGGTCGGTCGCCCGCTGACTCCCGTGAGCGTTGCTGGCGTGGCGCGTCGACAGACGCGGCGAGCCGCATATGGTGCCGCCGCAGTCGGGGCAGGCGCCGTAGCGGTTGGCACAGGCGCCGCGATTGCCGCGACCTCACCGGGATGGGGATGGGGGACGGCTCCCTATTACACAGGTGCGGGCTACACTGCGGGTGGCGGTCCTTACGCGGCTTACGGCTACTCCGCGGAGGACTGGCGGAAGCGAAACGGCATGGTCTGCGCACCTGGCACGCTGACCAAGATGGACGACGGCCGGATGTATCGCTGTCAATAATGATGCAAACGCATGAGCGGGAGGCGGCTTTCGGGCCGTCTCCTGCATCTTGCATGCTCTGCCAGAAGACGCGCGGCCCGCAACAGCGGCCAGGCCGCTCCTGCAATTCCTCTGCTGCTTTGATCCAGATCAAGCCGGGAGCAAATGACAAAAAGAATGCTGACCACTCGGCTTTGATATCCCGAGGGAGGTTGCCATGAAGCTGGTCGACACGAAGCGAATACTGCTTGTTGCAGCCGTTCTAGGCTGTGGAATTTTCGGCTCGATCAATTGGTCACACGACGACGGCATCACGCTCGTCGTTCAATCCGCTGAAGCCAGGGTCGGACGACCGGCGACCCCGGCGAGCGTCGCCGGCGTCGCACGTCGGACCACGCGGCGCGCCGTCGTAGGCGGAGCGGCCGTGGGTGCGGCAGCAGCCAGCACAGCATGCGTCCGCGTCTATGTGAACGGCGCCTACGTGTGCCGCTGATGCATTCGCGCCGGCGAATTCAAATCGCCGGCGCGCAGCATCGATTGCCGGTTAGATCCCTGCCATCATCACGTATTTGATCTCGACATATTCTTCCATGCCGTGATGCGAGCCTTCGCGGCCGAGGCCGCTTTCCTTGACGCCGCCGAAGGGCGCCACTTCCGTCGTGATCAGGCCGGTGTTGACGCCGACCATGCCCGATTCCAACGCCTCCGCAACGCGCCAGACGCGGCCGAGGTCGCGTGAATAGAAGTAGGAAGCGAGACCGAACGGCGAGTTGTTGCACATCGCGATCACCTCGGCTTCGTCCTTGAAGCGGAATACCGGCGCCAGCGGGCCGAAGGTTTCTTCATGCGCAACGAGCGCGTCCGGCTTGACGTTGGCGAGCACCGTCGGCTCGAAGAAGCTGCCGCCGAGCGCATGGCGCTTGCCGCCGGTGACGATCTTCGCACCGCCCTTCACCGCATCCGCAATATGCTTCTCGACCTTGTCGACCGCTTCCATGTTGATCAGCGGCCCCTGCACCACGCCGGCCTCGGTGCCGTCGCCGATCTTCATCGCCGCCACCTTCTTGGACAGCTTCTCGACGAACTGGTCGTAGATCTTGTCCTGCGCATAGAGGCGGTTGGCGCAGACGCAGGTCTGGCCCATATTGCGATACTTCGAGACGATCGCGCCCTCGACCGCGGCGTCGATATCCGCATCGTCGAACACCACGAAGGGCGCGTTGCCGCCAAGCTCGAGGCCGAGCTTCTTCACCCCGACGGACGCCTGCTGATAGAGGATCTTTCCGACCTCGGTCGAACCGGTGAAGCCGACGAAACGCACGGCCGGATGCTCGCACAAGACCTTGCCGATGGCCGATGAATTGCCGGTGAGGATGTTGAGCACACCCTTCGGCACGCCGGCTTTTTCAGCGAGCGCCACCAGCGCCAGCGCGGTCAGCGGCGTTTCATTGGCTGGCTTCAGCACCACGGTGCAGCCGGCCGCGAGCGCCGGCGAAACCTTGCGGGTGATCATCGAGCAGGGAAAGTTCCACGGCGTGATCGCGCCGCACACGCCGATCGGCTGCTTGATCGCAAGCAGGCGCGCATCGGGGCGCTGCGTCGGAATGGTCTCGCCATAGACGCGGCGGGCTTCCTCCGCGAAGAATTCGACATAGGCTCCGCCGATATCGACCTCCCCGAGCGCTTCGGTCAGCGGCTTGCCCTGCTCCGAGGTGAGGATGAGGGCCAGATCTTCGCGATTGGCCGCGATCAGCTCGAACCATTTGCGTAAGATATTGGAGCGCTGCTTTGCGGTCAGCTTGGCCCAGGCCGGAAAGGCGCGCTCGGCGGCTTCCACGGCCTGCGTCGTCTCGGCCGTGCTCATGACAGGGATTTTCGCGAGTTCGACACCGTTCGCCGGATTGGTCACCGGCCGTGACGGCGTACCGACCCAGGAGCCGTCGATGTAGCAGGCCTCGCGCAGGAGCGAGGCATCCTTCAGACGGTCGCGCAGGGTGGAGGCTGATTGCGAGGCACGTGCGGCGGCGGTCGGGGTCATGGCGTTGCTCCTGAGGCTCTCGGATTGGCCCGGAATATAGGAGCAACCGGCGAGCAATGCACCGGTGCGCAGCGCACAGCAGCATCAAGTTAAGCTGGGGGCAGCGCAGCCTTATGCCGCACCGCTCATATAGGTCTCGCGCCGGCCGATCATGCGCTCGGCGGCCGCCTTCGCGTCGGCCTTGGTCGAGGTCGCACAGGTCCGGTATTCGAGATCCGGCACGGCCTTCGTAGCACGCCGGCCGAACCACGACTTCGAGCCGACCGGCAACAGTGCGAGGGCCTGCGCCAGGTTGTCGACCGCTCCGAAGGAATGTAGCGCGCCGGTGCCGGCGATCCGGACTTCATAAATGCCTGGCGAAATCGGCGCCTCGAGGTTCTCCCCCCGTCCGGCACGGGGATAGCGCTTCCATTCGCTCCACGTCGAAATCATTCTAAGTCCCCTCGCGGCAACCGAAGCCGCCAATATTTGAATCAAGTCTTTGATCGGCCGCGCCGATTTGGCCGGGTTCTGAACGCCTTGGTTCACAAAATGTTTCGGAGCAGTATGCTCCGAAGCATATCGCCTGATAACCCGCGCGGTCACGGCTAGTCGCGGTCATCCACCGCAGATTGTGACGAGGTGTTGCAGTTTAGTCCCCTTCTCGTCCTTCGCGGGTGCCCACTCGTCAAGTCACGACATCGCGAACGGCGCGACGGTTGAGATGCTTGCCGCACGTGGTTCGCGGGAGGACAATCGATCACTTCCAACAATAATCAAACCGGAGGAAACGCGCATGCAAAGCAAAGCCCAGATCGATCAGGTTCTGCGCCAGAAGAGCGAATTGGAGGCAATTCCCGGCATCGTCGCCATCGCCGCAACCGGCAAGGACGTGCTCTACGAAGGCGCGTTCGGCAAGCGTGATCTGTCCAAGCCCGATGCGATGACTGTCGACAGCGTGTTCTGGATTGCCTCGATGACGAAGGCGGTGACCTCAGCGGGTGCGATGCAACTGGTCGAACAGGGCAAGCTCTCACTCGAAGCGCCGATCAGCACGGTGTTGCCGGACCTCGCCTCCCCGCAAGTGCTCGAGGGCTTTGATGCCAATGGCGAACCAAAGCTGCGGCCCGCGAAGCGACAGATCACGCTGCGTCAGCTCATGACCCATACCGCTGGCTTCTGCTACGACCTGTGGAACGGCGACATGGCGGCCTATCTGGCGAAGACCGGCCTTCCCGGGATCACCACCTGCAAGAACGATGCGCTGAAGACGCCGATCACCTCCGATCCGGGCACGCGCTGGGAATACGGCACCAATATCGACTTCGTCGGCAAGGCGGTCGAAGCCGTCAGCGGCAAGAAGCTCGATGCGTATTTGCGCGACAACCTGTTCGCTCCGCTCGGCATGAGCGATACGGCATTCAAGATCACGGACAACATGCGCAAGCGCCTGGTCGGCATGCATGCGCGCGGCGAGAACGGACAGCTTGGCGCGATCCCGTTCGAACTCGAGCAGGAGCCTGAATTCCACATGGGCGGCGGCGGCCTTTATTCCACCGCAGGCGACTACATCAAGTTCACCCAGATGATCCTGAACAAGGGCCGCGGCAATGGCAACCAGGTCCTCAGGCCTGAGACGATCTCGACCATGACCCAGAACCACATCGGCGATCTCAACGTCACCAAGATGATTTCGGCTCTACCGATCTACACCAACGACGTCGATCTCTATCCGGAGCAGGCCAAGAAGTGGGGCCTCAGCTTCCTCATCAACACCGCCAAGACCGCGGAAGGCCGCAGCCCTGGCAGCCTCGCCTGGGCGGGACTCGCCAACACCTTTTTCTGGATCGATCCGTCGCGCGACGTCACTGGCGTGATCCTGATGCAGTTATTGCCGTTCGTCGACAAGGACTGCCTGGAAGCCTTCGCCGGCTTCGAACGTGGCGTCTATGCCGGCCTCGACGCCGGAAGCGGGCAGAGGGCGGCATAGCCCCTTAAAGTCTAAGGCGCGCCGTATCGCGCGCGCTCACAACAGGATGTACCGTGCCCCGAAGGCCCACGCCCTCGGGGCACGTGGTCATCATGAACCAGGCTGGAGGACACGACCTTGGCAGACCAAGCTGACAGCTATGTTTGTGGCATTTCCGATACGCCGCTGCTCGGCGACACTATCGGACGCAGCCTCGACCTGGCCGTGCGGCGCTGGGGCGATCGCGAGGCACTGGTTTCGCCGAGCCACGGCGTGCGATGGACCTGGAAGGAGTTTGCCGAGCGGGTCGACGCGCTCGCTGCCGGCTTCCTTGCGCTCGGCCTGGAGCACGGAGCGCGGATCGGCATCTGGTCGCTGAACCGCCCGGAATGGACCTTGACCCAGTTCGCAGCCGCCAAGGCCGGACTGATCCTGGTGACGATCAACCCCGCCTATCGCCTGAGTGAGCTGGAATTTGCGCTTCAGAAGGTCGGCTGCGCGGCGATCGTCACCGCGACGGCCTTCAAGACCAGCAACTACATGGAGATGCTCAACACGCTGCTGCCCGAGCTTGCCAGCGCCAAGCCCGGGCAACTCCACGCGGCGCGGCTCCCCAATTTACGTATCGTCATCCAGATCGGCGGTCCCGCCGTATCAGGCACGATCCCGTTCGACGAGGTCGCGCGCCTGGGCGGCGCCCGTCACCGCGAGCAGTTGGCCGCGCTCGGCGCATCCTTGCAGTTCGACGATCCCGTCAACATCCAGTTCACCAGCGGCACGACCGGCTCGCCCAAGGGCGTGACGCTGACCCATCACAACATCCTCAACAACGGCTATTTCACCGGCCGCGCGATGCGCCTCACCGAGATGGATCGCATCTGCATTCCGGTGCCGCTCTATCACTGCTTTGGCATGGTGATGGGCAACCTCGCCTCCGTCACGCTCGGCGCGGCCATGATCTATCCCGGCGAGGGCTTTGATCCGCTCACGACGCTGCGCACGATCGAGCAGGAGAAGTGCACCGCAGTCTACGGCGTGCCGACCATGTTCATCGCCGAGCTCGACCATCCCGAGTTCTCGACCTTCAACCTGGCATCGCTGCGCACCGGCATCATGGCCGGCGCGCCGTGCCCGATCGAGGTAATGAAGCGCGTCAACACCGAGATGAACATGCGGGAGGTCACCATCGCCTATGGCATGACCGAGACCAGCCCGGTCAGCTTCCAGAGCGCGGTCGACGATCCGCTCGAACGCCGCGTCTCCACCGTCGGACGCATTCATCCGCATGTCGAGGTCAAGGTCGTCGATCTCGACGGCAAGATCGTCAAGCGCGGCGAACGCGGCGAGCTCTGCACCCGCGGCTACAGCGTCATGCTGGGTTATTGGGAGGAGAAGGAGAAGACCGCCGACGTGCTCGACGCCAACGGCTGGATGCACACCGGCGACCTCGCCACCATCGATGCCGAGGGCTATTGCAACATCGTCGGCCGCATCAAGGACATGGTAATCCGCGGCGGCGAGAACCTCTATCCGCGCGAGATCGAGGAATTCCTCTACCGCCACCCGAAGATCCAGGACGTGCAGATCTTTGGCGTGGCCGATACCCGCTACGGCGAGGAGCTCTGCGCCTGGATCCGCGTCAGGTCGGGCGAGAAGCTCACCGCCGAAGAGGTCCGCGCCTTCTGCGAGGGCCAGATCGCCCACAACAAGATCCCGCGCTACGTCGAATTCGTCGACGAATTCCCGATGACCGTGACGGGAAAGATTCAGAAGTTTCTGATGCGCGATGCCGTGGAGAAACGCCTCGGGCTGAAGGCGGCGAAGACAGCGTGAGAGCTAGAGACTGGCGGCCACAGCAATGCAGGTGTCATTCCCCGCGAAAGCGGGGAATCCAGTACGCCGCGGCTTCACAGTATCCTTGCGCCGTCTCTGGGATACTGGATCGCCCGCCTTCGCGGGCGATGACACCAAGTTAGTGGGACGCGCGATGCCACAAGCTCGTCATTGCGAGCGCAGCGAAGCAATCCAGATTCATTCCGCGGAGACAGTCTGGATTGCTTCGCTTCGCTCGCAATGACGATGGAGAGAGCCGAAGCCTACCCCATCACCCCGCGCTGCTGGGCGAGCTCCTTCAGTGACACGAGCGGGCGAGCGCCGATGTGCTGGATCACTTCGGCGGCTGCGAGCGCGCCGAGCTGGCCGCATTGCTTGTACGGCAAGTCGCGCGCGAGGCCGAACAGGAAGCCGGCGGCGAAGAGATCGCCGGCGCCGGTAGTATCGACGAGCTTGTCGATCGGCGAGGCCGGCACCGCGACGGCATCCTCGGACGACACCACCATGCAGCCTTTCTCGCTGCGCGTGACCACGCCGAGATTGACGTCGTTGCGGAGTTGCTTGAGCGCGGTGTCGAAGTCCGAGGTCATGTAGAGCGAGTGCAGCTCGGACTCGTTGGCGAACACGATGTCGACGGTGCCGTTCTTCATCAGCGACAGGAACTCGTCGCGATAGCGGTCGACGCAGAACGAATCCGACAGCGTCAGCGCCACCCTGCGGCGCGCATCATGCGCAATCTTCGACGCCTTGACGAAGGCGTCTTTGGCATTCTTCGGGTCCCAGAGATAACCCTCGAGATAGACGATTGCAGCGCCGGCGACCTCGGCCGGATCGATGTCGGCGGGCGACAGGTCCTGCGCCGCGCCGAGATAGGTGTTCATGGTGCGCTCGCCATCCGCGGTCACCAGGATGTAGGAGCAACCGGTAGCCGGACCATCCTTGGCGGCCGGCGTGTCGAAGGCAACGCCGGCCGCGCGGATATCATGCACATAGAGCTTGCCGATCTGGTCGTCCTTGACCTTGCCGACATAGGCCGCCCGCGCACCCAGGCTTGCGATGCCGACGATGGTGTTGGCGGCCGAGCCACCCGAGACTTCCGTCGCCGGGCCCATGTCCTTGTAGATCGCGGCGGCGCGCGCCTCGTCGATCAGGGACATGCTGCCCTTGGTCATGCCGTGCTTGGCGAGAAAAGCCTCATCCGTCCGGACCAGCACGTCGAACAGCGCGTTGCCGATCCCCAAGACGTCATATTTGGCGTCATTTTTTGCGTCAGCCATTCACCTTGATCCTGTTGCCCGATTGCAGAGCTGCGGGAAATCCGCTTCCTACGGCTTGAAAATCCGGCTCGCGGCCTATCACGACCGACCCCCGGCGAGCAAGCAACGAAGGGTTATCTTTTGACACGTTTTCTTCACGCGAACCGGGGCCACTTCGCTCGAAAACGCTATGGTATTCAGGCCTCATGATCCGCTCCTTCCTGACAGTCTCGACGGGAACATTGGCCTCGCGGCTGCTGGGGTTTGCGCGCGATTCCCTGATCGCGGCGCTGCTCGGTACGGGCGCGGTGGCCGATGCATTCCTGGCCGCGTTCCAGCTCGTCAACGTGGTGCGACGGCTGCTCAGTGAAGGCGCACTCAATGCGGCCCTGGTCCCGGCCTGGCTGCGCACGCGCGAGCGCGACGGCGAGCAGGCAGCAGCCGCCTTCGCCGGCCGTGTGCTGGGGACGATCAGCGCGGCGCTGATCGTGGCCTCGATCGTGATCGCGCTCGTGATGCCGCTGATCATCACCATCATCGCGCCTGGGTTTGCCGGGAGCGAGACGCGCGATCTCGCGGTGGCGAACGCGCGGCTGATGCTGCCCTACCTCGCTTTCGCGGGCCCGGTCACGGTGTTGATGGGGCTGCTCAATGCGCAAGGCCGCTTTGCGCTCACCGCGTTCTCGCCGCTGCTGTTCAACATCGCGCTGATCGCCGCGATCGCAGCTCTCCTGCTGGGACACGCCGATGCCGTCTTCGCCGCGTGGACGCTGGCGGCGACCGTCGGCATTGCGGGCCTCCTGCAACTGTTGATGCTGGGCTCGCAGCGCAGCGCGCGCCTCGCTACGCCCTTGCGCGCGACGTTCGACGAGGAGATGCGCGGCTTCTTCGGCAAGGCGATTCCCGGCATGATCGCAAGCTCGGGGCCGCAATGGCTGATGGTGGCCGGCGCCATCATTGCGTCCGCAACGCCGTCCGCGGTCTCCTGGCTCTATTTCGCTAACCGCCTGATCGAATTGCCGCTCGGCATCGTCGGCGTCGCCATGGGCACCGTGCTGGTGCCGGAGCTGACGCGCGCGACCGCTAGCTGTGACCGCAGCGCCGTGACGCATGCCGAATCGCGCGCGCTCGAGCTCGCCACAGGTCTGGCGCTGCCCGCGACCCTCGGCCTGATCGTGCTGGCCGAGCCGATCGTGCGATTGCTGTTCGAGCATGGCGCGTTCGGCGCAAGCGACAGTGCGGCCACCGCACGCGCGCTGATGGCACTGGCGCTCGGCCTGCCCGCCCATGTCCTGATCAAAGCGTTGTCGCCGGCCTTTTTCGCCCGGGGCGACACCATGGCGCCGCTGATCGCGACCGCAAAGGGATTCGCGGTTGCCGTGGCGCTCGCCGTCGTGCTCGGCCATGTCTTCGGCGCGACCGGGATCGCGGCCAGCATCGCCTGCGGCGCCTGGAGCAGCGCGCTCTCGCTGCTCCGCAAGGGCGCGAGCGAATTCGGCTTCGCGGTCGACGACGCCGCCCGCAAGCGGCTGCCGCGGATCACGCTCGCCGCGCTCGCCATGGGCGCCCTGCTCTGGGGCGCGACCGCCATCACACCAGCCGGCGGCCTCGGGCTGATGGTTCTCGGCCTCCAGATCGCAGGCGGCCTCGTGGCCTATGGCCTGTTCCTGAGACTGTTCGGCATCGCCTCCTGGCGCGAGGCGGCTGCCGCCTTGAGGCGGCCGGTGCATCAGGATCGGGGCGCGTAAGAAGGAGCGAATTACACTTGACGGGGCAGCGCCGCTGTTGGAAACGACGGCCCGGCCACTTCCAGGAAGGCTTGCCAGGAAAACTAACCATGCCATTCGTTGAACGGGTTTTTTCGGGCGTCCAGCCGACGGGCAATTTGCACCTCGGCAACTATCTCGGCGCGATCGTCAACTTCGTGAAGATGCAGGAAACCCACAACTGCATCTATTGCGTGGTCGACATGCACGCGATCACGCAAGGGGTGGATGTCTGGGGCGGACCGGCCGAGCTCGCGCGCAACACGCGCGAAGTGACCGCGGCGTTCATCGCCAGCGGCATCGACCCGAAGAAGCACATCGTGTTCAACCAGAGCCAGGTCGCCGGCCACGCCGAGCTCGCCTGGATCTTCAACTGCGTCGCGCGCATGGGCTGGCTCAACCGCATGACCCAGTTCAAGGAGAAGGCTGGCAAGGACCGCGAGAACGCCTCCGTCGGGCTCTACGACTATCCCGTGCTGATGGCGGCCGACATTCTGCTCTATCGCGCCACGCTCGTTCCGGTCGGCGAGGACCAGAAGCAGCATCTCGAGCTCTCGCGCGACATCGCGCAGAAATTCAACAACGATTTTGGCGATTCGATTCGTGGTCACGGTTTTGGCGACGGCCTGTTCTTCCCGCTGCCGGAGCCGCTGATCACGGGACCGGCGACGCGCGTGATGAGCTTGCGCGACGGCACCAAGAAGATGTCGAAGTCGGATGCGTCGGACTATTCGCGCATCAATCTGACCGACGATGCCGACACCATCGCGCAGAAAGTCCGCAAGGCGAAGACCGATCCGGAGCCGCTGCCGACCGAGGAAAAAGGTCTGGAAGCACGCCCCGAGGCCGACAACCTCGTCGGCATCTTCGCCGCGCTGTCGGGCCGTGCGAAGGCGGACGTGCTGCACGATTTCGGCGGCGGCCAGTTCTCCAGCTTCAAGAACGCGCTGGTCGATCTCTGTGTCACAAAGCTGGCGCCGATCGCCGGCGAGATGAAGCGCCTGGTCGCCGACCCCGGTCACATCGACGCCATCCTGAACGACGGTGCCGACCGCGCGCGCGCGATTGCGGACGAGACCATGGCGCTTTCCAAGGACATCGTCGGCTTCATCCGCCGGCGCTGATTGTTGCGCCTGCGAAGTCTGGCCGACGCCACGGCGTCGGCCAACGTCCCTCTCCCAAAGGCAAGGGGAGTGTGGCACCATGCCGGGCTGGGATACGCTGGGACATGCATGAGCAGCAAGCGACGATGCTTTGAGCCGGGTCACAAGCCCAAATGCCTTGTCATCGTTGACGACACTGCCGAATGGGATCGCGCGGTCTATTACGCCAGCCGCTGGGCGATCCGCGCCGGCGGCGGCGTGGTGATGCTGCGCATCATCGAGACCGAGGACCAGAACCAGCAATGGCTGGGTGTCGCCGACATCATGCGCGCCGAGGCGCAGGAGGCCGCCGACGCCGCGCTCGACCGCGCCGCCGGAAGAGCCAACGGCATCGCCGCGATCACGCCGGAGCGCGTGATCCGGGAGGGCGCCCCGATGGAACAATTGCTCGAGGTGATCGATCAGGACCCGGATATCGCGATGCTGGTGCTCGCCGCCAATCCCGGCGCCGAGGGACCGGGGCCGCTGGTCGCCATGCTCGCCAATGCGGTCGGCACGTTCCCGATTCCGGTGACGATCATCTCGGGCGAACTGAGCGACCCCGCAGTCGACGCGCTGTCGTAGAGTCCTTCACCCCTCCCACGGGCGGGGCAAGGGAGTTAACCCGCTGATCCCGCAGCGAAACTCCTCAATCCGCCCCTTGACGGTGCGTTTGGCGTCGCCATCTGGTAGTGAAAGCTCACGCGCCGGCCTTGAACCGGCGACGTCCGGAGAAAACCATGTTCATTCAGACCGAAGCCACCCCCAATCCCGCTACGTTGAAGTTCATTCCCGGCCGCATGGTGTCCGACGGCGGCCCCATGGAGTTCGCCTCGCGCGAGGCCGCCGCCCGCTCGCCGCTCGCCGAAAGACTGTTCGACGTGCCCGGCGTCACCAGCGTGTTCTACGGCAGCGACTTCATCACCGTGACCAAGGCAAGCGGTGAGTGGCAGCAGCTCAAGCCCGCGATCCTCGGCGCCATCATGGAGCATTACATGTCCGGCGCGCCGCTGCTCGCCGATGGCGTGGCCGCCAGCGCCGACAACCTCGACGAGGAAGACGAATTTTTCGACGAGGCGGATGCCGAGACGGTCGACATGATCAAGGATCTGATCGAGACCCGCGTGCGGCCGGCGGTCGCCAATGACGGCGGCGACATCACCTTCCGCGGCTTCAAGGACGGCGTCGTCTATCTCAACATGAAGGGCGCCTGCTCCGGCTGCCCATCGTCGACCGCGACGCTCCAGCACGGCATCCAGAACCTGTTGAAGCACTTCGTGCCCGACGTGGTCGAAGTCCGGCCGATGTGATTAGGCAGCGAATGGCGAACGGAACCTCCATCGGTTAGACTATTCGCTATTCGCCACTCGCCATTCGCTTATTCATGTTGATCCTTGCCATCGATACTGCGCTCGACGCCTGCGCCGCGGCCGTGCTCGACACCGAAACCGCTGCGCTGCTCGCGCAGGAATCGTTGCCGATGAAGCGCGGGCATGCGGAGGCGCTGATGCCGCTGATCGCGCGCGTGATGCAATCGGCAGAGCTCGGCTTCACCGCGCTCGACCGCATCGCGGTCACCACCGGTCCCGGCAGCTTCACGGGCCTGCGCGTCGGCATCTCGGCTGCGCGCGGACTTGCGCTCGCCGCCGGCAAGCCGGCGGTGGGGCTGACGACGCTGTCGGCCTATGCCGCGGCCATCGTCAGCCACAACAAGCCGGCGCCTGTCATGTCCGCAATCGATGCGCGGCATGATCACGTCTATTTCCAGATCGTCGCCGGCGACGGCCGCCAGCTGGTGCGGCCACGGGTTGCTGGCATCGACGAGGCGATTGCCGCCTCGCAATTCGGCGCACCGCATCTGGTCGGCAATGCCGCCAGGATTCTCGCCGATCGCTGGCCGAAGGATTCAGCCCAACCGGTCGCCGTCGATCCGCAAGCCGCGCCCGACATCAATTGGGTGGCGTGGCTGGGTGCGGCCGCAGATCCCGACACCACACCGGCGCGTCCGTTCTATTTGCGAGCGCCCGATGCGAAACCGGCAGCCAATCCGCCGCTCGCAG
Source organism: Bradyrhizobium iriomotense (assembly GCF_030160715.1). Lineage (GTDB taxonomy): Bacteria > Pseudomonadota > Alphaproteobacteria > Rhizobiales > Xanthobacteraceae > Bradyrhizobium > Bradyrhizobium iriomotense. Next base: position 459,460 of record NZ_BSOW01000002.1, read on the forward strand.
CACACGCCGCAACCCCATGATGAACTGGCTCGCCGAATGGTGGCGCGGCGGCAGCGCTGTCGTCGAGGGCGCGACCGCGCGCGACGCTGCGCGGCTCGCGCAACTGCATGGCGCGTCGTTTGCGCGCGGCTGGGGCGAAGGCGAATTCGAAAGCATGATGAGCGAGCGCAACACGCTGGTGCATCGCTTGCGATTGGGCCGCAAGACGATCGGTTTTGCGGTCTCGCGGATGGGCGCGGACGAGGCGGAAATCCTCTCCATTGCCGTCGACCAGGCCTATCGCGGCCGCGGGTTCTCCCGCGCGCTGCTGATGACCCATCTCGGCCACCTCGCCGGCCGCGGCGTGCGCACTATATTTCTCGAAGTTGAGGAAAATAACCAGCCGGCGCGGGCGCTCTACGACCGCATCGGATTCATGGTGGTCGGGCGCCGCGAACGCTACTATAAGCAGGCGAACGGGGAACAATTGAACGCACTTCTGATGCGACGTGACTTGTCGTAACATCGATCGAGCAAAGCGCCCGCCAGGCAGACAACCCTATGACCGCACTAAAACCTTCCTCCGCGACCAAGGCGACAGGCATCGAGGCGCGCTGTGCCGCCACCGGCATGCGCATGACCGAGCAGCGCCGCGTCATCGCCCGCGTACTCGCGGAAGCCGTGGATCATCCCGATGTCGAGGAACTCTACCGGCGCTGCGTCGCCGTCGACGACAAGATCTCGATCTCGACCGTCTATCGCACCGTAAAGCTGTTCGAGGATGCCGGCATCATCGAGCGCCACGATTTCCGCGAGGGCCGCGCGCGCTATGAGCAGATGCGCGACAGCCATCACGACCACCTCATCAATTTGCGCGACGGCAAGGTGATTGAGTTCACCTCCGAAGAGATCGAGAAGCTGCAGGCGGAGATTGCCCGCAAGCTCGGCTACAAGCTGGTCGATCACCGGCTCGAGCTCTATTGCGTTCCGCTCGACGACGACAAGCCGTCTTCTTGAGCATGATCTTGTCGGAAAACCGCTGCACACTCCTCCGGATCATGCTCTGGTGCCAATAGACCTCATCATCTTCGATTGTGACGGCGTGCTCGTCGACAGCGAGGTCATCTCCTGTCGTGCGCATGCGGATGTGCTGAGCAGGCACGGCTATTCGATCACGTCGGAACAGGTGTTCGAGCGCTTCCTCGGGCGCTCGACGCGGCAGGCGAATCTCGAAATCGAGGCCGAGCTCGGGCGCAAGCTGCCGGAGACCTACCACGCCGATCTCCAGGACGAATTGTTTGGCGCGTTCGAACGCGACCTGGAAGCCATTCGCGGCATTCACGATGTGCTCGATCGCGTCACGCAGGCCGTCTGCGTCGCCTCCAGCGGCTCGCACCAGCGCATGCGCGTCAGTCTCGGGAGCACCTCGCTCTACGAGCGCCTTGCGCCGAACATCTTCTCGGCCTCGCAGGTCAGAAACGGCAAGCCCGCGCCGGACCTGTTCCTGTTTGCTGCAAACGAGATGAAGGTGTCGCCCGAGCGCTGCGTCGTGATCGAGGACAGCGTCGCCGGCATTGCCGGTGCACGAGCCGCGGGGATGATCGTCTTCGGTTTTTGCGGAGGCAGCCATTGCCATCCGGGATATGCCGAGATCCTGCGCCAAGCGGGTGCCTGCCTGACCTTTGACGATATGCGGCAATTGCCGGAGCTGGTCCGGCGGGTGGATGCAGGCATATTGGCGGGCTGATGCCAACCAACCATCGTCATTCCGGGGCACGCGGCAGCGTGAACCCGGAATCCAGAGGTTTTGGCGCGAGATTCCGGGTTCGATGCTGCACATCGCCCCGAAATGACGGCCGAGAGGCCCCCAATCGCTGGATTTTCGCGCTTCCAGCCTATATCTGAGGGCCGTTCTCCACCTCAATCCGGGTTCCATGACGCCGCCGCGCAAGCTGCACATCAAATCATATGGTTGCCAGATGAACGTCTACGATGCCCAGCGCATGGTCGACACGCTGGCTCCGGAAGGCTTCGTGGAGACGGCGAGCGCTGAAGATGCCGACCTCGTCATCCTCAACACCTGCCATATCCGCGAGAAGGCGTCGGAGAAGGTCTATTCCGAGCTCGGCCGCCTGCGTGTCGCCAAGGACGAGGCAGCGCGCGGCGGCCGCACCATGCAGATCGCGGTCGCCGGCTGCGTGGCGCAGGCCGAGGGTGAGGAGATCGTGCGCCGCGCGCCGGTGGTCGATGTCGTGGTCGGCCCGCAGAGCTATCACCATTTGCCGGAGCTGTTGAAGCGCGCAGGCCATGACGGCCGCGCGATCGAGACCGAATTTCCCGCGGCCGACAAGTTCGGCTTCCTCGCCCAGCCAAAGCCCGAAGCGATCCGCGCGCGCGGCATCTCCGCCTTCGTCACCGTGCAGGAAGGCTGCGACAAGTTCTGCACCTTCTGCGTCGTGCCCTATACGCGCGGCGCGGAGGTGTCGCGGCCGGTTGCCAAGATCGTCGACGACGTGAAGCGGCTCGCCGACAACGGCGTGCGCGAGCTCACGCTGATCGGCCAGAACGTCAACGCCTATCACGGCGAGGGGCCGGACGGGAAAAGCTGGCCGCTCGGCAAGCTGCTCGAGCATCTCGCGCAGATTCCCGGCATCGCGCGCCTGCGCTATTCGACCAGCCATCCCCGCGACGTCGATGACAGCCTGATTGCGGCCCACCGCGACCTTCCCGGCCTGATGCCCTTCGTACACCTGCCGGTGCAGTCCGGCTCGGACCGGATCCTGGCGGCCATGAACCGCAAACATACCGCCGATGATTATCGGAAAGTCATCGACCGTTTCCGGGCTGTGCGCCAAGACATTGCTTTTTCATCAGATTTTATCGTGGGCTTCCCTGGGGAGACCGAGCAAGATTTTCGCGCGACCCTCGCACTGGTCACACAAATCGGCTACGCTGCGGCCTACTCGTTCAAATATTCGGCCCGCCCGGGAACCCCGGCCGCGGACATGCAGGAGACGGTGTCCCTAGTCGAGATGGACCAGCGATTGGAGCGGCTCCAGGAGTTGATCGACGCCCAGCAATCGGCCTTCAACAAGGCTACGATTGGCACAACCGTTGACGTGTTGTTCGAGCGCGAGGCGCGCAATGCCGGCCAGATCGTCGGCCGCACCGCTTACCTTCAGCCCGCGCATGTAATGGCGTCGCCCGACATCATCGGAAAAATCCTGCCGGTTCGCATCGACAGCCTCGAGCGCTACAGCCTGCTCGGCGAGCTCGTGACGCCCGAGCCCGCGCAGCGGCCCGCTTTATCGCCAATCGCCACTGGAGCCTGACCCCTTGCCCAAAAGCGCATCGGATTCGTCTTCGTTCGCTCCCAGCCGCAAATTTGACCGCGACATGCAAGTTCCACCCGAAACCCAGGTCGTCATCGACTTCGACGACAACCGCGCCGCTTCCGCGCTGGTCGGTCCCTACGGGCAGAATCTGGCGCAGATCGAGCGCCGGCTCGGCGTCGTCGTCGACTCCAAGGGCAACCACATCACCATCGGCGGCACGCGCGACGGCTGCGAGGCCGCACGGCGCGTGCTGGAGATGCTCTACGCCCAGGCCGTGAAGGGACAGGATCTCGACCAGGGCGAAGTCGAAGGCGCAATCCGCGCCGTGATCGCGCAGGGCTCGCTGTTCGAGTTCGACGCCAAGTCGGCCAAATCGACCTTCGAAAGCATCAATTTGCGCAAGCGCCCGGTGCGCGCGCGCACCGCCGCACAGGATTCCTACATTCGTGCGCTGAAACGCCACGAGCTGGTGTTCGGCATCGGCCCCGCCGGCACCGGCAAGACCTGGCTCGCCGTCGCGCACGCCGCGCAATTGTTCGAGCGCAAGGAGGTCGACAAGATCATCCTGTCGCGCCCGGCCGTGGAAGCCGGTGAGCGGCTCGGCTTCCTGCCTGGCGATCTCCGCGAGAAGGTCGATCCCTATCTGCGCCCGATCTACGACGCGCTCTATGACCTGATGGACGCGCGCATCGTCGAACGCGCGCTCCAGACCGGCGAGATCGAGATCGCACCACTCGCCTTCATGCGCGGCCGCACGCTGACCAATGCCGTGATCATCCTGGACGAGGCGCAGAACACTACCTCGATGCAGATGAAGATGTTTTTGACCCGTCTCGGCGAGAACAGCCGCATGATCGTCACCGGCGATCCGTCGCAGATCGACCTGCCGAACGGCCAGACCTCCGGCCTGTCGGAGGCGACCCGCCTGCTCGGCGGCGTCGAGGGCATTTCACAAGTTCATTTCACCGCCGAGGACGTGATCCGCCACGAGCTGGTGGCACGGATCGTTGCCGCCTATGAGGGATCGGCGCAGCGGCCGGCCGCAGGCAAGCCATAACGAGAAAACCCGGATCGAAAGACGCAAGCAAGCGCCGTCCGTTCCGAACAACACCATGTCACATTCCAACCTTCCCATGACCGAGGTCCTCGTCGTCGCCGATTGCTGGCACAGCGAGCCCGATGCCGACGCCGTCATCCAGCGCGCCATCGCGCAGGCCGCGGCGATGATCGACGATGACTTTGCCGGCGCCGAAGTGGCCGTGATGCTGACCGATGATTCCGGCATCCGCACGCTGAACTGCAACTGGCGCGGCATCGACAAGCCGACCAACGTGCTGTCCTTCCCTGCGCTCCAGCCGGAGGGCGAATGGAAGCCAGGCGACGCGCCGCGCATGCTCGGCGACATCGCCATCGCCTATGAGACGCTGCGGCGCGAGGCGGACGAGGAACAGAAGCCGTTCGACCACCATTTGAGCCATCTCGCGGTGCACGGTTTCCTGCATCTGATCGGCTACGACCACGAAAACGACGCTGACGCGGAGGAGATGGAAGCGCTCGAACAGGACGTCCTGGCCCAACTCGGTATCCCAGACCCCTATGCAGAGCGCTGACGGATCGATTGAGATGGCGGATTCCGAACCAATCCACGACAATCCGCGAAACACCCGCAACCTGCCCGCCGTGGTGCAGCCGGGTGAGATCACGCGTCCGACCGCCGAAGGCTGGCTGGTCCGCGCCATTCGCACGCTGTTCGGCTGGAAGGCCGGATCGGTCCGCGACGATCTCCAGGTCGTGCTCGACGCCACCACGCCCGACGATGCCGGCTTTTCCGCCGTCGAGCGGACCATGCTGCGCAACATCCTCAATTTGCATGAGCGCCGCATCGCCGACGTCATGGTGCATCGCGCCGACATCATTGCGGTGAAGCGCGACATCCCGCTCGGCGAGCTGATGGACCGCTTCGAGAGCGCGGGCCATTCCCGCTTCGTGGTCTACAACGAGACGCTCGACGATCCCGTCGGCATCGTGCACATCCGCGACCTCCTGACCTTCATGACGGCCAAGGCCCGCGTCTCGGAAGCCACCAAGACCAAGCGCAAGAAGCCGCTGCCCGCCGGTCTCGACTTGCGCGCAGTCGACCTCGCGCTGCCGCTGCACGACGCCAACATCATCCGCAAGCTCCTCTACGTACCGCCCTCGATGCGAGCGATCGACCTGCTCGCCCAGATGCAGGCCTCGCGCATCCATCTCGCGCTCGTGGTCGACGAATATGGCGGCTCCGACGGGCTGGTCTCGCTCGAGGACATCGTCGAGCAGATCGTCGGCGAGATCGACGACGAGCACGACAGCGACGAGCCGCCGTCGATCGTGCGCCAAGCGGACAATTCCTTCATCGCCGATGCGCGCGCGAGCCTCGACGACGTCCGCTCCGTGATCGGCGAGGATTTCGTCACCGGCGAAGCGGGTGAGGAGGTCGAGACGCTCGGCGGCTATCTCGTCAGTTTCGTCGGCCGCCTGCCGGTGCGCGGCGAGGTGATCTCCGGCCCCGGCAATTACGAGGTCGAAGTGCTCGACGCCGATCCGCGCCGCGTCAAGCGCCTGCGCATCGCGGCTCGCAAGGAACGTCCGGCCCCGCGCACCCAGCGCGAAAGCCGCCGCCGCGAGGCCCCGCCCGACCAAGGCACGCCGCCATCCGGTGACACGCCCAATCCGCCGTCCGGCGACGGAGCCGGCTCGCAGTGACCCTCGCGCAACGACTTCGGCTGGTCGCGCTCGCCATCATCCTGACCTGGGGATGGAAGCGCGCGGCTATCGCCATGGCGGCTGGCGCGCTCTCGGTGCTGGCGCTGGCACCGTTCAACGCCTGGCCGGTGCTGTTTCTGACCTTTCCGGTGCTGGTCTGGCTGATCGACGGCGCCGGCGGCGGCCGGTTCGGCGGCGTTCCCGCCGCGGCGCTGACCGGCTACTGGTTCGGGCTCGGCTATTTCGTCCCTGGCCTCTACTGGATCGGCTACGCCTTCTTCGTCGACGCCCAGACCTTTGCCTGGCTGACGCCGTTCGCGGTGCTGGGCCTGCCGGCCTACCTCGCCATCTACACGGCGATCGGATTTGGGCTGGCGCGGCTGCTCTGGACCAAGGACGCCGCGCGCATCCTCGCGCTCGCAGCGAGTCTCACCATCGCCGAATGGTTGCGCGGCCATGCCCTGACCGGCTTTCCCTGGAACGCCCTCGGCTATGCGTTGTCCGAGCCGCTGCCGTTGGCACAGACCGCGTCGCTGATCGGCCTGTGGGGCATGACGTTCCTGACCGTCGCGATCTTCGCCAGCCCCGCGGCACTGATCGACCGCACCGCGGATCGGAAAATACCGTGGCGCGTGCCGGTCGCGGCGATCGCATTGCTGATCGTCATGGGCATCTTCGGCACGATCCGCCTGTCGCTGCATCCGACGACGATGGTGGCGGGCGCAAAGCTCCGCCTGATGCAGCCGAACCTCCAGCAGGACGCCAAATTCAACTACTCCGCCAAGGCGGAGGTGATGAAGAAATACCTCGCTTTGTCGGATCGCGCCTCCGGGCCCCAATCGACTGGCGTACGCGATGCCACCATTCTGATCTGGCCGGAATCCGCCTTTCCGTTCTTCCTGACCCGCGAACCCGACGCGATGGCGCAAATTGCGGATCTCTTGCCAAAAGGGACAGTGCTGATTACGGGATCGGTCCGCGCGCCGGATCTGCCGCCGGGGACGCGAATCACGCGCGCCTATAACTCGATCTATGTGATCGACCACGACGGCGGCGTGCTCTCCGTCTACGACAAGCTGCACCTGGTACCGTTCGGTGAATTTCTTCCCTATCAGGACCTGATGGAGAAGCTCGGGTTCGAGCAACTGACCCGCGTTCAGGGCGGATTCATTCCCGGCACCGTGCGGCATGCGCTGCCGGTGCCGAGCGCGGCGTCCGCGCTACCGCTCATCTGCTACGAGGCCATCTTTCCCGGTGACGTTGCGGGGCTTCAGGAGCGGCCGGGCTGGATCGTCAACCTGACCAATGACGGCTGGTTCGGAATTTCCACCGGCCCCTACCAGCACATGGAGCAGGCGCGGATGCGCGCCATCGAGCTCGGATTGCCGCTGGTCCGCTCGGCAAATACAGGGGTTTCAGCGGTCGTCGATCCCGTGGGCCGGACCATCGCCAGCCTCGGCCTCGGCATCGAAGGCGTGCTGGATTCGGGCCTGCCCGCCGCGATCCCACCGACTATGTATGCCAGGGTTGGCGACGTTCCGGCCGCGCTCCTCGTTGCGCTCGCCGTCATTCTTGCGGTGCGCAAGCGCGTTGCCAGACGGCTTCCCTGATCGCCGGCGGCGCCGTCGGTAAGCTTTTGACAACCGTAATCCCCCGGTTGACAGATCGGCGGCGCGCTCCGCATTCTGCCCCTGCTGCACCAAGACAGTGGGGCGTTGCTAAATTTCTCCGCAATGTTTCCCAAAAATCCCAAGAAAGGTTTTGGCGACGTTATCACCTGACGCAGACTCCCCTGTTGCGCTTGAGGTGACTGAGGAGGGCAGAGGAGATGTCGAAAGCGCCCAACCCTGTTGACAAATATGTCGGCAGCCGCGTGCGCATGCGCCGCATCATGTTGGGCATGAGCCAGGAGAAGCTTGGCGAAGCGCTTGGCCTGACGTTCCAGCAGATCCAGAAATACGAGAAGGGCACCAACCGGGTCGGCGCGAGCCGCATTCAGCAGATCGCGGAAATTCTCCAGGTGCCGGTGTCGTTCCTGTTCGAGGGCGGACCGAGCGGCACGCCGGGCCCCGACGGCTTCAGCGAGGGCGCCTCGCCCTCCTACGTCTCCGACTTCCTGGCCACGTCCGAAGGGCTGGCGCTGACGAAAGCCTTCACCCGGATCACCGATTCCAAGCTGCGCCGCTCGATCGTCGATCTCGTCGAGCAGATCGCCGCCCGCGAAGGCCCCGACAAGCGCTGACGCGCGCTTGCCTAAAGCGCGATGAGATTAGGATGAATCTTCATCGCGCTATGGCTTGTTGTTTGAGCATGATCTCCGCGCAAACGCGTTCCGCGTTTGTCGCGAGGGAAAACCGCTTCACACTTTTCCGGATCATGCTCCAGCTTTGCATTCGGGCCGTGAGGCTGCGCCAAATCTGGCCTATGTCGTGACCAGCGGTCCGCGTATAAGGCGCGCGACCTTCCACGACATTCCTCACCCCGAGGCACAGGCGACGACATGTCCAGCTCAAATCCGTTCGACACCGCGACCATCCTTGAGGGCATCCGCCGCTGGGTGGAGATCGAGACGCCGACGGAAGCGCCTGAGCAGGTCAACAAGCTGATGTCCGTCGTCACCGAGCAGCATCGCGACCTGCCCGTCACGACCGAACGCGTCGCCGGCAACAATGGCTGCGGTGATCATCTCGTGGTGCGCTCGGCATGGGGACAGGACAGGCCGGGCATCCTCGTGCTCAGCCATCTCGATACCGTACACCCCATGGGCTTCATCGAGCGCCTGCCCTTCAAGGTCGAGGGCGACAGCGCCTTCGGCCCCGGCATCTACGACATGAAGGGCGGCGCCTATATCGCCCATCACGCCTTCCGCAACCTCTGCGCCACGTCCGACCGCTCGCCGCTAGGCATCACCCACATGTTCACCTCGGACGAGGAGATCGGCAGCCCGACCTCGCGCGCGCTGATCGAAGCGGAAGGACGGAAGGCCAAATATGTGCTGGTGACGGAGCCGGCGCGCGACGGCGGCAAGATCGTCACCGGGCGCAAGGGCGTCGGACGGTTCGAAATCTTCATCAAGGGCGTGCCCGCGCATGCGGGCTCGCGGCCCGAGGATGGCCGCAGCGCCATCCGCGAGCTCGCCAATATCATCCAGACGCTGGAGGGGATGAACGATCTCAAGCGCGGCGTCACCGTCAATGTCGGCGTGGTGCGTGGCGGCACACGGCCCAACGTCACGCCAGAAGAAGCCTATGCCGAGGTCGACCTGCGCGTGCTCAGCAACTCTGACGCCGAGGAATTCGTCGGAAAGATTCTTGGGCTGACATCAAAGACCGAGGGCGTCACCGTCAAGGTGACGGGCGACCTCAACCGGCCTCCTTATGAGAAGAGCAATTCCGGCGCCTCGCTCTATGAGCACGCGAAAACGCTGGCGGGCGAGCTCGGCTTCGATCTGATCGACACCCACACCGGCGGCGGATCGGACGGCAATTTCACCGCGGCCCATACCGCAACGCTCGACGGGCTCGGCGTCGACGGCAAGGGCGCGCACACCCATTATGAGCAGCTCTACGTCTCCTCGCTCGAGCCCCGCGCACGGCTGCTCTATCGCCTGTACCAGACGCTGCGATGAGCGAGCGCAGATCGGATCCGGCTCGCGCTGACGACGGCGAACGCGCGTTCTTCGGCCGCCGCAAGGGGCACAAGCTCCGGCAGCACCAGGCCGACCTCGTCGAACATCTGCTGCCGCATCTTGCGCTCGACATCACGCAAGGCGCGCCTGCGAATGCGTGCGAGATCTTCGATCCCGCCGCAGAGGAGCTACGGCTCGAGATCGGCTTCGGCGGCGGCGAGCATCTCGCGGCAGAAGCGCAAGACTTTCCGGCCACCGGCTTCATCGGCTGCGAGCCCTATGTCAACGGCATGGCAAAGATCCTCGCGCAGATCGAGGCGCACAATATCGGCAATATTCGCCTGTTCGCAGGCGATGCCGCCGAGCTGCTAGCCTGGCTGCCGAACTGTTCGCTGTCGCGGATCGACCTGATCCATCCCGATCCCTGGCCGAAGCGGCGGCACTGGAAGCGGCGCTTCGTTCAGGACAAGACCATCGCCGCGATGGCGCGCGTGCTCGAAAGCGGCGGCGAATTCCGCTTCGTCTGCGACATCGACGATTACTGCGCCTGGACGCTGTCGCATCTCGCACGCTCATCGGATTTCGTCTGGCTCGCGGAGCGCGCCGACGATTTTCGATTGCCCTGGGCCGGCTACACCATGACGCGCTACGGCAGAAAGGCCGAGCGCGAGGGCCGCAGGGCGGCGTATTTGCGATTCAGAAGAGTCTGAGCCTCAGATCGTCTGGCGGCTGCGCCAGAAATTCACGACGCGCTCGGCGGTCGACGGCATCAGCTTGGTGAAGTTCATTCGCGCCGCTTCCAGATCGGCGTCCGCGGGCGCGCGCTGCGGGCCGTACCACAAAAGGATCAGGGCGCGCACGGTCGGCCAGCTGAAATTCAGAACCCGGCCCAGGATCAGGATCGGATCGTAACGGTCGCCGGCGATCAGCCGGTCGAGGACGGAGAGCCGGACGCCGGACATCGCGGACAGCGCAGCGACGGATTCCTCGTATTTGTGGGCCTTGGCGAAGCCGAGCAGCGCGCTCTCGCCGAGATGGCCTTCGCGATGCAGGCCGAGCACGGTGCGCTGCGCGGCGGAGAAGTCGCGCCGCGGACCTGGCGGGAGCGAGGCCTCCTCGAGCTCGTTCATCGCGCGCCTGATCTCCATCTGGCGCGCAGGCTTGACCACGCTCGACAGACGACGGCGGATGACGTCGAGCGTTCCGCCCAGAAGCTCCTTGAGCTGGTCGCCGGAGAGATCGTCGCGCTGACCGATCTTGAGTGTCAGCACGCCGTCCTGCGCTGCGCGCTTGATCAGCTCCGAATAGCCGCCTGCCGAGAACATCGCACCGGCATTGCCGGCGGCACGCCGCACCACGTCGCGATCGCCGCGCTCGACCAGCACATCGGTGATCTCCGCGGACAGGATGGGCCGCTCGGTCATCGCGAGAAGGTGGCCCTGACCTTTCAGGCGCGCGATCTCGATCAGCGCGGCTTCGTCGAGCACCGGCGAGCGGCGCAGCACGAGGCCCGCCACCTGAATTTCGTTCTCGCGCGCGAGCTGACCGACGAGATGGCGCGGCGCGTTCGCCACGCGCGAAAACCGTTCGGCAAGATCGATGCGCGCCGTCAGATCGGCATGCGGAACAAGGTCGATCAGCAGATTGTCGAAGAGATCGACGAGATCAGGCCTGAGCTTGGCGGCGTCCTGGAAGAACAGGTCGGCGATGGCGCGCGCGATGTCGCTGCGGCGCCTGGGGTCGCCACGCCTGACGATCTCGTCCAGTCCGGGAATGAGCGACGTGGCAACGGTCATGAAACGCAAACTCGCATTGGGCACGCCGGGAGTACACGAGAAGCCTTAAAATGCACCGCCAACAGGCAATTTAGGCCATCCTTGGTGAAGGAACGGTTAGGCCGCCGGCCGCATAAAAAGGCGCCCCAGGGGCGGCCGGGCCTTGTCGGGAGCGGCGAAAAGCGCTATATCCGCGCCAACTTATCTTCTCATACGATCGGTATTGAGAGTGGGCCCGGAAGGACCCGCTCTTTTTTATTACCTGCATCGACGACGAGATCGGGCGACCACGCTGTAAAGGCCGACCGACCCCGCGAGTTCCCTTAAGCAGCGTAAAGCAAGCGTTAACCACCATAACCGTCTTGACCCCTGATATGATCGAACCAAGCACTGGTTCCACGGATGCCGAGCTACTGGCCGAGCCGCGGCTCGTGGTCGAGCCGGGCGTGGCCGCGCGGGTCTCGGCGATCGCGGCCCCCGTGCTGCAAGGCATGGGCTATCGCTTGGTGCGGATCCGCATCTCCGGGGAAGCCGGCTGCACGGTCCAGGTCATGGCGGAGCGGCCGGACGGCTCGATGCAGATCGAGGATTGCGAGGCGATCTCGCGGGCGCTGTCGCCGGTGCTCGACGTCGCCGATCCCATCGACCGCGCCTATCGGCTGGAGATTTCCTCGCCGGGGATCGACCGGCCGCTGGTGCGCCGCTCCGATTTCGAGCGCCATCTTGGGCATCTGTTGAAGATCGAGATGGCCGTCGCTCATGAGGGACGAAAGCGCTTCCGTGGTACCATCGCCGGCATCGAAGGCGACCGCGTTCGCATTGCGCGCGACGACGTCAAGGCCGGCGAGGACGCCGAAATTCTCCTCGTGATGGAGGATATCGGCGAGGCACGGCTGGTCCTGACTGATGAGCTGATCGCGGAGTCCATGCGCCGCGGCAAGGCGCAGGAACGCGAGATGCGTCGCAATCTCGGCCTGGAGCCGCCGCAAGCGGCGCACGCCAAGATCAGCGAAAAGACGACCAGGAACACTAAGCCGAAAACGAAGCCGGCACCGACCAATACCAAGAAACATCGCCTTGCCGCCGAACGCGCGCGGCGCGGCGAGATCGAGCCTGACGAAGGAGACTAGCCATGGCAGTCAGCGCCAATCGACTTGAATTGCTCCAGATCGCCGACGCCGTTGCGCGCGAGAAATCGATCGACCGCGGCATCGTCATTGCCGCGATGGAGGACGCCATCGCGAAGGCGGCGCGCGCCCGTTACGGCAGCGAAACTGACGTTCACGCCGAGATCGACCCGAAGAAGGGCGAGCTCCGGCTGTCGCGCCACATGCTGGTCGTCGACAAGGTCGAAAATCATTCCAACCAGATTTCATTGGTCGACGCGCAACGCGCCAATCCCGGCGCCCAAGTCGGCGACACCATCGCCGACACGCTGCCGCCGCTGGAATATGGCCGTATCGCCGCGCAGTCGGCCAAGCAGGTCATCGTGCAGAAGGTGCGCGAGGCCGAGCGCGACCGGCAATACCAGGAATTCAAGGACCGCATCGGCGACATCGTCAACGGCGTCGTCAAGCGCGTTGAATATGGCAGCGTGATCGTCGATCTCGGCCGTGGCGAAGCCATCATCCGCCGCGACGAGATGCTGCCTCGCGAAGTCTTCCGCAACGGCGACCGCGTCCGCGCCTATATCTTCGACGTGCGCCGCGAGACCCGCGGCCCGCAGATCTTCCTGTCCCGCACCCATCCGCAGTTCATGGCAAAGCTGTTCGCGCAGGAAGTGCCGGAAATCTATGACGGCATCGTCGAGATCAAGGCGGTGGCCCGTGATCCCGGCTCGCGCGCGAAAATCGGCGTGATTTCCCGCGATTCCTCGGTCGATCCGGTCGGCGCCTGCGTCGGCATGCGCGGCTCGCGCGTGCAGGCCGTGGTGAACGAGTTGCAGGGCGAGAAGATCGACATCATTCCGTGGTCGCCTGACATCGCGACCTTCGTGGTCAACGCGCTGGCGCCGGCCGAAGTGTCCAAGGTCGTCATCGACGAGGACCGCGAGCGCATCGAGGTCGTTGTGCCCGACACCAACAACCAGCTCTCGCTGGCGATCGGCCGCCGCGGCCAGAACGTCCGCCTCGCCTCGCAGCTCACCGGCTGGGACATCGACATCCTGACCGAGCAGGAGGAATCGGAACGCCGCCAGGCCGACTTCGAGAACTCCACCCGCGTCTTCATGGAATCGCTCAACGTCGACGAGGTGGTCGGCCAATTGCTGGCGTCCGAGGGCTTCACCTCGGTCGAGGAACTGGCGATGGTCGACGTCAAGGAACTCGCCGGCATCGAAGGTTTCGACGAGGAGACCGCGCAGGAGCTCCAGAACCGCGCGCGCGAATATCTCGAGCAGCAGGAAGCCGAGCTCGAGGCCAAGCGCAAGGAACTCGGCGTCGAGGACGCCGTCAAGGACGTGCCCGGCGTCACCTCGAAGATGCTGGTGAAGTTCGGCGAGAACGACATCAAGACGGTCGACGACCTCGCCGGCTGCGCCACCGACGACCTGGTCGGCTGGACCGAGCGCAAGGAAGGCGGCGAGCAGACAAAGCATGCCGGCGCGCTCGATGGCATCGACATTACCCGCGACGATGCGGAGGCGATGATCATGCAGGCGCGCGTCAAGGCCGGCTGGATCACCGAGGCCGACCTCGCCAAGCCCGCTGAAGACGCCGAAGCGTCCGAACAGCAGCCGGCTTAAGGGCGATCAGGAGATGTCGCCCGGATGCTTGCCAGCACTGACCCCGAACTCGACCATGGACCGCGGACCGAAAGGTCCGCGACCATGCGCATGTGCGTGGTCAGCCGGAAGGTCCGGCCGATCGACGAGCTGATCCGCTTCGTCGTTTCACCCCAGGGCGATATTGTTCCCGACCTCAAGCGCAAGCTGCCCGGCCGGGGCATGTGGATATCGGCTTCGCGACAGACGGTTGCGGAAGCGGTGCGCCGTCACCACTTTAGCAAGGCCTTCAAGCGCAATCTGCGCGTCCCGACGACGCTTCCCTCTGACACGGAAACGCTGCTGGTTCGGAGTGTGACCGAGGCGCTGGCGATTGCCGCCAAGGCAGGCCAGGTCCTGGCCGGCTTCGGCAAGGTCGAAACCGCCCTGAAAGAGGGTACGGTTGCGGTCCTGATCCACGCCAGTGACGGAGCCCAGGACGGAATCCGCAAATTGGACGCGTTGGCACGGCAAAACGAGCGGAATCGCGACGAGAAGCCGCAAATTCCGGTCGTCACCGCATTGAAATCGGCAGAATTGGATTTGGCACTAGGCAGGTCAAATGTGATACATGCTGCGCTGCTCGCGGGCCCGGCGAGCAGGACATTCCTGTCACGTAGCCAGATGCTGGTCCGATACCGGATGGCGGACGATGACGAGACTGCCGAAAAGCGCGGCCGGGATTTCTGAAGACAAACGACGACCGGAATGACGGTGCGGCAACGCACAACGATAACAATCAAGATTAGGACTGCTGAATGGTTGATACCAAGACCCCTGGCGACAAGAAGCTGAGCGTTCCGAGCAAGACGCTGACGCTCAAGCCGCGCGTCGAAACGGGCACCGTGCGCCAGAGCTTCAGCCATGGCCGCAGCAAGCAGGTTGTGGTCGAGAAGCGCGGCAAGCGCCGGGTCGGGGATACCGGTCCCGAGCCGCACACCCCTGAGGTTGCAAAGCCCGCGCCGGCCGCCCCTCCTGCGGCGCGCCCGGCTCCGCCCGCCCCGCCGCGCAACGCCGGGTCCGGCGTGGTGCTGCGCACGCTGACCGAGGACGAACGTTCCGCCCGCGCCAGCGCGCTCGCCGATGCCAAGGTGCGTGAGGTCGAAGAGCGCCGCCAGGCCGAAGAAGAAGCGCAGCGCCGCGCCGTTCGCGAAAGCGCTGAGCGCGCCGA
>NZ_BSOW01000003.1 GCF_030160715.1 Bradyrhizobium iriomotense
CGCCGGAGGCACCTCCGCCACGCCGCCCGCCGCCACCGCCGCCGCTACGCACACCCTCGACGTCAACAGAGGCTGCGCCGCCGCCACCCGAGCCGCGCCCGGCGCCACCGGCCGAGCAGCCGGCCGTCACCGTGCTCAAATCGGGTGTCGTCGACGGGATGGCCTATTCGCTCTATTCCGACGGCTCGATCGAGGCGCAGATGCCCGAAGGCATGATGCGCTTTGCCTCGATCGACGAGTTGCGCACGCATCTCGACCAGCGGTCCTGAGGTCTGCCGTGTCAGATGTGCCGGGTAAAAACTTCATCGAACTGACGGCGAACATCGTTTCGGCCTATCTCAGCAACAATCCGACACCGGCCGCCGAGATCCCGAACCTGATCAGCCAGGTCCATGGCGCGCTGGTGCGGGTCTCCTCGGGTCGGACCGAGGCGCCGCTCGAGCCGGCCAAGCCCGCGGTGTCGCTGAAGAAGTCGATCGCGCCGGACTATCTCGTCTGCCTCGAGGACGGCAAGCGCTTCAAGTCGCTGAAGCGCCATCTGCGCACCCAGTACAACATGACGCCCGAGCAGTATCGCGAGAAATGGGGGCTGCCGGCCGACTATCCCATGGTCGCGCCGAATTACGCGGTGGCGCGCTCGCAACTGGCGAAGAAGATGGGACTGGGGCAGCAGCAGCGCAAACGTAAATAGCGCTGCCTCACGAGGCCTCGGCGAGCGCCTCGCGGGCATCCGTCCGGATGCGGTCGACCATCGAGCGCAGGCCGTTGGAGCGCTGCGGCGTCAGGTGCTCGCGAAAGCCGAACTCGTCGAACACCGCGAGCGCGTCGGTCGCGAGAATTTCCTGCGGCGTGCGTCCCGAATAGAGGGATAGCAGGATCGCGACCAGGCCGCGCACGATATGCGCGTCGCTGTCGCCGAGATATTTCAGGATGGGAGCGTCGTTGCCGCGATCGATCCGCTTGGACAGCCAGACCTGGCTGACGCAGCCCTGCACCTTGTTCGCGGCGGAGTGTTCGGCCTCCGGCATCGGTTCCAGGGTGCGGCCGAGCTCGATGACGTACCGGTAGCGGTCGTCCCACTCGTCCAGAACCTCGAAATTGTCCCTGATTTCGTCGATCGTCGTCATGATGGCCCGCACTTCAATCTCAGGGCCAATATAGGGATGCAACCGGTCGAAATCGATAGGTTTCGATCCCTAATTCGCCGTCTCGGGCCCGCGCCATTCGAGCGTCAGGTCGTCCTGGGTCAGGGTGTCGCGCGGGGCTGTGCCTGTGTTGAGATCGGCCTCCGCCATGTTGCCGATCGAGCCGGTGTGGTCGGGCGCCTTCTTGTCGCTCTTGTCGTTCTTTTCGTTGGTGATCTGGTTCTTCTTGTCGGTGATGATCTGGTAGAGCTTGCGTGCTCCGTCCTGCGCGCGTTGGCCGATCACGGTTGCCGCCTGTCCCCCGACCTCGCAGGCCGCAGGCTGGCGCTTGCAGAACTGGCTCATGTCGGAGACCGCCGCGGTCGCGGCCGACACGGCCTCGGCGGCGCCGATCGGCGGCACCTTCTCCGATTCGGGAGTCTTGTCCCGCGGCAGGAGCACCAGCACCAGCCCGAGCCAGAATGTGATGCGGAGCAGAAAACGCATCTTGCGACCTGTGTGTTAGATCCAGCCGGCGGCACCCCCCGCGGGCTTTCGACCTAGCAACTCTCGATAAATCGCAAGTGATTGCGTTGAGCTTAATTCGGCGAAAGTTTGTGTGAGATTTGAACGATTCGAAAGGCTCGTAAATTTTTGATTGATGCGGAGCCCGCGATTGCCCGTTCGCGCCCTTCCACCAATTCGAAACCATAAGGCGATGGATGCGGAAACCCCGCGTTCACCATCCGCGCGAATGAAACCGTCAAATCGCGTAAAAGTGGCCACGATCATACGGTGTTCTGCCGCATGAGCTATCGCCTTAGGGTTCGTTTAATGTCGCTCTGACACGGTGGCTCAACGACAAGGAGGCGTTCCGGCGCGTCTTTTCGATGCATGAGCCGAAGCGCGAGACCCGTGACAGTTTTGAGTATCATCCGCGATTGTCTCGATGCGCTGCTGCATCCCTCGGCACGTTATGACGCGCTGACGCGGGCACGCCATCGGGCTTTCATGGCCCCCAGGCTCCTCGGCAGCCTCGCCGCCTTTGCCGCATTTCCGATTTATCTCGCCATGCGTGGCGCACCCAGCGCGATCGAGGTCGCGGCCTTCGCCTGGCTGATCGCGCCGATCCTGCTGTCGTGGTTCCTCTCGCGCACCGGCCGCTATGAAGGCGCCCATGTGCTGTCGTCGCTGGCGCTCGCCGGATTGATCATGGCGGTGGCGGTGACCACGGGCGGCATCGAATCCTTTGCCGCGGTCTGGCTGGTCGTCGTTCCCTTGGAAGCCGCGCTCTCGGCCTCGCGCCGTGTTGCGGCCTTTGCTTCGGTGCTGGCGCTGTCCTGCGCAGCGCTTCTGATCCTGTCCGGTCATCTCGACTGGTTGCCGCTCGACCAGGCCAATGCGGCCGAACGCGGCGTGTTCACGGCGTTCGGCGTTGCGTCCGCGACGCTCTACGCGGCGGGTCTCGCCTTCGGCGCCGAATCGCTGGCGCGCACCAGCGTTGCGCTGCTGTCGCGCGAAGAGGAGCGTTACCGCCTGCTGGCGCGCAACATGAGCGACGTCATCTCGCGGCATCAGCGCAACGGCGCAGTCCAGTTCATCTCGCCGGCGGTCGAAGCCATGCTCGGCCTGCCGGGCGCCCAGCTCACGGGTCACGGCCTGTTCGACCGCGTCCATGTCGCCGACCGCCCGGCCTATCTTACCGCGCTGTCGGACGCCGCGCGCGGCGACGTGCGCAGCGTCGAGTTCAGGCTGCGGCGGGAGATCGGCAGCAGCGAGCGCGGCCGGGTCGATTTCATCTGGGTCGAGATGCGCTGCCGGCCGCTCGACCAGGATTTGGGCCGCGACCTGACGTGCGAGCCCGAGGTCGTCGCCGTGATGCGCGACATTACCGATCGCAAGATGCAGGAGCAGGCGCTCGACCAGGCCCGCAGCGCCGCGGAAGCGGCCGATGCCGCCAAGACGCGCTTCCTCGCCACCATGAGTCACGAGCTACGCACGCCACTCAACGCCATCATCGGCTTCTCCGAGATGATCGCGCAGGAGCAGGCCCTGATGCTCGGTCCGGCCCAGCGCAAGGAATACGCAGAGCTCATCAACGATTCCGGCCAGCACCTGTTGTCGGTCGTCAACGGCATCCTCGACATGTCCAAGATGGAATCCGGCAAGTTCGAGATTTCGCCGGAACCGTTCGCGCCGCGCGCCGCGCTGTTGCATTGCTGCAACCTGCTGGCGTTGAAGGCGCGCGAGAACGGCATCGATCTCATCACCGATGCGCCGCAGGATCTGCCCGTGATGACCGGCGATCCGCGCGCTTTCAAGCAGATCGTGCTCAACCTCGTCTCGAACGCGATCAAGTTCACCGAGCGCGGCGGGCAGGTCACCGTCGCCGCCACGGTTTCGCCATCGCACCTCTTCCTTCGCATCAGCGACACCGGCGTCGGCATCGCGCCCGACGATCTCAAACGGATCGGCGCGCCGTTCTTCCAGGCCGGCAAGACCTATCAGCGTCGCCACGAAGGCACGGGTCTCGGATTGTCGATCGTGAAGAGCCTCGTCGCCTTGCATCTCGGCGAGTTGACGATACAAAGCAAGCTCGGCGAGGGGACGGCCGTCACCATCAAGCTGCCGCTCATCTGCGCGCCGTTGCAAGGCAGGCAGAGCGAAAGCAAGATCGCGACGTTGATGCCCCCGCCGCGCCATGATGTTCTGGACCAACCGGCTTTGGTGAAGAAAAGTGCCTAGAAAATCTGCAAGGGATGAGGATGCTCCGCGCCGCCGTGGCGCCAAGGCGGCGGTCGTCGACGTCGAGACCGAGCGCAATCTCGCGATGCGGATCCTGCTGCACAGCCCCAAGGATACGCTCGCCGGCCTCGTCGCCTTCGCCGCAGTCAGCGCCATCGTCGCCAACGCGCTGTTCCTGCAAACCGGCCGCCATCCGGCGCCGATGTTCGGCACCGTGATCAATTTGCCGGCGCCGTCGGCCGCTGCGTTGTCGAACCCGCTGCCGCGGCCGCGCCCGCTCGCCGCCGATTCACTGCCGCTCGAGCCGAAGCCGATGGAGTTCCGGGTCGCTGAGCCCAAAGTCGCTGAGAAGCCGCCGGCGCCCGAGAGGGCCGCCGAGGCAACGGCCTCGACCTCCGGCCCGACTTCGCGGTCCGCCGATCCCCTGACCAATCTCGTCAAGGCCACGACGACAGCGCCGACGTCGCAGTCGGTCGTTGTCGCGCGACCGCCGGCGCCGATCCCGGCGCAGCAAAGCCCCGCCATGCGCCGCGTCGCCGCCGTGCAGCGCGCGCTCTCCGAATATGGCTATGGGCAGTTGAAGGTGACCGGCTCGATCTCCGGCGAAACCCAGGCTGCGATCCAGAAGTTCGAGCGCGAGCACAAGTTGCCGGTCACCGGGCAGGTTTCGGACCGCCTGCTGCGCGAGCTTGCGGCCGCGATCGGACATCCCGTCGAATAGAGCGTGCATTTCGCGCTGGCGCCACGAGTCGTGGCTGATGCTTTGTAGGCAACCCGACCCCACACACTCGTCATTGCGAGCGAAGCGAAGCAATCCAGAGTGTTTCCGCGGCGGAAGTCTGGATTGCTTCGTCGCTACGCTCCTCGCAATGACGAGGAGGGACTGTTGCCGTGCGGACACTGGTGCTGCTTCCGCAGCTGGCCTATCGTCCTGTCCATGCGATTGAAATCGAACATATGGGTGGCGGCATATTTGCGCCGCTGCCAGACTGAAGGCGTGTTCGGCGCGGTGCGCCGGCGCGGCGCCGAGGAAGCCGGGGCGGTGTTCGTCAAGGTGTCGCTGCTTGACGGCAACGCGATGCTGTACGTGCCCGCGCCGCAGACCGTCTATGAGGACGGCCGGCCGGTCGATCGTTTCTTCGTGCCGGCGGCGCCGCAACCCTTGCCGGAGCCCGCGGTCGAGGAGCGCCTCACCAAGGAAATCCGCTTCGATCCCGACGCCTGGATTGTCGAGACCGAGGACCGCGCCGGGCGGCATTTTCTGGAATTGGCGCGCGCTTGAGGATCTACCGGTCCGATCCGCCGGTGCCTGTCCGCATCGGCGGGATCGCGCCGGGCTGCACCGAAGGTCGCGGCTGGCTTGCGGCGCCGCGCGCGCGCTGGCGTTCGCCGTCGTAGAGCGACGACTGATATTTTGCGCGCGTTACCGCCAGCGTCGAGCCGCGCCAGGCGGCGAGCATCACCAGTGCTGAGCGATCGCTGAGGCGGTCATAGAGCCGCGACAGCCGGTAGACGGTGTTCACGGAGGTCCCGATCTCCGGCTTGAAGAACAGGAGGATGCGCTGGAAGTTGGGGCTCGGCATGTCGAGTGCGCGCGCGGCGACCGCAAGCGCCTCGCCGCTGGCATCATCGACGATCTGCGCGGCGACGCGCGAGGGCAGGATCAGGCTCTCGCCGAGCTCCAGCGTGAAACTCTCGGTGTCCTCGGCATAGGCCGCCCACTCCAGCGTCTGGATCGCGCGAATGGCGCGGGCGGTCGGAATGCGGGGCGCAGCCTTTAGTGGAGTCTGAGCGAGATTGTGCAGGATCAGCGCGCGCTCCGAGGCCGTGGCGCGAAAAAACATGTCGTGGATCTCGGCGGCGTCCTTCGGCTGCATCGCCATGTTCGCGGACATCCGCAGCTCCGCATCCGTCGGCGTGCGGACCGGCAGGGGCGTCACTGACGGGGCGGGGATTTCGCGCGCCAGCGGAATTCTGCGGCCTTCATGCGCGGGCACGAGCCCGAGCTGCAGCATGATCGGCGCGGGCGTTGCGGGATAAATCGCAAGACGGGCCTTGACCGCGGCGCGCGTTGCATCGTCGACCTGGTCGATCAGGCGTGAAGCGAGCTCGACGAATTGCCGCTCCTCGTCGCCACTATGGCTCTTTGCCTGCACGTAAAGGTCGGTCAGCACGCGCAGCAGCGTGGGGCGAATATCGACGCCTTCGCGACGGGACAGGGTAATGAGCCCGTCGAATGCTGGAAATAGCGGCTTGGTCATGAGGCGTACGCAACTCGAGAAAAATCGTCCGCCTCAGCCTATCGCGGGTTGTTTTAAAGGCTCGTTAAGGAAAACGAGATGTGAAGCGGAGCCCGCATTTTGCGCTGTTGTCGTGCCGCAACGGGACGGCGCGTCTTGCCCGTGCGGTTACGGTCCGGCCGGCACGTTTACACCCCGTTAACCATGTGCTGATCTTAATGACTCCCATGTTGTGAGGACCGCCTTCGGTCGCGCGGCAATAGAAGAGAGCTGACATGGGGACCATCATTGAATTTCCGGCCGGTCGCCGGCCGGGCTCATCGGGGGATGTCGCTCCGCTCGCAGAGATGGGGACGGTGTTGATCCTTCCCGTGATCCGCATCGAGCGCGAATCGGACGAGACCAGCGGCGGCCAGGGGCCGGAAGAGGGCACTGCGCCGGGGCGCCGCCGTCGGCGCCGCTGATCATCCGGTTGTCGTGCGATGCCGGACCCACACCACAAGATCCGGTGTTTCGCATCGGCCCTGCTGCTCGCGCTGACCGGTGCGACGCTCGCAGCCTGTAGCGGCGGCGATTTCGGCCGCACCCGCGAGGACATGCGCAGCGACGACATGCACCGCTGGCTCGGCGCCGAGGTGACGGGCAGCCTCGGCATCAGGGCCTCGCAATTCCAGCTTACCGACGAGGAGCGCCAGCTTCGCGACCTCGCCTATCCCATGATCGAGCCGCCGCTCTCGCGCCCCGCCTGGAAAAGCGTGTTCGGCGACTACAAGGCGCTGCCCTCGCCCTGGAATCAGAAGATCGTGTTCGACCGCACAATGTACGGCCGCACGCTGATCGACGAGCCGCACCGCTCGCATTCCTCGCGCTATGCGCAGCTCATCGAGGACGTGCGCAACGACATCACGCGGTTCGAGCCGTTCTTCGCCAGTGCGATCCGCGTCATCGATCTCGACAAGAAGCGCAATGCCAGCATGGCCCGCGTCTCCGAGCTCTCGCCGAGGGAGAAGGCCGATGCGGTCGCGCGCATGCAGGAGAACTCGCTGATCGTGCAGTGGGTGCAGCAATGCCTCGAGCAGCGCGTCTCATCCTATCGCTGGGCGCTGGAGCGGCTGGTGATCCAGGCGCCCGACGGCATGGCGGCGGATGCGGACCGCCTGATCGGCGAGCTCGCCGCGCAGACCGCCAATCCACCGGTCGCGGCCCAGCCGCCCTACGGCCGCGCGGTCGCGGTGCGCGGCTAGGACGGCGGTCGCCAGGCTCGGCATTTTGCAACGCAAACGCCATGTCCCACCGTTCGGATGGTTTAGTGACCTTGGCCGGACGGCTTGTGGATTTCTGCTTGTCCTCCAAGCGCGCGTGTCGATAGATTGTGCCTGTTGCATCCGTTCATTTTTGACCAGTTCTTTCAAAAGGCGATCAGGCGCTCCGGCCATGCTCGAAAGTCATTTGAATTCCCTCCCGTTCCAAGCCATCCGTAACCTGCTCGCGACCGGTCTCCTCTTGGGATCGACGGTCTCGACATTCGCGCTCACGCAGGAAGCGGCGCGCGAAAACTGCCGGATGACGGTCGGCAAGCCGATCGTTCATGCCTGCATGCAAGCCGCCGGCGGTCGGAAGGGCGGCGCCGATCTGGAAGCCTGTCGCGCCAAGGCTAAGCCGCAAGTCCATGCATGCGTGCTCGCTGCGCTCAATGCCGCAAACGGGCGCGCCAATGTCGCGGTCGAAGTTCCAAAGGAAATCGCGCCCAAGCTCGAGCCGGGGACGGCATTGCCCAAGGGCTTCATCGCGCCGCCCCGCACCATTGCCGACATCACGGCAATCCTCGACAGCGAAAAGCCGGACGTGAAGCTGATCGAGGAGCTGAAATCAGACGCCGATTCGACGCCGACCGGGAAGGAGTCCCGCGAGGCGCAGTTCTATTTCGACCGCGCCAATGCGCGTGCACAGCTCGGACGGCTCGCCGAATCCATCGCCGACGCCAACAAGGCCATGGAAGTGGGGCGAGGCGCTGTCAGCGCAAACATGATGGGGCGGCTGATGCAGCTTGCCGCCGCGCAGTATACCGCCGCCGGCGATCCAAAGCGTGCTTTGGAGGTCACACAACGGCAGTTGCGCGAGGTCGCCAACATGCCGGGCGCCAAGGGATATCAGTTCGGCGCCAACCGTGCTGTTGCTGGCATCCTCATTCAAATGGGAGATATTGCGCAGGCCGAGGCCTATCTGCGGCGAATCTTGACCGGTCTCCAGGAGGCGCGCACCAGCGGTCTGCCGGGATGGCGCACCTCTTACGCGCGGGTCGGACAGAGCTGGGAGTCGGAGCTCGAGACGACCCGCGCAATGATCTTCGAGGCCCGCGGACAGTTCAGCGAGGCCGAAGCCGCCTATCGCCTCGCCGAGCAGCGCAAGCGTGCCGCCATGAAGGGGGTGCTGGATTCCGAAAATCCGCCGGCGGAAACCCTAGTGCTGCAGGCGATCGACAACGCCGTGCTGAGCCAGGCCCGCATGAAGGCGCGACAGGGGCGGCTCGCCGAGGCGGAGGTCGATGCGCGTCGCGCCCTCCTGTCAAGGCTGAAGGACACCGGCAAATACAATCCCGTCACGCCGCGTTACGTCATGGGCCTGGCCGGCATCCTGGTCGAGGAGGGCCGCTACGAGGAGTCCGAGCAATTGGGCCGCGTCGCGCTCGAGATCAACAGGACGGTCGGTATCCCCGATGATTCGCAGGCCACCGTGCAGTTGCTCTCGCAGCTTGCCGGCATCCTGACGCTGCGCCGGAAGACGCCCGAGGCGAACGAGATGTATGCGCGGATCGACAAGGCGATCGCCAATTGGGATCCGCAGCGCCGCCAGGTGTTCGAGCTCAATCCGTCGCGCATCCTCTCGCTCTATGCCTCCGGCCAGATCGATGCCGGCATCGCTGCGGCGGAAACGTTGGTGAAGAAGCAGGTCGGTCGGGTCGGCGAGAACCATTTCGACGCCGCCTCGGCGCGCGGGACGCTGGCGATCGGGCTGATGCGGGCGCGCCGCGATGCGGACGCCATCCGCGAGTTCAAGGCCGCCATTCCGATCATGATGACGAATGCGCGCGAGAACGCCGACGACGAGAATACGACCGTTGTGGCCGCGCGCAGCCAGCGGCTGCAGACGATCGTCGAGAGCTATTTCCTGCTGCTCGCACGCGCCGAGGGCACCGGCAACGAGGTCGGCGAGGAGACCTTTGGCCTTGCCGATGCCATTCGCGGTCGCTCGGTGCAGCAGGCGCTGGCTGCCTCCAGCGCGCGTGCGGCGGCAAAGGATCCCGCGCTCGCCGAGCTCGTGCGCAAGGAGCAGGACCTGACCAAGCAGGTCAACGCCCAGCTCGGCACGCTCAACAACGTGCTCGCGCTTCCCTCTGCCGAGCGCGACGAGAAGGGCGTTCAGCAGATCCAGGCCTCGATCGCGGCCTTGCGCGGTGAGCGTGACAAGGCGCGGCAGGAGATCAAGCAGAAGTTTCCGTCTTACGCCGATCTGGTCTCGCCGAGGCCGCCGAGCGTCCCCGAGATCCGCGCAACGCTGGCCGACAATGAGGCGATGTTGTCGTTCTATTTCGGCCAGAACGGCAGCTTCGTCTGGGCCGTCCCCAAGTCGGGTCCGGTGGCCTTCGCTGCGATCAAGGCCAGGAGCGGAGACATCGAGACCAAGATCCGCAAGCTGCGCGAGGCGCTCGAGCCGCAGGCGGCGATGATCTCGGACATTCCTCCGTTCGACCTCAAGCTCGCCTATGAGCTCTACGAGCTCCTGCTGAAGCCGGTTGAAGGCGGCTGGAAGCCGGCCAAGAACCTGATCGTCGTCACCAACGGCGCGCTCGGTCTGCTGCCGCTTTCATTGCTGCCGACCGCCCCGGCGGAGGTCGCGCAGGATGACGACCCGCTGTTCGTCAGCTACCGCAACGTGCCATGGCTTGCGCGCACCCACGCGGTGACGACGGTGCCGTCGGCGGCTGCCTTGCGCACCCTGCGGCAGTTGCCGCCGGGCAAGCCCGGGCGCAGCGAACTGGTGGCGTTCGGCGATCCCTATTTCAACAGGGATCAGCAAGCCGAGGCCGAAGCCATTGACGCCAAGGTCCAGGTTGCGGATGTCGGCGGCAACGTGACACGCGGCATGCCGCTGAAGCGGCGCAACAGTCCGAAACTCGATGGCGTCGACAGCGCCGAGCTCGCGCTGCTGCCCCGGCTGCCTGATACCGCGGACGAGCTGAAGTCGATCGCGATCGCCCTGCAGGCTGACCCGTCAAAGGTCCTGTTCCTCGGCCAGAAGGCGACAGAGAGCGCGGTCAAGACCATGAACCTTTCCGGCTTCAAGATCCTCGCCTTCGCGACGCATGGTCTCGTGCCGGGCGAGCTCAACGGCCTGACCCAGCCGGCGCTCGCACTATCGTCCCCGGCGGTGACGGGCGAGGAGGGGGATGGCCTCCTGACCATGGAGGAAATCCTCGGCCTCAAGCTCGATGCCGATTGGGTCATCCTGTCGGCGTGCAACACCGGCGCCGGAGCAGGGGCGGGCGCCGAGGCGGCCTCGGGACTCGGCCGCGCGTTCTTCTACGCCGGCACGCGCGCGCTGCTGGTCACGAACTGGTCGGTGCATTCGCAATCGGCGCGGCAACTGGTGACGGACCTGTTCAAGCGACAGGCTGATGATCCCAAGATCGGACGAAGCGAGGCGCTGCGGCAGGCGATGATGGCTCTGGTCGACGGCCCGGGCTATCTTAACGGCGAGGGCAAGACCGAATTTGCCTATGCGCATCCACTGTTCTGGGCGCCGTACACCATCATCGGCGACGGCGGGGTGCGCTAGCGAGACGTGGTGCAAGGAAGGGTTGAGCGAGGATGATGCGGAAGACGTTGCTCGGGCTCGTCGCGGCAGGCCTCTTGAGTTCGGGGGCCGCGCAAGCGACGCAGTTGATCACGGAAGACGAAGCCAAGCTGCCGCCGCCGAAGGGGGCCATTACGACCGATCGACGCGGCATTTTGCGCGGGCCGAAGGTGGAGGTGGTCTCGCCCAGCGATTCCGTCAGCTCGCCGCTGCGGTTGCAGCTCAAGTTCGAGTCGTTCGGCGGGGCGAAGATCGATCCCGACTCGGTCAAGGTGATCTTCCTGCGCTCGCCCAACGTGGACCTGACCGCGCGGGTCAAGCCCTTCATCCAGGCCGACGGCATCAACATGCAGGACGCTGAATTGCCGCCGGGCGAATACATGGTGCGGGTCGACATCAAGGACAGCGACGGCCGCCCCGGCACCGCAAGCTTCGTCCTGAAAGTCGCGCCGAAATGAAGCGATGAAGTGTCCCTATTGCCAGTCGGACAATGTCGAGAGTGCGCTGGTCTGCGCATCCTGCTCGCGCGACATCGCGGTTCCCGCCACGCTGATCGCCGAACGCGACGATCTCCTGCGCAAGCGAGACCTGCTGCGTGACGAGTTGCGGCGCGCCAGAGCCGAGATCGAGGCGATCATGACCCGCAGGAAGTCGCGCTGACGATGGAGTGCCCCTTCTGCGCCGAGACCATCAAGGATGAAGCCATCGCGTGCAAGCACTGCTCGCGTGACCTCCGCGTCGTGCGCCCGATGCTCGCCGAGATCGAAGAGATCGTCGCCGACCTCGACAAGCTCAGGCGCGATCTCGACCGCGTCAATGCGAGGCTCGAGCGGTACAACAATCCGTTGCGGTATTTTGCGACCCACGCGGTCCTCTACGTCGTGATCCCATCGCTGCTGCTGGTCACCGCGCACGTCCTCGTCACCATCACCTTCAACATCTCGCCCCTGCCGCTGCGGCTGGCGTCGATCGTCATCCCCCTGCTGTTCGGGCTCATGGCTTATCCGCTGCACAGGGTCTCCCTGTTCGGCGCGCTGGTGCTGGGCGTGCTGTCCGCCGCGCTCAGCATCCAGCTGATGCTGACAGTGACAGGCATTCACGACCGCGTCCCGATCCTTCCCGAAGTCTGGGTCGAGTGGCGCGAGGTCTTCGAATATGGCGCGAGCATCCTGCTCGCGTTCCTGTCCGGCAACATCCTGGGCGTCGTGATCTTCCAGGTGCTGCCGCGCGTGCTGACCCAGGGCGGCAAGCCCAACGCGTTCGCCTTCAGCATGGCGCGCCTGCTGGGCCAGCATGTCGGCGAGGAGCAATTGCGCCGCAGAGCCCGGCTGATCCAGAACCTCATGCAGACCGTCGGCCCGCTCGTCGGCGTCGCCGCCACCGCGGTCGGCTCGATCTATGCGGGCTTGAAGGGGATCCTTGGGTAGGGCGGTTGGCGACCTATCCACGCTGGTCGCCTCTCTTCTCTTCGCTTTGGTCAGTGACGATGCGGGCCGATCCGCTGCGAAAGGGCAGCGTTGTTGCCGCTTGCGATGCCTGAACCAACGACGAGTCGATGAAGACAAATGTTCATCGAGATCGCATTGAGATTCGCTGCTCAAACGTCGCTCGATACAAGCCTCTTGGATACTTCACATCACGATGGAGGTAGTCCCATGCCGATCGTTCAATTCACTCGCTTCAAAACCGACAAGCCCGAGGAAATGACCAAGATTGTCCGGCAGGCGAAGAAGATCTTCGAAAAGCACGGCGCCGAATTTCTTCGGCTGTCCCGCTTCCACACCGGACATTGGGCCGGAGAGTTGCTGGTGACGACGCGCTACGCCAACTGGGAAGTTTACGGAAAAGTGCAGGAGGCCGTGGCAAAGGACCCGGAGTTCGCACAGGTGATGGCCGACGGATTGAAGATTTCCGAACTACAGGGCCGTAACATCGCCGTCAGCATCGATATCTAGTCGGGACGCCGGTGCGGCGAACCACGTCAAGCGCGAAGGCCGCTGGACATGTTCCGGCGGCCCTCTGCTCCTTTGCATGGGGTTGTTTTTCAGATTTTGGGTAGGGCCTGCAAAACGGCTGTTCACCGCCGGCCGCGCGGGGCCTCGGCCTTGGCGGGGGCGTCGGTCTGCGGCGCGCAGCTCGCAGCCGCCAGCGAGGCCTGCGCTTGCGGCATCAGGCCGGGCTCGGCGGCGAGCGCCTTCATCACGATCAGGCCGGTGGTAGCAGGGGAATCGATGATCAGCCGGTCGGCCGCGGTGACCTCCTCGTCCTCGGGCAGCGCGTTGTGCTGGGCTTCCGTCATCAGGTCGAGCTCGATGACCTTCTTGCCGGCGGAGCGGTCGTTGATCGCGTAATAGGCGATCTCGTTGCGGGTGTAGAACGACACCGAGGTATAGGCCTGGCTCACCGGCACCCTCAGCTTCAAGGGGCCGCCCGACAGGTCGTAGCGGCAGATCGCCAGCGCAAAGGCCGGATCCATGAACGGCATCGGCGAGGTGTTGGGATCGGCAAGCGGAAGCTGCGTGACGGAGTTTTCCTTGGTCATCGGCGTCAGCCGCGAATAGGCGTCCTGGGTCGCGATGCGCGGCAGCGCCAGCACGCTGACGAGGTGAACGACGAGGCCGAGCAGGATGCCGGCGAGGATGGTGAATGCGAGCCGGATCATGGGCAGCCCACCATCGCGATCTGCGGCATCGGCGCGTCGCGCTGGGTGCGCGTGGCAACGCCCACCGGCGTGTCGTAGAGGCGGAGCATCAGTGCGTAACGCTCGATGCCGCCGGTCGGCAGCCAGTTGCCGGAGCGGGAGCGCGAGGCGATGCGGATCTCGAACGTGCCGTCCGACTGCCGCACGATCTCCTGGCTGGTGAAGCCGTAGCGCTGCAGCGAGTTGGCGACGAGATGGCCCTTGCGGTCATAGAGCGTCAGTGTCCAGAACCGCGCCGGCGGGGTCACGCCGGAGACGATCACGTCGCAGCGGCCGTCGAGCGCCTTCTTCTTGTCGTCGGTGGTCGCGGTGAACGCGACGCCGTCGCCGGTGCCGATCGGCAGCTCGCCGTTGCGGACGATGGTGGCGCGCGAATAGGGGTCGACATCGGCCGTGCCGGTACGCGGCCGCGCCGTCCAGGCACCGATGGTGAGCGCCCCGATGTCGGTGCCGCGCGTCGTCGTCATCCAGGTCGCGCCGACGCCGACCGCGGTCGCGAGCAAAAGGGCCGTCAATGTGATGATGATGAGCCGCACGGGATCAGGTCAGTTCTTGCGCGGGCCGGACGAGGTCGCGTTCTCCTCCGCCGCATAGTTCTGCGGGAAGGCGAGCGCGCTCGACGGCGAGGCGGGCCTGGCCGGCTTTGCCGTGTCGTCGGACGTCGTCTTGGTCGCGGTCTTTTCAGCGGTCTTGGCGGCGTCGTCGAGCAGCTTCTCCACCCGCACCAGAATATCGGCGCCGCGCTTGGTCAGGACCGGCGGCGGACCGGGCTTGGTCTCGAGCACCTTCGGCGCCGCATTGGCCTGGGCGTTGGCGGCAACCGGCTGCGGCGGCAGTTTCTGGCCCATGCCGATGCCGGGAATCTCCCGGACTTCCACGCCCTGATGGGCCGCGACCATGATGTCGTGCCAGGTCTGCGCCGGCAGCGAACCGCCGGTCATGCGGTTGGTCGGCGAGTAGTCGTCATTGCCGTACCAGACCGCGCAGGTGAAGTTGCCGGTGTAGCCGACGAACCAGGCGTCGCGATAGGCATTGGTGGTGCCGGTCTTGCCCGCGGTCGGAATGCCGTCGAGCGCGGCACGGCGCGCCGTGCCTTCGCTGACGACGTGGCTCATCATGCCGGCCATGTCGGCGGCGATGTTCGGCGGAATCGCCTGCCGCGGCTTCGGGCCGTCGCGGTCCCAGCGCCAGACGAGATCGCCGGCGCCGGTACGCACCTCCAGCACCGAATGCGGGGTGACGGCCTTGCCCTTGTTGGGGAAGGTCGCATAGGCCACCGCGTGCTCGATTACGGTGACTTCGTCCGAGCCGATCGGCAGCGACGGCGTGTCGGGCAGCGGCGCCTTGATGCCGAAGCGGCGGGCGACCTCCACGATCTTGGCGCGGCCGATCTTGGCGGGGTTGGGCGCCTTCGGCTGCTCCTTGGCGCCGATGGCGATCGAAAGCTTCACCGGCACCACGTTGATGGAGCGGGTGATTGCCTGCGTCAGCGTCACCGAGCCGGAATAGGAGTGGCCATAGTTCTGCGGACACCAATTGCCGATGCAGACCGGGCCGTCGACCACGACCGAATTCGGCGTGAAGCCGTTCAGGAGGGCCGTGGTGTAGACATAGGGCTTGAACGACGAGCCAGGCTGGCGGTAGGCGTCGGTCGCGCGGTTGAACTGGCTTGCGCCATAGTCGCGGCCGCCGACCATGGCGCGGATGCCGCCGTCGAGATCGGAGACCACGGTCGCGGCCTGCGTCGCGTGATAGTCGCGGCCGAACTGGCGGAGCTGGTTCTCGATGGCGTCTTCTGCGGCCTTCTGCACGTTGGTGTCGATCGCGGTGCGGACCACGAAGACGCGCTCGGTGTAGGATTTCGGGAAGGTGTCGACGAGCTTGCGCATCTCGTCGAAGGCGTAGTCGAGATAGTAGTTCGGCGAAGCCTCGTCGCGGCGGTCGACGGCGAAGGCTGGGTTGCGGCGGGCGCCGAACACCTGGCCCTCGGTCATGAAGCCGGCGTCGACGAGGTTGTCGAGCACGACGTTGGCGCGGGCGCGGGCGGCGGGCAGGTTGATGTGGGGCGCGTATTTGGTCGGGGCCTTGAACAGGCCGGCGAGCATGGCCGCTTCCGCAAGCGTCACGTCGCGCGCCGACTTGTTGAAGTAGAAATGCGCCGCGCCGTCGACGCCGAAGGTACCGCCGCCCATATAGGCGCGGTCCAGATACAGCTTCAAAATCTCGTTCTTGGTCAGGCGCCATTCCAGCCAGACCGCCAGGAACGCCTCGTTGATCTTGCGCTCGATGGTGCGCTCGTTGCTCAGGAACAGATTCTTGGCGAGCTGCTGGGTGATCGAGGAGCCGCCCTGGCGGACGCCGCCGGCCTGGGCGTTGGTGACGAGGGCGCGCGCGGTGCCGGCGATGTCGATGCCGAAATGGTCGTAGAAGCGGCGGTCTTCGGTGGCCAGCGTTGCCTTGATCAGCACGTCCGGAAAGTCTTCCAGCGGGATCGAGTCGTTGTGCTTGATGCCGCGGCTGCCGATCGGGTTGCCGTAGCGGTCGAGGAAGGACACTGCGAGGTCGGACTTCTTCAGCCAGTCCTCGTCCGCGGTCTCGCGGAAGGCGGGGATGGCGAGCGTGAGCAGCAGCACCAGGCCGCCAAGGCCGAGGGTAGCTGCCTCCGACAGCGGCTCGATGAACACCCAGCGCTTCCACCGCCCGACATAGAAGCGGTCCATGAACGTCGAGTAGCGCTCGTAGAGCTCGCGGATGCCCTTGGCTGAGGAGAACAGCGAGGAATCGATGCGCGCATCGAGGTCCAGGAAGAAATTCCGGACCTTGCTCTTCCAATGCGGTGGTATGATCTGGCGCACCTAGAACCCTTGAGGCTCGGTTCGAAAGCGTTCAAGCACCCGGCCGGGGCGGCATCGAGACGTCTTGCGGGACTGTTGCGGCAAACCCAAGGCGCCCAATTGCGTCCTTCGGGGGACTCGCAGGTTGTTCTAGCCGAGCGGGGGCCATAAACCAATGGTCACGCTCGCGATTTTGAACAACAGGCCTAATTGGCCCCGCTCTTTTACGGGACCGCCACGGCACAACTTGCAGCGCCATCCGCTCACGCCCTAGATGGGGTTAGCTAAAACTCTTGCGAAACCAGTTGAAGACTTGATGACCACAGCTCCCAAACGACCTTCAGACCAGGAAGGATTCTTCTGGAAAACCAAGACGTTGGAAGAGATGTCGGAGGCCGAATGGGAGAGCCTTTGCGACGGCTGCGGGCGCTGCTGCCTGAACAAGCTCGAGGATGAGGATACCGGGGACATCTATTTCACCCATGTCGGCTGCAAGCTGCTCGATGCCGGCACCTGCGCTTGCAAGGATTACCCGAATCGGTCCGCGAAGGTGCCAGACTGCGTGCGCCTGACGCCGGCCAATGTCCGCACCCTGAACTGGCTGCCACCGAGCTGCGGCTACAAGCTCGTTGCCGAGGGCCGCGACCTCTATTGGTGGCATCCGCTGATCTCAGGCGATCCCAATACCGTGCATGAGGCGGGCGTCTCCGTGCGCGGCCGGGTCGAGGGCAGCGAGGTCGAGATCCCGGACGAGGAGCTCGAGGACCACATCGTCGAGTGGCCGGCGCTGCTGCCGAAGCGGGCGCGGCTGAGGCGGCGGCCCAAAGGCTGAAAGAAGCCTGACGACCGTTCCCGATTTCGAACCGATCACGTCTTCGGGATGACCCGGGGGCGGGATGCTCCCATGCGCCCGAGTGCCTGCCTCGATGACGATTTGCTGCGTACATTCCGATTCATAGAACGAATCCATCGCGGCGTTGCGCCGCAACAAACTACGTCCGAAGAACTACGTCCGAAATGAGCAAGTTCGAACGGCAGAGCAGTGCCGCTGCCGACATCAGGGCTTTGCCCGACGACATCGCCGAAGAGCTGTCCCGCCTCCCGACCGAGGTCTTGAGCGTCGACGACGCCCCCTCCATCGCTCCGCCGGCGCCGCTGACCTCGGATGAAGTCCGCACCATCGTCATCAGCCTGATGCTGACGATGTTTCTGGCGGCGCTCGACCAGACCATCGTGGCGACCGCGCTGCCGACCATCGGGCGCCAGTTCCGCGACGTTTCGAATCTCTCCTGGGTGATCACGGCCTATCTGCTGGCCGGCACCGCCGTGGCACCGGTGTTCGGCACGCTCAGCGACATCTATGGCCGCCGCGCCATGCTCATCACCTCGCTCAGCCTCTTTGTGGCGGGCTCGATCCTGTGCGCGGTCGCGCCGAACATGCCGATGCTGATCTTGGCGCGCGGCCTCCAGGGGCTAGGCGGCGGCGGCATCATGCCGGTGGTGCAGACCGTGATCTCCGACGTGGTCAGCCCGCGCGAGCGCGGCCAGTACCAGGCCTATTTCTCCAGCGTCTGGATGGTCGGCGGCATCCTCGGTCCCGTGATCGGCGGCGTGTTCGCCGAGCATCTGCACTGGTCGATGATCTTCTGGATCAACCTGCCGCTCGCAGCCGCCGCGCTGGCGCTGCTGCTACCGAAGATGAGCAAGATCCCGGTCTTCCACCGCAAGCGCAAGG
Source organism: Bradyrhizobium iriomotense (assembly GCF_030160715.1). Lineage (GTDB taxonomy): Bacteria > Pseudomonadota > Alphaproteobacteria > Rhizobiales > Xanthobacteraceae > Bradyrhizobium > Bradyrhizobium iriomotense. The sequence goes on from NZ_BSOW01000003.1 coordinate 18,234, forward strand.
TCGACTGGTTCGGCGGCGTCTTGCTGATGGCGTCCGCGGTCGTCTTCATGCTGGTCTTGACCTGGGGCGGCACCCGCTACCCCTGGCTCTCGCCGACCGTGATTGCGATGATCGGCGGCGCGGTCGCGCTCGCCGTCACCTTCGTGTGGCACGCCCGGCGAGCAGACGAGCCGTTCCTGCCGTTGCCGCTGCTCAGCGGAACGGTTGCGCCTTACGCCCTCACTGCCGGCGGCTGCGCGCTCGGTGCGATCACCGGCCTCACCGTGCAGCTGCCGCTCTATTACGAGTCCGTTTATCATCTCAGCGCGAGCGAGGCGGGACTTGCGCTCATTCCGCTCGCGGCGGTCTCGACCTGCGGCGCGGCGATCGCCGGCCGCACCATGGCGCGCGCGAAGCATTACAAGCGCGTCGCCGTCGTCGGGACCTCCTGGGCCGCGCTGTGCGGACTGGGGCTCACGTTCTCCACGCTGCCGCTGTGGGGTCTCTTGGCGCTGATGGCCGCGTTCGCGCTGGGTCTCGGCACGACCTTCCCGGTCTGCGTGGTCTCGCTGCAAAATTCGGTCGCCCGAGCCCAGGTCGGCACCATCACCGGCGCGATGAACTTTTTCCGCTCGTTGATGTCCTCGTTCACGGTCGCAGCATTCGCGGCTATCCTCTTGATCTCGCTCGGTGCCGACATCCCGCTCGCCGGCGAGCATCACGGCGCGGTCAACGCGATTCCCTCGGCCGACATGATGATGGCGTTCCGCTACGTTTTCGGCGCCGCGGCCGCGATGATGGCGCTCGCCTCGCTCTGCCTGATCCTGATGGAGGAGCGGCCGCTGGCCGGGCCTGCGACCGCGCAGCCCGTCGAGATGGCGGAGTAGGCGGCTTCACCCGCCGCGATCGGCGTAGGGATTGTCGTCGGCGTTGCGCTCGGCCGCCTTCCTTGCTGCCGCCCCAAGGTGATCCTTCAGCCGCGCGAGCGCGTCGGCGGACCAGTCCTGCACATCGGTCACGGCGACCCAGGCATCGACGTAGTGCTCGGGCGCGTAGACATGGCCAAAGCCCATTGGCGTGTTGGTCGCCACCGCCATGTCGAGGGCGAGCTGAAGCATCGTGACGACGGGATACCAGCGCAGCTCCCGGGACACGTCGGGGCCGCGCGGCGCATTCATCCAGGCCGGGCTCCGGAAGGCATCGCGGTAGTCGAACAGCACGATCGCGTCGCTGGCATATTGCAGATAGACCACGCGCAGCGCGCCCCAGGGCGCATCCGGGCGCACCGTCGGCCCGTTCTGGTTCATGAAGCGTACGAAGCGGCCGTCACGAAATTCCGGCAGCCAGGCCGGCGAGCCCTCATTGCGGTTCGCGGTGACCGAGCGCCAGATCCGGCTCTCGAACGGCGGCCCGCTCCACAGCGCACCGGCGATGGGGTCGCCGATCGTCTCGAACAGCTCGGCGGATTTTTCCGAGTTCATGGCGCCGAGGCTGAGGCCATGCAGATAAAGCTTTGGCCGCTTGTCCCTCGGCAGCATCGTCCAGTAGCCGTAGATCTCGGAGAACAGGGCGCGCGAAGCTTCGGCGCCGTATTCGGGCTGAAACAGCAGCGACAGCGGACTGTTGAGATAGGAATACTGCATCGCGACGCTGGCGACATCGCCGTGGTGGAGATACTCGACCGGACCCATCGCGGCCGGGTCGATCCAGCCGGTGCCGGTCGGCGTGATGACGATCAGAATTGAACGCTCGAAACCGTGCTGGCGCTTGAGCTCGTCCAGCGCAAGCCTTGCGCGCGCCTGTGCCGTATCGCGGGCACCGAGGCCGACATAGACGCGCACAGGCTCCTGTGCGGGCCGCCCCGTGAAGGCGCTGATCTCGGCAGCCGTTGGGCCCGAGGCCACGAATTCGCGCCCGGCACGACCGAGCTCATTCCATTTCACCAGCGATGCCGCGCTTCCCGTTTTCGCTGGCGCCGTCGGCTGCGGCCGCTCCGGCTCGAGCAGGGCGTCGAATTCGCGGAAGGACGAGTCGAGCGCGCGGAAGGTGGTGCGGATCAGGAGATTGTTGGCGATCGACCAGAACAGCAGCGTCGCCACGAGAACGCCAAGTACGTTTGCGATCTTTCTCGGGATGACACGCCCTTTGCGCGCGGCCAGGAAGCGAACGACGAGCACGAACAGCCGCGCCAGCGCCAGAAGCACGACGAATGTGATTAGCGCGATGACGCAGACCTTGAGCGGGTGGGCGGTCTCGACCGGCGCCATCTTCATGACGGCGCGGATCGAGTTCTGCCATTCGGCGGCCCGCCTCAGATAAATGATGACGACGAGCAGGCAGCCCATCGCGACCAGCACGTTGGCGGTCGATCGCACCCGCGCCGAGGGTTCTGGCAGCTCGAGATAGTGCCACAGCCAGCGCCAGAGAATGCCGGCAGCGTAGCCGATCGCAAAGCAGGCGCCTGCGAGGGCGCCTTGCGTGAGATAGCTGCGCGGGACGAGCGTTGGCGTAAGTGCCGCCGCGAAAAACAGCACGCCCAGCATGAGGCCGACGCCGGACAGCGACAGCATCTGCCGGCGAATGAGCCAGACGAGATTCTTGACGACACTCATGCACCCTCGTTGACGTCGCTCACGTGCCCGGCCGCGACACCTCGGTTTCCTTGCTGGTGATGAACTCCAGCAGGGTCGGCACGCCGTCCTTTGTCTTCTGGATGCCGCGCCTGATCGCCGGCACGATGTCTTCCGGCTTCGTCACCCGCTCGCCATGGCCGCCGAAGGCGCGCGCCATCGCGGCATAGTCGCCGGAGATGTCGGTCGAGCGGTACTTTTCGGTCGAGACCGGCATCACCTTCAGCTCGATCGCCATCGAGAAATTGTTGAGCAGGATCGACAGGATCGGGATGCGCTCGCGCACCGCGGTCTCGAAATCCATGCCGGTGAAGCCGATCGCGGCATCGCCCCAGACGTTGATGCAGAGCTTGTCGGGCTTGGCGAGCTTTGCCCCCATCGCCAATCCCAGGCCATAGCCGAGTTGGGTCGTCTTGCCCCAGCCGAGATAGGAGAGGGGCTCGACCGCCTTCCAGAACGGCGAGAGCTGGTCGCGCGGGCTGCCGGCATCATGGGTGATGATGGTGTTGCGGCTGTCGACGGTGTGCTGGAGATCCCAGAGCACGCGATAGGGATTGAGCGGCGCGTCATTGCTTGTGAGCTTCGGCATCCATTTTGCGAGCCATTCCTTGTGGGACGCCGCGATCTCGGCCGCAACCGCGGACGCATCGCGGTTCGTCGCAACCGTCTTGCCGATCTCCTCGAGCAGCGCATCGAGCACCAGGCCGGCATCGCCGACGAGCCCGATCCTGGCTTCGACATCCTTGTTGAGATGATCGGGATCGAGCGTCGCATGGATGATGGTCTTGCCCTTGGGCATCGCGACGCCAAAACTGGTCTCGGTGAAGGAGCAGCCGATGCCGAAGATCACGTCGGCCTCGCCCAAGAATTTCGGCACTGCGCGCGGCACGGCGAGCCCGCCCGAGCCGAGCGAGAGCGGATGCGTTTCCGGAAACGACGACTTGCCGCCGAGGCTGGTGGTGACGGGGATCGCAAGCCGCTCGGCGAGGCGTTTCAGTTGCGGCCAGGCCTTTGCGTAGTGCACGCCTTGGCCGGCATAGATCACGGGACGCTTGGCCTTGATCAGAAGCGCGGCAGCCTCCTTCACATGAACAGGATCGGCGCCGTAGCGGGTGCGCAGCACCGGTGTGTAGTCGAGGGGTTCCGGGACCTCCTCGTTCCACATGTCCGCGGGGATCTCGACGATGACGGGACCACCGCGGCCGTTCTTCAACCTGGTGAAGGCGCGGCGGAAGATATTGGCGACTTCGGCGGCGAGGATGATCGGCTCGGAGGATTTGGCGAACGCCTTCATCACCTCGCTGGAGTTGAAGTTCGGCTCGATGTGCGAGAGCCTGCGCTGATAGCCCATCGGCAGCACCAGCACGGGTACGGACTCGCCAAAGCACTGCGCGACGCCACCCATGGCGTTCTCGGCGCCCGGGCCATGCTGCATGCAGAAAGCGCCGATGCGTCGCCCCGACGTGACGCGCGAGATCGCATCCGCCATGTGGATGCCGACGCGCTCCTGCCGCACCATCACGGGGCGTATCTCCGCCTTCGCGGCGTGCTCGATCAGGTGATTGACGGGATAGCCGCAGAGGATCTCGATGCCCTCGCGCTTCATGATTTCCGCTATCGCAGTGCCGAGCTTCATTGCGTCTCTCCCTGAGGCAGACCGGTTAATCCGGTCTATTTGACCGTCAGAGGATCAGGAATTTGCGAGAGCGTAAAGCGTGCGCAGCATCTGTCACAGGTGGTCAGCCATGCAGAAGGGCGTCACTCAGTCGCCTTCCTCCAACGGTGGCCGTCGGTGTCGGCCGCCAGAGCGTGCGCACTAACGCGAGCGTGCCTTGAAGCGTCCACATTGCCGGCCGAAAAGCGGCGGGATATCGCGTGGGCTTGGAGACCGATGAACGCCTGGGGGACGATGATACGTCGTATGGTCAGCGGAATGATGGCCGGCCTTGTGCTGCTGGCTGCGCCTGTCATGGCGGCCGAGTCTCCGGCCGAGTTGATCTCCGGCTTCCGCCTCAAGCACGGCGAGGTCCGCGTCGTGCGCGATGCAACGCTGGACCGCATTGCGCTGGAGCAGGCGCGCGCGATGGCAGCGAAGGATGATCTCAGCCACGAGGTCCTCGGCCCGTTCACCCGGCGGGTTGCGCCTGCGCATGCGGGGCGCGCCGCCGAGAACATCGCCTATGGTTATGATAGTTTCGAGAAGACGCTCGGCCAGTGGATCGACTCCTCCGGGCACCGCAAGAACCTCCTGTTGCACAACGCCTCTCGCGTCGGGATCGCGAGCGCCAAAAATGCCAGCGGCAAGCGCACCTATTGGGCCATGGTGATCGCGGGCGATTACGAGCCGAAGCCGGGCAAGGGCAAGAAGGACAAGGAGCCTGTTGTCGCCGTGAAACGTGAGGCCACGCCCTCAGGTGGATCGGGATCGAAACCCAAGGACTGCCACATCAAGCTGCTCAGCCTCTGCATTTGAGGCGGAGCCCGATGCCGGATTCGCCGGGCGAACTGTGACGAGGCGTCTTGCGAAACCATCTGCTGCGAACGATGCTTGCAGGCACTGTCCAGCAAAGGAATCATCCATGTCCGTCGACACCCAGGCCGCCACCGACCGCCTCATGCGCTTTCTCGCCGTCGAGGGCGTGACCGGGAAAGAGGCGGCGATCGGGCGCGAGCTTACGGCGGCGTTGCGAGACAGCGGCGTGCCGGCGGGGGCGATCCGCCTCGACGACGCCAATACGCGCATTCCCGTGCCGACGGAGACCGGCAACCTCATCGTCGACCTGCCCGGCCGCGGCGCGATGCACAACCAGCCGCGGATCATGTTCATGACCCACATGGACACCGTGCCGCTGTGCGCCGGCGCGAAGCCGAAGCGCTCGGGGCGCAAGATCGTCAACGCGGCGAAGACCGCGCTCGGCGGTGACAACCGCTGTGGCTGCGGCGTTCTCGTCACCCTGGCGGCTGAGCTTGCGAAGCAGCAGCTCGATCATCCTCCGATCACGCTGTTGTTCTGCGTACGGGAGGAGAGCGGGCTCTATGGCGCGCGTCACGTCAAGACGGAGGAGCTCGGCTCGCCGGTCATGGCCTTCAACTACGACGGCGGCTCCGCCTCCAACGTCACCATCGGCGCCGTCGGCGCGGATCGCTGGCAGGTCGAGATTTTCGGCCGCGCCTCGCATGCCGGCGTCGCGCCGGAGCGCGGGATCAGCTCGACCATGATCCTTGCGCTCGCGCTCGCCGAGGTGAAGGCCGGCGGCTGGTTCGGCAAGGTGGTGAAGGGCAAGCGGCAGGGCACCAGCAATGTCGGCCCGGTCACCGGCGGCGAGGGCCGGCCGGCTGGCGATGCGACCAACGTCGTCACCGACTATGTGCACGTGCGCGGCGAAAGCCGCAGCCATGATGGGAAGTTCTTCAAGGAGATCACCAAGGCCTACAAGGCGGCGTTCGAGAAGGCCGCCAAGCGCGTCAAGAACGCCCAGGGCAAGTCCGGCCGCATCAAATTCAAGGCCGAGACCGACTACTATCCGTTCCGGATGAAGGAGAGCCTGCCGGTGGTCAAACGCGCGATCGAAGCCGTGTCCGCTGTCGGCGGAACGCCGGCCGTCCGCGCCGCCAATGGCGGCCTGGACGCGAACTGGATGGTCCGCCACGGCATTCCGACCGTGACCTTCGGTGCGGGGCAAAACGAGGCGCACACGATCGACGAATGGATCAATCTCGACGAATACGACCGCGCCTGCGCGCTCGCGCTACAGCTTGCGACGATGCGCTAAGCCGGCGGGGTCCATGAGCGTCGTTCCACCTTGCCGCGCGGGTCTACTGCCCCGGTCAGGAGCGTCTGCTCAGCAGAAGAAGACCGGTCTGGCCGGTGAGGCTCGAACTGACCGAGGCAACGCGACAAGCTGTCGAGGCGATCATCGCGTCAGCATGAGCCACGTGGACAGCGATCTGGAAGGATGGAGTGACTGTTGAGAACGGCTAAGGCAATTCTGTCCCTGATTTCCACTGCAATCTGCCTAATTGCTCCAAGAGCAATCCTAGCTCAGTCTCGACCGGACGACGAAATGTTCGACCCGTTGAAAGTCATCAACGGAATGCAAATTACTCGCTCGGCTTGCGAAGAGATGGAGCAGCGTCAGACCGCAGTTTGGGTTCGTGTTGATGGTCGAGGTTATTGCCTGCGATACTATGCCGTCGGCATGACCCTCGATGGGCCAAATCCGCTCGTCGCTGCCTGGATGTCAGGAGATGTGATGGGTGGCCCGAAGAGTGTCGCTCATCAACAAGGACTGGGAGTTGCGTCAATGATTGAGCAGTCCAGGACTTTGTCCAATCGATACGCCGTGCCTTATATTTTTCTCGCGCGACCCGGGACCTATGGCAGCTCCGGCAAACACTACGATGTCAGGCACACGCCTCTGGAAGCGAGACTGGTGGAGGCTCAGATAGATGCCTTGAAGGCTCGTTACCACGTTGATCGATGGGGGCTCGGCGGACATAGTGGCGGCGGAACGCTTGCTGCCGAATTGCTTGCCCGGCGCAGTGATATCCAATGTGCGATCCTTTCCTCTCCCGCAGCCGCCTATCGCGCCAGGCTCGAGGCGCGAGGGTGGGTACACCGTCTGAAGGCGGAGGTGTATTTCGACCCCTACGACTCGATCGGTCAAATTGCCAAGCAACCCGAGCGACGGATATTCCTGATTGCTGATCCGCGGGACACCAATATCCCGTTCTCAACGCAGGAGCTCTATTTCGACGGGTTGAAAAGGCAGGGCCTCAATGCGTGGCTAGTGCCGCTAACGAAAGCTCCTAAGCCAAAGTATCATAGCCTCGTCGACTTCGGAGAGACCGCCACAGGAATGTGCGCGAGCGGCGCGACGACCGATTCCATTCTCAAGAAATTGCACGACATGCCTCAGCAGCCAGATCGCATATCGAACTGATCGGAGGGAAGTCGGGAGTTTATCAGCTCAGCTCTTATCGTTACTTCATCGCTGAGCTGATGGAGTTGAACTTGTTGTTGAGCAGGGCGGACCCCGTGTTGTTCACAACCGTAACGATTGCGAGCGCGATACCGGCGGCGATCAGGCCGTACTCGATAGCGGTGGCGCCACTTTCATCGGCAAGGAAAGACCTAAGCAAACGCATCGCCAACTCCTATTGATCGGGTCTAATGTATGCCCGCGTCGTTTTCCGACTGGTAAATTGTTTCATTAAGTTTCTTGGGCGCGTCAAAAAGAATAGGCTCGGTTGGCCCCGCCTGCAGCCTCATAGGGTGATATCGATTAAATTAGGGTTTCCTCACCCGATTCAAATGGATCTAAATCGGCGGGCCCCACGGCAGTCGTGTCGTGGCGCCTCTCAAGGCGTCATCGCGCGACCATATGCGCCTTTGCGCCGGCGCTTGAGCACGGCTGCGAGGCGTCCGACCAGATAGCTCACGACGTGCGGCTGCGACCGTGCCGCGTTGTCGGCGACGCGCTCGTCCTCGCTCGTGTCGTTCACGATGCCGATGTAGTTTTTTCTGGCGTCTTGCTGCGGCACGGGCGTGTGACCTTGGCCAATCAAGGACGCGACCATGCCTGGCAGAGCGGCAATCGACGGTTAATTTTTTCTCCCGTAGGAATACTCGGGTGCGACGATGAGGTCAGGCGGCCGTAGTGAAAAGCGACGGCGCCGCTTAACGGATTATTGAGCCTGTTCGTCAACGGGGCGACGAGCCAGCACCTGACCGGCAGGCATCATCCGCACCGGCCGTCGGCGTTCAGCGCCCGCAACATGGCGATACGGGCGAACATCATCCAGCCGCCACCGGTTTCAGCCGCGTTGATCAGGGTCTCGATGGCGGTCTGCCAGTGGGCTTCATGCTGCGCATCCTCGGGCAGCTTCATGATGTAGTCGGCCGCCTCTTGCAGCGTGAGCAGCTTGCGCCGGTTGGGCAGGGGGATTGGTTCGTCGAACGACGTCGACCAGGGCATGTCAGGCCGGGCGATACGCGGGAAGGGACATCACAGCAGCGTCGCCCGGAAGTGGTGCCGCTATCCGGCCTTCCTGCCGCGCGCCGGCGCACGCACCGGCTTGTCGGCCTTCTTGGGCGGCGCTTCCTTGGCGGCGGCGGTCTTGCCGCCCTTGCCGGCGATCGGCAGCAGCATTTCGCGCTGACCCTCGACGCGCTTCTTCGGCTTCTTGGCCTTGCCGTTGACCTTGGCGGCGGGCGCGGCTTCCTTCTCGGTCGCGAGGCTCTTCTTGAGCGCGTCCATCAGGTTGATGACGTTGCCGCCCGTCTTCGGCGCGGTCTTGGCGGCGAGCGGAACACCGCTGCGCTTCTTGTTGATCAGGTCGATCAGCGCGGTCTCGTAGTGGTCCTCGAACAGCTCGGGCTCGAACGCGCCCGACTTCTTCTCGACGATGTGCTTGGCGAGGTCGAGCATGTCCTTCGTGAGCTTCACGTCCTGGATGTCGTCGAAATACTCCTTCTCGCTGCGCACCTCGTAGGGGTAGCGCAGCAGCGTGCCCATCAGACCGCTGTCGAGCGGCTCGAGCGCGATGATGTGCTCGCGGTTGGTCAGCACCACGCGGCCGATCGCGACCTTGTCCATGCTGCGGATGGTCTCGCGGATCACCGCATAGGCATCGTGGCCGACCTTGCCGTCCGGCACGAGATAATACGGGCGGATCAGATAGCGGTTGTCGATGTCGGTCTTGGGCACGAATTCATCGATCTCGATCGTGTGGGTCGATTCCAGCGCGATCTCGTCGAGCTCGTCCTTGGTGACCTCGATGTAGGTGTCGGTATCGACCTTGTAGCCCTTGACGATGTCGTCGGAGGTGACCTCGTCGCCGGTCTCGGCGTCGACCTTGAGGTACTTGATCCGATGGCCGGTCTTCCGGTTGATCTGGTTGAAGGAGACCTTCTCGGTATCCGAAGTGGCCGGATAGAGCGCGACCGGGCAGGTCACGAGCGAGAGGCGCAAAAAACCCTTCCAATTGGCACGGGGGGCCATGGGCTACTCCAAACGCAACAGGGACAGCCTGTGAGGATAACACCCGGGAACCGCGAATCATAGCAAGGGGCCGAATGGAATCTTGCAACGGCGTTAATCGCTGACCCTCTGCCGGTCCGGCCCGGAACATCGTTCGCGATCAGACGTTGCCCCGCACGTCACGAGAGGCCGCGAGGAGGTCGCGGCATTTGGACGCGATACCCCGGCAATTGAGGGTTACCATGGCTACGAGACGCAACGATCAGATCATCGAGACATCGACCGAAGCGCGCCAGGGCGAGCCCGGTCCATCGGTCGCGGCGTTGCTCACCGTCTCGACCGGACTTGCGATCCTGATCCTCGGCGTCATCTGGTTCGTGTTTTTCCGGACCTGAGCGTCGCCGCGCGGGACGCGCGATCAGTGCTTCCGACTCGCCGCGGAACGCGGCAAATTGCGCCCGCCCTGCGGCCGGCTTCGCCCGGCCGCAGGGCGGGCGCCGTCGTGTCGGCTTCATGACGAAAAAGTAACATTTGCCGGTTCCCGGCGTTCATATTCAGTTCACGCCGGAATTGATCATCTTGGCAGTAGATTCCGCAGTCCATCCTTTCGGCTATTCCTGGAGAGAAGCGTGCGCCTGCTTGTTGTTGAGGACGACCCCGATCTCAATCGCCAGCTCACCAAGGCGCTGACCGACGCCGGCTACGTCGTCGACCGCGCCTTCGACGGGGAGGAGGGGCACTATCTCGGCGACAACGAGCCCTATGACGCCGTGGTGCTCGACATCGGCCTGCCCAAGAAGGACGGCATCTCGGTGCTGGAGGCCTGGCGGCGCAACGGCCGTTCCATGCCGGTCCTGATCCTCACCGCGCGCGACCGCTGGAGCGACAAGGTCCAGGGCTTCGATGCCGGCGCCGACGACTATGTCGCAAAGCCCTTCCATCTCGAGGAGGTGCTGGCGCGGATTCGCGCGCTGCTGCGCCGATCGGCCGGTCACGCCCAGAGCGAGCTGACCTGCGGACCGGTGACCCTGGACACGCGAACCAACAAGGTGACCGTCTCCGGCAACCCCGTGAAGATGACCTCGCACGAGTACCGGCTGCTGCAATATCTGATGCACCATGCCGGCCGCGTGGTCTCCCGCACCGAGCTCGTCGAGCACCTCTACGACCAGGATTTCGACCGCGACTCCAACACCATCGAGGTCTTTGTCGGCCGCATCCGCAAGAAGCTGGACGTCGATATTATCCAGACCGTCCGTGGTCTCGGCTATCTCCTGACCCCGCCGGCCGCGCCCGGGACTTGACCGGGCGGTGGGACCGGGGTCTTGGTCGGATATGACCGTCTCCGACCACCCGCCGTCCTGCGCCTGCCGGGATCGATCCAATGCGCGCTAGCTCGCTTGCCAACCGCCTGTTCCTGTCGGCGACGGCATGGCTGGTGGTGATCCTGGCCATCACCGGCGTCGTGCTGTCGTCGGTGTACAAGAACGCTACCGAGCGCGCCTTCGATCGCCGGCTCAATCTTTACCTGCGCACACTGATCGCCGAGGTGGCCACGCCCGACGAGCCGCCGGACCGTCAATTCCAGTCGCTCGGCGAGCCGCTGTTCGAGCTGCCGCTGTCGGGCTGGTACTGGCAGATCACGCGCACCGACACCGAGAAGCCGGAGGTGCGCTCGTCGCGTTCGCTCTGGGACAAGAAGCTGCCGAAGCTGGAGGAGCAGGGCGTCGAGCTGACCGCAGCCGGCATCCGGCTCGGTTATGTCGATGGACCGGAAGGTCAGACCTTGCGGATGGTGGAGCGGCCGGTCGATCTCGGCGCCGACGGCAAGTTCCTGGTCAGCGTCGCCGGCGATGCCACCGAGATTTTCGACGAGACGCGCAGCTTCGACTATTATCTCGGCGGCACGTTCACGGCGCTCGGCATCGTGCTCCTGCTCACCACGGTTTTCCAGGTCCGCTTCGGCCTTGCGCCGTTGAAGCGCATTTCGGACGCGATCGCCGACATCCGCTCCGGGCGTGCCGAGCGGCTGGAAGGCGAATTCCCCGTCGAGATCGCGCCGCTCGCGCGCGAGACCAATGCGCTGATCGAGGCCAATCGCGAGATCGTCGAGCGCGCGCGCACCCATGTCGGTAATCTTGCGCACGCGATCAAGACGCCGCTCTCGGTGATCGTCAACGAGGCCACCACCCATGCTGCCGATCCGTTCGCGGAGAAGGTCATGAAGCAGGCCGACGTCATGCGTGACCAGCTCGCCCATCACCTGGAGCGCGCCCGCATCGCGGCCAGGGTCTCGATCGTCGCAACCGTGACGGAGGTGGCGCCGACGATCGAGGCGCTGCGTCGGACCATGGAGAAGATCCACCGCGATCGCAGCATCGTCGTCGAAGCCAAGGCGGATCCATCAGCGAAATTTCGCGGCGAGCGGCAGGATCTGGAGGAGATGGTCGGCAATCTCGTCGACAATGCCTGCAAATGGGCGGCCTCGCGCGTCTTCGTCGAGGTGCTGGTGGACGCGCCCGGCAAGCCCGATACCGGGCCACGCCTGCGGATCATCGTCGATGACGACGGCCGTGGCCTGTCCGAGGCCGAGCGGGCGCAGGTCTCGCGCAGGGGGCAGCGGCTCGACGAATCCAAGCCGGGATCGGGCCTTGGGCTATCGATCGTCGTCGACCTCGCCGCGCTCTATGGCGGCAGTCTGTCGCTCGGCAGCGCGCCGATCGGAGGCTTGCGGGCGGAGCTGGTGCTCCCCGGTATTTAGTCCTTGTTCCCGTGCGCCTTTTTCCGTTCAGGGAATGTGGTTTCGACACAAAACGCAACACCGCTGGGCAACTTCCTAAACGCCTTCTTAACGCGCCACCTCCTATGATCGCGCCCGGACGCATCCCTCGTCCTCCACATGACCGTGCATACCGGGCGCATGAGCCAGACATCGATCGAGCGGCTGAGAGACTATCTCGCGCAGCTCCCGCCGCAGTCGCAGGCGCTGCTGATGCGGGAGTTCGAGCGCGCGCTGGAGCGCGGCCAGGACACGGCGGTTGCCTCCCTCGTGCTCGAGCAGCTGCGCAAGATCGTGCGCAAGACCGAGGTCGACGAAGACGCTGCGCCGCGCACGGAGGATCTGTCCCGGCTGCTTTACCAGCCACTGGAACCGTTCCTTGTCGAGGCCGGCATTCCGATCCGCCTCGGGCAGATCCGCCGCTCCTCGCTACTTCCGATCTGGCAATGGCTCGGTCGCGATGGTGCTCCTAACAAGGTAAGTGAGATCGACGCCGCGCTTTCCCGGCTGCCGGCGGGCGACAACGGAGAGGCTCTGGCCCTGAAGATCCAGGTGGTCGCGGCCGATGCGATCTTCGAGCTGACGGGGCCTGGCGGTGGCGACAAGTCGCGCGCGCTTGCCCGCGTCGGCCCGCCCAACGTCATCGAGGACCTCTATTCGATCGGTGCCGTGCTCGGAGTTCGCGAGGCCATCGCGAGCCTCAATGAGAAGCTGCCGCGGTTCCTGCGGGCCTTCGGCGATTCCCAGATCGCGTCGGTGACGGCCGCGCTCAATGTCCCCGTTCTCCAGACGCCGCAGATGCTGCCGTTTGCGCTGTCGATGGTGATCCAGCGGCTGACGGCGCCCTGGCAGATCATCCGCCTCGCCATCAAGATGGCGGCCTCCGACGACGAGATCCGCGTCGCCGCAACGCCGTTCGGCGTGGCGGTCACGATGGCCCTGCATGACCTGTCCTGTCTCGCCGCCATGCTGCGGCTCGACATCAAGCGCGGCCGCTTCGACAACATCGCCGAGAACCTCAAGGCGCTGCATGACGGCGTGCGCGGATTGCGCACCGAGCTCGACCTGCGCAACGATTCCGCCTGGGGCAAGCAGCTCACCTCGATCCGTGCCGATATTTCAAACGCCCTGCAATCGGAGATCGACAGCGTGCCGGGCCGTGTCCGCCGCATCCTGCGCCAGCGCGCGGAGAAGGACATTCCGCCCGGCGCCCGCGTCGACAGCACCGAGGTCGAGGAAACCGCCGCGCTGATCGACTTCGTCGCGACCTGCCGCAACTATGCCAGCGAGCTTGCGATCAACGAGGTGACGCTGCGCACCTATTCGGACCTCCAGCAATATGTGGAGCGGTCGACGGAATCCCTGGTGCAGTCGCTGCGCGCCGCCGACCACAAGGTCCGCGCCTATCGTCAGCAGCAGATGGCCGCCGCCATCCGCTTCTGTGAAGTGCTGTTCGGCGACGACTACGCCTCGCTGATGAGCAGGGCGGCCGAAAGCGCGCTGACCGGCGAGCGCAAATCCTCGCGCGCCGGCTGAGTTTGGGCGCACAACAGCCTGCCTACAATTTACGGTTGACGTGCTCGGTGCCGGAACGTACGGTCCGCGCGCAAGATTTTGGAATGTCTATTTGTGGGCGCATGAAACCCGTCATCAGCTTCGTGGAAATCGAGAACCGCGTGATTTCGGCGACTTATCGCAGAATGATGCAAAAGGCGAAGGTGGTGCTGGTCGAAAGGGCGAGTGGTCGGCAATTGGCCGATCCGGTCACCACGATCGCTTCTCCCGTTCCCGTCGGCGCATTGCGCATTAAGCTGCCGGAAACGGTCGGGCCGGGAACCTATTTCCTGAAGGCGCTGAACGGGCACGGCGAGGACGCAGCCCAGAGCGCAGATTTCGAGATCGCCTAAGCCGTTGGATTGTCTCCGTTTCGGCCCGGCTTCGGTCGCGTCAAATTGACAATTGTCAATTGCCGCCCCGCTTCAGCGTGGTGTAAAGCCACCTAAGAGGCGCGAACGACGCGCTGCCGGAAGTTTGCCCGATGACGCTATGGTTCGTGTTCGCGCTGATGACGGTCGCGGCGATTTTCGCCGTGCTCTGGCCGCTCGGCCGCGCCGGCCGCGCGCAGGGCCAAGACACTGAAAATCAAGGCAGCGAGGTTGCCGTCTACAAGGACCAGCTTGCCGAGATCGAGCGTGATCTTGCCGCGGGCTTGATCGCGGCGCCGGAGGCGGAGGCTGCGCGGATCGAGATCGGCCGCCGATTGCTGGCCGCGGCCGACAGCCAGCCTGCGCTGGACGGCCGGGCGAGCCTGAAATGGCGCCGCGCGGCGGCCGTGCTGGCGCTGGTCGGCCTGCCGCTGGTCGCGATCCTCGTCTACGTCCCGCTCGGCTCGCCGAGGCTGCACGACTTTCCGCTGGCGCAGCGCGATCGCGCCCCCGGCATGCAGCAGTCGCTCGAGAACATGGTAGTGCAGGTCGAGCAGCACCTAGAGAAGAATCCGACCGACGGGCGCGGCTGGAACGTGCTTGCGCCGGTCTTGGAGCGGCTCGGCCGCTATGACGACGCGGTGCGCGCCTATCGCAATTCACTCACCTACAATGGCGAGAGCGCGGAGCGGAGGTCCGACCTCGGCGAGGCGCTTTTGGCTGCCGCCGGCGGTGTCGTGACGGCCGATGCCAAGGCGGAGTTCGAGCGCGCGCACGCGCTCGATGCACAAGAGCCGAAGGCGAACTATTTTCTCGGTCTTGCCGCCGAGCAGGACGGCCGCAAGGATGATGCGGCCGCGATCTGGCGCGGGGTGCTTGCGAAAGCACCGCCGGACGCGCCGTGGCGTGCGCTCGTGCAATCCTCGCTGGCGCGGGTCGGCGGCGGCAGCGCCGCGCCGGCGCTCTCGGACGATACCATCGCCGCGGCCAAGGACATGAGCGAAGGTGACCGCGGCGCCATGATCCGCGGCATGGTCGATCGGCTCGCCAACCGGCTCAAGCAGAACGGCGACGACGTCGATGGCTGGCTGCGCCTCGTGCGCGCCTACGTCGTGATGGGCGAGCGCGACAAGGCGAGGGGCGCGCTCAGCGACGCCCGCGAGGCGGTGGCCAACGACGCCGAGCGGCTGCGCCAGCTCAATGAAGGCCTGAAGAATCTCGGGCTCGATGGATGACGATCGCAGGAAGGGCGGAAAGAGACCAGCTATGACGCGCAAGCAGCGACGTATGACCATCATCGGCGGATCGCTCGCCGTGCTCGCGCTCGCCGCAGCACTGGTGCTGAACGCGCTGCGCGACTCCATCGTGTTCTTCTCGACCCCGACCATGGTCGCGGAGAAGCACATCGCACCGGGCAAGCGGTTTCGCCTCGGCGGCCTGGTGCAGCCGGGCTCGCTGCAGCGTGGCGACAATCTCGCCGTGACCTTCGAAGTTGCCGACGGGAGCGCCAAGCTGCCGGTCGCCTACAAGGGCATCCTGCCCGATCTGTTCCGCGAAGGGCAGGGCGTCGTCGCCGAAGGCGCGCTTGACGCCAGCGGCGTGTTCAAGGCCGACACCGTGCTCGCCAAGCATGACGAGACCTACATGCCCAAGGACGTCGCCGACGCGCTGAAGAAGCAGGGGCACTGGAAGGATGATTACGGCGCCAAGGGCAATGCGACGCCCGCGGCAACGACTGCGCAAGGCAATCCGCAGGGAGCCGTGCGGTGATCGCGGAATCCGGACACTACGCCCTGGTGCTGGCGCTTGCTCTCGCGCTGATCCAGTCCTTCGTGCCGCTGATCGGTGCGTGGCTGCGCGATCCCGCGCTGATGAACGTCGCGCGCTCTACGGCGCTGGCGCAAATGCTGTTTGTCGGCGCGTCTTTCGTCGCGCTGGTTGCCTTGCACGTCACCTCGGATTTCTCCGTCGCCAACGTCTACGAGAATTCCCACTCGATGAAGCCGCTGATCTACAAGATCACCGGCGTGTGGGGAAACCATGAAGGCTCGATGCTGCTCTGGGTGTCGATCCTGGCGCTGTTCGGCGGGCTCGTCGCCGCCTTCGGCAACAACCTGCCGCTATCGCTGCGCGCCCACGTGCTCGCCGTGCAGGCGTGGGTCGCGAGCGCCTTCTATCTCTTCATCCTGATCACCTCGAACCCGTTCCTGCGCATCGCCAATCCGCCGATCGAGGGACGCGACCTCAATCCGGTGCTCCAGGACATCGGCCTCGCCGTGCATCCGCCGATGCTCTATCTCGGCTATGTCGGCTTCTCGATCTCGTTCTCGTTTGCGATCGCGGCGCTGATTGAGGGCCGGATCGACGCGGCCTGGGCGCGTTGGGTACGGCCGTGGACGCTTGTCGCCTGGATCTTCCTGACGCTCGGCATCGCCATGGGCTCCTACTGGGCCTATTACGAGCTCGGCTGGGGCGGCTGGTGGTTCTGGGACCCGGTCGAGAACGCCTCGCTGATGCCGTGGCTCGCCGGCACTGCGCTATTGCATTCGGCGCTCGTGATGGAGAAGCGCAACGCGCTCAAGGTCTGGACCATCCTGCTGTCGATCCTGACCTTCTCGCTGTCGCTGCTCGGCACCTTCCTGGTGCGCTCGGGCGTGCTCACCTCCGTGCACGCTTTCGCCAGCGATCCGACGCGCGGCGTCTTCATCCTGCTGATCCTCTGCGTCTTCATCGGTGGCAGTCTCAGCCTCTACGCCGCTCGCGTGTCGTCGCTGAAGCAGGGCGGGCTGTTCGCGCCGATCTCGCGCGAGGGCGCGCTGGTGCTGAACAATCTCTTCCTCACCACGGCCTGCGCGACGGTTCTTGTAGGAACGCTCTATCCGCTCGGGCTGGAAGTCTTGACCGGCGAAAAGATCTCGGTCGGTGCGCCGTTCTTCAATCTCACCTTCGGGCCGCTGTTCGTGCCGCTGCTGATCGCCGTTCCCTTCGGTCCGATGCTGGCGTGGAAGCGTGGCGATCTGCTCGGCGCTGCGCAGCGACTGCTGGCCGCCGGCATCGTCGCGCTGCTGGCGCTGGCGCTGGTGTGGGCCTGGGCGCATGGCGGCAGCGCGCTGGCGCCTCCGGCCATCGCACTCGCGGTGTTTGTCATCCTCGGCTCGGTGACCGATCTCGTCGAACGCGTCGGCCTGTTCCGCGCCCCGTTCGGAACGGCGATGCGGCGCGCGCGCGGACTGCCGCGCTCGGTCTGGGGCACCGCCTTCGCGCATGCCGGCCTCGGCATCGCGCTGATCGGCATCGTCTGCGAGACCACCTGGAACAGCGAATATATCGGCACCATGAAGCCGGACGATGTTGCGCACGTCGCCGGCTATGAATTGAAGCTCGACGGATTGTTCCAGCGGCAGGGGCCGAATTTCCGCGAGATGATCGCGCGGTTCGAGGTCGGCCGCGACGGCGAGTCGCTCAGCGTCATGACGCCGTCGAAGCGGAGCTTCACCACGCGCGGCTCCTCGACCACCGAAGCCGCGCTCCTGACCCGCGGCGCGAGCCAGCTCTACATTTCGCTCGGTGACGTCACCAACGAAGGCGCGATCGCCGTGCGCATTTATCACAAGCCGCTTGTGCTCCTGATCTGGTGGGGACCGGTGCTGATGGCTTTCGGCGGCCTGCTGTCGCTGTCCGATCGGCGCCTTCGCGTCGGCGCGCCGAAGCCGGCGCGCGCGCAGCCGCGCTTGCAGCCGGCGGAGTGATCCGATGCGCCGGATGATCGCAGCGATCCTTGCGCTTGCACTTGTGGGGCTGCCGGCGGCCTATGCCGTGCAGCCCGACGAGATCATGGCGGACCCGGCGAAAGAGGCGCGGGCGCGCGACTTGTCGCGCGAGCTCCGCTGCATGGTCTGCCAGAACCAGTCGATCGACGACTCCGATGCCCCGCTCGCGCGCGACCTGCGCCTCTTGGTGCGCGAGCGGATCGCGGCCGGCGACAGCAATTCCCAGGTGATCGATTTCCTGGTGGCGCGCTATGGCGAGTTCGTCCTTTTGAAGCCGCGCTTCGAGCGACAGACCTTGCTGCTATGGCTGCTCACGCCGCTCGCACTGGGAGCGGGTGGTATCGCGCTTTGGCTCCAGATCCGGCGCCGTACGCGAGGGGGAGCAAATGTGACGCCGCCGCTCACCCCTGACGAGGAGGCGAAGCTCGCGGAACTCCTGTCCGACAGGGCGAAATCGGGTTAGGCGTTCCCAGGTCCCGCGGGGCCAAAAGGGAAGCGTCCGTGCCATTCGCGGAACCGGCTTAAGTTCCTGCGAAAACACGATTTTTGGCCTGCGCTAAACTGCCGCAGGTATTTGCGGCTTCATTACAAAAGTTTAACCCCGCCGCCAGCGCGCTGTAAGGCGCAAATCCCCATCTTCAGGCCGTAAGGCGTTGCCCAAGCAGCGCCAAAAGGAATTCAAGGCCCTGGAGATCCCTGCATGACTGACCGTCCCGACCTTTCGTCCCTCCCGTCGTACCGGCAGCCCCGCCGGTCCCTGCTCGTTGCCCGCAAACTCGCGCTGATGGCCTCCGTGGTCGCTGGCCTCGGCGTTGCCGTCTATGGCTTCAGCCCGTCGACGTCGCCGTCCGACCTGTTCTCGAGCCCGGCGCATGCGCAGGTCAACACGGAGGTCCGCAAGGTCGAACGTCCGATCGGATTTGCCGACATCGTCGAGCGGGTCAAACCCTCGGTGATCTCGGTCAAGGTCAACATCAAGGAGAAGGCCGCGAGCAACGATGACGGCGACGATTCGCCGTTCCAGCCGGGCTCGCCGATGGAGCGCTTCTTCCGCCGCTTTGGCGGGCAGGACGGCATCCCGGGCCTGCGCGGACCGCGCGGCGGCGGGCGTGCCGTGACCGGCCAGGGCTCGGGCTTCTTCATCTCGGCCGACGGCTTTGCCGTGACCAACAACCACGTGGTCGACGGCGCCGACAAGGTCGAGGTCACGACCGACGACGGCAAGACCTACAACGCCAAGGTGATCGGCACCGATCAGCGCACCGACCTCGCCTTGATCAAGGTCGAGGGCGGCTCCAACTTCCCGTTCGCAAAGCTGTCCGACGGCAAGCCGCGGATCGGCGACTGGGTGCTGGCGGTCGGCAATCCCTTCGGCCTCGGTGGCACCGTGACTGCCGGCATCGTCTCGGCCAGCGGCCGCGACATCGGCAATGGTCCGTATGACGATTTCATCCAGATCGATGCGCCCGTGAACAAGGGCAACTCCGGCGGTCCGGCCTTCAACACCGACGGCGAGGTGATGGGCGTCAACACCGCGATCTACTCGCCCTCCGGCGGCAGCGTCGGCATCGCGTTCTCGATTCCGGCCGCGACGGTGAAGAGCGTGGTGGCCCAGCTCAAGGACAAGGGCTCGGTCGCCCGCGGCTGGATCGGCGTGCAGATCCAGCCCGTTACCTCCGACATCGCCGACAGCCTCGGCATGAAGAAGGCCGAAGGTGCGCTGGTGGCGGAGCCGCAGGCCAACGGTCCGGCGGCGAAGGCTGGCATCGAGTCCGGCGACGTCATCACCGCGGTCAACGGCGAGTCCGTCAAGGACGCCCGTGAGCTCGCTCGCACCATCGGCGGCATGGCGCCCGGTGCGACCGTGAAGCTCAACGTGCTGCATAAGGGCCAGGACAAGGTCTTGAACCTCACCCTCGGCCAGTTGCCGAACACGGTCGAGGCCAAGGCCGACACCGACAACGACAACAGCAAGGCGCCCACCCGCGGCACCGACGTGCCGAAGCTCGGCATGACGGTTGCTCCGGCCAACAGCGTAGCCGGCGCCGGCAAGGACGGCGTCGTGGTCACCGAGGTCGATCCGAAGAGCGCCGCGGCCGAGCGCGGCTTCAAGGAAGGCGACGTGATTCTCGAGGTCGCCGGCAAGAGCGTGAGCACCGCCGGCGACGTGCGTGACGCGATCAACGCGGCGCGCACCGACAACAAGAACAGCGTCCTGATGCGCGTGAAGAGCGGCGGCCAGTCGCGCTTCGTCGCAATCCCCCTCGCCAAGGGCTGAGGATCAGGAGGCCTTAAGAGATGAAGGGAGCCGTCGGCATTAGTCGCCCCCGCCGCGGGCCCCCTTCCGGGGAGCGGAGCAACACCGCTTCCCCACCCTACCTTCCGGTGGAATACGCCCCCCTCCGTCGGAAGGGCCTAAGGGCGGTGAGGTCCCCCAGCTTCACCGCCCGCTCTTTTCCCGTCGTGAGAATCTCCCGCTCCGCTTGCATGCGATTGCCGACCGCGCCATGTTGACAGAAGGGCTGACCTCCTTGACCGCCGCCGACCGCACGATGCGCCTCCTCATCATCGAAGACGACCGCGAATCCGCCGATTATCTCGTCAAGGCGTTTCGCGAAGTCGGTCATATCGCCGACCACGCCTCTGACGGCGAGGAAGGCCTCGCCATGGCCGAGAGCGGCGATTACGACGTGCTGGTGGTCGACCGCATGCTGCCCAAGCGCGACGGCCTGTCGTTGATCGGCGTCTTGCGCGAAAAGGACGATTCGACGCCGGTGCTGATTCTCTCCGCGCTCGGCCAGGTCGACGACCGCATCAAGGGCCTGCGTGCCGGCGGCGACGACTATCTGCCGAAACCTTACTCGTTCGCCGAGCTGCTGGCGCGCGTCGAGGTGCTGTCGCGCCGTCGTGGTGGCCCGGCCGAGGACACGGTCTATCGCGTCGGCGATCTCGAGCTCGACCGGCTCTCCCACCGCGTCGCGCGCGGCAAGGACGAGCTGACGCTCCAGCCGCGCGAATTCCGGCTGCTCGAATATCTGATGAAGCATGCAGGCCAGGTGGTGACGCGCACCATGCTGCTGGAGAACGTCTGGGACTATCATTTCGATCCGCAAACCAACGTGATCGACGTGCACATCTCGCGGCTGCGCTCCAAGATCGACAAGGGCTTCGATCGGCCGCTGCTGCACACGATCCGCGGCGCCGGGTACATGATCCGTGACGGCATTCGGTAAGCTGATCCGCACCACGGCGTTCCGGCTGACGCTGGTCTATCTGTTCTTGTTCGCGATCTTCGCGGCGTCGCTGCTCGGCTATTTCGCCTGGAATACGCGGCGGCTGATCACCGAAGAGATCACGCAGACGGTCAATGCCGAGACCTCGGAGATCAGCGAGATCTACGGCCGCCGTGGCTTGCGCGGCCTCGTGCTCGCGATCGAGTACCGGGCGCTGCGGCCGGGCGCCAACCTCTACCTCGTGACCACGCCGACCGGGCAGGCGATCGCCGGCAATGTCGGCTCGCTCGCGCCCGGCGTGATGGCGACGCGCGGCTGGTCGGAGACCGCCTACCGGCGGATCGAGGATGCCGATGACCGAGATCACCGTGCGCTGGTGCGCGTCACCGAACTCGAGAACGGCTTCCGCCTCCTGATCGGCCGCGACCTCGCCGAGCGACGGCGGCTGTTCGGCATCGTCGCCAAGGCGGCGCAATGGTCGGTCCTGATCGTCGTGGTGCTCGGCCTCGGCGGCGGCATCTTCGTGGCGCGCAGGGTGCTGAGGCGTATCGACGCGATGACCGGCACCGCCCAGCGCATCATGGCCGGCGATCTCAGCGGGCGCCTGCCGGTGGGGCGCAGCGGCGACGAGCTCGACCGTCTCGCCGAAAACCTCAATGCCATGCTGGAGCGGATCGAGGCCCTGATGGCGGGGCTGAAGGAAGTCTCCGACAACATCGCCCACGATCTCAAGACGCCGCTGACGCGCCTGCGCAACCGCGCCGAGGAGGCGCTGGCGAAATCGGGCTGCGAGGCCGATTACCGCGCCGCGCTGGAGCGGACCATCGAGGAATCCGACGGGTTGATCCGCACCTTCAATGCGTTGTTGATGATCGCCCGCGCCGAGTCCGGCCAGGCGCGCGGCAACATGGATGATTTCGACGCGTCCGACGTCGCCAGCGGCATCCACGAGCTCTACGAGCCGCTCGCCGAGGACGACGGCATGACGTTGAAGGTGAAGGCCGAGCCGGCGCCGGTCCATGGCAACCGCGAACTGATCAGCCAGGCGCTCGCCAACCTCGTCGAGAACGCGATCAAATACGGCAAGCCGGTTGCGCAGTCCGCGGGAACCGTGGTCAGCATGGACAGCCGACAGATCCTCATCGAGGCCGGGCGCGAGGGCGATCACGTGCTGCTCAGCGTCACCGACCGCGGTCCCGGAATTCCGGAAGGCGATCGCAAGCACGCCGTGGAGCGTTTCGTGCGGCTCGAGGCGAGCCGGACGCTCCCGGGCTCGGGCCTCGGCCTCAGCCTCGCTGCCGCGGTTGCAACGCTGCATGGCGGTGAGCTGAAGCTGGGCGATGCCCATCCCGGTCTCATCGCGACGCTGGTCCTGCCCGTTCGCGCTGGCGGCAGCGACAGGGTTGCTCCCCCAATGCCGGATGTGCCACAGAAGGTGGCATGAATCTCTCCGCGCCGGGAAACGCGGACAAGCATGATGGGAGCCTCGCCGCACGCGTCGCGGAAGGCCCTCATGTTGCCGCTTCCGTCACCGCCGAACAACGTCTGGAGACCTGGCTCGCCGAGCTCGAGCCGCAGCAGGCGGCTGCGATCGCGGCGCTGCTCGATCGTCCCTTCGTTCGTCCGATCCTGGCCGGCATCGCGGAATTCTCGCCCTATCTGTTCGACCTGATCCGCAGCGATCCGGCGCGACTGATCCGGCTGCTCGCATGCGATCCCGATGCACATCTGGCGGCTCTGATCGACGACAGCAGGCACGCCGTGCTCGCCGCGTCCGACGAAGCAGAGGTGATGCGGCTGCTTCGCCGCCTGAAATCGGAGGCGGCGCTGCTGATCGCGCTCTGCGACATCGGCGGCATCTGGCCGGTCATGCGGGTGACGGCGGCATTGACCGACGTCGCGGTGTCCTCGGTCCAGATGGCGCTCCGGTTCCTGCTGCGGCAGGACGCCGCACGCGGCAAGCTCTCACCGCGCGATCCGGAAGCTCCGGAAGAAGGCTGCGGCCTGATCGTGCTGGCGATGGGCAAGATGGGCGCGGGCGAGCTGAACTATTCCAGCGACATCGACCTGATCGTGTTCTTCGATCCCGACGCGACAACGCTTGCGCCCGACATCGAGCCGCAGCCCTTCTTCGTGCGGGTAACGCAGGGGCTCGCGCGCCTGCTGCAACAGCGCACCTATGACGGCTACGTGTTCCGCGTCGATCTGCGGCTGCGTCCCGATCCGTCCTCGACGCAAGTCGCGATCTCGCGCGACGCGGCGCTGCATTACTACGAGCGGGAAGGGCGCACCTGGGAGCGCGCGGCCATGATCAAGGCCCGCGCCTGTGCCGGGGACCTCCTTGCAGGCGAAGCGCTGCTCGCCGACATCGCGCCGTTCGTCTGGCGCAAGCATCTCGACTTCGCCGCGCTCGCCGATGTCCACGACATGAAGCGGCAGATGCAGACCTATCGCGGCCAGAGTGAGGTCGCGGTCGAAGGCCACAACGTGAAGGTCGGCCGTGGCGGCATCCGCGAGATCGAGTTCTTCGCCCAGACCCAGCAATTGATCGCCGGGGGACGCCATCCGGCATTGCGCGTGCGGCCGACGCTCACAGCTCTCGACGTGCTTGCCGACAGCAACTGGATCACCTTTCAGGCGCGCGACGAGCTGACCGCCGCCTACCACTTCCTGCGCCGGGTCGAGCATCGCCTCCAGATGATCGCCGATGAACAGACCCACGCGCTGCCTGACGACAAGGAGGCCGTGGAGCGTCTTGCCTGGTTCCTCGGCTATGAGAGCCGCGAAGCCTTTGCGCGCGACCTGCTGCGCCAGCTCGCGATCGTCCAGGGCCACTACGAAAAGCTGTTCGAGGGCGATCCGACCGGAACGGCCAAGTTGCCGGCGATCGACTATGGTGCCGGCCCCGACGACCCGCGCCTCTTGCAGCAGCTGATGACGCTCGGCTTCAAGAAGCCCGCCACTGTCGCACAGACCGTGCGCGACTGGATCACCGGCGACTACCGCGTGTTCCGTAACAAGGCGACCCGCGGCGCCTTCGTCGAATTCGTGCCGGCCCTGATCGACGGCCTTGCCCATGCCGAGGAGCCGGACCGCGCGGTCGCAGCGTTCGATCATTTCCTGCAAGCCTTGCAGCGCGGCGGGCGGCTGATCACGCTGCTCAGCCAGAACCGCGATCTCGTTGCCCTCGTTGCGCTGGTGTTGGGCGCCGCTCCCCGGCTCGGCGAGATGCTGGCGCGGCAGCCGCAATTGATGGACGGCCTGATCGATCCGCGCTTCTTCGGCGCCATGCCTGACAGGCAGGAGTTGTCAGCGCGGCTTGCGGCCACGGTGCAAGATGCGGATTCCTACGAGGAATTCCTCGACCGCCTGCGCCTGTTCGGGCAGGAGAGCCTGTTCCTGATCGGCACGCGCATCCTCTCGGGCACGGTCTCCGCACAGCAGGCGAGCACCGCCTTCGCAGACGTCGCGGAGGGCATCGTGCACACCGTGCATGGACTGGTCGCAGATCGCTTTGCCGCCCAGCATGGCCGGATCAAGGGGCAGGAGACCGCGATCATCGCGATGGGCCGGCTCGGCAGCCGCGAGATGACGGCGTCGTCCGATCTCGACCTGATCCTGCTCTATGATTTCGATGCGGACGATCCGGATTCAGACGGTCCAAAGTCGCTCCAGGGCGCGCATTATTTCGCGCGCTTCACCCAGCGCCTGATCAGCGCCTTCACGACGCGGACCAATTACGGCGTGCTCTACGATATCGATATGCGGCTGCGTCCGTCAGGCCGCGCAGGCCCGGTGGCTTCCAGCATCGCCTCCTTCGCCGATTATCAGGCGCACGAGGCCTGGACGTGGGAGCACATGGCGCTGACGCGTGCCCGCGTCGTGTCGGCTTCGCCGCAATTCCGTGCGCGGATCGAGACCGTCATCCGCGAGGTGCTGACGCGGCGACGCGATCCCGTCACGATCGCCAACGACGTTGCCGACATGCGGCGCGCGATTGCGCAGGAGAAGGGCGAGACCGACTATTGGGACCTCAAATATGCCGCCGGCGGCATGGTCGATATCGACTTCATCGCGCAATATCTCCAGCTCGTCCACGCGCATGACAAGCCGGAGATCCTCGACGTCTCGACCATGCAGGTGCTGGAGAACGCTGCCAGGCTCGGCGTGCTCGCGCAGTCGGAGACCGAGTGCCTGCGCGCGGCCGCGCGGCTCTACCACGACCTGACCCAGATCCTGCGCCTCTGCGTCAGCGACCGTTTCAAGCCCGAGACCGCCGGTGTCGACCTTCAGGGCGTGATGGAGCGGGCAGGCGACGCGCCGGACTTCTCATCGCTCGAAGCCCGCGTGAAGGAGACCCAGAGCGAGGTGCGGCGCGTGTTCAAGGCGTTGTTGGAAGGGCAGTAGCCTGCTTCAGCGACGCGATGGCCTCGCGAACGTTCGGCTCCATCCCTGCGCCGCCGGCGTCGAGATGTGCGAAGATCGCGCGCTTCATCCGGGGATCCCAGAACTTCTTGATGTGCTCGGCGATCCCCGGCACGGCCTTGTCTTGGCCCTGGCTCTGGAAGAATTTGCCGATCTGGTTGGCCATGTAGATCAGGCGGTCAGGCGACATCGGCAACCTCCGTGGCACGACAGGCCACGCGGCCGCCATGCGTAAACACTTCAAATCCGTCCTGCCGGGCGATCGCAACCAGCGTGATGCCGGCGGCTTCCGCGGTGCGCACGGCGAGCGCGGTGGGCGCGGAGACCGCAACCATCACCGGCGCGCCGATCGCGGCCGCCTTCTGCACCATCTCCACCGAGACGCGGCTGGTCAGCAGCACGATGCCGCCGCTCGCATCCGTACGGCTGCGCGCCAGCGCGCCGGCCAGCTTGTCGAGCGCGTTGTGGCGGCCGACATCCTCGCGCAGCGCGACGATGCCGCGGGCAGGGGACCAGAACGCGGCTGCATGCACGGCGCGGGTCTGCATGTTGATTGCTTGCAGGGGAGCAATGCCCTGCATCGCCGTCATGATTTTGTCCGGCGTGAAGGTCTGCCCCTGCGGCACGACCGCTGCAGGGCGCACGGCCTCGGCAATCGATTCGATGCCGCAGATGCCGCAGCCCGTGGGCCCGGCGATATGGCGCCGACGCTCGCTCATGCGTCCGGCATCTTCCGAGGCCAGCCACATCCGCAACTCAATGCCGTCATCGAGGCGAACCACCTCGAGCGACTGGATGTCGTCGGCGGATTTGACGATGCCTTCGCTGAGGCTGAAGCCCACGGCGAAGTCTTCGAGATTCTGCGGCGTCCCCATCATGACGGCATAGGTGCCGCCATTATAGGTCAGCGCGATCGGCGTCTCCTCCGGGATCAGCCGTGTCCCGTCGGAGGCCACCCCGTCGCGCCAGCTCTCCCGATCAATCGCCTGGACCGCCACGTGCATCGGCTTACTCCGCAGCTTCCGCGGGCGCGATGCGACGGGAATGCCGCGCCTGCGCGTCGTAGGCCTTCTGCCAGTCGGACGGGCCGTTGGACGGCGAGACCTGCACCGCGGTGACCTTGTATTCCGGACAGTTGGTTGCCCAGTCCGAATAGTCGGTCGTGATGACGTTGGCCTGCGTGTCCGGATGGTGGAAGGTGGTGTAGACCACGCCCGGCGCGACGCGGTCGGTGATCTCCGCGCGCAGCGTGGTCTCGCCGGCGCGGCTCTTCAGCCGCACCCAATCGCCGTCGCGTACGCCGCGCTGCTCGGCGTCGTGCGGATGGATCTCGAGCCGGTCTTCCGCGTGCCAGACCACGTTGTCGGTACGGCGGGTCTGCGCGCCGACATTGTACTGGCTGAGGATGCGTCCGGTGGTGAGCAGCAGCGGATAGCGCGGGCCGGTGCGCTCGTCGGTCGCGACATACTCGGTGACGACGAACTTGCCCTTGCCGCGGACGAAGCCGTCGATATGCATCACCGGCGTGCCCTCGGGCGCCTTCTCGTTGCAGGGCCACTGCACCGAGCCGAGCTCGTCGAGCTTGGCGTAGGAGACGCCGGCAAAAGTCGGCGTCAGCGCCGCGATCTCGTCCATGATCTCGGACGGGTGCTTGTAGTTCATCTCGAAGCCCATCGCCTTCGCAAGCCCGATGGTGACCTCCCAATCCGCAAGGCCGTTCTTCGGCGTCATCACCTTGCGTACGCGCTGGATGCGCCGCTCCGCGTTGGTGAAGGTGCCGTCCTTCTCGAGGAAGCTCGAGCCGGGCAGGAAGACATGCGCGTAGTTGGCGGTCTCGTTGAGGAAGAGGTCGTGGACGATGACGCATTCCATCGCCGAAAGCGCCGCCACCACGTGCGACGTGTTCGGATCGGACTGCAGGATATCCTCGCCCTGCACGTAGATCCCCATGAACGTGCCTTCGACCGCAGCATCGAACATGTTGGGAATGCGCAGGCCCGGCTCGGGATTGAGCTTGACGTTCCACAGCGCCTCGAACTGGTCACGCACCGCATCGCCGGAGATGTGGCGATAGCCGGGCAGCTCGTGCGGGAACGAGCCCATGTCGCAGGAGCCCTGCACGTTGTTCTGGCCGCGCAGCGGGTTCACGCCGACGCCGGGCCGGCCGATATTGCCGGTCGCCATCGCGAGGTTGGCGATCGCGATCACCGTGGTCGAGCCCTGGCTGTGCTCGGTGACGCCGAGCCCGTAATAGATCGCGCCATTGCCGCCGGTGGCGTAGGTGCGGGCTGCCTCGCGCAGCGCCTTGGGATCGACGCCGGTCAGGATCGCGGTCGCTTCCGGGCTGTTGTTCGGCTGCGCGACGAACGTCGCCCATTCCTCGAACTCGTTCCAGTCGCAGCGCTCGCGCACGAAGGCTTCGTTGACGAGGCCCTCGGTGACGATGACATGGGCCAGCGCCGTCATGACGGCGACGTTGGTGCCGGGCATCAGCGGCAGGTGCAGCGCCTTCACATGCGGCGATTCCACCATCTCGGTGCGGCGCGGATCGATCACGATCAGTTTTGCGCCCTGCCGCAGCCGCTTCTTGAGGCGGGAGGCGAACACGGGGTGGGCGGAGGCCGGGTTGGCGCCGATGACGACGACGACATCGGTATCTTCGACCGAGTCGAAGTCCTGCGTGCCGGCCGAGGTGCCGAAGGTGGTGGCAAGGCCATAGCCGGTCGGCGAATGGCAGACGCGGGCGCAGGTGTCGACATTGTTGTTGCCGAAGCCGGCGCGGATCAGCTTCTGCACCAGATAGGTCTCTTCATTGGTGCAGCGGGACGAGGTGATGCCGCCGATCGCGTCGCGGCCGTACTTCGTCTGGATACCGCGCATCTTGGCCGCGGCAAACGAGAACGCTTCGTCCCACGACACCTCGCGCCAGGGATCCTCGATCCGCTCGCGGATCATCGGGTTGAGGATGCGCTCCTTGTGGTTGGTGTAGCCCCAGGCAAAACGGCCCTTGACGCAGGAATGGCCGCGATTGGCCTTGCCGTCCTTGTACGGCACCATACGCACGACTTCCTCGCCGCGCATCTCGGCCTTGAAGGCGCAGCCGACGCCGCAATAGGCGCAGGTGGTGACGACGGAGTGCTCGGGCTGCCCGATCTCGATCACGGATTTTTCGGTCAGCGTCGCGGTCGGGCAGGCCTGCACGCAGGCGCCGCAGGAGACGCATTCGGAGCCGAGGAAGCTTTCGCTCATGCCGGGCGAGACGCGGCTGTCGAAGCCGCGCCCCGAGATGGTCAGCGCGAAGGTGCCTTGCACCTCCTCACAGGCGCGGACGCAGCGCGAGCAGACAATGCACTTGGAGGGATCGTAGGTGAAGTACGGATTGGACTCGTCCTTCGGCATCCAATGGTCGTTGGTGCAGCCGTCCGTCTTGGCGAAGACGTGGTTCTCGCCCTCATAGCCGTAGCGCACGTCGCGCAGGCCTACCGCACCGGCCATGTCCTGCAATTCGCAATCGCCGTTGGCACCGCAGGTGAGACAGTCGAGCGGATGGTCGGAGATGTAGAGCTCCATCACGCCCTTGCGCAGCTTCTTCAGCCGCTCGGTCTGGGTGTGCACGACGAGGCCGGGCATCACGGGCGTGGTGCAGGAGGCCGGCGTTCCGGCGCGGCCCTCGATCTCGACGAGGCAGAGGCGGCAGGAGCCGAAGGCATCCACCATGTCGGTCGCGCAGAGCTTCGGGATCTGGTGGCCGGCGTCCATCGCGGCACGCATGATGGAGGTGCCCTCGGGCACCGTGACCTGGTTGCCGTCGATGGTCAGCGTCACCATCGTTTCCGATTTCGAGCGCGGCGTGCCGAAGTCGATTTCTTCGATCAGAGACATCGTTGCTCTCCTATTCCGCAGCCTGAAGCCTGGCCGGTGCCGGGACGAAATCCTCCCGGAAATGCTTCAATGCGCTGAGCACCGGGTAGGGCGTGAAGCCGCCGAGCGCGCAGAGCGAGCCGAATTTCATGGTGTTGCAGAGGTCTTCCACGAGCGCGAGGTTCTCGCTCACGCGCTCGCCACTGATGATCTTCTCGATGGTCTCGACGCCGCGGGTCGAGCCGATCCGGCACGGGGTGCATTTGCCACAGGACTCGATGGCGCAGAACTCCATCGCGAAGCGCGCCTGCTTGCGCATGTCGACGCTGTCGTCGAACACGACGATGCCGCCATGGCCGATCAGGCCATCCCGTGCGGCAAAGGCTTCGTAGTCGAATGGCGTGTCGAACAGCGCGCGGGGGAAGTAGGCGCCGAGCGGACCGCCGACCTGCACAGCGCGGACTGGGCGGCCCGTAAAGGTGCCGCCGCCGATGTCGTCGACGAGTTCGCCGAGCGTCACGCCGAACGCGGTTTCGAACAACCCGCCATGGCGGATGTTGCCGGCGAGCTGGATCGGCATCGTGCCACGCGAGCGGCCCATGCCGAAATCCGCATAGGCCTTGGCGCCTTCGGCAAGGATGAAGGGGGCGGCTGCGAACGACAGCACGTTGTTGATGACGGTCGGCTTGCCGAACAGGCCGTGATGCGCCGGCAGCGGGGGCTTTGCGCGCACGATGCCGCGTCGGCCTTCAAGGCTCTCCAGCAGCGAGGTCTCTTCGCCGCAGACATAGGCGCCGGCACCGACGCGCACCTCGAGGTCGAAGCTTTGCGTGGAGCCGCCGATATTGGTGCCGAGATAGCCGCCGCGCTGTGCCGCCGCAATCGCCGCGTTCATCGCCTCGACGGCGTGCGGATATTCGCTGCGGATGTAGATGTAACCTTTGGTGGCGCCGACCGTGATCGCGGCGATCGTCATGCCCTCGATGACCAGGAAGGGATCGCCTTCCATGATCATGCGGTCGGCAAAGGTGCCGCTGTCGCCTTCGTCGGCGTTGCAGACGATGAATTTGCGGTCCGCCTTGGCCTGCGAAACGGTCTTCCACTTGATGCCGGTCGGAAAGCCCGCGCCGCCGCGGCCGCGCAGGCCGGACGATGTGACCTCGGTGAGGATTGCATCTGCGCCGAGCGACAGCGCACGCTCCAGGCCCTTGTAGCCGCCATGGGCGCGATAGTCATCGAGCGAACGCGGATCGATCACGCCGCAGCGGGCGAAGGTGAGGCGGGTCTGGCGCTTCAGCCAGGGAATCTCGTCTGCGATGCCAAGCCGCAGGGGATGCTGTCCGTTGCCCGCCATGGAGTCGAACACGGAGGAGACATCTTCTGGGCTGACCGGTCCGTAAGCGACACGACCCTTGAGGGTTGCCACCTCGACCATCGGCTCCAGCCAACACAGCCCGCGTGAGCCGGTCCTGATGATCTCGACTGGAAGGCCGCGCTTCTGGGCGACCTGCTCGAGCGCCGCGGCCACATCATCGGCACCGACAGCGACGGCAGCCGCATCGCGGGGAACGAATATCCGCATTTTCATCGCTGCGCCTCCGCAACCAGCGCATCGAGGCGCTTGTCATCGAGCCGGCCGACGAGGCGGCCATCGAGCATCGCGGACGGGGCAGTCGCGCAGAGGCCGAGGCAGTAGATCGGCTCCAGCGTGACGCGATCGTCGGCGGTGGTGCTGCCCATCGATACGCCGAGCTTCGCCTCGGCGCGCGCTGCAAGCGCATCGCCGCCGGCCGCCTGGCAGGCTTCCGCGCGGCAGAGTTTCAGGACGTGGCGGCCGGCCGGCTTATGGCGGAAATCGTGGTAGAAGGTGAAGACGCCATGAACCTCGGCGCGCGACAAATTGAGCGCCTGCGCGACCATCGGAATCGCAGCCTCCGGGACATAGCCGAAGGCCTCTTGCAGGGCATGGAGGATGACCAGCGTTGCGCCCTCCTGTCCGGCATGTTCGGCGATGATCTCAGCGCCGCGCGTTTCGTCCCAAGGTTCGTGAATCCCCGTCATTCTTTATTCTCAATCAGAGGGTGACCGTCCCTCGTATGAGTATTTGGAATCATTCAAGAATCAATAAAGCAGTCTCATGCTGCGATCGGGAATACACATCGATAGATCGCTGCAATTGGGTGATAGGAAAACCGAATGATTGTTCCTGCCGCGGCCCGTTTTCGCATGTTGGAGGGGGGGGCTGGCCGTGATAGTTTGCATGCCAAGACAGAATCCCGGGGGAATAGCGGTTGCTCGACAAGCTTGAACTTCTGCTCGCGCTCGCCAAGGAGCGGCATTTCGGACGCGCGGCGGAGGCGTGCGGCGTCACCCAGCCGACCATGTCGACCGGGCTGAAGCAGCTCGAGGAGATCCTCGGCGTCATGCTGGTCCAGCGCGGCTCGCGCTTCCAGGGGTTTACGCCGGAGGGCGAGCGGGCGCTCGATTGGGCCCGGCGCATCGTTGGCGATGCCCGTGCCATGCGCGACGAGATCAACGGGCTGAAGCACAAGCTCTCCGGCGAGATCCGCATCGCGGCGATCCCGACCGCGCTCGGCATGGTAGCCTCGCTCACGACGCCGTTCCGGGCCAAGCATCCGGAGGTGCGTTTCCGCATCCAGTCGACCACGTCGTCCGAGGTGCTGGGACTGCTCGAAAATCTCGAGGTCGATGCCGGGCTGACCTATATCGAGAACGAGCCGATCGGCAAGGTCCGCACTATTCCGCTCTATAACGAGAGCTATCGCCTCCTGACCGCGCCGGACGCGATGTTCGGCGACCGCGAGACCGTGACCTGGGCGGAGGTCGGCAAGGTGCCGCTGTGCCTCCTGACGCCGGACATGCAGAACCGCCGCATCATCGACCGCGCGCTGCGCTCGGTGAATGCCGAGGCGACACCGACGCTGACGTCGAACTCGCTGCTGGTGCTGTTTACCCATGTGAAGACCGGGCGCTGGGCGAGCGTGATGCCGGCGAAGCTTGCCGAGACGCTCGGTCTTGCCGATACCGTCCGCTCGATCCCGATCATCGATCCCGAGGTCAACTACAGCATTGGCCTGGTGATCCCGCAGCGCGACCCGATGACGCCGCTGATCGCCGCGCTCGTCAACGTCGCGCGCGAGGTGGCGCCGACGCTGCAATCCTGATCAGGGTCACGCGGCCGCCGGGATCTTGGGGGCGGCCTTGCTGGCGTTGCGCGGCAGCGTCACCCGCACGATGGTGCCGACGTCGATCTTCGAGCGCAGCCGCATCGTGCCGCCGTGCAGTTGCGTGAGCGAGCGGGCGATCGCAAGTCCCAGGCCCGAGCCGTGATAGGTCTTGGTGAGCTGGCTCTCGACCTGCTCGAAGGGCCGGCCGAGCCGCGCCAGCGAATGCGCGGCGATGCCGATGCCGGTGTCGGCGATCATCAGCACGACCTTGTCCTCGAGCTGCCGGCTGCGCACCACGATGCGACCGCCGTCGGGCGTGAACTTCACGGCGTTGGACAGGAGGTTGACGATGATCTGCTTGGTGGCGCGGCGGTCGGCGACGACCGAGATGATGTTTTCGATGTCGGCATCGAGCGTCAGGTTCTTGTCTTCGGCACGGCCCGAGACGACCCGCAAGGATTCCGCGAGCGTGCGCGACAGGTCGAGCTCCTCCATGTCGAGCTTCATGCGGCCGGCCTCGATCTTGGACATGTCGAGGATGTCGTTGATGACCTCCAGCAGATAGTGACCGCTGGTGAGGATGTCCTGGCAATATTCCTGGTACTTCTCGCTGCCGAGCTCGCCGAACATGCCGCTTCCCATGACCTCGGAGAAGCCGATGATCGCGTTCAAGGGCGTGCGCAGCTCGTGGCTCATATTGGCGAGGAATTTCGACTTGGTCTGGTTGGCCTCCTCGGCGCGGGTCTTTTCGCGCTGGTATTTTTCGGCGAGGTCGGCGAGCTCGTTGGTCTGGCGCTCCAGCGCCGCCTGCGAGCGCTTCAGGTCGATGACGGTGGCGCGCAGGCGCAGATCGTTGTCGACGAGCTTCTGCTCGTGCTCCTTGATGCGCGTGATGTCGGTGCCGACCGAGACGTAGCCGCCGTCCTTGGTGCGGCGCTCGCTGATGTGCAGCCAGCTGCCGTCGTCGAGCTGCGCCTCGAAGGTGCGGGCGCCCGGACCTTGATTGGCGGTCTCGTTGTGGCGGGTGCGCACCTCCGGCATGCGGCCGACCTCGAGCACGGTCTCGTAGGAGGTGCCGGGGATGACGGCCGAGTCCGGCAGCCTGTGCAGGCGCTGGAAGTGCGAGTTGCAGAGCACCAGACGGTCGCTGTTGTCCCACAGCACGAAGGCTTCCGGGATGGTCTCGATGGCGTCGCGCAGCCGCAGGTCGGCTTCCACCGTCTTCTCGGCAAGGCTCTTCTGCTCGGTGATGTCGACCGCGATGCCGATCAGATGCATGGCGGAATCGCCGGTGGCGCGCGTGCGCTCGCAGCGCACGCGGAGCCAGATCCAGTGGCCGTCGACATGCTGCATGCGGAAACTCTGGTCGATGTGGTCGATCTGGCCCGAGATCAGCTGGTCAGCGATCGCGAACAGGTCGATGTCGTCCGACTTCACCAGCGCATTGACCTCGCCGAAGGTAAGGAGTTCGTTGCGGCCGTCGAGGCCCAGCATCGAGAACATCGACTGCGACCAGAAGATCTTGCCGCGCGAAAGATCCCAGTCCCACAGGCCGCAGCGACCGCGGTTGAGCGCGGTGTCAATCCGGCCGCGCACGGCGTCGTTGATCAGGTCGCCCTCGCGGGCGCGGGTCGACTGCCAGTGGAAGGCGAAGCCGAGAATCAGGACGACGAAGCCGGTGGTCGCCGACAGCGTCACCGAGAGCGCGGCATCCGAGCCCCAGATCGGCTCGTTGCGCTCCTGGATCACGGTAACCTGACCGGGCAGCGACTTGATCGGCCGCGAGGTCGCCAGCGCGCTGTTGCCGCTGGGCAGCGTGAGATCGGAGACGTCGTTCTGTTGCGGCGGTGTCGCCACCAGCTGCGCGGTGGTGATCGCATCGAGCAGGCGGTCGTTGCCGGCCGGGTCGGTGTCCACGGGAATGCGTGCGAGGATGCGGCGGTCGGTGCCGACGGAAGTGACAATGACGTGGCGACCCGAGGCCGTGCCCCAGGAGGGAATGAGCTCGGGCAACAGCGTCGGCAGACGCTCGATGTTCTTCTGCCGGTCGATGCGCACCGAGGCGAGGCGATCGATGCGCTCGGCGAGCAGGTCGGCGAGCGCCTCAATGTCGTGCTTGATCACCATGCGCTTCTGCCGAGTCTGGTCGACGACCTGGACGAAGGCGCCGAGACAGATGGTGATGAGGAAGGCGATGATGAGCGTAGGCACAGCGCGCCGGAGCGCCGGCTCGGCGATCAGGAGCCGGTGGTAGGCCGGTTTCGCGATCGATTGCGCCAATCCCTTGATCGAATCGGATTGGACGCACGCGCTCGCGGCGTCTGCGCGCGGCATGCCTTCGGCCCCCAGGAGATAGTTCTGCACCACAATTCGGAATGAAGCCCCCGCTCGCTTCCGAATCACAGCGATTTGAATCCAGTTTTCGCGGGCTGTCGAGAGTCAACGAATCGTTAACGCGAAATAATTCTTATCCAATGGAGAGTTTGCGGAGCAAGCGTCCGCAATATTAGCTGCGCGGTGA
Organism: Bradyrhizobium iriomotense; assembly: GCF_030160715.1. Classification (GTDB taxonomy): domain Bacteria; phylum Pseudomonadota; class Alphaproteobacteria; order Rhizobiales; family Xanthobacteraceae; genus Bradyrhizobium; species Bradyrhizobium iriomotense. The sequence continues at coordinate 53,528 of NZ_BSOW01000003.1, forward strand.
GTCCGAAACGGGAACGTGTGACTCTTCGTGATCAGTCACGCGCGCGGCGGCTCGGCGTGACTGATCACGCGTTTCACGCTTGGGAAGGCACGACGCAGCGCGCGCTCGATCTCGTCGACATGCTCATGCACCTTGATCACGCTCATCGACGGTGTGGCGCGGCAATGGAAGTTGACGATCTCGCCGGCATCGGTGTTGCGCACGCGGACATTATGGATGTCGTGGATCTCGCCGCCCGCGGCGAAGCCGGAGAGCGCGGCTGCAATAGCCTGCACCCGTTCCGCCGGCGCGTCGACGCCGAACGGTAACTCGGGCTCGAGCGGCTCGATATGGACGTCGACCTCCACGTCCTCGCCGAATTCCTCCTGGATGTTGCGCTCCAGCGTATTGGCGACGTCATGGGCGGCGGTCAGCGGCATCTCGGCATCGACCTCGAGGTCGATGCCGACGATCAGCTTGGCGCCGAGGTCGTGCACGGTGACGTGATGGATGGCAAGGCCCGAATTGCGCGCGATCACCATGATGCGGTCGCGCACGGTTTCGTTGTCGCGCGCGACGGGGACCGCGGTGAAGGTGAGGTCGGCGTCGCCGAACGCCTTGGCGACGGCGGCTTGCGCGTTGCGCTTGATGTCCTCGACGCGATCGATCGGATAGGTCCGTGGCACTTTTGCGATGGTGTCGATGAAATAGGTCGCGCCGACCATGCGCACGCGCAGGCGCTCGACGTCGAGCACGCCGGGCACGCTTTTGATCACGGCCGTGGCCTGCTCCAGCGCGCCCTCCGGCGCGCGGTCGACCAGCGTGTGGACCGTGGAGCCGGCCATGCGCAGGCCGAGCAGCGCGATCATCACGGCGACGGCAGCGGCCGCCGCGGCGTCGCCCCACCAGAAGCCGAAGGCGGCGAGGATGAGGCCGGCGATGACGGCAAACGAGCCCAACACGTCGGAGGCGAAATGCAGCGCGTCGGCCGCGAGCGCCTGGCTCCGCGTCTCCCGCGCGGCGCGGTGCAGCGCCCGCGCCCGCCAGAGATTGACGACGATGTCGATCACCAGCACGACGAAGGGCACGGCCGAGATGGTCGGCGGCGGGGTGCCCTCGCGGATCCGGCTATAGGCCTCGACCAGGATGCCGCCGGCCAGCACGTAGAGCAGGGCGGTGACACCGAGCGCCGAGATGCTCTCAAGCTTGCCATGGCCGTAATGATGCTCGTCGTCCGCAGGCTTGTCGGATACCCGCACCACCGCCCAGGTGATGATGGTCGCGACCAGGTCGATCGAGGAATGCAGCGCCTCCGAGATCAGCGCCAGCGAGCCGATCGCGATCCCGACCACGAATTTGGCCGCCGCCATGCCGCCGCTGGCGAAGATCGAGATCGCGGCGACCGAGGTTTTGCTGTGCTGTGCTGTCATGGCCGGGGATTTAGCAGCCCGTCACGTAACATCAAGCCGCGGTCCACAGGTGTAGTCGCGACTGATTTGCAGGAGCGATTTGTTGCGAATGCTTCCGAGTTTCGAGTGCTTATTGCTTCTGCCCTGCGTTCAGATGCTTGCGGAAAAACGCGATTATCTCGGCGTGGAACGTCTGGTGGAAGGCAGCTCGATCGAAGCCGGGTGGGTCGGTGCAGATTCTCGGTGCATCCTGCGCGAGTTTCGGCGAGCACAGCGCCAGGAACGCGAAGTGGTTTGCATTGGCGACGAAGTGCCACTCGGGCTGCGACGGCAGCCTGTCCCTGATCGTGGCCGCGCAGCATCCGGAGACGCCGTCGGCCTGATGCGAGGGATCCGAGCTCCATAATTGAATGGGGACGCTCACGGCCGACAGATGATCCGCAGGCAGCAGAAACTCCGGCCAGGGATCGACGATGACCGCAGCCTTGACGCGTGAATCGTGCGCGGGAGCGTCCATGGGAAGCTCGCCACTGTCGAGCTGCGCGCAGACGGGCAGGGGCCGCAGGTCCGTTCGCGCGCAGCGCGGCTGGCCTTTGCGGAAATCCGGATCGCCGCCGATGACGACCAGGCCGGTATAGCCGCCCACCGAGAAGCCAAACAGACCGATACGATGATCGTCGATACGACTGGCATCCGGCCAGTCACCAAGCATGAAATCGACCAGACGCTTGATGTCGCCGGAGCGACCCGCCAGCACCTCGAGGCTGTCGGTGCCGTCGTGATAGCGCTCGTTGTCGTTGGGGTGAGCGACAGCCGCGACGACGAAGCCGGCATCGGCCAGCGCCGCCGCGGTGTCGTGATGGCCGCCGAACCATCCCGTCCGTCCGTGCGACATGACGATGAGCGGAAGCTTGTTGCCGGAGAGTGGGCAGTCCTTCACACCGGACAGGGCAACATCGTCGCTACGCGCGTCTTGCACCGACGTCGCGCAGGGATACCAGACGGCCCCCGCGATCCACGGGCCCGCCGCGCTCGCGTCGATCTTGATCCGCCTCACGCCGGCGGCATCCGTCGCACAGGCCGCAAAGAGTAGGATCAACGCAACGGCAAACTTGAACCCATGCATGGCAGTGCCCCGGCTGGATAGCTGGTGCCGACAAATATTGGAAAGGCGGCTTTTGAGCGGCGACCCTTACAGCGTCACGACGATCTTGCCGAGATGCTTGTTGGCCTCCATGTGCGCGAAGGCCTCGTCGATGTCGTCGAAGGCAAACACCTTGTCGATCGGCAGCTGCAGCTTGCGCGCTTCCACCGCACTCCAGATGTCCTTGCGAACCTCCTCAAAAATCTCGCGGATCTCCTCGATGGTACGGGTGCGGAAGGTGACGCCGACATAGTCGATGCGACGCGCCGCGTGCAGGTCGAAATTGAAGTCGGCATGGGTGCCGCCGAGCCGGCCGACATTGACGATGCGGCCCTTCACCCTGGTGGCGGCAAGGTTCTGGCTTGCGACCTTGCCGGAGACCTGGTCGACGATGAGGTCGACGCCTTCGCCGCCGGTCGCCTTCAACACCTGGTCGACCCAGCCGGGGTCGGAAGAGTCGATCGCGAGATCGGCGCCGTAGTCGGTGAGCCGGCTGCGACGATGGGCATCCGTCGACGAACCGATCACGAGCTTTGCGCCCTTGAGCTTGGCGATCTGCATCGCCATCAGCCCGACGCCGGAGCTTGCGCCCTGGATCAGGACGGATTGGCCCGGCTGGATCCCGCCGACGGTGACGACGGCGTTGTGCATGGTCGCGAGCGCGACGGGCAGGGTGGCGGCTTCCTCGAAGTTCATGTTCGAGGGCGTGCGGAACAGGCGGCCGTGATCGGCGAGCGTGTACTCCGCAAACGCCGCGGCGCCCGAGCCCATGATGCGGTCGCCGACCTTCACGCCCTGCGCGTCGGGCCCGAGGGCTGCGACCTCACCGGCCCATTCCATGCCGAGGACGGTGCCGACCCCGCCGGCCGCGCCATGGACGTGGCCCTTGCGCATGCCGGTATCGGCGCGGTTGAGCGCGCAGGCGCGGACGCGGACCAGCACCTGCGTGCCCTTGGGCGTCGGTTGAGCAACGTCGGAAATCGCAGCTCCCTCAGGGGCGTAGACGTAAGCCTTCATGAATTGCTCTCGTTTCTTGCAGTGATTATTCCGCAGCTTGCGCCGCCGGTTGAACGATCATGCCTTCGAGCCGGCTCCTGATGATGGCTTCCGCCTCGCGCACGATGCGGGAGATGAGCTCGGCGCAGCTCGGGATGTCCTGGATCAGGCCCTGCACCTGGCCGGCCGACCAGATGCCTTCGTCCGAATTGCCTGACGCATAGACCATCTTGCCGCGGGCGCCCGCCACCAGCTCGCGAATGTCCTCGAACTTGGCGCCTTCCTTCTCCATGGCGACGACCTTGGTGGAAATCGCGTTTCTGGCCACGCGCGAGGTGTTGCGCATGGTGCGGAAGATCAGCTCGGTCTCGCGCTCGTCATTGGCGACGATCTTGTCCTTGATGAGCTGGTGGATTGGGCTCTCCTTGGTCGCCATGAAGCGGGTGCCCATGTTGATGCCATCGGCCCCGAGCGCCAGCGCCGCCACGAGGCCCCGCGCGTCGGCAAAGCCGCCCGAGGCGATCATCGGGATCTTGACCTTGTTGGCGGCCGCCGGGATCAGGATCAGGCCCGGCGTGTCGTCCTCGCCGGGATGACCGGCGCACTCAAAGCCGTCGATCGAGATGGCGTCGACGCCCATCCGCTCCGCGGAGAGGGCATGTCGGACGCTGGTGCATTTGTGCACGACCTTGACGCCGTGCCTTTTGAATTCGTCGACGTGCTCCTGCGGCTTGTTGCCGGCGGTCTCGACCACCTTGATGCCGGCCTCGATGATCGCGGCGCGATATTCGGCGTAGGGCGGCGGCTTGATCGCGGGCAGGATGGTGAGGTTGACGCCGAACGGCTTGTCGGTCTGCTCACGGCAGCGCGCGATCTCCTTGGTCAGGTCCTCCGGCGTCGGCTGGGTCAGCGCCGTGATGAAGCCGAGCGCGCCGGCATTCGCCACCGCCGCCACCAGCCCGGCGCGTCCGACCCATTGCATGCCGCCCTGGACGATCGGATGCTCGACGCCGACCAGCTCCGTGAAACGTGTCTTCAGCATGAGTGCCCTCTGTTTCCTCGGGCGCGTGACGGCCCTGTTATCGATTGATTTCGGCGGCAGGATGCCGCCCGGTCCGGCAAAAGTCTATTCGCAGGGCGTGCGGCCAGGGCAGGGCGATCATGCGAGAGGCTGAGGGATGATTCCGTGCGCCGGATAATCTTGGTCATGCGGCAGGACGACGCTACAACCTACGCTGTCATGCCCCGCCACCGGGTCTCGCCTTCGGCGAGCCCGATGACAGGCTCAGGCGGGGCATCCAGTGCGCGGCGACTTCTCAGTATTCGGCGCTGTCTCTGGAATACTGGATCGCCCGCCTTCGCGGGCGATGACCCGGAAGCACCTTCACCTGTCGGCGGTGAGACGAAAATTCATCTCGATCTTCGCAGGCCCCCCGCCGATTCCGGAGCGCCAGGGCGAATAACCCGGCGTGGGATCGGGATCGCGCGCCAGATCGAGCCGCCAGGTCTCGGTCGGCGTGTCGGGGAGGGTCAGGCTGACCTCGCGCCGGCTCGTCTTGTACGACAGCGCGGCGCTCGCGAGGATGACCTGGCGGTCGCCGTCATGGCCGTGCCAGAGCTCGCCGACGGTGACAGGTGCGTAGCCGTGACCTTCGTCGACGTAGATCTGCACGTCGGCCTTGTCGGGCGGCAAGGCCATGCCGGCCGGCAGGCGGAATTGCAGTTCGAGCGTCATGAAGCCGTGCGTGAGGTAGGGCGAGCGGATCAGCTCGTACCAGCCCCAATAGGCGAGGCCCGCGATGATCGTCACGACAGTCACGGCAAAGGGGTACGAGATGCGTGTCCGGTGCACCGCGTCTGCCGTCTCGGCCGGCGCTACGCTCTCGCGAACGAGGCCGAACCTCGTGAACAACCAGACGCCGACGACGAACCCGATAATGCCGCCGAAAGGGCCGATGTTGAAGAACGCCCCCATGGCGATGCCGCCGTCGCGGTCCGGCCCGGCGAGCATGATCACCAGCGCGGCAAGGCCGGACCAGCCGGCGAGCGCGCCGATGAGACCGGAGAGGAGGCCGAGGATGACAGACATGGAGCGTGGTGCGACAACGTGCTTGAGGGCGGCGTGTCGTTTGTCGCGCTGCGGGGCGTTCGGGTTCGAGCTGCGGGCGAACGCTAAAGCATGATCCGGAAAAGTGTGAAGCGGTTTTCCGGAAATATCATGCGCAAACAACAACCTAAAGCGCGATGACGATTCATCCTAATCGCATCGGGCTTTAGAGCAACGAACAGCATGTAGCCCGCATGAGCGAAGCAATATGCGGGGTCTTCGCGAAAACATTCCCGGATGTCGCTTCGCTCATCCGGGCCACGAAGGCGAAATATGATCCCGCGCTACTCCGGCGCGAGCTGGACCATCTGGCGGCCCGCGTTCATTTCCTTCAGCTTGTTGACGTACTCCTCGGGGCGCTGCCAGCGCATGGGGACCTTCAGTCCCATGAACTCCGCGATGTTGCCGATGAAGCCCGTGCAGTTCATCGTCTCGGCGTTCCAGAGCGGCGAGCTGTCCTGCAATTTCTTGATGTAGGCGAACACGCGCTTGGCGTCGGCCTCGTTCAGATAGACGCGGTAGCTCGCCGTCAGATATTCCGGATCGAGGTCGCCATAGCTGGCGCCGGTCTCCGACGGGACCGGAATGATGTGGCCGAGGGCGTAGGTGAGCGTGTCGCCCACGGGCGTCAGGCCTGCGACTTCGACGGCGCGCTCGCTGGTCTTGCCGTACCAGACGAAGGCATGTCCCCAGCTTGCCGCGGTCCTTGCCCTGAAGTCCACGTAGTACGGGCCCTTTGCCTGACCCGGCTTCGACCGGGCGGGCGCGTCACGGGACGCAAGCGCATTCGCGTCAGCGATGCGCTTGCGTGCCTCATGGGCGGAAGCCGACTGGATCGTGCAAACGAGCGAGAGGACTGCGCATCCCGCAAGGAGGCGCAATCCCGATCTCTGACGTGTGATTGCCACGCTTCGCCTTTCAGCCGTCGACAACAGCGGATCTGGAGATGCGTGAGGCTTCAGTAGCGCGCCGCGACGGGGCCGGGCGCCTTGCCGATCGGAGCCTTTCCAATCGGTGATTTGCCAATCGGCATCTTGCCGATCGGAGCTGCCTGCGGATACACGGGCACGGGCTGCCGGCGCGGCAGATCCGCGGCGCTCGCGGCCGTCACCAGGGCGAGCGTTGCGCCCATTGCAATCACGATTTTCTTCACTGGTAGTTCCCCTTTGAGATCAGACAAAGCACAGCCGTAGCCTGCCGCGCTCCCCAAGCACGCGAAGATGGGTGTCGGAATGCGTCGACAGTGCGGCGAACGCGCGGCTTGTTGGGGGAATATGTTTGCTGTGCGTGCGATTTTGCTGTGCGTGTGATGAAGATGACGCGTGATCTCGTAGCCCGGATGAGCGGAGCGATATCCGGGGAATCATGCGCAATTGTTCCCGGATGTCGCTTCGCTCATCCGGGCTACGACAGTTGTTGTTCGGCTACAGCCGGAACTCGTTAGTCAGCTCGCCGATGCCATCGATCGCGACGGTCACGGTGTTGACGGGCTCCTTCATCACGCCGACGCCGACGGAGGTGCCCACCGCGATGAGATCGCCCGGAAGCAGGGTCATGTCGTGCGAGATCTTGCTGACCAGCTCCTGCGCGCTGAAGATCATGTCGGAGATCGGATAGTTCTGCCGCTCCGCGCCGTTGAGGATGGTGCGCACGACGAGCTTTGCGGGATCAAGGCCCGTTGCGATCACCGGGCCGAACGGGCCGTAATCGTCGATGCCCTTGGCGCGGGCCCATTGCGCGAAAGTCGGATCGCGGGTGAGGATGTCGTTGGCGGTGATGTCGTTGACGCAGGTGTAGCCGAAGATGAAGGCGTCGGCCTCGGCGTTCGAGACGCGGGCACAGGTCTTGCCGATGACGATGCCGAGCTCGCCTTCATACGTGGTCTTGCCGTCATAATAGGAAGGGCGGCGGATCACGGCGCCGGGCGTTGTGATGCTGGTGGTGGCCTTCAACAGATACAACGGCTCCGGCGGCTCGGGCTGGTTCAGCTTCGCGGCGAGCGCGTGAAAATTGTTCCAGAGCGCGACGATCTTGCTCGGCGCGCATGGCGCCAGCAGCTCCACTTCGCCGAGCGCCAGAACTCTGCCGTTCGGCGCGTTGCGGCCGAACAGCTCGCCGTCATGCACGGCGATGCCGCTCGGCGTGAGCGTTCCGAATCCCGTCGCGCCAGAATGGCGGAAGCGGAGCCATTTGCTGGGGCCGGCCGCGCTCATCACGCCACCGCCTTGGTTTCGGAAGGCATCCTGACGCCGTCATAGAGGCCGGCGATCCGCGCGCGCTGGCTGACCATGGCGAGCACGGAATCGAGCGCGGGCGTTGCGATGCCGGTCATGCGGCCCATCTCCTGGACCACGGTGACGAGCGGATCGATCTCCATCGGGCGGCCGCGCTCGAGGTCCTGGAGCATCGAAGTCTTGTGCGCGCCGACCTTGCGGGCGCCCTCGATGCGGCGCTCGACGTCGACGCGAAATTTGACGCCGAAGGTCTCGGCGATCGCCTGCGTCTCCAGCATGACCGCACGCGACAGCGCACGCGTCGCAGGATCGGTGCAGATCACGTCGAGGGTTGCATGGGTGAGTGCGCTGATCGGGTTGAAGCAGACATTGCCCCACAGCTTGAGCCAGATCTCGTCGCGGATGCGGTCGAGCACCGGCGCCTTCATGCCGGCGGCGACGAAGAGGTCGGCGAGGCGCTGCACGTCGGGCGTGATCTCGCCCGAGGGCTCGCCGAGCGGAAAGTTGTTGCCGTAGACGTGGCGGATCACGCCGGGCGCCTCGATCTCGGTCGCGGGATAGACGATGCAGCCGATGGCGCGCTCGGCGCCCAGCTCGCGCCACTGCCGGCCGCCGGCATCGATGCTCTCAAGCGTCGAGTTCTCGTATTGGCCGCCATGCTTGTAGAAATACCAGTAGGGGATGCCGTTCACCGCGGTGACGATGCGGGTGCGCGGCCCCAGCAGCGGCTGCATCTTCTCGATCACGCCGGTGATCGAATGCGCCTTCAGCGTGACGATCACGTAGTCCTGCACGCCGAGCTCCGCCGCGTTGTCGGTGCAGCGCGGATGCACCACGTGCTCCTCGCCGTCCATGAGCAGCCTCAGGCCGCGCTCGCGCATGGCGGCGAGGTGAGGGCCGCGCGCAACGAGGCTGACGTCGGCGCCGGCGCGCTTGAGCTGCACTCCAAGATATCCGCCGATCGCGCCGGCGCCGTAGATGCAGATCTTCATGAAATCCTCGCTGGGATAATCCGATTTTGGGCACACGAACCCCTGGCCGGCTCGGGCGATCCGAGCCGGATACGGACGTCGCAGGGGTGGTCTAAGGCTTAGGCCGCGTGCGGCGTGCTCACGGTGGCTTCATCGAAGGCGGCGGCGAGATCGCGCATGCTGACGACGCCGAGAAGGCTGTAGTCGTCGATGACAGGCAGATGCCGGATGTGATGCCGGTTCATCAGGTGCCGGACATGCTCGAGGGTATCGCTCGAGGTGCAGGAGACGAGCTGCTGCACCGAGATGAGCTGTGAGACCTTCACATTGATGCCGTCCGCGCCGTGCTCGGCGACGGCGCGGACCACGTCGCGCTCGGTGAACATGCCGACCGCGGTGTTGCCCTCGGAGCGAACGACGTCCTTGACCACCAGCGCGCTGATGTTGTTGGCGCGCATCAGCTTCGCGGCAATACCCACCGTTTCGTTCATACGCACGGTCACGACGCGCGACGTCTTCTTGCGCAGAATGTCTCCGACCAGCATTGCAACCTCCCTGGGTGAACAATCTGAGGATAGTCTGGTATACATTATGCCAATCGTCAAGCGTTCGATTTGGCTCATCCGAAAAATCTTGCGGCAGCAATGCTGACGTTTGTCATCAGGCAAAAACAAAGGGGCGCAGTGCTGCGCCCCTTTGATATATGCGGCGCGTTGTGCGCGCGCTATGCCGTCTTTGCGTTCCCGGTCGCTGCCTCGGTCGTCGCGGTTTCCTTGCCGAGGATGAAGGAGCGCCGCAGCGGCTTGATCACGAACACCGCCATCAGCGCCGCCATCGCGTTCAGCGCGACTGCAACGACGAACACCGCCTTCCAGCCATAGGTCGCCGAGATCACGCTTGCGAGCGGCACCAGCAGCGAGGCGGTGCCCTTCGCGGTGTAGAGCATGCCGTTGTTGGTGGTCGCGAACTTCGAGCCGAAGGTGTCGCCGCAGGTCGCGGGGAACAGCGAGTAGATCTCACCGAACACGCCGAAATACACCGCCGTCGCGAGCACGAACACGATAGGCACGTGGCCGTAGGCCGACAGCGTCAGCAGCATCAAGGCGGCGGTGCCGAAGGCGATGAACATGGTGTGCTCGCGGCCGATATTGTCGGAGACCCAGCCGAAGAACGGACGGCCGAAACCGTCGAAGATGCGGTCGAGCGAGATCGCGAAGGTCAGCGCCGCCATCTGGAAGCCGGCAAGCGTGACCGGCGTGTTGGCAATTCCGAAGTCGTGCGCGATCGGCGCGATCTGGGCCGCAGTCATCAGGCCGCCGGAGGCAACCATCACGAAGACCACGTACATCACCCAGAAAATAGGGCTGCGCAACACCTGCGGCGGAGTGAAATCGACCTTGGTCTGCGGCAGGTTGAGCTTCTTCTTTTTCGGCGGCACGAAGATCGACGGCGGCTGGATGAAGAAGGCGAGCGCGAAGACGATCAGGCCCTGGCCGATGCCGAAGGTGAGGAACGCACTCTGATACCCGGACGATGCGATCATGCTGGCGATCGGCACCACGGTGATCGCAGCGCCCGCACCGAAGCCTGCGGCCGTCGCGCCGGCGGCAAGGCCGCGACGGTCGGGGAACCATTTCAGCGCGTTGCCGACGCAGGTTCCGTACACCGCGCCAGCGCCCATGCCGCCAACGACCGCGGCGGCGTAGAGGAAGGTGAGCGAGTCAGCGTAGGAATTGAGCACCCAGGACAGCGCGATCATCACGCCGCCGAACATGATCACGACGCGCGGGCCGTATTTGTCGACGAACCAGGCCTCGATCGGCACCAGCCAGGTTTCGGTCACGACGAAGATCGTGAAGGCGAGCTGGATCGCGGCGCGACCCCAGTGATACTTGGCGTCGATCGGATCGACGAACAGTGTCCAGCCATATTGCAGGTTGGCGATCATCGCCATGCAGACGATGCCCATCACGAGCTGGAGCCAACGGAAACCACTTCGAAGGGGCGCGGCCGTGACGGCGCCGTCCGTGCTGGAAATCATCAACAACCTCCCAACGCGCCTGCTTGTTGTTTCCCGGCGTCTGCAAGACGACGGAGTGTCGCAAATCTTGTGGCGTATCGTCGCAAGCGCGGCACGCAAGTTGGTATACCATATCCCAGAATGCAAGCCCTATCTTGTGGTGCGTCGCAGCAAAATGCACTGGCTCCTTCGGATTATATGAAAACGGAACTATTCTCCAAAAACGAAAACGCCCGGCCCGAAAGGGCCGGGCGCATCGCGCAAATTGAAGAGCTGAGGGCTTAGGCGGCCGCCTGCGCGACCACCGTCTTGCGCCAGGGTTTCAGCACCAGGATCGCAAGCAGCGAGGCCAGGATGTTGGCGCCGGCCGCGATGATGAACACGTTGTCCCAATGGCCCGAGGTCTGCTGCACATAGTTGGCCAGGGGAACCAGGAGCGCGGCTGTGCCCTTCGCAGTGTAGAGCAGGCCCGCATTGGTGGTCGCGAACATCGCGCCGAACGTGTCGGTGCAGGTCGAGGGGAACAACGAGTAGATCTCACCCCAGGCGAAGAACACGAAGCCTGACAGCAGCACGAACCAGACGGGATCTTGGCCCCAAAGGTAGAGCATCCAGATGCCGATGCCTTCCATGCCGAAGGCGATGAACATCGTGTTCTCGCGGCCGATCATGTCGGAGATCCAGCCGAAGAACGGACGCGTCAGGCCGTTGAGCACGCGGTCGATCGTGGCTGCGAACGTCACCGCCGTCATAGTCATGCCGATCAGCGTGACTGGGACCGCGTCGACCTTCCAGTCGACCGCGATCGGTTTGAGGTTCGCCGTCACCATCAAGCCGCCGGCACCGACGATTACGAACATGAAGTACATCAGCCAGAAGATCGGCTGACGCAGAACTTCGGTCGGCTGGAAGTTACGCCGGCTCTGCACCAGCGCCGCGTTCGCCACCACGGCCGGTACCTGGCCCGGCTTCGGCGCGAGCAGGAAGAAGGCGAGGATGCAGATGATGATGCCCTGGCCAAGACCGAAATAGAGGAATGTGGCCTGGAAGCCCGAGTCCTTGATCATTGCCTGGATCGGCGCGACCGTGAGCGCGGAGCCCGCGCCGAAGCCCGCTGCCGTGATGCCGGCGGCAAGACCGCGTTTGTCGGGAAACCATTTCAGCGCATTGCCGACACAGGTGCCGTAGACGCCGCCGGCGCCGATACCCGCGATGATCATGCCGAGATAGTAGCCGTTGAGCGTAGTCGCCTTGGCGTTGATCGCCCAGCCGATCGCGCAGAGCACGCCGCCGACGAGCACGACGATGCGCGGGCCGTATTTGTCGACGAACCAGCCCTCGACCGGCACGAGCCAGGTCTCGAACAGCACGAACAACGTGAAGGCCCACTGGATCGAGGCGCGATCCCAGCCGAAAGTTTTCTGGATGTCGGGGACGAAGAACGTCCAGCCGTATTGGTAGTTCGCGATCATCACCATCGCGGCGACGCCGATCGCGAGTTGAGCCCAGCGATAGGTGTCGCTGACGCGGCCCGCTGTGGGCGCCGCTGCTTGCACCATGTCCGTCATGAATCCTCCAGAGGCGCTTCTCTTTCTTGCGAGCGCTGTGAAGGCATTCTTGTATTCATTATGCCAAGCTTCAAGCGCCGGCGGCTCGCCGTGCGCTTATGCCGCAACCACCTTGAATCGAGGTCGCGTAACGAGCCGTGCGTGCAAATAAAAATGGCCCCGCGAAGAGGGGCCATTCATCGAAAGTCGCAATTCAGGAGATTCACATCGGGCGCGACAATTCGACGCGCTCAAGGCCTCAGAGGCCGAAACGCGGCTGATCGCCGTTACGGATGGAGATCTCGGCGCTCGCCATTAACAGGCGGTCGATCGCGGCCACGAGGCGGCTGATCAGCGAGCTGGAGGGCTGGAGCGCGACGGCGGCGGACTTGGACATCGGAAGTTCCCTTTCTCGAGACGGTCAGTATCACTGTCTCATCTTCGAGGGACAATCTACGTATACCAGATGCCAGCAGCAATCGATTTGTTTGCATAGCAGCATTTGGCATCCTGCATTGCAGCATAATCATCTCTTAAAGCGGCCGTTTCAGGCATAAAGCTGCGAGATGGCAGTCGAATCCGGCCGGTTTTCACCGATGGGGCCGGCTGTGCCCTTCAATTCGACCGGGGCCTGGATTCAAACTAAGCGACGCAGCCGGCAGCGGGGCAGGCGGCGTTGACGCCGCCGGTGGCAGCCAAGTCACACTCCATCACGTCCGCGCGCAAATGCATCTCGGCGTGAGACGGATGGTTCCTCCGGTCGCTACGGCCAACAGTGCGGGCCGGCGCGTCAATATTTCGGCCGGTGCGAGGTCGCCCATTCCCGTGCGTGCTGGATCGGTTCGCGTGGCGGCAGGCTCGCACGCAGCTTGCGGGTCGTCGGCAGCTCTTCCATCCGCGCGCGCCAACCGCAGAAGGCCGGAAATTTCCGGTACATGGTCTGGCCTTCGTCGGTCAGGCCGAAGGCAAAGGTGCTCGGCAGCATATAGAAGTCAGCAAGCGTGAGCGCATCGCCGAGCAGATAGGGTTCTCCATGCGACAGGGCACGCTCCGTCACAGCGAGGGCGAGTTCTACCTTGGGCAGTGCGTGCGCCACGACCTTTTCATCGGAGGCGATGCCGAGCTCTGGAAAGACCAGCCGCTCATGGGTCACGTGATGGATCATGTAAGGGTAGACGTAAGAATTGACGGTGCTGATCCATTGGTTCATGCGCGCACGCGTGCGCGGGTGTTGCGGGGTCAGCCGTGCTCCCTCGAACATTTCATCAATGTAGCTGACGATGGCGCTCGTCTCATAGATGATGAAGTCATCATGCCTGAAGATCGGCACGCGGTTGAACGGATGCAATGCAAGATGTTCGGCCTTGCCCATCACGGGCTCGAGGTCCTGGAAGGTGTAGGGAACGTCCTTGTGGGTAAGAACGAGCCGCACAATGTTGACGAAAGTGCTGCGCGGAAATCCGTAAACAACGGTCTCGGACATCTGGTCGTCCTCCAGTTGATCGATGGAGTTGGCTTGAGCGGATCATCGCCAGAACGGCATGTCGGCCTGCTCCAGGGCCTCTTCTCGCGTGAGCCCGAGATCCGCGAGCAGGTGGACGTCGTCGGCAATGGCGCGTAGATCGGCGCGCTGGTGCGTCCGTTCGCTGCACGCAAGCCATTTGTCGAGCAGCGTTAGCCATGAATTGCGTTGATGACCCGCATCGCTCGCGCTGCGCCGAACATGTCGCGGAAAATAGGTGTTGGCAAAAAGCATTGACATCGGGCGGCTCCAAATTCCATGATTTCGCGTTGCCGCCGCCTGCATAAGGCCGGCGAGGCGCCGTCTGCAAAGCATCGTTTCTCGGGCGTGCCCCAATTTTTCTCATGAACTTCGGAAGCCTCCGCAATGCGCCAGCACTTGCCGTCGCTCAACGCACTCAAGGCTTTTGAAGCTGCGGCCAGGCACGAAAGCTTTACGCGCGCGGCAGAGGAGCTGTGCGTCACGCAGGGCGCCGTCAGCCATCAGGTCAAGGCGTTGGAAGCGGAACTCTCGGTGAAATTGTTCAATCGTGAGCGCCAACGCCTGATCATTACCGAGGCGGGGCGCGATTATCTTGCGGTCGTGCGCGACGCGCTCGATCGCATTGCCGCAGGGACCGAGCGGCTGCTGCAGCGGCAAAGCACCGGCGTCCTGACGGTCAGTACCTCGCCCGACTTTGCCGCGAAATGGCTCGTGCATCGGCTCGGCCATTTTGCCGAGGCACATTCCGAAATTGATCTGCGCGTATCCGCGGCGCTGCATCACGTCGATTTTGCGCGGGAGGATGTCGACCTTGCCGTGCGCCACGGCGATGGCAATTGGCCGGGTCTGGATGCCGTCAGGCTGTCAGCAGAGCGGCTCTTTGCCGTATGCAGTCCGAAGCTTCTGCTTGGCCGCCGTCGTATCGATAGCATTGCTGATATCCTGAAATTTCCCTTGATCCATCTCGACAGCCGATCCGACTGGGCCAACTGGTTGCGTGGCGTCGGCATCGACGACACAGCGGTCACCCATGGCCCGGTGCTCAATCGCGCAAGCATGGTGATTGATGCCGCGATCAACGGGCAGGGGATCGCGCTGGCGCGCACGACACTCGCGGCATGGGATCTGATCAACGGCCGACTGGTGCTGCCATTCCCGGAATCGCTGCCTGTGTCGAAGACCTATTGGATTGTTTGTCCGAAGGTGACAGCGGCTCTGCCGAAGATCGCGACATTCCGCGATTGGCTTTTGGCAGAAGCTGCGACGGACCAGCAGCAGCTCAAGAAGCTGACGGCCCAGCCTGACGATCGGAACCCCGTACGCGCCAATCGCTCGGACGGACCGAGGCGTCGTCGGGGCAGGCCGGAATCTCTCGGCGATCACCGACGAAAATAAGCGGAAGTCAATCTCGCGAATAGGAGCCTATGCGCTTGGTTTGCATGAGATAGGAACCCCGGTCAGTGAAGGCATACGCTTGGAAATGCGAGTCAGCGCGCCGCGATGGAACCCGGACACGCGGCAAAGCAATCATGAGAGACGATTGCGCAGACGTGATAGATCGGCCCGACATCAAGTCACGTGCCCTGCGATCGCCTAAGTCAGGGAATCGGAGCCAAGCTGCGGTCCCCGTTGACAAAGCGGGCTCCCCCGATTTACTTGCAGTCATGGGGAAGCGATCTCCCCATGAGGCGACATGCCCAAGAATCGCGTCCGGTTTTTCGCCAAGGACGCATCATGTCTGCCGCCACCTCCCGTCCTTTTTACCAGGATCCGACGCGCGCCTCGAGCAGGACTGAGCGCGCATGGTTTCGCGGCGCGCTGCCGACGGGCCCTCATCCCGATGGCCGCGCTCGCGAGCCCGAACGCCCTTGCGCAGGCCAATTTACCTACCCAAGCCGATCAACCGACAGGGGCCAAGGGAGCCACACCCGATACCGGCGCCTCTCGGCTAGGAACGTAGCGACACCGAACGCATCTTCACCCTGGGGCAGGGCGCAACCAGGAGAACGATCATGCGGAAACACGTCATCTCTTGCGCAGTTCTGCTGCTGGCGGTCGCAGGCGGACTTTCGCCTGCGCTTGGCCTTACGCGCGAAGAGCTCATCGCCAAGATCCAGGCCGCCGGCTACGCGCAAGTCAGCGACATCAAGTCGACCGCCGAAGGCACGACTGCCAAGGCGATGAAGGACGGTAAGGAAGTGCGGCTCGTCATCGACAGCAGCGGCCAGATCAAACAGCAAAAATGAAATCGAGGACAGGTCTCCAGCACTCCCGACTCAAATTCAAGGAACAGAACAATGCGAAACATCATCTCCGTTTTGATCGGCGTCTGCGTTTGTCTCCTCGCGCAAGACCCGCGCGCGCAGAAAGCGGGCTGGCCGGGTTTCACCTCGACGGCCCAGGCGCAGGACGTCGATTGGCAAAAGGTCGATGACACGCTGGGCCGAAAGCCGGCTGTTGCCGGCGACGTGCATCGTTACGGCTTTCCGCGCAGCGATCTTGCCGTGACGCTCGACGGCGTGACCATCAAGCCGGCGCTCGCGCTCGGCGGCTGGGTCGCGTTCAAGCCTGCGCATGGCGGTGCGATGAT
Source organism: Bradyrhizobium iriomotense (assembly GCF_030160715.1). GTDB lineage: Bacteria > Pseudomonadota > Alphaproteobacteria > Rhizobiales > Xanthobacteraceae > Bradyrhizobium > Bradyrhizobium iriomotense. The sequence continues at coordinate 70,029 of NZ_BSOW01000003.1, forward strand.
CATGGGCGATCTGGTGTTGCTCGAGACCGAGATCAATCCGGTGATGGAGAAGATGATCGCGAGCGGGCTCGAGGTCACAGCCGTGCACAATCATCTGCTGCGCGCGAGCCCGGCGACGTTCTACATGCATGTCGCCGGACATGGTGATCCCACGAGACTCGCGGCGGCCATTCATGACGCGCTCGCCGAGAGCAAGACGCCGCTCACCGTCGCCGCGCCGTCGAGCCCGCCGCCCGCGGTCGATCTCGACACGGCGCAGCTCGATCAGATCATCGGCGTCAAGGGACAGGCCAATGGCGGCGTCTACGCGTACACCGTGCCGCGTCGCGATCCCATCAGCGAAGGCGGCATGCCGCTCAATCCGGTCGGACCTTTGGGCGTTGCGACCGGCATCAACTTCCAGCCGACCGGCGGCGGCAAGGCCGCCATCACCGGCGATTTCGTCCTGACCGGCGAGGAGGTGAACCCGGTGATCGCGGCGCTCAAGGCGAACGGCATCGAGGTGACTGCGCTGCACAGCCACATGCTGGACGAGCAGCCGCGGCTGTTCTTCATGCATTTCTGGGCCAACGACGACGCGGTCAAGCTCGCCAAGGGCCTGCGCGCCGCGCTCGACAAGACCGCAAGCACGAAGAGCTGAGGTGAAAGCCACAAGATCGGTGACGGACCTGATAACGCACAGGAGTCAAAGGCAATGTCATACCAGGCCAAACCGATGCCGTTCGATCCGAAGTCGATCAGCGGCATCTCGGAAAAAATACTCGTGAGCCACTACGAGAACAACTACGTCGGCGCGGTGAAGCGGCTCAACGCGATCGGCACGCAGCTTGCCGAGCTCGACTTCGCCAAGGCTCCGAACTTCGTCATCAACGGCCTGAAGCGCGAAGAGCTGGTCGCGTCGAATTCGATGATCCTGCACGAGATCTACTTCGACGGTCTCGGTGGCGCGGGCGGGCCGAGCGGCGCTCTCGCCGATGCGATTGCGCGCGACTTCGGCAGCGTTGAGCGCTGGCGGACGCAGTTCGCAGCGATGGGCAAGGCGGAAGGCGGTGGTTCGGGTTGGGTGATCCTTTCCTATTCACCCCGCGACAGGCTGCTCGTCAACCAATGGGCCGCCGACCATACGACAACGCTTGCCGGTGGTCGCCCGGTGCTAGTGCTCGACATGTATGAGCACGCCTATCACATGGATTTCGGTGCTGCGGCAGCCCGCTATGTCGACGTCTACATGGAGGCCATTCGCTGGGACAACGCCGCCAAACTGTATGAACAATACGCGAGGGAAGCCTGAGGAGAGACGCATGAATGAACAGACCGGACCGGCCCCTAAAATCGAGGTGACATGCGGCGACGAGCCTGTCTCCTCGGTCAATTCGCCGATCTCCGACGAAGCGCAGGAGGAGCGCGCGGTCCTGAAATCGCGTGACGTCATCGTCTTCTGCGGCGATGCGGAGCAGGTCAGAGCAGGCTTCGCGTTCGCGCTCGACGTGATCCAGGCCCGAGACGATCTGCTGAGGACGAACGGGAAAGGACGGGGAGGGACGAGGTGAGGGGGCGATGATGTCCCATTGGTTCCGGAAGTTGGTGGTGGCGTTGGCCGGCATCGTGCTGAGTGGCGCGGTGACGTCCGCTCGGTCGGAAGAGCACAGCCCATTGCAACTCGAGGCCAAGATCCTGCTGGGCCACGTGCGCGGGCGGATCGATCACATGGCGGTCGACTTGAAGCGACAGCGATTGTTCATTGCGGAGTTGGGTAACGACAGCGTCGGTGTCGTCGATCTCGCCATTGGCCGCGTGATCCGCACGATATCCGGGTTGAACGAGCCGCAGGGCGTTGGCTATGAGCCCACGACCGACATTCTCTTTGTAGCCAATGCCCGCGACGGCTCGGTCAAGCTGTTCGATGGCAACGACTACAAAGCGAAGGGGCAAATCGAGCTTGGAAGCGACGCCGACAATATCCGCATCGATGCCGCGGCCCAGCGGGTCATTGTCGGCTACGGCGACGGCGCTTTGGCATACCTCGACGCCACGACCGGCAACAAGGTCCAGAACGCGCCACTGAAGGCGCACCCGGAGAGCTTTCCAGCTCGATCCCGACACGAATCGAATTTTCGTCAACCTTCCCAATGCCCGCGCAGTGGCCGTGGTGGACGGAAAATCCGGAAAACAGCTTGCCAGCTGGCCGATGGACAGGGGCGGAAACTATGCGATGGCGATCGACCGCGAGCGACATCGACTTCTCGTGGCGTTCCGTAATCCACCCGGGCTCGGTGTTTTGGCGCCTGCGGACGGCAAGTCGATCGCTACCGTCGACACCTGTGGAGACGTCGACGACCTCTTCGTCGATGCCGGGCGCAAGCGTGTCTATGTCAGCTGTGGCCAGGGTTACGTCGACGTGCTCGAGGCGAATGGCATGGCGTACCACAGAATCTCACGCATTCCGACTGTCGCCGGAGCGCGAACGTCGCTGTTCGTTCCGGAGATGGATCGGCTGATCGTGGCCGCCCGAGAGAGTTTCGCCGAGCGGCGATCTGGATATTCCGGCCGGTACCTTGAAGAAACAGACAGCCGGGAGTTCGGGATGGCATCCGCCGCAATAGCTTAGCGATTTGGGGACATGCAGGCCTCCCCATCAGATGGGCGTCCATCCAAAGCGCTCGCGACCTCGTTCGGGGGAGTGACCCAATGGATGCACTTGTCTTCGCGCTGTTTGCACTTGCCGCGCTCGTCGGCGGCTTCGTCAGTGGCTTCTCCGGCTTCGCCATGGGCCTCGTCGTATCCGGCGTGTGGCTGCACATCATCACGCCGATGCAGACCGCTACCCTGATCGCGGGCTATGGCCTGCTCACACAAGGTTACGGCATCTTCAAGCTGCGGCATGTGCTCGACCTGCGGAAAGCCTGGCCGCTCGCGCTCGGCACCGTCATCGGCATCCCGATCGGCGTCAGCATTCTCGCCTACCTCAACCCGGCCCATCTGCGCTTCGGCGTCGGCATCTTGCTGATGCTTTATGCGATCTACGGGCTGACGCGGCCCGTGTTCGCTCCGATGAAGATCGGCACCGCGGCCGACATCGCGATCGGCGTCTCCAACGGCCTGCTCGGTGGCCTGACGGGGCTCGGTGGCATCATCTCCACGATCTCCTGCCAATGGCGGGGCTGGCCCAAGGACGTGCAGCGCGCCGTATTTCAGCCGGTGCTGTTCGTGGCCTTCGTGGTCATCTCGCTGTCCCAGGCCGCCGCCGGCACCATCACCAGGGATACGCTGGTGCTCTATGCGCTCGGCGTGCCGTTCATGGTCGCCGGCCTTTGGTCGGGCTTCAGGCTGTTTGGAAAGATCGATGACGAGACCTTCCGCAAGACGGTGCTGGTGCTGCTGCTGTTCGCGGGACTGTCGCTGATCGTCTCGGTGCTGCCGTTTGCCTTCTAACTGATGAGGACACCATGCCGCTGAAAACCCTTGGCGTCATCGCCATCCCCGACGGATTGAACAGCGACTTCGATCACGCCGCCTTTGATCCCAAGACCCGCCGCGTCTTTATCGCCCACACCGCACGCGATTGCATCGAGGTGATCGATCACGACACGCACACGCACATCGCGACACTTGCGGGCTTTCCGGGCGTGGCAGGCGCGGTCGCCGACGACGGCGAGATCCTCACGACCAATCGCGGCGCGGCCACGATCTCCTGGCTGGACGCCGCGACTTACGACATCAAGGCCGTCTTCCCGTCGGGGCCACGGCCGAATGGCGCGGCGATCGTCGGGCGCAGGGGGATCGGCATCGCCGCCTGCATCGGCGATGCGCAGCAAGGTCCGACGTTGCAATGCATCGATCTCAAGGAGGCCAGGCAGCGCACGATCGATCTGCCGGGCCGGCCGCGCTGGTGCGTCACCGATGCCGCCGCCGAGCGGGTGTTTCTGTGCATCCGCGAGCCCTCGATGATCCTGTCGGCCCGGCTGCCTGATCTTGCGGACGTCGTGCATTGGCCATTGCCGTCGGGCGGCGCGCACGGTCTCGACATCGATCACGTCAGCCAGCGGCTCTATGCCGCCTGCGATGACGGCGAGCTGGTCGAGGTCGACAGCACATCCGGAGAGGTGACCAACGTCTGGCCGATCGCAGGCCCGCCCGACGTGACCTTCTTCAACCCGGCGACCGGCCGCGTCCATGTGGCGATCGGCGAGCCGGGTGTGATCGAGACGATCGATCCGAAGACGGGTGCGAGACTGCGAACTCCGACCGGGGCAGGCGCGCACACGACGGCCATTGTCGTGCCCGATCAGCTTTACGTGATTTCGCCTCGCCATGGTGGGATTTTGGTTCTGGCCGACGGATGACGGCAGTTCGGTGGTGGACCGGGTCTTGGCAGGGCGATTCAAAGCCGCTAATGGTCTGCCCCCTTTTCCAATCATCTGTCAGAGTGGTTCATGTCGAGCGCCTCGCCCGCCGTCTCGATCGGCATCGATTTTGGGACCAGCAATACGGTCGTCGCGCTCGCGACGGACGACCGCCGGGTCGAGGCGATCCGTTTCGATCATGGCGGACAACGCCACAGCGTCTACGTGTCGGCTCTGTGCTTCTGGGAGGACCGGCCGGGAAGCGGGGCTCAGGCCGAAGGCGGCCCGTGGGCGATCGAACAGTTTCTCGAAGGACGCCACATCTACCGCTTCCTCCAGTCGTTCAAAACCTTCGCTGCCAGCAGCAGCTTCAACACCACCCAGGTGTTCCGGCAGCGCTACAAGTTCGAGGATATTTTGGCGGCGTTCCTGCGAACGCTGGCGCGCCATGGCGGAGACAGGTTCGGCTTCGAGGCGACCAACATCGTGGTTGGTCGCCCCGTGCGCTTTGCCGGTGGCAATCCCGACGAAGCGCTGGCGATGCAGCGCTATCAGGCCGCGTTTGAACGCCTCGGCGCCGGTCACGCGCGCTATGTCTACGAGCCCGTGGGAGCAGCGTTCTCCTTCGCCCGCCGGCTGGAGCGCGACGCCACCGTGTTGGTTGCGGATTTCGGCGGCGGCACCAGCGATTTCTCGGTGATGCGTTTCTCGCGAGCAGGGGGCAGCTTGCGCGCGGAGCCGCTCGGCCACGCCGGCATCGGGATTGCGGGCGATACGTTCGACTATCGTATCGTCGATCACGTTGTCTCGCCACGGCTGGGAAAAGGCTCCAGCTTCCGCTCGTTCGACAAGGTACTGCCGGTCCCCAGCGGCCACTACACCAACCTCGCGCGCTGGCATCAACTCGCGATGATGAAGAGCAACGGCGATCTGCGCGAGCTCCGCGAGCTTGCGCGCACCGCGCTGAAGCCGGCGCTGCTCGAGGATTTCATCACCATCGTCGATCTCGACCTCGGCTTTTCGCTGTACCGCGCGGTGTCCGATGCCAAGGTCGCGCTGTCGGCCCAGGATCAGGTGGACTTCCGTTTCAAGGGTGGCGGGGTCGAGATTGGCTCGACCATCACACGGAAAGACTTCGAAGCCTGGATTGCCGACGATATCGCGCGGCTCGGGGCCACCATCGACAAGGTGCTGGGCGAGGCCGGCATCACCGCGCGCGAAGTGGAGAAGGTGTTCCTAACCGGCGGAACCTCCTTCGTGCCCGCCGTGCGGCGGCTGTTCGCCGAGCGGTTCGGCAACGAACGGCTGATGTCGGGAGACCAGTTCGAGTCAATCGCCTACGGCCTCGCCCTGATCGGACATAGTCCCGACCCCGACCGCTGGGCCGCAGCCTAGGGTTCCGCCCGTGCACTGCAGCGACAGTTCTCAGAAACCGCCGTCCAGCTCGAACGTTTAACATCCATCGCCGCGTCGTTCTTGGTGCCTCCAATGAAGAGGGAGCAACGCCATGTTCAAGCGGAACCGTTTGAAGCGCGTTCGGGAACGCCTGGCCGCATTCGCCACAGAAATGCGGGAGAAGGCCTCACGGCTACCACCGGGCATCGAGCAGGAGAACCTGTTGCGAAAGGCGCGTCAGGCTGACGTCGCCGCTCGTTTGGATGAATGGGCCACTTCGCGCGGGTTGCAGCCTCCGAAGTGAGGAGTTCGGCCTATGCTGGAAAAAGTCAGCACCATCTTGATTGTCCCGTCATTGATCCTGCTGTCCGTCGCGGCGGACTGGCTGATTCAGACCGGCGTCCGCAAAGACGTAGCTGCACTTGGAGCCAACATAGTTGCATTTCGCGGCCCTTAGAACGGGACCGAATGCGATTTAGGCAGATCGTGTATCGTCCTCGTGCTCGCGCTCCTCCGCTCGCGTTACTAACCCGCTCCGCAGCCCAAAGAGCACGAGCTCAACATCGGAAGAGACGCTGAGCTTCGATTTGATGGCGTAGTGGTAGTTCGAGACGGTTTTCGGACTGAGATTGAATGCAGCGGCTATTTCCTCGGACGACCGGCCATCGAGCAACATGCGAAGGATCTCGAATTCACGCGGGGACAAACCATCAATGGCACTTGCATCGTCTTGCAAGCGGCTCCTTGCAAGGGCATCGCTGATCTCTGGGCAGATTGTTACACGGCCGGCAGCCGCATCACATACCGCGCTCACGAGCAACTCGGGCGGGCTGCTCTTCGTGACAAAGCCCTTAGCACCGGCCCGAAAGGCCTGGAGAGCGAATGTCGCGCTCAGGTGCATGGTGAAAACAAGCAGACGCGCATCCGGATCCCACTGACGTATCTGGCGAATGGCATCAATGCCGCCGCGACCTGGCAATGAAACGTCCATCACCACAACATCGGGCTTCTTGCTCTTGTAGGCCTGATAGGCACTCGCCGCATCTGCGGCCTCGGCGACGACAGTGATGCCTTCATGCTTTTCAAGAAGCCGACGGTATCCCTCGCGCACGACCGCGTGGTCATCGACAAGCAGGACGCTGATGCTTCGCGGCCTCATGATGCTGCACCCGGGAAATTCGTAACAGGAATGATGACGCTGAGGATGAGGCCCTTCTCTGGCCTAGGCACAACTTTCATCTGCCCACCCAGCGCGAGCGTTCTCTCGCGAATCCCGATCAGGCCGAGGCCAAAACCCGTCTCTCTCCTGATCTCATGCGCCAATCCCGCACCATCGTCCTCAACCGTCGCCTCGACCAAGCCGGCACCCGGCCGTGGCGGATCGCCCTGGGCAAGGTCGATGCGCACCACGGCACGCACGTTGGCCGCCTGCGCATGCTTCGCCGCGTTTGTGAGGCCCTCCTGGACGATATAGAAAATGTGAACCGTCATCGCTGGGGGGATCGTGTTCAGGTCGCCGTGCGTCTCAAGAGAGAATCGGGTCTTCCCGCAACCGCGGCGATTGTGATCGCCGATCAATCCCTCAAGGCTCGTGAGCAGACCGTCGTCGTCGATCTCCTGCAGTCTCAGCTCCTGCACGGTCCTGCGCAGCCCCTTCATGATATTGCCGGCGGTTTCCGTCAGGGCCTGAGCTTCGGGCACAAGAGATGGACAATCAGTCGAGGCGGTGACCTTGATCGAGGCTGCCGTCGCACTCATGGCGCTGAGGCTCTGGGCCAGCTCGTCATGAAGCACCCTTGCGAGGTGACGCCTTTCCTGCTCCCGGGCTTCCACCAGACGTCGCGCAAGGTCGGCGCGCTCGGAGGTCGCGACTTCCAGGGTGTTCGCCAGATCGTTGAAGACGTGACTTATCCTTTGCAACTCGGCAAGTCGGAAGGGCGGGAGGCGGCACTTCAGATCGCCCGCAGCCAACCGGTTGAGACCGCTAACGACGTCTCTCGTCGGCCGTAGCGCGCGCTCGACGACAAAATACACCAGGATGCCAAGAGCGCCGATCGTCGCTGCGGAGAGGGCGAGCATCCGCGAGATCTCAGACCAGGCGCGCGCCGTCACGGCTGACGGGTTTGTGCTGACGAAGACCGCGCCAAGTACGCGCCCCTGATACGCGACGGGACGCTGGTAAGTCATGCGACCGCCGACGGCCCGCTGGTAGACTGCCGAAAACCACGCCGGTGCCTCGCCTACCGGACTGCGGAAACCCAGGCAGCTGGAGATGGCATCCTTCCCGGCCTCATTGAACTGCACGCACTGACCCGGGCTCATCACCTGGTCGAGAAAGGGGTCCATCTGACGAAAGCGCTTTTGCAGATCAAAGTGCTTCTCGAGGGCAGTCCGCAGACCGCCATGGAACGCTATCGGCATTTCCAGAAACCTGCCAATAGCATCGCCTACGGCCCGATTGGCGTTCAACGTCTCCTTTTCCGTTCGGTACAAAGAGATCGCCGCTCCGCCGAGAAAACAGAGGAGCGCAACGGCCGCTATTTGCTTCAGTAGCGACCATTTGAGATCGAAGACCGGCCGGTGCCGAAGAAACCTGATCTCCCGCATGGCGTGGGGCCCGTGATGCTTTCCGCAGACTACAACATCCAGCCGCCGCTCGATACCGCCTGGTTCGACATCGGGCAAATTTCCCAGGACCGCGCAGGGAGTTCGCTATTCCCCTGAATGACGGTGCGTCAGATGCTGGGGGCCATGGAGCGCCAGTGAATTGAACGAGGTCAATTTGGAAGTCGTGGTGGGACGATCTCTAATCCAACAGGGATGTCATCATGAAAAATCTATTTGTAATCACAATTGCCATCGCCGCCATCGGAGGCGCACCGACCAACGAGGCCGGCGCGTGCAACTCGAACCTTCCGACTTTTGAACTGATGGGCTTCCCGATCTCCCCGCACCAGGTCGCGGTGATGGGATCGGCTCATGTCGAGGAGAGCCCGGCTACACCGGAGCTGATGTTGGCCGGTATGCCCGCTTCTCCTCATCAGATTGCGGCCCTCACTCCGCGCTCGAAAGCCGCGAAGATAGTTCAGGCCACGGCTGGCATTCCAGAGCCAACCACCGTTGGCCTAGCGCCACCTGGCTTTGCACCGCGCGCAACTGGCGCTGGGCTTTGCACCGCCGATTGAACACGCCTGAGATCGACTCCACTGCTTCAGGGCCCGACGCGATGGCCTCGAAGCATTCCGTTGAGCCGAGACGAGATTTTCGGAGGCGAAGACATGCCGGCGATGAGGCGGGCGGCGGTTCCGATCTGTCTGCTATTGCTCACGACCGCGACGCTCGCGCGAGATGACGGGCGCTACGCGAATTCCCCACTGAAACCCTGGTTCGAGGGCCTGGAGAGCGAATTCGGAAAGTGCTGCGAGGATTCCGATGCCTACGTGCTCTCCGAACCGGACTGGAAGTCTGATCACGGGCAATATCGCGTTCGCATCGATGGCGAATGGGTTCTGGTGCCGGACGGCGCTCTCCTCAGGCAACCCAACCTCACCGGACGGACGATGGTCTGGAAGCACTATATCGACGGCCATCCCCGTGTCCGCTGTTTCATACCTGGCAGCATGACCTGATGCGTCGGCTCCAGCCTCTGCCCGACCGCGTCACCAGCAGGTCGCCTGTTGGCCCAATGCCGACCTTTTGTTGGCCAAGTGAAACGCGCGGGCATGCTATAACCGTCAGGCCTAAGGCTTAGTCGAGCTCTTCCCAGACCGTGGAGGTTTCGATGCCGGAATCGCGTGGCACAACCTTATTGCCAGCCCTTTGCTTATCAGCAGGCTCGCACCTCGCGGCGATCGCGGTCGGCGCCGTTGCCGCGGCCTATCTGACTATCTATTCAAGCAACCCGCGATCGCTCGCGGATTACATCTCGGCAATCTGCGTGAAGACCTTTGGTTCGGCGCCTGCCGCGGAGGCCCCGTACCTCGCCGAGAATGTCGGCGCGATGACAAAGATGATGATTGACATGGGCATCACGCCGTCGGGCGATGTGGATACCGACTTTGTGGCGATGATGGTGCCGCACCATCAGGGCGCCATTGCGATGGCGCAGGCCGAACTCCGTTACGGACGCAATGAGCCACTCCGGCGCATGGCTCAGGAAATCATCGTCACCCAGCTGCAAGAGATTACCGTGATGCGGTTGTCGCTGGGCCAACCACTGCCGGCGTCGGCACCGTCGCCTCAACAAATCCCGCCCGCAGCAATGAGCGCTCGACAGTCGAGTAGTGCACAACATCTGGCAAAGGGGCAGTGATATGGCACGCAGCTCAATTGTGGCCGTTCTGTTGCTCACGACAGCTCTTGTCGGTACCCGCTACGCCGTCGCCGGTCAGGCGCCGTCCGCCGCTTCGGATCCTGACATCCCCATGAGTCATCAAGATCGCGTCTACTCCGCCGAACAGTACTCGAACACTGTCTCCGTCACCGATCCCGTCGATAACAAGCTCCTTGGCACCATCCGTCTTGGCGATCCGCTGCCGGCCAATCTCAGTCCGCTCTATAAGGGCCAGCTGTTGGTGCACGGCATGGGGTTCTCGCCCGATCATCGCACCATTGCCGTTGTCGCCATCGGCTCGAATGCGGTGAACTTCATCGATACCGCGACCAATGCTGTGAAGCACGTAACCTATGTTGGGCGCTCTCCTCACGAAGCATTCTACACGATGGACGGCAGTGAGGTCTGGGTGGTCGTCCGTGGAGAAAATTATGTCTCCGTGCTTGACGGCAAAACTTACGAGGAGAAGACACGGATTATCGTTCCCAACGGTCCGGGCATGACGATCTTCTCCCCCGACGGCAAATACGGCTATGTCTGCTCTTCCTTTACGCCAGAGACCGAAGTCATCACCGTGGCCGATCACAAGATCGTCGGCAGGGTTCCGCAAGCCAGTCCGTTCTGTCCCAACATCGCCGCAACGCCGGACAGCAAGCAGGTCTGGCTTACGCTGAAAGACAGCGGCAAGACCCAAGTGTTCGATGGGCAACCGCCATTCGCGCTCTTGAAGACCCTCGACACCGGACCGATCACCAACCACGTCAATATCGTGCGCAATGCCAACGGCATGTTTGCCTATGTTACGATTGGCGGGCTCAACGAAATCAAGGTGTTTCGCACTGACAATTTTGAGCAGGTCGCGACGATTCCGGTCGGCAAGTTGCCGCACGGCATCTGGCCATCCGGGGACGGCACGCGAGTCTATGTCGGCCTCGAGAACGAGGATAAGATCGCCGCAATCGATACACTAAAGAACGAAGTGATCGCGACCAGTCCGATCGGTCAGGCGCCGCAAGCGCTCGTGTACGTGCCCGATGCGGTACCCGCGGCGAGCGGTGCCATCAACTCGGCAATGACCAGAATGATGGTCGTCCCCGAAGGCCTCGGGACCAGCAACTTGCAGCCGCTTGGCGTGGCCGGACAATCGGCGCAACTCTGGCTCGCGTCGCCGGAAGCAAAGAAAGAGGAGAGGGCGCCTACCAGCGTTTCGCTATCGGATCAAGGCCTGGTGCAAGTCCTAGAGGCCGCGGTCACCGGGCTCGAGCCGGGGAAGCCATATCTGATTGCCCTTGCGACTGAGCCGTCGGGCACTGGCGCTCTGGAACCTTTGCAGAGCTTCATGACCAACCCTGCTGGAGCAGCCGTCGTGAGTACAATCGGACCAATCCGTCAGTTGGTGCGCGGCGAGGGCAAGATTCCGCGTCGCTACCTGGTCATCCTTCCCGGCACTCCCGATAACCACGGCGCCGCCGTTCAAGTGCAAAGGGAATGAGTCCTTCCGATTTCCAGTCTCGGGCGAGACTCCTTCAAGAGATTCAAAGCCGATACTGTCCCGACAATGAAGGATGGTCCTACATCCGCAAAAAGGCGAATAACGCTCTCTCCGCGTGGCTCGCATAGCGCTCCTTATGTCTCAGAGCGAAAAACGAGCGCGTCGGCAGTTCGATCTTGACGCGATAAAGTGCTCCTGCCGCCAGCGACTGCGCGACGACCAAATCCGAGATGACCGCCGCGCAGTCTCCGGACTCGACAGCCGTACGTACGGCTTCGTTCGACGGTAACTCGAGCTGGACATCGAGGTCCGACAGTTTGAGCCCCCATTTCTTGAGCGCAGCCTCGAACATTGACCTGGTGCCCGAGCCTGGCTCACGCATAATCCACCTTGCTTCTGTGAAAAGCTTTGGTGCAATGCGTGTCTTGCCGATCCATGGATGGCCCGGTCCGACAATCAGGGCCAACGAGTCGCCTTCCATTTTCCGGATGGCTAGCGCTGGATCATCAACCTCGCCTTCAACAAAGCCAAGGTCCGCGTCTCCTCGATACACCGCCTGGGCAACGTTCTCGGTGTTTGCCATTGTCACGTGCAGATCGATGCCCGGGTAGGTCTTCCGAAAAGCTTTGGCGCGTGATGGGAGCCAATAGTTTGCAACGGTCTGGCTCGCCGCCAGGATCAACGAGCCACGCTTGAGGCCAGCCAAATCGTCCAGGACCTGTGCCGCGGCCTTGGCGCGCGTCATGACCTCGCGTGCCTCATTGAGGAAATCTCGGCCGGTCCGGGTCAGCACGATCCCGCGGCCGACACGGTCGAACAGCTTGATTTTGTACCGCGCCTCGAGTGTCGCGATGGCGGCGCTCGTTGCTGACTGAGTCAAATTAAGTCTGCTCGCCGCTTGAGTGACGTGTTGGTTCTCAGCGACTGCGATGAAAATACGAAGCTGCTCCAGGGTCATGGCCCGTCACCTCGCAAGTTTGATCAGCCCGACACCGTCATCTTCGACAAGCGTCTGATCAATCGATTATATCGATTGAAACGATATAAACAATAAGTTGGATAGTTTGATTGGGCGCCTCTAGCTTGGTGGCATCGAAATCGAAAGGAGAAGTCCAATGACCACAATCAAGCTCCTGTCGGCGGCATCAATCGTGATCGCCACGCTCACAACGCCGGCCGCGGCACACGAGAACGCCATGGCCGCGCGACATGTTGCGCTGAAAAGCAATACGAACGCCTACTCCACCACTGATCGCTGGATTTACGGCCATGCCCGCATCGCCGGGGAATCCGATACTGCGCTTCAAACTCAGCCTGGCGGCGTTTGCGACCATGGCGACAATCCGGCGATTTGCTGAGCCAAGCGCATCGGAATCTACCAAGGCCGCCTTCTCGATCGAGATGCGGAGCATCGAAATTTGGAGACTCGTCATGGAAAAGATCAAGACATCCGAGGATGTCGATCATCGTCGCCGCAACTTTGTCGGTGCCGCGGCCTTGGCACTCGCGGCCGCTCAGTTCGGCATGGTCGGCGCGGTAGATGCGCAGCCCGGCAAGGAAAAATTGCCCTCGGTCAAGTCCGGATTGCCTGCTTCGTTCAGCCAGCTGAAGCAGATCGATGCCGGTCTGCTCGATGTCGGCTACGCCGAAGCCGGCCCCGCCGACGGTCCGCCAGTGCTGCTTTTACACGGCTGGCCCTACGACATTCACAGCTTTGTCGATGTCACGCCGCTGTTGGCTTCGGCGGGGTATCGGGTGATCGTGCCATATCTACGCGGCTATGGCACGACGCGCTTTCTCTCCAGCGAGACGTTCCGCAACGGCCAGCCGTCTGCGGTCGCCCTCGATATCATCGCTCTGATGGATGCGCTCAAAATCCAGAAGGCGACCCTGGCCGGATTCGATTGGGGTGCGCGAACCGTCAACATCGTCGCGGCGCTTTGGCCGGAGCGCTGTCAGGCCATGGTGTCTGTGAGCGGCTATCTGATCGGCAGCCAGGAGGAGGGAATGATGCCGCTGCCCCCAAAGGCCGAGTTCGAATGGTGGTATCAATTCTATTTCTCCACGGAACGCGGCCGTGCCGGTTACGACAAGTATCGTCGCGATTTCTCGAAGTTGATCTGGCAGCTCGCCTCGCCAAAGTGGGATTTTGATGACGCCATCTTCGGTCGCAGTGCGAACGCCTTCGACAATCCGGACCATGTCGCGATCGTGATCCACAGTTACCGCTGGCGGCTCGGTCTCGTCCAGGGCGAGCCGCGATATGACGAGCTTGAGAAACGGCTTGCCCGGAAGCCCGCCATCGGCGTGCCCACCATCACGATGGAGGGTGACGCCAATGGCGCTCCGCATCCGGAGCCAGCTGCCTACGTGAAGATGTTTTCGGGCAAATATTCGCACCGAACCATCAAGGGCGGCATCGGGCACAATCTGCCCCAGGAAGCGCCGCAAGCCTTTGCCGAAGCGGTCGTCGACGTCACCTCTGAAGGCTGATCGGCGTGGTGAAGCTGCGGGGCGCGATGAGCCGCAAGGGGCGCGATTGGCGTTTGCTAGCGTGGCGCGAGTTGAGCGATCAACTCGTTGCTCGCGGCCACGGCGGCATTGAAGCCGCCGACATTGAAGGCGTTCATCAGAAAGAATACCGCTACGCCGCGGGTCGGCGCGATCGCAAGATAGGCGAAGTTGCCCTGCAAGCCGCCGCTTTTCTGCAGGATCAACGGTCGATTGCCGGCCGGCATGTTGATGACCCAGCCCAAGCCCATCGCATCCATCGGCCCGGCATCATCCAGGCCGACGACTGACGCAAGCCCGTCGCGATAGAGATAAGCAGCGTGATCGAGCAGTCGCAGCTCGCGGTCGGTCGTCGCGAAACGGTCCAGGTGCCACTTCATCCAACGTGCCATGTCGTTCGCGGTGGTGTGCAGTCCGCCGGCGCATTCGATGCTGGTCGGCGTGTGCGCGGCCGGCATCGGTGATCCGTCGAAATCGTGACCCTGCATGAGGCGCGCCTCATCTCCCGGCCGAGGGTTGAACACCGTGTCCTTCATGCCGAGCGGATCAAGCACGCGCTCCCTGAGGAGGTCGGCATAAGGCTTGCCACCGGCGTTCGCCAGCGCCGCGCCGAGCAGGTCGAAGCCGTAATTTGAGTAGAGGGCGGCAGTGCCCGGTGCAAACAGCAACGGATCTGTCTTCAGGTTTGCGATCTGCGCGTCTTTGGTGTTGGTGCCGAAGGGGTCGTTCGCCGGCCCCTCATTGCGCGGGACTTCACGTGGCAGACCGGACGCCTGCGTCACGAGCTCGATGAGCCGGATTGGATGGCCGGCCCTTTCGGGCAGGGTGATGTTGTAACCCAGTCGATCCTGTAGACGATCGGAGAAGCCCACCCGACCGTCGAGCACCATGCTGGCGAGGACTTCGCCGCAAAACACCTTGCTGACCGAACCGATGCGAAACATCGTGTCGGCATCCGGCTCCTTTCCTCCCTTGTCGTTGATGCTGCCGAACCCGGCGAAAGCCGTCTCGCCGTTGCGAACCGCAACCAGGATGAAGCCGGGCACCCGGCTAGCGAGATACGTCAACGTGCCCGTGAAGTTCACCGCCTCGGTTAGGAGCTTGTCTGCCGCCGCGGCCGCATGGCAGAAAATGATCTGCGCTGCGATGATCGTGGCAATGCCCGCAATGCCCGTCCGTTTTCGCAAGTTGAGCACCATCTTCATCATTCGAGGCCCCAATTCTCTTACGCGCCTTACGGCTAGATATAATACAATACTTCTGCGCTGTTTTGTGCCGCAGGCCGATACGGTGATCCATTAGCAAGGCATTTGGTGCAATGCACTGCGCAAGGTCACGGCGCAATTGGGGATCGGATTTGAGAGTGATGAGATCAAGGCTACGCTTGAGAATCTCGAAGCGGTCCTGTCGAGTTCTGGTTGGTGCTCAACCCCAGGACCGCAAAGCAGTTCGCGATCAATGTTCCCGCGAACCTGCTGACGCTTGCCGATGAATTGATCGAATAGTCTTCCGCGTTGTTGGCTTGATCCTTCTAAGACTTGACAACTGCATCGGTTCGAGTGCGTTGCCGTTAGGATCAGTCGCGCTCGAAGATCTTCGCGCCAGGGTAAACTCGCCGGGCGTACGTCACGACCAGCGCCCGGTCTTGAGTCTCCAGGAAGGGAGTTCGTAACTGACACGACCCGACGACAAGGTGCCACAGGCCATTAAGTCTCTGAATGACGACGCTCATTAGTGTGCTCCTCGAAGAATCTGCATTTCCG
This sequence comes from Bradyrhizobium iriomotense, assembly GCF_030160715.1. Classification (GTDB taxonomy): domain Bacteria; phylum Pseudomonadota; class Alphaproteobacteria; order Rhizobiales; family Xanthobacteraceae; genus Bradyrhizobium; species Bradyrhizobium iriomotense. The sequence goes on from NZ_BSOW01000003.1 coordinate 85,866, forward strand.
CAAACAACTGATTGACGCGACAGTCCTACGAGTTACGCGTCGGGGCAGTGATCCTCATCACATATTGCGGAGCAAACGCGCGCGCGGCACTATTCGATCACCGTTGGATCGCCTGCCTTGCGCTTGTTCGAATATGCTTCAAGCATCGCCTCGAGGATTATGATCGGTAACCAGAACACAAGCATGGCAATTTCCTCCATGGCATGAAAACACTCGGCGCTCAGGGCTCGTTCCTAAAAATAAACATCCGTGTGCCTGGAACGCTTTCGCTTCTTATCAAGCTACCTCGTCGTTCTTCGCTGCCTTGCGGCTGATCGTCAGCCAGCTTTTCGAAGTTGAGAAGTCCCCAATGACCGCGGCTCTACCTCACCGGTCTAGCGCTTCGTAATCATCAGCCAATTCAAGCAGCATCGCAGCAAGACCGCGCTTGCTTGCAGCGGTCACTGAAGATTGGTCGCCTACAAGCTTGTGGCCGGCCTCGATCTCAATGGCGTCCGCGATATACTGCGCTGCCTGCCGTCGATAATCGTCAATCAATTCCTGGAACATCCGCAGCTCCCGGATTCAAGTGAGCGCCCCATCTTGCTCGCGATCGCGCCGATATCAACCGCATCATTGCAGCATCCACCGAAATTGAAAGGAAGCGCGTCGAGAGTCTCTGCGCAGCAACACTAGGAACTACGGAGCAGCTCTTTGCGACGATCAAGTGCCGGCGTCATCCCTGACTGCGATCCTCGTTTACCACCAGCCGGCGCCGCGTCGGGAACAGCGTCAGGTCGTAACGTTCTGAGACGAGGCCCCAGAGGCCGCGCGGGGCGAACAGCATGACGAGAATGCCGAGCGTGCCCAGCAGGATCAGATACCAGGCGCCGAAATCGGCGAGATAGCGCTGCATCAGATAGAAGATGATGGCGCCGATCACCGGGCCTTCGATCGTGCCGATGCCGCCGATTACGACGATGAAGAGGACGTAGGCGGTCCAGTCGAGCACGGAGAAGGCGGCATCCGGTGAGATGCGCGCCTTCTGGAGATAGATCAGCGCGCCGACCATGCCGGTCATCGCGGCGGTCGCGACATAGACGGCGAGCTTGATGCGGTCGATGTCAACGCCGAGGCTCGCGGCAGCGGCCTCGCGGTCGCGGATCGCGCCCAGCGCAAGGCCGCGGCGCGAGCGCAGCACGAGATAGACGAAGGCGAGCGTGCCGGCCATCAGGGCCAGCGCCAGCCAGTAGGAGGCGATGTCGCGCGCGGCCGGCGTGCGCACATCGAGCGCCGTCTTGATCCACTCGATGCCGGGCACGGAGGAGGTGACGGAGGGGGAGAGCGAGGTGCCCGTGCCGCCGCCGAGCGCCTTCACTTGCGCGAAGACCAGGCGATAGACCTCGGCCACGACCCAGGTGCCGATCGCGAAATAGGCGCCGCGCAGGCGAAAAACGATCAGCGCGGTCGGCAAGGCTAGTGCCGCCGACACAATGCCCGCAACGGGAATCGCGAGCAGGGGATTGGCGCCGCCGATGAGCGTCAGCGCGAACAGGACATAGCCGCCGAGGCCAACGAAAGCCTGCTGGCCGACCGAGATCAGGCCGGCATAGCCCGCGAGCAGGTTCCAGCACTGCGCCAGCGCCAGCATATAGAACAGGAAGATCAGGTCCTGGATGAGAGTGCGGCCGGCGAATACGGGCAGCAGCACCAGCATGAGCAGGACGATGCAGGCGATGATCGCAGAGGTGCGCGACAGGCGATCGGCGGTTTCGATGCGAAACACCCGCGTTGGCCTCGCTGCGCCGGCATCCATCATCGGGGCCCCTCAATCGACCGCGCGCGGAAACAGGCCGCGCGGCCTGATCGCCAGCACCACGAGGAAGGCGAGGTGACCCGACAGGATCTGCCATTCCGGATCGATCCGCGCGCCGATGGTCTGGGCGAGGCCGAGCACGATACCGCCGGCGAGCGTGCCCCAGAAGCTGCCGAGCCCACCGATGATCACGGCCTCGAAGGCGTAGAGCAGTCGCGCCGGGCCGATGGTGGGATCGAAATTGGCCCGCAGGCCCAGATAGAGCGCCGCAATCGCGATCACGACGAAGGCAATGCCCATCGCGATCGCAAAGGTGCGGTTGACGTCGATCCCCATCAGCTGCGCTACGTCGAGATCGTCGGAGGTTGCGCGGAAGGCGCGGCCGATCGCGGTGCGATAGAAGATGATGTTGAGGAGCACGATCACCGCGATGGCGGAGGCGAGCGTCAGCAACGGCACGACGCCCACCGCGATGTCGCCGCCGAGTGAGATCGACGCCGTCTCGATCGCGCCGGAGCGCAGGCGGCGGCTGTCGGCGGAGAACATCTGCAACAGCCCGTTCTGGATGATGATCGACAGGCCGAAGGTGACGAGCAGCGGCGGCAGGAGGTCGCGTCCGAGCGCCCGGTTCAACAACACGTGCTGAAGCGCAAAGCCGATCGCAAACAGGATCGGAGCTGCGAGGAGGACCGCTACGAAGGGATCGAGGCCGAGCCTCTCGGCCACCACGAAAATGGCGAAGGCGGCGAGCACGATGAGATCGCCATGGGCGAGATTGACCAGCCGCATCACGCCGAACATCAGCGAGAGCCCGGTGGCGAACAGGGCGTAGAGGCCGCCGAGCAAAATGCCCTGGATGATCGCGTCGAGAAAGCCGGTCATCGCATCAACCAAAATAAGCGCGGTGGATCTGATCGCGCGAGAGCGCGCGGGGACGGCCCTCGAGGGAGACGCGGCCTTCCTGGAAGCAGTAGACGCGATCGGCGGCCTTCATCGCCTGCACGATGTCCTGCTCGACCAGCACGACGCTGGTGCCTTCGGCCTTGATCTGCGGCAGGGCTGCATAGATGTCGGCAATGACGATCGGCGCAAGCCCGAGGCTGATCTCGTCGCACAAGAGCACGCGGGGATTGGACATCAGCGCGCGGCCGATCGCGGCCATCTGCTGCTGGCCGCCGGACAGGAGCGGTGCGGCCGAACTGCGCCGCTCCTTCAGCACCGGGAATAGGGCATAGACGCGGTCGAGCGTCCAGGGGGCGGCGAGCTTACGACTGTGGCCCCCGATCAGGAGATTCTCCTCCACGGTGAGCGAGGGAAACAGCCGCCGTCCTTCAGGCACCAGCGCAACGCCTAGCCTGACGATGTCGGCGGCACGCTTGGCGCCGATCGGCAGGCCGTCGAGCAGCACGCTGTCGGCGGGACCTTCGATGAGGCCCGCGATCGCCTTCAGGAAGGTCGACTTGCCTGCGCCGTTGGCGCCGATGATCGCAATGGTCTCGCTCGCCTCGAGGCTGGTGTCGATGCCATACAACGCCTGGAAGTCGCCGTAGAAGGCGGTGAGCTTCTGTGTCCTGAGCAGCGGCATGCCTCACGCCTCGATGCCGATATAGATCTGATGCACGTCGGGCCGTTGCATGACCTCTTTCGGCGCGCCTTCCGCGATCTTGCGCCCGAAATTGAGCACGACCAAGCGGTCGATCACGGCGAAGAGCGCATGCACGACGTGCTCGATCCACAGGATCGCAACGCCGGTCTTGCGAATGTCGCCGATGGTCGCGACGAGCTCGGCGCATTCGCCGTCGGTCAGGCCGCCGGCGATCTCGTCGAGCAGCACGAGTTTTGGCGCCGTCGCCAGCGCGCGCGCCATTTCCAGCCGCTTGCGCTCGAGCAGCGTCAATGAGCCCGCAAGCGCATTGGCGCACTTCAACAGGCCAAGCTGGTCGAGGATCTCGCCGCAGGCTTGCACGGCTTCGGTTTCCGTCTTGCGGCGGCCATGGACCGCGCCGACGAGCAGGTTCTCGAACACGGTGAGATTCTCGAACGGCTGCGGAATCTGGTACGTGCGGCCGATGCCGGCGCGGCAGCGGCCTTGTGGCGGCAGCCCGGCGAGATCGCTTCCGTCGAAGCGGATGTGGCCCGCGCTCGGCGACAGGCCGCCGGCGATCAGGTTGAACAGCGTGGTCTTGCCGGCGCCGTTCGGCCCGATGATGCCGACGGCCTCGGAAGCTGCGATCGTCAGGTCGAGATCGTCAGCAACGACGATCGACCCAAAACTCTTCCTGAGGCCGGCGACTTCCAGCAGCATGGCTTGTCAACGCTCATAGTGTTTTCCAGCGAGGTGGAGTCCGGATCGCGTGAAGAAAACGCGTCACACCAAGAATCTGGAGCCCCGTTCCGATGCAATCGGAACGGGGCTCCAGTGCGATCAGGCAATCGGCTCCATCTTGCCGGCGACCGGAATGGCCGACGCGGTCCGGTTGTCCGTCACGACGATGTCGTATTTGCCGTCCTTGAACCGCCACTGGCCGCCGACGAGCGGCGTCTTGGCGACATTCTTGGCGGCAAACGGCGGCAAATCCGCAGATCCCCACTGTACCCTGCCGACGACGGTGTCGAGATTGGTCGCGGCAATCGTCGTTGCGATCGCCTTGCCGTCGCGATCGGGCGCGCGCTTCAGCACATCGACCGCGACCTCGAACAGCGCGTGGACGAAGCCGATCGGCTGCGTCCACTGCTTCTTGGTCGCGCCCTCATAGGCCGTGGCGAGATCCTTCGCGCTCATGCCGGTGAGCGAGGATTTGAACGGATGGTTCGGCGTCCACCAGACTTCCGAGGAGAGGTTGTGGCCGTCCTTGCCGAGCGCCTCGACGGCAACCGGAAAGAGGATCGCCTTGCCGACGGAAGCGACCTTCGGCTTGAAGCCTTGCTGGAGCGCCTGCTTCCAGAAGGTGGTGAAATCCGGCGGCAGCACCACGCCGGTGATAATCTCGCAATTGGCCGCCTTGAACGCGCCGATCTGCGCCGAAAAGTTGTCTGTGAGATTCTGGTAGCGGCCGGGATCGGTGAGCTTGTAGCCGCCTTTCTCGAGCACCGGCGGGAAGCCAACGACCTTGTCGCCCCAGGCATTGCCGTCGCCGTCGTTGGGGAAGAGACCGCCGACGGATTTGTTGGTCGCGACTTGGCTCCACATGTTGGTGAAGACGGCGATGACGTCCTCGAGCCCCCAGAAGAAGTGATAGGTGTAGTTGAAGCCTTTCCACGCCGGCGGGCCACCGCCGGGATTGGCCTGACGGCCGATGAACCAGGGCTGCCACGGCGCGACCGTGGAGATGCACGGCACTTCCTCGATCTCGCATTGGGTCGAGACCGGATTGGTGGTCTCCGGCGTCGATGCCACCAGCATCAGATCGACCTTGTCCTGGACGATGAGATCCTTGGCGACCTCCGCCGCGCGGTTCGGATTGGACTGGCTGTCCTTGACCACCACTTCGACGGGCACGGTGGTGTTGCCGAGCTTGATGCCGGCCTTGGTGGCCTCCTTGAAATTGGCGAGGATGAAATTGTCGGCCTCGGCAAAGGCGGCGAGGGGACCGGTGAGCGGCGAGACGTAGCCGAGCTTGATCGCGCGCGTTTGCGCGATTGCCGGCGACTTCAATCCGACCGAGAGCGCGGCGCCGGTTGCGGCGGAGTATTTCAGGAGCGTGCGGCGGTCGATGGAATGACAATCAGTCGAGCTGATCTTGCGGCAGGTCATCTGCGCGTCCTCCCCTCTGGATGCGCCGGATTCTCAAGCGTCAATCGATTGACACACGGGCCGGCGTTCGATATTCGAACATAAGTTCGTAATTCGACCAGTTTCCGCCAGCGCCCCGATGGAGTCAACAGGCCGCGTCATGTCGCAAGCATCCGAGCGCCACAAGGGCGAGCCGGGGCATCGCAAGGGCGAGCCCGACGACAAGGAGTTCATGACGACGCTCGCCAAGGGGCTGGCGGTGCTCGGCGCGTTCGGCCGTCAGCGGCCGACCATGACGCTGTCGGAAGCGGCAGTGGTCGCCGATCTCTCGCGCGCCACCGCACGGCGCGTGCTGCGCACGCTCACCCAGCTCGGTTATGTCGTGCAGGACGGCCGGACCTTTGCGCTGTCGCCGCAGATCCTGGATCTCGGCTTTGCGTACCTGTCGACGCAGAGCTGGATCGACCGCGCGCTGCCCTTGATGCGTGAGCTCAGCGAGCGTCTCGGCGAATCCTGCTCGGCCGCGATACTGCAAGGCAACGACATCGTCTATGTCGCGCGCGTGCCCGCAAGGCGCATTATGTCGGCAGCGCTGTCGGTCGGAAGCCGGCTGCCGGCACTGCACACGGCGCTGGGCCGCGTTCTGTTCGGCTATCTCGACGAGGCCGAGATCTGGCGGCGGCTGATGTCGCAGCGGATCGAGGCGTATACGCCGCAGACCATCACGGACCCGCAGGCGCTGTTCGACCGCATCCGCGCCGACCGCGCGCAAAAGTTCTCCATCGTCGACGAGGAGCTCGAGCGCGGCCTGCGCGCGCTCGCCGTGCCGGTGCTCGATCGCAGCGGCCAGGTCGTCGGCGCCATCAACCTGTCGACGCACTCGACGCGAACCACCCGCAATGAAATGCGCGAGCATTTCCTGCCCGAGCTCAATCGCATCAGCGAGCAGGTCTCCGCGATGACCGTCTGAGACGAGCCCGGCTCTTGCCATGGAGGCGCGCCGGCCGTATCGTCGCATCAAGTTCGAAATACGGACACTAGTTCGATTATCGAACGCATTGCAGGGGAGATCGCGCGATGGCAGGCAAGACGCAGGCTGCGATGGCAATTCCGCCGGAGCACACCGGTAACGTCAAAGTCACGCGTCCGCAGACGGGCGCGGAATATCTGGACTCGCTGCGCGATGATCGCGCCGTCTACATCTATGGCGAGCGGGTGAAGGACGTCACCGAGCACCCGGCCTTCCGCAACACTGCGCGCATGACCGCCCGGCTCTACGACGCGCTTCACGACGACAAGCGCAAGGACAAGCTCCTGCTGCCGACCGACACCGGTAATGGCGGCATGACGCACGCCTTCTTCAAGGCGCCGAAGACGATGGACGATCTTCTCGCCGGTCGCAGCGCGATCGCCGAATGGGCGAAGATCACCTATGGCTGGATGGGCAGGGCGCCGGACTACAAGGCTGCCTTCCTCGCGACGCTCGGCGCCAACTCCGACTTCTACGAGCCGTACCAGGAGAACGCAAAACGCTGGTACAAATTCAGCCAGGAGCGCGTGCCGTTCGTCAATCACGCCATCATCCATCCCCCGATCGATCGCGGCCGTCCCGCCAATGAGGTCGGCGACGTCTGCGTTCACGTTGAAAAGGAAACCGATGCAGGCATCATCGTGTCCGGCGCCAAGGTGGTCGCGACCGGATCGGTGCTGACCAACTACACGTTCGTGGCGCACCACGGCCAGCTGCCGCTGCAGGACAAGAAATTCGCCGTCGTCTTCATACTCCCGACCAACGCGAAGGGCGTGAAGTTTCTTTGCCGCACCTCGTATGAGATGACCTCGACCGTCATGGGCAGTCCGTTCGATTACCCGCTGTCGAGCCGCATCGACGAGAACGACGCTGTGTTCATCCTCGACAAGGTGCTCGTCCCCTGGGAGAACGTCTTCGTCTACGCCGACATCGAAAAGGCCAACAACTTCTTCCCGCGCACCGGGTTCTTGTCGCGTTTTGTCGTGCACGGCTGCACGCGGCTCGCCGTGAAACTCGACTTCATCACCGGCCTGCTGCTCAAAGCCGTAGAGGCCATGGGCAGCAAGGATTTTCGCGGCGTGCAGGTGAACATCGGCGAGATCATTGCGTGGCGCAATTTGTTTTGGGGGCTGAGCGACGCCATGGTGCGCGATCCCAAGCCCTGGATTGGCGACTACGTCCAGCCCAACGCTGATCCCGGTAACGCCTACCAGGTGCTCTCGACCATTGCCTATACCAAGATCAAATATCTGATCGAGCAGATCGTTGCCTCCGGACTGATCTATCTCAACAGCCACTCCCGTGATTTCAAGAATCCCGAGATCAGGCCCTACATCGATCAGTACATGCGGGGCTCCAACGGCTACAAGGCCGAAGAGCGGGTCAAGCTGATGAAGCTGTTGTGGGACACCCTCGGCACGGAGTTCGGCGGTCGCCACGAACTTTATGAGATCAACTATGGCGGCGCCACCGAGCAGATCCGGCTGTTCAACTATTGGGGGGCACTGGCGTCCGGCAATGCCGACCGCTTCAAGGGCTTTGCCGAGGACTGCATGGCCGAATACGACCTCGACGGCTGGAAGGTGCCCGACCTCACCGATCCCGGCGAGCTCAGCTATCACATGCTGCGAAAGTGAAGATGATGCTGAGCCCCACCGCCATCGATTCCAAACGCTTCCGGTCGGTGATGTCTACATTCCCGACCGGCGTCGCGATCATCGCGACCGAATGGAACGGCGAGCTGTTCGGCGCGACGATCAACTCGCTGACCTCGGTGTCGCTCGATCCCTGCATGCTGCTGTTCTGCACCAACGAGGGCAGTTCGACGGGAGCGGCGATCCGGCAGCGTGGCCTGTTCTCGGTGAACATCCTGGGCCAGCATCAATCCGACCTGTCCCACCGTTTCACCGGGCAAGTGAAGAACCGATTCGAGGATCTCGCCGTCGCGTTCAGCGCCGATGGTCTGCCGCTGCTGCAAGGCGCCGCGGCCCGGCTCTGCTGCCGCGTTGCGACCACCCACAAGGCAGGCGACCACGACATCATTCTCGGCGAGGTGCTCACGGGCGATGAGTCCGCGTGCAGCCCGCTGGTGTTTCACAAGGGCAGCTACGGGAGCTTTCAGCGGGCTTGAGTGGAATGGCGATCGACGTAGGATATGGTCCTATCCGGGCTGAGGGCATCAAGCTGAGGGCATCAAAATGGCAGGAATCCGACCCGGGCTCGTCATTGTGATAGCGCTGTTGCTGTCAGATTCCATCGCGCTAGCGCAGCAGGCTGGCCCGCCTTGCACCGGCGACATCAAGACGCTGTGCGCGGGCGTTTCACCCGGTGAAGGCCGGATCAAGGCTTGCATAAAGTCTCATCTGAACGACGTGTCGGAGTCCTGCCGGGACCGCCTGCTCACGGTGGCGGTGACCGGAAAGATCTGCAAAGCCGATGTCGCGAAACTATGTGCCGGTATTGCGCCTGGGACCGGCGGCATCAGGCAGTGCATCAAATCGCACGTTGCAGAGCTGAGCGAGCCTTGCAGGGATGCGATGTCCGGGGCTGCAGCGGGCAAGAAGCTCCTGGGAGGCGGGGACCTCTAGTCAGTATCAATCCGGGCGCTATGGCGGGTTTCAACGCGCCTGACCCGTGCCGTCTGGACGATCAGCGCGAGCCCGGCGGACTGATCCGGTGCTCCGCGCGTCGCGCAGGCATCAAAACTGCTTGTCAAGCCATCGAAATAACGCTGGAAGCACAATAGACAGGGGCGGGGTCCGCCATCGCACGTCCTCACCTTTCTGCTTTCCGAATGAATGTCATGACTGAACAAACCCTGACGGAGCCGGTCGACCAGCGGCAAGAGCTCTCCCGCGGCTTTTCGCGCTACCAGTCGATCCTTGTTGCGCTGCTGGCGCTGGTCCAGTTCACGATCATCATCGATTTCATGATCATGTCGCCACTCGGCGCCATCATCATGCCGGCGCTCGATATTTCGGCCGGACAATTCGGGGTGGCGGTCTCGGCCTACGCATTCAGCGCCGGAATTTCCGGCATCCTGGCGGCCGGCTTTGCCGATCGGTTCGATCGCAAATGGATGCTTTTGTTTTTCTATCTGGGCTTCACCCTTGGAACGGCGCTTTGCGCGATCGCTCCCAACTATCACGTGCTGCTGCTGGGGCGGATCGTGACAGGCTTGTTCGGCGGTGTGATCGGCTCCGTTGTGCTCGCCATCGTGACCGATCTCTTTGCGCTGCAATTGCGCGGCCGCGTCATGGGCTTCGTGCAAACCGCCTTCGCCGCAAGCCAGGTGCTCGGCATCCCGGCCGGTCTTTTCCTCTCCAACCATTGGAACTGGCACGTCGCGTTCGGCGCATTGGTCGGCCTGTCGATTGCCGGCATGCTCGCCGTGCTGTTCCTGATGAAGCCGGTCAATGGCCATCTTCTGCTGAAGCAGGACAAGAACCCGTTCCGGCATCTGATCGCGACGGTCGCACAGCCCCGTTATTGGACGGCATTCGCGCTGACGACGCTGCTGGCGACCGGCGGCTACATGCTGATGCCGTTCGGCAGCGCCTACACCGTGCACAATCTCGGCATCGACATCATTCATCTGCCGACGATCTATCTCGTCTCCGGCCTGTTCAGTATCGTCATCGGACCGCTGGTGGGTCGCGCGAGCGACGCTTTTGGCAAATACCCCACCTTTGCTTTCGGCAGCGCCATGTCCATCGTCATGGTGCTGATCTACACGCATCTCGGTCAGGTGAGTCTGTCGGTCGCGATCCTGGTCAACGTCTTGCTGTTCGTCGGCATCTTTTCACGCATGATCCCGTCGCAGGCATTGATGTCCGCAATCCCCGAGCCCGGACAACGCGGCTCCTTCAGCGCGATCGGCGCGTCCCTGCAACAACTCTCCGGCGGGCTCGGCTCCGTGCTCGCCGCCGCGCTCATCGCACAGAATGCCGACGGTTCGCTCCGGCATTTCGACCGGCTGGGATACGTCGTCGTGACGACGGCGGTGATCTCCTTGATCGTGATGTATTTCGTGCAGAGGCCGATCGCGGCCCAGGCCGGCAAACGCGTCGTTTGAGGCGTCGGTTCCGACGCCTGGAAAGATGCCAATCGGGCGACTGTGGGCTCGAACACGTTTGGACGCGGCTCATACCGCGCATAGATCGTGGATCACGCGTGCGAGCCGTCAGCTGTTTGTCACGCACTTCGCCTTCAGGCGGCTCGTTGCGCCTCTTTGCGTTCGATGAAGGCGAGGAGATCCTGATTGATCTTGTCTTTTTCGGTCGTGCACATGCCGTGCGGCGCACCTTTATAGGTCTTCAGCTCGGCATTCTTCACCAATTTGACCGACAGCATCGCTGAATCTGCGATCGGTACGATCTGATCGTCATCACCGTGCAAGATCAGCGTTGGTACGTCGATTTTCTTTAGATCCTCGGTCATATCCGATTCCGAGAACGCCTTGATGCAGAAATAGCTGGCCGGCATGCCAGCCATCATGCCCTGCAACCAGAATGACTCTCGCACGCCCTCGGAAATTTGGGCGCCTGGTCGGTTGTAGCCATAGAACGGGATGCTGAGGTTCTTCCAGAACTGCGAGCGATCGGCAAGAACGCTAGCCCTGAGCTGGTCAAAGACCTCGATAGGCGAGCCGGCGGGATTAGTCGCGCTTTTGAGCATGACCGGTGGTACCGCACCAATGAGGACAACCTTGGCGACGCGTTTGGTGCCGTGACGTCCGATATAGCGTGCGACTTCGCCCCCTCCAGTCGAATGGCCTACATGAATCACGCTCTTTAAATTGAGCTTCTTGACGAGTTCCGCCAAATCGTCGGCATAGGTGTCCATGTCGTTGCCTAGCCAGGGCTGATCGGAGCGGCCATGCCCGCGGCGGTCATGGGCAATGACGCGATATCCGTGCGAGGCCAGGAAAAACATCTGGTCCTCGAAGGCATCGGCGTTAAGCGGCCAGCCATGGCTGAAAACGATCGGCTGACCTTTGCCCCAGTCCTTATAGTAAATCTGCGTGCCATCCTTGGTGATGAGAATACTCATGGCATGATCTCCTTCCAAGCTCCGCCAGAAATATCCGAAATTGTGGTTCTGCTGGGATCTCCAGTTCGGAAGTGTCCTCTATCGCACCGCGATCGCGAGAGCTGCCAGTACGGTTGGGATCGACCACGCCCAGTCTCCCAGCGTCGAGATCGCAGCAGCGGCCACGAGGCAGCCCACCAGGAACCCAATCAGCAGGTGAAGGGATCTCTTCAATCGTCCGCGATCGACCGTCATTAAGGGGTGCTGCGGTGACAGGATGTCCATCAGCGACAAAACCGTGTTGGTCAGATTGCCAGTCATGACCGCTGTTGAAACCGCGTTGGGCATTGCCAAGCGGAGAAGAGCGTACTGGAACGCCATCGCGCAAACTGCAACCATGACGGCGATGCGGGCCGTCAAACCGTCCGGGTTGACCGACGGCTCCGTGGTGACGCTGAAAGCAAAGACCACGCTGAGCAACAAAAATTGGATCAATAGAAGCAGGCGTGTGAGGGATGCACCGCGTAGGCTGGAAACGCGAGCAACCAGCCACGCAGCGGCGAGCGCTAACATGAATACGGGAATGGCCATCGCCTGCATCAAGTTGAATGCGCCAGCGTGTACCGCCGCCGCGGCGACCACTACGATGTTTCCGGTGACGTGAGCAGTGAAAATATGGCCAAGATTAAAAAAGCCGGTGAGATCGACCATTCCCGCGATGACGCTGAGCACCGGCGGAAGCCGTTCCTCCATGCGGAGCAACACGGCTGCTTCGTCAGGCGGAATGATGGACGTCCGTCCCACATGGAACTTTTGAGCGAATGAAAGCATCTTCAGCTCCTTTGAGCATACCGATCGCCAAAGAAGTCGATTGCCGTCTTTGGCACGATCAAGCCCAGGCTCATGGCCAAGATGACGGCGACGGCTGTGACGCCGTCTGCAATTGTGGCTCCGACCAGTTCCGGCGTGGCCTGCGCCGTATCTGCAATTTGCGTTAGCCCGCTCATCATCCTGAAGACGTAGACTCCGGGTATCATCGACACCACGGACGCAAAGCCGATCGCTGCGAACGGCAAGTGGAAGCGGCGCGAGATTGGCGTGAGCAGCACGCCGACGACGAGGCAGGCCACGAGAGCCCCCGTTGCTACGCCGGCGCCAAGCTTGGCGATGGCTACCCAACGCAAGGCATGGGCCAGCATGCCGACCGCGATCGGCCAGGGGAGCATGTTCAACGGGGTCGAGAAGAATACGCTGTAACAGGCCACCGCTACGCCGGCCGCGATCACGTCAAGCCAGAGCGGCACCGCCAGCCCCGGCGGGTCGATCGGAAGCGACGCGTGCAACAGGGTGAGCCCCAAGAGCAGTCCGGTCGAGATCGCGACCACGACGAGGCCGGCATAAATGAGTCGTGCGCTACCCAAATGTATGCGACCGGCGATCAGGTCGAGCGTGCCGTTGAGAATATGCGGCCCCGGAACCAGCACCATGCAGGGGCACACCACGACGAGCCGCAGCGCGGTGCTCAACTGATAGCGCACTGCAAGCCCGCCGATCAGACCAGCAAGCAGCGCGGCACAGAAGGGCTGAAGGAAGATGTTCGCGCTCACCTTGGCGATGGCGCGGCGGAGGAATCCGCCGGCGCCGGCGCTCAGGAAGATCAATAGCGCGGTAAGCTCGTGCTGGATCCCGAAGATGATCGCGAGCGCGACCGCACCGGCGGCGGCAGCCAGAGCGAAAAGCCATGCCGGTGCGGGCGGCGCTTTGGCGACGGCCTCGATCCGCTTGCTCGCTTGCTCGGGCGAAAGCCGACCAGCCTCGATATCGGCGATCGTCTGCATCGTGGAAACGACACGATCCATGTCGACCCCGACCGGATCGGCCTCGACATACGAGATCGACGGCACCCCGTCGCGGTCCGATCGCAATTGCAGTTCGCCCCAGCGTGGCAGCAGCTCGGCTTTCAGACCGAGCTTGTTGGTGAGCCGCCGGATCGACGCGATGATCTGATCGGTTGCCTGGCCGTTCACGAAAAGAATTCTCGCGAAGGCAAGGCTCAGCTCCGAACGCTCTTCACCGGTCATGACCATTCCTCCCAGGCGAACGTACGGGAGCGCGAGGGCCGGCCAGGCTGGACGCCGGTCCTCGCGTCTGCAGCAGCCGTTCAGCCGGCGGCCGTGGAGGTCGCCCCGCTCGCTACATATGGCTTCACCATCTTGGTCGGATCCACGACGCGGTTGAACTCGTCCTCGCTGACGAAACCAAGCTTGAGCGCAGCTTCCTTGAGCGTGAGATCGTTGTCCATTGCGTAGTGCGCAATCTTCGAGGCCTTGTCGTAGCCGATCACGGGCGACAGCGCCGTCACCAGCATCAAAGAGCGCTCGACATACTCGTTGATCTTCTTCAGGTTCGGCTTGGTCCCTTCCACCAGGAATTTGCGGAAGTTGACGCAGCCGTCGCTCAAGATCGCGATCGAATGCGTGATGTTGAAGATCATCAGCGGCTTGTAGACGTTCATTTCGAGGTAACCGCCGGCGCCGCCGAAACCGACCGCCACGTCGTTGGCCATTGCCTGGACTGCGATCATCGTGAGCGCCTCGCACTGGGTGGGATTGACCTTGCCCGGCATGATCGAGGAGCCCGGCTCATTCTCCGGTATCGACAGCTCGGCGAAGCCCGCACGGGGGCCGCATGACATCAGGCGGACGTCGTTGGCTATCTTGTAGAGAGAAACAGCGAGCGTTCGCATCGTGCCCGACAGTTGAACCAGCGCGTCGTGAGCACCTTGGACGGTGAATTTGTTCGGCGCGGTCACGAACGGCAGGCCGGTGAGCTTGGCGATTTCGGCTGCGGCCGCTTCGGCGAAGCCCGGTGCCGAATTGATGCCGGTGCCGACCGCGGTGCCGCCGAGCGCCAGCCGGTAGACGCCCTGCAGGGCCGCTTCTGTCCGTTCCAGATCGTCCGAGAGCATGCCGGCGTAACCCGACCATTCCTGGCCGAGCGTCAGCGGGGTCGCATCCTGCATATGCGTGCGGCCGATCTTGACGATGTTCTCCCATTCCTTCGATTTGGCCGCGATTGCATCGCGCAATTCCGTTACCGCCGGAATCAACCGCTGTTTGACGTTCACGCCGGCCGCGATGTTCATCGTCGAAGGAAACGAGTCATTCGACGATTGTGCCATATTCACGTGATCGTTTGGATGGACCGGCCTGTGGCTACCGAGGGGCGTGCCGGCCAACTGGCTGCAGCGGTTCGAAATCACCTCGTTGACGTTCATGTTGAATTGCGTACCGCTGCCCGTCATCCACACATGCAGCGGAAACATGTCGTGGTGCTGACCGGCCAGGATTTCGTCGCAGGTCTGCACGATCAGTTTGTATCTCGTATCGTCCAGGCGACCGCTCGCGCGGTTGGCGGCCGCAGCGCCCTTCTTCAGAATCGCATAGCCTGTGATCATTTCGCGGGGGATCAGATCCTTGCCAATCGAAAAATGCTCGAGCGAACGCTGGGTTTGGGCGCCCCACAACTTGTCTGCAGGCACCTCGACCACGCCGAGGCTGTCACTTTCCTTGCGGAAATCGGTCATGCTCTCTCTCCTTGCTTCTGCTCTGCTTCCAATGTGAAGGTGAACTGATCTGCCGATCAGATCTCGACGACATCCATGACCGCTTCCGCGAAGGGTTGCGGAGCCTCCTGCGGCAAATTGTGTCCGATTCCGCCTTTGATCAGACGGTGCTCGTATCTGCCCGAGAACTTCTTCGCATAAGCACTGGGCTCTGGGTGCGGCGCGCCGTTG
Source organism: Bradyrhizobium iriomotense (assembly GCF_030160715.1). Classification (GTDB taxonomy): domain Bacteria; phylum Pseudomonadota; class Alphaproteobacteria; order Rhizobiales; family Xanthobacteraceae; genus Bradyrhizobium; species Bradyrhizobium iriomotense. Next base: position 101,251 of record NZ_BSOW01000003.1, read on the forward strand.
TCGTCGCCTTCCATCGTGATTGTAGGCACCGCAATAACGGGAGCGTCGGCGAGCCGCTTCTCCAGACCGTCAAATCTTGGCTCGCCGTTGGCGAGGCCCATTCGCCACCGATAATTGTGGACCACGATCGCGACGTGATCGGGATTGTCGAACGCCTTCGCGCTGCGCTCGAAGGTGGCATCGTCGAAGTTCCACTTCGGTGACGCTTGCTGCCAAATGAGCTTGGCGAAGTCGTGCCGGTTCTTATCGTAGCCTTCGCGGCCGCGCTCCGTGGCGAAATAGAACTGATACCACCACTCGAACTCCGCCTTGGGCGGCAATGGCATTTTGCCGGACTCCTGGCTTCCGATGAGATAGCCGCTGACGGAGACCATTGCCTTGCAGCGCTCCGGCCAGAGAGCCGCGATGACATTGGCGGTCCGGGCACCCCAGTCGAAGCCGGCAAGCGTCGCCTTCTCGATCTTCAGCGCATCCATCAATGCAACGATATCGACGGCAACGGCTGCCGGTTCACCATTGCGGAACGTGTCTGCGGAGAGAAAACGGGTCGGACCGTATCCGCGCAGATAGGGAACGATCACGCGATATCCGTGCGATGCCAGAGCCGGGGCCACGTCGACGAAGCTGTGGATGTCGTACGGCCAACCATGCAACAGAATAGCAGCGGGGCCATCCTCCGGGCCCGCGTCGGCGTAAGTCACCTTGAGATCGCCAGCGTCGATCTGCTTCAGGTGCTCAAAGGATGTGTTTGCGCCTGCTCTGACGGCCACTTCCGATTTACCCCGACCAGTTTGCTGGGCAGCTGCGAGGGTCGGAAGGAACTCGGCAGAAACGCCCGCCGCGGCGGCTTGTAAAAAACCACGACGATCCAACGTAGAGTGCTTCGACATGTGCGACCTCCTGTAGCCCGGCCGAAACTTGTCTGTTCACCTGAAACGCCACGACGCTCGCACAAATTGTAGAAACGGATGATCGAGGAGTACGCTGACGCGTGTGGGAGATCATCCGTTGCGCGGCGTCGAGCGCGCCGCAAAACTAAGCGGCGTTGATGGCGCGCAGATCACCTCAGAGAGGATGTGACCCCTCCCTTTGAGTGACGATCTCGTTGAGCGAGACGTAGTGCTACTGGGTCCGGGTTAGCCCGTTCACTTCGACCATTTTCGGAGTTTACCCGGGATGCAGATTTCGCAGATACAGCCTGGTCGGTGCTATTGATGCCGCCAGTCCTGATAGCCGGAGCAGCGTTCATCGCGTGATGACGAGTCCGGTGAGCGGCCAAAGCGACAGAGGTGGAGAGAGCGAGGACAGCAAGGCCAACAGCAATGCATCTGCATATAGTCAGCTCCTCTGCTAGTATTTTTAGTATTTTCACCCGCGCTGGCGCGGCATATTGTAGCCGAAGGCGAGGTACTCCTCTCCACACGTTTACGCGAGCGCTCGCCACGCATGATCGCGTCGCAGGCATTGATGTCCGCAATCCCCGAGCCCGCCGGCTTTTGTCGGGAGCGCCGGCGCGGCGCTTGGCGCCGCCACGTCATCCGACGCCCGTCCGTCCTACTTTTGCTGGATGCGATTCAGATAATCGATAACGGCCAGTATGCGTGTTCGCACGACGACTTCCGGACTTTGCTGCGGCCCGGCCTTCTGCCAATAGTACGGATCAACATCGTGCGGCAGGTTGACGACGGGATTGAATCGTACGCCCCAAACCGGCATTTCGCGCGTGCCGTGAGCGGGAATTGTTTTCGATCCATGGATGGTTTCATAAACGGCGTCGGTGGGGAACACCCCGCCGTTGTTCTTGGCCAGCATCGTCAGATCGGCAGGCGGGTTCCTGAGCTGGCCGCTGACTGGTCCTTTGCCCTTTGCGTCCGCGCCGTGACAACTCGCGCAGGAAGACTGAAATTCCGACTTGCCGACGTCGAAGTCGTCAACCTCCATCGCCTCGTAGATCAGTTGCTTCACCGTCCTCTGGATGCGCTGGCGCTCCGTGGGGGTCTGCTCCAGCAAGACGAAGAACATGTCCTGCTTGCGGTCGATCACGAAATAACAACCGCTCGCGCCGTCCCATTTCAGTTCGCCGAGATCGCCCGGCGGCGGCGGACTGGCGTGGCCTGCATCGGTGCGCACAGCGAGGCCGAGCGCAAAGCCGAAGCCGTCGCCCGGAAAGTAGAAGAAATCTCGATCGACGCCCGAACCCGGTCCGACCTGATCCGTCGTCAACAGCTTGAACGCGTTGGGACTGAGAATGGTCTTGCCTTCGTACGTGCCGCCGTTCAACAGCATCTGCGCAAAGCGCGCGTAGTCCGCCATCGTCGAGACCATGCCGCCGCTAGCGTACATTATCCTCTTCGGAACGGTCGGATTGTTTTCGCGCCCCACGCGGAAGTCGCTGTCGTTGGGCATCGGCTGCGCGAGCAGCTTCTGCTTGTCCGGGGCGCCGACGAAAAAGCCGGTGTCCTTCATGCCGAGCGGATCGAGCAGCTTGTCTCTCTCGATCTCGATCAGAGACTTCCCGGCTACGACCTCCATGATCCGCGCCAGGATGTCGGTGGAGTGGCCATATTGCCAGAGCGCGCCCGGTTGATTGTGCAGCGGCAGTTTTGCGATCCGCTCGGCGAACTCGGCGAGGTCGAAATCGCCGGCATAGAGGTTGGCAGCCCTGTAAGCCTTGCGGACCAGGCTATCGCCGTAGAAGCCGTAGGTGATGCCGGAGGTCTGGCGCATCAGGTCGAGCACGGTCGGCGGCCGGCTCGGCGGCACCAGTTCGAGCGTCTTGGTGCCGTCGCTGGCCTCCTTCTCGACGCCCACCTTCACGTTTGCAAAAGACGGAATGTATTTCGCGACGGGGTCATCGAGTGCGAACTTGCCCTCGTCGAGCATCTGCACCGCAACCGCGCTAGTGATGGCCTTGGTCATCGAGAACAGGCGGAAGATCGTCTGGTCGGTGATCGGTGCCTTGGAGACCACGTCCTGCACGCCGAAGGCTTCGTGATAGACCGGCTTGCCGTGCTGCTGGATGAGCAGGATTGCCCCGGGAATCTTCCCGGTCGTCACTTCGTTACCGAAGAACTCGCCGATCTTTGCCAGCTTGTCCTTGTTGAAACGTGCCCCCGCTGGAATCTCGAAAGTCCCTCCGGCCCGGGCCGAAGGTGCAGCGGCGACGAGCAGCGCGGTACAGCCAAGCAATCCCAACGCCTGAAAAAATTTCATCAGCCCGCTCCCGGCCGGAGTTTAGCGTTCGGTTCTATCTGCACAAGGGGCGCCCAGTTGCACAATGCACCTGGGAGGACATGCTGGTGGCGAGCAATAGCTCGCCATGTGGTGCAACATCCGATTGCCGGATGTCGTGGCGATGGCGGTCTCAGGTGAGGTCAATCTGCAATGATCGACTTTTACCCCTGATTTGCCCGACGCGTCAAGCGATTTCGCAAAATCCGCATCTCCTGTGCCGGCGATCATCGACTCCTTTGCATGGGGTTGTTTTTCGAATTTTGGTGGGCCCCCGCGAGAGGGAGACGGAGCACACACAAAAAAGGGCCGCCTGAACAGGCGGCCCTTTCGGTTCGGTTCGAAGTCGTTCCGCTTACTCCGCGGCCTGCTTCTGCGGCGGATCGAGCGCGCCGGACTTGTGGATGTCGGCGACCTGGTGATCGCTGAAGCCCAGCACGCTGCGCAGGATCTCGTCGGTGTGCTCGCCGAGCAGCGGCGAGCGCTGCACGTCGCTCGGTGAATCCGACAGCTTGATCGGGTTGCCGACCGAGATGTACTTGCCGCGGGTCGGGTGGTCGACCTCGACCACGGTGCCGGTCGCGCGCAGCGACTGGTCTTCCGCGATCTCCTTCATCGACAGGATCGGGCCGCAGGGGATGTCGTCCTTGTTGAGGATCTCCATCGCCTCGAACTTCGTCTTCGTCATCGTCCATTGCTCGATGCGGGCGAAGATTTCGTTGAGCCGCGGCAGGCGCGCTGCGGGCTTTGCGTAGTTCGGATCGGTCTTCCAGGTCGGCTCGCCGATCACGTCGCAGATCTTCTCCCAGACCGGGGCCTGGGTGATGAAGTAGATATAGGCGTTGGGATCGGTCTCAAAACCCTTGCACTTCAGGATGCGGCCGGGCTGGCCGCCGCCGGAGTCGTTGCCGGCACGCGGCACGGCATCACCGAACGGAACGCCTTCGCCGAACTGGCTGTACTCCTTGAGCGGACCATGGGCGAGGCGCTGCTGGTCACGCAGCTTGACACGCGCAAGGTTGAGCACGCCGTCCTGCATCGCAGCCGTGACCTTCTGGCCTTTGCCGGTGCTGGTGCGCTGGTGGAGCGCGGCCAGGATGCCGATCGCGAGATGCAGGCCGGTGCCGGTGTCGCCGATCTGCGCGCCGGTGACGAGCGGCAGGCCGTCGCGGAAGCCGGTGGTCGAGGCAGCGCCGCCGGTGCACTGGGCGACGTTCTCATAGACCTTGCAGTCTTCATACGGTCCGGGGCCAAAACCCTTGATCGAGGCGACGATCATCCTTGGGTTGAGGCTGTGGATCTTCTCCCAGGGGAAGCCCATGCGGTCGAGCACGCCGGGGCCAAAATTCTCGACCAGCACGTCGCACTTCTTGATCAGCTCGGTGAGGACTTCCTTGCCCTTGGGGTTCTTGGTGTCGAGCGTGATCGAGCGCTTGTTGTGGTTCAGCATGGTGAAATACAGGCTGTCCACGTTCGGGATGTCCTGCAGCTGGCCGCGGGTGATGTCACCGACACCGGGACGTTCCACCTTGATCACGTCGGCGCCGAACCATGCCAGCAATTGCGTGCAGGTCGGCCCCGACTGGACGTGGGTGAAGTCGAGAATGCGAACGCCCGTGAGCGCCTTGGTCATCGTGTTGCTCCGTACTCTGTCTGCCCCTGCACCGCAGGGAAAATGGGTTGAAGGGGAAGGCTTACTTTTTCTTCTGCAAGACGCTCTGCGGATTGAGGTTGCCGATGCGGCCGCTCTCCGAGCCTGCGGCCGGATCGATCACCGCGTTGATCAGCGTCGGCTTGCCCGACTTGATCGCCTCGTTGACGGCGCGCTTCAATTCGTCCGGTGAGGTGGCGTTCACGCCGACACCGCCGAAGGCTTCCATCATCTTGTCGTAGCGCGCACCCTTGACGAACACGGTGGTCGCCGGATCGGAATTGGCGCTGTTGACGTCGGTGCCGCGATAGATGCCGTCATTGTTGAAGATGACGACGCAGATCGGCAAATTGTAGCGGCAGATGGTCTCGACCTCCATGCCGGAGAAGCCGAAGGCTGAGTCGCCTTCCACCGCGAGCACGGGGTTGCCGGTCTCGAGCGCAGCCGCAATCGCCTGGCCCATGCCGATGCCCATCACGCCCCAGGTGCCGACGTCGAGACGCTTGCGCGGCTTGTACATGTCGATCACGCCGCGGGCGAGGTCGAGCGTGTTGGCGCCCTCGTTGACGAGGATTGCGTCGGGATATTCCTTGATCACGTTCTTCAGCACGCCGAGCGCGCCGTGATAGTCCATCGGCGACTTGTTGTTCATGAGCTTCGGCGCCATCTTGGCGACGTTCTCTTCACGCTTGGTCGAAACAGCGTTGGTCCATTCGGTCGGCGGCGTGGTCCAGCCCGACGCAAGCGCCTGGTTGAAGGCGGAGACGACGGAGCCGATGTCGCCGACGACGGGCGCGACGATCTCGACGTTGGAGTCCATCTCCCTCGGCTCGATGTCGATCTGGATGAACTTCTTGGGCGCTTCGCCCCAGCTCTTGCCCTTGCCGTGCGAAAGCAGCCAGTTGAGCCGCGCGCCGATGAGCAGGACGACGTCGGACTCTTTCAACACCGTCGAGCGGGCGGCACCGGCGCATTGCGGATGGGTGTCGGGGAGGAGGCCCTTGGCCATGCTCATCGGCAGGAACGGCACGCCGCTCTTTTCGACGAAGCTCTTGATCTCTTCGTCGGCCTGCGCGTAGGCCGCGCCCTTGCCGAGGATGATGAGCGGGCGCTTTGCGCTCTTCAAGACGTCAAGCGCGCGCTTGACCGAAGCAGGCGAGGGGATCTGCGAAGGCGCCGCGTCGATCACCTTGACCAGCGACTTCTGGCCGGCATCGGCGTTCATCACCTGGCCGAACAGCTTTGCCGGCAGGTCGAGATAGACGCCGCCGGGACGGCCGGAGACCGCAGCGCGGATGGCGCGGGCGAGACCAATGCCGATGTCCTGGGCGTGCAGCACGCGATAGGCCGCCTTGCACAGCGGCTTTGCGATCGCGAGCTGGTCCATCTCCTCATAGTCGCCCTGCTGGAGGTCGACGATCTCGCGCTCGGAGGAGCCCGAGATCAGGATCATCGGGTAGCAGTTGGTGGTGGCGTGGGCGAGCGCGGTCAGACCGTTGAGGAAGCCGGGCGCCGACACCGTGAGGCAGACGCCGGGCTTCTTGGTGAGGAAGCCTGCGATACCCGCCGCGTAGCCTGCGTTCTGCTCGTGGCGGAAGGAGATCACGCGAATGCCGGCGGCCTGCGCCATGCGGCCCAAATCCGTGATCGGGATGCCCGGCACATTATAGATGGTGTTGATGCCGTTCAGCTTGAGCGCGTCGATGACGAGATGGAAGCCATCCGTCAATTCCTGCTCGGTGCCCGGTGCTTCGGACTTGGTCGCGGTATTCAGCATGGGCCTTGTCTCCCTGGTCTCAAGGTGCCGTTTTAGGCTTTTGGGGGCGAATGGTTCGCCCTTCTGGTGAAGTTGCTGGCTAGGCGGCTACGTGAATAGTTCCTGGCCATGCGCTTCGACGTAAGCCGCAAGGCCGAGGGTGTGATCGCGGGCGCGCTTCTCGGCGAGCTCGGTGTCGCGCGCCTCCAGCGCTTCGATGATGCCGAGATGCTCGGGCAGCGAGGTCGCGGTGCGGTCCTTCCGCCCGATCGTCAGTTGCCGGTAGCCGCGCACGTGCAAGAGCAGATCGTTGGTGAGGTCGACGAGGATCGGCGATTCCGACAGCGAGATCAGCGCCTGATGGAAGGCGATGTTGGCGCGCGAATATTCCTCGATGTGATCCTCGGGCAGGCGATCCTTGCCGAAATCCTTGAAGTAGTCGCGCAGCGCCGAGATGTCCTTCTTGCGCGCGGTGGTGGTGATCAGCCGCGCCGCCATGCTCTCGAGCGCCGCCCAGGCGCGGATCATGTCGACGATCTCGCTCTTGGTCCTGCGCACCACCATGATGCCCCGGCGCGGCACGGTCTTCACGAAGCCGTCCTGCTCGAGCATCGCGATCGCCTCGCGGATGGGCGTGCGGCTGACACCCAGGCGTTCGGACAGCGCGCGCTCGTCCAGCATCACCGGCTCGGGCGTCGAATAGATGTCCATCTTGAGGATCGCTTCCTTCAAGGCGTCATACGCCTTGTTCTTGAAGCTGCTCTCCGGGGCAATACGGACGATTGCGAGATCTGCCTCGGCCATGTTGGGCGACGCCTTGATTTGCTTCACGACGATTCTCCTCCTCAGGGGGAGTCGTCTTTTACAGGAATATTTACCGAAATGTTTTTGGCATACCACATGCCAGAATGTCAAGCTGCCTATTTTTTGCGGCCTTCGGCCCAATGACCTGCCTTGACAAGTTGGCTTCTGGCATACCAAATGCCATCGCAAGCCATTTTTGATCCAAGCCGGCGGAGTAAGCTCGGGTTTTCTGCCCCTCCGTTCCGCCGCATGGAACAAGGCGCGGCGAATGGCAAGCATCACAGGCAGCCGCAAAACGCGCCTTGAAAAGCAAGATCTGAGGTCAAGGGAGAAACCACATGTCGAATTCCAAAGATGCCGTCCGCAGGGTGCTTGACCAGGTCAAGGCCGACAACCGCACCAGCCTGACGGCCCCTGAAGGCAAGCTCGTCTGCGATGCCTACGGCATCCCGGTGCCGAAGGAGGGGGTCGCCAAATCGGCGGGCGAGGCCGGCAAGATGGCTTCCTCCATGGGCTTCCCGGTCGTGATGAAGATCGTCTCGCCCGACATTCTCCACAAGACCGAAGCCGGCGGCGTCATCGTCGGCCTCAAGACGGCGCAAGATGCCGAGAAGGCCTACGAGACCATTCTCGGTAACGCCAAGAAGTACAAAGCTGACGCCAAGATTGAGGGCGTCCAGGTGCAGCAGATGCTGGCCGGCGGCACCGAGGTCATCGTCGGCTCGATCACCGACGGTTCCTTCGGCAAGCTGGTCGCCTTCGGCCTCGGCGGCGTGCTGGTCGAAGTATTGAAGGACATCACCTTCCGCCTCGCGCCGGCGACCAAGGAGGATGCGCTGTCGATGCTCGACGGCATCCAGGCGCATGAGATCCTGAAGGGCGTTCGCGGCGGCGAGCCGGTGAACCGCACGGCGCTTGCCGACGTCATCGTCAAGGTCTCGCAGCTCGTCACGGACTTCCCGGAGATCGTCGAGCTCGACCTCAACCCGGTGTTCGCAACCCCAAAGGATGCGACCGCCGCGGACGTGCGCATCGTCGTCGACTTCGCCTACAAGCCCAAGCCGAAGCCGCGCCCGACCGAAGAGATCGTCGCGGCGATGAACCGCATCATGCAGCCGAAGGCCGTTGCCGTAATCGGCGCCTCGGCCGAGGACGGCAAGATCGGCAACTCCGTGATGAAGAACCTCATCAACGGCGGCTACAAGGGCGAGATCATTCCGATCCATCCCAAGGCCTCCGAGATCCTCGGCTACAAGGCCTACAAGAGCGTCAAGGACGTCCCCGGCGTGGTCGACGTCGCGGTGTTCGCGATTCCCGCAAAGTTCGTCGCCGGTGCTTTGACCGAGTGCGGCGAGAAGAAGATCCCGGGCGCCGTGCTGATTCCGTCGGGCTTCGCGGAAGCGGGCGCGCCGGAGCTCCAGGCCGAGATCGTCGAGGTCGGCAAGAAGTACGACATCCGCCTGATGGGGCCGAACATCTACGGCTTCTATTACACGCCGGCCAATCTCTGCGCGACCTTCTGCACGGCCTATGACGTGAAGGGCCATGCGGCGCTGTCGTCGCAGTCGGGGGGCATCGGCATGGCCATCATCGGCTTCTCGCGCTCGGCGAAGATGGGCGTGTCGGCGATCGTCGGCCTCGGCAACAAGTCCGATATTGACGAGGACGATCTGCTCGCCTTCTTCGAGCAGGATCCGAACACCAACCTGATCGCGCAGCACTGCGAGGACCTCAAGGACGGTCGCGCCTTTGCGGAAGCCGCCAAGCGCGTCTCCAAGAAGAAGCCGGTCGTCGTGCTCAAGGCCGGCCGCACCTCGGCCGGCGCGAAGGCGGCGTCCTCGCACACCGGCGCGCTTGCCGGTAACGACAGGATCTATGAGGACGTGTTCAAGCAGTCCGGCGTGATCCGGGCTCGCAGCTTGCGGCAACTGCTCGAATTCGCTCGTGGCGTGCCGGTGCTGCCGACGCCGAAGGGCGAGAACGTGCTGATCATCACCGGTGCCGGCGGCTCCGGCGTGCTGCTGTCGGACTCCTGTGTCGACAACGGCCTGTCGCTGATGTCGATGCCGCCGGATCTCGATGCGGCCTTCCGCAAGTTCATCCCGCCGTTTGGCGCAGCCGGAAATCCTGTGGATATCACCGGTGGCGAGCCGCCGATCACCTACGTCAACACGGTGAAGCTCGGCCTCTCCGACGACCGCATCCACGCGCTGATCCTCGGCTACTGGCACACGATCGTCACCCCGCCGATGGTGTTCGCCCGCAACATGGTCGAGGTGAAGAAGGAGATGGAGGCCAAGGGCTTCGTGAAGCCCATGGTCGCTTCGCTCGCCGGCGACGTCGAGGTCGAGGAGGCTGCCGAATATCTCTACCAGCACGGCATCCCGGCCTACGCCTATTCGACCGAGATGCCGGTCGAGGTCCTCGGCGCCAAGTACAAGTGGGCGCGCGGGGCAGGGCTGCTCTGAGCTGACGAACAAGAGCTGCCGCTTCGGAAATCTCCGGAGCGGCGCTCAAATGCATGAGTGACTTCCGTCATCCCGGGGCGATCCGAAGCATCGAACCCGGGATCTCGAGATTTTCGGGTCTGCTCCTTCGGACCATCCCGGAATGACGAACCCAAGAGCGGCAGGTCGCGATGAGCAAGAACGTGATCCGGCGCAAGTCGCTCGAGCCCCGATCGCCCGCCGAGGCCGATAACGAAAGCCGCGACGGCGGCGTGCAGTCGGTCGATCGCGCGCTGTCGATCATCGAGACGCTGGCCGAGGACGACGAAGGCTATCGCCTGAGCGATCTCGCCGTCCGCACTGGGCTCTCGGCCTCGACCGTGCATCGCCTGCTGGCGACGCTGGAAAGCCGCCGCTTCGTGCAGTTCGATCGCGCCGAATCCAAATGGCACGTCGGCGTGCGCAGTTTTACCGTCGGCGCCAGCTTCGCACGGCGGCGCAATTTCACGGCGCAGGCCGTTCCCTACCTTCGCAAGCTGCGGGATCTCACCCGCGAGACCGCCAACCTCGCCGTCGTCGACGACGAGTTCATCATCGTGCTGACGCGCATGGAGAGCCGCGAGATCATGCGCTCGCTGACCAAGGTCGGCGGCCGCGTCGCGATGGTGACCTCCGGCGTCGGAAAGGCGGTGCTGGCGACCTATTCGGACGAGGATGTCGGCGCGGTCATTCGGCATCACGGCATGCCGAGGCTGACGGAGAAGTCGATCGTGCGGCCGAGTGACCTGTTCAGGGAGCTCACGACGATCCGCAAGCAGGGTTTTGCGGTGGACGATGAGGAGGCGGAGATGGGCCTTCGCTGCGTCGCGGCCGTGGTCTACAACCCCAGCGCCGAGCCGCTCGCCGCGATCTCCGTCTCGGGTATGACGAGCCGCATCACCGACGCGCGGTTGCCGGAAATTGGCCGGATGGTGCGCGAGGTCGCCGCGGAACTGACGGCGGCGCTGGGCGGCGTGTTGCCCGAGGCCACTGACAAGGGGTGAAGGGCGGGGCGTTTGTCCTGTTTGCCCAATGCGTAAGCAGCGGTGCCGTTTTATTTGAGTTGCCCCTGCACACCGGGGGCGCAACCATCGCCGGGCCAGTCATGTCCCTGTGAGATTCCCGATGACCCAACTGACCCGCTTCGCCGTCGCGCCGCTACATTCGATGACGCGACGCCTCGCCGACGTCGCTTCGGCGCGCGTCGCGCCTGACCTCGTCATCACGGGTGCGCGGGTGCTGTCGACCTATTCGGAGCGCGTCCATCCGAACCGCGAGGTCTGGATCGTGGGCGGCCGGATCGCGGGCGTGAAGCCGGCGGGCACGGCCAAAAAGGCCTGGAGCGGCGTGGCGGTTTATGACGCTGCCGGCGGCATCATCGCGCCGGGGCTCGTCGATCCGCATATCCACATCGAATCTTCGATGGTGACGGCCTGCGCCTATGCGGAAGCGGTGCTGCTCAACGGCACCACCACGATCTTCTGCGACAGCCATGAGATCGGCAACGTCATGGACGTCGCCGGCGTCGAGGCGATGCTTCAGGACGCGCGCGAGGCGCCGCTGTCGATCTTCCTGACAGTGCCGTCGACGGTGCCTGCGACTTCGCCCGAGCTGGAGACTGCCGGCGGGGACCTCACGCCCGACAAGATCGCCGGCCTGTTCGATCGCTGGCCGGAAGCGGTCGCGCTCGGAGAGAAGATGGATTTCGTGCCGGTGACCATGGGCGACGAGCGCAGCCATGCGATCCTCGCTGCTGCGCTGAAGCGCGGGCGCCCGGTGTCGGGTCACGTCTATGGCCGCGAATTCGTCGCGGCCTATGCGGCATCCGGCGTCACTGATACGCATGAGGCGATTGATCGCGATATCGCCGATGACCTGCTCGATGCCGGCGTCTGGGTCTTCCTGCGCGGCGGGCCGCCGACGACCCCCTGGCACTCGCTGCCGCAGGCGATCCGCACCATCACCGAGCTCGGTGCCTCGCACAAGCGCACGGCCGTGTGCACGGACGACCGCGATGCCGACGATCTCTTCCTGTTTGGCCTGGACTGGGTGGTGCGCGAAGCCGTGAAAGCCGGGATGTCGCCGGAGCAGGCCTGGTCGATGGGCTCGCTCCATGGCGCGACGCGCTTCAACATGGAGGGCGAGATCGGCGGCCTCGGCGGCGGCCGCCGCGCCGATCTCGTGCTGATGGACGACGATCTGAAGCCGCAATGCACCTGGTATGGCGGCGAACTCGTGGTCGAGAAGGGCAAGATCACAGAGCGCCTCGATCAGGCGCTGTCGCAGCGCTATCAATACCCGAAGGCGGCCTATGCGACCGTGAAGCTGCCGGAACAGCTCAAGCTGACGCCGGAGTTGCCGGCGAAAGCTTGCACCGTCAACGCTATCAGGACCGCGCTTCCCGGCATCACATTGATCCACGAGAAGGTCAGAATCGAACCGGCGAAGGATTGGCCGACGCTGTTCGCGCGCCATGGCCTGTGCTTCGTGACGGTGGTCGAGCGCCATGGCAAATCGGCCGGCAACGTCGCCTATGGCCTCCTCAAGGACTTCGGCCTCAAGCGCGGCGCGGTGGCCTCCAGCGTCGGGCACGACAGCCACAACATCATCGTCGCCGGAACCAACGAAGCTGACATGCAGGTGGCGATCGCGGCGATCAAGGCGCAACAAGGCGGCGTGTGTGTCGTGGCGGACGGCAAGGTGAGGGCGCTGGTCCCGCTGCCGATCGCAGGGCTGCTCTCGGACAAGCGCATCACCGAGGTGGCTGAGGAGGTGCGGGCGCTGAAGACGGAATGGGCGGAGGCCGGCTGCACCATTCCCTACATGGGGTTCAATTTGATCCCGCTGTCGGTCATTCCGGAGATCCGCATCACCGACAAGGGACTGGTGCTGGTGCCGCAGATGGAGCTCGCGCCGCTGTTCGAGTAGCCGGCGTTTCACGGAACTTCTGATCTAACCGATTGAGACCGCCCCGCTTTTTCTGCGGCTGCCGCATCGTGGGAAATAAAATCGATCTCGTTGAGAGCGCGTCCTCTGCGCCCGATGATCACGCTCGAAGTCACGCAACCGAGCGAGGTCCGATATGGCGAAGATGCGAGCCGTCGATGCTGCCGTCCGCATTCTGGAGAAGGAAGGTATCTCGACCGCCTTCGGCGTTCCCGGGGCCGCGATCAATCCGCTTTACTCGGCGTTGAAGAAGCGCGGATCGATCCGCCACATCCTGGCTCGCCATGTCGAGGGTGCCTCCCACATGGCGGAGGGCTTTACGCGGGCGAAGGCCGGCAATATCGGCGTCTGCATCGGCACGTCCGGGCCAGCCGGCACCGACATGATCACCGGGCTTTATTCGGCGATCGCCGATTCCATTCCGATCCTCTGCATCACCGGGCAGGCGCCGCGCGCGCGGCTCTACAAGGAGGACTTTCAGGCGGTCGATATCGAATCGATCGCAAAGCCCGTGACCAAATGGGCAGTCACCGTGCGCGAGCCCGCGCTGGTGCCGCGCGTGTTCAGCCAGGCCTTTCACGTGATGCGCTCGGGGCGCCCGGGGCCGGTGCTGATCGATATGCCGCTCGACGTGCAGCTCGCCGAGATCGAGTTCGACGACGAGACCTATGAACCGCTGCCGGTCTACAAACCGACCGCGACGCGCAAGCAGGTCGAGAAGGCGCTGGAGATGCTCAATGCCGCCGAGCGGCCGCTGATCGTGGCGGGTGGCGGTATCATCAACGCCGATGCCTCCGACCTGCTCGTCGAATTCGCCGAGACCGTGAACGTGCCTGTTGTCCCGACGCTGATGGGGTGGGGCGCGATCCCCGACGATCACGTTCTGATGGCAGGCATGGTCGGCTTGCAGACCAGCCATCGCTACGGCAATGCCACCATGCTCGAATCCGATTTCGTGCTTGGCATCGGCAATCGCTGGGCCAACCGGCACACCGGCTCGATCGAGACCTACACTAAGGGCCGCAAGTTCGTGCATGTCGACATCGAGCCGACGCAGATCGGGCGCGTGTTCAACCCCGATCTGGGCATCGTTTCGGATGCGAAGGCTGCGTTGGAATTGTTCGTCACCGTCGCCAGGGAGTGGCGCCGGTCAGGCAGGTTGCGCGAGCGCCAGGCGTGGCCCGCGGCCTGCCGCGATCGCAAGCGCTCGATGCTGCGCAAGAGCCATTTCGATAACGTGCCGATCAAGCCGCAGCGCGTCTATGAGGAGATGACCAGGGCGTTCGGACGCGACACCTGCTACGTCACCGTGATCGGCTTGTCGCAGATCGCCGGCGCGCAGTTTTTGGGCGTCTACAAGCCGCGCAACTGGATCAATGCGGGGCAGGCGGGCCCGCTCGGCTGGACGCTGCCCGCAGCCCTCGGCGTGCGCGCGGCATGTCCGGATCGCGACATCGTTGCGCTTTCGGGCGACTACGACTTCCAGTTCCTGATCGAGGAGCTCGCGGTCGGCGCGCAGTTCAATCTGCCCTACATCCACGTCGTCGTGAACAATTCCTATCTCGGCCTGATCCGCCAAGCGCAGCGCGGCTTCGACATGGACTATCACGTCCAGCTTTCCTTCGAGAACATCAATGCGCCCGAGCTCGGGGTCTACGGCGTCGACCACGTTGCGGTCGCCGAGGGCCTTGGCTGTAAGGCGATCCGCGTCACCGATCCCAAGGACGCGCAGGCCGCGTTCGCAACGGCGCGCGAGTTGATGGCGAAGCACCGCGTCCCCGTGGTGGTCGAGTTCATTCTCGAACGCGTCACCAACATCGCGATGGGCACCGAGATCGACAACATCGTCGAGTTCGAAGAAGTGCTCGATCTGCGGCTCGACGAGGTCGAGAGCACGCGCCCGGGCGTCTTGCAGCCGGCGGAATAGGGAGAACAGATCGTGCCGAAATTTGCCGCCAACCTCACCATGCTCTTCAACGAGATGCCGTTTGTCGACCGCTTTGCTGCGGCGAAGGCGGCAGGCTTTTCCGGGGTCGAATATCTCTTTCCCTATGATTTCGACAAGGCACTACTGCGCGAGCAGCTCGACAGCTATGGCCTCACTCAGGTGCTGCACAATCTCCCCGCCGGCAATTGGGCGGGCGGCGAGCGCGGTATCGCGATCCTACCCGATCGCGTCGCCGAATTCCGCGACGGCGTGTTCCGCGCCATCGACTATGCCAAGGCGCTTGATTGCGACCAGCTCAACTGCCTCGCCGGCATCGCACCGGCGGATGCCGATCCGCGCGAGCTGAACGAGACGCTGGTCGGAAACCTGCGCTTCGCTGCGGCCGCGCTGGCACGCGAGAACATCAAGCTGCTGGTCGAGCCGATCAACACGCTCGACATTCCCGGCTTCTTCCTCAACGGCACCGAGCAGGCGGTGCAGCTCATCTCCGAGGTGCGGTCGAGCAATCTTTACGTGCAGTACGACATCTATCACATGCAGATCATGGAGGGCGATCTCGCCCGCACCATCGAGAAGCGTCTCGACCGCATTGCGCATATCCAGCTTGCGGACAATCCCGGCCGCCACGAGCCGGGCACGGGCGAGATCAACTACCCCTTCCTGTTCCGCCATCTCGACGCGATCGGCTATCGCGGCTGGATTGGCTGCGAATACAAGCCGCGCACCACGACACTGGAAGGCCTGTCCTGGCACGCGGCTCAAACCTTCGAGACCTGAGCGAGACCTGAGAATGTAGCCACGGCGATGCTGCGCTCCCTCTCCCGCTTGCGGGAGAGGGCTGGGGTGAGGGTGCCCCCGCGGTGGGATTGCTGAGGTGCACCGAGAAAATCCCCGAGCGGATAAAGCCCTCACCCGTCGCTTCGCGCCGACCTCTCCCGCAAGCGGGAAAGGTGCAGTGCGCTCGTGGATAGACTTAGCCAGAACTGTTGCAGAGGAAAAACGACACCATGATCGACATCGGCTTCATCGGACTTGGCACCATGGGACGGCCGATGGCCGGCCATCTCCTGGCGGCGGGCCATCGGCTGTTCCTGCACGACGTCGCGCCGGTTGCGCCGGAGCTGATCGCGGCCGGCGGCGTCGACTGCAAATCGGCGAAGGAGGTTGCGGAGGAGGCGGATGCCGTCATCATCATGGTGCCGGATACGCCGCATGTGGAGGCCGTGCTGTTTGGCAAGGACGGCGTCGCGAGCGGCATCTCCAAGGGCAAGATTGTTGTCGACATGAGCTCGATCTCGCCGCTGGCGACGAAGGAGTTTGCCAAAAGGATCGAGGCGCTCGGTGCCGATTATCTCGACGCACCGGTGTCGGGCGGCGAGGTCGGTGCCAAGGCGGCAAGCCTGACCATCATGATCGGCGGTCCGGAGCGCGCCTTCAACACCATGAAGGGCGTGTTCGACAAGATGGGCAAGAACGTCACCCGCGTCGGCGCCAATGGTGACGGCCAGACCACGAAGGTCGCGAACCAGATCATCGTCGCGTTGACGATCGAGGCGGTGAGCGAGGCCTTGCTGTTCGCCTCCAAGGCCGGCGCGGATCCCGCGCTGGTGCGGCAGGCGCTGATGGGCGGGTTTGCGTCGTCGCGGATCCTCGAAGTCCATGGCGAACGCATGGTGAAGCGCAATTTCGATCCGGGCTTCCGCATCGAGCTGCACCAGAAGGATCTCAACCTCGCGCTCGAAGGCGCACGAGCGCTCGGCCTTTCGCTGCCGAGCACGGCGGTGGCGCAGCAATTGTTCTCGGCCTGCACTGCGCATGGCGGCAAGGCGTGGGATCATTCGGCGATGGTGCGCGCGCTCGAACTGATGGCGGGCCACGAGATCGCCGCAGCGTAAAACTGTTACGCAGTAACACTCTCTGGATGGATGTCGCTCCAGCCGTTCGGGAACCCGGAACTATCACCGGGCCCGACGGTTGACGGCGCAAGACCAAACAATCCGGAGAGAGGACATGAAGACCCGTCTTTTGATTTCGTTGGCTGCCGCTTCGCTGCTGGCGTCGAGCGCAGCCTTTGCCCAATCGACCACAGCCGAGGGCGCCGCAAACGGCGCACGCGCGGGCGGCGAGGTCGGCGGCCCGGTCGGTGCGATGGTCGGCGGCACCGTGGGTGCAGCCGTCGGCGCAGGTCTCGAAATTCCGAACGCGGTGCTGGGTGGCATTCCGCGCGGCGAGCCATCAGTCGTGGTGCATGAGCGCGTCGTGGTCGGCGAGCCGCTGCCGCCCACCGTGGTGCTGCATCCGGTCCCGAACTATACCGAGTATCGCTATGCGGTCGTCAACGACCGTCGCGTGATCGTCGAGCCGCGCACGCGCAAGGTCATCAGGATCATCGATTGATCGTCGTGGATGGAGGTCGAGGCCCCGCGGAGGGGTTTGCCGCGGGGCCTCGCGTGTTCAAAGCGGCTGCCGCACGCCGAGGCCCTGCATGAAGCGCTCGCGGATTTGCACGGGATCGCGGCGCGTGGTGCCGACGCCCGGCTTGTCGTCGATCCGCACCGCAATGAGGCTCGGCTCCGAGGCCGTCAGCGAAGCCTCGACCAGCCGCTCGAAATCCTCTTCATCCGCGGCCCAGGCGCTGTTTACGAGACCCGAGCCCGCCGCAATTGCCACGACATCGGCTACGCCGGCGGCCGGCGTCGGCTGCGCACCGGTGATCTGGTAGATGCCGTTGTCCATCACGATCACGGTGAGGTTCTTCGGCCTCAAGTTCGCGATCGTCGACAGCGCGCCAAGCTGCATCAACAGCGACCCGTCGCCTTCGAGCGCAATGACGCGGCGGTCGGGCTGCGCCAGCGCGACCCCGAGCGCGATCGGGAAGGCGAGGCCCATGCTGCCGAGCATATAAAAATTCTGCGGGCGGTGGCCGGCGGCCCACAGGTCGAAATTGGTGTTGCCGATGCCGCCGATCACGGCTTCCTCGTTGTTGAGCTTCGCGATGAGGCGTGAGGTGACGTCGAAGCGGTTCATCACCTTGGTATTGCCTTGGGTGCTGTTCATGGCCGATCTCACTTGTCGAAGACCTTGCCGCCGGTGAGCAGCGGGTTGAGGATCAGCGCCACCGGCGCCTGGGTGGTGACGGCCTGCTTGATCGAACGGTCGGCAATGAATTCGAGCTCGCCGAGCCGCGTAATGGTGTGGTGCTCGATCGCGAGCGAGTCCAGCACCGGGCGCATGGTGCGGCAGACCAGCGCCTGGCCGTAGTTGAACTCGCCGAGCGTGCCGCGCTCGGACACGAACATGATCAGCGGGATCTGATAGGGCACCGCGAGCGAGGCCAGCACATTGGCAAGAGTGGCAAAGCCCGAGGTCTGCATCAGCACCGCGCCCCGCCGTCCGCCCATCCAGGCGCCGGAGACGATGCCGACGGCTTCCTCCTCGCGTGCGGTCGCAAAGGTCGTGAAGAAGGGATCGGCGTGCAGGGCGTTGATCAGCGGCGTCAGAACGCGATCGGGCACGTAGGGCACCAGGCTGACCTCGTTCCGCTTCAGGGTCTGCAGCACGATGCCGTGCCAGCTTCGTTCGGTGGGAGACATCTGGGGCGGGGGCTGCTGCTCCACGATCGTCATCTCGTCCTCCCTTCCGCGACACCTTTTTGGTCTATGCGCGGTGCCGCTTCATAGGCGTCTTGGTCCCGAACTTGACGTGGCGGGCGGGATTGTCAACATGTCAGAGCCGGCACGGTGGTCTGCGCTCTCCGCGCTGCCATGGCCGGCGCTGCCGTGTCATAAGCGACCATAACGAGACCAACGGGAGGACGGCCTGGAATGTGCGCAATGCGCGCCGCTCCTGGGACACCTCCTTGCGAGGAGCCGGAAACATTTCGATGCCCGTCAACACCAAGCGCGTCTTCTACGTCAAATATCTCGCGCATCCGATCTATGTCGACGTGCTGAAGGCGCGGAGCGACGTCCGGCTCGATCGCATCGAGAATGAAAGCCCCGAAGATGTCTTTGCGCCGATCCTGGAGGCCGCGCACGTCTACCAGATCGGCGCGGCGCGGGACGAGCTCGCTCCGCACTTCCATGCCCAGGCCGAGCTGTTGAAGCGCGCGCCGAACCTGCTGATCGTCTCATCCAACGGCGCCGGTTTCGACCCGGTCGATGTCGAGGCCTGCACGGCGGCGGGCGTGCTTGTCGTCAATCAATCCGGCGGCAACGCCCATTCGGTTGCCGAGCACGCGCTGGCGATGATGCTCACGCTGTCGAAGCGCATCATCCAGTCGGACCGCCGTCTGCGGCGTGAGCGCGACGTCAACCGCAACGATCTCATCGGCAACGAGGTCGGGGGCAAGACCGTCGGCATCGTCGGGCTCGGTAATGTCGGCCGCCGCGTCGCCGCGCTCTGCAACACCCTGCTGGGGATGAAGGTCCTGGCTTACGATCCGTACCTTTCGGCAGACGTGATGGCCGCGCGGGGCGGCGAGAAGGTCGAGCTCGACGAGCTCCTGCGCCGGTCCGACTTCGTCTCGATCTCCTGTCCGCTGACCAGGGAGAGCCGTGGCATGATCGGCGTGCGCGAATTTTCGCTGATGCAGCCGCACGCCTATTTCGTCACCACCGCGCGCGGCTTCATCCATGACGAGGACGCGCTGCTCCAGGCCCTGCGCGACGAGCGCATCGCCGGCGCCGGCCTTGACGTCTGGTCCAAGGAGCCGCCGCCGCCGGAGCATCCGCTCCTTCAGTTCGACAACGTGCTGGCGAGCCCGCACACCGCGGGCGTGACCCGGGAGGCCCGCCAGAACATGGGACGCATCGCCGCCGAGCAGGTGCTGGATGCGCTCGACGGCAAGCGGCCGCCGCGCATCATCAACCCCGAGGTCTGGCCGCATTACGCCGAGCGCTTCCGGAAGGCGTTTGGAGTCACGCCAGGATAGGGCGCGGCGGCTGACGGATCGGGATGAGGCCGGGACGCGGCGCTCAGTTTGATCCCGCTCAAAATCTCCTTCCCTCCGTTGGGCTAAATGGGACTAGAGTGCTGCCGGGGCAGCAGGAGGTCCCATGTCACGCTATGTCGTCAGGTTCATGAAGGACGTGCTCGGCGAGTACGGCCGGCAGAGTGAGGTCTGCCAGGGAACCCTGGAAATCGACGCTTCCTGTGAAAGCGAAGCGACCGAGCGGGCCAAGCTGAAATTCTGCAAGGACCAGGCGTTGCATCACTGGTCCCTGCATGCGGATCGCATCCATGTGAAGGCGGCCGATTTTCCGTCCTGAGGCGGGGGGCCGGCGCGTTCAGCGGCCGAGGATGGACGCGGGCGGCGGTGCGGTCGCGCCGGCGCCGAGCGATCGCTGCACCATGACGGTATCGGACCAGCGGCCGTGGCGGTAGGCGACCCCGCACAACAACCCGACCCGTGCAAAGCCGAATTTTTCGTGCAGCGCCAGCGATGGCGCATTGTCGGCGTCGATATAGCCGATCATCTGGCGGAAGCCGGCCGCCGCGCAAGCGTCGACCAACTCCTGAAGCAACAGGCGGCCGACACCGCGGCCGAGATGGTCGTGATGCACGTAGATCGAGTGCTTGGCGGTGTAGCGATAGGCCGGCCGCTTGCGAAACAGCACGGCATAGGCATAGCCGATCACCTCGCCGCGCCAGGACGCGACCAGGTGGGGGAGGCGCGTCTGCCGCAGGTTCTTGCGCCGGTCGCGCAGATCGTCGGGCTCGGGCGCGCCGGTGCCCTCGACGTCCTTCGCCACGCCGTGGCGGACGTGATGGCGGTAGATCGCCAGCATCGCCTCGACATCGCTGTCGCGCGATGGCCGGACCAGGACCGGCTCGTCATCCTCGCGCATGAGGCTTGTTCCGCTCATCGATCGCTACTCGGCGACGACGTAAGTGTAGAGCCCGATCCGGCCGGCGGCGTCGACCTCCTTGTAGACGCCCTGGATCTCGACGTCGAAGCCCGGAAACGTGTTGAAGCAGGTCTCGAACATCCTGAGATAATCGATCATGGGTTTCGCGCGTTCCGTGAGCCGCTCGCCGGGCACGATGGTGGCGATGCCGGGCGGATAGACCACGAAAGGTGTGGTGGCGATGCGGCCGGCGATGGCCTCGATCGGCAGATAGTCGACGTCGTTGCGGATCAGGCAGCGTGCGGCGTCGCGCGGCGATAGCGCGATCTCCGGGAGGTGCTCAGGCAGGAATTGGCGCGCCTGGAGCGCGCTGACATCGGCTTGGCGGAAGAAGCGGTGCATCTCGGCACAGAGATCGCGCAGTCGCACGCCGGCATAGCGCGCCTGCCGGCGCTGATAGAATTCGGGGATGGCGTCCGCCAGCAGCGCATTGTCGTCGTGCAGCTTCTTGAACGCGACGAGCCCCGAGATCAACGTGCCGGCCTTGCTCGCCTCGACGCCCGGTGTCAGCAGGAATAGCAGGGAGTTGAGGTCGTTCTTCTCGGCAACGATGCGGTTCTCGCGCAAGTATTGCGCGACGACGGGGGCGGGGATGCCGTGCTCGGCATAGGTGCCGGTGGCGCGATCGAAGCCGGGCGTGAGCAGCGTCAGCTTGTTCGGATCGGTCATGGCAAAGCCCTCGGTCATGCCGGGGAAGCCGTGCCAGGTGCTGTCGGGGCCGAGCTGCCAAAGCGCGGGATTGGTCGCAAGCTCGTCGGTCGAGAGCGTTTCCCAGGCGACGTTATGCGCCGCGCCCGGCCGGCTCACGTCGGGAATGGCAACGCGGTCGGGAACGAAGGGCTCGAAGAACCAGCGCCGGTCGATGGTCTGCTCCTTCTCCTCGAACTCGCGCCGCATCGCGCGGATCTTCTTGCGCAGCTCGATGCCGAGACGGATCGTGTCGTCCCACAGCACCTCGCCCGAGCGGCCCTTCATCATCTGCGCGCCGACGTCGAGGGAAGCAAACAGCGGATAGAACGGCGAGGTCGAGGCGTGCTGCATGAAGCTTTCGTTGAAGCGGCGGTGCTCGACGCGCCGCTTCTGGCCGCGGATATGGCGGTCCCGGATGTGGATCTGGGACGCCTGCGAGAAGCTCGCGAGCTGCTTGTGGGTCGACTGCGTCGCGATGATGCCGGGTGCGTCCGGCGTCAGCCCCGACAAGCCCATGGCGAAGCGCCCGGCATAGAGCGGGTGGAACTTCATGAAGCCGGCCCAGGCCTCGTCGAACAGGATGTAGTCGCAGAGGTGGCCGATGCGCTTAAGGATCATTTCGGCACTGTGGATGGTGCCATCATAGGTGCATTGCTCGACGACTGCGACGCGGAACGGCCGCTCCTTGCGCCAGGCGTCGCGATCGCTGACCAGGGGGTGGTTGCGGATCGCTTCGCGCAGCGCCTTCTCGTCGAGCGCCTCCCAGCGCATCGGTCCGATCAGGCCCCAGGCGTTGCGGATGGTCGGGACGTAAACCGGGATGCCGCCATTGATCATCAGCGCGCCGTGATGGGCGGCCTTGTGGTTGTTGCGGTCGAACAGCACGAGATCGCCGTCGGTGACGAGCGCGCCGAGGGCGACCTTGTTGGACGTCGAGGTGCCGTTGAGCACGAAGTAGGTCTTTTCCGCACCGAAGATCTGGGCCGCTTCCTTCTGCGCTTTCAGCGCCGGTCCTTCGTGAGTGAGGAGATCGCCGAGATCGAGCACGGAATTGTCGAGATCGTCGCGGAACACGGACTCGCCGAGATGCTCGACGAAGACACGGCCGATCGGGCTGCGGCTATAGAACATGCCGCCATTGTGGCCGGGGCAGGTCCAGAGCTGGTTGCCTTCCTCGGCATAGTCGACCAGTGCGCCGAAGAACGGCGTCTTCAGCGTCTCGGCATATTGCTTGAGCCGGCTGATCAGGTTCTTTGCGATGAAGGGCGGGGTCTCCTCGGAAAGGAAGACGTAGCCGTCGATGAAGTCGAGCACCTCGACCGGCAGATCCTCGAACCGCTTGCGCCGGATCAGGAGGATGATCGGGAAGTCGAGGCCGCGGCGCCGCATCAGGTTGATCAGGGCGGCGGTCTTGCCTTCCAGCCCTTTCTTGCCCCAGTCGACCACCATGCAGCCGATCGCAGCGTCCGTCTGCACCGCGATTTCGGCATCCTCGAGCTTGCGGGCCCTGACGACCTCGAAGCCGGAGCGCTGGATCTCCTCGATGATCTGGTTGAAGCGGATGCCCTCGAGGTCGTCGGCATCGAACACAGGGGCTGCGAACAGGAAGTTGAAGCGCTTGAAATAGTCCATGGTGGGTCCCGAACATGCGAAGCTCACAGCTCTCGGCATATTCGATGACAGTTAGATGACAGAGGTCTACCGCTTCATCTCGCCGAACACCACGGTCGGCACGGCGCGGTTGACGACTTCGCGCAGCGCGAAGCTCGATTGCACCCGGGCGACGCGCGGCAGGCGCGACAGCTCGGTTCGGTGGATGCGCTCGAAATCCTGGATGTCGCGCGCGAGCACGATCAGGATGTAGTCGTCGGTGCCCGACATCAGGAAGCAGCGCACGACGGAGGGGCATTTCACCACCTCGGCCTCGAAGGCCTTCAGCGCCTCCTCGCTCTGGCTCTCCAGCGCGATTCGCACCAACACCGTCGTGGTGAGGCCGAATTGCCCGAGATCGAGCGCGGCTTGGTAGCCGTGGATATAGCCGTCATCCTCCAGCGCCTTCTGCCGCCGCGCCAGCGCCGTGCTCGACAGGCCGACCTTGTTGGCGAGCTCGGTGTGACTGGCTCGCGCATTGGTGGTGAGTTCCGCGAGGATGGCGAGATCTTTTCGGTCGAGGGCCAAGGTTTCGTTTCCAGCGTGGAAGGGGCAATCGGCGCCGGAAACCGGCGTCGGGGTGCCGAAACTAGCCGATATTTGCACGAAACCAAACCGGCGCGGCCGTTAACATGAAGAGGAGAATCAAGACGTTAAGGTAAGGAGCTCGCTATGCGCGTTGGTGTTCCCAAGGAGATCAAGGTGCACGAATATCGGGTCGGGCTCACCCCCGGAGCCGTTCGCGAATATGCCGCGGCCGGGCATGAGGTCTTGGTCGAAACCGGTGCGGGCGAGGGCATCGGCGCCTCCGACGATGTCTACCGCAAGGCGGGCGCCGCGATTGCGGGCAGCGCGCGCGAGATCTTTGCCAAGTCCGAGATGATCGTGAAGGTGAAGGAACCGCAGCAGAGCGAGTGGACGCAGCTTCGCGAGAATCAGATCCTCTTCACTTATTTGCACCTCGCGCCGGATCCCGCGCAGACCAAGGGCCTGCTCGCCTCCGGCTGCACCGCCATTGCCTACGAAACCGTCACTGACGCGGGCGGCCACCTCCCTCTGCTCGCGCCGATGAGCGAAGTCGCTGGCCGTCTTGCGATCGAGGCGGCCGGCGCCGCGCTGAAGCGTTCGGCAGGCGGACGCGGCGTGCTGCTCGGCGGCGTGCCCGGCGTGCAGCCGGCGCTGGTCGTCGTGCTCGGCGGCGGGGTCGTCGGAACCCAGGCGGCACGCATGGCGGCGGGGCTTGGGGCAGAGGTCACCGTCATCGATCGTTCCATCCCGCGCCTGCGTCAGTTGGACGACATGTTCCTTGGTCGCGTGCGCACGCGTTTCTCCACGATCGAGTCCGTCGAGGACGAGGTGTTTTCCGCCGATGTCGTGATCGGCGCGGTGCTGGTGCCCGGCGCGAGCGCTCCGAAACTGGTTACGCGTGCGATGCTCAAGTCGATGCGGCCGGGCGCCGTGCTGGTCGACGTTGCGATCGATCAGGGCGGCTGTTTCGAGACCTCGCGTCCGACGACCCACGCCGAGCCGACCTACGAGGTCGACGGCGTCGTGCATTACTGTGTCGCCAACATGCCGGGCGCGGTGCCGGTGACATCGAGCCAGGCGTTGAACAATGCCACGCTGCCGTTCGGGCTGATGCTCGCAGACAAGGGCTTTGCAGCCGCGCTCGAGAATCCGCATTTGCGCAACGGCCTCAACGTCTATCGCGGCCGTATCACCAACAAGGCGGTGGCGGAGAGTCTTGGTCTGCCGTTCTCGCCGGTCGAGAGCAGTCTTGCGGCGTGACGGTGCCGTCACATCAGGCTTGATGATCACGCATTAGGCAAAATGCGTGGTCGCTCCCTAGTTGCAAATACTACAATATGCTCTGTTCGCATCTCGCGCAAAAGTTCCTGTGCGTGCGAGAAAAATGCGATCACGGATCCGTTCACGTCGTCTCCAAATTTCCTCGAAATGGTCACATCCGGGTTAGGTTGCTGGCATTGATAGGCAGGATCCGAATCTTCGTGCGGAACAGTCCGAATGCTTGGCGTTCTCATTCTCGTTCTGGTCGCCGCGATCTCGTTTGCGGCGGGCTATGTC
This sequence comes from Bradyrhizobium iriomotense, assembly GCF_030160715.1. GTDB lineage: Bacteria > Pseudomonadota > Alphaproteobacteria > Rhizobiales > Xanthobacteraceae > Bradyrhizobium > Bradyrhizobium iriomotense. Next base: position 126,407 of record NZ_BSOW01000003.1, read on the forward strand.
ACGCGCGATCGCATTTCGCGAAAGCGCCGCGCCAATTATCTGAAATGGGAACCGTACGTTCGATCGGGCAAACGGCCGGCGCAGCCGCCAGCGTTTCTCGTTCGCGCGCCGAAGCCTCAGGCGCCACGCATCAGCGCAGTCGATGGCGCAGGTTCAGCGCAGCCTCTTGCGCAACCGACCGTCTCGCAGGCGCCCGTCGCGCAGCCGCCGGCTGACGCCGAGCGCCGTCAGGTTCACGCTTTCGTCAGGCGGTAGTCGCCGAGATCAGGGTCGTGCGTCATCCGCCAGTAGTCCACGAAGCGCCACGGCATCGCTGAGAACACCCGGCCGCTTGTGTTGCGGTAGTAGGTGGTCATGCCGGGATGGGTCCAGATCATCGCCTCGTGCTCGGCGTCGACCTTCCGGATGTAGTCGTCGTGCACATCCTGGCGGACGTCGATGGCGGCGACATCGTTTTCCATCATCTCGACGAGACAGGCCGAAATGTAGCGGCTCTGGCATTCCGACTGGAAGATCACGCTGCCGCCATGCGCCGGGCCGGAGTTCGGGCCAAGCATGCAGAAGAAGTTGGGGAAACCCGGGACCGTGAGGCCGAGAAACGCGGTCGGATTGTCGCCCGCCCAGGCGTCGCGGAGATTCCTGCCGTCGCGGCCGGTGATATCGAGACGGGCCGCCATCTCCGTGACCTTGAAGCCGGTCGCGACCACGATGATGTCGGCCGGACGGCTCTTGCCGTCCGATGTCACGATGCCATCGCGATCGACATGATCGACCGCGTCGGTGACCAGCTCGACATTTTCGCGCGTCAGCGTCTTGAACCAGTTGTTGTCGAGCAGGATGCGCTTGCCGTAAGGAGGATAAGTCGGCACGCATTTGGCGATCAGGTCGGGGCGGTCCCTCAGCTCCGACAGGATGAAGTCGGTCAGCTCCTGGCGATGCCGATCGTTACCCTTGTTCACCGCGCGCTCTGGATGCGGCCAGGCCGGATCCTTGCGCAGGAACGGCAACAGCCCGTCGCCATAGCGCCAGAACATGTTGAAGCGGTACCACTGCACGTAGAACGGCAGATGCGCAAGCAGCCAGCGCGCGCCCTCTGTGATTGGATCGGAATAGCCCTTCACCGGTCGCGCCCATTGTGCGGAGCGCTGGTAGACGGTGACGGAATCAACGCGGGATGCGATCGACGGCACGAGCTGCATCGCGGTCGCGCCCGTGCCGATGACCGCGACGCGCTTGCCGTCGATATTGATGTCGTTCGACCACAGCGCCGAATGGAGGATCCGGCCCTTGAAATCCTCCTCGCCTTTGAAGCGGGCGCGGGAGGGATCGTTGAGCTGGCCTATCGCGCTGACGAGTGCCGTGGACTCGAATGTCTCTTCGCCGCTGCTCGTTCTCAGCGTCGAGATCCAGCGGCGCCTGCTCTCGTCCCATCGCGACGAGGTCAGTTGCGTGTTCAGCCGAAGATGCTTGCGGAGGCCAAACTCGTCGGCGACCTTCCTGAGGTAGTCGAGCAACTCCTCGCGCTGGCAGAAATAGCGCGTCCACGCGTTGCGCGCGCCGAAGGAGTAGGAATAGGAATGGTTCGGCGTGTCGACGCCGCAGCCGGGATAGCGATTGATCCACCAGGTGCCGCCGAGCTCGGCGTTCTTCTCGACGATGGTGTAGGGGATGCCGAGATGACCGAGCGCCACGCCAAGCGCAATGGCGCAGACGCCGGCGCCGACGATCAGCACGTGCTGCTGCGCCGCTTGCGGCTCGGATGGACGTCTGCTCCAGCGCGCCTCGCGCGGCACAAAGCCCATCTCCTCGCGCATCAGCGGCGCATATTCCGGCGCGACATTCTCCCCGAGACAGGCACGCATCATCTTCAGGAGGAGTTCTTCGCTTGGATCGGCGATGACCGGTTTTGGCGTGCCATTGGCGAAGAGCTTCAAGACCGCGGCGCGGATTTCGTCCTGGACCTCCTTCGGAACGCCCGCCTCGGGGTCGGGAATGAGGCGGATGTCGCGCTTGGGCAGGTATGGAGGCTCGAGCCAGCGCTCATTCCCCGTCATGTGAACCAGCACCATCAGGAGGCAGCGGATGTCGCCCTCAGCGATCGCCGAGGCGAGGTCGTGGTGCTGGCGCGGCAGTTCGATGTTCATCAATCGTCTCGATTCGGCAAAAGTGACCGCGGTATCGCCAATCTGACCGAGCTTCGGCGGCGTGGCTTGGGCCAAGGCGCCGCGAGAAGAAAACTATCGCCCGCGCCTCACCCGGCAGAAGGAGTTTCCCCTCCCGGGCCCAAAAAAGCCAATCGGTTTCATTGCGCGGAGCGAGGGAAACGACGACATTCCAGCCACACAGCAGTGGATTGGTTTTGTGATGGAACGCGCAGATTTCGAGCCTTTTGGCGAGCGCCTGGCCCCCGAAGGGGATGTCCAGCCGCAGTCGCGCGCCTCCAAATATCTGCTCTGGGCCGGCACCGGGGTGTTCTGGTCACTGGTGGGCGCCATCGTGCTCGCCCGCGCTGCCTTCTTCGAGCCGGGGGTCTTCGATAGCTTTAGCCGTGTCGCCTCCCTCGCCAAGGGCCTGATCTTCTAGATCCCTCTGTTCGTCTAGGTCCCTCTATCGGCTTAATTCAGTCCTGCCGGATTTCACGCGGCAGCGACGGCTTTTGCGGCGTGTGTGGAAGATTGGCGCCCAAGGACATTACTTGCTTTCATAGGCCCTACTTGGAAATATATTACCCACTCACGCCATTCGGCGTATAAAATCTTCTCCTTCGGGAGATTTGAGTGGCCGATAACAAGATACCCTCCGCAGCCGGCGCAAGACCGGTCACCACCGCAAGCCGGCTGACAACGCTGATTCCTGGCGTTCTCCTGTGCATTGGCGTCGCCGGAATCTCAGCAAGCCTCGAAGGCGTCGAGCGACAGGTCTTCGCGCATCCCTATGTCGAGGCGCTCGTGATGGCGATCCTGCTCGGCATGGCCGTGCGCAGCTTTTGGAAGCCGTCGGAGCGCTGGCAGGCCGGCATCGCCTTCAGCGCCAAGCAGCTTCTCGAAGTCGCGGTGATGTTGCTCGGGGCCTCCATCAGCTTTGCCGCGATCGCCGCGTCCGGCGTGACGCTGCTCGCGGCGATCGCCGCCGTCGTCGTGGTCGCGCTCTGCGTCTCGTTCGGCTTGAGCCGTATGCTTGGCCTGTCCACAAGGCTGTCGATCCTGATCGCCTGCGGCAATTCCATCTGCGGCAACTCGGCGATCGCCGCCGTGGCGCCGATCATCGGGGCCAACAATGACGAGATCGCATCCTCGATCTCCTTCACCGCGATCCTCGGCGTGATGATGGTGCTGGGCCTGCCGCTGCTCATCCCGCTCCTGCAACTGACGGCGACGCAATATGGCATTCTCGCAGGGCTGACCGTCTACGCCGTGCCGCAGGTGCTCGCGGCCACCGTGCCGGCTGGGCTGGTCAGCACGCAGATCGGAACGCTGGTGAAGCTGATGCGCGTGTTGATGCTGGGGCCGGTCGTCGTCGGCCTTTCCCTCATTGCCTCGCGCCGGCAGGGCGGCACGAAGAAGACCAGCGTCGGCTTCTTCCGGCTCGTGCCCTGGTTCATCCTCGGCTTCCTCGCGCTCGCCACGCTCCGTTCGCTCGAGATCGTTCCCTCGACCGTCGTCGGTCCGGTGACGAAGATCACCAGCTTCCTCACCGTCGTTTCCATGGCCGCGCTCGGCCTCGGCGTCGACGTGCGCGTGCTCGCCAATGTCGGAGGACGCGTGACGGCGGCGGTGACGCTGTCGCTGATGCTGCTGCTCGGGATCAGCATCGCACTGGTGCACTGGTTTAAGTAAGGTCGGGCTTCCGACGCGAACTCCTCTTCCTTCTCCCCTTGTGGGAGAAGGGATGCCAGCTCGCAAACCTCACGAAGGATCGCAGCGCTAAATCACGTCCGCCAGCGAATGGCCGTGCAGCTCGATGTTCAATCCCTGCATGCCCAGATCGTTGATCTCGCCGCCCATCGCCTTCAGGCTCTCCTCGCGGATCAGGGACATCAGCCCGCGGCGCAGCGCCAGGAATTCCGAGGACATCATCATCGATTGCTGCCGCGGCCGTTCCAGCGGAATCGGGATCTCCGCCTTGATCGAGCCGGGTCGCGCGGTCATGCAGTAGACGCGGTCGGAGAGGAAGATCGCCTCATCGATGTCGTGGGTGACGAATAGGACCGAGATCTTCAGCCGCTGCCACATGTTGGTGAGGATCTGCTGCATGATCACCCGGGTCTGCGCGTCCAGCGCGCCGAAGGGCTCGTCCAGCAGCAGCACCTTCGGCCCCGTCGCGAGCGCACGCACGATGCCGACGCGTTGCTTCATGCCGCCGGAGAGCTTTTCCGGATAATGCTTCTCGAAGGCCTCGAGGCCAGCGAGTCCGAGCAACGTGCGCGCGGCGCGCTCGCGCTGCGAGCGCGGCATGCCGCGCATCTTCAGGCCGAACTCGACATTCTCGCGCACCGTCTTCCAGGGAAACAGCGAATATTGCTGGAACACCATGCCGCGCTCGGCGCTCGGCCCGCTGACGCGTTCGCCGTCGACCGTGATGGTGCCGGTGGTGGGTTTGAGAAACCCCGCCACCGCATTCAGGAAAGTCGACTTGCCGCAACCCGACGGCCCGACGATCGAGACGAATTCGCCCGGCTTGACATGGATATGCGTGTTGGTGACGGCCTCGACCGATCCATCGATGGTCTCATAGCTCAGCGAAAAATTCTTGACCTCGATATGCCCCTGCGGTGTGGCGGTCGCGATCTCGCTCATTTCGCCCTCCATGGCATCACGAGTTGACCGGCGCCGCGGATCAGCAGGCTCGATCCGAGGCCGAGCACGCCGATCGCGATCATGCCGAGCGCGATGTCGGCATATTGGACCAGCGAATAGGCCTCCCAGGTGAAGTAGCCAATGCCGTATTGCCCGGAGATCATCTCGGCTGCGATCAGCGACACCCACGCGACTCCCATGCCGATGGTGAGGCCCGTGAAGATGTGCGGGAGCGAGGCCGGAAAATACACCTCGCGGAAGATCGAGCGCTCGCGCGCGCCCAGGCATTGCGCCGCGCGCACCAGCACGGGGTCGACCAGCGACATGCCGTGCAGCGTGTTGACCAGGATCGGGAAGAACGAGCCGAGGAAGGTGATGAAGACGATGCTCTGCTCGTTGGTCGGCCACAGCATGATCGCCATCGGTACCCATGCGATCGCCGGGATCGGCCGCAGCACTTCCGCAACCGGGAATACAATCTCATGGACCAGCTTGAAACGGCCCATGATCAGCCCGAGCAGGACGCCGACAATGGCCGCCAGCGAGAAGCCGAAGAAGATGCGCCGGCAGCTCAAGAGGATGTGCAGCAGGAATTTCGGATCGTGGATCGCCTTGGTGAAGCTCGCATAGACCGCCAGCGGCGAGGGCACGTTGGTGAAGCGCACGAAGAACACGACGCGGTAGGTCGTGAGCAGATGCCAGACGAGCAGGAAGGCGGCGAGCGAGATCACGCCGATGGCGGTCGCGCGCAAGCTGTCCTGGTTGAGCCGGTACCAGCGCCCTGCCAGGGCGCCGAACGAGGGCGGCGCGGGGGTCGGCGTCATGACTGGCACAGGCGTAGGCTCGGTAACGGCTGCGGCTGCCGGCATGGCGTCGTCCTGATGGCGCAGGATGGCGGGGCTGCTGCTCACGTCTTGCCTCCGGTGACGGCCGATTTCACCGCGTCGTCGAAGCCGAGAACCTTGCCGTTGATCTTGGTGGCATAGGCTTCCGCGTCCTTCTTCAGGAGGAACGGTGCGATGTCGTCGCCACCGACGGCATAGAAGGCCTGGTCGGCGAACAGCTTGATGCCGCGGGTCGTGTCGAAGACATAGGCGACGTTGATCTTCTTGCCCTTGGCCTTGAAGTCGGCATAGGCGCCGAGTGTGCAGGCGGCACTCGCGAAGCGCAGGATGCCGGCCTCGTCGACCCACACCTCGCCCGCCTTGCGTGGATCGGCGATCGGCTTCTTGCAGAACGTATCCTCGCCGGTGATTTCGTAGTTCCTGGTGCTGCCGAGCTGCGCGTCGTAGTCGAGCTTCATCTCGGCATAGGCCTTGCGGATGTAGCTGTCGTCGACCCACTTCTTCGGATCGAACTCCTTCATGCGCCCGAGGTTTTGCAGCACCTTGACGTCGGTCGTGGCCGCATCGATCAGCGCCGGCTTGATGGAGGGATCGGTGGTCATGTTGCCGCTCGGTCCCAAGAAGATGTAGACGACCTCCTTGCTGATGCCGGTCCACTCCTGGATCTTCTCGGCCGCAAGCTTGGGATTGTCGCGCAGCCACTGGTTGGCGGCGATGATCGCCTTCATGTAGGCGACGACGACCTCCGGATATTTCTCGGCGAAATCGGTGCGCACGACGATGCCGTGGAAGGTCGGCAAATTGGTCTCGACGCCGTCGAAAATCTTGCGCGCGAAGCCGCGGAACGGCAGCAGCTCGGCGAAGGGCACGAAGTCGGCATGGGCGTCGATCTTCTTTTCCTGGAGGTTGGTCGAGCCGACCTCCGGGCTTTGGCTCACGAGCTGGAAGAAGTCGGATGCATAGCCGCGGTCCTGCATCGCCTTCAGCACCATGCCGTGCGCGGCGGAGCCGAAGGGCACGCTGACGAGCTTGCCCTTGAGATCGGCGAGATCGTAGTAGGGTGAATCCTTGTGGACGACGATGCCGTTGCCGGAGCCGGAGAGGCTGTAGGCGGCGACGCCGATCAGCCGGCTCTTGCTCTCGGGATTGCTCTCGAAGGTGAAGCCGTTTACGATCAGCGGGTAGTCACCCATCATGCCGATCTGGAGCTTGTTGGCCATCATCGCGTTGGTGACGGGCGGGCCGGATGTGAAATTCTGCCACTCCAGCTCGAACTTGATGTTGGCGTATTTGCCGTCGGTTGGCAGATATTTTTCGAGGAGATGAAGCTGTCGGATGACGACGCCGGCGGTGACCGTATTGGTCGTGGTGTCCTGCGTGCCGATGCCGAGGGTGACTGTCTCCGCCATCGCGGGCTGCGCCAGCAAGAGCGCCAGCGAAGTCACCGACATCGCGATCGAGAGCGTGGGAAGATGGCGGACCATTCTCATCCTCATTCGGTTGGATGTGCTGTGGTTGCCATGATTGGGGGAGGGCGTCGGCAGGGCAAATCCGGATTTACCGCCGCAGTCGATTAGTTGCCGCCAAAGACCGGTTGCATACTCCTTGGGCAGTTTTGCAGTTGAAAGCCAATTGCATGTGCACCGGTCCTAATCGGACGCCTGGCCGCGCATCTCCTCCAGGATGTCGGGGCGGCAGACCAGGATCTGCGAGCGCTTTGTCTGAACGATTCCCTTTTCCTGCATGCGCTTCAGGCTGATCGTGACCCATTGCCGGGTCGCTCCGACCATGTGGGCGATGTCGGCATGGGTGAAGGCGGCGGCGATCACCCTGCCGTCGGCGTCTTCCACGCCATAGAGCTCGACGAGGTGGAGCAACAGATGCGCGAGCCGCTGGGTGATCGAGCGCGTTCCCAGCATCTGGGCCAGCGCCGAATAGCATTTGCCCTTGAAGGTCAGGCCTTCGATCAGGCCGATGGCGAGGTTGGGGATTTCGGCTGCGAGCGTTCGCAGCTCTTTTCCGGGAAGGTGCACGACGCTGCAATTGCTGGATGCAACGCCGGACCATTGATGTACGGTGCCTTCGAACACTTCGGGCCCGCCGACGAAATTGCCGACATGCCAGTAGGCGAGCGTGATCTCGCGGCCCAGGGGCGAGGTGTAGAAGACGCGGATGCGGCCGCTCTCGATCAGCCAGATGCCGTCGTGCTTGCCGCCCTGACTGAACAGCGTCTGGCCGCGGTTGAGCACCTTGCGGCGGCCCTGCTTCAGCACCAATTCGCGTTCGCGCGGCGTGAGCTTGTCCATCAGCGGCGGCGGCCCGCCGATCCACTGCTGGTTCTCGGTGAGCAGCAGCGAGGAGCTTCCGGCGGGCCGGACCGTTGCGGGAACAGTCCCGCGAACCGCATTGGCCGCCTGCAACATCACCTGCCTCCGGATTGTTCAAATCGTTCTAAGGAGGAGCAATGTCCGTGCCAGATGGGGGGAGCCGGAACGCTTGGGGGCAAGCGGCTGCCATACACTCCCTGTCGTCGCCCGCGTAGTAGGCGGGCGATCCAGTATTCCAGAGACGTTCGTTAGATACGGAAAAGCCGCGGCGTACTGGATTCCCCGCTTTCGCGGGGAATGACAGCGAACATATGGCTGGCGTGTTCGCGAGCTTAACGTCCCGCCAAGCTCAGCAAATACGGCTTGGGGTAAATCCCGCGGTTGTGGCCGTCCGAGAACGAGATGTTCAGCCCGTAGCCGAGGTCGCCGATCTCGGTGATGGCGATGCCCGGAAACCCTTGGGGGAAGCGGCCGTCGAAGCGGGCGCGGGTGCAGTGAGCGCATTTGCAGGAGAGGCGGAGCTGCTCGGCGGCAAGCATCACCTCGCCATCGCGCGTGGTGCGCACCACGAGCGTCGCAAGATCCGCGCTTGTTGTGTAGTCAGTCACCGTTGGTGCGACCAAGGCAGTCGTGGTCATGGCGAGCCTCCGGCCTCCTTCTAGCCCGCAGAGAAAGCCTCCCGATAGCAACTAATTGCCGGACTCTAACGGACGCGACAGTCACGGGCGAGCGCGCGGCTGCCTCCTCTTCGATCATTGCCCGCGAAATGTGAAACTAATCGACCGGGAACGGCAGTTCGCCGTTGCGGGAAAAGCTCCTCTCCGAAACTTTCCGGCCCATCAGGCAAGCACGGAGAGACGAACGATGAGCGCTTTTCAGAAGGAAACGGTCCTGTCGGTGAAACACTGGACCGAATCCCTGTTCAGCTTCACCGCGACGCGCGATCCCGGCTTCCGCTTCCAGAACGGCCAGTTCGCCATGATCGGGCTCGAGGTCGACGGCCGGCCGCTGATGCGCGCCTACAGCATGGCGAGCGCCAATCACGAGGAGAATCTCGAGTTCTTCTCGATCAAGGTGCCGGATGGTCCGCTCACCTCGCGGCTCCAGAAGATCAGGGAAGGCGACATCATCCTGGTCGGCCGCAAGCCCACGGGCACGCTGATCACCGGCAATCTCATTCCGGGAAAGCGGCTGCTCCTGCTGTCCACCGGCACGGGCCTCGCGCCCTTCGCGAGCTTGATCAAGGACCCAGACGTCTACGAGAATTACGAGACCATCGTGCTCGCCCATGGCTGCCGCCAGGTTTCCGAACTCGCTTATGGCGAGCATCTGGTCGAGGGCCTGCGTAGCCATGAATTCCTGGGCCCCCTGATCAGGGACAAGCTGATCTATTACCCGACCGTCACGCGTGAGCCGTTCCGCAATCGCGGCCGCATCACCGACCTGATTGCGTCGAACCAGCTGTTCGACGACATCGGCCAGCCCGGCCTCGACCGCGATACCGATCGCATCATGCTGTGCGGCAGCCCCGCGATGCTGGATGAGCTTCATGCGATGTTCGCGGCCCGCGGTTTCGCCGAAGGCAATCATAGCCAGCCCGGCCACTTCGTGATCGAGAAAGCCTTCGTGGAGCGGTGAGGGCAAATCGCATCCCGGCGACAACTAATTGCTATCGCCGGCAAGACACCTGAACGAAGCTCACCTGAACAAATCTGATGCAAAGGCGCCGGGCGTCCGGCGAACCAGGAGCAAGCGATGGCACTAGATCAGATCGTCGACGGACTTTCGGAGGTTTCCTGCGATGTGCTGGTCATCGGCGGCGGCACGGCCGGCCCGATGGCGGCGCTGAAGGCGAAACTGAAGAACCCGAAGGCCAACGTCGTCCTGCTCGAAAAGGCCAACGTCAAGCGCTCCGGCGCGATCTCGATGGGCATGGACGGGCTGAACAACGCCGTGATCCCCGGCTATGCGACGCCGGAGCAGTACACCAAGGAGATCACCATCGCGAACGACGGCATCGTCGATCAGAAGGCGGTCTATAAATACGCTCAAAACTGCTACAAAATCATCGAGGAGCTCGACAGCTTCGGCATCCGCTTCCTGAAGAATGAGAACGGCGACTATGCCGTGAAGAAGGTGCATCACATCGGCACCTACGTTCTGCCGATGCCGAACGGCGAGACCGTGAAGAAGGCGCTGTACCGCCAGCTCCGCCGCGCTCGTATCCTGATCTCCAACCGCTACATGGCGACGCGGCTGCTGAAGTCGTCCGACGGGCGCATTGCGGGTGCGATCAGCGTCAACACCCGCACCGCCGAGATGCTCGTGATCAAGGCCAAGGCCGTGATCCTGTGCATGGGCGCCGCCGGCCGGCTCGGCCTGCCGACGTCGGGTTACATGTTCGGTACCTACGAGAACGCCGCCAATTCCGGCGACGGCTACGCCATGGCCTATCACGCGGGCGCGGCGCTCGCGAACCTCGAATGCTTCCAGATCAATCCGCTGATCAAGGACTATAACGGTCCGGCCTGCGCCTATGTCGCCGGCCCCTTCGGCGCCTACACTGCCAACAACGAGGGCTCGCGCTTCATCGAGTGCGACTACTGGTCCGGACAGATGATGCTGGAGTTTTATAACGAGCTTCTGTCCGGTAAGGGGCCGGTGTTCCTCCAGCTCAAGCACCTCCATCCCGACACCATTTCGGAGATCGAATCGACGCTGCACAAGGTGGAGCGGCCGACGCGCGGCCTGTTCCAGCAGGGACGCGGCGTGGATTACCGCAGCGAGTCGATCGAGATGCACATCTCCGAGATCGGCTTCTGCTCCGGCCACAGCGCATCCGGCGTGTTCGTCGACGACAATGCGCGCACCACCGTGCCCGGCCTCTATGCCGCCGGCGACATGGCGAGCGTGCCGCACAACTACATGCTGGGCGCCTTCACCAACGGCTCGGTCGCTGGTATCGATGCGATGGAGTTCGCCGACAGCCACGACTTTGCGGAGTTCGATGCGAGCGAGGTGGTGAAGGAACGCGAGCGCGTGATGGCGCCGACCACGCGCGAGGACGGCATTCCGCCGAACCAGATCGAGTACAAGACCCGGCGCCTGGTCAACGACTATCTCCAGCCGCCAAAAGTCACCCGCAAATACGAGCTCGGCATGCGCCGCCTCGCCGAGGTGCGCGAGGACATGCAGGAGCGCATGATCGCGCGCAACGCGCATGAACTGCTACGCGCGCTCGAAGTGCAGTCGATCATGGATTGCGCGGATATGGCGGCCCACGCCTCGCTCTACCGCGAGGAGAGCCGCTGGGGCCTCTACCACTGGCGCACGGACTTCCCGGAGAAGGACAACGAGAACTGGTTCTGCCACACGCTGCTCAGCAAGCAGGACGGCAAGATGGCTAGCGAGAAGCGCGCGGTCGAGCCCTATGTCGTGCCGATCGCCGACGACGAGAAGGACCTCTACGACAAGCAGCGCATCCGGGCGAGCGCCTGAGCCCGCCGTACAGCAACGCAACAGGAGATCTCGAAATGCCTCTCGCTTCCTATCAGACCTCGGTCCCGGTGGTGGTCGACGACGCCAAATGCATTGCGGACAAGGGCTGCACGGTCTGCGTCGACGTCTGCCCGCTCGACGTGCTCCGTATCAGCGACATGACGGGCAAGGCCTACATGGCCTATGACGAGTGCTGGTACTGCATGCCCTGCGAGGCGGATTGCCCGACCGGCGCGGTCACCGTCAACATTCCCTATCTCTTGAGGTGAGCATGTCGAGCCCGTTCGAATCCTACGACGATCTCGACGACGCCGACGAGCGGCTCCAGGCCGCCGACCCAGCCGAGCGTCGCGTGGCCATCATCGCGCTCGGCCATTCCGGCGATCCCGCCGCGGTCGGCCATCTCGCCAACATGGTGTCCGATCCCGACGCCGGCGTGCGCCAGCAGGTCGCGATGGCGCTCGGGGAGTTCGACGGGCCGGAGGCGGCAAACGCGCTGGTGCAGCTGCTCGTCGATCCCGAACGGATCGTGGCGTCGGCTGCTGCCGACAGCATGGCCGAGTTCAAGGATCCGGCGTGCGCGGACGTCATCCTGCCGCTGGTGAAACATCCTCACGCCTTCGTCCGGATGGGCGCGCTGCGCGCGCTGAAGGAGCTGCGGCGCAAGGACACGCTGAAGCCGGCGCTGGAAGCGCTCCAGGATGGCGATGCCGCGGTGCGCGTGCAGGCGATCGGCGTCATCGGTTTCCTGAAGCTCGAAGAGTCGATTCCCGCGCTGACCGCGCTGATCCACGATCCCGACGCCCATGTACGCCGCGCCGCGGTGAGTGCGCTCGCCTTTTCGCACCTGAAGCCGGCGGCCGAGACGATCACCCGCGCGCTCAGGGACGCCGACTGGATGGTCCGCGAGATGGCGGCCGAGACGCTGGGGCTCAACGTCAACGGTTCGCTCGCGGCCGATCAGCTCATCGCCTCGCTTGCCGACGAGTTCTGGCAGGTCCGGCTCAAGACGATCCGCAGCCTCGGCAAGATGAAGATCGAGCGCGCCGTGCGCCCGATCGGCAATTGCATCAACCACGAGCAGGCGAATTTGCGCAAGGAGGCGGCTGCCGCGCTCGGCGAGATTGCCGATCCCGAGGGCGAGGCGTACCTCGCCGTGGTCGCCAACGATCCCGATCCCGACGTGCGCAAGAACGCGCGCTGGGCGCTCCAGCAGATCGCTGCGCGAAAGGCGCGGGCCGGATCGTAAGCGTCAAAACCGCATCGCCATCTCGGCGAGGCGGCGATGGGCGGCCTCGCGCGCGGCGCGGATCGGCTCGACCGGTCCCGCCGTCGGGCCGATCGGCACGAAACGCACGTCGTTCACGCCGATGAAGCGCAGCGCCTCGCGCAGATACGGCGTCGCCATGTCCATGCGGCCGCGGTTCATCCCAGTCGCATAATCGCTGCCGCTTGCCAGGATCACCAGCGTCGGCCGGTCCTTCAGCAGCGGAAAATAGCCCTGTGACGGATCGAAGCGGAAGGTCAGTCCGGGCTGGATGATGACGTCGAACCACTGCTTCAGCTTGTAGGGGATGCCGAAATTCCACATCGGCGTCGAGATCAGCACGCGGTCGGCGAGCGAGAATCGGAGCGCGATCCGCTCGGCCTCGGCGAATGTAACCCGCTGCGCGTCGTTGAAGGCCTTCGCCTTCATGCGCGCATATTTGGCCTCGACGATGGGGCCAACGAACTCGGGCATGCGCTCCCGCCAGAGGTCCATCACGTCGATATCCCAATCCGGGTGTGCCTGGCGGAAGCCCTCGAGGAAGATTCGCGCGCCGGCGCTCGACTCGGAGTCGGCGCGCGGCGAGCAGGACAGGTGCAGGAGCTTTGCCACCGCTCATCCCAGCGCTCTGATGACGGTCTCGGCCTTGGTGACGACGGCCACGTTCTGCATGGCGAAGTTGACTGAAGCGTTGTGCCAGTCGGCGTTCATGGTCGAGCAGCAATCCTCCGGCACGATCATGAAATAGCCCTTGTCCGCACCGGTGCGCGCCGTGTGCTCGACCGACATATTGGTCCAGGCACCGGTGTTGATGATCATGTCGCGCCCGGTCGCCTTGAGGATCGTCTCGAGCTTGGTGCCTTCCCATGCGCTCATGCGCATCTTCTCGACCACGAAGTCGCCGGGCCGCGGCTCCAGGCCTGACACGGGCGCCGCGCCCCAGCTTCCCCGCACCAACGCCTTGCTGTCGACCAGCCCCTCGAACAGCGGTGCGTTGAGCGTCACGCCGGGCGCGCCCGGCTCCACCACGAACCAGACATGGATGATGGCAACGCCGCGCCCGCGCGCAACCTCGGCGAGCCGGCGTACGTTTTCGATCACGTTTTGCTGACGTGCATGCACGGGGGCGCCGGACTCGGCAAAGGCGCCGCCATCCATGACGACGTCGTTCTGAAGATCCAGGATGATCATGGCGCAGCGCTGTGGATCGAGCCGCATCTCACCGTCGGTCAGGATCGGCGCGGCTGCGGAGGAACTCGCGCCCGCGCCGCCGCGCTTCCCGCTCATATAGGGCTCGTGCCGCGGTCCCGTTTTGGTCGGGATCGCGTAGACTGAATGCGTCGCGGTCAGATAGAGCATGCGAAAATCCGGCCCGCCCCAAGCGAGGTTGGCGACGAGCTCCGGCACGCGCACCTTGCCGAGCAACTCCCCCCTCGGCGAATAGACCCAGACGCCACCGGGCGCGGTGACCCAGACGTTGCCGTGCTGATCGCACTTCATGCCGTCGGGCAGACCGGGCTCGAGCTCGGACTTGATGCCGCTTGCAAACACACGGGCGTTGCCGAGCGATCCGTCGGCGGCGACGTCGAAGACGCGGATCAGCGCCTGCACGGTGTCGTTGACGTAGAGCAGCTTCTCGTCCGGCGAGAAGCAGAGTCCATTCGGCTGGTCGAACAGGTTGCGCTCGACCACGAGTTGTGGCTCGCTGCCTGGCACGACGCGATAGACGCCCTGGAAGCCGAGCTGGCGCGGCCGTTCGACGCCATAGACGGGCATGCGCCCATACCAGGGATCGCTGAAATAGATCGCGCCGGAGGAGTGCACGCAGACGTCGTTGGGGCTGTTCAGCTCCTGACCCCCAAAGTGCGAGGCGAGCACCTCGCGCCGGCCATCAGGCCGCTCGCGAATGAGCGAGGACGTCGCGTGCTCGCAGACGATCAGGTTCAGTTCGGCATCATAGGTCATGCCGTTGCATTTGTTCGCGGGGCGCTTGACCTCGACGACACCGCGCCGCGCATCCCAGCGCCTGCGCACGTCGCCCGGCATGTCAGAAAACAGCAGGTAATGATCGACCGGATGCCAGATCGGCCCTTCCGTGAAGTCAAAACCCGTGCCGACCTGGCCGACCGGCGCATAGGGGTCGATCAGGGTCTCGAATTCCGAACGCAAGGTGACGTGGGTCATCGGTCGATCCTCAAAAGCATGATCCGGAAAAGTGTGAAGCGGTTTTCCGAAGAGATCATGCGCGAACAAAGAGCGTCAGGCCGGGAACCAGTTGCGTTGGGGCAGGGACTGCACGATCGGTCCCGGGACTTGGTCGTGCAGCCGTCCGACGACATTGCCGCCTTCGATCCTGGCAGGCCGGTCGTGCACGGGCAGGAGGTAGCGCGAATTGCTGAGGAGCTTCTTGATCGCCGCCTTCTCGGCGCGCTTGGTGGTGCCGTGATTGCCGGTCGTGCGCGGCTCCCAGTCGTGGATTTCGTGGAAGGGCGTGACGATCTGGTCGTTGAAGTCGTAGATCACGTCGCCGCAGATGGTCGCGATACCGTCGGCAGTGTGGACGATGATGTTCATCGAGCCTTCGGTGTGCGCATTCGCGGCATCGCAATAGACGCCGGGCATCAGCTCGATGGGACCGGTGATCTCGAGGTCGAGGAAGCGCAGTGCGCTCTTGGTGTGCAGACGGTCGATCAGGTGCTTGATGTCGGGCGCCGGATACTGCGGATGCATCAGGCCGGAGACGGAATATTCGAGCTCGCGGCGGTTGACGACGACTGTCGTGTTCATCGGGAACAGATCGTCCTTGCCGGCGTGGTCGATGTGCAGGTGGGTATGACAGACGAAGCGGACGTCGCCCATGCGCACGCCGTGGCGCGCAAGCTGGTTCTCGATCATGTGCTCGTGATACTGCAAACCCCGCATGCCCAGCGTTTCCATGATCTGGTTGGAGCGGTAGCCGGTGTCGACGACGACCGGGTAGGGGCCCCCAAGGATCAGGAAGCCGAGCGTGAGGACGCGGCGGGTGCGGCCGCAGTCGCGGCCCAGCACCAGAAAGCTCGATTCCAGCTCGATGTCACCATAGTCCAGGATCTTGATCTCCAGCGGCATTCTTTCCCCTCCCTGTCTCTGCTCGTGTGTTGCCTCTGCGCTCAGAGCCGATAGACGCGCATGGCAGTTGCTCCAAAGATTGCCTCGTGTTGCCCGACGCTCAGCGGCGCGGCAGCGGTGCGGAAGGTGGCGATCAGCTCGCGGTAGCTGGTCCACAATTTCTCGATCGGGAAATTCGAGCCGAACAGACACCGCTCGGCGCCGAAGATCATGACGGTGTCGGCGACGACAGCGGCGATATGCGCGGGGGCGTTGCGGTGGATGAACGTCCCGAGGCCGGAGAGTTTGGAATAGACGTTCGGGCACGCCGCAAGGCGGCTCATGCCGACGCGCCATGCGGTGCGGCCCGCGGGCGACAGGTCCTCCAGCATGCCGGCATGCTGGAGGATGAAGGTCACCTCCGGGCAGGCCTCGGCAAGGCTCGCCGCATCCTGCATCTGCGGGGCGAAGACCTGCAGATCGAAGCTCCAGCCATAGTCGGCGAGATACCCGATGTTGCGCCGGATCATGGGGTCGAGACACAGATCGGGCCGGGCCGCAAAGCGATAGAGCGGGTTGTCGTGCCAGTGCAGCTGCATGCGCACGCCGCGCACCAGCGGATAGCGCTTCAGGCGATCGAGCTGCGGGCGTACGTCGTCGGCGGCGAAGTTGGCATAGGCGACGATGGCATGCGGCCAGCCGTGCTCGTCGGCGGTCTGCTGCACCCAGGCGGCCTCATCCTCAAACCGGTCATTGGCCCAGTTGGTCTGGACGTAGACCGAGCGGGTGACGCCGGTGTCTTTGAGATCCTCGAGATATTCCTCGATCGGATAGTCGCGGCGGATGGGCTCGTAGGCGCCGAAGATCCGCGGCTGCATGGGGCCGATCAGCCAGGGCAGGTCGGCCTGGCGCCAGATGTGATGGTGGCCGTCGACGATCCCGGTCACGCCGCTCTCCTTCGTCCGAGCGCCAGCACATGCGCGACGATCGACGCGCTCGAACTACCGTCGACGAGATCGTCGACGAAGCGTTCGATCGCGACCAGCGCCGCGGTCTGCGGACGGAAACCTGCGCCCGTTGCGAGGGGCGTCAGCCAGCTCACCCGCCAGGCGCGCCGCGACAATTTTGCGACCGCGTCGCGCAGCGCGTCGGGTTCGCCGCGCTCGAGGCCGTCAGAGACGATGACGACGGCGGCACCTCTCGCATAGCCGCCGAAGCGCGGCACAGCGAGGAAGGCTTGCAGCGCATCGCCGATGCGGGTGCCGCCGTCCCAGTCGCTGACGAGATGCGCGGCGGCATTGAGCGCCTGCTCTCGGCGCTTGATGCGCAATGCGCGGGTCACGCGGGTCAGTCGCGTGCCGAGGGTAAAAACCTCGATGGTGGGCGCGGCCTGCACCAGCGCGTGCGCGAGCTTCATGTTCTCCTCGGTGCGGGCCTTCATCGAGCCGGAGACGTCGATCAGGAGCAGGAATTTGCGCGGGCGTTGCCGCCGCTTCAGGTGCCCGAGCCGCAAGATCTCGCCATCGCTGCGGACGGTATCGCGCAAGGTGCGGCGCAGGTCTGCAAACGGCCCGCGGCGCGCGCGCATGCGGCGATGGCCGCGCCGCTTCGGCAGGCGCCGCGGTGCCTCGCGCGCCAGGCGGCGCAGTGCATCGCTGGTCGAGGTGACGGCGAACCGCCGTTCGACCAGGGCCTCGGCGCGTGTGGCGGTCAGCCCGGATTCGCTGGCTTCATCGGACAGCAGCGGTTCCTCTTCGCCGCGGCCCTCCTCTTGCAGCCGCACGGTCTCGTCGTCTTCACCCTCGTCGGTCCGCTCGATCGTCTCGCTGCCGCGGAAGTGCAGATCGAACAGCCGATCGAAGGTGGCGCGACGTTCGGGCGGCGGGGCGAGCGTTGCGAGAGCCGACTGCCGAATGTCGTCGAGGCTGCGCGGGCCGAGCAGACCGATCGCGGCGAGGAAGGACGTGGTCTGTTCCGGCGCAACGGCAAAGCCGTTGGCGCGCAGAAGCGCCGAGAAGGAGATGAAGACGCGGACGGCGCGCGGCAACTGCGGTTCGGTGCTCATGCAGAAGCCTCCGCGAGCAAGGCATCGAGCCGCGGCGAGATGAAGTGCAGATCTTCCTCATCCTTGAGTGCAACGCCGATCGAACGTTTGAACGCGTCCGGCCAGTGCGCGCCGCCCTTGTGCAGCAACGTCGCGGCCTCGGCCCAGTCGACGGCCTCGGCGATGCCCGGCGCCTTGCTCAGCGGCTCCCGCCGCAGCTTCTCGACGGCCGCCACCACGGCGCGTGCGGTGCTCTCGGCGACGCTGGAGGCCCGCATCATCACGATGCGCGCCTCGCGCTCGGTGGTGGGATAGTCGATCCAGTGATAGACGCAGCGCCGGCGCAAGGCTTCATGTAGGTCGCGTGTGCGGTTGGAGGTCAGCACCACGACGGGCCGCTCGGCCGCGCGCACCGTGCCGCGCTCGGGAATGGAGATCTGGAAATCGGACAGGAATTCGAGCAGAAACGCCTCGAACTCCTGGTCGGCGCGATCGACCTCGTCGATCAGCAGCACGGTGGAATCAGGCGCGCGCAGCGCGGCCAGCATGGGACGCTCGATCAAAAACGTCTCGCCATAGATGTCGATGCTCTCGTCGCCGGCCTGACGGATCGCGAGCATCTGGCGCGGATAGTTCCACTCGTAGAGCGCGGCGGCCGCGTCGATGCCCTCGTAGCATTGCAGACGGATCAGGCGGCGGCCGAGCACGGCGGCGATCGCCTTGGCGGCCTCGGTCTTGCCGACACCCGGCGCGCCCTCCAGCAGCAGCGGCTTGCCGAGCGCGAGACCGAGATAGGCCGCGGTCGCGAGCCCTTCGTCGGCGAGGTAATAGGCCGCGCGCAGCGCCTTCTCCAGCGCCTCCGGGCCATCGATGCCGACGATGTTGCTGCGAACCGCCACGGCAAACCTCAGCGCCGCGCCTGCGGCCGCGCGCCGCCCTGGGCCTTGATCGCGCGTAGCACTTTTTCCGGCGTAATCGGCAAATCGTCGATGCGCACGCCGACGGCGTTGAAGATCGCGTTGGCAACGGCGGGCAGCACCGGGTTGGCGCACATCTCGCCGGGGCCCTTGGCGCCGAACGGGCCATCGGGAGCGGGACGCTCCAGCACGGCGATGTCGTGCGGGCAGATGTCGCCGGGGCCGGGCATCAGATATTCGACGAAGTCGCGCGGCCCATGAACGGGATCGGGATAATAAGGCTCCGGTGTTTCGTAGAGCGCGTGGCTGACACCCATCCAGGCGCCGCCGACGAGCTGCTGTTCGACCAGGCGCGGGTTGAGCGCGCGGCCGAGTTCATAGGCGGAATCCATGCGCACCATGGCGACCTCGCCGGTCTCGTCATCGACCTCGACTTCCGCGACGAGGCAGGCATGCGCATAGCAGGTCGCCGGCGACATCTCGCCGGTCTCAGGATTGACCTCGGAGAGCGGCACCAGGAAGATGCCGCGGCCCGAGATCGTCTTGCCCTGCTTGAACTGCGCGGCGATCGCGACGTCCTTGGTCGAGATCGAGCGATGTGGTGCGCCCTTGACGTGGATGTTGCCGCGCCCG
Source organism: Bradyrhizobium iriomotense (assembly GCF_030160715.1). Taxonomy (GTDB): domain Bacteria; phylum Pseudomonadota; class Alphaproteobacteria; order Rhizobiales; family Xanthobacteraceae; genus Bradyrhizobium; species Bradyrhizobium iriomotense. Next base: position 145,821 of record NZ_BSOW01000003.1, read on the forward strand.
TCGGTCTCGAGATCGGCGGCGTTGACCTCGAGCTCTTCTGCGGCGGCCTCCATCATCACGCCGCGCGCCTCGCGCGCCGCGGCCATCACCGCATTGCCGACGCGGTGAGTGCCGCGCGAGGCGAACGAGCCCATGCAATGCGGGCCGGTGTCGGAATCCGCCGTGTCGACATAGACGTCTTCAACAGGCACGCCCAGCGTCTCCGCGCAGATTTGCCGCGTCACCGACTTCATGCCTTGGCCGAGATCGATCGAGGACAGCGCCACCGTGAACTTGCCGCTGGGATTGGAATGAACCAGCGCCTGGCTCGGATCGCCGCCGAGATTCATGCCGATGGGATAGTTGATCGACGCCATGCCGCGTCCGCGATGCCGGGTCATCTAGCGCCTCCTGGTGCCGAAGACGGACGAGAAACGTGCCGCGCCATGCGAGGGCGCCGTGGGCCGGGGTGAGGGCGGCGATGCTGGTGGCGGCGGCTCACGCGGCGGCTCGCGGGTGATGGTGGGCGGAAGCCGGTCATAGGTCGTACGCTGCTGCGCCGGCGCTGCCGGCCGCGCACGCGAATCCGCTGGGGTCGGTGGGATGACGGCGCGACTGCCGCCGCCGTCCTTGCGCGAGGAGGCGCGCCTGAACTCCTCGCGGATCGGCCACTTCGCCTTCTCGGCGGCGACCTGGACGCATTCGATCAGCGCGGTGTTCTTCGCCTCACGCCGATGCGCCTTCATGTCGCCGTCGCGATAAGCGTTGAGGATGCGGAACTCCATCGGATCCATGCCGACGAGATGCGCGAGCTTGTCCATCTGGCATTCGATGGCAAAATCCATCGCGGTAACGCCGAAGCCGCGCATCGCGGTTGCCGGCGTGCGGTTGGTGAAGACGCAATAGACGTCGCCATAGACGTTCGGGATGGTGTAAGGCCCCGGCAGATGTGCGGCGCACTTCACCGCGGCATAGCTGGACAGCCTTGTATAGGCGCCACTGTCGAAGTAGGCGCGGATCTTGCGCGCGACGATGCGGCCGTCGCGCATGACGCCATCCTTGATGTAGATGCGCTCGGCGCCGCGCGGCGGGCCGTATTGCATCTCTTCCTCGCGCCCGAACACGTAGCGCACGGGGCGGCCGGTCAGCATCGCGCCGAGGATGGCGAGCGGTTCGGTCAACGTATCCACCTTGCCGCCGAAGCCGCCGCCGACCGTGCCGCCGATGAAGTGGAAAGTGTTGGAGGGCACGTCCAGGATCTTGGCGCAGGTGTCGACCGAGAAGAATAGCGCCTGGGTCGAGGTGTAGACGACGTAGCGGCCGTTGGTGTCCGGCGCGGCGATCGCGCCGTTGGTCTCTGTCGGCGCATGTTCGATCGGCGACATCTGGTAGCGCTGTTCCAGCACGTGATCGGCGGTCGCAAGCGCTGCATCGGCATCGCCGAAGCGCAGCCTCTGGTGGTCGTAGACGTCGTGGTAGATGAAGGCGTTCTTCGGATAGGTCTCGTTGACCACGGGCGCGCCGGGCTTGAGCGCCTCCTCGACGTCGAACAGGGTCGGTAGCGGCTCGTAGTCGATGCGCACCTTGGCGGTCGCCTCAAAAGCCTCGCGCTCGCTGTCGGCGACGATGGCGACGATCGGCTCGCCCTTGTAGCGGACCTTGTCGACCGCCAGCGACGGCTCGTCGTCCTTGCCGAAATTGATCAGGCTGAGCAGCGTATTGAGATTGCGCGGCACGTCGGCGCCGCGGATGATCCGGCGCACGCCCACCGAGCGCTCGGCATCGGTCGTATCGATGCGGCGCAGCCGCGCATGCGCCTGCGTTGACCGGACCACCTTCAAATGCAGCATGCCCTGGAGCTTGTGGTCGCCAAAATAGGTCGAAGTGCCCGTGACATGGCCGAGCATGTCCTGGCGCTGCGTGCCCTTGCCGATCTCTTTCAGATTGTCGTCGCGCTCGTCGGCGAAGATGTCCTTGCGCAATTCCAGCATGGCAAATGTCCTCAGGCGCTGGCCCGGCCGCCCGAGGCGGCGAGGATGGCGTTGATGATCGGCTCGTAGCCGGTGCAGCGGCAGATGTTTCCGGAGATGGCTTCCACGATCTCGGCGCGGCTCGGCTGCGGGTTGCGGTCGAGCAGGGCCTTTGCGGCCATCAGCATGCCCGGCGTGCAATAACCGCATTGAGCGGCGAAATTGTCGGCGAAGGCGCGCTGGAGCGGGTGCAGGTTCGGTCCCTGCTTCAGGCTGTCGAGCGTCTCGACGGACCGGCCGGCGACGGTCTCGGCGAGCGTCAGGCAGGAGAGATAAAGCTCGCCGTCAACAAGCACGCTGCACGTGCCGCAGCCACCCTGGCCGCAGCCGAATTTCGGCGTCATGTCGCCGATCAACTCCCGCAGTGCCACCAGCAGATTGGTGCCACCATCGACGAAGATGGCGACTTCGCGGCCGTTGTGACGAAATTGCAGGGGCGTCTTGGACATGGCGGTCTATTCCTGACCCGAGAGAAGGCGACGCAGGTGCACGCCGACGATCTCGCGGCGATACCAGGCGCTGCCCAGCGCATTGTCGGATGGCGATGTCCCTTCGCTAGCCGCGGAGGCTGCGGCTGCGATGGTGGCGGCGTCGAGGATGCGACCCTCCAGCGCGCGCTCGGCGGCACGCGCGCGGATCTGCGTCGGTGCCATCGAGCCCAGCGCGATGCGGGCGCCGGCGATGCGGCCGCCGCTGATCGGCAGGTGCGCAGCGAGCGTGATGACGGAGCCGCCCTTGGGCTTGATGCGGGCGATCTTGCGATAGCGGAAGGCCTCCGCGCTCGCCGGCCGGGCGCAGGAAACCGACAGCACCAGCGTTCCGGCTTGCCGCTCACGCGATTGCAGGAATTCCTCGATCGGGATATCGCGTGCGCCAAAGCCGCCTTGCACGGCGACGGTGGCATCGAGCGCGAGCAGGGCGACCGTGAAATCACCATAGGGATTGGGTGCGAAGAGATTGCCGCCGACCGTTCCCATGTTGCGCACCGCAGGCCCGCCGATCGAGCGGGCGGGGGCGTGCAGGAAGGCAAGATCGCGCTCAGCGAGGACGCGCGCAAAGGTGACGCCGGCGCCCAGTGTGATCCGCGGGCCCGATGCGTCGATCCGGGTCAGCGTCTGGTCATTGGTGCGAACGACGGTCGAGATCGAGACGTCGCCCTCGTTCAACGCGCGCATCACCAGCGTGCCGCCACCGAGATAACGCGCGGCCCGGTCCGATGACAGCGCGGCCGCAGCCTCATTCGAGCTGGCAAAGGTCTTCACCGTGACAGCCATGGTCAGGCAGCCTCCTTCAGGTGTCTGCGGATGGCCTCAAATCCGGCCTGATAGATGTCTTCGGAGACCAAGCGCGTCATGCGGTCGCGGTCCTCCGGCCTGGTCGTGAAGCGCGACTCCCAGTGCCAGAAGGTGCGGTCGCCGTCAGTGACCGGGAACAGGCGAACATGGGCCACGTAATTGAACAGCGGGATCGGCGTATCGAGCAGGCAGTAGCTATAGGTCTGTTCGAGATCGGACAGCGCCAGTAGCTGCTCGCGCAGCTCCGAGCCATCCTTCAGCTTGACGCGCCTGACACAGCCGATCTTGTCCGACGACTGCGCGCGCTCGATGGCGGAGGTCGCCAGCGCCGGATGCCAGCGATCAAACCCGTTGAAATCGCGCAGCACATCCCATACCGCGTCGGTCGGCGCATCGACGATCGTGCTCTTGACGATATGCGGCACGCCTAGCCTCCGAACACACGTTTCAGAGCATCGAAACCGCCCTGGAACACGCCACCGCCGATATTGTTGACGAGCTCGGTCTCCCGCTCCGGCGCACAGTCGAATTCGGCGGTCCATTCCATAAAAGTCTGATCGCCATCCGTCACGGGCGTGAGCCGCAGCGTCGCGACATAGTTCTCGACGCCCATGGGGGATTCCAGGATCGAGTAGGTGCAGAACATGTCGTAGTCGGAGAGGCCGAGCAGCTTCTCGCGGATGCGGTCGCCGTTGCGGAGGCGAAAATCCCTAACGCAGCCGATCTTGTCCGAGGGCTCGCCGCCTTCGATGCGGCTTTCCGCAATCGCGGGGTGCCAGTTCGGCATGCCGTTGAAATCGCGCACCCGCGCCCAGACGCGGTCGTTGCGCGCATTGACGACGGTGGAGACGTAGACGCGGGCCATGATCTAGACCTCAGCTTTTCTTCCGCGGGCCGCGCTCGGCCGGCGGCCCACTTTCGGCGGAGGGCGCAGGCGAGGCGGCGGGCTTGTCGCCGCCGCTCTTGCGCGCGGAATCTTTGATCCCCTGCATGTCGCGAGCCTCGCGGATCAGGCCCGGCATTTTTGCGAGGCTGCCGCCCTCGACGCCGATATCTGACAGGATCGAGTCGATCAGCGGCGCCTGGACGCGGTAGCGGAGCGCCGAGTCGATCACCTCGTCTGTGGCGCTGCGGCCGCCATTGCCGCCACCATGGCCGGCGCCGTTGAGGCCGTCGACCTGGAGGATGCGAATGCCCTCGATCTTCTCCATCGGTTTGACGCTCTCGCGCACGATGCCCTCGATCCGGTCGAGTAGCTTTCTGCGGAATAGCGAGTAGCGCGCCTGATCGGTCAGCACGTTCTCGGCTTCATTCAGCATGCGCTGCGCCTCGGCCTCGACGGCGGCACGGACGCGCTCGGCCTCGGCGGCAATGCGGGTCTCCTCGGCCTGCTTCTCGGCGAGCAGCACCTCGACCGTCTTGCGTCGCTTGGCGATCTCGCTTTCCCGCGCCGTGACGACGCGTTCGGCCGCTTCCGTCGCTCGCATGCGGGCCTCCTCGGCGGCAGCGCGCGCAGCGGATTCCTCGAGTGACTTCTGATGGATGGCGATGGCCTTCTCCATCAGGACCGTCTCGACTTCCTTCTCGCGGTTCACTTCCAGCTTCCGCAGCTCGCGCTCGCGGCCGATGCGGGCTTCGTCGAGGCCGCGGTCGGACGCGATGCGTGCGCGCTCGACTTCCTCGCGGGAGACGATCTCGGCTTCCTGCAAGGATTGCACGCGAGCAACTTCCAGCTGCTCGATCGCGCGGCGGCGCTCGATACGGGCGGCTTCCAGCGCGTGCTCGCGCGAGACGTCAGTGGTTTCGACCTCCTTGCGCGCCACGATCTCGGCCTGCCTGACCTGGCGGTCGGCATCGATGCGCTCGGATTTCTTGCTTGAGAGCGCAATGACGCGGTCCTCGTCCGCGATTTCGATTGCCTTCTTCTGCTCGATGTTGAGCACCTCGCGCTTTTTCGAGGAGGTGATCCGCTCGGCTTCGAGCGCAAGGTCGACGCCGATGCGCTGGCGCTCGATGGCGTCACGCCTCTTCAACTCGGCCGCCTCCAATATGCCGGTCCGCTCGATTTCGAGCGCGCGGGTCTCCCGCTCGGCCTGGATGCGCTCGGCGGCAACCGCTTTCTCCTGCGCGATGCGCGCGGCCTCGATCGCCTCGCGGGAGGCGATGTCGGCTTCCTCTACAGTGCGGTTGCGGGCGATCTCGAGCGAGCGGACGCGCTCCTCCTGGGCGATGCGGGCCGCTTCCGTCGCTTCGCGTGCCGTGACGCCGGCGATATCCAGGGTCTGGTTACGATCGATCTCCAGCTGCCGCGTGTTCTGCTCGGCCGCAATGCGCTCGGCGGCGAGCGTTCGTTCGCGAGCGATGCGGGCGGCTTCGACCGAGCGCTGCGCCTCGATCTCGGCCTCCTGGATGGTGCGCACCTGCTGGATTTCCAGCGCGCGGGTGCGCTCGTCGGAGGAAATGCGCTCGACATTGACAATCATGGTCTGGGCGATGCGGGCCTTTTCGGTGGCCTCGCGTGCCGCGATCTCGGCCTCGTCGACGGCGCGGGTACGCTCGATCTCGCGGCGCCTTGTTTCTTCCTCGTTGGCAATGCGGGCGTCGGTCACCACGCGATCCTGCTGGATGCGGGCCTTCTCGATCGCCTCGCGCGCGGCGATCTCGGCTTCCTCGACGGTGCGCATCCGTTCGATCTCGCGCTGGCGCACCTCGCGCTCGGAGGCGATGCGCGTCGTGTCGATCGAGCGCTGGTTGGTGATCCGGGTTTTCTCGACCTCCTCGCGGGCAAGCAGCTCCTTCTCTTCGATGGTCCGGGTCCGCTCGATCTCCTTCTGGCGGGTCTCGCGCTCGGAGGCGATGCGGGCCTCCGCAATGGCCTGATCGTTGGCGATGCGGGCCTTTTCGATGGCCTCCCGCGCGGAAATCTGCGCCTGCTCGGCCTCGGTCTCCCGCAGCGCGCGCTCGCGGGCCACCTCAGTGCGCTGAAGCGCTCGGCGCATCTCGATGTCGCGTTCCTGCTCGAGGCGCGCAGTCTCGCTTTCGCGCTCGATCTCGAGCGCCTGCCGCTCGGCTTCCAGATTGCGGGAGCGGATCTTGATCATCGAGTCCTGCTCGATGTCGTTACGCAGCTTTCGCTTGGCCTCGATGTCCTCCATCAACCGCGTCAAGCCTTCGGCGTCGAAGCGGTTCGAGGGATTGAAGAATTCGAGGTCAGTCTGGTCGAGATCGGTAATCGCGACCGACTCGAGTTCGAGGCCGTTCTGGGCGAGGGCTTCGGCGGCATTGGTCTTGACGCGCGCGACGTAGTCGCCGCGCCGCTCGTGCATCTCCTCCATGGTCATCTCCGAAGCAACCGAGCGGATCGCGGAGATGAACTTGCCAGCTAGCAGCGCGTGGAGCTGCTCCGGCTCCATGGTGCGGCGGCCGAGCGTGGCGGCCGCGATCGAGACGGCTTCGCGGGTCGGCTGCACGCGGACGTAGAAGTCGGCCTCGATGTCGACGCGCATGCGGTCGCGGGTGATCACGGCGTCCTGCCTGGAACGTATGATCCCCATCGGCAGCACGTTCATGTTGACCGGCGTGTAGTCGTGGATGAAAGGCAGCACGAAAGCGCCGCCATTGATCACCACGCGCTCGCCGAGGAAGCCGGTCCGGACGAACGAGACCTCCTTGGATGAGCGATGGTACAGCCAGTTCACGATGTAGACGCCAACCACGATCACGATGATCGCGATGATCAGCCAGAGGATCAATTCACCGACCAAAATCCCCGACATCTTTCCCTCCTCGAACTTACAGGCGTCAACGCGCGCCGATCGCCTTGAATTTGCGTACCTGGTCCGTCAGTGCCCGCTCCACGGGCAGGCGCTCCATCGAGGAGGCTCCGTAGAAGCCGTGGCAGTAGCGGGTGTTCTTCATGATGAAATCGGCATCCGCGGGATCCGCGATCGGACCTCCGTGGGCGAGCACCAGAATGTCCGGATTGACGCTGAGCGCGGCTGAGGCCCAGGTGTCGATGTGCGCCGGGCAATCGGCAAGCTTCGGTGCGGTCTGCGCTCCGATTGTGCCGCCCGTCGTGAGCCCCAGGTGACAGACGATGATGTCGGCGCCCGCGATCGCCATCGCGGCGGCTTCCTTCTCGCTGAAGACGTAAGGCGTCGTCAGCATGTCCTTCTCACGCGCCCTGGCGATCATGTCGATCTCCAGCGCGTAGGACATGCCGGTCTCCTCCAGATTGGCGCGGAATATCCCGTCGATCAGGCCAACCGTCGGAAAGTTCTGCACGCCGGCAAAGCCGAGCGCCTTGAGCTGGTCGAGGAAGACGTCCATGTCGCGGAACGGATCGGTGCCGTTGACGCCGGCGAGCACCGGCGTCTTGCTGACCACGGGCAGCACTTCGGTGGCCATCTCCAGCACGATGGCGTTGGCATCGCCGTAGGCCATGAGGCCCGCAAGCGATCCGCGACCGGCCATGCGATAGCGGCCGGAATTGTAGATGACGATGAGATCGACACCGCCGGCCTCTTCGCACTTGGCGGAGAGACCCGTGCCGGCGCCGCCGCCGACGATCGGCTCGCCGCGCTTTGCCATCTCGCGAAATCGCTTCAGCAGTGCAGCCCGTTCAAACCTGGCCATCGGTCACCTCACCATTCTCCGGCGCGCCCCGGTGCGTCCGAACAGGGTTTTGAACGCACTGACGATCGTGGAGGCGAACTCGGGATCGTTGATATTGTTCTTGACGCGGATGAGCTGGCGGTTGCTCGTCTGCCGCACCGTGCGTTCGAGCGCACGGAACAGCGCGGCATCGGCCTCGGGATCCCAGAACGACCGTCCCTGCGCATCCAGCGCGGAGACGCCGCCCTCGGGAATGAAGAACCGCACCGGCCCGTCCATTTGGTTCAGCCGCTCGCCGATCCACCGACCCATGCGCTCGTTCTCGTCCACCGTGGTCCGCATCAGGGTGACCTGCGGATTGTGGACGTGGAATTTGCGGCCGCGATAGCGCTCGGGGATGGTGTCGGGCGCGCCGAAATTGACCATGTCGAGTGCGCCCACGGAGCCGACATAGGGTACGCGGCTGCGGATGATTGCGCCAAAGCGATCTTCGGTCGCCGGAAACACGCCGCCCATCAAGAGATCGCAGACCTCCGTCGTCGTGAGATCGATGACGCCGGCCAGCTGGCCGGACTCGACCAGCTTCTCCATGGAGCGTCCGCCGACGCCGGTGGCGTGGAAGACGAGGCATTCGAAGTCCTCGCGCAGATCGGCCGCGATCTTCTGCACCGCCGGCGTGGTCACGCCGAACATGGTGATGCCGACCGCGGGCAGGCTGGCGGCGGCAGTGCGCTCCTTCGCCTCGCGCTGATCGAGACGCGCCTTGACCATGCCGGCAAGCGCGTTGGCGCCGTTGGCGAGCACCGCGCGCGAGATCGAGTTGAGGCCCTGCACGTCGGTGACCGAATACATCATGGTGATGTCGGCCGGCCCGACATAGGGGCCGACGTCGCCGGAGGCGACCGAGGAGATGATCAGTTTGGGCACGCCGACGGGGAGGGCGCGCATGCCGGGTGCAACCAGCGAGGCGCCGCCCGAACCTCCTGCCGAGATCACGCCGGCGACGTTGCGCTGGCGACGGAGCCAGTTGGCGAAGGCGTCGGCCATCGCGGTCACGGCAACCCCGCGGTCGGGGCCGAACACGGCCGATCCGCCACGGCCGTGGTTCAGCGCGATCTCCTGCGCGGAGACGTCGCAGCTCGTGTGCTTGCCGCCGGTCGAGACGTCGACGAGCCGCGTGCGCAGGCCGCTTTCCGCGATGATGTCGCGGATGAAGCGAAGTTCCGTGCCCTTGGTGTCGAGCGTGCCGACGACCAGCACGACCGGCGGTCCGGCGGTTTGCGCCGCGACCGGCTCGCGCTTGCGCCGCGCGGTCTCGTCGAGACGCGCCACCTGCGTCGAGAGCGTGCGCGCTGCGGCCTCGATGCGGGCGATCGGCACGGGCTGCGACCAGCGCGTCGGCGGCGTCGGGTTGGAGATGTAGATGCGGATCGGACCGCTCGGACGCGCAGGTTGCTGGGCTGGTTTTGTCTCACTGCCGGCCGCGGGTGCATCGACATCAGCCTCGAGCCCGGCGTGCAGCCCGACGCCCAGCAGGCGCTGCTGCAAGTCGCGGTCGGCGGCAAGGCGCGACGAGTCGATGATCCGATTGATCCGGCCGTTGACCATGATCGCGACGTTGCGTGAGACCGCGGTGGCGACGCCGATGTTCTGCTCGATCACGAGCACCGACATGTCGCCGTCCTCGCCGAGGCGCAGCAGCATCTCCTCGACCTGGGCGACGATGACGGGCGCAAGGCCCTCGGTCGGCTCGTCCATGATCAGGAGCTGCGGATTGGTGAGAAGCGCACGCGAGATAGCGAGCATCTGCTGCTCGCCGCCCGAGAGCTGGCCGCCACCATGGTCCTTGCGCTCGGCGAGACGCGGAAACGTGTCGTAGATGCGCTCGACGGTCCAGGCGCCACTGCGGATGCCGCCGGCAAGCCGCAGATGCTCGTCGACGCTGAGCGAGCGCCAGAGGCGGCGTCCCTGCGGCACATAGCCGACGCCGAGCCGCGCGATATGCGCCGGCGGCCGCCGCGTGATGTCTTCGCCGCGAATGCGGATCGAGCCGCCGCTCACGGGCACAAGCCCCATGATGGCCTTGCACAGCGTGGTCTTGCCCATGCCGTTGCGGCCGACGACGGAGAACACGCTCGCGTCGAGCGAGAGGTCGACGCCTTGCAGCGCATGCGAATGCCCATAGTAGACGTCGAGGCCTTTGACCTCGAGCGCGGCTGCGGTGCGGCGGACCTCAGTCATGGCCGCCTCCGAGATAAAGCTCCTGAACCTCGGGGTCGGACTGGATCTCCTGCGGCAGGCCTTCCTTGAAGATGCGTCCGTTGTGCATCATCGTGACGCTCTCGACGACGCGCAGCGCCACGTCCATGTCGTGCTCGATGATGATGTAGCCGATATGGGCGGGTAGGGAGGTCAGGATCTCGATCAGCTCGAGCCGCTCGGCCGGCGACAGGCCCGCCGCCGGTTCGTCGAACAGCACGAAGCGCGGCGCGCCGGCCAGCGCCAGCGCGATCTCGAGCTGGCGCTGCTGGCCATGCGCGAGCTCGGCGACGCGCCGGTCCTTCACGGCGTTGAGATGCACCGCCTGCACGAGATTGTCGGCGGCATGCATCAGCGCATCGTTCTGGCTGGGGCGCAGGAGCGAGAAGCGCCCGCGCGAGACGCCGCGGCAGGCGAGATAGACATTGTCCTGCACGGTGAGGCCGGGGAACAGCGCGGAGATCTGGTAGGTCCGCCGCAGGCCGCGGCGGATCCGCTCATAGGGTGGGAAGTGCGTGATGTCCTCGCCGAAGAAGCGAATGGTGCCGGAGGAGGGCGGGAAGTCGCCGGTGATGCAGTTGAACAGCGTGGTCTTGCCGGCACCGTTTGAGCCGAGCACGGCGCGACGCTCGCCGGGGCGGACGGTGATGGTGACGTCGGTCAGCGCAGCGAGCGCGCCGAACAGCCGCGTCACGCCGCGCAGCTCGAGCGCTGCGCCGGCGCCGACGGCCGAGAGGCGATGGGCGACGCTATCCATGACCGGATCCTTGACCAGATCGTTGGCCGCTCCGTCCGATTGGGCGCGTCGGGGTGGCGCGCTGGCGCCAGCGCTGCCAGAGGCCGATCACGCCATCCGACGACCAGAACACGATGGCGAGGAAGCCGAGCCCGATCAGCAGCCGGAAACGGTTGCCGTCGAGCCCGATCTTGACCAGGAAGTCGAGCGCGAAGGTGCGCAGCAGCACGAAGATCAGCGCGCCGATGTAGGGGCCGACAGGCCGCGTGATGCCGCCGACGATCGCAATGATGAGAATGTCGATGCAGGCGCCGACGCTGACCGAGCCCGGGGAGATCTGCCGGTAGTTCCAGACCTGCAATACGCCCGCCAGCGCCGCGACGAAGGACGCAAATGCGTAAGCCGCGACGCGATGGGCATTGACGTTGAAGCCGAGCGCGGCCATGCGGCGCGGATTGTCGCGCACGCCCTGCAAGGCAAGGCCGAACGGCGCGCGCGAGATGTACTCGACCGCGAAATAGCACAGCGCGGCGACGCCGAGCACGATGTAGTAGAAGGGAATGTCGGCACGCCAGTTGATACCCCAGAAGCGCGGCGTGCCGACATTGTTGATGCCGGTGTGACCGTTGAAGATCGCCCAGTTCTGGTTGGTGAAATAGTAGAAGGCCGCCCCGATCGCGAGTGTGATCATGATGGTGTAGATGCCCTCGGTCCGCACCGCGAGCGCGCCGCCGAGCGTGCCGAAGGCGGTGGCGAGCGCGAGCGCCATCGGAACTGCGAGCCACCACGGCCAGCCGAGGCTGATATTGGCGTTGTCGCTGGTTCCGAACACCGCAACCATGTAGGCGGCAAAGCCCGCGATGGTCAGCTGCATCAGGCTGACCATGCCGCCATAGCCGGCGAGGAACATCAGGCTCAGCGCGATGGTGCCGAGGATCAACGTCGTCGCAAAGATCTCGATCAGGAAGAAGCCGTTGGCGATCAGCGGCATGATCAGGAGGATGATCGCGACGATCCAGGCGGCGGGATTGTCGATCCCCGGCCACGCGCGCAATCCGGGCCGCTGCACGCCGGTGGCGGTGCGAACGGAAACGCGTGCGTCGTGGGTGACGGACATGTCAGCGCCTCGCGAGCAGGCCTTGCGGCCGGAGCGCCAGCACCAGCACCATGATCAGGAAGGTCACGACGATCGCATAGGTCGGGATGTAGACCGAGCCGAGCTGCTCAGCGAGGCCGATGATCAGCGCGCCAAGTGCGGCGCCGGGGATTGAGCCCATGCCGCCGACGATCACGACCACGAGGGACGCCAGCAGAAATCGGATATCCTCGCCCGGCGAGAGCGATTGAAACGTGCCGCCGACGACGCCGGCAATGCCGGCAAGTCCGGCGCCGAGCGCAAAGACGAGCACGAACACGATCTGGATGCGCACGCCGGTCGCCGCGAGGATATCGCGGTCGTCGACGCCGGCGCGGATGATCATGCCGATCCGCGTGCGGTTGAGCGCCAGCCACATCGCGATGCCGATCACCACGGAGGCGGCGAAGATCACGAGCCGTACCAGGGGATAGCGCAGATAGACCGGCTCGCCCGAGGATTTGAGCGCCGTGATCAGCGGCAGCTCCACGGGGCCGATCAGCCAGCTCGGGGTCTGGATCTGGTAGAAGTCGCCGCCGCAGGCCCACAGCATCAGATCGGCAAACACGATCGAAAGCCCGATCGTCACCATGGTCTGGCGCAGGTCCTGGCCTTCCATGCGGCGGAAGACGATGACCTGGAGCAGGATGCCGACCAGCGCGGTGAGGATGAAGGCGATGATGAAGCTCAGGATCCACGAGCCGGTCGAGGCGCTGATGGCGTAGCCGACATAGCCGCCGAATAGATAAAGCGAGCCGTGCGCGAGATTGACGTTGCGCATCAGCCCGAAGATCAAGGTGAAGCCGCTCGCGACCAGGAAGTAGAGGCCGCCAAGTGTGATGCCGTTGAAGACGGCGTTGAGGAACACCCGCTTGCGGCCAATCGCCTCCTCGAGCCCCGGCGGCCAGACCGCGAAGATCAACCAGAGCGCCAGCGCAATCGCGATGATGACGATCAGTGCCCAGGCGGGATGGCGTTCGACAAAGCGGGTCATGGCGATCGCTCCACCGCGGAGGCGCCGCGCCGACGATCATCCCGATGCAGGTCAGACAGCCCCGAGCAGGCTGCGTACCACGCCATGGACGTGCATCTCCCTGGGCTCGCGATCCTCTTTTCGGGATCGTGTTCCGCACATCCTAGCGAGGACAGAACGAAGGTGTTTGATCGTCAGTATCTTTTCGCGCGGCTTTACGCGCGCAAAACCTTGGCGGCGCGGCGATAATCGGTCGGGGCCATGCCGACATTGGCGGCGAAGAAGCGGGTGAAACCGCTCTGCGAGGAGAAGCCGAGATCGAAGCCGATGTCGGCGATCGGCGCTTCGCTGGCGACCAGCGCCTCCAGCGCCTGTTCCATGATCAGCGTGTTGAGATAGAGATGCGGGGTGACGCCGGTCTGGGTCCGGAACAGCCGGTAGAAATGTGGCCGCGACAGGCCGGATTCACGCGCGATGGTGTCGAGCTCCATCTCCGCGCCCGGGCTTTCCGACATCAGCTTGATGCATTTGCGCACGCGGAAGTCGGTGACGGCGCCGGCCGCGCGGGCGTCGCGCGCGATCTCGGCCTGCTGCCAGCTTTCGTCGTAGCAGATGTCGATCAGCCGCCGGAGCTCGGAGTCGAGGCTCGAGAGCGAGGGGGCGCCGCACACCAGCGCCGCGGTCCTGCGGATGTGCTTGTCGAGCGCCGGCGTGCGCTTGAATTGGGTGCGGCCGAAGCGCAGCCGGTCGGCGCCTGGCGCATCCGGGGCAAACCACTCGGCGTTGACATAGAGCACGAAGAAGATCGCGCCGGCGTCGAGATCGGAGGGCAGGAAATTGTGCGGTTCCCAGGGATTGACGGCGACGACGGAGGTTTCGTCGAGCTGGAAGCGGTGGTCACAGACATCGATGCAAGCCGACATGCCGCCGACGTGGAAGATCAGATGACCCTCGCGATGCGCATGGATGTTGAAAGGGCGGTTCAACTGATAGACCGTTGCCCGACCGAACCGGCCATGGAAGATGGCGAGCGCCCGGCTCATGCCTTCCCCTCCCGATGTTCTCTTGTTTTGCCGTTAGCGTTCAACAACCGGGGAGAGATTGCAAGGGCGGTGAGATCCGCGCCTCGCAAATCGCTCCCCGGTCGCCGCAGTTGCGAACGTGATTGCGTCAGTACTTCTTACATTCCGGTACTGTACGGCTCGGCAGCCCGATCTTGGCGAACACCGCCGGATCGTAGCCGAGGGTCTGATTCACGTTCGGGATCACCTTCACGACCTTCGAGAACAGCGCGCCCTTGCCGTCATCGACGACCTCGGTCACGAAGTTGGTGCCGATCGCCTGGCGGTTGGAGTCGAGCTTGATCTTGCCGTTCGGTGCGTCGATCTCGAGCTTGGCCAGCGCGGTCTTGAACTTCGACTGATTGTCGCTGAGATCGCCGTTGACCGCACGCAATCCGAGGATCAGCGCCATGGTCGAGCCGTAATAGTTGGTCGCGAGCAGCGACGGGCTCGGGAAGCGCTTGTTCGGCGGGAAGGCGTCCTGGTAGTCCTTCACGAACTTCTGCCAGCCCGGATCCTCCCAGGTGTCGGCCTGGCCGCTCGCCGCCAGCGTGCCGATCAGCGCGTTCTTGGCGTTGCCCTTGGAGGACAGGATGGTCTGGTCGATCATGATCGAGCCGCCCATCAGATGCGCCTTGCCGCCGGCCTGCTGGTACTGGTTGAGGAAGTTGACGGCGTCGGCGCCGCCGAGGCCGAGATAGATCGCATCGACATCGTCGGGCAGCGCGGCGATCACCGAGGCGAAGTCCTTGGTGCCGAGCGGCACCCATTGCCGGTTGGTGACCTGTCCGCCCATGCCGCAGAATTCGAGCACGAGGCCGAACACCTGCGTGTAGATGAAGGAGTAGTCCTCGCCGACCGTCGCGATCTTGCGATAGCCCTTGGTTTCATAGGCGTATTTGCCGAGGCCCACCTGCCACTGCGCGCCGTCCATGTTGTAGCGGAAGAAGTTCGGCGCGGGATCGACATAGGTCGTTTCCTGGGCGCCGGAGGCCGCGTTGATGAAGGTCAGCTCGGGATGGGTTTTCGCAAAATTCTTCACCGCGATGCCTTCGTCGCCGGACAGCGGCGAGAGCAGGATCTGCACCTTGTCCTGCTCGATCAGCTTGCGCACGGCGCGCACGGCGGAGTCGGGCGTTGCGTCGGTCGAGGCGATGATGAATTCGAGTTCCTTGTCGCCGACCTTCTTGCCAAGCACGTTGAGCGCGGTCTGATGGCCGCGGATGCCGTCCTCGCCGAGCACGGTATAGGTGCCTTCGAGAGTTGCGGTGACGCCGACCTTGATCTTCTCCTGAGCCATGGCTGCTCCTGAAAGCAACAGGCTGCTCAGCGCGATAAGTCCCACACTGCCTTTCAACATTGCTCTCCTCCCTGTGTCGTCATTGTTCGCCGGTAGCTTGTTCACACGAGGCTCACGGTTCTTGCATGGAGGCTAACCGAACTCGGATGCAGCGCACGCGTCGGAGCCATGCACGGCTTAACGGGCAGTCTCATTTTGAATGTTGCGTCGCAAATGGTTCCGCGGTGCAATAGGCGACCGCGCGCCGCGTGGTTGAATCGCACGCTGCCCAGTGGCGGAACGCCCGCAAATGGTGTTCTTGGTGCTGGCGAGCGGCGCGCCTGTCGTGCCACGCGGGTGACAACGAAAGAGAAAAGGACCGATGCAATGAAGTCGGAAACGGCCAGGATGACACTGACGGCGACGGATGTTTTGCCGGAGGACGGGACGCGCGGCACGCTGGTTGGCCGCGTCTGGTTGCCGCAGGTCAATGGTCCCGCCGTGGTCGCGGTGCGCAGCGACGGCGTGTTCGACGTCACCGCGCGGTTTCCGACCATCAGCGCGCTCTGCGAGGAGGCCGATCCGGCCAAGGCCGTGCGCGAGACCAAGGGCGAGCGGATCGGCGATCTCGAGGCGATCGCAGCCAATACGCCGCCCGATCAGCGCGACCGGCAAAAACCCTGGCTGCTCGCGCCGGTCGACCTTCAGACCCTCAAGGCCGCCGGCGTGACCTTTGCCATCTCCATGCTGGAGCGCGTGATCGAGGAGAAGGCAAAGGGAAATCCGGCCTCGGCCGAAGCGATCCGGAAAGAAGTGACGCGGCTCATCGGTGACGATCTGTCAAAGCTCAAGCCAGGCTCGGACCAGGCGATGCGGCTGAAGCAGGTGCTGATCGAGCAGAACGCCTGGAGCCAGTATCTCGAGGTCGGCATCGGCCCCGATGCGGAGGTCTTCACCAAGGCGCCGGTGCTGTCGTCGGTCGGCGCCGGCATGGATGCCGGGCTGCATCCGAAATCGACATGGAACAATCCGGAGCCGGAACTGGTGCTGTTCGTCTCGAGCCGCGGCAAGATCGTCGGAGGCGCGCTCGGCAATGACGTGAACCTGCGCGACTTCGAGGGGCGATCGGCGCTGCTGTTGTCGAAGGCCAAGGACAACAACGCCTCCTGCGCCATCGGCCCGCTGCTGCGGCTGTTCGACGACACCTTCTCCCTCGATGACGCGCGCAGGCTGGACATCACCCTCAACGTGAAGGGGCAGGACGGTTTCGTGCTCAACGGCCATTCCTCGATCAGCAAGATCAGCCGCGATCCCACCGATCTCGTCGCGCAGACGATCGGCACCGTCCATCAATATCCTGACGGCTTCGTGCTGTTCCTCGGCACGATGTTCGCGCCGGTCGAGGATCGCGATGCGCCGGGGCAGGGGTTCACCCACAAGCATGACGACATCGTCACCATCGCAGCCCCTGAGCTCGGCAAGCTCACCAACCGCATGCGCACGAGCGATGAATGCGAGCCCTGGAGCTTCGGCATCGGCGCGCTGATGAAGAACCTCGCGCAGCGCAGGCTGCTTTAAGCCCACGACGACATCATCGACTCGTCAGGCGAAAGCCGAATACCGGGACAGTTGGAAGAAAGGCTCGACTTGGTACGTTGGATCGATGGCGAGGCGGGCAAGTTTTTCGCCGATGGCAGGCGCAAACTTCGCGCCGTGACCCGAACAGGGCGAGGCGACGATCAGCCGGGAATTTGGCCATCGATCGATGATGAACTCCTGGCCTTTGTCCGGTCGGTGGTCGGCCGGCGCGGTGTTCGTGTAGAGACAGATATCGCGATCGACGATGGGACCGGCGGCACCCGGGACAAGCTGGGCCAGGGCGTTTCCGACCTGCATTAGTTCGGCATCCGTCGCCGGCCGGTCCCAGTCGTCCGCGTCTACCTTCGGTCCATGATTATGGGGGGCCGCTTTCACGCCACGCTGTTCAAAATCCGGGAAGCCGTACACGATATCGTTGGGTCCCCGCTCCAGAATGAACAGTGGAAAGCGGTCGGGTGACACGCTCTCGGGTCGGGCGGCGCTAAACCAGCCCACCGCCTGCCGCGTCACTTCCAGCATCGGAGCGATCTTGGGCAGGGCGCGGCCCAGCCATGGGCCAAGAGCGAGGATGGCCTGCCGGGCGAAAATGTCCCGGGTCTTGGTGCGCACCAGAACGCCGTCTGGACGACAGTCGATCTGCGCAGCTTCCGGAAACACCCGCTCGTTGGCGCGCGAACGCGTGATCCTCAGGGCGACTTCGGCTTTCAGAATGGCCCCACCGTCCTGCACCACCACATCCCAGTCGGCAGGAAGAGCGAATGCAGGGAATTCCCGATTTGCCGCAGCGGCCGACCAAGCGGGATCCGCATGGCCTTTCGCCAGCGCCGCAGCGCGTGAGGCCGCCACCATCGGCGATCCGGGCCGGCCGGCCTCCAGAACCGGAGACGGTATGAGGATTGTTTCGCCGCTGTCAGACTCCAGCCGCTTCCAGCCTGCAAGGGCTGCGTCACTCAGATCGGTATAGTTGTCATTCTCGAAGTTGAAGCGTCGGAACACCCGACAAGAACCGTGCGAGGAGCCGCGGTTATCGCCGGGGCCAATGGGGTCGAAACCCAGCGCATCGACGCCAGCGCTGAGCAAAGCGTCGAGCGCCGCGCTGCCCATAAGGCCCAGCCCGATCACCGCGACATCGCATGTCTGCATGGCTTCACCTTCGCCTCTGCGCACAACGCTAACGCAGTGGAGAATATAGCGGGCCCCGTCGATAGGCCGCTCCACATTTTCGCGTTCATCTTTTCGTTGCATAGGCACGCAGAATTCGCGTGCCACGAGTGTATGCGAAAATTTTTGTGATCAGTCATATAGTCAAATAATATGACTATACGGAGCTGAGCTTCCGTGAAATAGTCCCTCCCGCCGCCCAGAGGGGCGGTCTAGTAGGTGCCATCATACCAATTGGCATCCGAGATAAACATTTTTTGGGAGACACGCCTGATGACCCTCAAAGCCCTCTTTGCGGCCACCGCCACGGCAGCGCTGCTGCTCGCGTTGCCGGCCAATGCCGGCCAGCTCACCATCGGTTTTTCGCAGATTGGATCGGAATCCGGATGGCGCGCCGCTGAGACTTCGGTCTCCAAGCAGGAAGCGTCCAAGCGCCAGGTCAACCTGAAGATCGCCGACGCCCAGCAGAAGCAGGAGAACCAGATCAAGGCGATCCGCTCCTTCATTGCGCAGAACGTCGACGCGATCTTCCTCGCGCCGGTCGTCTCGACCGGGTGGGACGCGGTGCTGAAGGAGGCCAAGGAGGCCAAGATTCCGGTCGTGCTGCTCGACCGCGACATCGATCCCTCCGGCAAGGAGCTCTATCTGACCGCCGTCACCTCGGACAGCGTGCACGAAGGTGCCGTCGCCGGCGAGTGGCTCGCCAAGACGGTCGGCGAGAAGGCCTGCAACGTCGTCGAATTGCAGGGTACGGTCGGCGCCAGCGTCGCCACCAACCGCAAGAAGGGCTTTGACTCCGTCGTCGCCAAGCATCCGAACCTGAAGGTGGTGCGCAGCCAGACCGGCGACTTCACCCGCGCCAAGGGCAAGGAAGTGATGGAGAGCTTCATCAAGGCCGAAGGCGGCGGCAAGTCGATCTGCGCGGTCTATGCGCATAATGACGACATGATGGTCGGCGCAATCCAGGCGATGAAGGAAGCCGGCCTCAAGCCCGGCAAGGACGTCCTGACCGTCTCGATCGACGCGGTTCCCGACATCTTCAAGGCGATGGCCGCAGGTGAGGCGAACGCCACGGTGGAGCTGACGCCGAACATGGCCGGGCCCGCGCTCGACGTCATCGCCGCCTTCAAGGACAAGGGCACCGTTCCGCCGAAGTGGATCCAGACGGAATCGAAGCTCTATACCGCCTCCGACGATCCGCAGAAGATCTACGACAGCAAGAAGGGTCTCGGTTACTGAGCCCTCCCGTGCGCCACCGCGGCTGACGCATGCTGCGGTGGCGCCACCCCCTTCGAAACTGCTAAGCGTGGTGAATTGGCTGGACGTCCGCAACCCCACAAGCGGACGCCGGCGGGAGTGACGTCGCAATGGAGACCGGCCCGGATTCTGCCCCTTGTCTGCTCGAGGTGCGTGGGATCAGCAAGAGTTTTGGCGCTGTACGTGCGTTGCAGGACGTCGACTTCACGCTTCGTGCCGGCGAGATCCATGCCCTGCTCGGCGAGAACGGCGCGGGCAAGTCCACGCTGATCAAGGTGGTCACCGGGATCTTCCCGCGCGATGCCGGAATCGTTCGGCTCGGCGGCGTCG
Source organism: Bradyrhizobium iriomotense (assembly GCF_030160715.1). Classification (GTDB taxonomy): domain Bacteria; phylum Pseudomonadota; class Alphaproteobacteria; order Rhizobiales; family Xanthobacteraceae; genus Bradyrhizobium; species Bradyrhizobium iriomotense. The sequence continues at coordinate 165,529 of NZ_BSOW01000003.1, forward strand.
AGGTCGCGCCGCGATCGTCGAAGGCGGCACTGGAAGCTGGGATCGCCACCGTCTACCAGGAAGTCAATCTGCTGCCCAACCTGTCGGTGGCGCAGAATCTTTTTCTCGACCGGCAGCCGATGCGCTTCGGCATCGTCCGCGAAGGCGAGATGCGCCGGCGGGCAAACGCGCTACTTGCCGGGTTCGGCCTCGACATCGACGTGGCGGCGCCGCTCGGCAGCTACTCTGTCGCGATCCAGCACGTCACCGCGATCGCCCGCGCCGTCGACCTGTCGGCGCGCGTTCTCATTCTCGACGAGCCGACCGCGAGCCTCGACCGCCACGAGGTCGAGATTCTGTTCAAGATCATGCGCCAGCTTGCCGGCCGCGGCATCGGCATCGTCTTCGTCAGCCACTTCCTCGACCAGGTCTACGAAATCTCCGACCGCATCACCGTCCTGCGCAACGGCCGCCTCGTCGGCGAGCGCGAGACCGCATCGCTGCCGCGGCTCGAGCTGATCAGGATGATGCTCGGCCGCGAGCTTGCCGAGACCACCAGCGCACGCGCGTCCGCGGGCGAGCATCAGGCGCGCGGGGTCTGCGCGAGCTTTAAGGGCTACGGCAAGGCCGGCTACGTCGCGCCGTTCGATCTCGAACTGCGCCACGGCGAGGTCGTGGGTCTCGCCGGCCTCCTCGGCTCGGGGCGCACCGAGACGGCGCGGCTGGTGTTCGGCGCCGAGCGCTCCGATCAGGGCCAGGCGAAAGTGGAGGGCGCGCCAGCGCGGCTCCAGACCCCGCGCGACGGCGTCCGCCACGGTTTTGGCTATTGCCCGGAGGAGCGCAAGACCGAAGGTATCGTGGCCGAGCTCACGGTGCGCGAGAACATTGTCTTGGCACTGCAGGCCAAGCGAGGGTTGCACCGGCCGCTGTCGCGCCGCGAGCAGGACGAGATCGCCGCGCGGTATGTCAAAATGCTCGATATTCGTCCGCCCGATCCGGAGCGTCCGGTCGGCCTGTTGTCCGGCGGCAACCAGCAAAAGGTGCTGCTGGCGCGCTGGCTCGCAACCTCGCCGCGGCTCCTGGTGCTGGACGAGCCGACCCGCGGCATCGACGTCGGCGCGCACGCCGAGATCATCCGCCTGATCCGCGAGCTCTGCGACGATGGCCTCGCGCTACTCGTGATCTCCTCCGAGCTCGACGAGATCGTCACCTATTCGGATCGCGTCGTCGTGCTGCGGGATCGCGCCCATGTCGAGGAGTTGCAGGGCGAGGCGATCGACGTCTCCAATATTCTGGCGGCGATTGCCGCCGACGGCAGCACCATCGCGCAGGAGGGCAGGCCGTGACCGCTCTTCTGCCGCGCCGGGGCCTCGCCCAGATATTCGCGCTGATCGTCATCCTGATGGTCGATCGCGCCGTCTCGCCGCAATTCTTCGATCTGCGCTTGCAGGACGGACGGCTGTTCGGCAGCATGATTGACGTGCTCAACCGCGGCACACCGGTGGCGCTGCTCTCGCTCGGCATGGTGCTGGTGATCGCGACGCGCGGCATCGATCTTTCGGTCGGCGCAGTCATGGCGATTTCCGGCGCGATTGCGGCGAGCCTTGCGGACAGTCACGGCCTGCCCGTGGTGCTCGCGGCTGCGCTCGGTGCGGGCCTCGTCTGCGGCCTCTGGAACGGTTTTCTAGTCAGCATCCTCGGCATGCAGCCGATCGTTGCGACGCTGATCCTGATGGTTGCCGGCCGCGGGATCGCCCAGCTGATCACAGAGGGGCGCATTGTGACCTTCACCTCGCCGGATCTGGTCTGGCTCGGCAACGGCGCCATCCTCGGCGTTCCCGTGCCGGTCGCGATTGCCTTGGGGATGCTGATCCTCACCGGCGCCGTGGTGCGCGGCTCGGCGCTCGGTCTCTTGATCGAGGCGACCGGCGGCAATGCGCGCGCGAGCGATCTCGCCGGCGTCGGCACCCGCGCCATGATCTTGGCCGTCTATGTCTGGTGCGGCGTGTGCGCGGCGCTTGCGGGCGTGATCGCCGCGGCCGACATCATGGGGGCTGATGCCAACAATGCCGGCCTGTGGCTCGAGCTCGACGCGATCCTGGCCGTCGTGATCGGCGGAACCTCGCTGTTCGGCGGCCGCTTCAGCCTCTTGCTCGCTGTGCTCGGCGCGCTCATCATCCAGACGATGAACACGGGCATTCTCCTGTCGGGCTATCCCCCGGAATTCAACCTCCTGGTCAAGGCCGTGGTGGTGCTGGCGGTGCTGCTGCTGCAATCGCCGAAGCTGACCGGCATGGCCGGCATCGTGGCGCGTATCCGGGGGACGAAAGCATGAAAGGCCTGCCGCCCGTCCTCATCACGGCCATCGTGCTCGTCGCGGGCTTCGTGCTTTGCGCGCTGCAATTTCCCAACATTGCCTCGACCCGCGTGGTCTGCAATCTCCTGACCGACAACGCCTTCCTCGGCATCGTCGCGACCGGCATGACCTTCGTGATCATCTCGGGCGGCATCGACCTGTCGGTCGGCTCGGTGATCGGCTTCACCACCGTGTTCGTCGCGCTCGCGATCGAGCGCTGGGGCATGCCGCCGCTGGTCGCCTTCGTGGCTATCCTGGCGCTGTCCGCGGCCTTCGGCGCGGCGATGGGCGCCGTCATCCATCTGTTCGATCTGCCGCCGTTCATCGTGACGCTGGCCGGCATGTTCCTCGCGCGCGGCGCGAGCTTCCTGCTCTCCACGGAATCGGTGCCGATCACCGCGCCGATCTATTCGACGGTCTCGGACTTTGCGCTGCGACTGCCGGGCGGCGGGCGACTGACAGCGGTTGCGATCATCATGCTGGTCATCGTGATCGGCGGAGCGCTGCTGCTGCAGCTCACCCGCTTCGGCGCCAATGTCTATGCGCTCGGCGGCAGCCGGATCACGGCGAGCCTGATGGGCGTCGCCGTCGGCAAGATGACGATCCGCATCTACATGCTGTCGAGCCTGCTCGCAGGCATCGCCGGCATCGTCTTCTCCTTCTACACCGGCGCCGGCTATTCGCTCTCGGCCGTCGGTGTCGAGCTCGACACCATCGCGGCGGTGGTGATCGGCGGTACGCTGCTCACCGGCGGGCAGGGCTCGGTGGTCGGAACGTTCCTCGGCGTCCTCATTCAGGGCCTGATCCAGACCTACATCAATTTCGACGGCACGCTGTCGAGCTGGTGGACCAAGATCGCGACCGGCGTTCTGCTGTTTGCCTTCATCGCCTTGCAGCAGGTCATGATCGCGATCGCGCGCCGGCCGGCCGTGAGACCTGCGGGAGCCACGCCATGACCTCGCGCATCGTCGTCATCCCGACGCGGCGGGCCCATTCCAACCATGCGGAAGTGTCCCGCTCGATCGGGGTCGACATCATCGCGGGTCGCTATGCCGAAGGTACGCGGCTGCCTGGCGATGCCGAGCTGACCTCGATGTTCGGCGTCTCGCGGCCGGTGTTGCGCGAGAGCGTGAAGACCCTCGTGGCAAAAGGTCTGCTCACCACCAAGGCGCGGGTCGGCACTGTCGTGCGCGAGCGCGGCGCCTGGAACATGTTCGACGCCGATGTGCTGGCCTGGCATCTCGATGCCGGCATCGACAAACGCTTCCTCAACGACCTCGCCGAGATCCGTCTCGCGGTCGAGCCGCGCGCGGCGATGCTCGCGGCCGCGCGGCGCTCGGAGGAGGACCTCGCCGAGCTGAATCGCAGCATGGATCGCATGCGGCGCGAGGCATCGGATTCGGCAGGCTTCGCCGACGCCGACCTCGCCTTGCACGTTGCGGTCGCGCGCGCGTCGGGCAATCTGTTCATGCGCTCGATCGGCCACGTCATCGAAGCCGCCTTGCGGGCGTCCTTCCTGCTCAGCGCGCCGGTCGAGGTCGAGGATCGCGACACGGTGCTGCTCTGGCACCAGAAGATCGTCGATTCGATCGCGGCGGGTGACACCGAGGCCGCCGCGGCCGCCATGGTCTTCGTCATCCATAATGGCATGAGCCGCCATGAAGGCACGGTGATCGAGACGGCGCCGGCCGAGCCGGCTCCGTCCGCGCAATCTGGAGAATGAGCGTGACCGAACTTCGCATCGCCATCGTCGGCTTCGGCAAGATTGCGCGCGACCAGCACGTCGCCGCGATCGCGGCAACGCCGGGTGCGACGCTTTCCGCCATCGCGAGCCGCAATGCCTCGCTACCGGATCTGCCGCATTTCGCCACCATCGAGGACCTGCTCGAGAAAGGGCCACCGATCGATGCGGTGTCGCTGTGCACGCCGCCGCAGGTGCGGCGCGCGCAGGCCTTGGCGGCGCTTGCCGCCGGCAAGCATGTGATGCTGGAGAAGCCGCCCGGCCTCAGCGTCGGTGAGCTCGATCCGCTGGTCGCGATGGCGAAGGATGCGAAGCGGACGCTGTTTGCGACCTGGCATTCGCGCTTTGCCCCGGCCGTCGAGCCGGCGCGGCAATGGCTTGCCGCGCGCCGGATCAAGTCCGTGCACATCAGCTGGAAGGAAGACGTCCGCGTCTGGCATCCGGGGCAGGGCTGGATCTGGGAGCCGGGCGGGCTCGGCGTGTTCGATCCCGGCATCAATGCGCTCTCGATCCTGACCCGCATCCTGCCGCGCCCTGTGTTCGTGACCGCGGCCGACCTGTCCTTTCCCGCCAATCGCGACGCGCCGATTGCGGCGAATTTGGCGCTTACCGACGCCGGCAGCCTGCCGATCATGGCGGAATTCGACTTCCGACAGACCGGCCCGCAGAGCTGGGACATCGTCGCCGAGACCGATCAGGGCCGGATGACGCTGTCGGGCGGCGGCGCCCGCATGGCGGTCGATGGCAAAGTGCTTGCGGAAGAGCCGGAAGCCGAATATCGCGGGCTCTACCGGCGTTTCGTCGAGCTTGCGGCGACGGGGGAGAGCGATGTCGACCTGACGCCGTTCCGTCTCGTCGCCGACGCCTTCATGCTTGGCAAGCGCAACGTCGTCGAACCGTTCGTGGAATGATCATGGCAGGCAGCCGCATCGCAAAGGACGTCTTCGGAACGCTGCCGGATGGCCGCGCCGTCGAGCGCGTGGTGCTGCGCGGGCAGGGCGGTTTCGAAGCGCGCATCATCACCCATGGTGCGGTGCTTCAGGCGCTGATCGCTCCCGATGCCAAGGGCGCACCCGACGACGTCGTGCTCGGCTATGACGATTTTGCCGGTTATCTTGCCGAGCGGAAGTTTTTCGGCGCGACCGTCGGCCGCTATGCCAACCGTATTGCGGACGCGCGCTTCGTGCTCGATGGCGAGAAGGTCGAACTCGCCGCCAACAACGGCCCGAACGCGCTGCATGGCGGCCTGGACGGATTCGACCGCAAGCTCTGGCAGATCGCCGACCTCGCTGACGGCGCGGAGCCTGCAGTCACGCTCACTTATACAAGCGAGCACGGTGAGGAAGGTTACCCGGGCCAACTCGACGTTCGTCTCACCTATCGGGTGACCGGTCCTGCCGAGTTGTCGGTCATCATGGAGGCGAGGAGCGATCGTCCGACCATCGTCAACCTCACCAATCACAGCTTCTTCAATCTGGAAGGGGCGACGTCGGGAACGCCGATCCTCGATCACAAGCTCATGGTCGCGGCCGAACATTTCCTGGCGATCGATCCGACCGCGATCCCGCTGGCGGGGCCGCCGCACGCGGTTGCCGGCACGCCCTTCGACTTCCGTGAGGCCACTTCAATCGGCGCGCGGATCCGGCAGAACGATCGGCAATTGCGCAACGGCAAGGGCTATGATCACACGTTCTGCCTTCCGCTTGACGGCAGCTTGCGTCTTGCCGCGCGCGTGGAGGCGCCGCGCTCGGGGCGCGTCATGGAGCTGTTCACGGATCAGCCGGGCTTGCAGGTCTATTCCGGCAACTACCTCGACGGCTCGGTGGCGGGCAAGGGCGGCCGGCTGTATCGGCAGTCCGATGCGCTTTGCCTTGAGCCGCACATCTGGCCGAATTCGCCGAACCGGCCGGATTTCCCGAGCCCGCGTCTTGCGCCCGGCAGCGCTTACAAGCACCACACCGTGTATCGATTTGGGGTGAGCTCGCCATGACCGAGCAGGTGCCGACCTCTGTCCTCTCCGCCGAGCATTGCCATCTCGGCGAGGGCCCGACCTATGACGTCACCACCGATACCGCCTGGTGGTTCGACATCCGCGAAGGTCGCCTTTACGAAGCCCATCTCGGCCGCGGCGATATCCGCGTCCACGCACTCGGCCGGATGGCGAGCGCGCTCGGCCGCATCGATGCCGAGCGGCAGCTGATCGTGGCCGAGGACGGCCTTTATATCCGCGCGCTCGCCGACGGCGCGATGACGCTCTATCGTCCGCTGGAGGCCGATAATCCGGGCACGCGGTCGAACGACGCACGCGTGCATCAATCCGGCACGTTCTGGATCGGCACCATGGGCCTCAAGGCGGAAGCGGGCGCCGGCGCGATCTACGCGCTCCATCGCGGCAAGATCTCGACGCTGTTTCCCGGCGTCAGCATTCCGAATTCGATCTGTTTTTCGCCGGACGGCGCGATCGGGTACTTCGCCGACACCGCGCGTCACGTGCTCTATCGCGTTCCGCTCAATCCGGCGACGGGATTGCCGCGCGGCGAGCCGGAGGTGCTGGTGCGCCACACCGGCGTCGGCGGTCTTGACGGCTCGGTGGTCGATGCCGACGGATTGATCTGGAACGCGCGCTGGGGCGGCGCCTGCGTCGACGTCTATAGTCCCGAAGGCGAGCGCTTGCGCTCGCTGGCGGTGCCCGCGCGGCAGTCGAGCTGTCCCGCCTTCGTCGGGCCCGATCTGTCACGGCTTCTTGTCACCTCGGCGTGGCAGGATATGGATGCGGCGGCACGCGCCGCCGATCCGCAAGCCGGCTGCACCTTCATCCTCGAGGCTGCCGCACGCGGTCGCGCGGAGCCCGACGTCAAGCTTGAATAGGAGATCCAAGGAGTCACTCAAAGGCGCACAACACCTAAGTTCTTGCTGCAACTACAAACGTTCTTACACCCAAGGGAGTGAAGTATGCTTAAACTGAAGACGACCGTACTCGCGCTCGCATTCGCGGGCGCCGCCGCGATGGCCTCATCGGGGCCAGCGATGGCCCAGGACAAGGCGACCGTCGGCATCGCCATGCCGACCAAGTCGTCGGCCCGCTGGATCGATGACGGCAACAACATGGTCAAGGTGCTGAAGGAGCGCGGCTACAACACCGATCTGCAATACGCCGAGGACGACATTCCGAACCAGCTCTCGCAGGTCGAGAACATGGTGACGAAGGGCGCCAAGGCGCTGGTGATCGCGGCGATCGATGGCACCACGCTGTCGGACGTGCTCAAGCAGGCCAAGGCCAAGGGCATCACCGTCATCGCCTATGACCGCCTGATCCGCGGCACGCCGAACGTCGACTACTATGCGACCTTCGACAACTTCCAGGTCGGCGTGCTCCAGGCGGAATCGATCGTGCAGGGGCTCGGTCTGAAGGACGGCAAGGGTCCGTTCAACATCGAGCTGTTCGGCGGCTCCCCAGACGACAACAACGCCTACTTCTTCTACAACGGCGCGATGTCGGTGCTGCAGCCCTACATCGACAGCAAGAAGCTCGTCGTCGTATCCGGCCAGATGGGCATGGACAAGGTTGCAACGCTCCGCTGGGACGGCGCCACGGCGCAGGCCCGCATGGACAACCTGCTCAGCGCCTACTACGGCAACAAGAAGGTCAACGCGGTGCTGTCGCCGTATGACGGGCTTTCCATCGGCATCATCTCGTCGCTGAAGGGCGTGGGCTACGGCAGTGCCGACCAGCCGATGCCGATCATCAGCGGCCAGGACGCCGAGGTGCCCTCGATCAAGGCGATGCTGCGCGGTGACCAGTACTCGACCATCTTCAAGGACACCCGCGACCTCGCCAAGGTGACCGCCGACATGGTCGACGCGGCGCTCGCCGGCAAGCAGGTCACGGTCAACGACACCAAGACCTACGAGAACGGCTCCAAGACCGTGCCGTCCTACCTGCTCAAGCCGGTCGTGGTCTACAAGGACAATTGGGAAAAGATCCTGGTTGACAGCGGCTACTACAAGAAGGCGCAATTCCAGTAAGGTGCGCTGCTCCCTCTCCCCGCTTGCCCTGCAAGCGGGGAGAGGTGAACTAACCGACGGGACACAAGACGATGACGGCAATGCTGGAAATGCGCGGCGTCAGCAAGAGCTTTGCGGGCGTGCAGGCGCTGCGTGACGTCAATTTCTCGGTTCAGGCCGGGCAGATCCATGCCCTGGTCGGCGAGAACGGTGCCGGAAAATCCACCCTGATGAAGGTGTTGAGCGGGGTCTATCCCCACGGCAGCTATGAGGGAACCATCGTATTCGACGGCGAGGAGCGCCGCTTCCGCGACATCAACGACTCCGAGGCGCTCGGCATCATCATCATCCACCAGGAGCTGGCGCTGATCCCGTTGATGTCGATTGCGGAGAATATCTTTCTCTCGCATCCGCCGTCACAGCTCGGCGTCATCGACCGCGACGAGGTCTACCGCCGGACGCGGGAGCTCCTGGCCCAGGTCGGCCTGAAGGAGTCGCCGGACACGTTGATCACCGATCTCGGCGTCGGCAAGCAGCAGCTGGTCGAGATTGCCAAGGCGCTCTCCAAGCGGGTGCGGATGCTGATCCTGGACGAGCCGACCGCGAGCCTGAATGAGGCCGACAGCGCCGCGCTGCTCGAGCGGCTGATGAAATTTCGCGAGCAGGGCATCGGCTCTGTCCTGATCTCCCACAAGCTGAACGAGGTCGCCAAGGTCGCCGACCACATCACGGTGCTGCGCGACGGCCGCACCGTGGATGGCATCGACTGCCGGACCGAGCAGGTCCAGGAGGACCGCATCATCCGCAGCATGGTCAACCGCGATCTCGCCCACCGCTTCCCCGAGCGGAGCGCCAAGATCGGGGAGCCCGTCCTCAAGGTCGAGAACTGGTCGGTCTATCACCCGATCCATCCCGAGCGGCAGGTCATCAAGAACGTCAATTTCGGTGTGCGGCGCGGCGAGGTCGTCGGGATCGCCGGGCTGATGGGGGCGGGGCGCACCGAATTCGCCATGAGCCTGTTCGGCCGCTCCTGGGGCACCAATATCACGGGCCGCATCCGCCTCGAGGGCAACGAGATCGTGCTGCCGAGCGTGGCGGCGGCGATCGACGCCGGCCTTGCCTATGTCACCGAGGACCGCAAGCAGCTCGGGCTGATCCTGGCCGACGACGTTCGCAAGAATATTACGCTGGCCAGCCTCGATCAGGTCGCCCCCGGCAAGGTGATCGACGACATTGCCGAGCTGAAGGTGGCAAGCGACTACCGCAACCGGATGCGCATCCGCTGCTCCGACGTCTACCAGGAGACGGGCCAGCTCTCGGGCGGCAACCAGCAGAAGGTCGTGCTGTCGAAATGGCTGATGACCGACCCCAAGGTTTTGATCCTGGACGAGCCGACCAGGGGTATCGACGTCGGTGCGAAATATGAGATTTATTGTATCATCAACGAGCTGGCGGAGGCCGGCCGGGGCGTCGTGGTGATCTCGTCGGAGATGCCGGAGCTGCTCGGTATCTGCGACCGCATCTGCGTCATGAACGACGGCGCTTTCGTCGGCGAGTTCGCGGGCCATGAGGCGACGCAGGAGAAGATCATGCGCGCCATCATGCGCAACGAGAGAAACAATGGGAACGGCGTGCCTGAGGCCGCGGAGATGGGAGGACTGCAGCCATGACCGACAAGACGGTTTCGCTGCCTGAGGAACGCCGGCACACGGGCTTCATCAAGAACAACTTACGCAACTACGGCATGCTGATGTCGCTGATTGCGATCATGCTGTTTTTCCAGGTCATGACCGGCGGCACGTTGCTCCAGCCGCTCAACCTCACCAATCTGGTGCTCCAGAACAGCTACATCGTCATCATGGCGCTGGGCATGCTGCTGGTGATCGTCACCGGCCATATCGATCTCTCGGTCGGCTCGGTCGCGGGTTTCGTCGGCGCCGTGGCCGCGCTGCTGATGGTGACCTACAAGGTCGACTACACCGTCGCCTTCATCGCCTGCCTGCTGCTCGGTGCGGCGATCGGCGCGGCGCAGGGCTATTGGGTCGCCTTTTTCGGCATCCCGTCCTTCATCGTGACACTGGCCGGCATGCTCGTGTTCAAGGGCTTGGCGCTTGCGGTGTTGCAGGGCCAGTCGCTCGGGCCGTTCCCGCCGACCTTCCAGAAACTATCGTCCGGCTTCATTCCGGAGTTCCTGCCTGAAGCCGGGACGCTGCATCCGACCTCGCTGCTGATCGGCGCCGTGCTGGCCCTCGGACTGGTCTATGCCAGCGCCAAGAGCCGCTCGCGCGAGCAGTCGCACGGCATCGAGGTCGAGCCCTACGCGTTCTTCCTCGGCAAGAGCGTCGTGCTGGCCTGTGCGGTGCTCTATTTCACCTATCTGATCGCGACCTATCGCGGCCTGCCCAACGTGCTGGTGATCATGAGCGCCCTGATCGCGCTCTACGGCTTCGTCACCCGCCGCACCGTGATCGGGCGGCAGATCTATGCGGTCGGCGGCAATGCCAAGGCGGCAAAGCTCTCGGGCATCAAGACCGAGCGGTTGACCTTCTTCACCTTCGTCAACATGGGCGTGCTGGCCGCGCTTGCCGGCCTCGTCTTCGCCGCGCGGCTCAACACCGCTACCCCGAAGGCGGGCCTCGGCTTCGAGCTCGACGTCATCGCCGCCTGCTTCATCGGCGGCGCCTCGGCTTACGGCGGCGTCGGGCGCGTCGGCGGTGCCGTGGTCGGCGCCATGATCATGGGCGTGATGAACAACGGCATGTCCATCCTCGGCATCGGCATCGATTACCAGCAAGTCATCAAGGGCCTGGTGCTGCTCGGTGCGGTCTGCATCGACGTGTACAACCAGCGGCGGTAGCTGGGCTATCGTAGTCGTAGGGTGGGCAAACGCGCGCAAGCGCCGTGCCCATCATCTTCCTCAATTTTACGCAAGGTCGTGGGCACGCTGACGGCACGCGCTCCCGCGACTTGTTGGCTATGTCAGGCTGATCCGATCGAGGACACGCTTCATTTTTGCTCGCGCAAAGCGGCTCTGGGTTCGATAGCTGCTTCGTCGAAGGGGACGAAGGAGCTTTCCCGGAATGGCGCAGAGGCAGGTTGCGGCGCCGACAATTCCTGGCAATACATCCGGTCGATGTTGCGCTGCATGAGCGCGTAGCATTCGCATGCGACCCTCTCCAGTCGCGCCCGGTGAATCTCTACGGAGCCGCGCCGGTCGGACGGGATGGCGCCCGCCGCGCGAAGCTTGCTCATCGTCAGAGTCACAGTCGTCCGCCGCACCCCGAGCAATTGCGCCAGTGCCTCCTGCGTCACGGGAAGAAGATCATCGGGAACGCGGTCGTGCAGTTGCAGGAGCCACCGCGCCATGCGGCCATCCACCCGATGCAGCGCGTTGCAGGCGGCCACGTGCTGGAGCTGCAACAACAGTGCGCGGGCGTGGACCTGCACGACATGCCTGATGGCTGAGCTCCGCGCGTAGGCAGCCCGGAACTTGGCGGCTGATATCAGCGATGCCGTGCCGGCCAAGCGGGCAGTCGCCGTGACGGACGAAAGCGACGGACCGAGTACGGAGAACGAGGCCAAGGCACCTTCCCGCCCCATCAACGTGGTGGCAACCGTTTGCCCGTCCGGCATATCGAGCATGAAGGCGATCGCGCCGCTATGGGGAAAATAGACCGGGTCGAGCTCGTCGCCCGACCGTACCAGGACGGCATCGGGTTCGAACGAGACCTTCTGGAAGTGGGGCGTGAGCAAGCCCAAATCCTCGGGCGGCAACGCCGCCAGGAGCCGATTCCCAAAGCCGGTGCGGTGTACGGTCACGATGCCTCTTGGTGAGCGAGCAACCGAGGAACGACGGTGGCTAGCATCCATGAAAGTGATTTTGTGTCAATGCAGCGCGTGGCGGCACGGCTGCTTTCACGTGCGCGGCAGCCTTGAGGTGGAACCCACGGAGCGGTCGCGGCAAAGGCAATCAGGAACGCAGCAAGCAACATTTCGATTCCGTAAAATACGATTATCAGAAAATTGAAGCGCCGAATGGAATCCATCCAAACAGAGCCATTGCCGGAGATCAAGCACGGATGATTGCGGGGACCTGTCTCGTCCTCGCCGAGCAAGCGCGATTTGGCGGTTAACCATTTCAGCTTGATGGCCGCGCCTGCTTCAGGACTGCAGCACCGGAACCAACCCGTAGCGCAGCATCGTCTCCTTCATTCTTGCCGGATCAGGCGTGCCGGCCGAGAGCAGGGCGGCCATTTCCTTGAAGTATTGCGGACCAAGCACGCCCGGGCTGAGCATGCACAGGCAGGTTGCCGGTCGGGCCGAACGATTGGTGAAGCCGTGCACGACGCCGCGCCTGATGAACACGGTCTCGCCCGGCGCCACGTCGGTGTCTTGTCCATCGATCCGCCAGGTCGAGATGCCGCTCAGGCCATAGATCGTCTCGTCCCAGCGATCGTGATAGTGAGGGATCGGCATGCGCGCGTTGGGCTGGAGCGTCATCTCGAACAGATCGAGACTGCCGGCGGTGTCGTCCTTGCTCTGCAGAAACGTCAGCTGGATTGCGCCAAGATTGATGATCTCTGGCATGGCCGGGCTCATCGGCTAGCGAGGCGACGACGATATTAGCGCGCTACGGTCATAAGCCAAAGAGGATGAAGGGCGCCATCCGACAGGGTGATAGTGGGCCTCTTGATATTACTATATTACTGTCCGACGGCGCGAAGGAAGCGCTGCAGAATCTCCTTCGATCGTTCGGTGGCCGCTTTGCTGAACTCGACGTGAACTCCATGCACCTCGACCGGTTCTTGATATTGCGGTACGTCGAAGCCCGAATAAGCGTCGGGCAGTGCGACAAATTCGATGGGAATACCCTCGCCATGCTGCCGCGAAATTCCAATGTCGTCGTTACCTTCGGCCATCTTGCGGCAGGCCTCGAATCTGTTCTCGTCGAGAGCGCCGACGATGACCAAACTGGCTGCGGCCATGACCCCCTTGTTCGTGCCGCAAGCAGGATAGAATGCAACAGCCCCGCGGAACCTGCGCTTTGCCTTCGTCGCGACGTCTCGTTCCACGGTTGACAGGGCAACCGTCCCGGTTCGTCCGAAGCCCACGAGGAAAATTCGGTTTCGATCGATGTTCTGCTGCGCGACCAGCCAGTTCAAAGCCTGATAGACATCCTCGACGGTTTCGGGAGGTGCAGGATAGGGGCAGGTCTGTCCGCTCTTGATGCCCCGCGCTGTAAAGACATCCAGCGTCAGCACAACATACCCCCAGGATACGATCGCAGCCCCCCAGTTCTGATCGACGGAATCCAGAAAAGCACCGCAGATCGGAAGGAGGATGACAGCCTGAAACGGGCCGTTTCCGTCGGGACGCCTGAGATAACCCTTGAGGTCGAAGGGCAGATAGTTGAGCGGGATCTTCACCTCTTGCACCGGTTTTGCGGATGGTTGTTCGGCAAGGGTCGATGCTGTTGCCAGTAGTGCAACGAGGGCGGCGGTCGCCAAAGCACAGCCCTTCAAGCGATTCATCGACAATCCCCACGATGTGGGCTTGCAGGCCGCCTCGGCTCGATGGCGGGTCTGCCCGACCAGCGGAAGATACCTGCTCATTCCCTGTTGCCGTGGCTCGCTGTCATCATGGCACAGCCCGGATCGTTCGTCCTCGTTCACGGCGGTACGCCATGCCGCGGGGGCGTGTTCCCGGCTGAGCTATTGCTCATGGCTTGGGTATATGATCGAATGGCCGGATGGAGAACGGCCGCCGAAAGCCCGATCTGATCATCTTCGACTGCGACGGCGTGCTCGTCGACAGCGAGCTCTTGAGCTGCCGCTGCCTTTCCGAAGTGCTGTCCGAATTCGGCATCGCGCTCAGCGAGCAGCAGGCCCTCGAGCTGTTCCTCGGACGTAGCACGAAGGCGATCGAGCAGCACTATCGCGATATCGGACAGGTCGTGCCGGATGGCTTCCTGCCTCGCTTCAAGTCGAGGGTGCTGAGCACCTTCGCAGGTGCGCTGCAGCCGATCCCCGGGATCGCCGCGGTGGTATCGGAGTTGAACAGGCCGTTTTGCGTGGCCTCGTCGAGCGACATCGATCGCGTCTCGCTTTCGCTCGATGTCACCGGCCTGAAGCCGCATTTCGGCGACCGGCTCTACACGGCGCAGATGGTCAGACACGGCAAGCCGGCCCCCGATCTCTTCCTCTATGCCGCTGCGAAGATGCGGGCCGATCCGGCGCGCGCGCTGGTGATCGAGGACAGCGTCAGCGGCGTGCAGGCGGCCAAGGCGGCCGGCATGAGCGTCTGGGGATTTGTCGGCGGCAGCCATTATCGCGGCCGCGACGGCCGCGCTATATTGACCGCCGCCGGGGCCGATCGGGTCTTCGTGCAGATGAGTGATTTTTGGAAGGACGCGTGACGCCGGCCATGGCGGTGGAAAACGAAAAATCCAGGCTCGACGATGCCGCGCGCGCCGGCTGGCTCTACTTCATTGCCGGTCACACGCAGGACGAGATCGCCAAAATGCTCCAGGTCTCGCGTGCCTCGGCGCAGCGGCTGGTCTCGCTCTGCCTTGCCGAGCGCCTGATCACGTTCCGGCTCGAACATCCCATTGCGGCCTGTATGGAACTGGCCGCGCGGCTGAAGGAGCGCTTCGAGCTTGCCCATTGCGAGGTGGTGCCGACCGATTCCGCAGCGCCGCAGGCGACCGCGGGGATTGCCGAGCGCTGCGCCAACCTCCTGGACGCGACGTTGCGCTCCGAGACGCCGGTCATCGTCGCGCTCGGCACGGGCCGTGCGGTGCGTGCGGCGGTGGAGCGCGTCACCCCGATCGACCGGCCGAATCACCAGATCGTGTCGCTGGTCGGCAACATCTCCGCCGACGGTTCGGCGAGCTTCTACGATACCGTCGGCCGGCTCGCCGACCGCACCGGGGCGCGGCACTATCCGATGCCGCTGCCGTTCCTGATGTCCTCGGAGGACGAGCGCAACAAGATGGGTCGGATCGAGCCGATCGCGAAGGTGAAGGCGATCGCGACCAAGGCCGACCTCAGGCTGGTCGGCATCGGCCAGATGGACCAGAAGGCGCAGGTTCACGTCGACGGCTTCGTCACCCGCGACGAGCTGTTCGAAATGATGCGGCTCGGCGCCATCGGCGAGATCACCGGCTGGGCCTATGATGCCAAGGGCCGCCTGCTCAAGGGCGGTACCAACAAGCGCCTCACCAGCATCCCGCCCGAGGTGCCGGTCAAGACCACGACGATCGGGGCGGCGGTCGGCGCGGCGAAGGTTTCGGCGATCGCGGCCGCACTGAATGGCCGCCTGATCAACGGCTTGATCACCGACGAGGCGACCGCACGCGCGATCCTCGAGCGGTAGGCGGCTCGTTTTCCAGCATCCTCGTGAGGCGCGCGGTCTTTCCCCGCACGACACTGTCGTCATCCGCCATCCGGTCCGGCCTTCGGCCGGCCGGACGACCGGCTCCGGCGGATGATTAGTACGCCGCGGCCTCGCTTGGGCCAAACCAATTTACTGCACGGCGTACTGGATGCCCCGCCTGCGCGGGGCATGACACCGAGGGTCATGCAAGAGCGCTCACTCCCGCACCGCAGCACTCGGAAGTTGCTGAAACGCCCGCGCGGCCTGCTTGACAAAACTCCGGCCTTGGGGTGAACATACGCTCAACGCGTGGGCATATGCTCAAAACGCGAGTTTAGGGAGGTCACCGTGAAAAAAGTCCTAGGCGCTGTCTGCGGCGTGTCCGCACTGCTGTTTTCCGTCCCCTCGATGGCCGAAACGACCCTGACGATCGCCACCGTCAACAACAGTGACATGATCCGCATGCAGGGGCTGACCAGTGAATTCACTGCGAAGAATCCCGACATCACGGTCAAATGGGTGACGTTGGAGGAGAACGTGCTGCGCCAGCGCGTCACCACCGACATCGCCACCAAGGGCGGACAGTTCGATGTTCTCACCATCGGCACCTATGAGGTGCCGATCTGGGCCAAGAAGGGCTGGCTGGTGCCGCTCGCCAATCTCGGCGCCGACTACGACGTCGCCGACCTCCTGCCCAAGATCAAGGATGCGGTCTCCGTCGACGGCAAGCTCTACGCCGCGCCGTTCTACGGCGAGAGCTCGATGGTGATGTATCGCACCGACCTGTTCGAGAAGGCCGGCTTGAAGATGCCGGAAAGCCCGACCTGGGATTTCGTGATCGATGCGGCGAAGAAGGTGACCGACAAGGATGCCGGCATCTACGGCATCTGCCTGCGCGGAAAGGCCGGCTGGGGCGAGAACATGGCGTTCCTGACCGCCATGTCCAACTCCTACGGCGCACGCTGGTTCGACGAGAAGTGGGAGCCGCAGTTCAACTCACCGGAATGGAAGAAGACGCTCACGACCTATGTCGATTTGATGAAGCAGGCCGGCCCTCCCGGCGCGAGCTCGAACGGCTTCAACGAGAACCTGGCGCTGTTCAACGCCGGCAAATGCGCGATGTGGATCGACGCGACGGTTGCGGCGTCCATGGTCACCAATCCGAAGGATTCCAAGGTCGCAGACAAGGTCGGCTTCGCGCTCGCCCCGAATACCGGGCTCGGCAAGAACGCCAACTGGCTGTGGGCCTGGAGTCTGGCGATACCTGCCGGCTCGAAGAAGAGCGATGCGGCCGAGAAGTTCATCGCCTGGGCAACCAGCAAGGACTACACCAAGCTCGTGGCCTCGAAGGAGGGTTGGTCCAACGTGCCGCCGGGCACCCGGACCTCGCTCTATCAGAATCCCGAGTATCTGAAGGTCGCGCCTTTCGCCAAGCCAACGCTGGCCTCGATCGATGCGGCCGATCCGAACCACCCGACCGTGAAGCCGGTGCCCTATGTCGGCGTGCAATATGCGGCGATCCCCGAGTTCCAGGGCATCGGCACGCAGGTCGGGCAGCAGTTCTCGGCCGCATTGTCGGGATCGACCACCGTCGATGCTGCGCTGTCTGCCGCGCAATCAACGACCGAGCGCGAGATGAAGCGCGCCGGCTACATCAAGTAAGCGGGCTCACCCTCCTGAGAGCCTAAACTTGCGGCCATCCAGCCCATAGGATGGATGGCCGCCTTCTTCCCGGAAGAGGAGAAGCGAGGATGGCAACCAAGCAGACGCAGTATCTTGCGCGGTCGCTCCTGGCCCCGGCCGTCGGGCTGCTGTTCATCTGGATGATCGTCCCGCTGGCGCTGACGCTCTATTTCTCGACGCTGCATTACAGCCTGCTCGATCCCGGCTCCGAGGTGTTCGTCGGCCTGGAGAATTTCCGCTACTTCCTCACCGATCCCGCGTTTATCGCCTCGCTCAAGAACACGCTGGTGCTGGTCGGCTCGGTGCTGGTGCTGACCATTTTGCTCGGCATTCCCCTGGCGATGCTGCTCGATCAGCCGGTGGTCGGCCGCAACATCGTGCGGCTGATGGTGATTGCGCCGTTCTTCGTGATGCCGACGGTGAGTGCGCTGGTCTGGAAGAACCTGTTGATGCATCCGGTGTCCGGCCTGTTTGCCTGGCTCACCAAGCTGTTCGGGCTGACGCCGATCGACTGGTTCAACGACGTGCCGATGTTCGCCATCATCCTGATCGTCGCCTGGCAATGGCTGCCGTTCGCGACCCTGATCCTGCTCACTGCGCTGCAATCTCTCGACGAGGAGCAGAAGGAAGCCGCCGAGATGGACGGTGCGGGCGGGCTCTCGAGCTTCATCTACATCACGCTGCCGCACCTGGCGCGCCCGATCACGGTCGTGATCCTGATCGAGACCATCTTCCTGCTCACGGTCTTTGCCGAGATCTTCGTCACCACTGGCGGCGGCCCGGGACTGCAGACCACCAACATCGCTTTCCTGATCTATTCGCAGGCGCTGATCCAGTTCGACGTCGGCAGTGCGTCGGCGGGCGGCCTCGTCGCGGTGGTGATCGCCAACATCGTCGCCTTCTTCCTCGTCCGCATCGTCGGCCGCAACCTGGAGGCTTGAAAAATGGCGCGGATGGCAACGACACGGCGGGTGGCGGTATCGACGGCAGGAGCCTGGCTGGCTGGCTTTCTCATCTTCTTCCCAATCCTCTGGATGATCCTGGCGAGCTTCAAGACCGAGCTCGAAGCTTTCGCCATTCCGCCGTCCTTCCTGTTCTTCCACTGGACCCTGGAAAACTACGCGACCGTGCAGGAGCGCAGCGACTACCTTCATCACGCGCTGAATTCGATCATCATCGCCGGCGGCTCGACGCTGATTGCGCTCCTGATCGCGGTCCCCGCGGCGTGGTCGATGGCGTTCTCGCCGACCAAGCGCACCAAGGACATCCTGCTCTGGATGCTCTCGACCAAGATGATGCCGCCGGTCGGTGTGCTCGTGCCGATCTACCTGATCTTCAAGACCGTCGGCCTGCTCGATTCCCGCATCGGCCTCGTCTTCATCCTGTGTCTCGGCAATCTGCCGATCGTGATCTGGATGCTGTTCACCTATTTCAAGGAGATTCCACGCGACATCCTGGAAGCCGCGCGCATGGATGGAGCGACTATCGGCCGTGAGCTGGTCTATGTCCTGACGCCGATGGCGATCCCGGGCCTGGCGTCGACGCTGCTGCTGAACCTCATCCTCGCCTGGAACGAGGCATTCTGGACGCTGAACCTGTCGACCTCCGAGGCCGCGCCGCTCACCGTCTTCATCGCCTCCTATTCGAGTCCCGAAGGACTGTTCTGGGCCAAATTGTCGGCGGCTTCGACGCTGGCGATTGCGCCCATTCTCGTCCTCGGTTGGTTCAGCCAGAAGCAGCTCGTCCGCGGGCTCACCTTCGGCGCGGTCAAGTAACAGAAGGGCTGCCGAATCATGGGTCAGATCACACTTCAGGGCGTACAAAAAGCCTTCGGTCCGGTTCACATCATCAAGGGCGCCGACCTCGATATCGCGGACGGCTCCTTCGTGGTGTTCGTCGGCCCATCCGGTTGCGGCAAGACCACGCTGCTGCGGCTGATCGCGGGTCTGGAAGACGTCACCGACGGACGGATCCTGATCGACGGCAAGAACGTCGTCGCCGTGCCGCCGGCGAAGCGCGGCCTGTCGATGGTGTTCCAGTCCTACGCGCTCTATCCGCATATGAGCGTGCGCGGCAATATCGGATTTGGCCTGAAGATGGCCGGTCTTGCCAAGGACGAGATCAACCGCAAGGTCGAGGCGGCGGCCGCGACGCTCAATCTCACCCCCTATCTCGATCGCAAGCCGCGCGAGCTTTCGGGCGGCCAGCGCCAGCGCGTCGCGATCGGTCGCGCGATCGTCCGTGAGCCCAAGGGCTTCCTGTTCGACGAGCCGCTGTCGAATCTCGACGCCGCGCTGCGCGTGCAGATGCGGATCGAGGTCACGCGGCTGCAAAAGCAGCTCGGCACCACCGCGATCTACGTGACCCATGACCAGGTCGAGGCCATGACCATGGCCGACAAGATCGTCGTGCTCAACGCCGGCAAGATCGAGCAATATGGCTCGCCGCTCGAGCTCTACGAGAAGCCCGCCAACCTGTTCGTCGCGGGCTTCATCGGCTCGCCCAAGATGAACTTCGTCACCGGCGAGTCGGCGCTTCAGCGCGGTGCGGCAACGATCGGCGTGCGGCCCGAGCACCTCAAGATCGAGCGCGACGGCGCCGGCGGCTGGCCGGGCACGATCGCGGTCGCCGAGCATCTCGGCAGCGACACTTTTCTTTATGTCGATGCAGGCCCGCTGGGCATGCTCACCGCGCGCTATATCGGCGAGTTGAGCCTGCACGCCGGCGACCGCGTGTCGCTGGTGCCGGACCCTGCGCGCATTCACCGCTTCAACGAGGCTGGCAACGCAATCCGGGGCTGAGGGGCTGCCAAGCTGGGCGAACAAGAAACGGGAAAAAGCAACATGTACCTGGAAAAATTCAAGCTGAACGGCAAGACCGCGATCATCACGGGCGGCGGGCAGGGCATCGGGCTCGCCTGCGCCGAGGCGCTGGCCGAAGCCGGCGCCAAGGTGATCATCGCCGACCGTGACGGCAAGGTTGCCCAGGCCGCCCAGGCCGGCCTCAAGGCCAAGGGCTACGATACCGAAACCGTCGTGATGGACGTGACCGATACCAGGCGCGTCGCCGACGTGGCGAACGAGCTCGTCGCCCGTCACGGCAGGGTCGATATCCTCGTCAACAATGCCGGCATTGCCCGCAGCGAGACGCCGGCGGAGACCGTGACCGACGAGCACTGGCTCAACGTCGTCGACGTCAATCTCAACGGCACCTTCTGGTGTTGCCGCGAATTCGGCAAGCACATGCTGAAGGCGAAAGCGGGAACCATCGTCAATGTCGGCTCGATGTCGGGCTTCATCGTCAACAAGCCGCAGGAGCAGTCCTTCTACAATGCCTCCAAGGCCGCGGTGCACCACCTGACCAAGTCGCTTGCCGCGGAATGGGGTGCGCGGGGCATCCGCGTCAACGCGGTGGCTCCGACCTATATCGAGACGCCGCTGAACGCCTTCGTGAAGAGCAATCCCAAAATGTATGACGCCTGGATCGGTGGAACTCCGATGGCGCGGATGGGGCAGGTGGAGGAGATCGCCTCGGTCGTGCTGTTCCTGGCCTCTGAGGCCGCGAGCCTGATGACGGGCAGCATCGTGCTAGTGGATGGCGGTTACACTTGCTGGTAGGCTTGCGTCAAAATTGACGGGAGCGACAATGCCGCAGGCGTATATCGGTGTCGACGTCGGGACGACCAGCACGCGGGCTGGAGTTTTCGACGAGGCCGGCAATCTTCTGGCAACCGCGCGGCATCCGATCAGGAACTGGCATGAGGCCGGCGACATCGTCGAGCAGTCGTCGTCGGACATCTGGGACGCCTGCGCGAGATCTGTCCGCGCGGCCATGGCAGAGGCGGGGATAGCGCCCGATATCGTGAGAGGCATCGGCTTCGATGCCACTTGCTCGCTGGTCGCGCTCGGCAAGGACGGCGAGCCGGTCACGGTCAGCACCTCCGGCGACAGCCAGCGCAACGTCATCGTCTGGATGGATCATCGCGCCACGACCGAGGCGCGTCTGATCAACGAGACGCAGGATGATGTGCTGCGCTATGTCGGCGGGTCGATCTCGCCCGAGATGGAGATGCCGAAGCTCTTGTGGCTGAAGCGGCATCTGCGCCAGAGTTTTGATGCCGCCGGCCATTTCTTCGACCTTGCGGACTATCTGACCTGGCGCGCGACCGGTTCGCTCCAGCGTTCAACCTGCACGGTAACCTGCAAATGGAACTATCTGGCGCATGATGGCGGCGGCTGGAGTGCGCCGTTCTTCCAGCGCATCGGGCTGTCGGACTTCGTCGCCGAAAAATATGCCCGGATCGGTACCGAGATCGTCGCGCCGGGCACGCGGCTCGGCTCCGGCCTGACCCGCGCGGCGGCGGCTGATCTGGGATTGAGTGCGGGCACGCCGGTCGGCGCGTCGTTGATCGATGCCCACGCCGGCGGCATCGGTGCGATCGGCGGACGCGACGGCTCGGGCGGCACTGCCGATGTCAGTGACCGTCTCGCCTACATCATGGGGACATCGGCCTGCATCATGGCGACGACCACGGAGCCGTGCTTCGTTCCCGGCGTGTGGGGGCCCTATTACTCCGGCATGGTGCCGAATTTCTGGCTGAACGAGGGTGGGCAGTCGGCTGCGGGCGCCGCAATCGATCATCTTCTGAAGTCGCATGCGGGATATGCCGAGGCGAGCGCGGCCGCGCGCAAGGACGGGCTAGATATCATCGACTTCCTGGAGAAGCGCATCATCGCGCGCGCGGGCGATGTGAGCCGAGCGGCGCAGCTGGCGCGCGATATCCACGTGCTGCCGGAGTTCATCGGCAACCGCTCGCCTTACGCCGATCCCGATACGCGCGCGGTGATCGCGGGCCTCGATCTCGATACCGACATCGGCGCGATGGAGCGCCTTTTCGTCGCCGGGCTCTGCGGTCTTGCCTACGGTCTTGCCGAGGTGATCGAAGCCTTTGCCGCACACGGTGTTCACTCCAGCATCATGATCATGGGCGGTGGGGCGAGCCGCAGCCCGCTGGTGCGACAGATCATGGCGGATACCACGGGCCTGACCGTCGCGCTGCCGCAAACCAGGGAGCCGGTGCTGCTCGGTGCCGCGATGCTCGGCGCGGTCGCCGGCGGTGCCTTTGCCTCGATCGGCGAGACCATGGCAAAGATGTCGGCGCTCGGCCGCCTCAGCGAGCCGACGGCGCCGGGCATGGCCGAGTTTCACAGCCGCAAGCGGAAGGCCTATAAGATGCTGCGCGAGGTCGACCGCGGCAGCCGCGAAGCGATGGCAGGCTTCGAGCCGACGCTGCCGAGACAAGGGTAGGGGTGATGCTGCTCAGTTGTGGCGATGCACTGATAGATTTCGTGCCGACGCGCGAAGCCGACGGCCGCGTGATGCCCGCGGTCGGCGGCTCCTGTCTCAACGTCGCGATCGGCATGGCGCGGCTGGGCGCGCCGACCGGCTTTGTCGGCGGTATCTCCAATGACATGTTCGGCCAGATGATCGCGGCGCAGGCCGAGGCCTCCGACGTCGTGCTCCGCTACGCCACGCGCAGCGATCACCAGACCACGCTCGCCTTCGTGCGTATCGTTGCCGGCGAGTCGCACTACGCCTTTTACGACGCCGATACCGCGACGAGGAACTGGACCTATCAGCGCGGATCCATTCCGTTCGACACGATCGAAGCGATGCATGTCGGCTCGACCACGCTGGTCAACGACACCGGTGCGGCCGAGACCCAGGCGCTGATCGCAGACGCGAGGGCGTCCTCGACCATCGCGTTCGACCCGAACTGCCGGCCCAACCTCGTCAAGGACAAGCCGTCATATATCGTGCGCATGGCAGGCTTCGCTGCGAACGCCGATATCGTCCGCATGTCCGACGTCGATTTCGCTTATCTCTATGGTGACGAGCCGTACGACCAGAGGGTCGATGCGTTGCTTGGGCAAAGCGCGAGCCTCGTCGTCATTACCCGTGGCATCGACGGCGCCGTCGCCTGGCACAAGACGGCGGGGAAGATCGAGGTCGCCGCGCCCAAGGTGACGGTCGCCGACACGATCGGCGCCGGCGACAGCTTTCAGGCGGCGCTGCTGTTCGCCCTGCACAAGCAGGAGCGTCTACGCCGCCAGCAGCTCGGGGATATCGGCGCCGACGAGCTGCGCCGCGCGCTGTCCTTCGCGGCCAATTGCGCGGGCTTCACCTGCACCCGCCCCGGCGCCGATCCGCCACGCCTGAGCGAGATCGACTGGCGCTGGTGAAGAGCCCTGAGCGGGGCCGGCTCGATCAAACGTAGAACTTGAATGGTTGCTTCTCGGCGCCTTTAGCGCTGCCCATAGACAGTACGTCACCGACCTTGTCCGCAAAGCGCACGGTTACCGGAAGGCCGTCGTTGAAGTTACAGGCGTTGTAGTTGATCTTGGTCAGGCCCATGATGTCGCCGAGAACATCTTCCAGATGCGGCATTTCTCGACTGCTCCGCAAGACGGAGATGAAGATCGGATTGGGCGTCTCGGGGCCGATGTAGGTGTCAAGCTGCGGCACGTAGCCCGTCGTCCAAAGGTATGCGTTATGCGCATCCAGGATGATGGCGGTGCCCCGCAGGACTGGATAGTCGCCGTTGCGGAACAGCTTAGTCTCGCCATATGTCGTCTTAATTCGCACGCCGACGAGTGTCGTTTCCTTCGGCACGGCACTCTCAAATGCTTTCCACTCATCATCCTGAAAAGTTGTACGTCCATGAATGAAGAGTTCTTTTGGGGGGCCGCCGTGCTTCCCGTCGTAGGTGTCGAGAACTTGCTTGATGAGGTTCTTCGCGGCATCCGGCTGTAGGTGAAATTCATTGCGGCCTGTCTGCCAAGGACCATTGGCGCCACGGAAGACCACGCCGTCACCTTCGGCAAGAAACATTTGTGCGGCACAGCATGCGTGCTCGCTCGGGTCGTTGGGCAGAACCTTGTAGACAAGACCGATGTAGGCAACGCCCTGCCGTGCACTCGCCAATTTCCAGGGCGGCTCCGCCTGGGTTTTGTAATAGAGCCCAGTGGCAAGATTCCAGCCGACCGTTGCTGCGTCCTGCAGACGCCGTGATTGGTATCCAGCCTTGTTTAGGAACGCTTCAGGGGCGAGTGTCGTCTCGCGGATAAGTTGGGACGTGAAGTTGAGCTTGAGGAATGCAGCCTTCGCCTGCCGGTGGAAATCAGGAATGTCGTCGAAGATTTCCTCCCCGGCTTGATCGATCACCTCTTCGAGCAAAGGCAGATCCGCGCGTTCAACTTGCTTCTTGCCGAAATCGCCCTTCACAAGGGCCAAACCGGTGCGCTTCGCCTTTGGCTTACAGCGCTCGAAAACGAGCTCTGGCAAGATGAGGATCCAAACATCAATCGTTCGTTCCTCGTTCTTTGTATGGTGTCGCACCTTGCTGGTATAGACATCGATCGCTTTACTTACGGCTTCGTGCAAGTTCAACGTTCGGGTGGCTTTGTCGAGTTCTTTGAAGTCGATCTCGTAGGCCACGATTTCCGCTGGGTCGAAGGAGATGTTGAAAGCTTCTTCAATCCCCGGAAAATTCGAAAGATGAAGCCGGTTCTTCTTTTCACCGCGCTTCGGCGGCGGGACTTCAATCCGATGCTTGATCTTTTCCGCCCACGTCTTGAAGTGGGCTATGCCCTCAGCGCGACCGATGACGCCTATTGAAATCTGCGGCGTCTTTGACGGCTTGCGATGCGGACCATAGAGGAAGAGCCCGTCTTTCGGATAGGGACTGGTTTGATCGTAAAAGAACCCGAGTGGCGGCTCTGGGATATGCAGGACCGGGAGCGAGGTCTCGTCGAACTTCATTCGGTATCCTCGTCGTCAGGAGGCGGACCGCTAAGCGTCGAGTCGTCTGCCTCTTCCGCGGCGTCGTCGACCTCATCAGGCAAATCGGTCGTTACTGGTGAGGTAAAGAAAATAGGTACCGCCTCCAGCTTTATGGCTGCATCTGAGCCCAGCGCCAATTTGATACAGGGAGAATCGCCGATGAGCAGTTCAAGGAAGGCTCGGAGTCGACCGTGCCATTGCTTGTTGCGCCAGCCCTTGCAGACAGAACGACGCAAGCGGTGTTGCGCGGCAGTGTCCTTGATGACCGGCCCGGCCTCCTCGCCGTTTACTTCCGAAAACAGAACGCGTGATTTCAGCTTGTAGTGATAGTAGGGCCAGAATGCCGGCGTTGCGGTTACGCCGTAAGACCAGACATGCTTCTTGGCGATGTTCCGCAGCATCGAGGAGTGTTTCTCACCTTGGACACCCCAGGGAATGCGTTGGCCAATCGCAGCCTGATCTTTCGTAATGTGGAAGGCGCTACTGCTCGAGTACTCGAACCGGAGCAATCCAGCCTTTACTGCCCAGCTTTCCCACGCCTCGCGAAAGATGGTTTGAACCCAATTGGATGCCTCGCGTGCCCGAATTGAGCGATCCGGGATACCATTTTTGACGAAGGACAACAGATCCGTCTCGGAGACCAACTCGAACGTCCCGACATCCGCGAGTTTCTTGGTTACGTCATCCAGCGATGCGAAGGAGAAGAAACCGCGTTCATGAACATGTGCATGATAGTCAAACTTTGCGCACGCTTTCGCGAACTGACTATGATCAATCGCGCCTTTGGGTGAAAAGTACCGGATTTGATCGGGCACCTCGACGACGCGCAGCCAATTGGATGTGAGGGACTCAGGCTCGTTCTTGATCTGAACGGCGTCGCGTTGCCGATACTGCTCCCAATTTGGACTGATCCGCACGGTAGAGGTGTCACATGGGATGCCCTGTTTCTCCAACGTAGCGAGCAGCTGATTCAGACCAGAAGCCCAGCTCTTGGAAAAATCGACATACTGAAGTTCGCCGATGCCGAAGATCTTCTTGTAGGGTTCAAGCCGGAGCGGGATGATGAATTTGGGGTCCTTGAGCTCTCTCGCCAGATCCTCGGCGATTCCGATCTCTTCCTGCACGCCGTTTCGAGTGAGGGTCGAATCCCGCCCGCACAACAGCATCTTGATTGCTTTGGATTGCAATGTTGTTGTCAGCTCCTGCCGCCAACGTGTACCAGGATCAAGCCGAATGATATCCGCGTAGACGGCGTAGCCCGCAGCTTCCAGGCGCGGTGCCAGCCAAAGCGCAAATTCGTCATCGCCGGGAGTTGCTTTACTTATGAAAACAACGTTCCTCTGCGGAACAGGATTTTCAGCCATCAAAATAGTCGATCAGCCCGAATCACAGCCTATGCGTGCGTCAAGCCTACACCCGAATCGGAAAATCCGCCGAATCGGGGATTCTACTGGACCTACAAGCACTTGTTTCGGTGCAAGGGACATTGGAACGGGTAGCTCCACGCGCGTCAGATTCGCGCGACGGCTTTCTCGGCGCATTTGAGAAAGCTTCGGATCAGCGGGCTCTGCGTATCGCGCCGCCAGCAGACCGCGATCTCGATGGCGTCGGTCGCGTCAAGGAACGGCCTGAACACGATGCCGCGCGGCGCAGCAAGCTGCGCGCACGCCGGAAGGATCGCAACACCTTCGCCGGCCAGCACGAGGCTCAGCGCGGAGTGCACGGTCTCGACCCGGCTCGCGATCGGCATCACCACCTGATGCCGTCGCAAGAGCGCCGCGACCGCGGAGGAGGTCGGCTCTTCGTCGGGCCGCGGCAGCGCGACGAGCGGTCGCCCCTGCAATCTCGTCACCGGCACGGCCGCAAGTCGAGCGAGCGGCGAACGCGCCGGAACGGCAAGCATCAGCCGCTGGCTGCCGATCTGGCTTGCCTGAATCTCGGGATGGCGGATCGCGGGCATGCACAGGGCGGCTGCGACGGTGCGGTCGAGCAGCATGCTCTCTCGCGTCGATGCGCTCAACTCGACGAAGTCGAGATCGACCCCCGGCAGCGACCGGCGCAATTCCGGAACGAGCCGCGGCAGGACCGCGTTGGCAAGGACGAACATGTATCCGACCGCGAGGCGACCGCGTCGCCCGGCCGCTACGGCGCGCGCGGCCTCGACGCCCTCGTCGGCGAGCGCGAGGGCTTCGCTTGCCCGCGACAACAGCGCGAGCCCCGCTTCGGTGAGGTCCATGCCGCGCGTGCCGCGATGGAACAGGGGCGTCCCAATCTCGGCCTCGAGCTTGCGAATCTGGACCGAGAGCGGTGGCTGCGCCATCCGCAACCGCTCCGCAGCCTTGCCGACGCTGCGCTCTTCGGCCACCGCCACGAAGTAGCGGAGCCGGCGAAGATCCATGGGCATACTGAAAACGTATGGGTTGGCTGTCAAAATCGTATTGGACGGCGAGTTAACCTGGGTGTCATTCTCGCTGTCAATGCCATCGGCCAACGGGGGCCGGCTTTCCGGAGCATGGTTTGACAATGAACAGCGACCTTTGCCTGCTGTCCGCGGTGGATCTCCGCGACCTCATTGTCCGCAAGCAGGCCTCGCCGGTCGAGATCGCCCGTGCGGTGCTCGCCCGCGCCGAAGCATTGCAGCCGAAGCTGAACTGTTTCATCACGCTGTGCGGCGACGAGGCGATCGCGCAGGCCCGCGAAGCGGAGCGCAAGGTGATGGCGGGCGAGCCGCTCGGCCTGCTTCACGGCATTCCCGTCACGATCAAGGACATCGTCAACACCAAGGGCGTGAAGACCACCTTCGGCGCCGTCCCCTACAAGGACAATGTGCCGGAGGAGGACGCCGTGGCGGTGGCGCGGCTGCGCACCCATGGCGCGATCCTGATCGGCAAGACCACGACGCCGGAGTTCGGCAGCAAATGCTTGACCGACTCGCCGCTGTTCGGCCGCACCCGCAACGCCTGGAGCGCCGAGCGCTCCTCCGGCGGCTCCAGCGGCGGCGCTGCGGTGGCGGTTGCGAGCGGCATCGCGCCGCTGGCGATCGCAACCGATGGCGGCGGCTCGACCCGGATTCCTGCCGCCTGCAACGGCGTCGTCGGCTTGAAGCAGAGCAACGGCGTGATCCCGCACAGCCAGGTGCAGGATGCCTTCGGCAACCAGACCTATGTCACGCCGACCACGCGCACCGTCGCCGACACCGCCTTGATGATGCAGGCCATGGCCGGGGAGGATGCCTGCGATCCCTGGTCGATCGGTCTTGCCGCGCCCGATTTCATCGGCACGGCCGCGCCGCGCGGCGATCTGCGCGGACAGAAGGTCATGTACTGCCTTTCGCCGCCCGGACGTCCCGTCTCGGCCGATGTCGCCGGTGCCTTCAAGGCAAGCCTCGACCGGCTGGCGGGTCTCGGCGCGGAGCTCGAAGAGTTTTCCGGCGAGGGGTTCGACATCGAGCCGATCTGGCGCGCGATCAACCACACGGTCTGGCGGACGCGTTTCTCCAAGCTCGCGGCCGACCACAAGGACGAACTGAGCGAAGCGTTCCTCAAGCAGCTCGCGCTCGCCACGAAGGTGAGCGGCGTCGACTACCAGGAGGCGATGTTTGCGCGCACTTCGTTATTCCGCCGCGTGCAATCGCTGCTCGCGCGCGGCCATCTGCTGGCCATGCCGACCCTGACCCGGACCGCGCTACCGATCGACCAGGACCTGTTCGGCAGCATCGAGATCGACGGCAGGAGCTTTGACAGCGTCCGGCCGCATTGGTTCCCCTGGACCATGCTGTTCAACATGACCGGTCACCCCGCGATCAGCCTGCCTTGCGGGTTCGGCCGGGACGGGTTGCCGATCGGCCTTCAGCTCGTCGGCCGCTTCCGCGGCGATGCCGAGCTGTTGCGTGTGAGCGCGCTGTTCGAGGCCTCGCATGATCTCTTGTCCCGCCGGCCCGGCTGAAGTGGGACACATGCAGCAAGGGGCTTGCGCCCGGCGCCGGGACATGTTGATCGTGCCAAGGGAAGCCTGACCCCGTGAGCCCTGAACCCGAGAGCGCATGAGCGTATTTGTCCTACGACGGCTTGTGACCTTGCTGGCGACGCTGGTCGGCGCGTCCCTGATCATTTTCCTGGTGCTGGAC
Source organism: Bradyrhizobium iriomotense (assembly GCF_030160715.1). GTDB lineage: Bacteria > Pseudomonadota > Alphaproteobacteria > Rhizobiales > Xanthobacteraceae > Bradyrhizobium > Bradyrhizobium iriomotense. Next base: position 194,635 of record NZ_BSOW01000003.1, read on the forward strand.
GCGCTTCCCGGCAACGCCGCGCAAATGCTGATGGGCGCCGATGCTTCGCCGGATGCGGTGCGGGCCCTGACCATCAAGCTCGGCCTCGATCAGCCGCTCACGGTGCGCTATTTGCAATGGATCAAGGGCATGGCGGTGGGCGACCTCGGCAACAGCTATGTCTACGGCACGCCCGTCGCCGGCCTGATCGCGGAGCGGCTGGTGCTGACCATTCCGCTGGCGATCATGTCCATGCTGATCACGGTGACCCTCGCGCTCGCCGCCGGCATCTACACCGCCGCCAATCACAACAAACTCGGTGACGTCGGCGTGATGTCGCTGACCCAGGTCGGCATCGCGCTGCCGAACTTCTGGTTCGCCATTCTCCTGATCCTCTTGTTCTCTGTGAAGCTGCAATGGCTCTCGGCCGGCGGCTTTGCCGGCTGGGACGACGGCATCTGGCCCGGCGTCAAATCGCTGCTGCTGCCGGCGATCTCGCTCGCCGTGGTGCAGGCCGCGATCCTCGCACGCGTCACGCGCTCGGCGGTGCTGGAAGTCCTGCGCGAGGATTTCGTCCGCACTGCGCGCGCCAAGGGGCTCGGCAAGCGCGAGGTGCTCTGGAGCCACGTGCTGCGCAACGCAATGATCCCCGTAATGACCGTGATGGGCCTGCAATTCGCCAATCTGCTCGCCGGCACCATCGTGATCGAGAACGTCTTTTATCTGCCCGGCCTCGGCCGGCTGATCTTCCAGTCGATCGCCAATCGCGATCTGATCGTGGTGCGCAACTGCGTGATGCTGCTGGCGGCCATGGTCGTCATCGTCAATTTCGTGGTCGATGTGCTCTATGCCTTCATCGATCCCCGCATCAAGGTGCACGACCTGTGAGCGATCCGCTGACCGCCGCCGTCGGCCTGCCGACGACTTCAGTGCCGTCGCGGCCCGCGACCGGCTTCTGGCGCCGCGCCCTGCGTCATCGCAGTTTCGTGCTGGGTGCCGCACTGGTTTGCCTGGTGATCGGCTCGGCGCTGCTCTCGCTGGTCTGGACGCCATGGCCGGCTTACGAGATCGATATCGCCTCGAAGCTCAAGCCGCCGTCGTTCTCGCACTGGCTCGGCACCGACTCCTTCGGCCGCGACATCGTCTCGCTGCTGCTGGTCGGTGCGCGCTCGACCATCCTGGTCGGCATCATTGCGGTCGGCATCGGTCTCACCTCCGGAGTCTGCTTCGGCTTGCTCGCGGCTGCGCGAAAAGGCTGGACGGAAGAGCTCATCATGCGCATGAGCGACTTCACTTTCGCTTTTCCCGCCGTGCTGTCGGCGATCATGCTCGCTGCGGTCGTCGGTCCCGGCATGCTGACCTCGATCACCGCGATCGGCATCTTCCAGATCCCGATCTTCGTTCGCGTCACCCGCGGCTCGGCCAACGCGATCTGGGCGCGCGAGTTCGTGCTGGCGGCGCGCGCGTCGGGGAAGGGCGGCTTTCGCATCACCATCGAGCACGTGCTGCCGAACATCCTGTCGATCCTGATCGTGCAGGCGACGATCCAGTTCGCGCTCGCGATCCTGGCCGAAGCCGCGCTGTCCTATCTCGGGCTCGGCACGCAGCCGCCGCAGCCGTCCTGGGGCCGCATGCTGAACGACGCGCAGACGTTGCTGTTCCAGTCGCCGATGCTTGCGGTCTATCCGGGCGCGGCGATCGCGGTCGCCGTCCTCGGCCTCAATCTCCTTGGCGACGGGTTGCGCGATCTGCTCGATCCTCGTCTGGCGCGGGAGCGGTGACGATGGGCAATCCCGCAAATGCGCCGCTGATCGACGTCGACAATCTCGGCGTCCGTCTCAACACCAGCCGTGGCCCGGCGCAGGCCGTTCGCGGCATCAGCTTTTCCCTCAAGCGCGGCGAGACGCTGGGTCTGGTCGGCGAATCCGGATGTGGCAAGTCGGTCACTGCGCTTGCACTGATGGGGCTGTTGCCTGATAACGCCGTCCTCGGCGGCAGCGTTCGCCTCGACGGTCGCCAGCTCATCAAGCTTTCCGATGCGGATTATTGCAAGCTGCGGGGCAACCGCATCAGCATGATCTTCCAGGAGCCGATGACCGCGCTCAATCCGATGCACACGATCGGGCAGCAGGTCGCCGAGCCGCTGCGGCGCCACAAGAACTACTCCGCAGGCCAGGCACGCACCGAGGCGATCGCCTTGCTCGACCGCGTCGGCCTGCCGGACGCGGCAAAGCGCGTCGATGCCTACCCGCACCAGTTCTCCGGCGGCCAGCGCCAGCGCGTCACCATCGCCATGGCGCTCGCCTGCGAGCCGGACCTTTTGATCGCGGACGAGCCGACCACAGCGCTCGACGTCACCATCCAGGGCCAGATCCTCGACCTCATCGCCGATCTCGTCGAGGAGCGCGGCATGTCGATGATTTTGATCTCGCACGATCTCGGCGTCATCGCTGAGAACGTCGAGCGCATGATGGTGATGTATGGCGGTACCGTGGTGGAGAGCGGACCGACCGACGAGGTGTTCCGCCGCATGGGCCATCCCTATACGCAAGGATTGTTCCGCGCCCGGCCGCGGTTCGGCGCGCGGAAGGGGACGCGGCTGAAGACCATCACCGGCACGGTGCCCGAACTCGCCGATCTGCCGTCCGGCTGCACGTTTGCCGATCGTTGTCCGCTCGTGGTCGATGGTTGTCGTGCCGCGCTGCCGCCGGTGGTGGAGGTCGGACATGGCCATGGCGTCCGCTGCATCAGGACGGACGTCTCAATGGCCGATCGCGTCGGGGCGGTGTCCGCATGACCGCCGCCTCACAACCGCTTCTCGACGTGAACGACCTCGTGCAGCGCTACACGCTGCCGCGCGAAAGCCTGTTTCGGCCGCCGGGCCAGGTGCTGGCGCTCAACGGCGTGAGCGTGCGGATCGAGGCGGGGAAGAGTCTCGGCGTGGTCGGCGAATCCGGCTCGGGGAAGTCGACCTTTGCCCGCGTGGTGATGGCCCTGGAGCGGCCGACATCGGGGCGGGTCGAGCTGCTCGGCCGCGACCTCAATCAATTGCCCGCGGATGAGCTGCGCCGCGCGCGGCGCGATTTTCAGATGGTGTTCCAGGACCCGTACGGATCGCTCGATCCGCGCCAGACGATCGTGCGCATCGTCGCCGAGCCGCTCACGGCTCTCGAGCGTACCGATCGCGCGACGCTGCGCGCGCGGGTCTCCGCGGTGCTGCGGCAGGTAGGCCTGCGCGATGCGGATATGGACAAATATCCGCACGAATTCTCCGGCGGCCAGCGCCAGCGCATCGCGATCGCCCGTGCGCTGATCACCCAGCCGAAGCTGATCGTCGCCGACGAGCCGGTCTCCGCGCTCGACGTCTCCGTACAGGCGCAGGTCCTCAACCTGATGCAGGACCTCCAGGAGCAGTTCGGCCTGAGCTACATCCTGATCAGCCATGATCTCGCGGTCGTGGACTATCTCTGCGACGAGGTCGCGGTGATGTATCTCGGCCGGATCGTCGAGCAGGGCCGGCCGGAGGACCTGTTCGACCATCCCGCTCATCCCTATACGCGCGCGCTGCTGGCAGCCGTGCCGCGCGCTCGCGCCGGGCGGGTGCGCCGCCGCCGCGGCGCGCAGGCGATCGCCTCGCAGTCATCAGCTGCGACCGGATGCCCCTATATTTCACGCTGTCCGCTCGCCGACCAGCATTGCCGCGAAGCCGCCCCTGCGCTACGCAGGATCGGAGAGACGCATCTTGCGGCCTGCCACAAGGCCGAGGAGGTCATGGCGCTGCCAGCCGTGGCCGGCGAGGCGGGTTAGCGCGGGCCAGCGGATTGGCGTAAATTGGTCGGATGGATGGCAGGGGAGAAAAAAGACATGCTCAAGAAAATCACCATTGTCGCACTGACCGCCGCCTTCGCTGCGGCGTCGCTGCCGGCGCTGGCGCAGGGCAAGAAGGACAGCGTCGTCATGGGCATGACGCTGGAGCCGCCGGGCCTCGATCCCACCAACGCGGCCGCAGCGGCGATCGCCGAAGTCACGCTTTATAACGTCTACGAGACGCTAACCAAGATCAACGAGGACGGCTCGGTGTTGCCCTTGCTGGCCGAGAGCTGGACGGCCTCGCCGGACCTCAAGACCTATACGTTCAAGCTCCGCAAGGGCGTCAAATTCCACAATGGCGAGCCGTTCGATTCCGCCGCGGTGAAGTTCTCGTTCGAGCGCAACGCGGCCGCGAACAGCACCAACAAGGACAAGAGCCTGTTCCAGAGCTTCGAATCCGTGACAGCGCCGGACGCCGACACGATCGTGGTCGCGGTGAAATATTCCGAGCCGAACCTGCCGTTCCTGCTGGGGCAGGCGAGCGGCTCGATCGTCGAGCCGAAGAGCGCAGCCACTAACGTGACCCAGCCGGTCGGCACCGGACCGTACCAGCTCGGCGCCTGGGTCAAGGGCTCCTCGATCACGCTCAACAAATGGGCCGACTATCGCAATGCGTCCGCGATCAAGCTGTCCAAGGTGTCGATCCGCTTCATCGGCGATCCCGCGGCGCAGGCCGCGGCGCTGCTCTCGGGCGACGTGGATGCATTTCCGCGCATCGCGACCCGCGTCGTTGCTCAATTCAAAAGCGACCCGCGCTTCACGGTGCTGATTGGCGGCTCCAAGGCCAAGACCATCGTCGCCATCAACGAGAAGAAGAAGCCGCTCGATGACGTGCGAGTTCGTCGCGCCATCCTCGCCGCGATCGATCGCAAGGCGATGATCGACGGCGCGGTCGAAGGTTTTGGCACGCCGATCGGCAGCTTCTATACGCCGGGTTCGCTCGGCTATGTCGACACCACCGGCATCAACCCTTACGACCCAGAGAAGGCCAAGAAGCTGCTCGCCGAAGCTGGCGTCACCACGCCGCTTGAACTCTCGCTCAAGCTGCCGCCGCCGCCTTACGCGCGGCAGGGCGGCGAGATCCTCGCGGCTCAGCTCGCCAAGGTGGGCATCAACGCCAAGATCGAGAACGTCGAATGGGCACAGTGGCTGTCGCAAGTGTTCGCGCCGAACAGCCCGCATAATTTCGACCTCACCATCGTCAGCCATGTCGAGCCGTTCGACCTCGTCAAGATCACCGAGCCGGACTACTATCTCGGCTACAACAACGAAGCGTTCAATGGGCTCTACAAGCAGATCGTGTCTACGTCGGACGAAGCCGGCCGCGCAAAGCTGCTCGGCGACGCCCAGCGCATGCTGGCAACCGACGCGGTCGCCGGCTTCCTGTTCCAGCCGCAATGGCCCACTGTCATTAGTAAGAAGCTGAAGGGTGTCTGGAAGGAAGTCCCGCAGTTCGAGAACGACTTCTCGGCCTGGTCCTGGGAATAGGCGCGCAGCGCTTTGTCCTAAAGCGCGATGAGATTGGGAAGAATCGTCATCGCGCTTTAGGATGTTGTTTGAGCATGATCTTTTCGGAAAACCGCTTCGCACTTTTCCAGATCATGCTTAGCGCATAAGGTTTCATGTCGTGTGACGGCCGGGCTCGACCCGGCCGTCGTCGCGTCGTCAGCCCTTGAACGTCGGCTGGCGCGGATGCACGACATCCTTGAAGTCGGCAAAGTCCTTCCACTTCGGCTCGGGCGCGTCGCATCCGGCCTGCGGCGTGTAGATCGAGGGCTCGGCGAGTTGCATCTTCGGAATGTAGCGCGGACAGTTCGGGAAGATCGCGCGCGCGGTGACCCGAACGATCAGCTGCGCGCCGACGGTTTCGGCCAGCAGCGGATCGGAGGCGCTGACTTTCGCCGTGCCGTTGACACGCAGGCGCTGCGGCTTGCCGTGCATGGCGATGAAGAGCAGGCCGACATCGGCATTGACGATGATGTTGCCGAGGCTCTTGAACATGCCGTTGCCGTCATAGTCCGGAAAGGCAATCTCTGACGGCCCGGTCACGCGCACGAAGCCGTGCGGACCGCCCTTGAACGAGCAATCGGGCTGCCCTTTCGCATCTGCCGTCGCCAGGAAGAAATAAGGCATGCTCTCGATGAAAAGCTTGTCGTCGTCAGAAAACTCCCGGCGCGTGAGCTTCTCCTCCAGCCGGTCCGAAATCCGCCGGCTGTCGAACCGGTCCTGCAACTGCCGATTTCCGTCGTGATACATCGCGCTCTCGGGCATGTGATCCTCCCGCTGGAGCCCGGTCGGGCAGGGCCCTGGAGAAGCATACGCCTTTGGCGTCCTTTCGGATATGGTTGATCGTGCCCGCTGATATCTGCGTTCCGTCCAATCGGGAGGCCACGGTGCTGCAACTCTATGGAAATACCAGATCGCGCGCCACGCGTTGTCTTTGGATGCTCGAGGAGATCGGTCAGCCATATGAGCTGATCGAGAGGAGCACGCGAGCCGATGACCTGCAAACGCCGGACTATCTCCGCCTCAATCCGAATGCACGGATCCCGACGCTCGTCGATGGCGATCTCGTGCTTTGGGAGTCGATGGCGATCAATCTCTATCTCGCGCAGAAATTCGACGGGCCGATGCATTGCGGACCGGAGATTGCGGGGCTCGCCTCGCAGTGGAGTATCTGGGCGATGCTGGAGATGGATGGCCTGTTGCTCGATCTGTTGATGCACCGCGCGCTGCTGGCGGAATTTGCGCGCGATCCCTCACACGCCGAGCGCGCCGAACTCCTGCTCGCGAGGCCGCTTCGGATTCTGAACGACGCGCTGGCGGCACGCACTTATTTGGCCGGCGACGGCTTCACGGTCGCCGATCTCAACGTTGCCTCCATCCTCGCATGGGGCAGGATCGCCCGGCTCGATCTGTCGGCCTGTCCGCATATCGCCCGCTGGCTCGGCGAATGTCTGGCACGTCCGGCCTACGCCCGCATGCGCGCGCTGTCGGGTCGCAGCTGAAAGGCTGACCGGGCGAGGTAGCAGCGCGCGTCGGTCGACCTGCGTCCTTTGCGAATGGGCCCGCGGAAGGGAGAGCCCAGGTGGGCCTCCCTTTTTGCGCCTCAATTTGAACGTGTACTCGCCTCCTCGGAAATGAGAACGGCGGGGAAATATGCAGTTCAATCGGATGTTGGCAGGCGCTGCAATCGGCGGCCTGATTCTGGCGGGCGCTTCGGTCTCTCCAACCCACGCAGCGGGTGCGGCATGCTCGGTGGAAAGGCTGCAGGGCGCCTATGTCTTCGACGGACGAGGCACCAATGTGCACTACGGCGTCTTCAGCTTCGACGGCAGCGGCAGGTTCTCCGGCAAGCAGACCTCGATTCGTCAGACGAGCCCGGCGCGAGAAACCCTCCAGGGTACGTATACGATCAACGCCGATTGCACTGGCGCGATGATCATGGACGGCCAGCCCGGCGGCACCGCGCATTGGGACATTTTCGTCAGCTCCGACGGCAAGAAGGGGCGGATGATCCGCACCGATGCCGGCATTCATGGTGTTCGTACCTTCGAACAGTAACGCACGCCGCAGGTGAGGCGGCTTTGCGCGCACCCAACGCCTGAGCTATGAAAGGCTCAAGGCGAAGAGGTGCTGCGCATGGCCGATCATCGAAGGGATTTGCGGGTTGCGATCGCGGGATTAGGCTCGATCGGCACGAAGATCGCCGCCGAGCTCGATCGCGGCATCGACGGCCTCCTCCTGTCGGCGATTGCGGCCCGCGAGCCCGACAAGCGTCGCGCGTTCCTGAGCAGCCTGCGCCAGCCGCCGGTCATCTTGCCGATCGAGCAGCTCGCAGAAGTGGCTGACATCGTCGTCGAGTGCGCACCGAGCCATTTGTTGCGCACCATCGTCGAGCCGGTGGTGCGGCGAGGGAAGGCAGCGGTGGTCGTCAGTGTCGGCGCGCTGCTCGACAATTCCGACCTCATCGATCTCGCCAAGGCCCATGGCGGCCGCATCATAGTGCCGACGGGCGCGCTGATCGGGCTCGACGCGGTCAATGCCGCCGCCGTCGGTACAATTCATTCGGTCAGGATGGTCACGCGCAAGCCGATCGACGGCCTGAAGGGTGCGCCGTTCATCGTGCAGAACGGCATCGACATCGACAATCTGCGCGAGCCGCTCAGGCTGTTCGCGGGCACCGCGCGCGAGGCGGCCAAGGGCTTTCCGGCCAATCTCAACGTCGCGGTCGCGCTGTCGCTGGCGGGCATCGGACCCGATCGCACCATGGTCGAGATCTGGGCCGATCCGACCGTGACGCGCAACGTGCACCGCATCGAGGTCGAGGCGGATTCCGCACGCTTCTCGATGGGAATCGAGAACGTCCCCTCGGAGAACCCGAAGACCGGCATGATCACGGCCTTGTCCGTGATCGCCCTGTTGCGCAAGCAGCGCGCCACCCTCAGCGTCGGGACTTAGGGCGGACCGCCTGCCCCTCATGGTGAGGAGCGCGGAACGCGCGTCTCCCGGACGATGCTTCGCATCGCCGAGAGACCCATTCATCCTTCGAGACGCCCGCTTGCAGCGGGCTCCTCAGGATGAGGGGATAGAGACGTTGCTTACGCGCCCGTCACGCGCCAGATGACGTTGCCGACGTCGTCGGCCACCAGCAGCGAGCCGTCAGGTCCGAGCGCGACACCCACAGGCCGGCCGTAGGACTCCTTCTCGTCAGGCGACAGCATGCCCGACAAGATGTCCCGCGCAGGACCGGAGGGTTTGCCGTTCTCGAACGGTACGAACACGACCTTGTAACCGCTCAAGGTCGAGCGGTTCCAGGAGCCGTGCTGGCCGATCACCATGCCGTCAGGGAAGCCGGGCAGGGTGCCGGCCGGCATCCAGCAAAGGCCGAGCGAGGCCGTGTGTCCGCCGAGCGCATAGTCCGGCGTGATCGCCTTTGCGACCATCGCCTCATCCTGCGGCACGCGGTCGTCGACCGTCTGGCCCCAGTAGCAATAGGGCCAGCCGTAGAAGCCGCCATCGCGCACCGAGGTCAGATAGTCGGGCGGGGTCTCGTCACCGAGCCCGTCACGTTCGTTGACGACGGTCCAGAGCATGGATGTCGTCGGCTCGAAGGCAAGGCCGACGGGGTTGCGCAGGCCGCTGGCAAAGATGCGGCTGGTGCCGTTCACGAGATCGAGCTCGTAGACCGCGGCGCGGCCTTCCTCGACCTCCATGCCCATCTCGGCGATGTTGCTGAGCGAGCCGACGCCGGCATAGAGCTTTTTGCCGTCAGCGCTCGACAGCAGGCTGCGCGTCCAGTGTCCGCTCGGCTTGAAGGTGACGAGCTCGCGTCCCGAAGCCTTGATGCTCTCCGCGCCCGCGACATAGGGAAACGCGACCACGCCGTCGGTGTTGCCGACATAGAAGGTGTTGTCGATCAGCGCCATGCCGAACGGCTGGCTCAGTCCTTCCATGAACGTCCCGCGCTGCTCGGCGACACCGTCGCCGTCCGCATCGCGCAGCCGCGTGATGCGGTTGGCGCTGATGCCGAGCGCCGCGGCGCGCCGCATCGTCGCCTGCATCGCATAATGAAACACGCTCCTCGGCGGGCCCGCAATCTGCGTTGCCTCGGCGATCAGCACGTCGCCATTGGGCATTACATTGATCCAGCGCGGATGGTCGAGCCCGGTCGCGAACGCGTTGACCTTCAGTCCGGGCGCGGCGACTGGCTTCTCGTCACCGCGCCAGCCCCGTGCGGTCGGCATCTTCAGCGTCGGGATCGCGCCTTGCGGCTTGGCTTCCGGAATCTGCGGTGCGCCGCCCCAGGCCGGTTTTGGCTGGGTCTCCGACATCCGCCGCCAGACGAGCGCACCTCCGCCGATCAGCGCGACGATGCGCGCGAATACGCTGGAAAAACTCATGAAAATCCCCTGTTGCGCCCGCGGAACCGATCCGGCCCGCGCGGCTGTCGCGATGGTCCTGCGGCCGGCCTCGCTAGCAACAAGGCAGACGCAGATGACAGTAGTTATACGATCTTACCGTTTCCAATCGAATCGACGAGATTGCATAGCGCTCCCTATGTCAGGGCGCTTCCTCCCTTAGAAATCCTGCCCGCCCCGGTTGGCGGGCCTCTTTTTGGTCCGCCGGGACTCCGGCGCGGGCGCGTGCTTCTCTTCGGAGCGGATCAGGCCAGCCAGCGCATGCAGGGATGCCTGCCGGAGCGTGTCCAGCTCGCGCGCAGCGGTCCGGCACTCCGCGATCGACATCGATGCGGCCGCAAGCTCGATCGCGTTGCAGGCTTCGAACAGACCGACGAGGCCAAGCGCGCTGGCGGCGCTGCCGAGCCGGTGCGCGCATTTCGCAAGCTGCACGCGATCATCTGCGGCTGCGGCCTTTATCATGTCTGCAACAAGCGTTTCACTCGTCGCTTCGAGCAGCTCGCAGAGCTTGGCGATCTGCTGCGCGCCCAGCAGCTCCTTCTGATCGCTCAGGAAGCGCTCATCGATCAGCGTGCCTGCGGCCAGCCGGGCTGTCTCCGATCCCTCTTGCGGATCGTCTTCGAGCGCGTCGCGCAGGTCCTTGATCAGGATCGGCTTGCCGACGATCTTGCTGATCCCGGCACCGGCAAGGCGCTCGCGCGCGCTCCGCGAGACGTCCGCGGTCACCGCAATGATGCGCGGTGCCTGCTGCAATCGAAGCTGCCCGATGCGCGCCGCAGCCTCCACGCCGTCCATGTCGGGCATGTGCAGGTCCATCAGGATGACGTCGAACACAGCGTTGCGAGCCTGCTCGACCGCGGATGCGCCGTCGGTGGCAATCACGGCTTGGTGCCCGAGCCGGCTGAGCATGGCTTCGCCGATCTCGCAATTGACGGGATCGTCGTCGACGAGCAGCACGCGTAGCGCGCGCGACGGCGCGCGTGGAGCGCCTTGAGAGGCGACTTTCTCGGCAAGTCCCAGCGGAACTGCGAGGTGGAACACGCTTCCGGAGCCCGGCGTGCTCTCCATCGTCACGTCCCCGCCCATCAGTCGCGTCAGGCGGCGGGCGATCGCAAGTCCCAGTCCGGTGCCGCCGAAGCGTCGCGCAATGCTGTCGTCGGCCTGCACGAAATCCTCGAAGACCCGCTCGTGCATGTTGGACGCGATGCCTATGCCGGTATCGGCGACGGATACGCGGAGCAGCAGGGAATCCTGCTGCGGCTCGAGCGCGGCCTTGAGCGTGATGCTGCCCTTCGAGGTGAACTTGACGGCGTTGCCGATGAGATTGAGCAGCACGCGATTGAGCCGCACCGGATCGCCATGCACATGCGCATTGAGGCTCGCATCGCAGGAGAGGTCGAATGCAAGCCCCTTCGCCACCGCCTGCGGACGCATCAGGTCGGCGGCCGTCTGGATCAGCTGGTCGAGGCGGAAATCGCGGGTCTCCAGCGCTTCCGTGCTCGCTTCCAGCCGCGCATATTCCAGGATTGCATCGACCAATGCGATCAGGGTTTCACCGGATCCGGCCGCGGTCGCGAGGTGTCGCCGCTGCGCCTCGTTCAGGCTGCCGTCGTCGAGCAGCTGCAACACGCCCATGACGCCGTTGAGCGGTGTGCGCAGCTCATGGCTGACGACGGCCAGGAAGCGCGACTTGGTCTCGTTGGCCTGCACGGCGGCGCTGCGGGCGCGTTCGGCGGCATCATGCTCGGCGAGCGCATGATCGCGCGCCTTTTCGAGCTCGGCCGTACGTTCGGCAACCTTGCGCTCCAGCGTCGCGTAGGAGTCGCGCAAGTGCGCGGCCATCACGTTGAACTGGTCGCCGAGCGCCTCCAGCTCGTCATTGGTCTTGATGGCGAGCCGCAGGGAGAGATCGCCGCTGCCGATCCGCTTTGCGCCCTGCGTCAATACCTGGATGGGGACCGTCATGCGCCGGCTGAGCAGGAATGCCGCCAGAACTGCGCATGCGAGCATGGCGACCAGCAAGAATGTCGAGCGCCCGATGGAGGCGTAAATCGGCGCATAGGCTTCGCTGACCGGCAGTTCGACGAAGACGAGCCAGCCGAGCGGAGGGACCGTTGCGTAGGTCGAGAGCACGCGCCGCTGCGACAGGTCATCCCTGACGAGTCCTCCCGCGGCGGGCGGAACGCCGGCAAGCGCCGCCTGGACGTCGGGGCTCCCGGAGAGATCGGTGTGGCGCAGCGCAGGCCACAAGTCCGGATGCGCGATCAACTGTCCCTTGCGGTCGACGACATAGGCCTTGCCGGTGCTGCCGACCTTGATCCTCGCGACGAGGTCCCAGATGAAGCGCAGATTGACCTCGGCGACCATGACTTGCGGATCGTTTCCGCCGCCGAGGACGGCAAGCGTCATGAACGGCTCCGTATCGCCGAAGAAGTAGATCGGTCCGTAATAGATGCCGCTCGCCCTGGCACCGAGAAAGGCCGGCGAGGCCGCAAGATCGGCCTGGCTGCCGACCTTGTCGGCGAGGCGGCGCGACACGCGGACCTGCTCGCGTCCGCGAGCATCGAGCGATGCGATCTCGGCGATGGCGGGCGAGAGGCGCAGGAGGCGGATGGCGTTGAGCCGCTCGTCCTCCTGGGCCGACAGATCCGGCGGCAGGCGCGACAGCCATCTGAGCTGGCTTTCGATCTGACCGATGAACTGGCCGATTTGGATCGCCGCCGATGCCGCCTGTTCGCGCTGGGTCGCCGCAAGAAGCTGCTTCTGCTCGCGGTAGGAGAACCAGACCTCGAGCGAGGTGTTGACGGCGAGCGCCGCGAAGGCGAGCGCGACGAACGAGTAGAGATACTTGCGAAACAGCCGGCTCGGAGGCGCGCGCGAGGTGTCCTGGTCCGCCGGCTCGTTCACTCGCGGATCTCGTCGGCGCGCGCGAGCAACGTGGCCGGCAGTTTCAGCCCCAGGGCGTCGGCGGCCTTGCGGTTGATCAGAAGCTCGTATTTTCGCGGCGACTGCACCGGAAGGTCGCCGGCCCTGGTCCCGCGCAGGATGAGGTCGACATAGTCCGCCGAGCGCACCTCGAGGGCAGCGCCGTAGCTCATCAGCCCGCCGACGTCGATGAAATAATGGAAGGGATAGATGATCGGCACGCGGTGCTGCGCGGCGGCCGCGACGATGGCGCGCCGGTTGATGACGAGGAACGGGTCGACGAGCGCGATCATCGCGCCCGCCGGGGGACCGGCGTAGCCGCGGATGGCCTGGTCTATTCCGGTTGCGTCGTTGACCGGCACTGGCGAGACGCTCACGCCCATGGACGCGGCTTCGGATTCGATCGAGTCGAGAAAGAAGCGCCCGGCGCGGGGTGTGGTCGCCGGATTGAAGAGCACACCGACGCGCGAGATGGCGGGAGCTGCTTCGCGCAGCAGTTGAAGCCATTTGCCGCCCATTTCGGCGGTGCCGTTGGTGAAGCCGGTGACGTTGCCGCCGGGGCGCGCGAGACTCTCGACGAAGCCGTTGCCGACGGGATCGTTGGAGGTCGCGAACACGATCGGGATCGTCTTGGTGGCGGCCATCAGAGCCGCAGTCTCGTTCGTCGACGAGGTCAGGATCACGTCCGGCTTGAGTGCGAGGATTTCCCGGATCGCAGCTTCCTGCTGCGCAGGGCCGCCGAAGCTCGAACGGGTCTCATAGCGGACATTGACGCCTTCCACCCATCCCCGTTCGGTCATGCCCTGGATCAGTGCGCTCAGTCGCGAGGCCGCGCTCTCCGGTGCGCTCCGGTTGGTCAGCGGATCGCCGAGCGGCAGTCCAATCAGGGAGGCGACGACGCGCACCCGGTCCGGCGATGCGCCGAGCGCAAGCCATCCCGCGGCCGATGCGCCGACAAGGCGAATGAAATTGCGGCGGTCGACCGCCACCGGGGCGAGGGGACGCGCGGACTGCCCTGTCATGAAATGGGTTGCACGATGGCTTGTTCCAGCCGCTGTGAATAGCGCGAAAGCGTTGCGATCACAAATGAGGAAGGTCGGCGCCTGTGAATGTTCATTCGCAGTCTTGCGCCCGGCGCACGCGACCGAGCATTGTGGCGCAGAACTTTCTCCACGTCGTCATTGCGAGCGCAGCGAAGCAATCTAGAATCCCGCCGCGAAAAGATATCCGGATTGCTTCGCTGCGCTCGCAATGACGGTGCTGATGATCCGCCATGCTGAGTCTGACCGCGCACGTCGATGATGGCATCTTGCCAGTGATTTGCCCGACGTGTCAAACGATTTCGTAAAATCCGCAAGGCGTCGCGCCGGTCGTCATCGACTCCTTTGCATGGGGTTGTTTTCGATATTTTGGTTTGGTGGAGTAGCTGGGATGGAGCGCAGCGCAATCCGGGGTATCTCGCCACGGGCGGCGTTCGTCCCGGATTCCGCTGCGCTCCATCCGGGCTGCAGGACTGATTTGCCTCGCCCTATCGAAGCGAGCCGAGCCCTCGGTTGCACGCCCGGCGGGATTCTGGTACGTTTGAGGTGCGTGCCTCATTTTTCTTCCGGGTAGGCTAAAGCCGACGGCGCCGCGACCTCCGCTGATTTTGGAGCCGGGCTTCGTTGCTTGGGTTCGGGGAGAAACAGGACGGCTTGCGTAAATGACATGAAGAGTTGGCCGCGAACGACGGTCAACCGCTCAAAAGGGAGGGATGAATGCAGCGTCTCTTGGTTGCAGGTGTATCCGTTGTGTTCGCGGTCGCGCTGGGTCTCGGCTCGGCCAACGCGGCGGACAAGAAGGTTCTGGCCTTCGTCGTCAACGGCGCGTCCGACTTCTGGAAGATCGCCGAAGCCGGCGTGAAGAAGGCGCAGGGCGAACTGCCCAATTACGAGCTTCAGTTCAAATATCCAGAACAGGCCGCGGCCGCCGTGCAGCAGCGGGTGATGGACGACCTCGTCGCGGCGGGTGCCGCCGGCATCATGGTCAGCGCCGTCGATCCGAAGAACCAGACCGAACATCTCAACAAGATCGCCTCGCAGGCGCTGCTGTTCACCACCGACAGCGACGCGCCGGCCTCGAAGCGTGTCGGCTATATCGGCTCGTCGAACACCGATCTCGGCAAGGATGCCGGCAAGATGATGTTGAAGGCACTGCCGAACGGCGGCAAGTGCGTCGGTTTCGTCGGCCTTCCCGGAGCCGACAACGCCCGCGAGCGTATCGAGGGCGTCAAGGAGACGATCAAGGGCTCGAAGGTCGAGCTCGTGGATGTCCGCGGCGATGAGATCGACCAGACCCGGGCCAAGCGCAATGTCGAGGACATCCTCGCCGCTATGCCCGACGTGAGCTGCCTCGTCGGCTTCTATTCCTACAACACGCCGCGCATCTACGAGGTGCTGAAGGAGGCCGGCAAGCTCGGCAAGATCCAGATCATCGGCTTCGACGAGGATCCGATCACGCTCGGCGGCGTCAAGGAAGGCAGCATCGTCGGCACGGTCGTGCAGCAGCCGTTCGAGTGGGGCTATCAGGGCATGAAGCTGATGGCCAGCTATATCGGCGGCGACAAGTCGGGCATTCCGGCGAACGGCATCATCATCGTTCCCGGCAAGGTCATCGACAAGTCGAATGTCGACGACTTCATGGCCTCGATGAAAGCGATGCTCAAGAAATAGGGGGTGTCAGCGCTGCTCGCAGCCAATGCCTGAGCCGTTCCTCGAACTGGTCGACATCAGCAAGACCTATCCCGGCGTGGTCGCCCTCGACCACGTCGACCTCAAGGTCGCGCCGGGCGAGGTGATTGCGCTGATCGGCGAGAACGGCGCCGGCAAGTCGACCCTGATGCGCGTGCTCGGCGGCGTCGTCGAGCCGAGCGGCGGTCTCATCCGGGTCGACGGCGTCGAGCGGGGCTCGTTCACGGTGGGGGAGGCGATCCAGGCCGGCATCGCCTTCGTTCACCAGGAGCTCAACCTCTTCGACAATCTCGACGTCGCCGGCAACGTCTTCATCGGGCGCGAGCCGGTGCATGGCGGGCCGTTGCGGCTGATCGACCGCAAGGCGCTCTATGCCAAGGTGCGGCCCTTGCTGGAACGGCTGGGCGCCGATTTCGAACCCGACGCGCCGCTCGCCGAGTTGTCGCTCGCCCAGCACCAGCTCGTCGAGATCATGAAGGCGCTCTCGCTCGATGCGCGCCTCGTCATCATGGACGAGCCGACCTCGAGCCTGACCTTGACCGAGACGGACCGCTTGATGCGGGTCATCGCGGGCCTCAAGGCCGACGGCGTCAGCATCATCTTCATCACGCACCGCCTCAACGAGGTGATGCAATGCGCCGATCGCGCGGTGGTGCTGCGCGACGGGCGCATGGTCGGCGCGCTGACCCGCGCGGAGCTCTCGCCGGCGGCGATGATCCGCCTGATGATCGGGCGCGACCTCAGATCGCTGTACGTTCCGCCGGCAGCTGCTCCCGGTGAGGCCGTGCTCGACATCGTCGAAGCCGTCACCGACACCTATCCGGAGCGCGCCGTCAGCCTGTCGGTGCGCCGCGGCGAGATTTTGGGGCTTGCCGGCCTGGTCGGCTCGGGGCGCACGGAACTCGCGCGGGCCATTTTCGGCGTCGATCCCCTGCGTGGCGGCGCGATCAGGCTGGACGGCGCGCCGGTCCGTATTGCCAGCCCGCGCGCTGCGATCGAGCACGGCATTTACCTTGTCCCTGAGGATCGCAAGAGTTCCGGCCTCCTGCTCGACGTCTCGATCGCCGAAAACATCTCGCTGCCGGACTTGTCATCCTACTTGCGGCTCTGGCTCGTGAACACTGCGCGCGAGACCGAGAACGCCCGCCGCCAGCGCGAGCGCCTCAAGATCCGCACGCCTGACGTCGAAACCGCCGTCGGCTCACTGTCCGGCGGCAACCAGCAGAAGGTCGTGCTCGCCAAATGGCTGTCGATGCGGCCGAAGGTCCTGATCTTCGACGAGCCGACGCGCGGCATCGATGTCGGCGCCAAGCAGGAGATCTACGACATGCTGCGCCGTCTGACCGACGCCGGCGTCGCGGTCCTGATGATCTCCAGCGACATGGAGGAGGTGATCGGGGTGAGCGACCGCATCGCGGTGATGCACGAAGGTGCGATCTCGGGATTCCTTGATCGCAGCCAGTTCAGCGAGCACAATGTGCTGCAACTGGCGGTCGGCCACACAATCTAGGGCGAGGGGACCTTGAACAAGAAAGATCTAAGCCTCCTGGTCCTGATCCTCGTGGTCGGCGCGGTCGTCACCTTCATCAACCCGCGCTTCCTGCTGGTCGGAAATCTCTCCAACACCGCCAACCAGGTCGGGATGTTCGGCATCTTCTCGATCGCGGAAGCCTTCGTCATCATCATCGGCGGGATCGAGCTCTCGGTCGGATCGGTCATCGCGCTGCTCGGCGTGTTGTTCATCGATCTTATCGTCAATCACGACGTCAACTGGATGCTCGCCTTTGCCGCAATCATCGCCGGCGGGCTTGCGATCGGCCTCGTGCACGGCACGCTCGTCACCAGGATGCACATCCAGCCCTTCGTGGTGACGCTGTGCGGACTTCTGATCTATCGCGGCGCCGCGCGCTATTACACCGAGGATGCCACCGCCGGCTTCGGCTTCGGCGCGAGCTTTCCGACGCTGGAATGGCTGACCGCCGGGCGCACCAATGTGCTCGGCTTTCCACTGCCGCACAGCGTGGTCGCGCTCATCATCGTTGCCACGGTTGCCTGGGTGCTGCTGCACCGTTCCGTGTTCGGCCGCTATCTCTACGCCGTCGGCAAGAACGAGGAGGCGGCGCGCTATTCCGGCATCCGCTCCGATCGCGTCGTGATTTCCGCCTACATCATCTGCGGCGGGCTGACCGCGTTCGCCGCGATCCTGATCGCAATGTACACCCGCTCGATCTCGCCGGCGGTGCACGGCTCCTTCTACGAGCTCTACGCCATTGCCGCCGCCGTGCTCGGCGGCTGCTCCCTGCGCGGCGGCGAGGGCTCGATCATCGGCGTTGTGCTCGGCACCGTGCTGCTCCAGGTGCTGCAGAATCTCGTCAATCTCCTGGGCATTCCGAGCTCGCTGAATTTCGCCGTCATGGGTACGGTGATCCTGATCGGCGTGCTCGGCGACCAGTATCTGGTGCAGCGCCGCCGCGCGACGACCGCAAAGGCAAAACCGCAGGCCAACGTTGCAGCAGCGCCGCTGGAGCGCGCGAACGCGGAATGAGGCGCCTGTAGGCTTAGAACCTTGCGTCTTCCAGGCCGCAATACGGATCAACAGGGCTGTTCCGGTTCCACGAAGCCCGTCCCATCAGCAGGTCGACGACGGCGGCCTGCATGTCGTCGATCGTGCAATAGGCGTTGATGTAGACCGGGACGCGAGGCGCGTCATAGAGATAATAGGGATAGCCGAAGGAGATGATGGCCGTCGGAATGTCGTGCCAATAGCGACGCATGGCGCCGACGAAATCACCGCCGAGTCGCGCCCAGTCGAGGAACACGCGACCACGGGTGAGCAGAGTCTCCTCGCCAAGGAGATAGAGCACGAGATCGAAGCTGCCGGGATCGATGGCGGGTTGCTCGGCGCAAACCGTCACCTCGAAGCCCTCTGCCCTCAGCATGTCCGGCAGACTGAAGTCCTGCGGCGCGCCGTGAAGCGGGTTTATGATGCCTCCCGATATGACCAGCACGCGCCGGTGTCGTTGCGGATCGATGGGGAGGAGCCCCAACGTGTCCTTGACCAGGGTCGGCGCGCGCCTCAAGGCCGCATCAGCAATGGCCTTGTCGGAAGCCCGAGCCATCGCGCCACCGGCTGGCAGCGGCGCCCTGTCGTGGAGACCGATCGCTGCCTTCAGCGCCAGGACGCGCAGCACGGCCTCCTCGAAGCGCTCAGCCG
Organism: Bradyrhizobium iriomotense; assembly: GCF_030160715.1. Taxonomy (GTDB): domain Bacteria; phylum Pseudomonadota; class Alphaproteobacteria; order Rhizobiales; family Xanthobacteraceae; genus Bradyrhizobium; species Bradyrhizobium iriomotense. Next base: position 213,273 of record NZ_BSOW01000003.1, read on the forward strand.
GCAGGTTGCCGTTCTCGACGGCCGAATGCACCTCCGCGATGTCCTCCTCCGGTGCGCGCGAGAACAAGATCATGTCGCAGCCACCGGCAATGATCTGCGACTTCGCGGATCGCATTCGGCACCAGGACGTGAGGCCGGCCATTTCGCTGGCATCGGACACGATCAGGCCGTTGAACCCGAGCTCGCGGCGCAGCAGCTCGATATTGAGAAGGCTGCTGATTGACGCAGGGCGGAAAGCCTCGACGCCCGGATCCGATTTCCGGCTTCTGACGAACGCCGGCAAGGCGATGTGCGCCGACATGACGGAGAGCACGCCGGCTTCGATCGCAGCGCGATAGAGCTTGCCGAAGGTCGCGTCCCATTCCGCCATCGGGAGCGGATTGATCGTGGTCACCAGGTGCTGGTCGCGGTCGTCGTAACCCTCGCCGGGCCAATGCTTGGCGGTCGCGGCGATGCCGTGTCGTTGCAGAATGTCGATGTGTACGAGAGCATGGCGGCGGATCGTCTCGACGTCGGCACCAAAGCTTCGTGTGGCGACGATCGAGCTGCGGAACGCGCGATTGATGTCCAGCACCGGCGCGAACGACCAGTTCACGCCGATGGACGCGGCCTCCTCGGCGATGATGCGCGTGATTTCGGCGGTGACTTCGAGGTCGTCTATCGCCGCTAGCGCGAGCGGGTTGGGGACCTGCGTCCCGAAGGGCAGGCTCATGCGTGAGCCCTCGAGATCGGCGCTGACCAGCAGCGGCACCGTCGCCGACTTCTGCGCGACGGCTATTCGCGCGCGCTCGCCATCGCCATCCGGCCCGAAGTACCGCGTGATGCCGCCTGGCCGCAGCCGCTCGAGCCTCTCGATTTCGTCCGGATCGGTCCCGCGCGACAGAAAGTTGAAGAGCTGCCCGACCTTGTCTCGCAGGCTCAGCGCGCGATAGGTCGCCTCGACCCACGCCGTGGCGCGGGCGTCGAGATTGAAGGGGGCACGCGAGAGAAAGGACGTATCCATCGGTCGGCTCGCATCAGACCCAGCCGCCATCCACGACATAGTGCTGCGATGTGCAGGCTGAAGCCTCGTCGGAGGCAAGGAACAGCGTGACCTTCGCGATCTCGTCGGGCATCAGCTTGCGCTTGAGGCACTGGCGGCGCATCAGCTCCTCCACGCCTTCCGGCGTCAGCCATTTCGTGACCTGGCGCTCGGTCATGATCCAGCCGGGCGCGATCGCGTTGACGCGGATGTTGTAGGGGCCGTAGTCGCGCGCCAGCGAGCGGGTGAGGCCGATCACGCCGGACTTGCTGGCGGTGTAGGCGGCCATGCCGCCTTGTCCGGCCATCCAGGAGACCGAGCCGAAATTGATGATGGCACCGGCATTCGCCGCCTTCATGTCCGGCAGGACCGCCTGCGCCGCGAAGAACTGATGCTTCAGGTTCACGGCGATGCGGTCGTCCCAATATTCCGGCGTCACTTCCTCGGTCGGATGCCGTTCGTCATGCGCGGCGTTGTTGACGAGGACGCTGATCGGGCCGTGCGCCTTGTGGGCCTCCGCGACGCCGGTGCGCAAGGCCGCGATATCGGTGAGGTCGACATGCCGGAAATGTGCCGCGAGGCCCTGGCCAGACAGCTCGCGCGCCAGCCGGGTGCCGTCCTCCGCCTTGATATCGAAGAACACGACGACGGATTTCTGCTGCGCAAAGCGCCGCACGATCGCTTCGCCGATGCCGGACGCGCCGCCCGTGACGAGAACGACCTTGCCTGCAAGATCCGGATAAATGGCGGCCATGATGTCCTCCCGGCACTGGTGTCCGGGTAACGCTCACCCGGCAAAAACGACTCGTCCGGGACCTTAGCCATACGCTTGGTGAGGTGCATAGATCAGAATTTTAGTTGCGTACCTCAAAAAATGAGGGCAGCATTGCGACAACGACATAAGCAAGACGAGAACGATAGTCGGGAGGAATGGTGATGAGGCTGCTCAGCAGGCTGGGACTCGCTCTTGCCGCATGGCTGTTCGCGCAAGGCGCGGCAATGGCCGACACCACCGTGAAATGGCTGCACATCGAGGCCAATCCCGCGCAGGTCAAGATCTGGGAACAGGTGGCGCGGGCCTATGAGGCGTCGCATCCCGGCGTCAAGATCGAGATGCAGTTCCTCGAGAATGAGGCCTACAAGGCGAAGCTTCCGACCATCCTCCAGTCCAAGGATCGGCCCAACATCATCTATAGCTGGGCGGGCGGCGTATTGAAGGCGCAGATCGAGGCTGATGTCCTCGACGACATTACTGACCAGGTGAAGGGTTATTCCGACACGCTGACGCCGGCGGCGCTTGCCGCCTTCAGCAGGGATGGCCGCGTCTACGGCTTGCCGACGGCGCTGTCGCAGGTCGGCTTCCTCTACAACAAGGAATTGATGGCGAAGGCCAACGTCGATCCCGCCTCCATCAAGACCTGGGACGATCTGCTCGCGGCGGTGAAGACGCTGAAAGCCGCGGGCGTGACGCCGATCGTCGTCGGCGGCGCCGACAAATGGCCGCTGCATTTCTACTGGACCCACCTTGCGGTACGGATCGGCGGCAAGCCGGCCTTCGATACAGCGCTGCGCGGCGAGAACGGCGGCTTTGCCGGCGAGACGTTCCAGAAATCCGGCGAGCTGTTCAAGCAGCTCGTGGACCTCCAGCCGTTCCAGAACGGCTTCCTCGGCTTCAAGAATCCGCAAGCCGTGGGCTATTTCGGCGACGGCAAGGCGGCGATGACGCTTGCCATCAGCACCGTCTATCACCTCCAGCGCGCGCTTGCCGCCGACAAGGTGGGCCTCGGCGAGGACAAGATCGGCTGGTTCGATTTCCCGGTGGTGCCGGGTGGCAAGGGCGCGCCATCAGATACGCTCGGCGGCATCACGGGCTGGCTCGTCACCAAGGGCTCGCCGAAGGAGGCTGTCGACTTCCTCAAATTCTTCGTCTCCAAGGACGTGCAGACGCGCCTTGCGGGGGGCAATTACATCATTCCCGTGGTGAAGGGCGCCGAGGCCGGGCTCAACAACGCATTCATGAAACGCATCGCGGAAAATCTCGCGAAATCGAACTATCACCAGAACTTCTATGACCAGAGCCTCGGTCCCTCCGTCGGTCGCGTCGTCAACGACGTCACGGCGGAGATTGCCGGCGGCAGCATGAGCCCGCAGGACGCGGCCAAAGCGATCGAAGCGGCCTGGAAGCAGGGCAACTGAGCGTGGCGCGACGGATCGCGACATCGCCCGCCATGGGCGCGGTCGAGCCCGCAATCGCGCCAATCGCGGTGCGCGGCCCGAGCTGGGACGGCCGGCTCACCGTGCTCGTGCTGTTTCTTCCGCCGGCGCTGCTGCTGTTCACCCTGTTCGTCGTGGTGCCTATCGGGGAAGCCGCCTGGTATTCCGCCTTCAGCTGGAACGGTTTTGGCCGGCCGACCAACTGGATCGGGCTCGACAATTATCGCTTCGTGCTCCAGACGCGCGCCTTCTGGCTCGCGCTGCGCAACAACGGCCTGATCATCGCGGTTTCGCTGCTCGTCCAGTTGCCGCTGGCGCTGACGCTCGCCCTCATGCTCGCCGAGCGCTTCCGCGGCGCGGTCGCGCTGCGCATGCTGTTTTTCATGCCTTACATCCTCGCCGAGATCGCGACCGGGCTGATCTTCTCGTTCGTCTATGACGGCGACTACGGCCTCGTCGCCTCGATCTGGCGCGCCTTCGGCCGCGAAGCCCCGCATCTGCTCGCCTCGACCGACACCGCGATGCTGGCGGTGCTGATCGTGATCGTCTGGAAGTACTTTGGCTTCCACATGATGCTGTTCATCGCCGCATTGCAGAGCCTCGACAAGAGCCTGATCGAGGCGGCCCGCATCGACGGCGCAACGCGGTCGCAGACGCTGCGCCACGTCGTGATACCGCTGCTTTATCCCACCATCCGCCTCTCAGTGTTCTTCGCCATCATAGGTTCCTTGCAGCTGTTCGACCTGGTGATGCCGTTGACGCGCGGGGGGCCGGCGGATTCCTCGAATACGATGGTGAGCTTCCTCTACAACAACGGCATCTCGCGCATGCGGGTCGGCTATGGCAGCGCGATCGGCGTCATCCTGTTCATGACCTGTGTCACCTTCGCCTTCACCTACAAGCGGTGGTTCATGCGTGATGAGTAACGTCGAGATCACCCGCGCGCCATTCGATCCCGCTGTGCTGTACAAGGCGCTGTTCCTTGGCCTGGTCGCGATCTTCGTCGCGGTGCCGTTGCTTGCGACCGTGCTCGGCGGCTTCAAGACGCTCGGCGAATTGCGCGTCAATCCGTTCGGTCTGCCGCGGCACTGGGAATGGCAGAACTACGCCGACATCCTGTTCTCGCAGCGCTATTGGCAGCTTCTGCGCAATTCACTCATCATCTCGACGCTGACGGTGACACTGACCCTGATCGTCGCGTCGATGGCGGCATTCACCTTCGCCCATGTCCGGTTCTTCGGCAGCTCGATGCTGCTGAGCTATTTGACGCTGGGACTGTTGTTTCCGGCCGCAACCGCCGTGCTGCCGCTGTTCATCAAGGTGCGCGATCTCGGGCTGCTTGATACCTATCTCGGCGTCGTGCTGCCGCAGGTGGCCTTCAGCCTCGCCATGAGCATCCTGCTGCTTAGGCGCTTCTTCAAGGACATCCCCTACGAGCTGCTCGAGGCCGCGCTGGTCGATGGTTGCAGCTACATCAAATTCTTCCGCTACGTGACGCTGCCGCTGTCGCGGCCGATCCTGGCCACCGTCGGCACCATCACCTTCGTCAATAGCTGGAATGCCTATCTGTTGCCGCTGGTGATGCTGAACACCGATGCGTTGTATCCATGGCCGCTCGGCATCATGGTTTACCAGGGCGAATATTCGTCGGAATGGCACCTGATCCTCGCTTTCATCACTTTGACGATCCTGCCGACGATCATCCTCTTTCTCTTGGCGCAGAAGCACATCGTCGCCGGTCTCACCGCAGGCGCAGTCAAGGGATGAACGACACCTCACGGAGACAAGAATGAGAAAAGTCGGTATCGGCGTCATCGGTTGCGGCAATATCAGCACCGCCTATCTCAAGGCGGCGCAGCGCTTCCCGGTTCTCGACGTTCGTGCGCTCGCCGACATGCGCAGCGATGCGGCGGAAAAACGGGGGGCCGAGTTCGGCCTGCCCGGGATGCGCGTCGACCAGCTGCTCAAGCGCGACGATATCGAGATCGTGATCAATCTCACAGTGCCGCTCGCCCACACCGACGTCAGCCTCGCGGTGCTGAACGCGGGCAAGCACGTTCATTCCGAGAAGCCGCTTGGCGTCAACGTCGCGGAGGCGCGGAAGGTGATGGATCTCGCCGCGCAAAAGAACCTTCGGGTCGGCTGCGCGCCGGACACCTTTCTCGGTGGCGGCCACCAGACGGCACGCAAGCTGATCGACGACGGCGCAATCGGCATTCCCGTTGCTGGCAGCGCGTTCTTCATGTGCCCGGGCCACGAACGCTGGCATCCGGCACCCGGCTTCTATTATCTGCGCGGCGGCGGGCCGATGCTGGACATGGGGCCATACTATATCACCGACCTCGTGCAGCTCCTCGGCCCCGTCGCGAGCGTGATGGGGTCGACCGCGCGGCCGAAATCCGAGCGTCTCGTGACGAGCCAGCCGATGAACGGCCAGATGATCCCGGTCGAGGTCGCAACCCATGTGGCCGGCACGCTGGAATTCGAAAGCGGGGCGGTGGTCTCGATCGCCATGAGCTTTGACGTGCCGAAGCACCGGCATGCGCCAATCGAGATCTATGGCGACAAGGGCAGCATGCTGGTGCCCGATCCCAACCGCTTCGGCGGCGACGTGCAGGTGGCGAAGACCGGCGGCGAGTGGGAGACCGTGCCGCTGACCCACGGCCATGTCGAAGGCGAATTCCGCTCGATCGGCGTCGCCGATATGGCGACCGCCATCGTCACCAACCGGCCGCACCGCGCCAGCGGCGCGCTCGCCTTCCATGTGCTGGAGGTGATGGAAGCGTTCCAGACCTCCGCCGACGAGGGGCGTCGCGTCAAAATCGAGAGCCGCGTCGAGCGGCCGGCGATGTTGCCGGCCGCGCGCGAGACCGGACAGATCGACTGAGGATCATGACAATGCGCAAGGCAATGATCGTATGGGGTGGCTGGCCGGGACACGATCCTGATCTCTGCGCCTCGATGATAAGAGGTTGGCTGAAGCAGGAAGGCTTCGAGGTCCGCGTCGAGACCACGACGGCGGCGTTCGCCGATCCCGCGATCCATGATCTCTCGCTGATCATTCCGATCTACACCATGTCGAAGATCGAGAAGCCGGAGGCGCTCAATCTCTGTGCGGCCGTGCGCGGCGGCGTCGGGCTCGCGGGCCATCATGGCGGCATGTGTGACGCCTTCCGGGAGTCGGTCGACTATCAATTCCTCTGCGGCGGCCAGTGGGTTGCCCATCCCGGCAACATCATCGACTACAGGGTCGACTTGACGAAGCCGGATGACCCCATCATGAAGGGCCTGAAGAGCTTCGAGCATCGATCCGAGCAGTATTACATGCATGTCGACCCTGCCAACGAGGTGCTGGCCACGACGACGTTTTCCGGCGAGCACGCGCCCTGGATCGAGGGCGTGGTGATGCCGGTGGTCTGGAAGAAGCGCTACGGCGAGGGCAGGGTGTTCTATTCCTCGCTCGGCCACCGCGCCTATGAGCTCGACGTGCCCGAGATCAGGACCATGATGATCCGCGGCATGTTGTGGGCCGCGCGCGGATGACCAGCGGCGAGATACATCCGGCCATGCGTGCGACGTTGGAAGACGTCGCGCGCATGGCCGGAGTGTCGCTCGCAACGGTCGATCGCGTCGTCAACCGTCGCGAAGGGGTGCGTGCTAAAACGGTGGCGCGCGTGGAGGCGGCGGTGGCAAAGCTCGGTTACCGCGCCGACGTCGCCGCCGCGCGGCTCGCCCGCGGCCAGACGTTTCGCTTCGCTTTCGTGCTGCCGACCGGCAGCAACAGTTTCATGACCAATTTGAGCGAGCAGGTGCGGCGCACCGCGGAGTGGCTCGCCAGCCAGCGCGGCTTCATCGATATCCTGCACGTCGACGTGTTCGATCCGGACGTTCTGGCCCGCACCTTGGAGGAGCTGTCGCCGGCCTATCACGGTATCGCCGTCATCGCGCTCGATCATCCGCGCGTGCGCGCCGCGATCGACGATCTCGCGGCCCGCGGCGTCGCCGTCGTCACCCTGGTCTCGGACGCGCCGAGCGCGCGTCGCCTGCATTATGTCGGCATCGACAATCCGGCTGCAGGTCGCACGGCCGCAACCCTGATGGGACGTTTCCTCTGGGGCCGCCAAGGCAGCGTCGCGGTCGTTGCCGGCTCGCTGTCGCTGCGCGATCACACTGAGAGACAATTCGGCTTCCACCAGATTCTGACGAGCGAATATCCGGATCTGGTCGTGCTGCCGGTGCTGGAGGGGCGCGACGACAGCGAGCGCACGCGCGTGCTGACGGCGGAGCTGTTGTCACGACGGTCCGATCTGCTCGGCATCTATTCCTGCGGCGCGGGCAATCGCGGCATCGCCGAAGCGCTGGAAGCCTCCGGGCGTGCGCGCGACGTTGTTTGGATCGCCCACGAGCTCACGCAGCACACGCAACGCTTCTTGGTGCGCGGCACCATCGATGCGATCATCAACCAGGATCCCGGCCACGAGGCGCGCTCCGCCGCGCGCGTCCTGCTCGCGCATTGCTCGGGCGAGCCGATCAGCGCTGATCAGGAGCGCATCCGCATCGACATCTTCTTGCGCGACAATCTGCCGTAGCCGAGCAATTCAGCGGCGGATCGTGACATCCTTTGACGGCCGCCGGCGTTCCCAGTCGGCCTGCTCGAGCTCGGGACGATCGAGCTCGGCCTCGGGATAGCCGATGCAGAGATAGCCGATGAATTTCCAGGTCTCCGGCACATCGAGGATCTCGCGGACGCGGAGCGGGTTGAGGATCGATACCCAGCCGATGCCGATGCCGTCCGCGCGCGCGGCGAGCCAGGCCGAGACGATCGCCGCGACGACCGAATAGTCGAGAGTCTCCGGCATCGTCGCGCGGCCGAGGCCGTACCCGGTCTCGCAGGCCTTTTCCGCGAACACCGCCAGATGCCCGGGCGCCTCTTCGAGGCCGGCCAGCTTGAGCGTGGCATAGCGCGCGGCGCGCTCGCCGGAATAGGCTTTGAGCGCATCGGCATTGCAGAGCTTGAAGTCGTCGATCACGGCGCGCCGACGCGCCTCGTCCTCGACAATCACGAAGCGCCAGGGCTGGCTCAGCCCGACCGATGGCGATAGGCATGCGATGTCGATCAGCCGCTCCAGCGTACCCTCGGGCAACGGCTCGGTGCGAAAGCGCCGCACGTCGCGGCGCCAGACGAAGAGCTCGCGCAATTGCCGGCGGAAATCGTTGTCAAAGGACACCATTACGGGCTCGTATGAAAGAGCGAGGCGGCCATCAACAGGATGGCGGTCTCGGCGACTTGCTCGTAGGCCCCAAGGATATCACCGGTCTGTCCGCCGAGCTGCCTGATCGCGAGCCAGGTCGTCAGCAGTCCGATGAAGGCGAGTAGGATCACGGCAAGGATTGCCTTGCCCGGCCCAAAGCCGATCGCGAGCGCGAGGGCACCAAGGCCGAGCGCAATGGCGGCGTTCGCTCCTGCCGGACGGCCGGCGCCGGCGGACAATCCGTCCGTTCGCGCCGGCGGCACCAGCGCCATGAACAGCGGCAGCCCTGCGCGCGCCGCGACATGCGCAAGCAGAAGCGCGATCAGGACCGAGCGCGGCGCGGCGATGGCCGCGACCGCGCTCCAGCGCAGCGTCAGCGAGATGATCAGCGCGCACACGCCAAAACTGCCGATCCGGCTGTCGCGCATGATCTCGAGTTTTCGCGCGCGCGTGCCGCCGCCGAGGCCGTCGGCGGCGTCGGCGAGGCCGTCCTCGTGCAGTGCGCCGGTGACGATGATCGTGCTTGCAAGCGCCAGCAGCGCGGCGGGACCTGGTGTCACGCCGAGAACGAAAGCGAGAGCATAGACGGCAGCACCGAGGAGACCGACCAGCAGGCCGGCGACGGGTAGCGTCCAACCCGCGCGCGCGATGTCGCCATCGCCGACCGGCGTCGACGGGCCGAGTGGAAGTATCGTGGCAAGCGACAGACCGATGCGCAGATCTGTGACGATGGCGGTGAGTTGCGTGCGGCTGGTCATGGGCTCACTTGACCTTCATCGGCAGACCCGCGACCACGAACTCGACCTCGTCGGCGACTTCGGCGATGACCTGGTTCAAGAGGCCGGCGGCATCGCGAAAACTGCGTGCCAGCGCATTGTCCGGCACGATGCCGAGGCCAACCTCGTTGGTCACGAGGATCACCGGGCTGCGTTGCCTGCGAAGTGCAGCAGCGAGCAGCGCCGCCTCGCCCGACCAATCGCGTTCGGCATGGAGCAGGTTGGAGAGCCACAGCGTCAGGCAGTCGACCAGCCGCGCGCCGCTGCCGTCGGTCGCATCGAGCGCCGCCACGAGATCGAGCGGCGTTTCGCGCTCGATCCAGTCGTCGCCGCGGCGGGCGCGATGGCGCGCGATCCGCTCCGCCATCTCCGCATCGAGCGCCTCCGCGGTCGCGATGTAGACGGGCCGGCCGGGAAAGCTGCGGGCGCGCGCCTCGGCGCGCTGGCTCTTCCCGGATCTCGCCCCTCCCGTGATCAGGACAACCGCCATGAAACCTCCGTTCTGACCCGCACTAACCACCAATCGGGCGCAAAGACAAAGCCGAAATCGGTGGGCAGGGGCTTGCGCTGCGCCCCAATTCTTGCGCATCAGGGCGGGCGACAAGGAGATGTGACGTGGGCTTTGCCGGCGCGATGGCGGTAGCGATGACGGTGGACGCCATCTGGGGATGGCCCGGCGTACTGTTCACGCGCATCGGCCATCCCGTGACCTGGATCGGCAGGCTAATCGCTCTACTCGATCGCAACTGGAACAGACCGGCGGATGCGCCCGCAACGCGGCGCATCGCCGGCGCTGCCGCCGCGCTGCTCGTGATCGCGCTGTGCGCCGGCATCGGCGGGTTGGTGCAGAGCTGGCTCGTTCCCGGATGGAGCCGCGCCGTCCTGCTCGGGATTTTTGCCTGGCCGCTGGTCGCGCTGCGCTCGCTCCACGACCACGTCGCCGCCGTCGCGCAACCCTTGCAGTCGGGCGACATCGACGCGGCGCGGCTTGCGGTCGCGCAGATCGTCGGCCGCGATCCCACGTCCCTCAATGAGGCCGGGATTTCGCGCGCGACGCTCGAGAGCCTTGCGGAGAATGCATCCGACGGCATCGTGGCGCCGGTGTTCTGGGGCGCGCTGCTCGGCCTGCCCGGTATTTTCGGCTACAAGGCGATCAACACGCTGGATTCCATGATCGGCCATCGCTCCGAGCGCCATCTCTGGTTCGGCTGGGCGGCCGCGCGCATCGACGACGTCGCCAATTTCATCCCGGCGCGGTTGACGGGCCTGTTGTTCGCGCTGGTGACAGCGCACCCATCAGTTGCCTTGTCCTGCATGTTGCGCGATGCGAACCGCCATCGCTCGCCCAATGCCGGCTGGCCGGAAGCGGCAATGGCCGGTGCGCTCGGCGTGCGCCTGAGCGGCCCGCGCAGCTATCATGGCGCCGTGACCGATGAGCCCTGGCTGAACGAGGGTGCGCGCGATCCGCTCGCCGCCGATATCGGCCGGGGATTGCGGCTCTATATTCGCGCAATGCTGCTGCTTGGCGGCTTGCTCGCGGCATTAGCGTTGATCTGACGAGGCGGCGATGCGCGAGCATGGTGGCAATCTCGACTCTGCGATGCAGCGGTTCGGCGGGCGCATCGAGGACTGGATCGATCTGTCGACCGGCATCAACCGGCAGCCTTATCCAGTGGGCGAGATCGAACCGCACGCCTTTCGGGTGCTGCCGGCGCGGTCCGAGATTGAATCGCTGCACGAGGCCGCACGGCAGGCCTATAAGACGCAAGCACCGCTGCTCGCCATGGCCGGCGCGCAGGCGGCGATCCAGTGTTTGCCGAGTTTTTCGCACAAGGGACGGGCGCGCATTCTCGCGCCGACCTACAACGAATATGCCGGGGTGCTTTCGTCCGCCGGCTGGGACGTTGCCGAGGTCTCCAGTCTCGATGCGCTCGCGGGCGCTGACCTCGCCATCGTCATCAATCCCAATAATCCCGACGGTCGGCGCCATGACAAGGCCAATCTGCTTGCACTCTTGCCGCGCGTCGGCCGCCTCGTGATCGACGAGAGTTTTGCCGATGCGCTGCCCGAACTCTCGCTCGCCGCCGAGGCGGGGCGAGGCGGTCTCCTGATCCTGCGCTCGTTCGGCAAGTTTTATGGGCTGGCCGGCTTGCGGCTCGGCTTCGTGCTCGGCGCGGAAGCGGACATTGCAACGCTCTCGGCGATGGCAGGGCCGTGGCCGGTTTCGGGGGCTGCGATAGCGATCGGCCGGCGCGCGCTGCTCGATCGCGAATGGGCCGGCGCAACGACGGCGCGGCTCGGCCACGACTGTGTACGGCTCGACGCCGCGGCGACGGCGCAAGGATGGCGGCTGGTCGGCGGCACGCCGCTGTTCCGGCTCTACGATGTCGGTGATGCGCTTGCTGCACAGGACAAGCTCGCGCGCGGCCGGATCTGGTCGCGCGTCTTCACCCAGCAGCCGGGATGGTTGCGTCTGGGACTGCCGGGCGATGAGACGGAATGGTCGCGCCTTGCATCGGCGCTCGCCCGCTGACGCTCAGCGCGCCAGGGCGAGCAGGCCTTCGACATCAAGATGCATCTCGATGTGATCAGCGAGTGCGTCGAGCGCGCTCTCGACCCTGGCGCCGTATGGCTGGTCTGTCGCGGGAATGTCGAGCTTCGCGAGGAACGCCTTGCGAAAGCCGTCCGACGTGAACAGGCCGTGCAGGTAGCTGCCATGCACGCGGCCGTCGCTGGAGATCGCGCCTTCCGGTGCGCCGTCGAGCATCGCGAAGGGACGCGCGCGATCCGGCCCATCGGTACAGCCGATGTGGATTTCATAGGCGTCGATCGGCTCGTTCGTTCCCGCATGGCGCGCCGTAACGCGGGTGAGCGTCTTCTGCGGCGTCATCACTGTCGTCACATCCAGCAGGCCGAGACCGGCTGTTTCGCCGGCCGGGCCCTCGATGCCCTCGGGATCAGCCACGCTACGCCCGAGCATTTGGTAGCCGCCGCAGACGCCGAGCACATGACCCCCACGGCGGTGATGCGCGAGGAGATCGATGTCCCAGCCCTGCGCGCGCAAGAAGGCGAGGTCGCCGCGCGTCGATTTCGAGCCGGGGATGATGACGAGCTGTGCGTCGCCGGGGATTGCTTCGCCGGGGCGCACCATCACCAGATCGACGCCTGGCTCGAGCTTGAGCGGGTCGAGATCGTCGAAATTGGCAATCCGCGACAGCGCCAGAAACGCGATCTTGCATCGGCCGGGCTTTCGCGCCTCGCCCAGTCCCAGTGCGTCCTCGGCCGGCAATTCGCCGGCGCGGGTAAACCAGGGCAGCACGCCAAAACCGCGCCAGGATGTCTTGTCCTGGATCAGCCGGTAGCCATCATCGAACAGCGTGGGATCGCCGCGGAACTTGTTGATGACAAAACCCTGGATCATCGCCGCATCGTCAGGATCGATCACGGTCTTGATGCCGACGAGCTGCGCGATGACGCCGCCGCGGTCGATGTCGCCGATCAGCACGACGGGAACGTCGGCTTTGCGGGCAAAGCCCATATTGGCGATGTCGGCCTTGCGCAAATTGACTTCGGCCGGGCTGCCGGCGCCTTCGACCAGAACGAGATCGGCGCGCGCCTTCAGCCGTTCGAAACTCTCGAGCACCGCGCCCATCAGCGATGGCTTCATCGCCGCGTAGTCGCGGGCGCGTGCCGTCGCGATGCGCTTGCCCTGCACGATGACTTGCGCGCCGACGTCGGTCTCGGGCTTGAGCAGAACAGGATTCATGTCGGTGTGCGGCTCGACGCCGGCGGCGAGCGCCTGGAGCGCCTGCGCGCGGCCGATCTCGCCGCCATCGACGGTCACCGCCGCATTGTTCGACATGTTCTGCGGCTTGAAGGGGAGCACGCGCAGGCCCCGGCGCTTTGCAGCGCGCGCAAGGCCCGCAACGACGAGCGACTTGCCCACGTCCGAGCCCGCTCCCTGGATCATCAATGCGCGCGCCATCCGAAGTCTCAGAACTCGACGCCGGCTTGCGCCTTGATGCCGGAGCGGAACGGATGTTTCACCAGCGTCATCTCGGTGACGAGGTCGGCGATCTCGATCAGCTCGTCCTTGGCGTTGCGGCCGGTGAGGACGACATGCGTCAGCGGCGGCTTTTGCGTCTGCAGGAAGTCGACGACCTCGGCGATATCGAGATAGTCGTAGCGCAGCGCGATGTTGATCTCATCGAGCACGACCATGCGCAGGCGTTCATCCGATATCAGCTCCTTGGCTTTCTCCCAGCCGGCGCGCGCGGCGGCGATGTCGCGAGCACGATCCTGCGTCTCCCAGGTAAAGCCTTCGCCCATGGCGTGGAACTGGCAGAGATCGCCAAAGTGCCCCGTGAGCAGGCGGCGCTCGCCGGTATCCCAGGCGCCCTTGATGAACTGGACCACCGCGCAGGGCAGGCCATGCGCGACACAGCGGACGATCATGCCGAAGGCGGAGGAGGATTTGCCCTTGCCCGCGCCGGTATGGACGATGATCAGTCCCTTTTCGCCGCTCTTGGTCGCCATGATCTTGTCGCGGGCAACCTTCTTCTTCGCCATTTTCGCGGCGTGCCGGGCGTCGGTTTCCTCCACCGCTGGGGTATCCGGTTCAGGCGTCATCTGACGTGGTCCTTCGGCTTGACAAGTGGCGGCCATGGGCAAATGGTGGGCCAACGTTGGTTCCTGTCCTACGACAGGCGAAGAGGGAATGCGATAGGGCTCGAATCGGCAAGATTCGTGTTCGAAAAGCAGCCGCCCCCGCGACCGTGACCGGAGAGATGCCCGAAGCCACTGATCCCATGGGATCGGGAAGGCGGGGATCGAAGGGAAAAACCCTGCTCCGCAAGCCGGGAGACCTGCCAGCGCGAATGTTTTGGACCGGCGGACGGGGTGTTCCGCGACGGGGAAACGGATCCTCTCCTCGAGCGGTTCGTGCGCCTCATCGCCTCCCGCAGATATACTGGAAGGGGCGATGGCCGTCACACTTCACGTTTGCATCACCTGCCGCGCTGACCAGACGCCCGGCGAGGGCGAGATCACGCCCGGCGCCCGGCTGCATGCCGCGATCCTCGACGCCGGCGTGCCTGAGGGCGTCAACCTGGTACCCGTCGAATGCCTGTCCGCGTGTAACCAGGGCTGCTCGGTGGCGCTCAGCGCGCCCGGTCGATGGTCCTATGTCTATGGCCGCCTGTCCGATGCCAATGCGAGCGACGTGATCGCAGGCGCCTCGGCTTACGCTGCTGCGCCCGACGGCATCGTGCCATGGCGCAGCCGTCCCGAAATCTTCCGCAAGCAGTCGCTTGCCCGCATTCCCCCGATTCCCGTCGTGCCGGAGGCCGCCGAATGAACACGCTCGCAAAAGTCCCGGTCACGGTCGTCACCGGCTTTCTGGGATCAGGCAAGACGACGCTGATCCAGCATCTGATCACCAATGCCAACGGCAAGAAGCTCGCGGTGCTCGTCAACGAGTTCGGCAGCGAAGGCGTTGACGGCGAGATCCTGAAATCCTGCGCGGATGCCAATTGTCCTGAGGAAAACATCGTCGAGCTCGCCAATGGCTGCATCTGCTGCACTGTGGCCGACGATTTCATTCCGGCCATGGAGCAATTGCTCGCGCGCCGGGTGCGGCCGGACCATATCCTGATCGAAACGTCGGGGCTGGCGCTCCCGAAGCCGCTGCTGAAAGCCTTCGACTGGCCGGAGATCCGCTCGCGGATCACGGTCGATGGCGTGATTGCGCTGGCCGACGCCGAGGCCGTGGCGGCGGGCCGCTTTGCGCCGGATCCGGATGCGGTGGAAGCACAGCGCGCGGCGGATGAGAATCTCGATCACGAGACGCCGCTGTCGGAGGTGTTCGAGGACCAGATCGCCTGCGCCGATATCGTGCTCCTGACCAAGGCCGACCTTGCCGGCGCGGCGGGGCTCGAAGCAGCCAAGGCGGCGATCGCCGCGGAGATGCCGCGCCCGGTGCCGATGCTGCCGGTCGTCGACGGCGCGGTGGATCTGCGCGTGATCCTCGGCCTGGAAGCTGCCGCCGAAGATGACCTCGCCGCGCGCCCCTCGCATCATGACGGCGAGGACGGGCACGAGCACAATGATTTCAACTCCGTCGTGATCGATCTGCCTGAGGTCGTCGACGTCGAGGCGCTGATCGCCTCGGTGCAGCGGCTGGCGCGCGAGCAGAACGTGCTGCGCGCAAAAGGTTATATCGCGGTCAAGGGCAAGCCGATGCGGCTGTTGCTGCAATCGGTCGGCGAGCGCGTGCGGCACCAGTTCGATCAGCCCTGGGGCGCGCGTCCCCGGCAATCGAAGCTGGTCGTGATCGGCGAGCATGGCGATATCGACGAGGCCGCGATCAAGGCAGGGCTTGGAATGTCAGGGCTTGGTATCTGATGCACGTCGTCTTCCGCGAGAGCCGCGGTCTCGAAGAGACCGCGACGCCAAGGGACATCGGCCAGGACCCGGCCGATCTCGTGGTGCTCTCGTTCTCGGATTCCGATCTCGCCGCGTTCGCGGCCGGATGGCGGCGGGGGCGCGCCGCGCTGCCGTCGCTGCGGCTCGTCAATCTCGCCGAGCTGCGTCATCCGCTGTCGGTCGACACTTATATCGAGCGGACGCTGTCCCAAGCGCGTGGCATTTTGGTGCGCCTGATCGGCGGCGAGTCCTATTGGGCCTATGGGCTTACGGCCCTGCATCAACTGGCGAAGGACCGCGGCGTTGCGCTCGCCGTGTTGCCGGCGGATGGCCGCGACGATGAACGGCTGGATGGGTTCTCGACCTTGCCGGTCTCGACGCTCAGACGGCTGAAAGTGCTCTGCGACAAGGGCGGACCGGTCGCCGCACAAGCCGCGATTGCGCAGCTTGCGCTGGCCTCGGGCCTCTATGCGGGGCCAGTGGTTGGTGAGATCGAGGTCCCCGAGATTGGTTTCTATGAGCCGGGGCGCGGCGTTGTTGCATCGCTGGCCGATCCCGGTGGAAAACCTCGCGCGCTCGTGACCTTCTACCGCTCGTATCTCACGGCCGCGGACACGGCGCCGGTCGATGCGCTGATCGCAGCGCTCCGCGAGAGAGGCTTCGATGCCTGGGGCGTGTTCGTGACTTCGCTGAAGGCGCCGGGAGTCGCCTATTGGCTGCGGGCGCAGTTTGCGCAGCATCCACCGGCGGTCATCGTCAATGCGACGGCGTTCTCCGCCCTTGGCGACGACGGCACGACGCCGTTCGACGCCGCATCGTGTCCGGTCTTCCAGGTCGCGCTCTCCACGGCACGCCGCGATGATTGGGCCGAGTCGCTGCGCGGACTTTCGCCGGGCGATCTGGCGATGCATGTCGTGCTGCCGGAGGTCGACGGTCGCGTGTTCGCGGGCGTGGTGAGCTTCAAGTCGGCTGGCGAGCGCGATTCTGATTTGCAGTTTGCGCACCTCGCCCATCGGCCGGACGATGAGCGCATCGCCGCCGTCGTTGCGCGCGTGGCCGCCTGGCAGCGGCTTGCGAAGAAGCCGGCGGGGGAGAAGTGGCTGGCGATCGCGCTCTCCAACTATCCCGGTCGGCCGCACCAGATCGCCCACGCGGTCGGGCTCGATGCGCTCGCCTCCGTCGAGGCGTTGCTCTCCGATCTCGGCAATGCCGGCTTCGATGTCGAGCCGCAGAGTGCGCTCGGCGATGTCTTGCTCAAGCAAAAAATGACGTGGAGTGTCGCCGACTATCTTGCGGCGCTCTCTCGCCTGCCACGGGCATTGCGGGACGATCCAGCGCGCGCCTGGGGTGCGCCGGAGGACGATCCGAGCTGCAGTGGCGGCGAATTTCATTTCGCGGCGATCCGAAGCGGCAAGGCTGTCATCGTAGTGCAGCCGGAGCGCGGTGAGGTCAGTCACCGCGACGTCGACTATCACGATCTTTCGCGCACGCCGCGTCATGCCTATGTCGCGTTCTACCTCTGGCTCCGGCAACAGGGCATTGACGCTGTCGTGCACATGGGCGCGCACGGCACGCTGGAATGGCTGCCGGGGAAGTCGATCGCGCTGTCGCCGTCCTGCTGGCCGGAGGCGCTGATCGGCGATCTGCCGCTCATCTATCCCTTCATCGTCAACGATCCCGGCGAGGCTGCGCAGGCCAAGCGGCGCACCGGTGCGGTCACGATCGGCCATCTGCCGCCGCCGCTGGCGAAGTCTGCGGTGCCGGAGGGCTGGCGCCGGCTCGAGCAACTGCTTGACGAATATTCGACCGCCGACGGCCTTGATCCAGCGCGCCGGCAGCGCCTGATCGCCGCCATCCGCGACGAGGCGAGAGCGGCCGGCCTCGACGCCGATCTCGGCCTTGCCGAGTCGGCTGCGCCAGCCGAAGCGATTCCACGGATCGATCGCTTCGTCTGCGATCTCAAGGAAAGCCAGTTCGGCGACGGCCTGCATGTGTTCGGCCGGGGCACTTGCGGCGAAGCGGAGAGGGACGCGCTCATCAGGGCGTTGTCCGGCCGCCGCATCGCGCCCGGGCCTGCTGGCTCGCCCTATCGCGGACGGCAAGACGTGCTACCGACGGGGCGAAATCTGTTTGCCGTCGATCCCCGCGCCGTGCCGACGCCGTCGGCGCATGCGCAAGGCATCAAGCTTGCGGAAGAACTGTTGCGCCGTCACTTGCAGGATCATGGTGACTGGCCGAAGGGGCTGGTGGTCGACCTCTGGGGCTCCGCGACCATGCGCACCGCCGGCGAGGAGTTCGCGATGGCGCTGCATCTCGCCGGTCTTGCACCGCGCTGGGATCACGGGTCGGGACGCGTGACCGGCTACGACATCGTCGCACCGGCCGAGCTCGGCCGTCCCCGCATCGACGTCACGCTGCGCGTGTCCGGCTTGTTCCGCGACGTCTTCGCGGGCCTCGCGCAATTGTTCGAGGCGGCCAGCGAAGCGCTGTCGACGCGCGAGACCGAAGGCGACGAAAATCCCTATCGCACGCGCGTCGCGCGCGTGTTCGGACCGCGTCCCGGACAATATGGCGTCGGTCTGTCCTCGATGCCGGATGTCTTTACCGAGGACTCACGTGAGGCTGCCGGGGAGGCCTGGCTGTCGGCGTCATCCTGGGCGTTGTCATCAGATGGCGAGATGCGGCCCGATCGCGCCGGCATCGAGACGAGGCTCGCCGCAGCCGATGCCTTCGTCCATGTGCAAGACCTTCCCGAAACGGACCTGCTGCTCGCCGCCGACTATACCGCTCATGAGGCAGGCGTCGCAGCCGCAGCAGCGAAGCTAGGCGCGGCCACGCCGTCGCTCTACCATCTCGACGCGACGCGCCCCGACCAGCCGCAGGCGCGCGCGTTGACGGAGGAGATCTCGCGCGTCGTCCGCGCCCGCGCCGCCAATCCAGACTGGATCGCCGGGATGATGCGCCACGGTTTTCGGGGCGCGGCGGAGATCACCGCGACGCTTGAGCATATGGCTGCGTTCGCGCATCTGGCGGGCGCCGTGCCGCCGCATCTGTTCGATCTCTATTTTGACGCGACCCTCGGCAACGACGATGTCCGGGCATTCATGGCGCGGGAGAACCCGGCCGCGTTGGTGGCGATGGAAACCTGCTTCACCCGCTTGCATGAAGCTTCGCTCTGGAAGACGCGCCGCAACTCGATTGCGGCAGCCCTGAAGGAGGCCTCATGAGCGCGGTCGCGATCAAGGGCTGGTGTCCTGGTGCGCTGCGGCCGATGCTGTCGGGCGATGGCCTCGTGGTGCGCGTGCGCCCGCATGGCGGACGGCTGGCGGCGAAGCAGGCAGCAGGCATTGCGGAGCTTGCCGCGCGCTACGGCAACGGTTTGATCGACGTCACCAGCCGGGCCAATCTTCAAGTGAGGGGCGTGACCGAGGCAGCACATCTGCGTCTTCTCGATGGCCTCACGCAGTTGGGGTTACTCGATTCCGATCCCGAGACAGAATCGCGGCGCAATATTTTGGTGACGCCGTTCTGGACCGCTGGCGATGATACCTGCTTGCTGGCCGACGAGCTCGAGCAGGCCCTTGCCGACAGCGCGCTCGATCTTCCGACCAAGTTCGGTTTCGCCATCGATGATGGGCGCGAGCGCGTGCTGGCCGGCGCATCCGCGGATATCCGGATCGAGCGCGACCACGCGGGAGGGCTCATGGTGCGTGCCGACGGCGCGCAACTCGGCCGCTCGGTTACGCGCGAAGAAGCCGTGACCGCGGCGCTCGCGCTGGCAAACTGGTTCGTGGCATCCGGTGGCGCCAAGGACGGGCGAGGGCGGATGGCGACGCACATTGCCGGCGGCGCGAAATTGCCTGACGTCTTGCGCGGCGAGTCCGAACTGGCGGCTGTGGCGCTTGCGCCCCGCCCCGGTCTTCATCCGCGTGGCGCGTTAGTCGGTGTCGCCTTCGGGCAATTGCCGCATTCGGCGCTGGCTGGTCTCGCGTCATGTGCGCCGGCGTTGCGCTTGACGCCGTGGCGGATGATTTTGGCGGAGGGCATGCGCGAGATGCCGCCTGGCGCCGACTTCATCACCGAGGCCGATGATCCCGCGCTGCGCGTGATCGCCTGTAGCGGCGCGCCGCGCTGCCGCGAGGCGCATGCCGATACGCGCGCGCTTGCGGCTGCGCTCGCGCCGCACATCGCACCCGATGCACGGCTTCACGTTTCTGGTTGTGCCAAAGGGTGTGCGCATTCGGGACCGACAGCGCTCACGCTTGTGGCGACCCGCGATGGATTCGACCTCGTCCGATCCGGCTCGACGCGCGATATGCCGGTGCTGCGTGGGCTGAGCGGCGCCGAGATCGTCAAGAACCCTTCCGTGCTGATGGGAGGGCGCTGATGCCGCACATGTACGAGACCGACGGCGCGGCGATTTATCGTCAGTCCTTTGCCACCATCCGGGCGGAGGCGGACCTCGCGCACTTCACAGCCGACGAGGAGCAGGTCGCCGTGCGCATGATCCATGCCGCGGGGATGGTGGGGCTCGAGGCCTATATCCGCTTCACGCCAGGCATGGCGCGCACCGCGCGAGCGGCGCTCGAGAACGGCGCGCCGATCCTGTGCGATGCGCGCATGGTGTCGGAAGGAATCACGCGCGCACGGTTGCCGGCCAGCAATGCCGTTATCTGCACGCTCGGCGATCCCGCCGTGCCCGCACTGGCGCAATCCATGCGCAACACGCGCTCGGCGGCGGCGCTGGAACTCTGGCGTCCGCATCTTGATGGCGCGATCGTCGCGATCGGCAACGCGCCTACCGCGCTGTTTCACCTGCTCAACATGCTGGAGGACGAGAACTGTCCACGGCCGGCGGCGATCATCGGCTGTCCGGTCGGGTTCGTCGGCGCGGCCGAATCCAAGGCGGCTTTGATGGCGAATCCGCCGGCACCGGCATTGACTGTCGAGGGGCGCCTCGGCGGCTCTGCGATCACCGTTGCCGCGGTGAACGCACTGGCGAGCCGGAGCGAATAGCGATGGGGCGTATCATCTGCTGCGGCCTTGGGCCTGGTGATCCCGACTTGATGAGCGTGCGCGCCGATCGCGAGGTGCGTGGGGCCAGGCATGTTGCCTATTTCCGCAAGCAAGGTCGTCCAGGCCAGGCGCGGCGCATCGTCGAGGGCATGCTGGCGGCAGATGTCACCGAATACCCAATGGAATATCCGGTCACGACCGAGATTGCCTTCGACAGCCCGGAATATATTCGTCTGCTCGCCGGCTTCTACGACGAGTGGGCGGAGCGGCTGGCGCGGCTTGCGCGCGCGGTCGACATCGTCGTGCTCTGCGAAGGCGATCCTTACTTCTACGGCTCCTTCATGCATTTGCACGCGCGCTTGCAAGGGCGCGTCGAGATCGAGGTGATCGCCGGCATTCCCGGCATGGCCGGCTGCTGGAACGCGGTTGGCCAGCCGATCGCGCTCGGCGACGACGTGACGACCGTCCTGATGGGCACGCTTGCCGAAGACGAACTCGCACGGCGGATGCGCAGCTCCGATGCGCTCGTGATCATGAAGACCGGACGCAATTTGCAGAAGGTGCGACGTGCGCTCGCCTCCGCCGGCAGGCTCGACGATGCCTGGCTGGTCGAGCGCGGTACGATGCCGAGCGAGCGGGTTGCGCGGCTCGCCGAGACGGACGATTCCGACTGTCCTTATTTTGCGATCGTGCTTGTGCACGGCCGCGGGCGGCGCATGGACGCGGGCGAATGACGGGATCGCTGACCATCGCGGGACTTGGGCCCGGCGACGAGGCGCTGGTGACGCCGGAGGTTTCCGCCGCGCTTGCTGCTGCGACGGATGTGGTGGGCTATGCACCCTATGTCGCCCGGGTTGCCCGCCGCGAGGGACTTACGCCGCATCCATCGGACAATCGCGTCGAGTTGCAGCGTGCGAACGAGGCGCTGCGGCTTGCCGCGGAAGGACGGCAGGTTGTCGTGGTGTCGTCTGGTGATCCCGGCGTGTTTGCGATGGCCTCCGCTGTGTTCGAGGCCCTCGAAGGGGCTCCACAATGGCAGAAGCTTCCGATCCGCGTCCTGCCCGGCGTGACCGCGATGCTGGCTGCGGCTGCACGTGCGGGCGCACCGCTCGGCCATGATTTCTGCGCGATCAATCTCTCCGATAATCTCAAGCCGTGGGCGGCGATCGAGAAACGCCTGCGCCTCGCGGCGGAGGCCGATTTCGCGATCGCGCTCTACAATCCGCGCTCGGCGAGCCGGCCGGAAGGCTTTGGCCGTGCGCTCGCCGTGTTGAAGGAAGCCGGCTGCGGCGAGCGTCTGGTGATCTTCGCCCGCGCGATCAGCGCGCCGGACGAGCGGATCGAGACGGTGACGCTGAACGAGGCGACGCCGGAGATGGCCGACATGCGCACCCTCGTCATCGTCGGCAATTCGCAGACGCGCCGTGTCGGCCGCTGGGTCTATGCGCCGAGGCAGGTCCGATGACCGAGCCACGCCAAGACCTCGGCCACACTTTCCGCGCGGAGCCGCTCGGGCAGCTCTGGCCGCGCGATCATGATGACGGGCAGGCCGAGGGCGCGAGCTGCGTCGATCTTGGCGCGCGCGCCATCGCCGCCGGAATTACGAGCGACGATCCACGCAATGCCGCGCGATCGCATCATCTCCAACTCGCTTTGAAGCGTGAATGGCCCGCGCGACACGATGAAATCAGCCTTAAACGGCAGCGCGCCCTCGGGTGGGTCGACGAACCTGAGCGTGTAGGTGTGCTGCGGCTTCTCGCCGAATGGGGCGATGTGCTGCCGGCCGATCGCGAGGAAGACGCGCGCCGGCGTCTCGGGCAGGTCCGCAACGGCGGCTGCGAGATCCGCGACCTCGATCCAGTGATCACCGGGCGCTTTGACCCACGGAGCGCGTTCGAGCGCGATCAGCGGCGTTTGTGTGTCTGCGCAGGCCGCGACCGCGTTGCGGCTCATCTCCGCCGCAAAGGGATGGGTGGCGTCGACGACATGCGTGATGCCTTCCTGCCGGATATACTCCGCAAGTCCGAGCGCACCGCCGAAGCCACCGGTGCGGGTCGGCAGCGGCTGACCGGCGGGCGCGCGGGTGCGGCCGCCATAGGAATAGATCGCATCAATGCCGGCGCGCGCGATCTCCGCCGCGAGGGCGTTCGCATCACTCGTTCCGCCCAGAATGAGGGCGCGCGTCATGGCTGATCCCTGGCTGACGATCATTGGTATCGGCGAAGATGGCCTTGCGGGCCTCTCCGAGGCAAGCCGAAAGGCGCTCGCCAGGGCCGAGACCGTGTTCGGCGGCAAGCGCCATCTTGCGCTCGCAGGCATAACCGATCGCGGGCGTCCATGGCCAGTGCCGTTCGATGCAGAGGTCGTGCTGGGATGCCGCGGCCGGCCCACCGCAGTGCTCGCCTCGGGTGATCCGTTCTGGCACGGCGCCGGCGCAAGCCTTGCCGAGAGGCTGGAGCCAAGTGAGTGGATCGCGCATTCGGCGCCGTCGACGTTCTCGCTCGCCGCGGCGAGGCTGGGCTGGCGCCTGGAGAGTGTTATCTGTCTCGGGTTGCACGCCGCGCCGTTCGAGCGGCTGGTGCCGCATCTCGCAAATGGTGCGCGGATCGTCTGCCTCGTGCGTGACGGCAAGGCGGCCGGCGATCTCGCCAAATGGCTCGCGGAACGGGGCTGGGGTGCTTCAGCGCTGTGGACTCTCACCGCGCTCGGCGGCGCGCGCGAAAGTGTCGGAGCGCATCGCGCGGACAGTTTTGCGGCGGAGCGCGGCGACGACCTGGTCGCGGTCGCATTGGAGGCGAGCGGATCGGGAGGCATCCCGCGCAGCTCTGGCCTTGCGGACGATCTCTTCGCGCATAACGGCCAGATCACCAAACGACCGGTGCGTGCGCTCGCGTTGTCCGCGCTGGCGCCACGTCCGGGCGAACGTCTCTGGGATATCGGTGCAGGCTCGGGCTCGATCTCGGTCGAATGGGCCTTGTGCGGCGGCGCGGCCGACGCGATCGAGGCGCGCGAGGATCGTGCCGCGAACATCCGCAATAATGCCGTGGCTTTTGGACTGGCGCATCGGATCGCAGTGATCGTGGGAACTGCACCCGGCGCATTGGCAGGCCTGGAGACGCCTGATGCCGTATTCATCGGCGGCGGCCTCGATGCCGCGATGTTCGATGCCGTCTGGTCGCAGATTGCGCCGGGCACGCGGCTGGTGGCTCATGCCGTGACGCTGGAGACTGAAACTTTGCTGGTGGAGCTAAACCTGCGCCATGGCGGTGACTTGATGCGGGTCGAGATTGCGCATGCGGGCGCGCTCGGCCGCTATCGCTCCTGGGAGGCGGCGCGGCCGGTCGTGCAGTGGAGCGTGGTGCGATGAAGGTCGCAGGGCTCGGCTTCAAGCATGACGCCACGCTCGCCGCACTGCGCGAGGCGCTTCTCGCCGCGGGCGGTGTGGAAGGTCTCGCGGCCGTTGCAACCGTCAGTGACAAGGCGGACAGCGCGGCGCTGAAGTTGCTGGCGGGCGAATTCAACGTGCCGATCAAAGCCATTTCGGCCGACATGCTCGCCGGCATCGCGACTCCGACCCAGTCAGAACTCATCAAGGAAAAATTCGGCACGGGATCGGTGGCGGAAGCCGTCGCGCTCGCAGCAGCGGGCCGTGACGCGCGACTGATTGCGACGCGCGTGGTCTCACAGGACCGGACCGCGACGGCGGCGATCGCGGAAGGAGACGGCGAATGACCGTGCATTTCATTGGGGCAGGGCCGGGCGCCGCCGATCTCCTCACTCTGCGCGGGCGCGATCTGATCGCGGCCTCGCCGGTGTGCCTCTATGCGGGTTCGCTTGTGCCCGAAGGGGTTCTGGCGCACTGCCCGAAGGGCGCGCGGATCGTCAACACGGCGCCGCTGTCGCTCGACGAGATCATCGCCGAGATCGCCAACGCGCATGCGGAAGGCCAGGATGTCGCGCGCCTGCATTCGGGCGACCTTTCGATCTGGTCGGCGATGGGCGAGCAGCTTCGCCGGCTGCGCGCGCTCGACATTCCCTTCACCGTCACGCCGGGCGTGCCGTCGTTCTCCGCTGCTGCCGCAGCGCTCGAGGCCGAATTGACGCTGCCGGGGCTTGCGCAATCGGTGGTGCTGACGCGCACGCCGGGACGGGCGAGCGCGATGCCGGAGGGCGAGACGCTTGCTGCGTTCGCTGCGACCGGCGCCGTGCTCGCCATTCACCTGTCCATTCATCTGCTCGACAACGTCGTCGCCGAGCTGACGCCGCACTATGGCAGCGACTGTCCGGTTGCGATCGTCTGGCGCGCGAGCTGGCCCGACCAGCGCATCGTCCGCGCCACGCTCGCAACGCTCGATGCAGCTGTTGGCGGCGAGCTCGAACGCACCGCGCTCATCCTGGTCGGCAGGACACTCGGCTCGGAGGAGTTTTCCGAGAGTCGCCTTTACGCCGCCGACTACGATCGCCGCTACCGTCCGGTCGGGCCTGAGCCGCGCTTTCCGGAGGTGTCGTGATGGCGGCAGGTCTCGTCATCTCGGCGCCGGCCTCCGGCGTCGGCAAGACGACGCTGACGCTGGCGCTCGCGCGCGCCTATCGCGATCGCGGATTAAAGGTGCAGTGCTTCAAGAGCGGCCCCGACTACATCGATCCCGCCTTTCATGCAGCGGCTACGGGGCGCGCCTCCGTCAACATCGATAGCTGGGCGATGGATCGCGCGAGCATCGAACATCTCGTCCGCCGTGGTGCGAACGCCGATCTGGTGCTGGCCGAGGGCTCGATGGGACTGTTCGACGGCGTCGCCGCGCGCGGCGTCTCGGGCACCGGTGCGACCGCCGACATCGCGGAGATGATGGGCTGGCCGGTGCTGCTGGTGATCGACCCGTCCGGCCAGGCCCAGACGGCGGCTGCGATTGCCTCCGGCTTGCGCGATTTCCGCAGCGGCGTGCGCCTTGCCGGCGTCGTGCTCAACCGCGTCGCGAGCCCGCGGCATGAGGATCTCGTACGGCGCGCCTTGAACGATGCAGGCATTGCCGTGTTTGGCGCGCTGCCGCGCCATGCGGAGATCAGCCTGCCGAAGCGGCATCTCGGCCTGGTCCAGGCGGAAGAGCAAGCAGAGATCGGTGGCCTGATCGCGGAGGCCGCGCGCTTCGTCGGCGAGCACGTCGATCTCGACGCCGTGCTAGGCGCAGCGTCTGCATGGTCGGCGCAACCAGCCACGAACGGGCTCAACGTCAGGCCGCCGGGCCAGCGCATCGCGCTGGCGCGCGACGCCGCGTTCTCCTTCGTCTATCCGCACATGCTGGAGGCCTGGCGCGCCGCCGGCGCGGAGATCCTGTCGTTCTCGCCGTTAGCCGACGAGGGCCCCGATGCAAGCGCCGATGTTTGCTGGCTGCCTGGCGGCTATCCGGAACTGCATGCCGGCCGCATTGCCGCGAATACGCGCTTTCGCGAGCGCTTAGGCGCCTTTGCCGAGACGCGGCCGGTCCATGGCGAATGCGGCGGCTACATGGTGATGGGCGTAGCCTTGACCGACGCCGACGGTGTGCGGCACGAGATGCTTGGCCTGTTGGGCCTTGAGACGAGCTTTGCCAAACGTCGCATGCATCTCGGCTATCGGCTGGCCGAGCTCGCGGCACCGATGCCGGGACATCGGGCCGGCGTACGCCTGCGCGGTCATGAGTTCCATTATTCGACGATTATCGCGCAGCCCGATATACCGCTCGCGGTCGTGCACGATGCAACCGGCGCAGTTGTTGCCGAGACCGGATCGCGGCGCGGGCGTGCGACGGGTACGTTCTTTCACCTGATTGCGGAGGACCGGTGAGCGGCTTCGTCTCCTTCATCTCCGCCGGTCCCGGTGACCCCGAGCTTTTGACGCTCAAGGGCGCCGCGCGGCTGCGCGAGGCCGACGTCGTGCTCTATGACGATCTCGCCTCCGGCGCGATCCTCGAGCTTGCCCGGCCCGGCGCCAATCTGGTGGCGGTCGGAAAACGCGCCGGCCGGCCCTCGACCAAACAGCAGCACGTCAACCGCCTGCTGGTCGACTATGCGGCGAGCGGCGCGCGCGTGGTGCGGCTGAAATCCGGCGATGCCGGCATCTTCGGCCGGCTCGAGGAGGAGATCGAGACACTCCGAGCAGCCGGGATCGGCTACGAGATCGTGCCCGGCGTCACCTCGGCCTGCGTCGCGGCGGCCCAAGCCGGCATTCCGCTGACCCGGCGCCACACCTCTCGCCGGGTGCAATTCGTGACCGGGGCCGACGTGACCGGGCAGTTGCCGCAAAATCTGAACTGGGCGGCGCTGGCCGACCCGGATGCGACGACGGTCGTCTATATGGGCCGGCGCACGTTCCCGGATCTGGCCGCGAAGCTGATCGCGCAGGGGCTTGCTCCGGAAACGCCTGCGCTGTTTGCGGAATCCTTAGGCCGTGCCGATGAGCGGCTCGTCCGCACCACGATCGCCGAGCTCGCCGAAGAGCTCGCGCGGGGCGGGGCGGCGACAACGGCCGCCGTGATCCTGTTCGGTGCGCTGGCGGGAGAATCTTCGTGATGATGCCCGCCGCCGCCGCTCGACCCTTGACGCCCGTGACCCGAAAGGGGCACACAAGGGGGGCATGGTGCTCGATGCGGCGCAAAGCGCCGGAGCATAATCGGGAATGGGGGTGGGCGGACCCAGTTGCGGCGCCCCAAACCCCAGCCGCCCCCGCGACTGTAAGCGGTGAGGGGCTCCGATCCGCCACTGGGCCGCAAGGCTCGGGAAGGCCGGAGATCCCCTTCGATCCGCGAGCCAGGAGACCGGCCCTGCACGTTTGGACGCCAAGGCCGTCGGGTGTGACGGCAGGAAGGACTTGAACCATGCATATCGAACCGGGAATCGTGACGGGCGCCAAGCTCGTGTTGAGTTACGCAACCGGCATCGCCGCCGGCGGCGTTGCGCTGAAGCTCGCGGCCGAGACCGTGCGCGAGCAGGGCATCAGCTCGTTCGCGGTACGGACGGCTGCGACGACCGCGCTGGTCTTCACCTTCTTCGAGATCCTGCCGCACTTCCCGGTCGGGGTGTCAGAGGTGCACTTCATCCTCGGCTCGACCCTGTTCCTGCTGTTCGGCGCGGCGCCGGCGGCCTTTGGCCTCGCGCTCGGTCTCTTGCTGCAAGGCCTGTTCTTCGTGCCGACCGACCTGCCGCAATATGGCATGAACGTCACCACGCTGCTGGTGCCGCTGTTCGCGATCCAGGCGCTCGCGACCCGCATCATTCCCCGCAACACGGCCTATGTCGATTTGCAGTATCGTCAGGCGCTGGCGCTCTCGACGGCGTATCAGTCCGGCATCATCGCCTGGGTCGCGTTCTGGGCGATCTATGGCGCGGGCTTTGGCGCCGCGAACCTCGCCAACATCGCCACCTTTGCCGCGTCCTATGCGCTGGTCATCGTGATCGAGCCGCTGGCCGATCTCGCGGTGCTGGCGCTGGCAAAGTCGTTGCGCGGCGTCACCGCGCCCGGCCTCGTCACCACGCGCCTGCACAACGCGGCGTAGGGATGATTTGAAGGGCGGCCGTCATGGTCGCCCTTCGTAACTCTTATGCTCACGCTTTCCCTGATAGGCATCGGTTGCGGAGATCCCGAGCAGCTCACGCTCGCCGCGATCCGTGCCATCAACGCGGCCGATCTCGTCCTGATCCCGCGCAAGGGGACGCAGAAGTCCGATCTCGCCGAATTGCGGCGGACGATTTGCTCCGATGTGCTCACCAACAAGCAGACGCGCATTGCGGAGTTTGACTTGCCGGAGCGTGACGCCGGCGAGGCTGACTACCGCAAAGGCGTCGATGGTTGGCATGATACGGTCGCCGCGACGTGGTCGCAGGCGATCGCGAAACATCTCGGGCATGCTGGCCGCGTTGCGCTGCTGATCTGGGGCGATCCGTCGCTCTATGACTCCTCCTTAAGGATCGCGCGCCGGCTTGTTCCTTTGCCCACGATCGAAGTCATCCCCGGCATCACCTCGATCCAGGCGCTGTGCGCGGCGCATGCGCTGCCGCTGAACGATATCGGCGAGCCCTTCCTGGTGACGACAGGGCGGCGACTGCGCGAGGGCGGCTGGCCTGATGGCGCCGACACCGTGGTGGTGATGCTCGATGGCGGCACGGCGTTTCAGTCGCTCGACCCGGAAGGGTTACAGATCTGGTGGGGCGCTTATCTTGGCATGTCCGACCAGATCGTCATGTCGGGTGCATTGGCCGAGATCGGCCCGCGCATCGTCGCGGCACGGCAACAGGCGCGCGAACGGCACGGCTGGATCATGGACAGCTACATTCTCAAACGCAGAGCGTGACGCGACTGCGGTCGCGTGAACGGAGGCAGGACGACATGCTCCCCCATTGGGTCTACGAGAAATGCCCGGGCATCTCTACCGCGCATCGCGAGGCGGCGATCGCGCGGCAGGCGCAACTGACCAAGCCGACCGGTGCGCTCGGCCGGCTCGAGCAGGTCGCGATCGATCTTGCGGGCCTGCAGGAGACGGTGCAGCCGCGCGCCGCGCGCGTGCCGATCATCGTCTTTGCCGGCGATCACGGCATCGTCGCCCAGGGCGTCTCGGCCTATCCGCAGGAAGTCACGATTGCGATGATGTCGAACTTTGCCGCTGGCGGCGCCGCGATCTCGGTGCTGGCGCGCGAACTGGGTTCGAGCCTGGAAGTCGTCGATGCCGGCTCGCTGGCACAATCGCCGATATCGGGCATCGTCACGGACAAGCCGCGCTGCGGCACGCGCGATTTCAGTGTGGAGGCTGCGCTGGGGCCGGCCGAACTGGCCTTTGCCTTCGAATGCGGCCAGCGCGCGGTGGCGCGTGCGGCGGCGAAGCAGCCCGATCTGCTCATCCTCGGCGAGATGGGCATCGGCAACACCACGACTTCGGCAGCGATCGCAGCGAGCCTGCTCGGCGTGAGTGCCGATGAAATCGCGGGCAGCGGCACCGGTGTCGATGCCGCAGGGCGCGCACGCAAGGCGCGCGTGATCGACGACGCGCTCAGCCGGCATGGCCTGACGAAGGCGGGTGCATCGCCCGAGCAAACGCTCCGCACGGTCGGCGGCCTCGAAATCGCGGCGATCTGCGGCGCGATCATCGCGGCTGCGCAGCGGCGCATTCCGACCTTGATCGACGGCTTCATCGTGTCGGTCGCCGCGCTGGCGGCCGCGCGCCTCAATCCGTCATGTCAGCCGTTCCTGCTGCCGTCGCATCAGTCGGCGGAGCAGGGCCATCGGCTGGTGCTTCGCGCCCTCAACATTCAGCCGCTGGTCAGCCTTGATCTCAGGCTCGGGGAGGGATCGGGCGCGGCGATTGCGCTGCCGCTGGTGCGGCTCGCCTGCGCCCTGCACAATGGCATGGCGACGTTCGCGCAGGCCAATGTTCCGGATCGCCCGGCCTAACGCGCGATGACATTGGGATGAATCGTTATCGCGCTTTAGGTTGTTGTTTGCGCATGATCTCCGCGCAAACGCGTTCCGCGTTTGTCGCGAGGGAAAACCGCTGCACACTTTTCCGGATCATGCGTTAGGGCTCAAGCGATCGTCTGATTGACCGAGACGACGCGCCAGCCGTTCGCCAGCCGGTCGATGCGGGTGAGCGAGAGCGGATCGATCGCAAAGCGCAGGGCCGCTTGTGGTGCGAGGTCGAGCGCGATGCTGAGCGCTGCGCGGATGGTACCGGAATGGACGATGAGGATCGCCGATCCTCTTTCGATGCGGCGAAGGCCTTCGCGGGTTCTGGCGATTTGATCCTCGAAGCTTTCGCCGCCCGGGGGCTTTGAGCCGGCCGGATCGGCCCAGAATTCGGCATAGGCCTCACCGCCCGCGGCGACGAGATCGTCGTGACGCCGTCCGGTCCATTCGCCAAAATCCTGCTCGCTGAATTCGGGCACGAAGGTCGGATCAAGACCGAGCGCGCGCGCCGTGTCGACGGTCCGTCGGGCCGGGCTCGCGTAGCTCGCGGCCCCCTGCGGCAGACGCCGTCGCAGCGCGTCCAACCGCGTCCGGTCGCCGAGATCGGCCGGCGCGTCCAAGGCGTGGATCGTTCCCGCGACGCCGTCGACGACCGCATGCCTGACCAACCAGAGGAAGGCGTCCCCTTCCATTCAACCTCTCCAACGACGTTTGCATCGCTGCGACAAGAGCGCCGCACCCCTTCACATTGACTCTGTCCCGGACTTAATCCTAGATGCTCGTGACGGTTTCCCCATCCGGGGATGAAAAGGGAATGCGGTGCGGGGATTTTCCCCAATGCCGCGGCTGCCCCCGCAACTGTAAGCGGAGAATCCTTCGCCACAAGCCACTGGGCTCTCGGTCCCGGGAAGGCGGCGAAGAGGTCACGACCCGCGAGCCAGGAGACCTGCCGTCAGCCGTGGTCACACGCGAAGATGTCGGTCGGGGAGTACAGACATTTGGCTTTGCCCGAGGCGCAAACGCGCTGAGGGTTGAGACTTGGTTCGCTGTGACGTGCCACTGACGTCATACCGAGGTCCGAACCATGTCTTCCGCCCGTGCCGGCAGCCCGCGTGATTTTTTGCTCGCGTCCAGCATTCTCACGTCATTTGTCTTCGTCGATATCCCCGTAGCCTTGGCGCAAGCGACTCGCGAGCAATTGCCGCCGATCGAGGTGGCGCCGCAGGTCAACCAGAGCCGCAAGCCGACCAGCAGCCGTGATGGAGCGGGGACTCGCCGTGCGGCACCGAAGAGATCTGCAACCGCAGCGCCAGCGCCGAAGCCAATCCCACAAAGTGCGGCGCAGACGCCGCTGAACAGCAATGCGGTGGCAACAAGCGCCTCGCGCCTGGGCCTGACGGTGCGTGAGGTGCCTGCGACCGTCGAGGTGATCTCGGCCGAGACGATCCGCGAGCAAGGCTATCGGACCGTTTCGGACGTCGCCCAAGGCGCGGTCGGCGTGACCGCCGGCGACAATCCCGCGGAGCCCTCGGCCTTCTCGATGCGCGGTTTCACCAACAGCCAGATCAACATCCTCTACAACGGCATCAAGATCGGCCCGCAGAACATGACGTCGCGCATCATGGACACGGCCAATCTTGAGGCCGTCGAATTTCTGAAAGGGCCGGCCTCGCTGATGTCGGGCGAGGGCGCCAGCGGCGGCACCGTCAATTTCGTGACCAAGCAGCCGCACACCGGGCCGGTCCAGAACGAGACATTCTTTTCGTACGATTCGCTGAACTCGTTCCGCAGCTATTACGGCTCCGGCGGCAGCACCAATGTGCAAGGCCTCGAGTACCGGTTCGACGTCAGCCGGTCCTCGCTCAACGGCTTCGCCGATGATACCGGTACCAAGACGCTCGACGTGTCGAGCCAGCTCAACTACCGCGTCTCCGACAATCTCAAGCTCTGGGGTGCGATCGAATACCGCGAGGATCGCTCCAAGGCCTATTGGGGCGTGCCGCTGGTGCCGGTCGCCTATAGCGGCTCGCATGCCACGACCGGTATCGTCTCCGGCAGCTACGTCTCGAACTACAACGGATCGAATCTAGGGCCCGTCACGATCGACGACCGCACCTTCAATACCAATTACAATGTGCTCGACAACCGCAACGTGGCGCAGGAGGTGTGGCTGCGCGGCGGCTTCGAGCTCAAGCTCGCGCCCGGCCTGATCCTGAAGAGCCAGGCCTATGGCTATGGCGCAGAACGTACGTGGTTCAACAACGAGGTCGAGGCGTTCAACGCCAATTCGAACCTGGTCGATCGCGAGCACTTCTATGTGGCGCACAGCCAACGGCTGGTCGGCAATATCACCGACCTGACCTGGGATACAAATATCGCAGGGTTTGACAATCGCCTGGTGACGACCTTTGCCGCGAGCGATCTCGATTTCGTCCGACCGGGCGCGGCGAATTTCCCGCACGATCTCGTCTCGCTGGTCGATCCCGTCCGCGGCTACTACGGCCTGCTCACCATCCAGCAGCAGACCGCCCGCATCGACAACGAGGCGCTGTCGTTTGAGGACCGGCTGAAGCTGACGCGCAGCTTTGCATTGGTCGGCGGGCTGCGTGTCGAGCATATCGGGCTCGACCGCAATTCAACCAATGTCAGCGGTCTGGAGAAGGCGGGCTTCCCGTTCTCAAAATCCTGGACTCCGACCACCGGCCGCATCGGTTACACCTGGGAAGCGGTGCCCGGCCTGACCTTCTTCAGCCAGTACGCGACCGGCGCCGATGTCTCGGCCAACAACATCTTCCTGCTCGCGCCAACCCAGCCGCTCGACCTGACGACCTCGCGCACCTACGAGACCGGCGTCAAGCACTTGTTCTGGGACAACAGGGCGGAGTGGTCGTTCTCGGCCTACGACATCCTGCGCAAGAACGTCTACGCGGCCGCCGGCGGCATGCAGCTCAATATCGCCGGACGTCAGGAATCGAAGGGCGTCGAACTGGCAGCCGCCGTGCGCGTGACGGACGCCATGCGGCTGTGGGGCAATATCGCCTATGTCGATGCGCGCTATGCTGACTACGACTTCGCCGGCGGCTCGTTCTCCGGCAATACGCCGCCAAACGTGCCGCGCATCGTCGCCAATGCCGGCGCATCCTATCGGTTCTTCACACCTTGGCCGGTGGAGCTCGGCGTCGTCGAGCGTCACGTCGGCGATCGCTACAACACCGACGCCAATACCGTGACGCTGAATGCCTACACGATCGCGGACGTCTACGCCTTCGTCGACATCCCGAAGTCGGTCTTCTCCGCCGTCGAGCAGACGCGCCTGACGTTCCGCGTGCGCAACATCACCGACAAGCGTTATGCGATCTGGGGCGATCCGTTCTACCCCGATCAGGTCCTGTTGGG
Organism: Bradyrhizobium iriomotense; assembly: GCF_030160715.1. Taxonomy (GTDB): domain Bacteria; phylum Pseudomonadota; class Alphaproteobacteria; order Rhizobiales; family Xanthobacteraceae; genus Bradyrhizobium; species Bradyrhizobium iriomotense. The sequence continues at coordinate 246,801 of NZ_BSOW01000003.1, forward strand.
CGCACCGCGAACCTACGAGATCTCCGCCGCGTTCAAGTGGTGAGGCACCGATAGCATGCTGGGCGCGATGATCCTGTTGCACCGCTGGCTCGGGGTTGCGTTCTGCCTCCTGTTTGCGATGTGGTTCGCAAGCGGGATCGTGATGCACTTCGTTCCGTTTCCCTCGCTGAACGAGGCTGAACGTTTCGAGGGGCTCGCGCCATTGGCACCATCAGGCGAGACGATCGGGCCCTCGGCCGCCGTCGCGGCGAGCGGACTGTCCGATGCCGCGCGCGTGCGGCTGATCCGGCGGAGCGACGGCCCCGTCTATGTCGTCGTGGGGCCTTCGCGGTCGCGTGCGATCCGCGCGACGGACGGCACCGACGCCGCCGTGACGTCACCCGACGTTGCACTTGCGATCGCGACCGATCATGCGCGACGGCGCGGGCTTGATATTGCCCGCGCGTCAGTCGTTACGCTTGCCGAGTACGATCAATGGAGCGTGCCCAACGGCTTCGACCGGCATCGGCCGCTGTTCCGCGTGGCACTCGCCGACACTGATGGGACGGAGCTTTACGTATCGTCGGTCACGGGCGAGATCGTACTGGATACGACGCGGCGCGAGCGTGGGTGGAATCTCGTCGGCAGCGTCGTGCACTGGATCTATCCGACTGTGCTGAGGCGCAACTGGTCGCTGTGGGACGGGGTGGTCTGGAGCCTCTCGCTGCTCGCATTGATCGCAGCCGTGCTTGGCGCGGTGCTGGGCATTGCGCGGATCAGGATTCGGGACGGGCGAATGCGCTCACCCTATCGCGGCTGGCATGCCCTGCATCACGTCGTCGGATTGCTGGCGACAACTTTTGTGATCACATGGATCTTCAGCGGCTGGCTCTCCATGGACAACGGGCGCTTGTTCTCGCGCGGGCAGTTGACACAGGACGAGGCCAATGTGGCCGCCGCCGCACCGGACTGGGGAACGCTTGCAGCGGTGAATTGGCTGCCGATATCGCCGACCGCGCGGGAGGTGGAATGGCTCGCCTTCAACGGGACCTTCTATCGACGCGATCGTGTCGGTCTCGACCGGCAGATCCTGGCCAGGGCCGGGGATGCGGAATCGAACGAGCAGCGGGCATTTCTGACCGCGCGTGAAATCGAGGGAGTGACAGAGCACATGGGACGCGGCTGTGACTCTCCATTGCCGGTCGGGGCGAATGATGACTATCCGGTATCGCCCGTGCTGCCGGGTGCTCCCGTCTATCGGGCCAGATGCGGCGACCTCTGGTTCGACATCGACGGTTCGAATGGCGCTGTGCTGCAAAGACTGGATCGGTCACGAAGAGCCTATCGCTGGCTCTACAGTGCGCTCCACACGCTCGATTTTCCGATCCTGCTGGCAAATCCGGGCATCCGCAGCGCGTTGACCGTTAGCCTCTGCGGCCTCGGATTATTGTTCTCGCTCACCGGCATCGTCATCGGCTGGCGCCGCTTGCGTCATTCGTTCAACGGTTGACGCGAGGTCTGCTTCCCGCGGCCATTGGCAGCCGGCCCTAGCGTTTGCAACTTGAAGATGATAAGTTCCTTCGCGCACTGTCGTTCGCAATGATTGGTCGGTCCGTGGATCGGCTGGCTGGGGAGGACGTCGATGGGGCCGCTGTCAATTGAGCAGGTGCTGGCGGCTGAGGCTGCCGCGATCAACCCGGCGACGCCGGCGCAGCAAACCCGGGATTTGAATGCCGGGGCGACCGAGCAGGCTACGCAACGGCGACTGCACAAAAAGGACGCCGACACGCGTCACGAGGGCGAGGAGACGGCTCAAGATGTCGAGAGCCGAAAGGCCTTCTATCGAGGCCTCAACAAGCTCGATCGCACAGCCTTGTCGCTTTCGGGAGGCGGTATCCGCAGCGCGACCTTCTGCCTTGGCGTGATTCAGGCCCTGGCCGCTTACGACGTCCGTACCGGCGTCGCGCCGCAGCAGGGCGAAGAGCCGCCTACACCGACGCCGGAGAACTCGCTGCTTGGCCGTTTCCATTTCCTCTCGACAGTCTCTGGCGGCGGCTATATCGGCTCGTGGCTTTCAGCCTGGCGGCACCGCGATGATTATCCGACAGTCTGGCGAAATCTGACCGGCCGCCCGGATGGCCCGGATGTCGAACCGCCGCAACTGTCCTGGTTGCGCGCCTACAGCAACTACCTGACCCCCAAGGTCGGTCTCGGATCGGCGGACACCTGGACCGGTGTCGCCATCTACATCCGCAATCTGGTTCTCAACTGGCTGGTGATCATTCCGCTGGTCTGTCTCGTGCTCCTCGGCCTGAAACTGATCGCCGCGACCTTCGTCGGCATTGGCCGCTCCGAGAACGCATGGGTGCCGATCGTGATGGGTCTCGTCGGCGCGGCCTGTCTGATCAGGGCGCAGGCCTTCACCACCTCGCATCGGCCCACCCGCAGAGAGGCGCCGGGAACGGTGCCTTCGCCGCACAACGTCACGCAAGGCGTTTACCTCAGGAACGATCTGATCTGGAGCCTGCTGTCTTCGATGCTGGTCGCCATTGCACTCGTGTCACACCCGGGAGTCAAATGGCTCGAAACCACCGGCCTCGAAACCACCGGCAATGCAAAGATCATCATCCTTCTGGCTTTGGGCAGCGCGGCGGTCTTTGCGCTGGGCTGGCTGGCAGGTCGTCCAATCCGCGGATCGCGGCGCGATTTTCTGTTCTGGACGCTATCCGGTGCTGTGTATGGCCTGCTGGTCGGGTTCGGCGCCATTCTGTTCACATTGCTCGATCCCTATTCGGGCGATGACAAGGACCCGAACAAATTCAGGTTGCTGCTCCCAATGATCTTCTGCGTGCCTTGGGTCCTGACAGCACAACTCTCGGCAGAGATGACGTTTGTCGGACTGGTGAGTTACGAAAAAGAGTCCGATAGCGATCGCGAATGGCTGGGACGCAGCGCTGGCTGGATGACCGCGGCCGCGGTCGGTTGGGGCGTGACCGCGGCGCTCTCCATCGCATGCGGCTACTACATGCTGAAATACTTCCCCGCGCTCGGCAAGTATCTCACGTCCATCGGTGGCGCGACGGGCATCGCGACCGCGCTGATCGGCAGAAGCAGCAAGACATCAGCCGTATCGGATGATGGCGACAAGAGTCTGACCGACCAGATCATGGACTGGGCGCTGGCGCTGGCCGCTCCGGCCTTTGTGGCGATCCTGATCATTCTCTTGTCGATCCTGCTCGACAAGGCGCTCTTGCGCAGGTCCTTCGTGGAAGCGCTTGAGCTATCCACGTCGGTCTGGCCGATCATCGGCTGGCTCGCGCTGGGAGCTGCAATTACCGGCGGCATCGGCACCCTTGCGTCGAACTTCGTGAACATCAATCGGTTTTCGTTGCACGCCGTTTATCGCAATCGTCTGGTGCGCTGCTATCTCGGCGCTTCAAGGCGGAGCAGGATTCCTGACCGCTTCACCGGATTTGACGAGAGCGACAATCCGGCCGCTCACACGCTATGGCCGCCGCAGGCTGCCGACGACCGAAATACGTTCGGCCTGTTCCACGTGGTCAACATCGCGCTCAACGTCGTCGATACCAAGCGCCTCGCCTGGCAGGAGCGCAAGGCCGAGTCCTTTACGGTCAGTCCTTTGCACTGCGGCAGCGCTTATAAGGGCTTTCGTCTTTCCAGTGAGTATGGCGGTTCGGACGGATTGACGCTTGGAACGGCAATGGCGATTTCCGGTGCGGCGGTGAGCCCGAACATGGGGTACCACTCCTCGCCAACGATCACGCTCCTGCTCGCCTTGTTCAACGTGCGGCTCGGCTGGTGGCTCGGTAATCCGGGTCCTGAGGGGGAGCAATCTTACAAGACGGAAGGTCCTGCCGTCGCGATCAAGCCGCTGGTCGGCGAAGCCTTCGGTCTCACGACGGATGACCGGCCCTATGTCTATCTTTCGGACGGCGGCCATTTCGAAAATCTCGGTCTGTATGAAATGGTCCGACGCCGGTGCCGATTCATCGTCGTGGTGGATGCCGGTTGCGATCCGGGCTTCACATTCGAGGATCTCGGCAATGCCGTGCGCAAGATCTACATCGATCTTGGCATCCGCATCGATTTCGATTTCCTGGAATCGATCAGAAATCGCCCGAAAGGCCAGCTTACCGAAGAGCAGCGGCTGGCTATCCCGTATTACAGGATTGGTGTCATCGACTATGAATCGGCCGACGGCTGGGAAGACGGTTGCGGGAACGGGATCATCCTGTACATCAAGCCAGCCTATCACGGGACGGAAGGGGCCGGCATCGTCAGCTATGCCAACGGCCATCCCACTTTCCCGCATGAGACGACCACCGACCAGTGGTTCACGGAATCCCAGTTCGAAAGCTATCGCTCGCTGGGATTGGAGATCACCAACGGCATTCTGCAAGGCAACATTGCCATGCCGGATGGGCGCACGCTGCAACAGCTCCTCCAGGGCCTGCCCGCCACGACGCGGCCCTGATGGGCCGCGCCGGCGGTGAGCTGATGGCAGGCGTGGGCGCCCTTACACCTGCGCCGCCGCGTGGCGACTCTGTCCCTCGGCCCCGATGCTGCCCGACAGCCACTCGCGCGCCAGATTGACGTCGAGCTGGGAGAGTTGATGGCCGACCGGCAGGACGCGGCCCGCCACCCGCGCGCCTGATGCGGCGAGCGTCTTGGCAAGGCCCTCGACATTGCCGGGCGGAACGATCGGATCATGCTGGCCGGAGAGCAGCAGGATCGACTTGCCCGCGAGGTCGGCCCGCGGAGGCTTTGCCAGCGGCGCCATCGCGCGCAGCAGCACGGCGCCGCCCAAGGCTTGCGGCCGAAGCAGCATCATCGCGGCCGCGATGTTGGCGCCGTTGGAATAGCCGAGCGCTATCGGTGCAGAGATTCCGTATTCCTTGCGCGTGGCATCGATGAAGTCGGCGAGATCATGCGCGCGACGCACCACGTCGGCCCTCGTCGAACACGCCCTCGGCAAGACGCCGGAAGAAGCGCGGTGCGCCACCTTCCAGCACCTGGCCGCGCACCGACAATAGCGCACGATCGGCGGCGACCATGCGGCCGAGCGGGATCAGGTCGTTCTCGTCGCCGCCGGTGCCGTGCAGGAGCAGCAGCGGCGCGAGATCGCGCCGCGTGCCCTTCTCGAAGCGGTGGATGAAAGAGAGCTTGCTCATCACGCCACCTGCTCATCGTCCAGCGGAGCCAGCACGCCTTCGATGTCCTTGCGATGCGCCTCCAGGAAGGGCGGCAGCTTCAAGGCCTCGCCGAGCGTTGCGAGCGGCTCGTCCACGGCAAAGCCGGGAATATCGGTCGCGATCTCGAACAGGATGCCGCCGGGCTCGCGGAAATAGATCGAACGGAAGTAGTTGCGGTCCTTCTGCTCGGTCGGATGCATGCCGTGGTCGCTCACGAGCTTGCGCGCCATCTCCGCTTCAGTGGCATCGTCGGCGGCGCGGAACGCGATATGATGCACGGAGCCGCGACCCATGCGGCCGGGCAGAAAGCCCTTGGCCTCGTAGATGTCGACGACGCCACCGACGGCGTTCGGCGAACGGTAGCGGCTGATCGAACCTTCGCGGCCGGCGGCCTCGAAGCCGAGCACATTGGTCAGGATGGCGCCCGTCCTGGCGGCATCTTCGAGCAGCAGCGTCACGCCGTGAAAGCCGCGGATCGCGTGCTCGGCCGGGATGTCACTGTTGCTCCAGGCGCGCTCGCTCTCGGCACCGGGCACGCCGACCAACGCGAGGCTCATGCCGTCGGGATCGGTGAAGGACAGCACGCTCTCGCCAAAGCGCTTCTCCAGCGCCTCGTGGGCGACACCCTTCTCGATGAAGCGATGAGTCCAGTAGCCGATCGAGCGCGCCGGCACTCGGACGGCGGTCTGCTGGGTCTGGCCGACGCCGCCCCGGCCCGGTGCCGCGTGCTCCCAGGGGAAGAAGGTGAGGATGGTGCCGGGCGTGCCGCTCTCGTCGCCATAATAAAGGTGATAGGTGCCGGGATCGTCGAAATTCACGGTCTTCTTGACCAGCCGCAAGCCCAGGAGCTCCCTGTAGAACTTCAGGTTCCTCAGCGGGTTACCGGAAATTGCGGTGACGTGGTGAAGGCCGGCCATAGCTTGTCTCCATGAGGTGTGAGCCATTTGTCGTCATGGCCGAAATATTGTTCTGCCCCTTTCCAAAGACAATCTCGCCTTTCATGGCGTCACTGTCTATGAATTGGAAACAATCGAATAGGGTGCCGGAATGGACAAGCTGGCAAGCCTGCGGGCCTTCGCAAAGGTGGTCGAGCTCGGCAGCTTTTCCGAAGCGGGCCGGGCGCTGCGGTTATCGCGGTCCGCGGTCAGCAAATATGTCGGTGAGCTCGAGGACGAACTCGGCGTGCAGCTTTTGAACCGCACCACGCGCCGCGTCAGCCCGACCGAAAATGGGCAGGCCTATTTCGAGCGCGTGCTCGGCATCATCGGCGAGCTCGAGGCGGCGGACCAGGCCGTCACCCAGTCGCAGGTCGCACCGCGCGGATTGCTGCGAGTCAATGCGCCGATGTCGTTCGGCGCGCTGCGGCTTGGGCCGGCGATCGCCGAGTTCATGCAGCGCTATCCCGAGCTTCGCATCCAGCTCGTGCTGAGCGACGAGAATGTCGATCCGCTCCAGGACGGTCTCGACGTCACCTTGCGGATTTGTCGATCTGGAATCCTCAAGCCTGATCGCGCGCAAGATCATGCCGATCGCCCGAGCGATCTGCGCCTCGCCCGATTACCTCCAGAGGCATGGCGTGCCAGCGCACCCCAACGATTTGCGCGATCACAATTGCCTCACTTACGGATTCCTCTCCACCGGCAACCAGTGGAAGTTGTCGGGCAAGGACGGCGATCACTGGATCCAGCCGTCCTGGACGCTCTGCGTCAACAATGCCGAAGTGCTGCGCGATGCCGCCGTGGCCGGGCGGGGGATCGCCTTGCTTCCGGTCTTCATCGGCGAGGATGCATTGCAGACGGGGCGCCTGCGGACTTGTCTCGATGACTATCATGCGCCGCCGCTGACGCTCTACGCGCTCTATCCGCCGACACGCCATCTCGCACTCAAGGTGCGTCTGTTCATCGATTTTCTGGTGGAACGGTTCGAGGGGTGATTATGCCGGACGGGTTTCGGTGCAACGCAGCAGGCGATGGCGCGTAGCAGAGCAGCGGGGTGCGCTAACCTTCGCTTAGTGAGTGCGGACCTTGCCCGCGCTTGGAGTCCGTCAGAAAGTGCGCCCCGTTGACGCCGGCTACACGCCGGCGAGCAGGACGATCGCGGCCATGAGCATCGTAATGCCGAGAGCCGGGAAGACGAGTGATATGGTTTCGTTGCTCATGCTACTAACTTACTGAATTCATTTCGCTTCGCTAGCTATACGATGGCATCGTCGAGCGCACCGAATGGTTTCAGTCTATTCACCGGAAGGTCGGGGATGGATAGCCATGCGGGCTGATCGGGCGCTTCCCTCGTCTTGGGGCGCCCGCTACACTCCTCGGTCCAAGCACGTGTCAAGGTGCGCTTGTGGCGGAGCCTGAGGACAAGGATCAACCCGCGACAGTGGTCGTGATCGACGACGATCCGAGCATAAGGCAATCGCTCGGGAATCTGCTGCGGTCAGCGGGGTTCCGGGTCAGCCTGATGGGTTCGGTCAGCGAGTTTCTGGATGCGGGGCCGCCGGAAGGACCGACCTGCCTGGTGCTCGATGTCCGTCTTCCGGGACAGAGCGGACTGGAACTGCAGCGCGAGCTCGGCACCGGCAAGCGGCAGTTGCCGATCATCTTCATCACCGGCCATGCCGATATCCCGATGTCCGTTCAAGCGATGAAGGGCGGCGCAATCGAATTCCTGACAAAGCCATTTCGCGAGCAGGATCTGCTCGATGCGATTCAGCTTGGCCATGCCCGCGACCGGGCATGGCTCGAGCAGGAGAAGATCGCTGCCGAGCTGAAGGCACGCTTCGAAACGTTGACGCCGCGGGAGCGCGAGGTCATGGCGCTGGTGGTGAGCGGCCGGCTGAACAAGCAGATCGCGGCGGAGCTTGGCCTCAGCGAGATCACCGTCAAGGTTCATCGCGGCCAGGTGATGCGAAAGATGCATGCGAGGTCGCTGCCCGAGTTGTCGCGCATGGCCGACCGGGTTTTTCTCGCGCTGGGAAAATCGAACGGCAGCGGCAAGGTGGCCTGACGGTTACCGGCCTGCCGAAGCCAGGGCGTTACGAATGGCGCTCAGCAGCTCATCTTCGTTGAACGGCTTGGTGAGCAGGCAATGCACGCCAGTCTGCTGTGCGCGAGCCCGGACATGGTCGCTCGGATAGGCGGTTATGACGATCGTGGGGATCGAGTTTCCCTGGCCGAGCAGCGTCTGGTGCAGATCAAGTCCGCTCATTTTCGGCATATTGGCGTCGACGACCAAGCAACCAATCTGATCCATCTTCGCGGAGCGCAGAAACTCCTCCGCCGATGCAAAGACCTCCGCAGAAACACCAATGGAGCGCAGCAGCCCGCCAACTGCGGTACGAACCGAGTTGTCGTCGTCTACGATCGCAACGAGTCGTCCTGCATGTTGTATTTGCACGATCCGTAATCCCGAGAACGGGCAATCGCGAAACGACAGTGATGATCCCGCATAAGACCGTTGGCGAGAGCTTAGGTCCAACGGTAAACCGCGGCGAGTATACTAGTGTATACTCGGCCGCCGCCAGCTTGCCAGCGCTACGCAAGCGCAGGAATCGCTAAGGTGCAAGCCGGGCCAGCGTGCCGGCTTGCGCCGCCACGACGGCATCGGCTGCATCCTCGGGAAGGAGCAGTCGGTCGTCGACCAGGCGCGCGGTTGCAGCCTTGACCGCGGCCACATAGGCATCTGGCGTGGGATAGAGCTCCTCGATCGAGGGGCGCGGGTCACCGGCGGCAAGGCGCTCTGCGCGCGTGCCCGCGAAGGCCAGCGTGCCGCCCATCTGGGTACACAGCGTCTGCGTGCCGTCTGCCCCGGCGATCGCATTCCATCCCGTGTAGGTCGCGCGAGCCGCAGCAAGCAATGGCAGCCGGACGCCGGCCAGTGCGTTGCCATCAGCGCCGGCGCGCGGCAGATAGAGCGGGTATTCTCCGCGCACCTTCGGCAATGGAGCGGCCTGTTCGATCGCCTCCGCGCGTGCATATTGTGCGCGATAGCCGAGGCCGGGGATCGGCACGGAATAGACGTCGTCGGCTGCGACGAGCGTATTCTGCGCGAGTGTCGGGTAGCGGCTTGCGGGTGGCGACACGTCTTCGGTGATCCACGCGCGCAAATCGGTCAGCAGCGCGCGAAAGGCGGGGCCGCCATAGACGGGATTGAGCGGCAGCGTGCAGGTCGGTCGATGGGTGACGCCGGCGCTCGCGATATTGCCATGCGGGCTGCCTGCGATCATGTAGAGCCGCACCTCGGGCGGCGGCTCCAGGTTGCGCCCGCGCGTGTCGGTGACGAGCAGGCTCGCTTCGGACCCCCAGAACTCGAACTCGGAGTCGATCTGCATGATGCGCGGACAGGTGTTGGTCAGGCTGCAACGGAGCAACAGCCCGTCGCGCCGGCCAGTGTAGGCATCCTCCGTGACGGCATAGGTGAAGGGGAAACGCAGCACGGGATAGAGCCGGTCGAACTCCGGGCTCGGATTTCGACTAGGCTCGGCAAAGCGGTCATTGGTGAAGCTGCGCCGCGCGCCGGGGATGATCGGCATCATCGCCTCGAACACCAGTCGTCCGGCTTCGTCCTCGTTCATCCCATAATAGAGCACGTCGCGAAGCACGCGGCCGGACTGCGAAATGCCGAGCCCGATCGCTCGCGAGATGCCGCTCTGGCCGTCGGCCGCGAGCGGATTGGCCGGACCGCGCTCACGCCGCAGGAAGGCGGTGACGTCGCGGATCGCGGCGAGCCCCATGCCTGTTACCTTGGGATCGCGTGCCGTGTAGGTCAGCTCGTACAGCGCATCCGCGATCAAGCTGGGCGGGCGCGTGATCTCGACCGTCGTATCGTCAACGAAGGTGAGCTTGAGCTCCGGCGGAGTTTGCCGCGGATCGTCGGCGCGGGCGTGCACCGACAATTGCGCGCTGCCGCGGTCCGCGACGGGATAGCTCAGCGTCGCGCGATGCGGGCTGGTCGTGTCGCCAAAGCTCCACTCCTCGCGCACGGGTCCGGTGATCCCGGCAACCACCGGCACCTGGATCCCAAGCATGTCGGCGCCTGTGGGCGCGTCCGCCTGCCACCCGGCCCAGACCAGCGTGTAGCCCTGCGACAGCAGGAAGCCGCGCCCCATGTCATCCGCTTGCTCGAGACGCACGCTTCCCTGGATCGAGCTGTCGTCGAACCAGGCCGATATCAGCCTGCGCCCGCGGTTCGGTATTTCGAACAGCAGAATGCCGTTCGGATGGGCGGGACGGAGGATGACGACGTCGCTGGTGGCCTCGACCTTGCCGTCGGCATTGCGCGGCGCGCGATCGAGATCGGCGATGACGGCGTTGCGGGGATTGGCCGGATCGAGCGCAATGGTGGCGCTCGCAGTGATCCTCTCGACTTGACCGGCGGGGCCGAAGCTGCGGCCTTGCAGGGCGGAGGTGGTGCGATCGAGAACGTTGAAGCGTGTGACCTCTGCGCTGGCGGGCGCAGAGCAGGCGAGAGCGATCAGCCCGCTCAACAACAGAGCGGCGTGGCGCACCATGTCGTGTCTCCTCCCAGAGTCAGGACATGATGAGTAGAGCGCGGCGGGCGTGATCTGGCAAGCCGGGCGCGAGCGTCGCGTTCAGAGCGAGCTGCCGCCGCAGATCACCAGTTGCTGCCCGGTGATTGCGCCTGCTTCCGCCGAGAGCAGGAACGCCACACTGGCCGCGACTTCCTGGGGGCGGATGAAGCGGCCGATTGGCGGGAGCCTCGGTGCCACAGTGGCGCGCGTCGGGTCCTTCAGCATTGGCGTCTCTGTCGCGGCGGGCGCAACGACGTTGACCGTGATGCCGCGGGGTGCAAGCTCCATGGCCCAGGACCGCGCCAAAGCGACCAGCGCCGCTTTCGTCGCAGCATATTGGCCCCGGCCGGATGCGCCCGAGGCGGTCCGGCTGCCGATGAAGACGATACGTCCGCCGTCGGGCAGGCTTGGGGCCAGCGTGTTGGCGAGGCGCTCTGCGACATCGACATGCAGCCGCCACATCGCGGCGCCGTCGTCATGATTGAGCGCGCCGAGATGACCAACCCTGAGAACGCCCGCGGCATGAACGAGAGCCGTCGGTGCGATCCCTGCGAGGGCGGGCGCAATGGCATCGACGTTGCCGAGATCAAGCGACAAGTGATCAAACGCCGGGTGATCGAATGGCCCGGGGCGGCGGCTGATGCCGGTGACGCGCCAGCCGTCACGCAGCAGGCGTTCAATGATCGCGGCGCCGATCCCTGAACTGGCGCCTGTGACGAGCGCGTGGGGCCGGCTTCGCATCATCCTAGTCCCTGGCCGCGCGCGTGGCCCATGGCTCGGTCACGCGAACATGCTTGATCGCCCGGCGATGGAAGGTGAAGGCCATGTGAAGCGCGCCGTCGGCGGTCTGCTTGATCGAGGGATATGACAGCTCTCGATTGGTCTGGTCGCGCGAGTTGTTGGTCATGCAATAGCCGTCGCCGGTCTCGACGTCGCGCTTGGTCCAGCTCCGTCCGCCGTCGGCCGAGACCGCGAGCGTCATCGGCGCTCTCGGCGCGCCCCAGAACGCGGTGCGTCCGTCCGTCTTGCCTTCGCCGGCGATCACCGGCGGCAGCTCGTCTTCGATCTCGTCGTAGAGGGAAAGACGGCGCGCGGTCGCGGCATTGGCGCTGCTGTCATTGAAGACGAGCGCGAGATGTCCGTCGGCAAGCCGCGTGAACTGGATCGAGGAGTTGTTGTTCGGAAGAATGGTGGCGACCGGCGTCGACCATGTGCGGCCGTGGTCTGTCGACCGGCTCTGATAGATATTGTCGGCCCAGCGGCTGCGAAACAGTGCGAGCAGCGAGCCGTCGTCCAGACGCTCGATGCACATATGCACGCAGCCGCGGCTTCCCGGCACGTCCACGTCACGCCAGGTCGCGCCCGCGTCGGAGGAAATCTTCACCGCGCTGGTGTCCTCGTCGCCGTTCCATTTCCGTCCCGGCGTGCTGTGGCAATAGAAGACGGGCAGGAGCCAGTCACCATTGTCGAGCACCACCATCGGCTGCCGGATGAAGGTGCCGCGGCCGCGCTGCTCGGCAAACAGCGTCTCGATCGGGCTCCAGGTCCGGCCGTGGTCGCGCGACAGGCGCCTGCGGACGAAGGCCGTGTCCTGGTTTCCGGCAAGCTGCGCCGTCCACATCAGCCACAGCGTGCCGTCCGGGGCGGGGAACAGCACCGGATTCTGCTCGGAACGCCTGGAATCATCGGACAGCTTTTCGGCGGGCGACCATTCCGTCGCCCCGCGGGCAAGGCGCGAGAAATAGACCGAGATGTCCGACATGCCTTCCTGCGTGCCGCCGAACCAGACGCAGCCGAGATCGCCGTTGGCAAGCGGCATCAGATTGGCCGCGTGATTCTGCACGCAGGGCGACGGAATGAAGGCGTCGAACCGGTCAGGATCGCCGGCCGCCCGGCGCACGACACCGTCGACCGCGATCTCGATATCCGCGATCATGCTGAAGTCCTTTCCACGAGAGTATTGGCTTGCGCGGCCGTCGGTGCGCTGCGGTCGGTGGGCGCGCGGCCGAGTACGAGGCGCTCGACCGCCATCACGACCAGCGGCGTCGCCGCTGCGATGTACATGTTGTCGATGCCGAAGGGATTTCCGAGCAGGTACCAGACCGTCGTCGAGATCGCTGCGCCGATCAGGCCCGCGGTCGCGCCGCGGTTGCTGGCAAACAGCGGCAGATAGAAGCCCATCATGGCGACGATCGTGATCGACAGCCGCAGCGCGCGCGTGAAGAACGACAGCTTGAGGATCTCGGGAACGAAGAACACGAAAACCAGCGGCAGGATGCCGATCACGACCGAGAATACGCGGGTCATCTTCAGCTCGCGCTCCGGCGTCGGCTTCCAGTAGGGGACATAGAAGTCACGCACCACCAGCGAGGCGATCGCGAGCGCGACCGTGCAGACGCTGACGAAGATCGAGGCGACCAGCGAAGTCGTCACGAAAGCGGAGGCCAGTGGCGGCATCTTCTCCAGGAACACCGGCAGCGCGTAGAGGCTGTTCATGTCGGGGTAGAGGAATTTTGCCGCAACACCGATCAGGGCGAGCAGGAAGCCGAGCGGGAGACAGAACGCGGCCGCGTAGAAGGTCGCCTTGCGGGCGTCGTCGGCGCTCGGTGTCGAGGAGATCGCCTGCACGATGAACTGCGTCGAGAAGATCGCGCCGACAGTGCCGAAGGTCCAGGCGAAGATGGTGGTGAAGCCGATCTTGCCGTCCCAGCTGAAGTAGTAGGCCGGGAGTTTCGCCTGGATCGGCGCGATCCCGCCGGTGAGCGACATTGCGACCGCGAAGATGATGAGGATGCCGACGACCTTGATGGCGCTGTGCAGGATCGTGACCCAGGCCACGCCCTTCAGGCCGCCGAACACGTAGTAGAACGTAGAGACCACGGCGATGATGCACATCGCGATGGGCAGGCTGATATGCAGCGAGGTGGCGATGGCCGCTGCGCCGCTGACATAGTTGCCGACGTTCACGAGCAGCAGCGCGTAGATCATGATCACCGACACGGTGAGCATGGTCGACTTGCCGTATTTCTGCGCGATCGCGGCCGAGATGGTGTATTCGCCGGAATTGTAGAGTTTCTTCACCATCAAGAATCCGAACAGCAGGAAGCCGATCGAGGCGCCGAGCACGGCCCATCCGGCGGCCATGCCGGACTGAAACGCTTCCTGCGCCGTGCCGACGGTCGACTTGGCGCCAACGAACTCGGACATCATGAGCACGCCGACGACGACGGCGGGCATGGCGCGCGCGCCGGTCATGAACTGATCGCTCGTCCTGCTGCGCAGCTTGATTGTGAGCCACGATGTGAACGCGATGTAGGCGACGATCATCGTGACGATGAGCGTGGTCTCTCCATTGAGGATGGCTTGCATCAGTGGTGTTTCCTCTCGTGACGCGGACGCGGTGTTGTGAAGCCCGCTATGTCCGGTTTTGTCCGATTGCTTGTTGATCGGAATGCGAACAAATGTTGTTAACTGCTATTAGACCTGCCTGAGCGCCCTCCGTCAAGCGCACGCGTTGACGCGGTGGTGGGTCGCACCCCGCCGCACGTTCATTGCCGCAGCGAGTTCAATGGGTTCCCGGTTGGACGAAAGATCAGCCGCTCATTTGGACTGCGTTGGTCAAGAGCTTGGCGACTCGCAGCACTTCCGGCAGCGCCGATTTTTCGAACGCCTTGATATCGATGCGGTTGGCGTCGACGGTGAGGCTGATGCCTGCCACGATGGATTTGTCGGGGCCGAACACGGGTGCCGCGAGGGTGCGCAGGCCATAGGCGTTTTCGCCGTCGGAGACGGCATAACCCTGCTTGCGCACCTGATCGAGCCGCGTGAGCAACGCCTTCAAATCCGTCAGTGTCCGTTCCGACAATTTGATCCGCTCGGTGGCCTCGAGCCGCGCGATCTGCTCGTTTTTCGGCAGGCCCGCAAGCATGACGTGGCCGAGCGCTGCGGCGTAGGCCTTGATCCGGCTGCCGGGCCTGCGGTCGATCTTGTGGCGGTCGAGGCCGGCGCTGACGCGCGCGAGATAGACGACGTCGCTGCCGTCGAGAACGCCGAGCGAGGCGGCATCCCCCAGCGCCGGGACCAGCTCGCGCAGCAGCGGCTCCGCCTGGCCGCGCAGATTGCCGGCGGAGAGCGCGGTGTAGCCGAGATCGAGGCACTTCAGGCTGAGACGATAATGGCGCGTCGCCTCATTGGCGTGGAGGTAGCCGAGCTTGACCAGAGTCTGTACCAGGCGGAACGCCGTGCCGCGGTCCATCTCGGCGCGTTCGGCGATCTCCGTGATCGTCAGTTCGAACTCTTCAGCCGAAAAACTCTTCAGCACGGCGAAGGCCTTGGCCACCGAGTTCACGAAGTTCTTGGGATTGTCGGCTGGTGATGCAGTCTTGGCCAATGTTCGTTTCCCCTCATCTGACGTCTGGCGGAAAGAGTTGGAACTCCTCGCGAATCCGCGCTCTACTTCGGCCAGTCGGCAAGCAGGGAAGTCCTCCCAGATGGAAAGGCATGGACTGCTCGCTTGACGGCCGCGACCGCGAAGTCTAATCACCTCCCCAAGGTTTGACAACAATTGTTCGGAATCCGATCAATGATCGGCCGAATGCCAATGGAGGAGCTCTCGTCGTGGACATCAAGCCCAAAGGCGTATTTTGCGCGGCGTTGACGCCGCTTGATGCCGATCTTGCGCCGGATCATGCCGTTTTCGTCAAGCATTGTCGCCATCTCCTGAGCGAAGGCTGTGATGGCATCGCCTTGTTGGGCACGACCGGTGAGGCGAACTCGTTCTCGGCGAGCGAACGCAAGGCGCTGATCGAGAGCGTCGTCCGCGCCGGGATCGCGCCGTCAAAGCTCCTGCCTGGAACCGGCGTGCCGGCGTTGACCGAAACGGTCGAGCTGACGCGGCATGCGCTCTCGCTCGGTGTCACCACCGTGGTGATGCTGCCGCCGTTCTACTACAAGGACATCACGGAAGAGGGGCTCTATGCCTCCTACAGCGAGGTCATTCAGCGTGTCGCTGATCCCAACCTCAAGGTCGTGCTCTATCATATTCCCCAGATGTCGCATCAGCCGATCCCGCACGCGGTGATCGCGCGGCTGCGCGCGGCCTATCCGGATGTCATCGTCGGCATCAAGGATTCTTCGGGCGACTTCGCCAACATGACGGCGATGATTGAGAAATTCCCGGGCTTTTCGGTGCTCGCAGGCGCCGATCCGCTGCTGCTGCCGCTTCTGAAGAAGGGCGGGGCGGGCTGCATCACCGCAACCTCGAACCTGGTGGCGCGTGAGCTCGCTTACGTGTTTCGTCATTATAACGATGGCGATGCCGCGCTCGAGGCGGCGCAAAACCGCATCATCAAGGCGCGCGAGCGTGCCTCCATGTTCCCGCAGATTGCTTCGCTGAAGACGCTGCTGGCGCAAGAGACCGGGCACGCCGGCTGGCGCCGGCTGCGGCCGCCGCTGCTGCCGTTGTCGCAGGAGAATGCCGACAAGCTGCTCGCCACAGGGCTCGTCAAGGAGCAGGTGTGAGGCCGTCGCTCCGCCTTCTCGCCGATGATCTGACCGGTGCGCTGGATACGGCCGCCGAGTTCGTCGGCGTGTGCGGACCGCTTCAAGTGACCTGGGCGGAGGCGCTGCCTTTGCAACCTCCTGCCTGCCTCGCGGTCGATACCGGCACGCGGGAGCGCGACAAGGCCGAGAGCGCTGGGATCGTCGAGCGCCTCGCGCCGCTGCTGCGCGACGGAGCGATCGCCTACAAAAAGGTCGATAGCCTGTTGCGCGGCGCATGGGCGGCCGAGCTCTCCGCGTGCCTGCGATCGGGGCCGTGGAGGTCCTGCATCGTGGCTCCGGCTTTCGCCTATCAGGGGCGCCGCACCTTTGGCGGCCAGCAATATGCGCGCGCGCATGACGGCAGCTGGTCGCGGGTCGGCGACAACCTGCTGGTACAGCTTGCAGCCGAAGGGCTCGCCGCGCAGACGGGGCGGCTCGACACCGATTTGCCTGCCGGCGTCAGCGTCTTCGACGCGGAGAGCGAGGATGATCTCGATCGCATCGTCGCGATCGGACGCCGCGCGTCGCCGCCGGTCCTGTGGTGCGGCAGCGGCGGGCTTGCCGGCGCGCTCGCACGCGGCAGCGATGCGTCGGCGCCGTCGGCGTTGCGCAAGCCGGTCCTCGGGCTGTTCGGATCGGACCAGCCTGCGACCGCGGCGCAGCTTGCGGCCTGCGGTGAGGCCGTCGTTGCGCTTGCGGAAACCGGCGAAGACAATGCCGGATTGGTTCGCCGCAAGCTTGATACGGAAGGCGCTGCGCTGGTGAAGTTCGACCTCGCATCCGGTCTGTCCCGCGGTGAGGCGGCGCGCCGCATCGCGCGCGGACTGACGTCGCTGACGACGGCGCTGGAGCCGCCGGGCACGCTGATCGTCGCGGGCGGCGAGACTTTGCGGGCGTTGTGCCTTGCGCTCGGCGCAAGCGCACTCGAAGTGACCGGACGCATCATGCCGGGCCTGCCATGCTCGATCATTCGCGGCGGCAGCTGGGACGGCGTCGCGGTGATCTCGAAATCAGGCGCCTTCGGCGCGCCGAACTTGTGGCGCACGCTGTTGCAGGACAGTCAGTTGATCAACGAAAGACACGACACATGACCCATCCGCATCTCGCCATCACCATGGGCGATCCCGCCGGGATCGGTCCGGAGATCATCATCAAGGCCTGTGAGAAGCTGCGGTCGCGGATCGAATCCGGTGATCTCCGGCTGCTGATCATCGGCAGCGGCGCAGCATTGAAGAATTCGGCTGCGCAACTGGCCGCGAAACTCGACATCCCCGAGGTGCGTGCGTCGGACAAGGATTGGCCGAACCTGTGCTTTCTCCAGGCCGATGACGAAGGTGAGCCGATCAAGCCCGGTGTGCTGACGGCCGACGGCGGCCGCTTCGCGTTCAAGGCGGTAGAGCAGGGCGTGCGCCTGACACAGGCCGGGCGGATCGGCGGTATCGTGACTGCCCCCTTGAACAAGGAAGCGCTCAACAAGGCCGGCTTCCACTATCCCGGCCATACCGAGATGCTGGCCGAGCTTACCGGCGTCAAGGGATCGGTGATGATGCTCGCCCATGGCAACATGCGAGTCAGTCATGTCTCGACCCATGTCGCACTTCAGGACGTGCCGAAGCGGCTGACGCCGGAGCGCCTGCGCTATGTCATCGATCTCACCGACAAGGCGCTGCGTGGCCTTGGCCTGGAGAAGCCGAAGATCGCCGTGGCCGCGCTCAATCCGCACGCCGGCGAGGGCGGACTGTTCGGACGGCAGGATATCGATGTGTCCGAACCGACCATCGCGAAGGCAGTTGCCGATGGATTGAACATCGTCGGCCCGGTGCCGGGCGACACAGTGTTCGTGAAACTGCGCGCCGGCCAGTACGATGCCGTGATCGCGATGTATCACGACCAGGGACACATCCCGGTCAAGCTGCTCGGCTTCGAGGTCGATCCTGCCACCGGCCGCTGGCAGGAGCTATCCGGCGTCAACATCACGCTGGGGCTGCCGATCATTCGCACCTCGGTCGACCACGGCACCGCCTTCGATATCGCCGGCAAGGGCATCGCCAATGAGCGCAGCCTGATCGAGGCGATCGAATATGCCGAACGTCTTGCCGCCAGCGCGACGCGCGCGTGAGCCGGGGAAAGAAAACATGACCAACCTGTCTGCACCGATCGAAATCATCCGTCCGGAAGTAATCGAGTTCGGATCCGGCACCATCGCCGCGGTGGCGCGGTTTGCACGCGAGAAGGGCGTGCGGCGGCCGCTCGTCGTCGCCGATGCCTTCAACGCTGCGCGCGTCGACGTGCTTGCGCTGCCAGGCGAGGTGACCGTGTTCGGCGAAGTGAAGCCGGAGCCGGATGTTCCCAATCTGGAGAAGGCGCTCAGCGTGGCGCGCGCGGCGCGGCCGGATCTCGTGGTCGGCTTCGGCGGCGGCAGCGCGATGGATCTCGCCAAGCTGGTCGCTGTGCTCTGTACCGGCGAACAGAAGCTTGCCGAGGTCGTCGGTCCCGACAAGGTGGCAGGTCGCGCCGTCGCTTTGGTGCAAGTGCCGACCACCTCGGGCACGGGCAGTGAGGGCGGCATCCGCGCACTGGTCACCGATCCCACAACCTGCAACAAGCTCGCCGTGCAGAGCCGCTTCATGCTCGCCGATCTCGCGGTCGTCGATCCCGACCTTACCATGACCGTTCCGCCGCAGGTCACGGCCGCGACCGGCGTCGATGCGCTCGCGCATTGCGCCGAGGCTTTCACCAGCCGCAAGGCGCATCCGACCATCGATCTCTATGCGCTCGAAGGCATCCGCCTCGTCGGCCGCTATCTTGGTCGTGCAGTGAAGGACGGCTCGGATCGCGAGGCGCGCGCCGCGCTGTCATTGGCATCGCTCTATGGCGGCTTCTGCCTCGGACCGGTGAATACCACCGCCGGCCACGCGGTAGCCTATCCGCTCGGCACTCGCCATCACATCGCCCATGGCCTCGCCTGTGCGGTGATCTTCCCGCACACGCTGGCTTTCAACATGCCGGCGGTGGAAGCGAAGACGGCGTCCGTGCTGAAGGCGCTCGGCGCGCCGGCGACCAAGAATCCTGCGGCTGCGTTCGAGGCAGCCTACAAGTTCTGCGCGGATCTCGGCATCGAGATGAAATTGTCCGCGCTCGGCGTACCCGCGGATGACCTTGGCGCCATGGCTGACGAAGCCCACGCAATTCGCCGCCTTCTAGACAACAATCCGCGCGATCTCGGCAGCGACGCGATCCTGAAGATTTACCAGGCTGCGTTCTGATTGTTCCTTCGCGAGAGAAGTCAGCACGGCAAATTTGCTGCCGCGCACAACACTAAGTCTCGCGTCCAGCCAGCAAGCGGCTTGACAGTCGAAACGCTCCGCGCGCACATTCTTACACTAAGTAAGAATAACGACAGGGACGGAAATGTCGGAGCAGCCGAGAAGTCGGCGGCAGACGCGTGCGGCCATTCTTGGGCATCTGCTCAAGTCGGGCGGCACGTTTCGGCCTCCTCTGGCGAGGGCGGTGCGCCTGTCCGAGGCGAGCCTGTCGCGTATCCTGTTTGACCTGAAGACGGAAGGCCTGATCGAGGCGGTGAGGCGACCTGCGCCTTACTTCGGTGGCCCGACTGGCCTGGTATCACTCGACAAGTCCGTGGCGTTGGCCGCCTTCGAGCTGACCGCGCAGCGGCTCAGCGTCGGCGTCGGCTCACTTTCCGGCGAACTAAGTTATGTCGAACGCCTGCCGTTGCCGAAAGCGCTGACCGTCGAATCCGTCGGCGGGGTATTTCGCGATGCGCTGCATCTGCTCCGGAACTGGACGCGGCGACGCGGGGTCGATCTCGCGCAGATTGGTGTTTCGGTGCCGGGGCTTGGCCGGGCGAGCGAGCTGCACAATCCAATCATTCCCTGTGATGCGGCGCTGGTTCGCGCCATGTTTGGCGAGATGTTCGCGGACGCGCCGGTCGAGCTCACCAATTCGGTCGTGGCACACGCCATGTTCCATCGCTGCCGCACCGAGGACTATCCGTTCACGGGCGCGCATCTGTTCGTGTTCGTCGGCCACGGTGTCGCGGGCGCCTGGGCGGACGACGCGATCGAAGCCAATGCTTTGCTGCCGGTGGAACTCGGCCACATGGTGTTCGGCGAGGGCGGTCCGCGATGCCGCTGCGGCCATCATGGCTGCGTCGAAGCCTATACGTCGCTTCCGGCGCTGGCCGAGCTTCTCGGTGTTGGCGAAACCGATTTGCTCCAGCTCGGCGACGATTGGGTCAACGCAATCCCGATTCCGTCGCGCGTGCGCCAGGAGTTGCGGCGCCGACTGTTCCGGCTCGGCCTTGCGATCGGCAATACGCTGAATGTGAAACCAAGTCCTGGCGTCGTCATCAGCGGCTGGCCATCCCTCCTTGCAGAGGACGATCGAAAGGCCGTGGTCGAAGGCATCGACGCCAGCCTGCTCGGCGGGAGCAAGCTCGCCGAGGTGTCGCTCGCTTTCGTGCCGCCTTCGAACGGTAACGATCCGAATGCCGCGCTCGCCTTTGCCGCCTGTTGCCTGGCGTGCCGCGGCGGCATGCCGGCCGCATCGACGGAGGCTGCCTGAAATGCGCTAAGCCGCGGCTCGCTCGCGCCAAAAAAAGTTCACACCCGGGAGGAACTTGCTATGCCAATCACAACAACAAGACGTCGTCTGCTCGCTGGATCTGCGGCCGCGCTCGCGCTGCCGGCGTTCGCCCGCGCGCAAGGCGCTGTCAAGCCGCGCCTGACCGCCATCTCGCAATGGTCCGCAGGCAGCGATGGAGCGGCCATCACGGCGCTCGGCAAGAAATTCGAGGAGAAGGGCGGGATTTGGCAGCACTCGCCCGTCCCCGGCTTCACCACCGAGATGATGAACAAGCTCCGTGCTCAGATCATCGCGGGCGATCCGCCGGCCTGTTCGCAACTCAAGGGTCCCGAGATTGCGGCCTGGTCGAAGATTGCCCCGACCGTCAATCTCGATGCCCTTGTCGCTGCCGCCGGTTACGAAAAGGTCGTCGCTCCGGACCTTGCAAAATTGCACAAGCCGGGGGGCAAGTGGATAGCGCTGCCGTTGCAGATCTACAGCACCAACATGCTGTTTCTCTCCAAACGCGCATTGGACAAGGCCAAGGCCGACAAGACCCCCGTCACCTGGGCTGACTTCAACGATCTCGCCGAAAAGATGAAAGCGGGCGGAGTCACATATCCAATTGCAAACGGCGGCACCCGCCCCGATGACGGACAGAAATTCGAGGCCTCTTTCGCCGGCATCAGTCCCGCTGCATACCGCGCAGCCATCATGAATCTCGACAAGAACGCCCTGGAGGGTCCCGAGATAAGGGCTGCCTTCGCGCAGACGCGCAAGATCGCCGACTGGATGGACCCCAATGTCGGCGCCCAGCCCTTTGCCACCAACCTGAAACGCTTCGTCGACGGCGACATGGGCATAATGATCCAGGGCGGGTGGGCGCAGGGCGTGTTGCGCAACGCCGGTTTCAAGTTCGACGACTTCATCATCGTCCCCGGCCCCAGCGACAACAGCAAGCCGGTCTTCCTGTTGAATGCCGATGCCTTCATCTTCTGGCAGCGCAGTGAACCCGACCTGCAGGCCGGTCAGACGCTGATGGCCCAGCTCGTGATGGATCCGGCGATCCAGACCATGTATTCGCAGATCACGGGATCGATACCCGTGCGCACCGATGTCGATCTCTCCGGTGAAGGCTGGTCGGACGGTCAACGGCGAACCGCAGGCGCGCTCAAGGACGCCGTCGCCAACAACCAGGCCGTCCTGAGCCTCGCGCACAACATGGCGCAGGAAAACGGCCTGACCGCAGCGATGATCGACGTGCTCACCGAGTACGTGAAGAACAAGACGATCAAGCCGGAGCAGGCGGTCACCCGCCTCGCCGAGGCCGTCGAGGGGGCGCGGTGACCGACACCGTCGCCGCGGCACCGCGAACAGGGCGGCCGACCATGCCTGGCGTCGTGCGCCGGCTGCCCGAGCATCTGACGATCTGGGTGCCGCTGCTATTGTCTGCGGCGCATCTCGTTTCGTTTTCGCTGTGGACGATCTGGATCTCGTTCACGCCATCCACTCTTGTA
This sequence comes from Bradyrhizobium iriomotense, assembly GCF_030160715.1. GTDB lineage: Bacteria > Pseudomonadota > Alphaproteobacteria > Rhizobiales > Xanthobacteraceae > Bradyrhizobium > Bradyrhizobium iriomotense. The sequence goes on from NZ_BSOW01000003.1 coordinate 269,165, forward strand.
CCGGTCTCGGGCTGGGTGGGTTTGCGCAACTACACCGCGGTGATGGCGACGCGGAACTGGAAGATCGCCTTCGACAATCTGCTGCTGTTCGGCAGCGCTTTCGTGCTGCTGAGCCTGGTCGCCGGCCTCGTGCTTGCGATCCTGCTCGACCAGCGCATTCGCGGCGAGAACGCGCTGCGATCCATCTTCCTCTATCCCCTGGCGGTGTCGTTCGTCGTCACCGGTACGGTCTGGAGTTGGCTGCTCAATCCGGGCCTTGGAATCCAGAAGCTCGTCCAAGATCTCGGCTGGACCTCCTTCCGGTTCGACTGGCTGGTCGACCGCGACATGGCAATCTGGACGATCGTTATCGCCGCGATCTGGCAATCCTCGGGCTTCGCCATGGCGCTCTTTCTCGCCGGCCTCCGGTCCGTCGATGCCGACCTTGTCAAAGCCGCGCAGATCGACGGCGCCGGGCCGATCCGAATGTACCGGCGCGTCATTCTGCCGACGCTTTGGCCGATCACGATAACCGTCATCGTCATCCAGCTGCAGTTCGCCATTTCGACCTTCGACCTCGTTCGCGCGCTGACCAATGGCGGCCCTGGTCTTGCGACCCAGTTGCCGGCTCTCGTGGTCTACGACCTGATGTTCCAGCGGGGTTTGCTCGGTCGTGGTGCGGCAGCGGCCGTGCTCATGTTGCTGATTCTTCTCGCGGTGCTCTTGCCGTACGCGGCGTGGCGATATCTCCAGCGACGGCGGGCCTCTCATGCGTGACCGAACCTTCGCGCCGAGCCGCATGCTCATCTATCTCGTCGTTTTACTGGTTGCGGTAGCGTACCTTGTGCCGCTGATCGTCGTCGTGCTGAACTCTCTGCGCAGCAATGAGGAAATCGCGCAGACCTCGATGATCGGCTGGCCGCTGCGCTGGGCCTTCGGCAACTACCTCACGGCCTGGTCCGACTTCTGCGTTGCGCAGACCTGCGCCGGCATCCGTCCCTACATGCTGAACTCCGCGCTCGTGACCATTCCCGCGACGATCTTCTCCACCCTGCTTGGTGCGGTCGCCGGCTACGCGGTTTCGCTCTGGCGTTTTCGTGGCGATCAGTGGATCTATGGCATCGTCACGCTTGGCATCTTCCTTCCGCAACAGATGCGTTTGCTGCCGTGGACCATCGTGCTGCGCGACATGGGCCTGATGAACACGCTCACGGGCCTGGTGATGATCCACACGATCCAGGGGCTCTCCTTTACCGTCTTGTTCTGCCGAAACTACTACGTTTCCGTTCCGCAGGAGTTGATAAGGGCCGCGCGCATCGATGGCGCGGGATTCTTTCGTATTTTCTGGCGCATCATTCTGCCGCTCTCGCCGCCCATCCTGGTCGTCACCGTGATCTGGCAGTTCACGCACATCTGGAACGAGTTCCTCTATGGCGTGACATTCACGACCGGCCAACAGCAGCCGGTTACGGCCGCGCTGATCGCGCTCTCCGCCGCGGTCGCCGATATCCCGCAGAATGGCGTGCAAAGCGCGGCGGTGATGATCGCGGCTCTGCCTACCCTGCTGATCTATCTGATCGGTGGCAAATACTTCGTACGCGGGCTTACCGCCGGCGCCGTGAAATGAAGGGGACATCATGGCAGCGTTGAGCATTCGTACTCTGTCGAAGCGTTACGCCAATCTGGAGGTGCTGAAGGGGATCAATCTCGACATTGAGAGCGGCGAGTTTACCGTGCTGGTCGGGCCGTCCGGTTGCGGCAAGTCCACCCTGCTTAACATCGTCGCCGGGCTCGATCGTCCGAGCGCCGGCACCATCGAGATCGGCGGACGCGTCGTCAACGACGTCGAGCCGAAGGACCGCGACATTGCCATGGTGTTCCAGTCCTATGCGCTCTATCCGTCGATGACTGTGCGCCAGAACATCACCTTCGGAATGGAGTGCCGCCACGTGCCGAAAGCGGAACAGGAGGCGGCGCTGGCGAACGTGGCGCGTCTGCTCCAGATCGAGCCGCTGCTCGGCCGCAAGCCGTCGCAACTGTCAGGCGGCCAACGGCAGCGCGTCGCGATGGGCCGCGCGTTGGTGCGCGATCCCCTGCTGTTCCTGTTCGACGAGCCGCTGTCCAATCTCGATGCCAAGCTGCGCGTCGAGATGCGGATGGAGATCAAGCGGCTGCATCAGCGCATCGGCGCCACCATCGTCTACGTCACCCATGACCAGATCGAGGCGATGACGATGGCGACACGGATCGCCGTCATGCACCACGGCGAGGTGCAGCAATTCGCGGACCCCGACACGGTGTACCGCTATCCGGCAAACCTGTTCGTCGCGCGCTTCATGGGCTCGCCGCCGATGAACACGATGAAGGCAAGGCTCGAAGCGGAGGATGGCGGGCCGGTCGTCGTCATCGGGGCGGGGCGGCCGGACGAGGCCCGCCTGCGGCTGCAAGGATATGACGCGGCCGCCTCCTTCGTCGGCCGCGACATCGTGGTCGGGATCAGGCCGGAATGCATCGCCGAGGGAAACCGAGGTTTCTCCGGCGCTTGCGGAGCGCCCGTCGTCGTCAATGCGCCGGTCGAGATGGTCGAACCCACTGGTGCGGAGACCATCGTGTTGTTGCGGCTTGGCGGCGAGTCCGCTCTGGCGCGGATCGCGCCGGACATCCGGCCGGTGCCTGGCGAGCGCGCCGCCTTCGCGCTCGACACGCGCCGCATCTGCCTGTTCGACCCCGAGACGGAGCGGCTGATCGCATGACTGAGACGAGTTATTCCGGCCTCGCGGGCCAGGTGGTGCTGATTACCGGCGGCGCCAGCGGCATCGGCGCGGCCTTCGTCCGCGCGTTCGCAGCCCAAAAGGCCCGCGTCGCATTCCTCGATATCGACACCCGGGCCGGTGAAGCCTTGGTGGGGGAGGTGACAGGCGCAGGCGGCGAGGCGCCGCTGTTCGTGCCGTGCGATTTGCTCGATATCGACGCCCTGCGTGAGGCGATGGCCCAGGTCCGCGGCGCGCTTGGCGATGCCGCGATGCTGGTCAACAATGCCGCCAACGACCAGCGCCAGGTGCTGTCCGAGGTGACGCCGGCCGAATTCGACTGGATGATCGGCGTCAACCTCAAGCACGTGTTCTTCGCGGCGCAAGCCGTCGTGCCGCAGATGCAGGCGCGGGGCGGCGGTTCTATCATCAATATGTCATCGGTGGCTTGGATGCGCGGCGCGCCGGCGCTGCCGGCCTACGCGGCGGCCAAAGCAGCGATTGTCGGCTTTACCAATTCGCTGGCGAAGCTGGTCGGGCCCGACCGCATCCGCGTCAACGCGATCGCACCCGGCATGGTGATCACCGAGCGCCAGCGACGGCTGTGGTATCCGGACGAGCACAAGATCGCCGAAATTCGCACGCGGCAGGCCATTCCGGACGCAGTGACGCCGGAGGATGTCGCGCGGATGGCACTATTTCTGGCATCCGACGACAGCAAGCACATAACGCGCCAGTGTTTCCAGGTCGACGGTGGCCTCGGCTAAAGCATGATCCGGAAAAGTGTGAAGCGGTTTTCCCTCGCGACAAACGCGGAACGCGTTTGCGCGGAGATCATGCGCAAACAACAACCTAAGGCGCGATGACGATTCATCCTAATCTCATCGCGCTTTAGGAAAGCGCGCGGTCAGCGCAGGAATTGCCGGAAGCGGCGAAGCGACACCAAGAACAGGATGCCGCCGATCGCCAGCAGGGCCGCGAATTGCGGCCACACGACAGTCAGCCCCGCGCCACGGAACAGGACGGCCTGCGCGAGGATGACGAAATGGGTGTTCGGCGCGGCGAGCATGATGTCCTGGATAATTTGCGGCATGCTCTCTCTTGGCGTTGTCGCGCCTGACAGCATCTGAAGCGGCATCAGCACCAGCATCAAGAGCAGACCGAATTGCGGCATGGTACCGGCTGATGTGGCGAGGAAGATGCCCATGCTGGTGGTCGCGAAGAGGTAGAGTGCCGTGCCGAACAGGAACAGCGGGACGGAGCCGCCGACCCTTACTGCGAGCAATCCATGCACGATGAAGATCAGCGCGACGCTGGCGGCGATGAGCACGACGAGCCCCATCGACCAGATCTTGCTCGCCATCACCTCGAATGGCGTCACCGGCATGACCAGGAGATGCTCGATCGTGCCGTGCTCGCGCTCGCGGATCAGCGCCGCACCGGTCAGGATGATCGAGAGCATCGTGACCGAGGAGATGACGTTGTTGATGGCACCGAACCAGCCCTTGTTGAGTTCCGGATTGAACCGCGCGCGGAGCGCCAGATCGATCGGCAACGGCGCGGACGAACGGTAGCGGGACAGGAACTCACCGACCTCGTCGCTGACGATGGACTGAATGTAGCCGCTTCCCGTGAAAGCCTGGGACATGCGCGTCGCATCGACGTTGAGCTGGATGGCGGGCGATCTCTGCGCCAGCAGGTCACGCTGGAAGTTGGGCGGAATGTTCAGAGCAAAGGTGTCGAGCCCGGCGTCCATGCGGGCCATCATCTCCGATTGCGGGATCAGCCGCGGGACCGTGAAATAGGGCGGGCTGAACGCGGTGACGATGCGCGTCGCGGCCGGTGACCTGTCCTCGTCGACGATGGCCAGCGCCGCCTGGTTCAGCGTCTCCGGCTGGGCTCTGGAAGACGTATAAATCGAGACCGTGAAGGCATAGACGATCAGCGCCAGCATCATCGGATCGCGGAGCAGGCCCCGCAGTTCCTTGACACCGAGCTGGACGATATTGCCTACGCGCATGGCTAGTTCGCCTGTTTCTTCAGGAGCAGCACGCCGAGCCCGAGCAGCACCGGGATGGTGACGAGAAGCGCAAGGAACGGTCCGGAAAGATCGCCGAAGTCGAGCCCTTTGGAGAAAGTGCCGCGCGTGATGGTGACGAAATGGGCCGTCGGGTAGATCCGCCCGATGATCGCGCCTGCGCCCTGGAGCGATGAGACCGGATCGACCAGCCCCGAATATTGCGTGGCCGGAATCATGGTGAGCAGCGCGGTCGCGAAGATCGCCGCAATCTGGCTCGTCATGAAGGAGGAGATCACGAGACCCATCGCCGTCGTGATGACCACGTAGAGGAGGGCGGCTGCCGTGAAGGCCAGGAAGCTGCCCCTGAAGGGAACACCGAAGATGAAGATCGCAAAGGCGGTCAGCAGGAAGAAGTTCAGCATGGCGAGCGCGACATAGGGGAGCTGCTTGCCGAGCAGAAACTCGATCCGGGTCACCGGCGTGACGTAGAAGTTGATGATCGATCCCAGCTCCTTCTCCCGTACGACGCTCAGCGTCGCCAGGATCGCCGGAATGATCAGGAGCAGGATCGGGATGACGGCTGGCGCCATCGCGACGATGCTCCTGATATCGGGATTGTAGAGGAAGCGGACCTCGATCTGGAAATCGCCGGTCGTGGCGGCATTGCCGTAGAGCTGGCGGGCCCGTTGCGCCAGCCAGGTCGTGTGCATCGCCTGCACGTAGCCGCGCACCGTCTCCGCACGCGATGGCATCGCGCCGTCGACCCAGGCGCCGATCTGGACGTTGCTGCCGCGCGCGACGTCGCGTCCGAACCCTGGCGGGATTTCGATCGCAAGACTCAGCTCGCCGTTGCGCATGCGACGGTCGAGATCATCATAGTCGGCGATCGGCGCGAGCTCGGTGAAATAGCGGGACCCCGCGATCTGAAGGACGTAGTCGCGGCTGATGGTGGTGTCGTCGCGGTCCATGACGGCGAAGGAGAGATTTTCGACGTCCATGTTGATGCCGTAGCCCATCACGAACATCAGGATGAGGCTGCCGAGAATGGCAAGCGTCGCGCGGATCGGATCGCGCCTGAGCTCAAGCGCCTCCCGCTGCGTGTAGGCAAACATGCGTCGGGGATCGAAGAAGCTCAAGGCGCTGTGCATGGCGCAGTGCGCCTCGGTGGCGGCAGGTTCGGTTGCGACATGCGGCGCCTCGCGCGCGTCTGTCGCGGCGATCGCGTCCTTCAGATAGGCGACGAAGGCTTCCTCGAGATTGCCGCCGCCGCGACGGTCCGCGATCCCTGCCGGCGTGTCGCTGATCATCACCTTGCCGGCATGCATCAGTGAGATGCGGTCGCAGCGCTCGGCCTCGTTCATGAAATGGGTGGACACGAAGATCGTGACATTGTCGCGCCGCGACAAGTCGGACAGGATCTGCCAGAAGCCGTCGCGCGCGACTGGATCGACGCCGGACGTCGGCTCGTCCAGGATCAGGATGTCGGGCGCGTGGATCATGGCGACCGCGAGCGACAGGCGCTGGCGCACACCGAGCGGCAACGCGTCGGGCAATGCGTCGATGACGTCGGTGAGGTCGAAGTCTTCGACCATCTTGCTGACACGATCCTCGATCGTATCGGGCGCGAGGCGGAACAGGCGCGCGTGCAGCTCCAGGTTCTGGCGGATCGTCAGCTCGGAATAGAGCGAAAAGGCCTGCGACATGTAGCCGACGCGCCGCCGGACATCCATGTCGTTGGGATCGACCTCGTGCCCGAACAGCCTGGCTTCGCCTTCGCTGGCGGGCAAGAGCCCGGTCAGCACCTTCATCGTCGTGGTCTTGCCGCAGCCGTTCGAGCCGAGGAAACCGAAGATCTCGCCGCGGGCAATGCGGAAGCTGACATGGTCGACCGCCGTGAAGTCGCCAAACCTGACGGTCAGCTGCTCGGCCTCGATCGCGATGTCGTCGTCATGGCCGCCCGGGCGCGGCGGGATCACCACCTCCTTGTAACCCCGTCGCTGCTCCTCGGGCAGCAGGGCGATGAAGGCGGCATCGAGATTGTCGGCGCCGGTCTGTTGCAGCAGCCCCATAGGGGTGCCGGTTGCCAGCACCCGCCCGTCATTCATCGCAACGAGCCAGTCGAAGCGCGCGGCTTCCTCCATATAGGCGGTGGCAACGATGACGCTCATGCCGGGACGATCCTTTCGGATCGTCTCGATCAGCTCCCAGAACTGCCGCCGCGAGAGCGGATCGACGCCCGTGGTCGGCTCGTCGAGGATCAGGAGATCGGGATCGTGAATCAGCGCGCAGCAGAGGCCGAGCTTCTGCTTCATGCCGCCGGACAGCTTGCCGGCCGGCCGATCTGCAAAGCGAGCAAGGCCGGTGTCCCCAAGGAGTTGCCGTATGCGTTCCTCTCGCTCGCGCCGGTCGTGCCCGAACAGGCGTCCGAAGAAATCGACATTCTCGAAGACGGAGAGGGTCGGGTAGAGGTTCTTGCCGAGGCCCTGCGGCATGTAGGCGATCTGCGGGCAGGTCCGCCGGCGATGCGCAGAGTCTGCCATGTCGCCGCCGAGCACGTGGACGCGGCCGTCCTGGATCGCGCGAGCCCCGGCGATGAGCGAAAGCAGGCTGGATTTGCCGACCCCGTCAGGTCCAATCAGTCCCACCATGCGGCCTGCGGGAATATCGAGCGTGATGCCGTCCAGCGCGCGAGTCTTGTCGTAGGACAGCGCGACCGCCTCCAGGCGTATGACCGGTGCCGAAGAAGCTGACTGACTGCCGTTCGATGCGTCGCTCATTTGACCAGATGTTCCGTCAGGCGCGCCGGCCACTCGGCGCTCGGGTCGAGCCGGACGAAGGCACGACCGGGTAGCCCAGTCTTCACTTGCTCGATGTTTCTCCGCAGCAGGTCCGGCGAGATATGCGCCCGGACGCGGAACATCAGCTTCTGGCGCTCCTCCTCGGTCTCGACCGTCTTCGGCGTGAACTGGGCAACGCTGGCGACGAACGTCGCCTTGGCCGGAATGACCCATTGCGGCGCGGCGTCGAGCACGATGCGGACCTCCGAGCCGATCGCGACGCGGCCGGCCTGCGCCGTCGGCAGGAAGAAGGTCATGTAGACGTCGCCGAGGTCGACGAGGTTGAGCACGCGTCCGCCGGCGGAGAGGACTTCGCCCGGCTGGGCCACGCGGAACTGGACGCGTCCGTCGCGCGGCGCGCGCAGCGTTGAATCGTTGAGGTCGGCCTTGATGCTCTCAATGGCCGCCTTCGCCGCATCGACGGCAGCTTCCGCGTCGACGACCTGTGCTTCGGCAGCGCTGATCGCAGCTTCCGAGCCGGCGAGTTGCGCTTCCGAAGCCGCCACCGCTGCGCGCGCGCCGTTGGCGGAAGCCCGATCGTCGTCGAGAACCTGCTGGGACACGGCGTTGGTTCTGATCAGTGTTTCGGAACGTTGCAGCTTTCGATCCGCTGCGTCGAGCTCCGCGCTGCGCTGGCTAATCACGGCGCTCGCCGTCTTCTTCTCGGCCTCGCGCTGGGTCACGAGACTCTTGGCGGTTTCGATTCCGATCGTGGCACGACGCAACTGCGCCTGGGCCTGGCGGTACTGGGCCTCGAGCTGCACGGTGTCCATCTGTGCCAGCGCCTGTCCCGCGGTGACCAGGTCGCCTTCGCGCACCAGGATGTCGCGGATGCGCCCGGCCGTCTTGGTGGCGATGTCGATTTCGACGGCCTCGATGCGGCCGTTGCCGCTGGCAAAGCCTGGTGGAAGGCTGTCGCCTCCCAGCTTCTGCCAGGCAAAGTAGCCGCCCACACCGAGGGCCACGACGAGGAGGGCGATCAGCCAGCGTTTTCGATTGCGCGTCATGGTCCAGCCGTTTCATCGACAGGTGGCGTCAGGTGGGTGGTTGATTGGGATTTCGACTTCACGCGCTCGCGCAGGCGCTGGAACGTCACGTAGAGCATCGGCACCATGAAGATCCCGATCGAGCTGGCGGCCAGCATGCCGGCGAACACGGCTGTGCCGACTGCACGGCGGCTGAGCTCTGCGGCACCGGTTGCGATGACGAGCGGCAGGAGGCCGAGGATGAATGCAACGGAGGTCATCATGACCGCGCGGAAGCGCATGTGGGCCCCCTGGATCGCCGCATCGTGGAGCGCCACGCCTGCCTCGCGCTGTTCCTTCGCGAACTCCACGATCAGGATGCCGTTCTTGGCGGCGAGCGCGATCAGGACCACGAGGCCAATCTGGCCATAAAGATCGAGGTTGAGGCCGGCGATCTTGATGCCGACATAGGAGCCGAGCACGCCGACGACGACCGACAGCAGCACGGGGATCGGGATGACAGTGCTTTCGTAGAGCGCGACCAGGAACAGATAGGCGAACAATACGGCGAGCATCATCACCATGCCGGTCTGGCCGGCGGCCTGCTGCTCCTGATAGGCGGTGCCGGTCCATTCGAAACCGTAACCGGCCGGCAGCACGGTGTTGGAGATCTCCGCCATGGTTGCGATCGCGGTGCCGGACGAGATGCCTGGCGCCGGGCTGCCATTCACCGTCACCGAGCGATAGTTGTTGTAGCGGGTGATCACCTGCGGTCCGGTCACGATCTTGATGCCGGCCAGCGACCGTATCGGCACCATCTGGCCGGTATCATTGCGCAAGTAGATCCGCCAGATGTCAGAGATATCGGCGCGATCGAACGCTTCGCCCTGGACGTTGACCTGCCAGGTGCGGCCGTACAGGTTGAAGTTGTTGACGTAGATGCCGCCGAGAGTCGCCTGCAAGGCGGTGAAAATGTCGCTGACGTTGACGCCGAGCGCCTGCGCCTTGCGTCGGTCGATGTCGAGGAAGATCGAAGGATTGGTCGCTGTGAAAGTCGAAAAGACGCGCGTCAGCCTTGGATCGGCATTGGCGGCGCTGATCAATGCGCTGGTGACACTGGAGATCGCCGCGGGGCTCTGTCCTTCCAGCGCCTCGAGCTGGTATTCGAACCCGCCGGAGGTCGAGAGGCCGATGATCGGTGGCAAGTTGAAGGGCAGCACGTTCGCCTGCGGGATCTGCGCGCCGGCCGCGAAGGTCTGCGCGATCAATGCCTGCGCGGAATCGGCCGCAGCCTTGCGATCGGCAAAGGGCTTGAGCCGCGTCACGACCAGCGCGCTGTTCGGCTCGGATGCGCCGTCGAGCAATGAGAAGCCGATGACGGCGAGGACGTGATCGACCGCCGGCATCCTCTTCAGGATGTCCTCGATCTTTTGGGTGACCTCGCTGGTGCGTGCGACCGACGCGCCGTCCGGGAGTTGCACGGAGGTGAAGAAGGCGCCCTGGTCCTCCTCGGGAAGGAACGCCGTGGGCGTGATCAGCGACATGCCGAAGATTCCGGCGGCGAAGACGGCAGCCAGCAGGAGGGAGAGTGCGGCGATACGCAACAAGTGGCGCACGCCGCTGCTGTAGCGGTCGCGCAGCCAGTCGATGCCATCAAGCACGCGCCCGATGATGCCGCGCCGAGGCCCGGTGTGGCGCAGGAACAGCGCGCAGAGCGCCGGCGACAGAGTCAGCGCGTTCAACGCCGAGATGATCATGGCCGCGCTGATCGTGACCGCGAACTGGCGAAACAGCGTGCCGGAAATGCCCGGAATGAACGCGATCGGTACGAACACGGAGAGCAGCACCAGCGTGATCGCGATGATCGGCGCCGTGATCTGCGTCATGGCCTTCTTGCTGGCCTCGGCCGGGGAGAGCGCCGGCTCCTCCTCCATCACGCGTTCCACGTTCTCGACCACCACGATGGCGTCGTCCACCACGATGCCGATGGCGAGCACCATTGCGAGCAACGACACTGTGTTGGCCGAATAGCCGACCACCAGCAGCACGGCGAAAGTGCCGATCAGGCTCACGGGAACGGCCACGGCCGGGATCACTGTGGCGCGGAGATTGCCGAGGAAGAGGTACACCACGATCACGACCAGGACGAAGGCCTCGGCCAGCGTCCGCAGGACTTCGGTGATCGTATCCCACACGAAGCTCGTGGAGTCGTATTGCACGAGATAGCTGAGTCCGGTCGGGAAGCGCTTGGACAGGCGTTGCATCGTGGCCGCGACCGCCTTCGCGGTCGTCACGGCATTGGCGCCCGGCGAGAGATAGATCGCGATCGGCACGGCAGCGCGACCATCGATCCGCGCTTCGCTGTCGAGATTTTGCGCGCCCATCTCGACCCGGGCCACGTCCTTCACCAGCAGCGAGGAGCCGTCCGGATTGGCGCGCAGCACGATGTTGGCGAATTGATCGGTGGTGGCGAGCCGGCCCAGGGTCTGGACATTGAACTGGAACTGCTGGTCATCGTTGATCGGCCGCGCGCCGATGCGGCCGACCGGCGCCTGGACGCTTTGCGCACGGATCGCGGCAATGACGTCCGACGGAGTGAGATTGAGGCTGGTCAGCCGCTGCGTATCGAACCAGATCCGCATCGAGTAGTTCATCTTTGCGAACAGATTGGTCTGGCCGACCCCCGGCGTGCTGGCGAGGGCATCGAGCACGTTGATGATGGCGTAGTTGGTGATGAAGAGCGGATCCTGCTGTCCGTCGGCGCTGTAGAGCACCAGGAATTGCAGGATCGCGGAGGATCGCTTGTGCACCGTGACGCCTTGCTGCTGGACCTCCGTCGGCAGTTGCGACAGTGCGCTCTGGACGCGGTTGTTGACGTTGACCGTATTGATGTCGGGGTCGGTGCCGAGGGCGAAGGAGACAGTGAGCGTATAGGTGCCGTCATTGGCGCTGGTCGATTTCATGTAGAGGGCACGGTCCACGCCGATGACCTGCGCCTCCAGTGGCTGGGCGACGCTGCTTTCAACCACCTCGGCGGATGCGCCGGGGAAGGTGGCGGAGACCGTGACCTGCGGCGGCACGATGTCCGGAAACTGGGCCACCGGGATCTGCATCAGCGCGAGCGCACCGGCGATGGTGATGATGAATGCGATCACCATCGCCAGTCGCGGACGATCGATGAAGACCGCGGACATCATGGCTTGGTGCCCACCGCTTTTCCGGACGTGCCGGCGTCGCCAGCAGCGGCGTTCATGCTCGACAGGATCAGCGGGCTTGCCGGGCCGGGCGCGACGACCTGGCCGGGCCGGGCACGCTGCAGACCCTCGACGATGACCTTGTCGCCGGCGGTGAGACCGCTGATCACGGCTGCGATGGTCGGCGTCGATTGTCCGAGCTTGATGCGGTGCTGCTCGGCCTTGTTGTCGGCACTGACGGTGAGAACATAATCACCCTGCTGGTCCGAGAGAACGGCGGAGCGGGGGATTGCCAGCACCTCGATCGGCTCGACGCCTTCGAGCACGACGGTGACGAATTCGCCGTCGGTCAGTTCGTGGACGGTCACGCCCGCGGCCGAAGGCGCCCGCAGAATCGGATTGGCTATCTCGCCGCGCACGGTGATGGTGTCGGTATTTTGCGCGATGGTGTTGTCGACGAAATTTAGCTTGCCGGCCCGGCCATACATGCGGCCGTCGGGCAGCCGGAGCTTGATCACCACGGCTTCCAGGCCGCCTTTCGGGCCATAGCGTTCGCGCAATTCCAGGCCCTGGCGAAGCGGCACGGGAAACGTGACGTACATCGGGTCCTGGCTGACGATGGTGGTCAGTACGCCCGAACTCGGACTGACGACGTTGCCTTCGGTGACCGACGTGCGTCCGATCTTGCCGTCGATCGGTGCGCTGATGACGGTGTAGTCGAGATTGATCCGGGATGCTTCGACCTGTGCCTGTGCAGCCTGCACCTGTGCTTCCAGGCTGCGCTGGGTCGCGATCGCCGCATCATAGGTCGATTGCTGTCCGGCCGGTCCGCCGAGCAGCGTGCGTGCGCGCTCGGTGGTCAATTTGGCGTTTTCGAGCGTCGCCTGGAGCTGCGCCACCTGCGCCTGCTTGGACTCGAGGTCGGCTTCGAAGGGGCCGCGTTCGAGATGATAGAGCTGGTCTCCGGTCTTGATTTCCGTGCCTTCGACGAACAGTCGCTTTTCCAGAAACGCGGTGACACGTGCGACGACGTTGACGCGATTGATCGCCTCGATCCGCCCTATGAATTCGCTGGTCTCGGTGATCGGCCGCCGGGTCGCCTCCACGACGCCGACCGCGGGAGGGCCGGCGGGAGCAGCCTGTGTCCAGGCTGTCCCGCCGGTGATGATCGTCACGAGGCTTGCAACCAGCAGTCTGACCAAGGCTTGCGCAAGGTCCATCGTCCGCTCCTTGCCCAAGCCCGGAATCACTGGCTCAGGCTTCGCTCACTCCCGTGTTGTCCGATTGCTGCGTGCAGGCTCGTCGTAGCCTTTGCGATGACTGTAGAACATTAGCGCGATCAGGCCGCAGCCCGACACCAGCACGAGGATGGCGGCGACTCCCAGAATGATGTTGCCGTAGAGCGGCATGGGCGTCGCCTGCCACACCGCTATGCAATACCAGGTGGCCACAATGAGAAGGACGGCCAGCACGGCCGCAAGGCGCCATTGGTTATTGGTGCGCACGGTGTCCTCCATCGCTGGGTTACGGGCGTGCGAGAGGCGGTGCTATCTCCACCGCCATCCGCAATGACGACGGCCGCGATGCCACCAGCATACCCAGCGACGCGTGCGTCGTGGTGGCGGCGGGCGGCCCCAACCCGGCGCAGGTCCCGGTCCCCAGCCGGGACCCCATCCGGGAGAGGGCGGTCCCCATTGCGCGGTGACGAGGTCGTCCGGCTTGCCGGCGAGGCCAAGATCTGGAGCGACCGGCATGGCTTCCGCGGTCTCGATCAAGCGAACGCCGATGGCGCCGATCGCTGCGGCGGCAACGGCATTCTGGGCAAGCCCAAGGAAAGCGCGGCGGGTGGGAGCGTTCATTGCCTTCTCCTCTTCTTGTCACACGGTTCGCCGCACGGCCTGCAGCGCATAGAGCAGCCACGCCAGGCCGTGCGAGATCAGGTCGACGCCCAGCAGGAATCCAAGGGCCCAGACGCTGATGTCGGGGAATCCGAGCAGGATCAGAAGACCTGCGAGCGTTGCAAAGGCGCCCGAGATGAGCATCATCCAACCATTTTGCCGCCAATGCGCGAAACTCAGCACGCAGCGAATGGCGCCCGAGGCGAACAGTATCGCGCCGAGGAAGTAGGTCAGGATGAGAGCGCCTGACACGGGCTGGCTGAGCAGCAGGAAACCGAGCGCCAGATAGAGCACGCCAAGCAGAACCTGCCACAGGAAGCCGCCCCATCCCCTGGTCCAGAAGGCGTGCAAGATCTCGAACGCGCCGGCAGCGATCGCGATCACACCGATCAGCTTGACGCTAATGAGGGTTGCGAACACGACGTCGCCGAGAGCAAAGAGACCGGCGGCGATCAGCACGATGCCAAGCAGTGCGCAGACCCAGAATGGGGGCGGAACGAGACCCTCGATCTCGGTTCTGCCGTCATAGGATGTCATGCCATTCTCCTCATCGGCAATGGCTCGATCGACACGGGCGAATGCTAGCTTGCAACCCGCAACGCCGACATCCGACGAAACCCTGAGCGACGGAACGGGAATATGCCCATTGGCATGAACGTCGGCGCTGCGACCACGCGCACGAGAGGCGCCGCCGAATCGCTATCGCCGCCCACGCGGCCCCAGCGACAGATTGGTGACGCCAGCTGCGAGATTGAGCCCGATCGATCGCTCGATTGAGAGCGGCTGTAGCATGACGCTGCGCCGCGAGCCGCCGATCAGGACATTGGCGCCGAGGCCGGGCCCCAGTGCCAAATTTCCGCTCGCGCCCACATAGTTGCCGCGCAAAGTGCCAGGGCCGATGCGCGAGTTCTTGGCGAGCACGGCCCAGGAGAGGGTGCCTGCGCTGGTCACGCCGATATCGAGGCCGACGCGCCGGATTCGTCCCTCATAGATGTACTGACGGGGTGGGTTTCTTGCGTAGAACACGCAGCGCAGCGTCTGCGCCGATCCGAGCACCAGCCCGACGCGCGGGTTGCTGAAGCATACGAGACGGCCGACCCTGAAGGTTTCCGCGCGCGCGGGCAGGGTGAGCGTGCATAGCAATGCTGATGCGCCGATCAGTGCAACGATCCGTGTCATTCGCATGTCAGGCCTCCATGTGCGTTTTGGTGTTAGCGGGCGCGCTTCTCGGCCGTCGGTCCTGGCGAAGCCAGAAGGTAAGGCCGAGGCCGATCAGCAACACGGCGCCCAAAAGGAAGAAGATGACGGACTGTTGCAACCAGGAGATCGCCGGCACCGCGACGCCCATGGCGAGGCCCAGAAACGAGATCTGGAGCGACATGAGACTGACGCCGGCGAGGAACGTGCCGAGCGCAAGCAGTGTGAGAAGGACAAGGCTGGTCGCGGGTGTCGGCAGCAGCTGCTGGACGCCCGACACCAGGATGATGTTCATCGTGACCAGGACGGCGACCCAGTGCAGCGCCTGCGTCCAGATCAAGCGCAACCGGGCTTCCTTGCCGTCGGTCTCCGGCCATTTGGTGATGACACAGACCACGCCGATGGCGAGTGCCAGGAACTCCCAATAGCCGACCAGGGGCTGGTGCGAGACGTTGGTGTAGGCGACGCCCGCGATGGCCAGCACCAGCGCCACGACATAAGGAAGCTGCTGCCACAGGAAATGGGCCATGCCCGAATAGGTCGAGTGAGCTTCGCCGCTCTCCGCCTGATGTGTATCGATCTCGTGCTCAATGTTGCTCATGGGTCACCCACGCTTGATTTTCCGTTGTTGAGTGCCAGTCTGGAACCATCGCCGAGGTAATCCTCGACATAGAATCTGATGATCGCGACCCGGCCGATGGCGACCAGCGGCATCGCCAGCGCAATGCCCATCACACCGAACAGCGCGCCCAACAGGACGATCGCGACCAGAGTCCAGGCCGGCGGAATTTCCACGGCCTGACGCTGGATCAGCGGGCCGATCACATAGCCTTCGACCGACTGGATGATGGTGTAGACGACGACGGCCCAGATCAGCAGCGAGCCGCCGAGCGGCATCGCGACGAGCGCGATCGGAATGGCGGCGACGATGGGCCCGAGATAGGGGATGAAGTTCGACAGCCCCGCCTGGAGTCCAAGCACGAAAGGACCGGGCAGCCCGATGAGGTAAAGTGCCACCCAGACGCACAGCGTCATCAGGATGATGCGGATCAACTGTCCGACGAACCAGAGCCGCATGACGTTGCCCATCTCGTCCATCACCTCGCGCGTTCGTGCCCGATATGACGGCTTCACCAGCATGACCAGGCTTTCGCGATGGCTGGTGGGATCGAACGCAAAGAGGATTCCGAGGAACAGGATCACCAGCGTGGCGGTCAGCACGCTCGAGGCGCCTCCCAGCACGAACTGGGCGTGGCTGAGGAGCCGGCCTTGATCGGAAAACAGCCATTGCGCGAAATCCCGGCCCCATTCAGGACCGAGCAGATCGACGCCGTACGACAACAGGTGCTCCTGGAGGATGTCGAGCTGGGTGTCCATCACCTTGAGCAATATCCGCGTCTGCTCCGGCAGCTTGCGCGCACCCCAAACGAGGCCAAGTCCCGACAGGGCAGTGAGGAACAGAAGCACGAGCGTCAATCGCCAGACACGATTGAGCGGGAGGGCGGGCGCAAGCGCCCGCGCGGCGGCATCCAGGAAGGCCGCAAACAGCACGCCCGCGAAGACGACGAGGAGGCTGGAAACCGATTGCCATGCCAGGAACAGTGCGACGCATGCAGCAAGCAGAGTGAGTCCCGTCGTGAGCAGGCTGCGCCGGCCATCGACACCGGCGGGGTCGGCCTCGTCGCGCCGCGCCACCTCGCGCATCCTCTCTTGTCCGATCCGAGTGTCGCTCATCGATCGACCAGTTCGCGGGATTTCGACGATCCCTTCGTTGCTCTAGAGCATGATCCGGAAAAGTGTGCAGCGGTTTTCCCTCGCGACAAACGCGGAACGCGTTTGCGCGGGGATCATGCTGAAACAATAACCTGAAGCGCGATGACGATTCATCCCAATCTCATCGCGCTTTAGGTGCGGACCCGGCGGCTTCCGTAGTGCGGATGCTTGCCGCCGCGATGGCGCCAATAGCGGTATTTCGTCGGGTTCGTGTTGGTATTGGGTGCGATGGTGCCGGGCGTGGCCGCGCCTGTGTCTTTCGGTGCGGCGACGCCCTTGGTGTCGGACTGCGCCGGAGATGGGGTGGAAGGCGCAATCGCTGCCGTCACTCCAAGGATCAGAACGCCGCAGAGGGCCCGGATGTTCATACTTGCCTCCAATTGACGACCAAACGAATGAGCTCAGATCGAGATGGCTCCGACGGTCAGCGCATAGATGCCAACGCATGCAGCGACCGCCAGCGCTGCGAATGTGACGGCTTCGAAGGGTCTGAAGGTCGTCTCCTTGCGCTCGCGCTTTGCGAGAAAGAACAGGATCGTTCCGGGTGCGTACAGGATTGACGACAGCAGCAGAAACTTTGGTCCACCCGCATAGATCATGCCGGCGGCATAGAGCGTCGCGACGGCCGAGCGGATCCAGTCGATGGTGCGCGCACGATCACCTGCATCGTAGGTCTCGCCGAGAGAGGCGAGCTTCAGTCCATACGCCGCAACGAAGAAGTACGGGATCAGCGTCATCGCGCTGGTCATCTTCAACGCGAGCGTGAAGGCATATTCCGCAAACCAGGTGACGAGCAGAAAGGCCTGGATGACGCAGTTGGTCAGCCAGAGCGCACCGACCGGGACCTCGTGCGCGTTCACGCTGCCGAGGAAGGAGGGCATGGTACGGTTCAGTGCGGCCGAATGCAGGACCTCGGCCGCCAGCAGCGACCATGAGAGGTAATTTCCGAGGATCGAGATCAGGAGCCCGACACTGATGAAGATGCTGCCCCAGCGGCCGACCATCGCCTCCATCACGCCGGCCATCGACGGCGTCGGAAGAGCCGCCAGGGCCTCGCGCGGCAGCACGCCGTAGGACAGGAGCGTGACGAGCACGAGAAGGCTCAAGACGGTCAGGAAGCCCATGACGGTCGCAACCCCGATGTCGGAGCGGTCCCTGGCATAGCGGGAATACACGCTTGCCCCCTCGATCCCGACGAAGACGAAGACGGTGAGCAGCATCGTACCGCGGACCTGCGCGAAGACGTCCCCAAAAGCCGGCTCATCCGTTCCCCAGAAGCTTTGCGAGAACCGTTCGGCGTCCACGGAGAAGATCGCCACGATGATGAACGACAGGATCGGGACGATCTTGGCGTAGGTTGCGATCGTGTTGAGGGTGGTCGCGCCTTTGATGCCGCGCAGCACCAGGACGTGCACGCCCCACAGCAGCACGGATGCTGCCGCGATCGCCGTCGGCGTCGTGCCGTCGCCGAACACGGGAAAGAACTGTCCGAGCGTGGCCTTGATCAGGATGAGACAGGCAACGTCGGCGAGACAGCAGCCGATCCAATAGCCGGCCGCAGCGGCAAAGCCGATGTAATCTCCGAACCCGGCTCTGGCATAGGCGTAGATGCCGGCGTCGAGTTCCGGCTTTCGGCGGGCGAGCGCCTGGAATACCAGCGCCAGCATCAGCATGCCGGTGCCCGCAATCACCCAGGCGATGATCGCCCCAAGCACCCCGGTGGCGCGGCCGAAGGATGCGGGCAATGCGAAGATGCCCGAACCCACCATCGATCCGATCACGAGCGCGGTGAGCGCACTGCGTGACAGCGTCTGAGCGGCCTCGTTCGACGAAGGAGCCATGACAGGGAATGGCCTCCCGATCGGAAATGAGCCGGGCGCGACAGACCGCGGGAAATCGCGGGTGTCAGCCGACCCCTCAGGGCCTACGACCTTAGAGGCCGCTTTCCCGCCCGCACATCAGGGATTCTCTGTAGAGGGCGATGGCCGTAAATCGGCATCGCCGGCTTGCGGAGTGCCGCCTTCAGGCGTCCTCAACCCGCGCGGCCGAGGATTGGTCGGAACCTGGCGGCGAACAGGGTGCCGCCGCCCGTGCCACAAATACGAAGCTCGACCGAAAGAACTCTCCAGTCTTGGCGAGCTCGGCCGCAATCCGCCTGGCGTGCTCCAGCGCCGCATCCTGGTCGGCGTGCTCGCATCCAGTCCTGTCCGGGAACAGACCGTATCGGTCGACGATGTGAAAGAAGTAGCGCATACTGCTGCATTAGGCTGGAGCGTAGACAGCTTCCAGTGACAAACCCGTAAGGCGCATCCGCCAAAGGGACGACGCGCGGCCCGGCAGATTGCGCTTTCGTAAGAGTGCTGCGATCGTCGCGACGTTTCGGCGGCGTCCGACTAGGGGAATCTTGCCCCGGCTCCTCGGGTGATCAGCCGATGTCCGGGACCTGCACACCAGAATAGCCTGATCTCATCCCGCCGACGCGCGAGAGGAGGAAGCGATGTCGAACTATGATCAGAACCTGGCGGCCTCAGGTCAGGCCGGCGGCAGCGCGATTGCGATTGATGCCGGACTGCGCGACTACATGTTGCGGATCTACAATCACATGGCCGCGGGTGTCGGCGTGACCGCGGCTGCGGCATGGCTGACCTATCAGCTGGTCGATCCCGAATGGCTGCAAAGTCCGGTGATGTGGGTTTTCATTCTGGCGCCGCTCGCGCTGGTATTCTTCCTGGGATCGCGCATCAATACGCTGTCGGTCTCGACGGCGAGGACGCTGTTTTTTCTCTATGCCGCCCTCGTCGGCATATCGCTCTCGATCCTGCTCCATATCTACACGAGCGCTTCGATCACGCGCGTATTCTTCATCACCGCCGCAACCTTCGGCGCACTCAGCCTGTTCGGATATACGACGAGGCGCGACCTGTCCGGGGTCGGCACCTTCCTGTTCATGGGGCTGATCGGCATCATCATCGCAAGCCTGGTCAACCTCTTCCTGAGGTCGACCGGGCTCGACTGGCTGATCTCGATCGTGGGCGTCGGCGTCTTTGCAGGCCTCACCGCCTATGACACGCAACGCATCAAGGCGATGTATGACGGCGCAGACGATGAGACGTCGGCAGGCCGCAAGTCCGTACTCGCCGCGCTGTCGCTCTATCTCAACTTCATCAACCTGTTCATGATGCTGCTGCGCCTTTTCGGCAATCGCCGCTGAGGGATGGACGGCGGCGTCAAGCCGCCGGCCGCTCTGCCGCACTGGCGAGTGCGTCACGCAGCATCTTTTCCTTGCTCTCGTCCAGGGACGTCTTCAGCACGACTCCCCCGGCGTCCTTGATCTCCTTGAGCACCTTGTCGGCCGTCATGTGCTTGATCAGGACGAAGAGGGCGGCATTGCCGGTGTGGAGGTTGGCGGACAGCTCCTTCATGAAGGCATCGTCGATGCCGAAATCGGATAGTGCGCCGCCGAGCGCGCCGGACGCCGCGCCAACCGCGACGCCGAGGATCGGGTTGAGGAACAGCACGCCGATCAGAAGTCCCCAGAAGCTTCCCGTCATGGCGCCCACGGCCGTCGTGTTGACGAGCTGGTTGAGCTTGATGCCGCCGGTATCGGTTTTGACGGCGATCACGGCGTCTCCGATGGTGATGAGGTATTCCTTCTGCAATTTGAGGAGTCGCTGACGCACTTCCTCGGCTTTTGCCTCGTTCGGGTACACGATCGCGACGAGATCGGACATCGAAACCTCCTTGAGCTTTTTCGGCTGGGCGGGATGCTGCTGATGCTGCGCTCCGGCGTGACGGTAGTCCGCGGGCGCTGTGCGCGGCATCGGAGAAAACCCTGGGCTCAAAGGATGAATGTTCTGATGCGCGAAGGGGCGCTGTTCCACCAACAGCGGCCGGTTCACAAAAAAAAACTAGGAATTTGCTGCGAACATTGATGCTGCGAGCAGCAGCGTCACCACAACCAGGGAGATGCTGGCCGCAGGCCATTGACGAAGAGCGTCGTCGCCTCTTTCAACGAGGCCGCCGAATCCGAGACAGGTGCGTCGGAAGGGGCCGAGCACTCTCATCAAGTTCTTCCAGACCGCCGAACAGGCCAGCGGATGTGGCCAGGGACTGAGCAGGATCGCGAGCGTCGCTCCTCCCATCGCAGGCAAGAGGAATTTGGAAAGCGCATCCAGGTCGAACAGCTTCAATGCCCCGCCGTGCGGAAGCGGCAAATAATGCTCCCAGGGCATAAGGCCAAGTGATAGCGAACAGAGCGCAAGCGCGAGTGCCGCGAGATCGCGGCTGCGTGACGCCGGGCTAATGAGGGCAATCGGCTCATCCGCGGGCGCGAGCGCATGTGCGAGGACCAGCACCACATAGGCCGCTGTGAAAATTCCGCCGGCCTGGAGCACGATGGCCCACCACCATTGCCCCGTGCTCATCGCCTTTTGAAGCAGCAATTCCTTCGCAAGGGATGCCCCGCTCGGTTGAAGTCCCATCAGCGCGATGCCGCCCAAGGCAAAGGCCAGGACGCTCAAGGGCAGGGCGCGTGCAACACCGCGCAACCCAGTTATGCGATCGTGGCCCAGTCCGCCGTAAATTGATCCGACCGCCATGAACATCGCGGCCTTCGCGGTGGCGTGGGAGATTGCCTGCAACAAGCCCCCCGCCAAGGCTTGGCCACTTTCAAGTCGCCCTGACGCGCCGAACGCGAGAGGGAACATCAGGAAGAGGTAGCCGATCTGAGCCAATGTCGAATACGCAATCAGGAGCTTGAGGCGTTCTTGCCGGAGAGCGACGACGCTTTCGAACACGATCGCTCCGGCTCCCAGCGCGGCGAGCAATTGCGGTACAGCGAAGCCGGGCAGGGCGGGCATGACGTCGAACCAGAGCCGCAGGAGGATAAAGAACGATCCCTTCACGACCAGGCCGGACAAGATGGCGCTCGCTGCTGCCGGTGCACCGGCGTGAGCGGGCGGCAGCCAGAGGTGCAACGGAAAGAGGGCGGTCTTGGCGAGGAGACCAGTTGTCATCAGGGCCGCCGCTATGAGCGCGCCGGGCTCAACGCTCACGCGATGCGACAACAACAAGATATCGAGCGTGCCATGGAGACCGTAGAGCAGCGCCGTACCCGACAAGTAGAGGACCGAACCGAGCAATGCGAAGAGCAGATATCGCAACGCGGATCGGAGTGTCTCGGCGCGGCCGTCGAGTGAGACCAGCGGCACTGCGGCGAATGTCAGCAACTCCAGGGCAACATAGAGTGTGAAGAGATCGCCGCCGACAAAGATCGTATTCAGCGCTCCCCAGATCGCCAGCAGTAAAATCCAAAATGCGAATGGCGCGCGGGTTTTGGCCTCGGTGGGACGAAAATCGGTCGCGGCAAAGATGGCGACCGCGCAGATCACGATCGCCACCGTCGCGAGCATCACAGCGGACAAACCGTCTGCGCGCAGGGCCACCCCTAGCGGCGGCGGCCAGGCGCCGAGCAGATAGACGAGATGGCCCTCGCTCAGGGGCAAGAGCATGAGAATGGCCGCGGCAATCGCTATCCCGAACGGCATGACGGTGAAGACGACCAGCCGGCAGTAGCGGTCGCCGAGAGCGAACGCCAGCAAGACGCCTGCGACCGGTACGACGATTGACAGAACCAGCAGAACACTGCCCGTGGTCGTCGTCAGCGTGGGGGCAGGGGGCGGCATCAGCCAGCGGACGGATCGGAGTTTGGGCCTGTCGGCGCACGACTGCGGAGCGTCATGGAACCGGCCGTCTCGAACAACCGCAGGGTAAGGGCGATCGCCAGAGCTGTCGCGGAAAACGCGACTACGACCCCTGTGATGACCAGGGCCTGCGGTACCGGATCGTTGCCAGAGCCCGCTGCCGCGCCGCGCCGCCCGATGATGCCGAACAGAAGAAATACGCCGCTGCCGAGAAGATTAAATGCGATGATCTTGCGAAGCGGTTGCGGATTGGTAATCAGGCCGTAGAGCCCGACCCCGACCGCAGCAGCGGCGCACAATCCGAACACCGTCACGGCGCTCATCGCGTTGCGCTCCTTTCCGGTGCCCCGGCAAGCAAGAGAGCCAGCGTTGCCGCGATCGTCAGGGTCATCGCGACCTCGATGCCGAGAATCAGCGGTTTGGCGAAAGCAACCGGATAGGCAAGGAACGCTGGCCCAAAACAAAGCCCGCCGAGGCCGACAACAAGAAACACACCGGGCCCAGCCACCAGGATGAGCCGTAGCGAGCGGCTGCTCACGGGCGGCGTATCCGCCAGTCCGGCCATGATGACCAGTAGCCACATGGATGCGAGAACTGCACCACCCTGAAACGCTCCGCCGGGATGATCGGCACCGGTCCACAAGAGGTAGATGCCGATAACGATTCCGGCGGGAGGCGTTAGGCGTGCGAGAAAAGCGAGCACCCCGTTTGGATCGGCTTCGTGGCGCGGTCCCGGACGACCGCCCCAGGCCTGGTCTGACGCGAGGGACCAGACGCCGACGATGGCCAGCATGAGCACGACCTTCTCGAGCATTGTGTCCATCGCACGGAATGCCATGAGCACGTTGGTGACGGGGTTGGCGAGACCGGTTGCACCGGCATTCGAGATAACTGTCGGCGCGAGCGTTGGCGCCGGATCAGGCAGGATCAGAACCGCGACGGCCAGAACCATCGCGATGGATGCAGACAGAGCGGCCGCGCACAGACGCACGACCCTGCCGGGCCGTTCTGCGGTCATCGCTTCGCTCTCGCGCAGCCGGGCTGCCGCACCCAGCAGCACGATGCCACCGAGTCCTCCGCCTATTGCAGCCTCCGTCATCGCGACATCGACGGCGTCGAGACGCACCCAGATGAGCGCAACCAGCAATCCGTACGCGACGAATCCGACTGCTGCCGAATAGGTCTCGGAGACGGTGATCGTCCAGATGGCGAGACCGAGCACCACGGCTGCCAGTACGATCTCGAAGAGCGTTGCGATGCTCATGTGAATGGTCCGCGTTGACGGGCCGTGCGCGCGATCAGTTGGGAGACGGTGGCGCCTGCCAGCAACGCGAACATCCAGATACTGATCAACTTCAACCCGTCGCGCACGCTTCCCGCTTGCGGGAGCAATCCAAGCACGACGAGGCCCAGGCCGAGGTTGTCGGCCTTGGTGAGTGCGTGCAGGCGCGTCAATGTGTCGGGGAAGCGAAGAAGGCCGATGGTGCCGGCCAGGAAGAAAAACACGCCGGCCGACACCCCCACAATCGTCATGATGTCGCGCGCGATGCTCATCAGCCGGGCCCATCGGTGTCGAGGCGGGACAGGCCTTTCTTGACGAAGGCGATGGACGCGAAGGTGGCGAGGAGCGCCAGGATCAATGCCACATCGACAGCCGTTGGAACGCCTGTCACGGCGCCAAGCAGCAGTAACACTGCGATACCTGCCGTTCCGATCAGTTGCGCCGCCATCATGCGGTCGGCATCTCCCGGCCCGCGCAAGATCGACACCAGCCCGAGTGCCAGTATCGCCAGGATCAAGCCGACTGCGCCGGTCAGGAACTCAGTCATTGTAGAGGGCTCGTACCAAGGCCGCTTCTTCAGCGGCAAGATCGACCGCGACGGGTAGCGAGACGTCGAGGCAATGATAGATGATCCGTCCGTCCGCTTCCCCGGCTGGCACGGTGCCGGGCAGCAGGCTGGTGAGCGTTGTGAATACGTTCCGTCGCACGCCACGCGAAAGCCGGGTTGGATAATTCAAAAATCCCGGCCGTAGCGGCAACCGGGGATTCAATGCGCGTCCTGCAACGTCGACTCCGGCGACAACCGAGTGAAACAGGAAAAGGAACGCCAGGCGTGCAATGGCGAGGGGCGATCGGCGCGAGCTGCTCGGCTCGAGCAGGTGCATGCTTGTCCAGGTCGCGGCAGCGACCGCGGCCGCCGCCGCGGGTAGATCTCCGGGATTGGCGCCGGCAAGCACGAGCCAAAGGCAGAGAAACAATGCGGCGCGCAAAATGGCAACTGGCCACATTCGTCTGACCGCAACAGCCGCGTGCTCCTCTCGATTGTCTGACTCCCCTTTCATGTTGGCTTCCACGGTCGCCTCTGAATTGCATCGCAGGGTCCATCTGATGATTGCATCGTGCGCTGCCGGCGGAACCGGCGATATCGGGTGATTGCCTGATCGTGTCTGAGGAATTTCCCAAGGCACGAACCACGGCCAACCACGATTCCATCCGGCTGCACTGAGTAGATTTACCGATGTTGACGGCGGATCGCCTCGGCAAAAATGCCGATGGCGACACCGGGACATCGCGCCCTGGGAATGACCGATTTGCCAGTAACATTTCACTCCCGGAACGGAAGAGCTCATGTCATGCGCGGCAGGCGATCCATGCCTCGACACATCCGCACACTGGCGTTCGTGGCAGCATTCTCGCCAATGCTGGCGGGCTGCGGAAGGGAAGCCGAAACGAAAAATGAGCCGGCTCCGCGCCCGGTCCGTACCGCCACCGTCGAGAAGCGTGAGGCGCAGACGCCGTTGACCTTCACCGGCCGCATCGAGGCGGAGGACGAAGTGAGCGTCGCATTCAGGATCGCGGGACGTCTGCTCGCGAACGACACCAAGCTTGGGGATCGGGTTGAGGCGGGACAATTGCTGGCCCAACTTGAGTCGCAGAACGAGTTGAATGCGTTGCGGCAGGCAAAGGCGGCTCTGGCCGCGGCACAGGGTCAGTTGACGCAGGCGCGCAATCATTACGAACGACAGGAGACGTTGCTGGCGCAGGGCTGGACCACGCGCGCGAACTTCGAGGCGGCGACGCAGGCGCAGCAAACCGCCCAGTCGCAGGTCGACGCAGCGGAAGCCCAGCTCAACTCCGCCCACGACCTCGTGGGCTTTACCGAGCTCAGAGCCGATGCGCCGGGCAAGATCACCGCGACAGGGCCATCGGCTGGCGAGGTTGTTCAGGCGGGCCAGATGATTGCGAGGATCGCGCGGCAGGACGGCCGCGACGCTGTATTCGACGTCCCTGCCCAAATGGTCAGGGCTGCGCCAACTGGCGTGCAGGTTACCGTCGGCCTGACCGACGATTCGAAAGTCACGGCGCAGGGACGTATCCGCCAGATCGCGGCGCAGGCGGATCCCGTCACCCGGACATTCGAGGTCAAGGTCGGCTTGACCAATCCCCCGCCGGCGATGCGGCTCGGCGCGACGGTCAACGGGCGCGTCGACACCAGCTCCGGTCCGGTGATCGACATACCAGCAACGGCGTTGACGCGGATGAACCAGCAGCCTGCCGTGTGGATCGTCGATCCCTCGACCAACACCGTCTCGGCGCGCAACGTCGATGTCCTGCGCTACGACCAGGCGCAGGTGATTGTGTCGCAGGGGCTGGACGCCGGCGAGATCATCGTTACCGCGGGCGTTCAGGCCCTTCATCCGGGCCAGAAAGTGCGCGTGCTTGGGTCAGAGCCATGACCGGGCTCAACCTCTCCGAATGGGCACTCAAGCACCGCTCGCTGGTCGTCTATGTCATGATGGTCGCCGTGATTGCGGGCGGCCTGGCGTATTTCCGGCTTGGCCGGAACGAAGATCCTTCCTTCATCATCAAGACCATGGTCGTCCAGGCGGCCTGGCCGGGAGCCACGGCCGAAGAAACGATGAAGCAGGTCACGGAGCGGCTCGAGCGCCAATTGCAGGAGACGCCCCATCTGGATTTTCTGCGCAGCTTCACCAGAGCAGGTCTCACCACGATCTTCGTCAATCTCAAGGGGAGCGCGAGCGCAAAGCAGGTTTCTGATACCTGGTACGAGGTAAGGAAGAGCGTCGGCGATATGCGCCACACGTTGCCCGCCGGCGTCGTCGGACCGGGCTTCAATGACGATTTCGGCGACACCTTCGGCATTGTCTACGGCTTCACCAGCGACGGCTTCACGCAGCGGGAGTTGCGTGACCACGTCGAGGCGATCCGCTCCAGGCTGCTTCAGGTGCCCGACGTGTCAAAGATCGAGCTGCTGGGTGTGAACGACGAGGTGATCTTCGTCGAATTTTCCAAGCAGGAGCTTGCCACGCTTGGCGTCGATCGGGCGGCGCTGCTCGCTGCCTTGCAGGCGCAGAACATCGTGCGCCCCGCAGGGACGATAGAGACGGGTACGGAGAGCATTTCCGTCCGGGTGTCGGGCGGCTTCCAATCCGAGCAAGATATCGCGAACGTCAATTTCTTCGCGGGCGGCCGCACAATTCGCCTGAGCGACATTGCGCAGGTGCGGCGCGGCTACGTCGATCCACCAGGGCCAATGTTTCGGATCAACGGTCAGCCCGCGATCGGGCTTGCGATCGCAATGCGCGATGGCGGCGACATTCTGGCCCTCGGCAGGAACATCAAGAAGGCGATGACGGAAGTCACGGCAAACCTTCCGATCGGAATCGAACCCAGCCTCGTGGCCGATCAAGCGGTCGTGGTGGACGGCGCGATCAGTGAATTCATGACGTCGCTCCTGCAGGCAATCGCCATCATCCTCGTCGTGAGCTTCATCAGCCTCGGTGTTCGTCCCGGTCTCATCATCGCGCTTGCGATCCCACTGACACTGGCAATCGTTTTTCCAATCATGGAGATCGCCCGCATCGACATGCAGCGGATATCGCTCGGCGCATTGATCATCGCACTCGCATTGCTGGTCGATGATGCGATGACGACCACGGACGCGACGCTCAACCGGCTGGCGGAAGGCGATAGCAAGTTCGACGCCGCGACGTTCGCCTATCGTAGCCACGCCTTTGCAATGCTGGCGGGGACGCTGGTGACGATCGCAGGGTTCATACCCGTGGGATTTGCCGCCAGCTCGGCCGGCGAATACACCTTCTCGCTGTTTGCGGTGGTCGCGATTGCGCTGCTGGTGTCGTGGTTCGTAGCGGTTATCTTCACACCCTTGTTGGGTGTCGTCATCCTTGTTCCACCGAAGCAGAAGAGCACGGCGGCTCCGGGCCGGGTATTCCGTCTCTACCGGAGCTTTCTCGAGCGCGCGATGCGGGCAAATTGGTTAACGATTGCGATCTCGCTTGCGCTCTTTGTTGCGTCCGTTCTTGCGCTTCCGTTGATCCCCCAGCAGTTCTTTCCGTCGTCCGATCGGCCGGAGCTGCTCGTTGACCTCAGCCTGCCGCAGAACGCATCGATCTATGCGAGCGAGACGGCAGCAAAGCGCCTCGACGCGGTGCTGGCCGGCGATCCGGATGTTCATCATTGGAGCGCCAATGTGGGACGCGGCGCCATCCGCTTCTACCTGCCGCTCAACGTCGAGCTTCCGAATAACTTCTTTACCCAGGCGGTGGTCGTGGCCAAGGACGTGGCGGCGCGCGAGCGATTGCACGCTAAACTCGAGCGCATCCTGGCGGAGGAGTTTCCGAACGCCGTCTCGGCGGTGTCGCCGCTCGGTCTCGGGCCGCCGGTCGGATGGCCGTTGCAGTATCGTGTGAGCGGCCCTGATGTGGAGCAGGTCCGGGAGATCGCGCTGAAAGTCGGGCAAACCGTGGCCTCCGATCCCCGCGCCAAAAGCGTCAACTTCGACTGGATGGAGCCGGACCGGAAGGTACGAATTCGCGTCGATCAGGATGAGGCGCGCCTGCTCGGCCTGAGCTCCCAAGCGATCTCCAGCGTGCTGAACACTGTGCTGACCGGCGCGACCGTGACACAGGTCCGGGACGACATCTATCTGGTCGACGTCGTGGCGCGGGCGATCGACGAACAGCGCGTTTCACTGTCCAATCTGCGTACGCTCCAGGTGCCGCTGCCGGGAGGAAGGACGGCGCCGCTCAGCCAGTTTGCGACCTTCGAGAACCGACAGGAATATCCCTTAATCTGGCGGCGCGATCGCGTCCCGACCTTGACGGTACGTGCCGACATCAGAGGTGGGACGCTCCCGGGCACGGTGGTGGACGCATTGTCGCCCGCCATAGAGAAGCTGAAGAAGACGCTTCCCCCATCCTACGATGTGGCTGTCGGGGGCACCGTGGAGGAGAGCCAGAAATCACAGGCGTCCGTCATCGCCGTCGTGCCGATGATGCTGTTCGTCATGTTCACGGTCCTCATGATCCAGTTGCAGAGTTTTCCACGATTGCTGATGGTCGTGAGCGTGGCTCCGCTTGGAATGATCGGAGTGGTTGCCGCATTGCTGCTCTCCGGCAGGCCGATGGGATTTGTCACGATTCTCGGCGTTCTCGCCCTGCTCGGCATGATCAGCAAGAACGCCGTGATCCTCATCAGCCAGATCGAAGCGGAGCGCACGCAGGGCAAGGGGCCCTGGGAAGCGGCAGTAGATGCCAGCAGCTCCCGCTTTCGGCCGATTATGCTCACGGCGGTGTCGACCGTTCTTGGAATGATCCCCATCGCACCAACCGTCTTCTGGGGGCCGATGGCCGTTGCGATCATGGGAGGGCTGCTGGTCGCCACCGTTCTGACGCTGGTCTTCCTGCCGACCTTGTATGTGACCTGGTTCGGGCGGGACGGAAAAGCGCAAGCCTCTGTCGAATCGCATCCGGCCTGAGAACGGGCCCGTCGAGGGAAATCCTGATCCACGACTAGGTAATCACCCGATATTCCCTACCGGTCCGAAGGCGCATGGTCGGAAAGCGCCGACAAGAGCCCATTGGCCAGGACGCTGCTGACTGCGCGAGGCCTCCATGACCGCGACGTCATCGATGCAAAAGCTTTCGCTGTTTGCGCTGACCGCGATGGTGGTCGGCTCGATGGTCGGCTCGGGCATCTTCTCGTTGCCGCGAACCTTCGGCATCGCAACCGGTCCGTTCGGCGCCATCTTTGCCTGGTGCATCGCCGGCGGCGGCATGTACACGCTGGCGCGTGTCTTCCAGTCGCTGGCCGAACGCAAGCCCGATCTCGACGCCGGTGTCTATGCCTATGCGAAGGCAGGATTTGGCGACTATCCCGGTTTCCTCTCGGCGCTCGGCTACTGGACCGGGAGCTGCATCGGCAACGTATCTTACTGGGTCCTGATCAAATCGACGCTGGGCGCGTTCTTTCCGGTCTTTGGTGACGGCAATACGATCACCGCGATCATCGTCGCCTCGGTCGGGATCTGGCTGTTCCACTTCATGATCCTGCGCGGCGTGCAGCAGGCGGCGGCGATCAATACCATCGTCACGATCGCAAAGATCGTACCGATCCTGATCTTCATCGTCATCCTGATCTTTGCGTTCAAGGCCGACATGTTCCGCACCAACTTCTGGGGTGGCGAGGGCATGCCGGACAAGGGTCTTTTCGACCAGATCCGTGCGACCATGCTGGTCACGGTGTTCGTGTTTCTCGGGATCGAGGGCGCCAGCGTCTATTCACGCTACGCCAAGGAGCGATCCGATGTCGGCACTGCGACGATCATGGGCTTTGTGATCGTCACCAGTCTCATGGTGCTCGTCACCATGCTGCCCTACGCGGTGCTTCCCCGCGCCGAAATCGCCGACATGCGGCAGCCGTCCATGGCCGCGGTGCTCGAAGCTGTGGTCGGGCATTGGGGCGCCGTCTTCGTCAGCATCGGGCTTCTGATCTCGGTGCTCGGGGCCTATCTCGCCTGGTCCCTGATCTGTGCCGAGGTGCTCTCGGCGGCCGGCAGGACCCGGGACATGCCGGCGCTGTTCGGCACCGAGAATGCGAACAAGGTGCCCGCCGCAGCGCTGTGGCTGACGAACATTGTCGTCCAGCTCTTCGTCATCAGCACCTATTGGTCGCGGGACGCTTTTTCGCTGATGCTCAATTTGACGAGCGTCATGAACCTCATTCCGTTTTTCCTGGTCGCCGCTTATGGGCTCCTGCTGGTCACTCGGGGCGAGACCTACGAGAAGCGCCCGGACCAGCGCAGACGCGACCTGATCTTCACCGGCATCGCCGTCGTCTACACACTGTTTCTGATCTATGCGGCGGGGATGAAATACCTGCTGCTGGCCGCCATTCTCTACGCGCCCGGTACGGCTTTGTATTTCTGGGCTCGCCTGGAGCAGAAGGCAAAGGTCTTCAGGCCGGTCGAATGGATCATCTTTATTGTAGCCGTGATCGGTGCCGTGGTCGGGATTCACGGACTAGCCACCGGCTACATCACCATCTAGGCAAGATCATCCAAGCAAGGCAGCTCCCATGGCAAAGCAAGCTTCGGACTCCTCCACTGCTTTCGGCGTGCATTCTGAGGTCGGACAGTTGCGCAAGGTGATGGTCTGCTCGCCGGGCCGCGCCCATCAGCGTCTCACGCCCTCCAATTGCGACACGCTGCTGTTTGACGACGTGTTGTGGGTCGACAACGCCAAGCGCGATCATTTCGACTTCGTGCAGAAGATGCGCGATCGCGGCATCGATGTGGTCGAGATGCACAACCTGCTCACCGAGACCGTCGCCATCCCCGAGGCCAGGAAATGGATTTTGGACAACCAGGTCGTTCCCAACCAGGTCGGCCTCGGCCTCGTCGATGAGCTGCGTGCCTATCTGGAAAGCCTCAAGCCGCGCGATCTCGCGGAAACGCTGATCGGTGGCGTGTCGACCTACGATTTTCCGGACGCTCACGGTGGCGAGATGCTCAAGCTGGTCCGCGAGGCCGCGGGCATGACCGAGTATCTGCTGCCGCCGCTGCCGAACACGCTGTACACGCGGGATACGACCTGCTGGATCTATGGCGGGGTCACCCTGAACTCGCTCTATTGGCCGGCTCGGCATGAAGAGCCGATCCTCGCCACGGCCATCTACAAGTTCCACCCGGACTTTGCGGGCAAGGTCAACGTCTGGTGGGGTGATCCGACCCAGGATCATGGACTTGCCACACTGGAAGGCGGCGATGTGATGCCGATCGGCAAGGGCAACGTGCTGATCGGCCTCAGCGAGCGAACCTCGCGGCAGGCGATCAGCCAGCTTGCGGCGGCCTTGTTCAAGAAGAAGGCGGCGGACCGCGTGATCGTGGCCGCGATGCCCAAGCTCCGCGCGGCGATGCATCTCGATACAGTGTTTACCTTCGCCGATCGCGATTGCGTGCTGATCTATCCCGACATCGTCGACACCATCACGACGTTCTCCTACCGGCCAGCGAACAATTCGGTCGGCCTCGAGCTTCGGAAGGACGACAAGCCGTTCGTGCAGGTCATCGCGGAAGCACTGGGCCTGAAGAAGCTGCGCGTCGTCGAGACCGGCGGCAGCGCCTATACGCGCGAGCGTACGCAGTGGGACAGCGGCGCCAATCTGGTCTGTGCGTCGCCCGGCGTCGTGTTCGCTTACGATCGCAATACCTATGCCAACACCTTGCTGCGCAAGGAGGGCATCGAGGTGATCACCATCGTCGGGGCGGAGCTCGGCCGCGGCCGGGGCGGCGGTCATTGCATGACCTGTCCGATCACGCGCGACGCGGTGGACTACTAGGCGGGCAGACGTGAGGGCTCGATGCACCGGGGCGGAGTGTGGTTCCGCCGCCGCAGCCAAAGGAGCTTGTTGGAAGGCGTTTTAGTATCTGTTGCATTGATGTTGAGCGCCGTTCGCGACGGAGTTGGCACGAACTGCATAGTCTTACGCTCCCTCGGACTTCATCTCACATATTCGAGATTACAATCGGCATAGAGTACTACTTGGTAGTGTACCCGGTCCGGCGGTGTATAATCACGCAAGCCCGAGGGCGCGGGTCCTGATCCAGAGATCATCATCCGGCGTAGCGTCGACGGGGCAGGGAGCGGCTCGCGCGTTCGAGACTATTGACGACTCGGCATCGCGTTTCGATGCCGGGAGCCGCTCAAAGAGTGAGTGCGTAACGTGAAGCTGCATGGCTCCCCCACCTGCGAGTCGCGTAGGACCAGCGTCAGGGAATGGCTGCCGACTGGTTCGGAAGGCGGGCTCGCCGACGTCCATCCGAACGCCAGCCTGGTGTCCCTCCAGGAGCGCATCCAGCAGCGGATCGCGTCTGATCTTCACGATTCGACCTGCCAGCATCTGATCGCGGCGAGCCTCGGCCTGATGCGCCTTCGCACCTGCCTGAACGACCAGGCTGGTGCAGCGCGGCTATGTGACGAGATCGATGCCTCGATCGACGAAGCTCTGCGGGAGATCCGAGCGTTTGCTTATTTGCTGCATCCGCAGAATCTGACCGTTGACGGTCTGAAAGCGACGATCGAGCGTTATTCGCGCGGATTTGCCGCGCGGACATCCCTTCATGTCACGACCA
Organism: Bradyrhizobium iriomotense; assembly: GCF_030160715.1. Lineage (GTDB taxonomy): Bacteria > Pseudomonadota > Alphaproteobacteria > Rhizobiales > Xanthobacteraceae > Bradyrhizobium > Bradyrhizobium iriomotense. Next base: position 301,934 of record NZ_BSOW01000003.1, read on the forward strand.
GGATTTCGCCGGACATCGATCGCCTGTCGCGCGACAAGCAGCATTCGCTGCTGCGGGTCATCCAGGAGGCTCTCACCAACGTCTTCCGGCATGCGAAGGCGACGGAGGTGAAGATCGCCGTCGCCTCGAGCGGCAGTCATTTTCAACTGACGGTCAGCGACAACGGGCGGGGCTTTCCGACTGATCGCGCGAAATCCGGCACGAGGACTGTCAGGATGGGTGTTGGGATTCCGGCCATGCGGGCCAGATTGCAGCAGATCGGGGGCACGCTTGATATCCAGTCCGACTCTGTGGCGCGACATTCCGGCACCACATTGCTGGCGGTGTTCCCGCGCGATTTCGTTGGGAGCAAACGCAGGAAGGCCACGACAGTCGTGAGAGCCCACGCAGGCACATCGTGATGGAAGAAGACTGATCACCGGTAGCAGGGAAACGTCGCCTTTTCGCGCTTGGCGTCTCGAGCTGCCACCGTGTCAAGGAACTTTGGAGTGCTCTGCCATGAAACGGTTTCTGATCGCGGACGATCACGAGGCGGTGCGATCGGGCCTGCGGGCCGTGCTCGAACAACGGGCGGATTGGGAGGTGGTCGCGGAAGCCAATGACGGCAGCAAGGCCGTTGCCGCCGCAATCGCCAACCAGCCCCACGTCGCCATCGTCGATTTTTCCATGCCGCGCATGACCGGTGTGGAAGTCGCACGGCGGATCAGGGAATACCCGCTTCAGACCGAGGTGCTGATCTTCACGGTGCACAATTCCAGCCTGCTCGCGCAGGAGGCGTTCCAGGCAGGTGCGCGCGCCTTCCTGCTGAAGTCCGACGCCAACAAGCTGCTGTTGGCGGCGGTCGAGGCACTTCTGGCGCACAAGCCGTTCTGTACCAGGAGCTGTCAGAGCGAACTGGATCGCGGGCTGAGCCCCGGCATGGACAGCCGGCAGGCGCTCACCCCGCGGGAGCAGCTCGTCGTCAAGCTGGTTGCGGAGGGCTATAGCAACAAAGGCATCAGCTCCATTCTGGACCTCAGCGTCAAGACGACGGAGGCGCACCGGGCCGCCGCGATGCGCAAGCTCGACGTCAATTCGACGGCCGGGCTGGTCCGCTACGCGGTGCGGGCCGGGCTGATCGAGGTATGAGGCCTTTGAGTACAATCGCCGAGGGATTTCAGGGTTTTGTGGGATAACCCGCTGGACTGCGACCGGTATGATCCTTCGATCTTCCTGCCGGTCGTCTCCATCGATCGCCCGATGGCCCCGCGGGCCGGCATACGGGAACGACGTCGTGAAGCGCATCGTGATTGCGGATGATCATGAAGTCGTGCGCTCCGGGCTGCGGGCGATCGTCGAAACCCGCTCCAACTGGATCGTCAGCGGAGAGGCCACCAATGGCGAGCAGGCGGTCGCATTGGCATTGGAGACGCGGCCCGATGTCGTGATCGTCGACTATTCGATGCCGCTCATGAACGGGCTGGAGGTCAGCCGTCGTCTGAAGGCGCTGCATGTGCGCACGGAAGTGCTGATCCTGACGATGCACGAGAATGAGGAGCTGCTGACGGAAGCCATCCTGGCGGGAGTCCGCGGGTTTCTGTTCAAGTCGGACGCGAGAAATCACCTGATCTCCGCCATCGAGGCGCTGCTTGACGGCAGGCCTTACTTCACCAGCCTGCTGCTGGAGAAGCTGCTCCACGACTACCAGCTCAACAAGCAGAACAAGTCGGCCATGCTGCTCACCTCGCGCGAGCAGAGCGTGGTGCAGCTCATTGCCGAAGGACATACCAACAGGTCCATCAGCACCATCCTGAAGCTGAGCGTGAAGACGGTCGAGACGCATCGCGCATCAGCGATGCGCAAGCTCGGGATGTCGTCGACGGCCGAGCTGGTCCGCTATGCCATTCGCAAGAGACTGGTGGCGCCGTGAACGACTGACGCGTCGTTCGGGCAGCCCCCGAGACGACCAATTTGGGGCCCTCTGCGGCGAAACTGATATTGCTTCCCGGTTCCAGGCGAATTAGCCATTGACCAGCGTGCCACTTCAGTTCGATCAAAGAGCGCGCGCAGCCGAACGCAACGGCGGCGCCGTCCAAGTCAACGCCGACCTCGGAAAGCCTGTCATGTCCGTCAAAGCCGCCCCTCAGACCCAAGCTCACACCGCCGATCTTGCCACCGAGGCCGACAGGCTCCTCACCGGCCTCGGCGTGAGCCGTGCGAGCTACACGGAAGGCACGCTCGCCGTGCAGACGCCGATCACCGGCAAGATCGTCGGGAAGGTCAGGGAGGTCAGCGCGGCCGACGCCGCCGTGCTGATTGCGAAGGCGCATGCGGCGTTCCAGGTCTGGCGGCTCGTGCCGGCGCCGAAGCGCGGTGAGCTGGTCCGGTTGTTCGGCGAGGAGCTGCGTGCCAACAAGCAGGCCTTGGGCCGGCTGGTGTCGATCGAGGTCGGCAAGATCGCGTCCGAGGGGCTCGGTGAGGTCCAGGAGATGATCGATATCTGCGACTTCGCCGTCGGGCTGTCCCGCCAGCTCTATGGCCTGACCATCGCCACCGAGCGCGGCGAGCACCGGATGATGGAGAGCTGGCATCCCCTTGGCGTGACCGGCATCATCTCCGCCTTCAATTTTCCAGTCGCGGTCTGGGCGTGGAACGCGGCGCTGGCGCTCGTCTGCGGCAATAGCATCGTGTGGAAGCCGTCCGAGAAAACCCCGCTGACTGCGCTGGCGACGCAGGCGCTGTTCGACCGCGCGCTGACGCGCTTTACGAAGGAAGGCGGACGCGCGCCGGCAGGGCTTGCGGCGCTGCTGATCGGCGGCCGCGACCTCGGCGAGCTGCTTGTCGACCATGCGAAGGTCCCGCTGGTGTCGGCCACGGGCTCGACCGCGATGGGGCGGGCCGTGGGACCGCGGCTCGCCAAGCGTTTCGCGCGCGCAATTCTCGAACTCGGCGGCAACAATGCGGCCATCGTCGCGCCGACGGCCGACCTCGACCTGACGCTGCGCGGTGTTGCCTTTGCCGCGATGGGAACAGCCGGCCAGCGCTGCACGACGCTTCGGCGTCTCTTCGTCCATGAGAGCGTGTATGACAGCTTTGTCCCGCGGCTGAAGCGGGCTTACGCATCTGTTGCGGTCGGCAGTCCCCTGGAAGCCGGCACGCTGGTTGGTCCGTTGATCGACGGCGCGGCCTATCGTGCGATGCAGGGCGCGCTCGAGGCCGCGAAGGCGGCGGGGGCTGCCATTCACGGCGGCGAGCGGATTGCCGTCGAGGGGGCCGCTGACGCGCACTACGTTCGTCCCGCGCTGGTCGAGATTGCGGCGCAGACCGGGCCTGTCGAGCAGGAGACCTTCGCGCCGATCCTCTATGTGATGAAATACAGCGATCTGGATGCCGTGCTCGAACTGCACAATGCCGTTCCGCAAGGGCTCTCCTCGTCGATCTTCACCAATGATTTGCGCGAAGCCGAGACGTTCCTGTCGGCGCGCGGCTCCGATTGCGGGATCGCCAACGTCAATATCGGTCCGTCCGGAGCGGAGATCGGCGGCGCGTTTGGCGGAGAGAAGGAAACCGGTGGCGGACGCGAGTCCGGGTCCGATGCGTGGAAGGCCTATATGCGCCGGGCCACGAACACGATCAATTATGGTCGGACGCTCCCGTTGGCCCAGGGCGTCAAGTTCGACGTGGTGTGAGAGCCCTCGCGTGCTGATGCAGGATGATCCGAGGTCGCACGGTCTTTGGGCGCTGACGGCGCCGGCGGCGCCCGAGACCAGACCGCTCGTGGGCGAGCTGGATGTCGATGTCGTCGTCATCGGCGGCGGATATACCGGCATTTCCTCTGCGCTTCATCTCGCCGAGGGAGGCGCGCGCGTCGCCGTGCTCGAAGCGTCCGACATCGGGTTCGGCGGCTCCGGACGCAATGTCGGTCTCGTCAACGCCGGCATGTGGGTCATGCCTGACGTTCTCACCGCGACGCTGGGGCAGACCTTCGGCGAGCGTCTGATCGATCTCCTCGGTCACGGACCGCAGAAGGTGTTCGACCTGATCGAAAAGCAAGGCATCGATTGCGAGCCGGAGCGCGCAGGCACGCTGCATTGCGCCGTCGGAAGCAAGGGCCTGGCCGAGATCGAAGCCCGCGCTGAGCAATGGCAGCGGCGCGGTGCGCCCGTCGAGGTGCTCAACGCCGAGGAGACGCGCCGGAAAATCGGCGGTGGCGACTACGCCGGCGCGCTGCTGGACAAGCGCGCCGGCACCATTCAACCGCTTGCCTATGTCCGCGGCCTGGCGCGTGTCGCGCTCGGGGCGGGCGCGAAGATTTTCACCCAAAGTCCCGTTCTCGCTGCGCGCGAGGACGGCTCGCGCTGGAAGATCGACACCAAGGCGGGATCGGCCCGTGCGGATTGGGTGATCGTTGCCACCGATGCCTATGCGCAAGGTCCGTGGTCGCAGGTTCGGCAGGAGCAGATTCATCTGCCTTACTTCAACTTTGCGACCGAACCCCTGTCGGACAATCTGAAGACGTCGATCCTCCCGGAGCGGCAGGGAGCCTGGGATACCAAGCAGGTGCTCTCCTCGTTCCGCTTCGATCGCGCGGGCCGACTGGTGTTTGGCAGCGTCGGTGCGCTCGAGGGAAGCGGTGCCGCGATCCACAGGGCGTGGGCCATTCGTTCGCTGCGAAAATTGTTTCCGCAGCTTGCCGACATAAGGTTCGAAGCCGGCTGGTTCGGGATGATCGGCATGACCTCGGACAATCTGCCGCGCTTTCACAAGCTCGACCGTAACGTCATCGCCTTCAGCGGCTACAACGGCCGGGGCATTGCGCCGGGCACGGTGTTTGGCGGTGTGCTGGCATCCTACGTGCTTGGTCATGTCGCTGAAAAAGACCTTCCGCTGCCGGTCGCCATTTGCGAGGAGCCGCGCTTCCGCCTCACGCAGGAGGCGCTCTACCGCGCCGGATCCCAGCTCGTTCATCTGGCCGAAGCGCGGCTCTGAGCCGCCGATCGAAGGGTGTAGAGAGCCGCGGCAGAGGCGGGTGCCGCCTCATTAGGCCGCCGCGCGCCAAAAATATCCGCAAATCGCATCCGAGAATTTGTTGCGTATAGGAAACTTTTGTTCCAAAGTTAGACGATGGCTGAGGCGGCTGAGCGCATCGACGATCCCCGGTTCGTCCTGCAAACGCGGGATCTCACCCGGCAGTTCGACGGCTTCTTCGCGTTGCGCAAGGTGAACTTTCGGCTGGCCCGCGACAGCGTGCACGCGGTCATCGGCCCCAATGGGGCAGGCAAGACGACGCTGTTCAATCTTCTGACCAAACATCTGGCTCCGAGCGAAGGCGCGATCCTTCACGACGGCGAGGACGTGACGCGTCTGAAGATGCCGGCGATGGCCAAGCGCGGCGTCGTGCGCTCCTTCCAGATCTCGGCCGTGTTCGCCGGCCTGACTGTCCAGGAGAATGTCGAGGTTGCCCTGCTGCGCGGCAGCGGCCTTGCATGGAATCTTCTCGGCCGGATCTCCAAGCAGTCCGGCGTGGCGGAGCGGGCTGCCGCATTGCTGCGTCGCTTCGGTCTTGCCGAGCACGCCGAGACGATGGCCGGCAATCTCTCCTATGGCCGCAAGCGCGTGCTCGAGCTTGCAACGACGCTGGCGCTGGAGCCGAAGGTCCTGCTGCTCGACGAGCCGATGGCCGGACTGGGGCGGGAAGATATCGGACGCGTGACCGCGCTGATCCAGCAGGCGCGGCGGGGCCGCACGGTGCTGCTCGTCGAGCACAACATGAACGTCGTGGCGGAACTCGCCGACCGGATCACCGTGATGGTGCGGGGAGAGATCGCGGCGGAAGGATCCTATGCCGAGGTGGCTGCAAATCCGGCTGTGATCACCGCCTATACGGGGCGTGCCCATGGCTGACGCGCTTGCCGACAATCTCGCGCTCCGAGCAGCGACATGACGACGATCTTCGGCGTTCCGTCGGCAGTGCTGTTCGGCCAGTTGCTGCTCGGGCTCGTCAACGGCGCGTTCTACGCCATGCTGAGCCTCGGCCTCGCCGTCATCTTCGGCATGATGAACATCGTGAACTTCGCCCACGGCGCGCAGTACATGATGGGAGCGATGCTGGCGTGGCTGCTGCTCAACTTCCTCGGTGTCGGCTATTGGTGGGCGCTGATTTTGGCGCCCATGGCGGTCGGACTGGGCGGCGTCGTTCTCGAGCGTTTCCTGCTGCGGCGTCTCTACGGCCTCGATCATCTCTACGGCATGCTCCTGACATTCGGGCTCGCTTTGATGGTCCAGGGCGCACTCGGCAATTGGTTCGGATCGTCCGGCCAGCCCTATGCCATTCCCGCCGAGCTCACCGGCGGCCGCAATCTCGGTTTCATGTTCCTGCCGAACTACCGGGCCTGGGTCCTCGTTGCTTCGCTCGTGGTCTGTCTCGGCACCTGGTACGTGATCGAGCGGACCAGGCTCGGTGCCTATTTGCGCGCGGCCACCGAGAATCCTGTGCTTGTCCAGGCATTCGGCATCAGGGTGCCGCGCATGATCATGCTGACCTATGGCGCCGGCGTTGCGCTGGCGGCGCTGGCGGGCGCGCTGGCGGCGCCCGTCTACCAGGTCAGTCCAAGCATGGGCGCGGATCTGTTGATCGTCGTGTTCGCGGTGGTTGTGATCGGCGGCATGGGCTCGATCATGGGCTCGATCGTGACCGGATTCCTGGTTGGTCTGATCGAGGGAGTGACGAAGGCGTATTATCCCGAACTATCCGGCACGGTGGTGTTCGTGGTGATGGCCGTGGTGCTCATGCTGCGTCCGGCCGGATTGTTCGGTGCGAAGCTGGACGGAGCAGGCGGCCATCAGGAGGCAACCGAAGCGCCGCGCTCGTCGTCACCCCGCGCGCACATCGTCCTGGCGCTTGCGGCAATTATGGCCGTCGCGCCGCTCGTCGTTTATCCGGGCTTCATGATGAAGGCCATGATCTTTGCGCTGTTCGCCTGCGCCTTCAATCTGATCGCGGGCTACGGACGCCTGGTGTCCTTTGGCCATGCGATGTTCCTGGGGTCGGCCGGCTATGTCTGCGGCCACGCCGCCAAGGTGTGGGCGCTGACGCCCGAGCTCGCGATCCTGACCGGCACGGCGACGGCGGCGCTTCTCGGGCTCGTGTCGGGCTGGCTCGCGATCCGGCGCAGTGGAATCTATTTTGCGATGGTGACGCTTGCCTTCGCGCAGATGATCTATTTCGTCGCGCTGCAAGCCCCTTTTACCGGCGGAGAGAACGGCTTGCAGGGGGTGCCGCGCGGCATGTTGTTCGGGCTGATCGACCTGTCGAAGCCCGTCAATCTCTACGTCTTCGTGACGGTCATTTTCCTCGCCGGCTTCGTCCTGATCATGCGGCTCGTCGACTCGCCGTTCGGTCAGGTGCTGAGGGCCATCAGCAACCACGAGGCGCGCGCGCAGTCGCTCGGCTTCGAGACCGATCGCTACAAATGCCTCGCTTTCACCCTGTCAGCCGCGCTTGCCGGCCTTGCCGGGTCGACCAAGGCGATCGTCACCCAGATCGCAACGCTCACCGACGCGCATTGGTCGATGTCGGGCGAAGTTCTGCTCATGACGTTCCTCGGCGGCGTCGGCACGCCGCTCGGTCCGGTGATAGGTGCCTTCGTCGTCGTCGCCATGCAGAACTATCTCGCCGGCGTCGGCCAATGGGTCGCCGTGATCCATGGGCTCATCTTCGCCGTCTGCGTGCTTGCCTTTCGCCGCGGCATCGTCGGCGAAGTCAGCGCCTGGTGGCATCACCGCGGCTCGCGTGGCTCGGGCGCCGTGCCGAGCACGGGGCAGGCCGTGCCCGGCAAATGAAGCAGATGAGCAAGCATGGATTGGGTCACGACAATCGTTGGGGTCATTGAGAGGAGCGGCAATTGAAGTTGCATCGGAAATTTCTGCGAGGGCTGACGGTGCTCTCCTGTCTCGGCTCTCTCGCTTTTGCTGGACCCGCATCAGCGCAGGTCAGCGACGATGTCGTCAAGCTCGGCGTGTTGACGGATATGTCCGGCCAGTATTCCGACATGAACGGCTCGGGCTCGCTGCTCGCCGCGCAGATGGCTGCGGCCGATTTCGGCGGGAAGGTGCTCGGCAAGCCGATCGAGGTGATCGGCGCCGACCACCAGCAAAAGGCCGACATCGGCCTTGGCATCGCGCGGCAGTGGATCGAAAGCGACAAGGTGGACGCCGTCGTCGATGTCACCAACAGCGCGATCGCGCTCGCAGTCCAGCAGCTCACGCGCGAGACCAACCGCGTCGCGCTGTTCTCCTCGCCCGGTACGACCGATCTCACCGGCAAGGCCTGCTCGCCGACCGGGTTCCAATGGGTCTATGACAATTATTCCAACGTCGTCGGCCCGGTGAAAGCGCTGATCGAGAAGGGCAACGACACCTTCTTCATCATCACCGCAGACTTTGCGTTCGGGCATTCGCTCGAGAAGATCGCGACCGAAGCGATCAAGGCCAATGGCGGCAAGCTGCTTGGTTCGATCCGCCACCCATTCGGCGCCAATGATCTGTCGGCCTTCCTGCTACCCGCCCAGGCATCGCAGGCCAAGGTCATCCTGCTGGCGACGGCGGGCAAGGATCTGACGACCGCCATCAAACAGGCGAGCGAGTTCGGCATCACGGCCGGCGGCCAGACCCTCAGCGCGCCCGTGGTGTTCCTGACCGACATTCACGCGCTCGGTCTGTCGAGCGCCCAGGGCATGTCGTTTCTGGAGGGTTTCTACTGGGACCAGAACGATGAGACGCGCGCATTCGCGAAACGCTTCTTCGAGGTTCGAAAGACCATGCCCACCTCGCTACAGGCTGGCGTCTACTCGGAGGTCCTGCACTATCTGAAGGCGGTCCAGGCCGCAGGGACTGACGAAGCCAAGGCCGTTGCGGCCAAGATGCGCGAGCTGCCGGTGAACGACTTCTTCGCCAGGAGCGGCAGGGTGCGCGAGGATGGGCGCATGGTGCATGATATGCTGCTGGTCCGGGTTAAAAAGCCCGCCGAGTCGAAGGGACCGTGGGACTACTATAATGTTGTGGCCACCGTTCCGGGTGATCAGGTATTCCTGCCACTCACCCAGAGCGAGTGTTCGCTCGTGAAGAAATGACACCGTCGGGGGCGACGCGCGTCGCTCCCGACGGTCGGTGGAAGGAATATCTGTGGCGAAGAAAGCGACAAAAACCCGCAGCAGCGCCGTGGCGCGGCTCACGCCGCCGCCGGTGCCGGCCCGGTTCTCGGCACCGCAGCCACAGAAGGAGGACACGTCCGTCGATCTCGGCCAGCGCTTGAAGCGCATGCGTTTCGACAATGGCTGGACGCTCGAGGATGTCAGCCAGCGCACCGGCGTTGCGCGCTCGACGCTGTCCAAGATCGAAAACGGCCAGATGTCGCCGACCTATGATGTGCTGCAGAAGATCGTTCGTGGCACCGGGCTCGACATCGTGGAACTCTTTGATACGCGACAGCAGAATGCACCGTTCGGGCGGTGCAGCGTGACGCGACGGGGCGAAGGTCGCGCTCACCGAACGGCGACCTACCACTTCGAACTGCTTGCGACCGACCTCGCGCACAAGCAGATCCTGCCCTTTAAGTCGAAGGTCGCGGCGCGGAGTCTCGACGAGTTTCCGGACTGGGTGCGCCATCCGGGCGAAGAGTTCCTGTGCGTGCTCTCAGGTCGCATCCAGCTCCATACCGAATTCTATGCGCCGGTCGTGCTCGATGCCGGCGATAGCGCCTATTTCGACAGCAAGATGGGGCATGCGATCATCTCGCTGAGCAAGGAGGACGCCGAGATCCTTTGGACCTGCACCGGGATCGCGTCCGTCGAACCATGAAAGAGGATGCCTTGCTACGCCACTACACCGCCGCCGAGGTCGAGGCCGGCCTCGACTATATCAGACTGATCGACGCGCTGGCCGAGTCCTTCCGACGAGGCGGCGAGGCGATGCCGGTTCGGCAGAGCTACGACGTCGGAACGTCCGACAAGCCCGGCCATCTCCTGACCATGCCGGCCTGGGAGCGAGGCAAGGCGCTCGGGGTGAAGCTCGTGACGGTATTCCCCGCGAACGCATCGCGTGGCCTGGGCGCCGTGTCGTCGCTCTACACGCTGTTCGACGGCACCACCGGCCAGCCGCGTGCGATGATCGATGGCGAGGCGCTGACCAACCGGCGGACGGTTGCAGCGTCCGCGCTTGCCTCGCGCTATCTCTCGCGCCCGAACAGCAAGACTCTGCTCGTCATTGGCACGGGTCGCATCGCGGCCTGTCTGCCCGCCGCGCATCGCGCCGCACGGCCGATCGAGCGCGTGCTGGCTTGGGGCCGCAATCCGCAGCGCGCGCAGGCCTTTGCGGACACGCTCTCCCGGCAGGGTTTCGCCACTGAAGCGGTTACCGATCTGCCCGCGGCAACGGCCGCGGCGGACATCGTCAGTTGCGCGACGACATCGGTCGAGCCCATCGTCCTGGGTCGACACTTGAAGCCAGGCACGCATCTCGATCTCGTCGGCGCGTTCACGCCCAAGATGCGCGAGAGCGACGACGAGGCCGTCTGTCGCAGCCGCGTTTTTGTCGACACCTATGGCGGCGCGCTCGCGGAAGCCGGCGATCTGCTTCAGCCGATCGCCGCCGGACGCTGGGACGCTGCCCGGATCTGTGGTGATCTGCATGAGCTGACCAGCGGTGCGCGGCCCGGTCGTCTGGAGGAGAGCGAGATCACCCTGTTCAAATCGGTCGGGGCGGCATCCGAGGATCTCGCGGCCGCCTCGCTCCTCGTCGGCGGATGGGTTTCCGGGACACGCCAGACGGCCTCATAAGCCGATCGGCGTCGAAGGGGAGAGGCGATGGCGACGGTCGAAAAGCAGGGTTTCTGCACATTGTGCCGGTCGCGCTGCGGCACCGTGAACGTCATCGAGAACGACCGGCTCGTTGCGGTCAAGCCCGATCCCACCCATCCGACCGGCAAGGCGCTGTGTCCGAAGGGACGGGCCGCGCCGGAGATTGCGCATTCCGTGCGGCGCCTGAAAACGCCGTTGCGACGGACGCAGCCGAAGGGCGCCACGGACCCTGGTTTCGTACCGATCTCCTGGGACGAGGCGCTGGCGGAGATCGCGGACGAGCTTGCACGCTATCGTGCCGAAAACGGGCCGGAATCGGTCGCGTTCGGTATTACCTCGGGCTCATCCTCGTCGACATCTGACAGCCTCGACTGGATCCAGCGCTTCGTGCGCGGGTTCGGAAGTCCCAACACGGTCTTCTCCACCGAGATCTGCAACTGGCACAAGGACCATGCGCATGCCTTCACGTTCGGCTGCGGTCTGCCGACGGCGGATTACCGCAACTCCGATCTGATCCTGTTGTGGGGCCATAACCCCGCGAACGTCTGGCTCGCTCAGGCGGAAGCCATCGGCGCGGCGAGGATGCGCGGCGCAAGACTCGTCGCGATCGATCCGCGCCGCAACGGGTCGGCACGCGATGCCGATCTGTGGCTGCGCATCCGACCCGGGACCGATGCCGCGCTCGCGCTCGGGCTAGCGCGCTGGCTGATCGTCAATCGCGCATATGACGCAGAGTTCGTGCGTAACTGGACTAATGCGGCGTTCCTCGTTCGTGAGGACGACGGGCGCTTTCTGCGGCCGTCGGATCTGGGCCTGGCAGATGAGGGCTATCTCGTCTGGTCGTCACGTGCGGGGCGTCCGGTGGACGCGGAAAGTGGTCTTGCGGAGGCTATGCTGGAGGGCCGCTTCGAGATTACGGGCAATGACCGGACGATCGTCTGCCGTACCGGCTTCGATCACTACATTGCAGCGACCGAGCCATATGATCCGTCGACCGTCGAGGAGATCACCGGCATTCCCGCGGCCGAGGTCGAAAGCCTGGCGCGCGCGATCGCCGGTGCCAAGTCGATCTGTTACCACGGCTGGACCGGGGTCGGGCAGCACACCAATGCCTCGCAGACCGAGCGCGCCATTGCGACGCTCTACGCGCTGACGGGCCATTTCGACGCGCCGGGCGGCAATGTCCGGATGCCTGTCTTGCCGGCTCCGGCGCTGCATTCGATAGCGATGATCGCGCCCGAGACGCGTGCACGTACGCTCGGGCTTGCCGCGCGTCCGCTGGGTCCGCCGGTCGACGGCTGGATCACGTCGACGGACTTTTATGACGCTGTGCTCTCCACAAAGCCGTATCCTGTCCGCGCGCTGTTTGCCTTCGGCTCCAATCTCCTGGTCTCGCATCCTGCGCCGGAACGCGGCCGGGACGCACTCAAGGCGCTCGAATTCCAGGTCCATTGCGATCTGTTTCTCAATCCGACGGCCGAGATGGCCGATATCGTGTTGCCGGTCTCCAGTCCCTGGGAGCACGAGGCGCTCCGGCTCGGGTTCGAGATCTCGCCCGAGGCGCAGGAGCTCGTTCAGCTTCGTCAGCCGATGATTCCGCGCCAGGGCGAGGCGCGCTCGGACATGTGGATCGTTTTCCAGCTCGCCAAGCGCCTCGGACTTGGCAGGCTGTTCTTCGATGGCGACGTCGAAAAGGGCTTTGCGCATCTGCTTGCGCCCCTGGGCCTCACCTTGGAGGCCTTGCGCGACAGGCCGGAGGGCATCCGGGTGCCGCTGAAGCACGAGTACCGCAAATATCGCAGCGGCGGATTTGCGACGCAAACCGGCAAGGCCGAGCTCTATTCGGAGCTGTTGCACCGGCATGGCTATCCGGCCGTGCCCTGCTTTGTCGAGCCGGCGGAGCGACGGAGCGACCGCTTTCCGTTGACGCTTTTCTCGGCCAATAGCGGCTATTTCTGTCACAGCCAGCATCGCGGCATCAATGCGCTACGCCGCAAGCGCGAGGAGCCAACGGCGGAAATCCATCCCCATCTCGCGCGCCGCAAGGGAATCGTTGCCGGCGCATGGATGCTGGTGTGGACCCGCAAGGGCAAGATCCGGATGCGCGCCGCGTTCAATGACGCGCTCGCCGAAGATGTCGTGGCGAGCGACTATGGCTGGTGGCAGCCGGCCCCCGATCTCGGCTTGCCGGGCTATCTGCCCGACGAGACTCGGGCGATCGGATCGAGCTTCAACGCGGTGATTTCCGAAGACGAGCGCGATCCGCTCAGCGGCGCCCTGGCGCTTCGATCGTTTGCCTGCGATGTCGAGCGCTGTGAAGAGGCCGCCTGGGATGGCTGGCGCTCCTTCACCGTTGCCGACCGCCGCGAGATCACCAAGGATGTCGTGGAGCTGAGCCTGCGGCCAGCCGATGGTGGCCCGCTCGCTTCGTTCAGGCCGGGCCAATATGTGGGCTTTCGCCTGGATGGTGCAAACAGGTCCTATTCCCTGACCGGCGCCGCCGTCGCGGAGCCCGACGCCTATCGAATTGCCGTGCGGCATATCGAGGGTGGACTGGTCTCCGGAGCGATCAGACATCGCGTGGCGCTCGGGGCCGAGGTCGAGCTGCAGGCGCCGAGAGGGGGCTTCGTTCTGCCGCTGCGCAATGAATTCCCGATCGTGCTGATCGCAGGCGGCATCGGCATCACGCCATTCCTGTCCTATCTGGAAACGCTGACGTCTGACGGCAACGAGCCCGAGATCACCTTGCACTATGGCTGCCGCGATGGTGCGAGCCAGCCGCTCCGCGAACGCCTGGAGGTGCTGCGGCAGCGTCTGTCAAACCTCAGGCTGATCACTCATCTCAGCCAGCCTGCGGAGGGCGATCGCTTCGATCGCAAAGGCCGGTTCAGGGTCAGCGACATCGCGTCGGATCTTTTTCGACGGCGCGCGCGGTTCTACATCTGTGCAACTGATGTGATGATACGCGAGGTCCGCGAAGACCTGAACGCGCGCGGCGTGCCCAACTTCGAGATTTTTGCCGAACGGTTTCATTCGCCCGTCGTGGCGATGCCGAACGATCCATCCCCGCGCCGGATCACGTTTGCCCGTTCGGGCAAGACCGTGACCTGGTTTCCTCAATCCCCGGCCGGCGGCATCCTGGCCGCGGCGGAACGGGCGGGGCTCTCGTTGCCGAGCGGATGCCGTGTCGGTCAGTGCGAAAACTGTTCCGTGCCGATCAAAGAGGGGCAGGTCCGCCATCTCATCGACAGCCCTGATCTGGAAGAAGGGCACTGTCTCACCTGTCAGGCCATTCCTTTGACCGACGTTGTTCTCGACGCCTGACCGTCAGCGACCAGCTGTCAATTGCTGGCGATAGCGTTCGGCGTCCCAGTTCAGCAACGCATGCTCATTCTCCGCCGAGAGGTAGCGGACCTGCGCCGTCAGAGGCAAACGGCAGGTCACCAGCCCGAGACAGATCAGCATGGCTTCGGCGCCATCGCTGGCATCCTTGCGAATGACGCAGCCGAGCCCGGGAACGAGGAGCGCGACCGGAGGCGGCAGGCGGTCCGCCTGGGCTCGCGACGTCAGGACGCGCAGATCCTCGCCATGTTCCAGCACGGGCAGGCCGGGACCGAGAAACACGACGTGGTCAGGATATAGCGAGCCGCTGGTCGCAACGGCACGGCTATAGCGGTCGATGGCGATGCCGTGGCAGAGCGGATCTTTTGGCGAACGATAATCCGTACCGGCGCAGATTGAGCGGAGTGCCTCGTCATCGGCAGGTATCGTAATGCGCGGGGTGAGCGCGAGCCGTCTCTCCACCTCGTCCACCAGCGCCTCGGCTGCCGCGCAATTGTCAGCGCCGACCACCAGCCCATGATTGCCGAGGATCAGGATATCCACGGCATCCTCCGACAGACTATCATTCACGGCCTTTGCCAGCGGCAGTCCCGGATGATGATAGTCGAGCCAGCGCCAGGCCAATCCGTCGAGGCGCCTGGCAAGCTCCTCGCGTGCGTCGGTCCGAACCGCCCAGGCGATCGTGTTGACCGAATGGACGTGCAACACGATCGCGTGCGGCATGAGCGCGTGGAGCGAGGTCTCGATCGAGGCGCGCAATGTCGTGTTGGCGTCGGGGGCGAGAGGCACCTTTTCGTCACCTTGCATGAGCGCGGCGCGTGCCGCACCGAGCGACACCGGCACGAAGATGTCCTTGGCTTCAGCATCCGCAAGCCAGGTGCCGGACGCCTTCACCCAGAGCACGTCGCCATCCTTGATCGAGGAGTTGCCGCCGGCACCCTGCACCAGCAGGATGTTGCGGCCGACGCGCGCCGACATGTGGCGGAGATCATCGAGTTGCGCAGGCTCCCGCATAGCAGGCCTCACCAGGTCAAATGAGTCATCAGCCAGTTCGGTGTCATCTCTTGCGATCCCGCCAGCATGCGGATCGCCGCCGGCATATCGGGGGCGCCTGCGAGCGCGTCCCTGTGCACGCCCGCGCTGAGGAGCAGGGTCAGCATGCCCCTGGCCCGCGCGCCGGCGACGTCGTGATCGAGGGAATCGCCGATCATCAGGACCCGCTTCGGATCGGGATGGCCGAGTTGCTCCAGCGCCGCCTCGAAGATCGGCGCGTGCGGTTTGCCGACGAAAGCCACGACACCGCCAACCCTCTCGTAGAATCGCGCCAGCGCGCCCGGCGCCGGGATCAATCCGTTCGCGCTGAACATGGTGAGGTCAGGGTTGGCGCACAGCATCGGCAATCGCCGCGCGGCTGCCGTGACAAAGTGGGCGCGCCAGCGCTCGGGCTCGGCGACGTCATCATCGAGCCCGGCGAGCAGGATGAAATCCGCTTTCTCGATCCCGGTCACGATCGAAAGGCCGAGACCGTCGACGATGGAATGATCGCCGCCGCGCGTGATCAGGAAGCACGACCGGCCGAGATCGGTGAACGGGGAGCGTGAGCGTTGCCTCAAGCCCGCCCAAGTCACTTCGCCGGAGGTCAGGATGCCGTCATAGGCCGTCGGCGGCAGGCCGAGCCTTGCAAGCCGCTCTTCGTTGCTGCGCGCGCGCTTGCCCGAGTTCGACAGCACCAGCACGCGCTTGCCCGCGGTCTTGAGCTTCGCCACGCAGTCGCGCGCGGCGGGAAAGACGGTGCCGCCTTCATGAAGCGTGCCCCATTGGTCGAGCAGCACGTGATCGAACCGGTCGGCGATCGCGCGCAGCGCATCGATTTCGATGGTGCGGGTTCTCATGACGGACTGCCCTGCAAGGCCAGCAGCGCGGCACCATAGCTTGCCTCGGTCTGCTCGGCCGTCGTGACGTCAACACCGAGCGCGCGGCGCCTGATCTCGGTCCATGCCGCGTTCTTCGCGCCGCCGCCGATGCTGACGACGCGGCGCAGGGGCGGTGCTCCGAGCGCGGCGAGACGCTGATAGGCGAGGGCTTCGACCGATGCGATGCCTTCGAGCAGCGCCTGGAAGAAGCGATGATCTTCCGCCGGGCGCGGCGTGATGCGGGCGGCCAGTGTCGGATCGGCGATCGGAAAGCGCTCGCCGGGTTTTGGCAAAGGATAGTAGTCGAGCCCGGTCGGCTTCTCCGGCCGCAGTTGTGGTGTCAGCCGCTCCATGTCTGCGGCCGAAAAATGCGCGAGCAGCGCGCCGCCACCGGAATTGGAGGCGCCACCGGCGAGCCAGCGTTCGCCGAGCCGGTGCGAATAGACGCCCTGGTCCGCCGCGAAGATCGGTTGCGTCGCCAGCAGCTTGACGACCAGCGTCGTTCCGAGCGAGGTCACGGCATCGCCGGGCGCATCGGCGCGCGTCGCAATGAAGGCGGCGACACCATCGGTTGTGCCGGCGGTGATGCGCGCCGTTTTCGACAGGCCGAGCTCTGAGGCCATCCCTGGATCGATCTCGGCAAACGGCGTCCCCGGCACCAATACGCGAGGCAGGAGCGTGTGGGGCACGCCGAGCTGATCGAGCCAGGCCGGCCAGCTGCGCGTGACGGGATCGTAGCCGAGCTTGAGGACGTTGTTCTCGTCGCTGACGCCGTGGATTCCGGCAAGCCGGCCGGCGATCCAATCGGCCTGATGCACGGCAAAGCGCGCGCTTCTCGCTTCGCCGTGGCCCAGCAAATGAAGCAGTTTCGCCAATGCGCTGCTGGCGCCGTGAGCGCCGCTTTCCTTCGGCGCAACCGTTGCGATGCGCTGGGCTTCCTTTGCCGCACGGGCATCGTTGTACATCAGCCCTTGCGTGCAGGGACGGCCGGCCGCGTCGATCAAGAGCAGCGTGCCGGACGTGCCGTCGACGCAAACGCGCTCGACGGCTTCGAGATCGATGCTGCGTCCGAGCTTGCTGATCGCAACGACGGTCGCGTGCCACCAGAACTCCGGGTCCTGATCGATCGCGTTACCGTCCTGCCGCGGTGGGGGCAGGGTAGCCGCTTCCATGCCCTGGATGTCGCCGCGCGCATCGACGGCGCAGGCGCGCACGCCGCTGGTTCCAACGTCGATGCCGAGGAACACACCCGTCATGCGCTCTCACCTCCCTTTCGCACTCTGGCCGTTGCGGCTGCGATCACAATCGCGAGGCGCGATTGCACTGCAGCACGTTTGGGGGATTGACGTCCCGGCCGGCCTCTGCAATTTTTTGCAAGACGTGAAGAAATTTGCAAGCAGGCTTTTTCGCCGTGGTGATGCAACCGGACAGGCTGGCGACGATTGACGGCGAAGCGTCGCTCGCGACACGCGCGGCTTGGCTCTATTTCGCCGCCGGACTGACCCAATCGGAGGTCGCCGACCGCCTCAACATCCAGAGCACCAAGGCGCACCGGCTGATCGCGCGCGCCAGCCGCGAGGGCATGATCCGCGTCTTCGTGGAGGGACCGGTCGCCGAATGCGTGGCGCTGGAAAACACGCTGGCCGAGCGTTACGGGCTCTCCTTTTGCCGCGTCGCGCCTGATCTCGGTGAGGGTGACCTTCCCCTGAAGGCGCTGGCGCTCGAAGGGGCGAGCTTCCTGCGGCAGATCCTCGAGCGCGGTGAGCACAAGATCATCGGCGTCGGCCATGGCCGCACGCTCGCCGCGATGGTGGAACAATTGCCGCAGACGCCGGCGCGCGGCGTGCAATTCGTGTCGCTGCTCGGCGGACTGACGCGGAAATTCGCCGCCAACCCGTTCGATGTCATCCATCGCCTCGCCGAGCGGACCGGCGCGGAGGCCTATCTTCTGCCGGTTCCCGTGTTCGCCAATTCGGTCGCCGACCGCGCGGTGCTGATGCAGCAATACGGCATCGCCGACGTGTTCGCGCTCGCTCGCAAAGCCTCGTTGCTGTTCGTCGGCATCGGCCAGATCCACGCCGACGGCTTCCTGGTGTCGAGCGGCATGATCAAGCCGGACGAGGTCGTCGAGCTGAAGCGCGACGGCGCCTGCGCCGACCTGCTCGGCCATTTCTTCAATGCCGAGGGGCGGGTACTCGATATCGACCTCTCGGCGCGCGCCACCTCGATGGAGGCGGCCGACTTACGGAAACACCGCATCGTCGCCATCGGCGGCGGATTGGCCAAGGTCACGGCGCTGCGCGCAGTTTTGCGCAGCGGCCTCCTGCACGGCCTCATCATCGATGAGGTGACGGCGCAGGCACTCGCTACCGACAAGCCGGAGGCAACATCCGGCAAAACCAAGAACAAGGGTCGGAAGGGAAAGTAAACGCGCACCATGGGAGGTTACTATGTACGACCGCGAGAAGAATCTGTTCGATTCCTACGCCGGCAAACGTATCAGCCGGCGCGATCTACTGGACGGAGCCGCCAAGCTCGGCATCGCCGGCGTGGCGGCCAACGCAGCCTTCGCCTCGGCGATGTCGCGGGCGATGGCCGCGGACTTCAACTGGAAGGCCTATAGCGGCAAGTCCGTCAAGCTGCTGCTGAACAAGCATCCCTACGTCGATGCCATGATCGGCGACCTCGAAGCGTTCAAGGCGCTGACTGGGATGAATGTCACCTACGACATCTTCCCGGAGGACGTGTATTTCGACAAGGTGACGGCGGCGCTGTCCTCGAAGTCGGATCAGTACGACGCCTTCATGACCGGCGCCTACATGACCTGGACCTACGGTCCGGCCGGCTGGATCGAGGACCTCAATACCTACATCAAGGATCCCGCCAAGACCAATCCGGCGTTCGCCTGGGACGACGTGCTGCCGGGCCTGCGCTCCTCGACCGCATGGGACGGCGTTGCGGGCTCCGAGCTCGGCTCGGGCAAGGCCAAGCAGTGGTGCATCCCCTGGGGCTACGAGCTCAACAACATCGCCTACAACCGCAACATCTTCAGCAAGGTCGGCGTCAAGCCGCCGACCAACCTCGACGAGATGTTAGAGGTCGCCGCGAAGATCACCAAGGACGCGGGTGGTCCCTACGGCGTCGGCGTGCGCGGCTCGCGCTCCTGGGCGACCATCCACCCGGGATTCCTCTCGGCCTATTCGAACTTCGGCCAGAAGGACTTTGTGATGGAGGGCGGCAAGCTGAAGGCCGCGATGAACACCAAGGCTTCGAAGGACTTCCACGAGAAATGGGTCAAGATGATCCAGACCTCGGGGCCGAAGAACTGGTCGACTTACACCTGGTACCAGGTCGGCACCGACTTAGGGGCCGGCGCGTCCGGCATGATCTTCGACGCCGACATTCTCGGCTACTTCATGAACGGCGGCGACAACAAGGAGAAGGGCAATCTCGGCTATGCGCCGTTTGCCGCGAACCCGGCCGCCAAGGCGCCGACGCCGAACGTCTGGATCTGGTCGCTCGCAATGTCGAGCTTCTCCAAGCAGAAGGACGCGGCCTGGATGTTCATGCAATGGGCGGCCTCCGTCGAGCACGACCTGTTCGGCGCCCGCAAGATGGACTTCGTCAATCCGGTGCGCGCCTCGGTCTGGAAGGACTCGGAGTTCCGCGACCGCATCGCGAAATCCTATCCCGGCTATCTGGAGCAGCATGACGTCTCGGCCCCGGGCGCCAAGATCTACTTCACGGCGCAGCCGCTGTTCTTCGACCTGACCACCGAATGGGCGGCCTCGCTCCAGAAGATGGTCGCCAAGGAGATCAGCGTCGATGAAGGCCTCGACAAGCTCGCCGACAGCATCAACCGTCAGCTCAAGCAGGCAGGTCTAGGTTGAACTGTCTCCATTGACGCCTTTCGTGGTGCCTTTATTCCTCCGCGCCACGACGACCCGCCGGTTCGGAGCGCCTACCCGATCCGGGCCGGCGGTGTTGCAGTGAGTTTGTGATCCCGTATCATCATGAGCATGGTTCAACTCCTTCAGACCAACGCGCTTCCGCGCCGCACCACGAGGCTGCGCGGGCGTATGCTGCCTTACCTGCTGAGCCTGCCGGCTCTGCTGGTCTGCATCGCCATCCTCGTGCCGTTCGTGACGGCCGCGGTCTATTCGCTCCAGCGCTACCGGCTGAACCTGCCGTACCTGCGCGGCTTCATCGGTGTCGACAATTACATCGACTTCCTCTCCGATCCCGCCTTCTGGAATACGCTGCGCATCTCGCTCGTCTATACCGCCTTGACGGTGGTGCTCGAGCTTCTGCTCGGCCTTGGCATCGCCTTGCTCCTGCGGCGGCCGACGCGCGTCCACAATGCGGTGTCGATCGTGCTTTTGCTGCCGCTGATGACGGCGCCAGCGATCGCCGCGCTGATGTGGAAGCTGATGACCAATCCGAGCTTTGGCATCCTGTCCTACCTGGTCAGCCTGTTCGGCGTGCACGACTTCAAATGGGCGTCGGATCCGTCGAGCGCGCTGTTCACGGTCGTGCTGGTCGACGTCTGGGTCTACACGCCCTTCATCATGATCCTGCTGCTCGCCGGCCTGCGCTCGTTGCCGCGCCAGCCGTTCGAGGCCGCGGCGCTCGACGGCGTTCCGGCAAGCTTCGTGTTCTTCCGCATCACGCTGCCGATGCTCGCGCCCTACATCATCACGGCCTCGCTGTTCCGCCTGCTCGACTCCATCCAGCAGTTCGACATCATCTATGCGATGACGCAGGGCGGGCCCGGTGACCGGCTGATGGTGTTCCAGGTCCAGGCGTATCTCGAATTCTTCCAGTACACCAATGTCGGCCGCTCGGCGGCGCTGCTGATGATCCTCTGGCTGATCACCAACATCCTGTCGAACATCTTCATCAAGAACTGGCTGCGGCTGCGCGCACGCGCCCATGGTCACGCGTAAGGGCGAAGGAGGCGGCGATGGATCATTCCAGTCTCGCAGGTCGCATCTTCCGAGGCGTGGCGCTGGCGCTGGTGCTCGTCTTCTTCATGTTCCCGATCGTCTGGATCCTCATGATGTCGTTCCAGACGAACGAGCAGATCCTGCGGATTCCGCCGCGGATCCTGTTCGAGCCGACGCTCGCCAATTACCAGGCACTGATCTCCGGCCATTTGCGCACGACCGCCGGTAATCTCGAAATCTCCTTCATGCGCAACCTCATGAACAGCTTCGTGCTGTCGAGTGCGGCAGTGCTGCTGGCGCTGCTGCTCGGTGTGCCCGCGGCCTACGCCTTTGCGCGGTTCAAGTTTCGCCTCGGCGAGAGCATCGCATTCACGCTGCTGTCGTTCCGCTTCGCGCCGCCTCTGCTCGTGCTGCTGCCGTTGTCGCTCTACTATCAGCAGCTCGGGCTCAACGACACCTATTTCGGCATCGTCTGGGTCTATCAGCTCATCGCGCTACCCCTGATCCTGTGGATCGTGCGCGGCTATTTCGAGGACATCAGCCCGGACATCGAGCATGCCTATCGGCTCGCCGGCCATTCCTGGCGCGAGGCCTTCACGCGCATCGCGGTGCCGCTCGCCGGTCCTGGCATCGCGGCGGCGGGATTGTTGTCCTTCATCTTCTGCTGGAACAATTTCGTCTTCGCGCTGATCCTGGCCTCCGCCGACAAGCAGCCTGTGACCGTGGGCGCGCTCGCCTTCGTCACGGCGTCCGGCATCCAGTACGGCCAGATCGCAGCCGCCATCGTGCTCTCGGTGACGCCGACGCTGCTGCTCGCGCTCTATGCGCAGCGCTATCTGGTCGAGGGTCTCTCGCTCGGCGCGGTGAAAGGCTGATACATGGCGCGTCTCGAACTCAATTCCGTCGGCAAGGCGTTCGGCGCGGTGCGTTGCGCCAACGACCTGTCGCTCATCGTCGAGCCCGGCGAGATCGTCGCGGTGTTCGGGCCCTCGGGGAGCGGCAAGACCGTGCTGCTGCGCATGATCGCGGGCATGTTCGAGCCCGACGAGGGCGACATCCTGGTTGGTGGCCGCTCAATCATCGGCGCACCGCCGGAGCATCGCGGCGTCGGCATGGCCTTCCAGAACTTTGCGCTGTTCCCGCACATGAGCGCGCAGGACAACATCGCGAGCGGTCTGCGGGCGAAGGCGGCAGGTGGTGAGGTGACTTCGCGGGTCAACTCGATCAGCCGTCTTCTGAAGATCGAGCATGTGCTCGGCCATATGCCGCGCGAATTGTCGAACGGGCAGAAGCAGCGCACCGCGCTGGCGCGCGCCCTGATCGGCAATCCGGAGGTGCTGCTGCTGGACGATCCCTTGCGCAACGTCGACGCCAAACTGCGCTACGAGATGCGCCTCGAGTTGCCGAGCCTGTTGCGTCGGAGCTCCGCCGCGGTGCTCTACGTCACCCAGGACTATCGCGAAGCGATGGCGATCGCGGACCGCATTGCGGTGCTGATCGAGGGCCGTCTCGTCCAGGTCGCGCGCCCCGAAGAAATCTACGCTCGGCCAGCCTCCGTTGCGGTGGCGCGCCTGTTCGGCGATCCCAGCATCAACCTCGCCGAGGTCACGCCGCGCGCCGAGCAGGGCGCGCTGACCGCCGAAGTGGCCGGGACGCGTGTGCGTCTCGAGTCCCCCGACCGGCAACCGGCCGATTACGGCGCGTGCTGGCTCGGCGTTCGTCCGGACGATCTCACGGTCGCGCGCACAGCCGGCGAGGGCGCGATCCCGGCCCGCATCGTCGCAATCACGCCGATGCATGAGCGGGCCGTGCTGCTGCTGCGTTTTGCCGACGGCATCGAATGGCTCGCCGCGCTGCCACCGGATGCTGCGGTGGGGAGTGCCGAAGACAGCGTCTTCGTCCGCTTTGCGCCGGAGGCGGCGCTCCTGTTCGACCGTGCGAGCGGCTTGCGCATCGGCCTGCCGCCACGGCGGCAGGCGGCGTGAGGGGAGCGGACGATCATGGCCATGCTCGAAATCCAGAACGTCGACAAGGTCTACCGCAGCCGCGGTAAGGCCCCCGTGCACGCCGTGCGCGCGCTCGACATGGCGGTGAAGAAGGGCGAGATCGTTGCTCTCTTGGGCTCCTCGGGTTGCGGCAAGACCTCGACCCTGCGCATGATCGCGGGATTTGAGAGCGTGACCTCGGGCGCAATCGCGCTGTCGCAGCGGCGGATCGACGAACTGCCACCGGCGAAGCGCAAAGTGGCGATGGCCTTCGAGGGCTATTCGCTCTATCCGCCGTTGACGGTGCGCGAGAACATCGCCTTCGCGCTCAAGGCGCAGCAGCTCTCGCGCAGCGAAATCTCGCGCCGGGTCGAAGCGATTGCGCGACTGGTCGAGATTGAAGACATCCTCGACAGTTTTCCGCGTGCCATCTCGGGCGGGCAGCAGCAGCGCGTGTCGCTGGCGCGTGCCTTGGTGCGCGATGCCGACCTCTATCTGCTCGACGAGCCCATGGGTCAGCTCGAGCCGCAACTGCGTGCCGTGCTGCGCGGCCGGATCAAGGGGCTGCTCGCCGAGCGCGGCATGACGGCGATCTTCGTCACCCATGACCAGACCGAGGCGAGCGCGCTCGCCGATCGCATCGCGGTGATGGAGGACGGCGTTCTTCAGCAATTTGCCAGCGAAAAGGAGTTGAAGAACCGTCCGGCCAATCTGTTCGTCGCCAGCTTCATCGGCGAGCCGCCGATGAATTTGCTGGAGACGGAGGTTGCAGCCGCCGACGGCGGGTTCCGCCTGTCGGTCGGCTCCGATATCGCATTCCAGATTCCGGGCGATACGCTCGATCACGCCGCGCGGCAGGCGCTTGCGCAGACCAAGCGGGTCCGGATCGGCATCCGGCCGCAGAAGGTCGCGGTCGGGACGGGCGACGTCCGCGTGCGCGTGGTCTCCAATCAATGGCTCGGGGACCAGTCGCATGTCGCGGGCGAGTGTGCCGGCCACCTCCTGATCGCGGTGACGCCAAGCCGGATCGCGGCGCGGCCGGGCGACGTCATTCCGTTCGCGCTGGAGCCGCGCCATCTCCACATCTTCGGGGCCGACGGCGCCTGCATTCGCCATGCGGAGGGAGGCTGACCATGCCGGCCTCGCCGCAGCGCGACGTGATCATCGGCATCGATGCCGGCACGTCTCTGATCAAGAGCGTGGCGTTCACGCATGACGGGCGGCAGCTCAGCGGTTTCTCCCTGCCCAATACATACATGACATCGCCCGGCGGCCACGTCGAGCAGGACATGTCGCGGACCTGGACCGACACGGTTGCCGCGTTGCGCGGGCTGGTGGCGGCCGTGCCGGATATCTCCCGGCGTCTCGCGGCGATCGCGGTCACGGGGCAGGGCGACGGCACCTGGCTCATCGACGATGACGGCCGCCCGGTCGCGCCGGCGCTGCTGTGGCTGGATTCCCGCGCCGCCGGCCTTGTCGAAGGGATCCGCTCCAGCGAGCGCAATGCCGCGCTCTACCGGCGCACCGGCTCCGGACTCAACGCCTGCCAGCAAGGGCCGCAACTCGCCTGGCTGCAGGCGCATGCGCCCGAGACGCTGTCGCGAGCAAGGACGGCCTTTCACTGCAAGGATTGGCTCTACTTCCTGCTCACCGGGCAGCGCGCGACCGATCCATCGGAATCGACCTTTACCTGCGGCGATTTCCGCAAGCGCCGCTTCGATGCGGAGACTGCGCGCCTGATCGGCATCGCCGATTGCGCGGCCCTGTTTCCCGAGGTCGTCGACGGGGTCACGACCACACATCCGCTGAGTGCGGCTGCCGCCGTCGAGACCGGACTGCCTGAGGGCGTGCCGGTCTCGCTCGGCTATGTCGATGTGGTCTGCAACGCGCTCGGCGCCGGCCTCTACGATCCGGCTCCCGATGTCGGCTGCACCATCATCGGGTCGACCGGCATGCATATGCGTCTCGCCACCAGCGCCGATGCGGTCACGCTGAACGCTGAGGCAACCGGCTACACCATGCCGTTCCCGGTTGCCGGTCACTATACGCAGATGCAGTCCAACATGGCGGCGACGCTCAATATCGACTGGCTGCTCGATCTCGCGCGCGACCTCTTGGCCACCGAGGGCGTCGTGCGTTCTCGCGCCGACCTGATCCGCCGACTGGATGAGAAGGTGTTGGCTGCAAAGGCCGGCGAGCTCTTGTTCCATCCCTTCATCTCCGATGCCGGCGAGCGCGGGCCCTTCGTTGCGCACGAGGCTTGCGCGCAGCTGATCGGTCTGCGGTCGCGCCACGGCTATTGGGACCTGATGCGCGCCGTGATGGAAGGGCTCGCCTTCGCCGCGCGCGATTGCTATGCCGCGATGGGCACGTTGCCAGGCGAGGTGCGGATCACCGGCGGCGCTGCGCGCAGCCGCGCGCTCGGGGCCATCCTTGGCGCGGTGCTCGAATGTAAAGTGCGCGTTTGCAGCCGCGGCGAAGCCGGGGCTGGAGGGGCTGCGATGATCGCAGCCGTCGCAACGGGACTTTATCCGGATATGACGGCCTGCGCGGAGGATTGGGTGAGACCGTATTTGAACGAACCGCAGACGCCGGATCCGGCGTTGGCCGCGCGCTATGCGAAAATGTTCCCGGCCTATCTGGAGGCGAGGCTCGCGGGGCGGCCGGTCTGGAAGCAGCTTGCCGCGCTGCGTGCGGGAGCCGGTCATGTCTAGCTCCATCGCCATCGTCGGTGACCGCTTCATGCTGCCGTCGGTGTTCGCCGAGAAGATCACCGCCGCCTGCGGCAACGGCGTCGACATCCGCCTTCTGGAGCAGCCCTGGCCGGACGAGCCGATGGAGCACGGCTATGCCGGCTCGAAGCTCGATGGCCTGAAGGAGTTCATGGGCGATCCGGACGAGGTCGCAGAGTTCATCGGCGACGCAGCGCTGCTCGTGACGCATCTCGCACCGATCTCGCGATCGATGCTGGAGCGCCTGCCGAACCTGAAATTCATTGCGGTCTCGCGCGGCGGTCCCGTCAATATCGACATGCAGGCGACGCGCGATCACGGGGTGATCGTCGTCAACACCCCGGGCCGCAATGCGAGCGCGGTGGCCGAATTCACCATCGGCGCCATTCTCGCCGAGACGCGCCTGATCCGCAGCGGCCACGAGTCCTTACGCGGCGGCGAATGGCGCGGCGATCTCTATCGCGCCGACCGCACCGGCCGCGAGCTCGGCGAGATGACGGTCGGCATCGTCGGCTACGGCGCGATCGGCACCCGCGTGGTGAAGCTGCTCAAGGCCTTCGGCTGCAAGATCCTGGTCGCCGACCCCTACGTCCAGCTCAGCGCGCAGGACCGCAATGACGGTGTCGAGCACGTCGCCCTGGCGGATCTGCTGGCGCGCGCCGACGTCATCAGCCTGCACGCGCGGGTCACCAGTGAGACGACGGGCTTCATCGATCGCGCGGCGCTCGCGCAGGTCAAGCCGGGCGCGTTGCTGATCAACACGGCGCGCGGCCCGCTGGTCGACTACAAGGCGCTCTTCGAGCTGTTGTCCTCGGGGCGCCTTGGCGGCGCCATGCTCGACACCTTTGCGGTCGAGCCGGTGCCACCGGACTGGCCGCTCCTGCAACTGCCGAACGTCACGCTGACGCCGCACATCGCCGGCGCCTCCTTGCGCACCGTCACCATTGCTGCCGATCAGGCCGCGGAAGAGGTTCGCCGCTATCTCGCAGGCGAGCCGCCGCTCAACCCTTGCTGAAGACGAAAGGTGTTTCGACATGACCCGTGAGGAGCGACAGTTACGCGAAGCGATCATCGCCAAATGCCGGTGGATGAACGCCTCGGGTCTGAATCAGGGGACATCAGGAAATATTTCCGCGCGCTACAAGGACCGGATGCTGATCACGCCGTCGGCGACGCCCTATGACGCCATGAAGCCGGAGATGATCGCTTCGATGCCGCTCGAAGGTGAGCATGGCTCCTGGGAAGGACCGCTCCAGCCCTCCACCGAATGGCGCTTTCATCTCGATATCATGCGTGGCCGGCCGGATGTCGGCGGTGTCGTCCATACCCACTCGACCTACGCCACCGTGCTCGCGATCGCGCGCAAGCCGATTCCCGCCTGTCACTACATGATGGCGGCGTTCGGCGGCAACGACATCCGCTGCGCCGGCTATGCGCGTTACGGCACGGCTGAGCTATCCGAGCTTGCCCTGCAAGCGCTCGAAGGCCGCAACGGCTGCCTGCTCGCCAATCACGGCATGATCGCGGTGGGGGCTAATCTCGACAAGGCGATGTGGCTGGCGGTCGAGCTCGAGACCATCGCACGGCAATACTATCTTTCGCTCGCGCTCGGCGCGCCGCACATTCTCAGCGAGACGGAGATCGCGGACACCGCGAAGGGATTCTCGACTTACGGATTGCAGGCGCCCAAGGCCAAATCCAATGCCAAGGCGAATCCAAAGGCGCGCGCCGCGAAGGCGGCGGCACGGCAACGGGTTGAGAAGAAGCACAGCGGAAAGCGATGACGGGCGCTGCGCCTGACGCGGGCAGGGATCACGGGCTTGTCGACATCGCCATCATCGGCGGTGGCATCAATGGCGCCGGTATCGCCCGCGATGCGGCGGGACGCGGGCTGAAGGTTCTGCTGTGCGAGAAGGACGATTTCGCCGAAGGCACCTCGTCACGCTCCGGCAAGCTCGTGCATGGCGGGCTGCGCTATCTCGAATATTACGAGTTTCGCCTGGTCCGTGAGGCCCTGATCGAGCGCGAGGTCCTCCTCGCGTCGGCGCCGCACATCATCTGGCCGATGCGCTTCGTGCTGCCACACTCGCCGGAGCAGCGGCCGGCCTGGCTGCTCCGCACCGGTCTGTTCCTCTACGACCACCTTGGCGGCCGCAAGCGCCTGCCGCCGAGCCGGGGGCTCGACCTCGCGCATGCGCCGGAGGGCGCGCCGCTGCGCGCCGAATTCCGCCGCGGCTTCGAATATTCGGATTGCTGGGTCGACGATGCCCGTCTCGTGATCCTCAATTTGATCGATGCCGCGCAGAACGATGCCAAAATCCTGCCGCGCACCCGCGCGGTGAGCGCGCGCCGGGAAGGGGGCGTCTGGCGTCTGGAGATGCAGAGCGAGGACGGCGGCACGCAGATCGTTCGGGCGCGTGCGCTCGTCAATGCGGCAGGCCCCTGGGTGCAGGATGTCGTGCAGGGCGTCGCCGGCCTGAACTCCTCGCACAATGTCCGGCTGGTCAAGGGAAGCCATGTGGTGGTGCCGAAATTCTGGAGCGGGCCGCAGGCCTATCTGCTGCAGAACGAAGATCGCCGCGTGATCTTCGTCAACCCCTATGAGGACGACCTCGCGCTGATCGGCACCACGGACATTCCTTACGATGGCAGCGCCGAGGACGTGGCGATCGACGAGGGCGAGATCGATTATCTGCTCAGGGTCCTGAGCCGCTACTTCCGGGCCCCGCCGCGCGGAAACGAAGTGGTCCACGCCTTCTCCGGCGTACGGCCGCTCTATGACGACAACGCGGACAATCCGTCCGCGGTGACGCGCGACTATGTCTTCGAGGTTCACGGCACGCCGGACGCGTCGCCGCTGCTGTCGATCTTCGGCGGCAAGATCACGACCTATCGCAAGCTCGCCGAGCATGCGCTCGGGCGCCTGGAGGCCTGGTTTCCCAAGATGCAGCCGGCATGGACGGCAGGCGCACCGCTGCCCGGCGGCGACATCGGCGGTCGCTTCGACAATTTCGTCGTCGACCTCGCGCGCGACTATCCCGATCTTCCGCGCAAGCTGATCCATCACTATGCGCGCCTTTACGGGACGCGTGCCCGCGAGCTTTTGGGCCCGGCCCGCATTTCCGCCGATCTCGGACGTCATTTCGGCGGCGACTTCTATGAGCGGGAAGCCGCGTTTCTGCGCGAGAAAGAATGGGCAAAAAGGCCTGCCGACTTCCTGGACCGCCGCACCAAGCATGGCCTGCATCTGACGCCGGCGCAGCGGGACGCTTTTGAGGACCACATCTAGGCTTGCTTCCGGGTATGATAGTTCGATAGAAATATCATACCGGGGAGCGCGGTTGGATGGAGCGGGTCGGGTGACGAAGTGGTCTGGGCAGGGGGGCGGCGGATCCACCACCCTTTTGCTGTTCACCGGACTTACCCTCGCCAACATCGCCGCATGGATCTGGGCGTTTGCGCTGTTCGCCGACAGGCCCGCGGTGATGGCGACCGCACTGCTCGCCTGGGTGTTCGGCCTGCGCCACGCTGTGGATGCCGATCACATCGCGGCCATCGACAATGTCGTGCGCAAGCTGATGCATGCGGACGATGCGCCGAAAAGCGCCGGCCTCTTTTTTGCGCTCGGCCATTCCACGGTCGTGGTCGTTGCCACGTTGCTGCTCTGCCTTGGCGTGGTGAGCCTCGGCGGTGACAGCCTGCTCAAGACCGTCGGCGGCCTGATCGGCACCTCGGTGTCCGCGCTCTTCCTGCTGCTGATCGGCATGGTCAATCTCGCGATTTTCGTCGGCCTGTGGCGGACGCTGCGCGCGGTCCGCGCCCAAGGCACCCATGATGTCGCAAAGCTCGAAGCACTGCTCGCCGGCCGCGGCCTCCTGGCGCGGCTGCTCGCGCCGATGTTCCGTATGGTCTCGAAATCCTGGCACATGTATCCGCTCGGCTTCCTGTTCGGGCTCGGCTTCGACACCGCGACCGAAATCGGCTTGCTGAGCATCTCGGCGACGGAAGCCGCACGCGGCGCGTCGCTGTCCGATGTGCTGGTGTTTCCCGCGCTGTTCGCCGCCGGCATGGCGCTGGTCGACACGGCCGACTCGACGCTGATGGTGAGCGCCTATCGCTGGGCCTTCGTCGATCCCATGCGCAAGCTCTGGTACAACCTCACCATCACCGGCGCTTCCGTCGTGGTCGCGTTGTTCATCGGCGGCGTCGAGGCGCTCGGGCTGATTGGGGACCGCCTCGGTCTTGAGGGCGGGCTGTGGACGCTGATCGAAAGCCTCAACGGCTCGCTCGCCAATTTCGGCTTCGCGGTGATCGCCCTGTTCGTGCTCGCCTGGGTCTTCTCCGCCATCGGCTATCGCATTGCCTTCGGCCGCGCCGGGCCCGGCGCCCTGAAGTGCGTCGATGCCGTCGAGATGGCCTGAGTTCTTTTACACGGCAGTCGGCTATCCTCGTCCGCCGGAGCGGCGATCATTGATCTGGGTCAACAGGATCGTGCGAGGCCGATCGATATTTTTGCGAAGGCTGCCTCGAGATGAGAGTCCGCCGTGAAGACGCTCCGCCAGCTCTTGTCCGCAGAAGACATCATCCAGCTCCTGATCCGGCTTGGCCTGCTGGCCTTGCTGATCATCTGGACATTCGTCATCATTCGCCCCTTCGTGTCGATCCTGACCTGGAGCGCGGTCCTTGCGGTGGCGTTCTTTCCCGCCTTCAGCTGGCTCGCGAAACTGCTCGGCGGACGTCCCCGGACGGCGGCGGCGATCCTCACGCTCATCGCGCTTGGCATCGTTCTCGGCCCGGCCGCCTGGCTCGGCGTGAGCGCGGTGGAGGGTGTGAAGGATCTGGCAAGCCAGCTCGGCACCGGCGAGCTCGCGCTTCAGCCGGCGCCGGAGCGGGTCAAGACATGGCCATTGATCGGCCCGCAGCTCTATGAACTCTGGGATCAGGCCTACACCAACATCCGGGCCGTATTGCGCGAGATCGCGCCCTATCTGAAGCCGCTCGCGGGACCGCTGCTGTCGTTTGCAGGCGATGCCGGTCTCGGCACGCTCCAGTTCCTGGTGTCCGTTCTCGTCTCCGGCATTCTCCTTCCTTTCGGACCGCAACTCGTGGCGGTGACGCGTGGTTTCCTGGCTCGGATCGTCCCGGAGCAGAGCGAGCACTTTCTGGCTTTGGCGGGTGCGACCATCCGCGCGGTGGCGCAGGGCGTGATCGGCGTCGCGATCATTCAGGCCTTGCTGGCCGGTATCGGCTTCAAGCTGGCTGATATTCCAAGCGCGGGCCTGCTGGCTTTCGTGGTCCTGCTGTTGTCGATCGTGCAGATCGGCCCCCTCATCGTCCTTCTGCCGGTGATCATCTGGATCTGGACGGACAAGGACGTGACGACGGCATTGCTCCTGACGGTATTTCTCGTCCTTGTCGGGTTCCTCGACAATATTCTGAAGCCGCTCGTGATGGGACGAGGCCTGACCACGCCGACGCTTGTCATTCTCATTGGCGTGATCGGAGGAACACTCGCGCACGGGATCATCGGCCTGTTCATCGGGCCGATCATCCTGTCGGTAGCCTGGGAACTCGCCGCGGCGTGGATCCGCATTGACAGCGGCGCGCCGGTAGAAAAGCCGACGAGCGGCTGAGCCTTAAAGCGCGATGAGATTGGGATGAATCGTCGTCGCGCTTTAGGTTCTTGTTTGAGCATGATCTTTTCGGAAAACCGCTCCACACTTTTCCGGATCATGCTCTAGCCGAGCTTGAGGACAAGATGGACCGTCTGCGGGTCTCGGCGCGCGGCCGGCTTGAAGCCGGACCTTTCGAATGCGCGTAGCATCGCCGTGTTCTCGGGTAGCACCTCCGCCGTCAACTCCCGCAATCCACCATCGCGCGCAAGGCTGATGAGATGTCGCATCAGGAGAGAGCCGAGTCCGCGTCCCTGGAACGCGTCGACCACGACGAAGGCCATCTCCGCCAGCCCGGGCTCGAAGACGATGTATCGGCCACCTCCGACAATCATCTCTCCGTCGCTTCCACGGACAAGCGCCGCGAGCGCGACGTGATTTTTGAAGTCGACCTGCATGAAGAAGGCCCGCTCCTTGTCCGAGAAGTGGCGCTTCATGGCAAAGAAGCGACGCTGCAGGGATTGCGGGCTCGTCCGCTCGATCGCGGCCAGCATCTCCGCCTCGTCCTCGGGACGCAGCGCCCTGATCTCGACCGCGCTGCCGTCCTTCAGAAACTCCTGGGCTGAATAATTCGCAGCCTCTGCCATTGGGGGTTCCGATACCGCCTCGGCCATGATCGCTGCCGCGCGCCCTATTTCGACACCGCTTTAAAGGGCGCTCGACGTTGACCTAGATCAACGTTCGCCAGAGGCCACGCTCCTTGAATGACGCAGCGCGACAGCGAGGTCGGAACATGTCCATGGACAAAGCACAGGACAGAGCACAAGACAAAGCGCAATTCCCCGGTGGTCCCATGTCTGGGCTGGTTGCGTCGGCCGTCGAATATCTGGTGGATGCGGGCCAGCGCAGCGTCCTGTTCCTGGACATCATGCGTCAACGCGGTGACCAATACCGGGAACATGTCGCGCAGACCGCGCCGCATGTCCTGCAATATGCTGCCGAATTGATCATGGACGGCCGCAAGCTGGACGAGCCGGTCAATTACGCGCTGGTGCGCATCATTCCGCCCAAGGGCGTCGAAATCGATATGAAGCGGCGGCCTTTCGTCGTGGTCGATCCCCGCGCGGGCCATGGGCCGGGCATCGGCGGCTTCAAGGCCGACAGCGAGATCGGCGTCGCGATGAAAGCCGGCCA
This sequence comes from Bradyrhizobium iriomotense, assembly GCF_030160715.1. Taxonomy (GTDB): domain Bacteria; phylum Pseudomonadota; class Alphaproteobacteria; order Rhizobiales; family Xanthobacteraceae; genus Bradyrhizobium; species Bradyrhizobium iriomotense. Next base: position 334,493 of record NZ_BSOW01000003.1, read on the forward strand.
TCCCTGCTATTTCATCGGATTCCTTCCGGAACCGATGCCGGGACAGACGATCGAGTGTATAGCCCGCGCCGAAGCGCTTTTCATCGAGAAGGTGATCAGCCGCCATCCCGACGCGGACGGCAAGCCCTGCGTGATCGGCAATTGCCAGGCCGGCTGGGCGGTCATGATCCTGGCCTCGCTGCGCCCGGAACTGTTCGGACCGCTGATCATTGCCGGCGCGCCGCTCGCTTATTGGGCTGGTGTGCACGGCAAATATCCCATGCGCTACTCGGGCGGGCTGCTCGGCGGAAGCTGGCTGACGGCGCTTGCGAGCGATCTCGGAGGCGGCAAGTTCGATGGCGCCTGGCTGGTGCAAAACTTCGAGAACCAGAATCCGTCGAACACGCTCTGGACCAAGCAATATAACGTCTATTCCAAGGTCGACACGGAGGCGGACCGCTACCTCGAATTCGAGCGCTGGTGGGGTGGGCACGTCAACCTCAATGCCGAGGAGATCCAGTTCATCGTCGACGAGCTGTTCGTCGGCAACAATCTCGCGGCCGGCAAGATCGTGATGTCCGACGGCCGAAAAGTGGATCTGCGCAACATCCGCTCGCCGATCGTGGTGTTCTGCTCCAAGGGTGACAACATCACCCCGCCGCAGCAGGCATTGCACTGGGTCCTCGATTGCTATGCCGATGTCGATGAGATCAGGGCCTATGGGCAGACGATCGTCTATACCGTGCACGAAAGCGTCGGCCATCTCGGCATCTTCGTGTCTGGCGGCGTCGCCAAGAAGGAGCACGCCGAATTCTCGGGCAATATCGACCTGATCGACGTGCTGCCGCCCGGGCTCTATGAAGCAACCTTCGAGGCGAGGGGCTCTGGTACCCTCAATGCCGATCTCGCAACTGGCCAATGGATTATGCGCTGCGAGGCGCGGACGCTGGATGATATCCGCGCCATGGGCGGCAATTCACCCGAGGATGAGCTGCGGTTCGCCGCCGCCAAGCGCGTCTCGGAACTCAATCTTGCGGCCTATCAAAAGTACGTCCAGCCCTGGATCAAGGGCATGGTGACCCCGCAAATGGCGGAGTTGGCGCGCAACATGCACCCGCTGCGGCTGCAATATGAGGCCTTCAGCAGCCAGAATCCGTGGATGTCGGTGGTGAAATCGGCTGCCGACGAGGTCGAGGACAAGCGCAAGCCGGCCTCGAAGGACAATCCGTTCCTGGCGTTCCAGGAACAGATGTCCAAGCAGATCGTTCACGCGCTGGACAGCTGGCGGGATTCGCAGGAGGCGTTGAGCGAAGCCATCTTCCTCAATGTCTATGGTTCGCCGGCCTTGCAGGCGGCGGTCGGAGTGGATCCGAACGCCGCGCCATCCGCCCGGCGGGAGATGACGGCCGAACACCGGGCGATGCTGGATCGGCGGATCGCCGAGTTGAAGTCGAAGATCGGCGAGGGCGGCCTTCGCGAGGCGGCCATTCGGGCGCTGCTTTATGTCGGTTCCGCCCGCGGCATGGTGGACGAGCGCAGCATCGAGGCTTTGCGCCAGGTTCGGCGCGACCATGCGGGAGCGCGGTTGACGCTGGCCGAGTTCAAGATGCTGGTGCGCGAGCAATTCTTCATGTTGCTGCTGGATCGGGACGCAGCCTTGGCTGCGATCCCGAAGATGCTGCCTGACGATGTCAATCAGCGGCGCGGAGCATTCGCGGCGATGCGCGAAGTGCTGTCGGCAAGCGAGGACATCACGGGAGAGCGAGCAAAGCGCCTGAAGCAGGTCGCCGGGCTCTTCGGTGTGGATGAGGGAGGAGAGCCGGTGTCGAAGGTCGCCCCTTTCGATCCCCAGGCAAGGGCGTCGTAACGCGCATTGACAGATTTGGGAGTGACATCATGCCGGCCGACACGACGCAAGCTCAAGCGGGCAGCAAATACGACCGTCTGATCGCGGCCGCCAAGGCCGTACCGCCTACGCCGACCATCGTCGTCCACCCCTGCGACGAGACATCGCTGCGCGGCGCCGTCGACAGCGCGAGCGCGGGAATCATCCGGCCGCTGCTGGTCGGTCCGGAGCGGAAGATCAGGGAGACCGCGAGCAGGTTCGGCCTCGATATTGCCGGGTATGAGATCGTCGATGCGCCACACAGCGACGCGGCCGCGGCCAAAGGCGTCGAGCTGATCCACGAGGCTCGCGGCGAATTGTTGATGAAGGGCAGCCTGCACACCGACGAGCTGATGCGCGCCGTTACCGCGAAGGTCGGCGGCCTGCGCACCGACCGGCGCATCAGCCATGTCTTCATCATGGACGTGCCGGCCTATGCCGAGACCATTTTCGTCACCGACGCGGCCATCAACATCTTCCCGGATCTCGACGCCAAGCGCGACATTATCCAGAACGCGATCGACCTCTACAACCTTGCCGGTTTCGGCAAGGCGCCGAGGGTCGCGATCCTGTCGGCGGTCGAGACGGTGACGTCAAAAATTCCCTCGACGATCGAGGCTGCCGCGCTCTGCAAGATGGCCGATCGCGGCCAGATCACCGGGGGCTTGCTCGACGGACCGTTGGCCTTCGACAACGCCATCGATGTCGAGGCCGCGCGGATCAAGGGCATCAAGTCCGAGGTAGCCGGCCGTGCCCAGATTCTGGTCGTGCCTGATCTGGAGGCCGGCAACATGCTCGCGAAGAATCTCGCCTATTTCGCCAAGGCGGATGGCGCCGGCATCGTGCTCGGCGCCCGGGTGCCGGTGGTCCTGACGTCGCGGGCCGACAGCCCGCGGGCGCGGATGGCATCCTGCGCCGTGGCCGCGCTTTATGCCTACGCACGACGCCAAAAGGCGCCAACAGTTGCCGCGTGACTGCCATGGACACCATCCTCGTCATCAATGCCGGTTCCTCGAGCGTCAAGTTCCAGGTTTACTCGATCGAGGGGGAGGGCAAGCTTTGCCGGCAGATCAAGGGGCAGATGGACGGCATCGGCAGCCGGCCGCGCTTGCGGGCAAGCGGGGCAGGCGGCGATCCCCTGGCCGATCGCGCCTATCCGATCGAGGCGATCCCGGACGTTCCGGCCGCGATGCAGGTCGCGGGCGAGTGGCTGAGAGACGAGGTTCGCATCCATCCGCTGGCTGTCGGGCATCGTGTCGTGCACGGCGGACCGGAGTTTGAGCGGCCTGTCCTGATCGATCACGGCGTGGTGGCGCGCCTGGAGCGTTTCGTCCCGCTGGCGCCGCTGCATCAGCCGCATAATCTGGCGCCGATCCGTTCGATCCTTGCGAATTTCCCCGCGCTTCCGCAGGTTGCCTGCTTCGACACCGCGTTCCACCGCAGCCATGGGCCACTCGCCGATCATTACGCGATCCCGCACCAGCTTCATGCGGAAGGCGTGCGGCGCTATGGCTTTCATGGCCTGTCCTACGAATACATCTCGAAGACGTTGCCGCAGATCGCGCCCGACATCGCCAAACGGCGGATGATTGTTGCCCATCTCGGCAGCGGCGCCTCGATGTGCGCGATGAAGGGTGGGCAGAGCGTCGAGAGCACCATGGGCTTTACGGCGCTGGACGGCCTGCCGATGGGCACGCGTCCCGGCCAGCTCGATCCCGGCGTCGTGCTCTATCTGATCGCCGAGAAGGGCATGTCGGCTGCGAAAGTGCAGGACTTCCTCTATCGCGATTGCGGACTGAAGGGCCTGTCCGGCGTCAGCAACGACATGCGGGAACTGGAAGCGAGCGCGGATCCGCGCGCAAAGCTTGCGATCGACTACTTCGTCTACCGGATCGGCCTCAGCGCCGGGATGCTCGCGGCCGCCTTGCAGGGCCTCGACGCCTTCGTCTTCACCGCCGGCATCGGCGAGAACTCCGCCAGCATTCGCGCGCGCGTCGCCGAGCAACTCGGCTGGCTGGGCGTCGCGCTCGATGCGGCCGAGAACGCGCGACACTCGCGGCAAATTTCGCGACCGAACAGTCTCATTCCCGTCTACGTCGTGCCGACCGACGAGGAACTGATGATCGCGCAGCACACATTGGCGCTGCTGATGAACGGAAAATCGCAAAACGCCAGATCTGAGAGGGTGTCATGATTCCCGTGTATCCGGAGACGAAGGTTGCGCTGAAGGGAAAGAAGGGTCTCGTCGTTGGCATCGCCAACGATCAGTCGATCGCCTGGGGCTGCGCCCGGGCGTTTCGCGCACTCGGCGCCGAGCTCGCCGTGACTTATCTGAACGATCGCGCCAAGAAGCATGTCGAGCCGCTGGCGCAGGCGCTGGAGGCGCCGATCTTCATGCCGATGGACGTGATGGTCGAAGGCCAGACCGAGAAGGTGTTCGAGCGCATCGCGAAGGAGTGGGGCCAGCTCGATTTCCTGCTGCATTCCATCGCCTTCTCGCCGAAAGAGGCGCTACACGGACGCGTGGTCGACGTCGGCCGCGACGGTTTTCTCAAGACCATGGAGGTCTCCTGCTGGTCGTTCCTGCGCATGGCGCATCTGGCGGAGCCGCTGATGAAGAATGGCGGCACCCTGTTCACCATGACCTATTACGGCAGTCAGATGGTCGTGGAGAACTACAACATCATGGGCGTGGCGAAGGCCGCGCTGGAAGCGGCCGTCCGCTACGCCGCGGCGGAGCTCGGGCCGAAAGGCATCCGCGTGCACGCGATCTCGCCGGGGCCGCTGGCGACCCGTGCAGCGTCTGGCATTCCGGAGTTCGACGAGCTCATGGACAAGGCACAGTCGAAAGCGCCCTCACGCAGCCTCGTCAGCATCGACGACGTCGGCCATGCCACGGCCTTCTTGGCGCTCGATGGCGCCAAGCTGATGACCGGCAGCGTCGTCTACATCGACGGCGGCTACCACATCATCGACTGAGGCATGCTCAACGATAGTGCAGGGCGATCAGCTCGGCGACGCAGGCGGGCTTCTTGCCGCCTTCGATCTCGATGACGAGATGATAGTTCACGCGCAGGCCGTCCGGCGGGACGTCCTCGGCTTCGGCGATGGTGACGCGGCCGCGAAGTTTCGAGCCGGCGGGAACCGGCGCCAGATAGCGTATCCGGTCAGCGCCGTAGTTGAGCGTGTTGCGCAGGCCCTTCAGGCCGATCACGGAGCGGATGAAGAGCGGGGCGAGCGCCAGCGACAACAGCCCGTGCGCGATGGTCTTGCCGCCCGGCATCTCCTTGCTCGCGCGCTCCTGGTCGACATGGATCCACTGCTCGTCGCAGGTCGCGTCGGCGAACTGGTTGATGCGATCCTGGGTGATCTCGATCCAGTCGCTGGCGCCGATCTCGGTGCCGACCGCGGATTTGACCTCTTTGAAATCGCTGAATGTCCGCATGGCCTGCCCCGTCAGATCTTCATTTCCGGCACGCTGTCGGGAACCGTGAGCTCGGCCTCCGTCACCGCCATGACCTCACCGATGCTGACGCCGGGCGCGGTCTCCAGCAGTGTCGCCTTGCCGTCGGGAAAGCCGATCACGGCCATGTCGGTGACCACCAGGCTCACCGGCCGCGCCGACGTCAGCGGCAGCGTGCATTTGGCGACGATCTTCGACTTGCCCTTGGCCGCGTGCTGCATGGCGACGATGACGCGCTTGGCGCCGCTGACGAGATCCATCGCGCCGCCCATGCCCGGCACCATCTTGCCGGGGATCATCCAGTTGGCGAGGTGGCCATGCGCGTCGATCTGAAGGCCGCCGAGGACGGTGACGTCGACATGGCCGCCGCGGATCAATCCGAAGGACATCGCGCTGTCGAAGGTGGAAGCGCCGGGCAGGGCGCTGATCGGGCGGCCGCCGGCGTCCGTCAGCGTCGGATGCGCCATGCCTTGCTCCGGGATCGGGCCGGTGCCGATGAGTCCGTTCTCCGATTGAAAGAACACCTTCAGATCGGAGGGAACGTAGTTCGCGACCAGCGTCGGAATGCCGATGCCGAGATTGACGAGGTCACCGTTCCTGAGCTCCTTGGCGACGCGCCGGGCGATGATGGTCTGTGCATCCATGATCTCACCCGTTGGTAATGAGGAAGTCGACGAGCGGCGCCGGCGTCACGACGTGATCGGGCGCGATGACGCCGACCGGCACGATGTTATCCGCCGTGACGATGACGGTGTCGGCGGCCATCGCCATCACGGGATTGAAGTTGCGGGAGGTCAGGGCGTAGGCGAGGTTGCCGAGGTAGTCGGCGAGAAAGGCATGCACCAGCGCGTACTGCGCCCGCAGCGCGGTCTCGAGCAGGAACGGCTTGCCGTCGACCTCGATCTGTCGCTTGCCTTCGGCGACCAGCGTGCCCACGCCGGTCGGGGTCAGAACGCCACCGAGGCCGCATCCGCCCGCGCGAATGCGCTCGACGAACGTGCCTTGCGGAACGAGATCGACGGCGATCTGGTTCGCCAGCATCTGCTGCTGCGCCTTCGGATTGAGGCCGATATGGGTTGCGGTCAGCCGCGACACCAGCGCGGCATCGAACAGCTTGCCGACGCCTTTGCCGGGCGTGGCTGCGTCATTGCAGATCAGCGAAAGCCCGGTCTTCCGCTGCCGGACGACTTCATCGAGCAGGCGCTCCGGTGTCCCGACGCCCATGAACCCGCCGACCATGACGCTCGCACCTGCCGGGATCATCGCAACGGCTTCTTCGACGGAAACGGCCTTCATGGCGGCAACTCCGATGAAACGCAAGGGCAGCAGCGTGCGGATGTTTGACGGCTGTCACCGCGTTGCCTTGATTTGCATCAAGGCTTTTCATCATTTGAATCGCCGAGGGCGACGCCGACGCTTTGCAGCATGTTGCCCCAGAGCTTGCGCACCTCGCTGTGACGCCGTTCGAGGGCCGCGTTGACGACATCGCGATGGGGAACGAGGCTGGAGCCCTTCAAGAGCAGGATCTGCGCCTGAAGCAGACGGCCGCTTTCGAACTCGATGCGGCGCAGCGCCGCCACAAAGGGGTCGTCGGGATTTGCTTCCACCGGCAACAGCGCCGCTGGCCGTATGCCGGCGTGCACGGCATGGGCGAGCGTTGCAAGTCCGGCCGCTACCGCCAGGTGCCAGTCCGAAATCTCATGGATCGGCACCGGATACCACGCGCTTTCCCAGGTCACGGCCATGTAGCCCAGACCAGGATCCGGCACCCAACTGGTCGCGCGCAGCAGCAGCGTCACGAGTTCGGTCTCGCGGTAAAACTGCGCGTTCAGCTCGGTCTGCCAGGCGGAATCGAGCGTCGTGGGCAAGGTGTACGCGAACTGTCGCGCCAGGGCGCCGTGGGCGGACATGAGAAAGGCTGCAACGCGCGTCTGCTGGTGCGGCGGCACGCGGCCTTCGGCATCGAGTGGTCCGAAAAATCCGCTCATGTCGACGCCCTCTGCACCGGGATCGCGCGCAGGTGGTCGTAACCTAGAGGAAACGGCGTGAGCTCGCCACCGGGCTCTTCCGGCGCGACGAAGACCGCCTTGTCGCCCCGCCAGCGTCCGGCGAGCACGTCTTCGGCGAAGCGCGCCAGCAGATCGGCGGTGAGGGCGCCCTTTTCGAGCGTGAAGGCGTGATAGGCCTTCGGGATGATCACCAGCGAGCTGCTCGGGATTTCGACCCGCAGGGTTTCGTGCAGCACGCGCGGCGTCAGGAAGTCGAACTCGCCGTTCAGGATCATGGTCGGGACCGTGATCGACGAGAGCTGCGGCGTCAGCGGCTGGAAGTCGAGAAAGGACTCCATCAGGTTCTGGAGCGCGTAGAGGTCGTTGACGAGCCAGCCCTGCCGCTTGACGCTGTCAAGCTTGTCCAGGAGTGGCTTCAGCCACTGGTCGGACAGGTTCATCGGCAGCAGCAGATCCTGAAGATAGCCCGTGCCGCCCAGGATCAGGCCGGTGCGCAAGGCGTTGCCGATCAGGAGCAGTTGTGGGGAAAGCTCCGCAAAGCAGCTCATCGGCACCAGGCCGGACAGCCGCTTGCCGTGCTCGATCGCGTAGCGCAGCGCAATGAGTCCGCCGAAGCTGATACCGCTGAGGAAGATCGGTCCATCGCCAAGCTCGCCGATCAGGCGATGAAGCGCGGTAATCTGGTCGTCCTGGTTGATGAACAGGGCCGGCTTGTCCGAGCCGCCCTGGCCGAGCAGATCGAAGGTCGCCACGCGGAAATGCCGCGCGACCAGAGCCTCGCGATAGGCGGCCCAGAGCTCGGCATATTGCGTGAGGCCATTCACCAGGACATAGGCGGGAGCATCGGGCCGTCCTTCGAGCTCATAGCGTATCCGATATGAGCCGTGATTGAGGAAGGGCATTGCGACGACCGGCTGCCGTTTGACCGCTGCGATCTTCAATCTCTGGTCGGGGATTCCATTGAGCTAAATCAAAGCTCCCCGGAGTGACGTCCCTAGCGTTTTTGCAAAACACCGCCAGGAGGAATCCGCCATGATCGGGAGAGACGTCCTCAAACGCTGCTTCGTCAGCCTGATCGTGTTGCTGGTCGGCACGGCTCTCGCAGTCGCGCAACCCTTCACCCGCCGCTCATCACAGATGCAGCATGACGGGCTGAAGAAGACTTACGAGATCGCCAACTTCAAGATCGGCGGCAAATACGACCTCTCGGATCCCTCCAAATGGGAGTTTGGCGGCGAGGGCGGCGTCACGCTGGAATCGCTGGGCGCTGGCAAGCTGCGTACCGCCTATATCACCGTTGGCAACGCGCGGCGCAACGCGGCCGGCGAGATCACCAACGCAGTCGTCATCAACTCCTATTATTCCGGCGACTCCACCGACATGTTCGAGCAGTGGGTCAAGGGCGCCCCGCTGTCCGGCGGCGTGCCGATCATCGGCCCGGGCCGGCCGATCGACACCGATCGTTACTTCATCATCATGGTCGATCCACTCGGCACCTGGGGTGCGAGCAAGCCGTCGGACGGCCTCGGCATCAAGTTTCCGCAGTACAGCTACTACGACATGGTGCAGGCGAACTATCGCCTGCTGCGCGACGAGTTGAAGGTCGCGCGCGTGGCGCTGGTCACCGGCGTTTCGATGGGCGGCACCCAGACTTATGTCTGGGGCGTCATGCATCCCGAGTACATCAGTGCGCTGATGCCGATCGGCGGCACCACGCAGTCGGATGCCGAAGATCCCGTCGGCAACTGGACCTTCCAGATGATGACGGCCGCAATCGAGTCCGATCCGGTCTGGCAGGCGTCCAACGGCGACTATTATAAGCTGCCCAAAGAGAAGCATCCGGTGCCGGGTGTCGCGTTCGGCTGGTCGATCCTGGGCATGACGGGCTACGACTTTGCCTATCGCACGACCCAGAACTGGACCGCAGTCCAGCCCGAGATCTTCTACTGGGATCCGCCGAACGAGAAGGCCGGGCTGAACGTCACCAACCGCGCCAAGCTCTATGACGCCGTCGATCTCGTCTGGCGCAACAGGGTCGGCGAGATCCACAACATCAATCCCTATCTCGGCCGCATCCAGGCACGCACGCTGGTGATGCACATCACCAACGATCTCTGGCTGAACTTCAAGCTGGCCCAGAAGGCCGTCGATCGCGTGCCGGGCGCAGACCTCATCGCGCAGGAGAGCCCGGTCGCCCATTACGGGGTGTTCCCGATCATCAACCAGCGCAAGAATGATCCGAAGTTCGTCGCCTTCATGGACGACGTGGCGGCTCTCGATCGTGCGCAGAAGTTCGTCGATAAGAACTATCGCGTGCCCGGTGTGGCCGGCGACATTGATCCGAAGAAGTCATTCTGGAAGGACTTTGTGACCTATCCCTATCCGGTCAAATACGCCAACGCCAAGGACAAGAGCGGGACGTCCTGGCAGATTGGCTACATGGACGAATATGCCGGCACCGACAAGGATCCGAAGGTGCTCGTCATCATCCATGGCAAGGGCGCATTCGGAGGCCACTACGGCAACGTCATGCAATACGCCCTGCGCAGCGGCCTGCGCGTGATCGTGCCCGACCTTCCGCACTACGGCATGTCCGGCCCCGGCAATCTCGACAAGAGCCCGGCCCGCACCATGCAGGACATGCGCGAGACCATCTACGACCTCGTAGTCAACCAGCTCGGCGTCAAGAAGGCTTATTATCTCGGCCACTCCCTCGGCGGACAGTTCGTTGTGGGCTACGCGCTGACCTGGCCGGATGCGGTGCAGGGCCTTGCGCTGGAAGCGCCATCCGGACTCGAGGAATATCCGCGCGACATCACCATCGCGAAGGACAAGAAGGCGCCGCTGTTCGCACCGGGCCTCGGGCGCGATTTCGACAAGTGGAAGCAGGTCTGGGACCAGACCGGAATCCTGGCGGCGGAGAAGGCGCGCGACGAGCAGAACATCCGCGATTTCTTCTACTTCAAGAAGCGTGACCCCGACACCGGCGTGGTGTCGGCCGCCAAGAGCGGTTACTTTTTCAATGACAGCGAATATGCCCGCTTCCACACCGAGCAACGCGTCGGGCTCACCAAGGGCAATCCCAAGGAGCTCGAGCAGTGGTGCAACGTCTTCATCTTCGACATTTATACGATCGGCGCGGAGCTGCAGCAGGATGATCCGAAGAACCTCTACGACCGGGTCACCCAGATCAAGGCGCCGATCTTCCTCGCGTTCGGCGACAAGGAGCCGTTCATCCCGACGCCCGCCTTCAACGGGCTGACTGACCTCGGGCGCGACGTCATCACGCCGTTCATGACGCGCATGACCAACGCCGGCAACCGGCCGATGCTCAAGATCTATCCGGAGACCGGGCACTTCATCCACACGGACAACCCGGTGGAATTTTCGGCCGACGTCGTGGACTTCGTGATCAAGGGAACCGTCGACGCCTCATCGCCGCTCGGCACCGATCGCATGATCAAGGGCGCGGTGGTGTCGGCTCTGCCGGTGGCGCCGACGCCGCCCGGTGCGGCGCCGACGGCCGGTCTCAACAAATAGGGCCGCTTCATGCCGAGAGTGCGGGCGGGCAAGGTCGAACTGGGCTGGCGAGAGTGGGGACAAGGCGACGTCACGGTCGCCTTCGTCCACGGCAATCTCGCCAGCAAGGACTGGATCGAGCTCGCCGCACCGATGTTTCCCTCCGGCCTCCGCGTGATCGGCATCGACTGGCGCGGCTGCGGCGACAGCGACCGGCCGAAACCTGCGGCCGATTATTCGAACTACTCGATGCAGCAGCATGCGCAGGACATGCTGGCGGCGCTCGATGCGTTGGGCGTCAGCTATTGCCACCTCGCCACGCATTCGACCGGCGGCATCATTGCCGCTCGCATGCTACTGATGCAGCCGCAGCGCTTCGGGCGCGTGTTCGCGCTCGATCCGGTGACGCCGCTCGGCATGGCCTTCAATGCCGATCAGATCGGGCTTTTCCGTGCCATGATGGCGAGCAGGGAGCTGACACGGACGGTAATGGCGACCGCGGCCTCCTCGCTGTTCGTGCCGGAGAGCATGGCGCCGAACGAAACTCCCCGATTCCGTGACGGCGTGGGAGAAATCAAGGCGCTGTTCGACCGCATCGTCGAGCAGACCTTTGGCGTCTCCGAAGGCATCTGGATCGGGACGCCTGTCAATCTCACCCGGGAGAGGGAGAGCCGGGAGCTGGAGCGACGCATGCCCGAGATCCGGCATCCGCATCTCGTGCTGTGGGGCGAATGGGACGGCTGGATTCCGCCCGCCGACCTGCGCGCCATGGCTGAGGCGATGCCGGATTGCCGGCTGGTTGTGGTGCCCCGCGTCGGGCATTCGATGAATCTCGAGCTGCCGGCTCTGTACGCCGGCTATTTCGGGGCCTGGTTTGGGGGACTTGCCGCATAATTGGAAACGAGTACGGGAGCAGAGCCATGGCTGAGATCAATCCGTCCGCCGAGAAATTCCGCACGATGCTGAGTGAAGCGCTGGGACGTCTGCGCAAGGCCAACACAGAATATTTTGAACTGCTGGAGAAAGGCCTGAGCGCCTCGCCGCTGCCGATCGCGGGCCAGGCCAGGGAGTTCTGCGATTACATGCAGCGCAACGTCATCGCGACGTTCGATCTCGGCGACAAGCTCGTCCAGGCCAAGGACGTGCAGGATGCGCTCAAGATCCAGTCCGAATTCTTCCAGGACCAGATGCGCTCGCTGACCGACCAGGCGAGAAACATGGGCGAGTCCGCGATGAAGTCGGCGAGCGGCATGTTCACGCCGAAGGTATAGTCGAAATCTCTTCCGGCGGAGGGCGGCCCCTCCGCCACCCGGCGAAACGAGACAGGATGATGGCGCTTCAATTCCTGGTCGGCATCGCCATCAGCCTCGTCAACATCATGATTCATGCGCTGGTAACCGTCGGTGCCATCGGGATCGCGCGGGCGGCGGGGCTGCGTCAGACGGCGCGGCCGCGATTGCACATGATGGCCGTGATGGCCGCAACGGCGGCCGCCCTGATGGTGGCCCACACGCTCGAAATTCTCGTCTGGGCGCTCGCTTACCGGATGGTCGGCGCGGCGCCGGCCGGTAGCGAGCTGCTCTATTTTGCCTTCGTCAACTACACCACGCTCGGCTACGGCGATATCACACCGGTCCCGGAATGGCGGTTGGTCGGTCCGATGACCGCGATGAACGGCATCCTGCTGTTCGGCTGGTCGACCGCCGTCCTGTTCGAGGTGCTGCGCAAGACGCTGGAGCACCTCGCGGCGATCAAGGCCGAAGGATTCAGTTCTGGAGATCGAGGTTAGCGAGCTGCTGCCGGTCCAGCAGCACGATCTGGCGCTGGGTGTTGCCGACGAAGCCGAGGATGCCGAGCTCGTGCAGGCGCGATATCGCCCGCGAAACGGTCTCGAGGGTGAGGCCGAGATAGTCGGCGATGTCGCGCCGCGACATCGGCAGCGCCAGGACTCCTGCGGCCGTGAGCCGCTTGTCCATTTCGATCAGGAAAGCGGCGACCCGTTCCAGCGAGGTCTTGCGACCGAGCAGCAGCATGTGATCTTCCGCGTGCTGCAAATTGGTCGTGGTCATGCGGAGCAGATTCCTGGCTACCACGGCATCGCTCTCGGCCACGGTCTCCAGGCTCTGCCGCTTGATCAGGCGGACGGTGGTGTCGACGACGGCTTCTGCGGTGAAGCGATGGGAGCTGCCATTCTCCAGTCCGAAGATATCGCCGGCGAGATGAAACGCGCCGATCTGGCGGCGCCCGTCCGACAGCAGCTTGTAGCTTCGCACCGCGCCGGATTTGACCTGATAGATGTACTCGGCCGGCTCTTTCTCGCCGTAGATCTCATTACCTTTCTTGTAAGTAAATTCGTTTAAACTGACCATCGGATTTGAATCGCTTGTCATTCCGAGGTCGTTGAGTGAATGAGGGCGGGGCGCGGGATCAGTCGTGATGCGTACGAACATGGGCCAACTCCTCAATCCATCTCTGAATTGGTCTTGGGCGATTCATGGCCAGGAATGTGCCGCGCGATCCCACTCCCGCTCGGGTTGACTTACGACGAAGGCGGCATTTCCAGCCATTGTCTCAAGGGCCATTGTACCAAAGGACAGGCGCTGCAATATCTTGCACGGATTGAGAAGGGTCGACCATCATCGAATGCATTTTGACGCTCCGTGCTCAATTGAAGAAATCTTCGCTATGCCCGGTACCATTCATATGGACGATTTTATCGCCGACTGACCTTGCGATTCAGCGCAGCAGAAGGCCCAATTGCGATCGTTACGCCTAAGAGGTGAAATTGCCCGGGCTGGTTCACGTGGTGGATGATGATGCATCGTTTCGGACGGCGATCGAACGCCGGCTGAAGCTTGCAGGCTATGATGTTGCGACCTACGCATCAGCGCAGGAGCTGCTGGATCGTTTGCCTGATCCTGACAGGCTGGGATGCGTTCTGCTCGACGTGCAGATCCCGGGACTGAGCGGTCCGGAGCTGCAAACCCGCCTGATCGAGCTGGGCTCGACGCTGCCGATCGTCTTCCTCACCGGACACGCCGACACCGCAACGACGGTGCGGGCCATCAAGGCCGGCGCCGAGGATTTCCTGACCAAGCCGGTGTCATCGGAGCAATTGATCGATGCCATCGAACGCGCCATGGCTCGCCATGAAGCCGCGCGCAGCCAGCGCAGCAGGCTGGAGTCACTCAGGGCGCTCGTCGCCGCGCTGACGCCGCGCGAGCGGCAGGTGTTCGACCTGATCGTGCGCGGCAAGATCAACAAGCAGGTTGCGCACGAGCTCGGAACCACCGAGCGCACCGTCAAGGCGCACCGCCATCAGGTCATGGAAAAGATGCAGGCCCGCTCACTCGCGGAACTGGTCTCTATTGCGGAGCGGCTTGGCATGCTCCATCCGAAGGACGAGCGCCGCGGCTAAAGCATGATCCGGAAAAGTGTGAAGCGGTTTTCCGAAAAGATCATGCGTAAACAACAACCTAAAGCGCGATGACGAATCATCCTAATCTCATCGCGTTTTAGTTGCGGGCGCACGGTTGCCGCAGCGCACCTATACTCAGGGACAATATGAAATGTGAATGACGGCGTGCTCTATGGCGTGCGTAAGTGGGCTCTGTTTGGCTTTTCTTTTCCTCGCGATCATCAGAGGGCCGACCATCTTGCCGACGCGCGCGCCTGTTTTCGTTGTCGATGACGATCTATCGATGCGCATCAGCATCAAACGCCTGCTGCGCGAACATGGCTTCATGGCTCTGCTCTTCGAGTCGGGGGCAGCGCTGTTCGATCACTCCGATCTCCAGACCGCCATCTGCATCATCATCGATATCGATCTGAACAACGAATCCGGCATTGACCTGCGGCGACGGCTCATCGCCGAGGGTGTCACGACACCGGTCGTCTACATCACCGGCAACGACAGTGCGGCCAATCGCTCGGACGCGATCGAGTCAGGATGCATTGCCTATCTGACGAAACCGTTCTCGGCGCAGTCGCTCGTCGACCCCGTGGAACGTGCCCGTGCCGGCGCGGGCTAGCTAGGCCCAATGATGGCATTCTGCAGGTGATTTGCCCGACGTGTCAAATGATTTCGTAAAATCAGCAAAACGTCACGCCGACCATGCGACTCCTTTGCATGGGGTTGTTTTCGATATTTTGCCTACTCGTCGATGTCCTGCTCCATCGTCTTTGCCGGCGCGCCCTTGTGAACGGCGGCGAATTGCGCCAGCGGCATCGAGGTCGTGAGCGCCAGAAGGTTGGAATCGACGACCTCCAGGACCAGCGTCTTTCCGGTTTCCATCTCCTTGATAATCCTGGGATCGGCGACGTCGCCCGCGATGCAGGCATTGGTGAGGCACCAGCTATAGGGCACCTGGTAGGGGCTGCCCTGGTCGACGGTCAGCTTGGCGGGGTGTTGCAGGTACATGCCGACAGGCACGAATAATTGCAGCCGCGCCGTCCGGTCGCCTTCGCGCTCGATCAGGTCGACACGCACCGCCGTTTGCCCGGTCGGAAACTTCCCGGTGATCGACGTCCGGCACAACGTCGGCGCGCCGCCTGGCTTGAAGCAGAGCTTTTGCCAATCTCCATAGGTGATGTCCTTGGCCTCGCGCTGGCCGCGCGTTGCGGCTTCGGCGGGTTTGTCCGTTTGCGCATTCTTCCGCGCGACGGCGCCAGGAGTGATCGTGACGCCGGCGATGGTGACGATCAGAAGTCCCGCGAGACAATGACGAGCCTTGACCATGGTTTTGACCTCCGAGCCTCGGATCGTTCCGATCATTTCTGTGCGTCAAGAAACTTCGTTACCAGCGGTGACCAGATCGGGACCGTGCTGGGCGAACCGATGAAGAAATGTCCTTCGTTGCCGAACGGAGGCATCAGATGGTACTCAGCCTTGCCGCCGGCGGCGACGAAAGCCTCGTGCATGCGCTTGGTCAAAACCGGGCCGAAATAGGTGTCGTTCTCGATGTAGATCCACAACATCGGCACGCGCGAGGTGCGGCCGAATTCGCCGGTCTGTGCGACGAGCTTGTCGGGCGCGCAATTGTGGTTCGGCTTGCCGCCGACCCGGCCGCCCCGGCCGCCGGCAAAAACGATCATGGCTTTCACCTGCGACGGGTTCAGGCTTGATAACGCGATTGCGGCCCAGCCACCGGCGGATTGGCCGACGACAATGACGTCCTTCGGCACGATGCGTTTTTCGGCGGCCATGTAGTCGATGATCCAGAGATCTACCTGTGCAACGGCGAGCCCGGGATCGCGGAAGTTCGGATTGGTGCATTTGCCGACCTTGGAGAAGAACGGGCCGTAGAGTCCGCGTTCGGGGGCATCGATGGCGGCGGCGCCGTAGCCGGTGCCGACCGGCGCCACCACGAGATGGCCCTGCCGGGCAAACCATTTGGCAGCGTCGCGAAACTCGACCAGCGGAAAGAAGCTTCGGTCGGTAGGATTGAGCGATACGCCGTGATTCATGATCACGAGCGGGAACGGGCCATCCCCAACCGGGCGCACCACATAGGCGAACATCGGAAGCGGCAAGGGGAGGGCCCAGATCTCTTCCTGGATGCGAGCGTCACCTTCGGCACGCGCCGACAGAACGAAAGCTGCAAGGACGAGCAGGATTGCCGCAAAATGCCTGATGGTAGCGCCAGCGAGCAGCCGCATCGCGATCTCCCTCAGCCTGCAAAAGTAGCGGCAACGATGATCGGCCCGAGCACGGCCAGTACGACGTTGCTGCCGCGATCTCATGCTCGAAATCCGGGGATTGCTTGATCCAGATCAAGCCCCGCCGATGGTAAGGCGCTGCCTATGCGACCACGCGCGACCTGCGACAGCCGACATCCCGGACATGAGCTCAGTGAACATCGCTGCCGGTTCAGCGATCCGCCGCGATGAAACGGTCGAGATCGTACTGCTGCGCTGCGAAGCCGGGCCATCGGAGGCGCGCGCATGAATGGACCTTCCGAGCCGCGTGCCGCATTGGCCGGCTTGGCGCCGCAGGTCGGCGTCTACGGCTATCTGCTCGGCGGCATCGGCTATGCGCTGCTCGGCTCGTCGCGCCAGCTCGCAGTCGGCCCGACCTCGGCCATCTCGCTGATGATCGCCAGCACCGTGGGCGCGCTGGCTGGCGGCGACGCCGTGCGGTATGCGCAGATTGCAAGTCTCGCAGCCTTTGCAGTGGCGGTGTTGTGCTTCATCGCGTGGCTGTTCAAGCTCAGTGTTCTCGTCCGCCTGGTCAGCGACAGCATCTTGGTCGGCTTCAAGGCCGGTGCCGGGCTCACCATCATCATGAGCCAGTTGCCTAGCCTGTTCGGCGTCGCCGGCGGCGGCCATAACTTTTTCGACCGTGCCATCAGGCTTGCTGGTTGCATTGCGAAGGGACATCGCCCGCGCGGTCCATGGCGTCATTACATCGCGAGCGACCGTTGACTTGGATCAATGGAGCGCCCCGCGCCGCACCCACGATCCCGCATCACCTTGCCTCAGGGATCGGGAGACAATCATGTCCAAGGACACCAAGCCTGCGCAGAAGCGCATCGATCAGTTCTTCTCCGGGCCGGGGGGGCGGGCGGACGACTGGCGTGATCTGGTGGAGGCTGCGAAGGCATGGGCTCGCGGCGGCGATCGCGCGAAATACGATGCAGCGCTGGCCGATCTTTCCGTGACGGAGGAGTTCCACGGCTATCCGGGCCTGCAACTGATGGGGGCGCTGCGGGAAGCGGCCGCGACCGGCGATGCGTCAACTTCGCTCGCTCTCGCGACACGGCTGACGCAGGCCCTGACGACAAGGTCGTTCCGCCAGCACGCCGGCGACTGGAGCGTGAATGACGAAGGCAATGGCGAGGCTCCCGATCTGGCGCCGCAGATGTTCGGGCAGCACACCGCGCGTCGTCCCTATTTCGAAACCCTGATCGTCACCGGCCTCTCGGCCAGCAATTGGCCTGCGCTCGCCAACGAATGGCGCAAGCTGCGGCGTCCGGTCGATGCCTTCGTCTATGAGCCTGTCATCGTCGGCAGCCTCGAAGACGCCTTCTGCGCCACGATCCTCAACCCCAACCTCGCAGCCGTCGTCATCAACGAAGGCTTCGGGCTGCGCTCGCGGCACGACGCGCCGGTGCTTCGCTCCATGACCGCCACCGCCGGCCTCAATGACGAATCCGATGCCTCCGCGCTCCGCCTCGCCCATATTATCAAGCGCGTTCGACCTGAGCTGGACATCTATCTCATGTCCAACCGCGACGTCGAGGCGATGGCCGGAAATCCCGAGGCCAATGTCGCCCGCCGCATCTTCTATTCCATCGAAGACTTGCTCGAACTGCATCTCTCGATCCTCGAAGGCGTGCAGGATCGCTACGACACGCCGTTCTTCGACAATCTCAAGAAATATGCGCAGCGTCCGATCGGCACCTTCCACGCGCTGCCGATCGCCCGCGGCAAATCGGTCTTCAAGTCGGACTGGATCCGCGACATGGGCGAATTCTACGGCCTCAACCTGTTCCTGGCCGAAAGCAGCGCGACCACCGGCGGCCTGGACAGCCTGCTGGAGCCGACCGGCAACATCAAGAAGGCGCAGGACAAGGCGGCCCGCGCACTTGGCGCCGATCGCGTCTTCTTCGTGACCAACGGCACCTCGACCTCGAACAAGATGGCGGTGCAGGCTCTGCTTGGGCCGGGCGACATCGCGATCGTCGATCGCAACTGCCACAAGTCGCATCACTACGGAATGGTGCTGGCCGGCGCCCAGCCGCTCTATGTCGAAGCCTTCCCGATGACGGAATATTCGATGTATGGCGCAGTCCCCCTGAAGACGATCAAGCAGGCGCTGCTGAATGCCAAGGCTGACGGCCGGCTCGACCGCGTCAAGCTGCTCGACCTCACCAACTGCACCTTTGACGGTCACATCTACAACACCCGCCGGGTGATGGAGGAATGCCTCGCCATCAAGCCGGACCTGATCTTCCTGTGGGATGAGGCCTGGTTCGGCTTTGCGCGGTTCTCGCCGTTCCTGCGGCGGCGCACCGGAATGGGGGCGGCCAACGAGATCGAGGCCTGGATGCACGATCCGAAATCGGTCGCAGCCTACGAGAAGCAGCAGGCCGAACTTGGCAAGAACCCGTCGGACGAGGTGCTGCTCAAGACCCGGCTGATCCCCGATCCGCGCCAGATTCGCCTGCGCGTATACCAGACCAACTCGACCCACAAGTCGATGTCGGCGATCCGCCAGGGCTCCATGCTCGCGGTCAAGGACGTCGAATTCCACAGGGTCGAGCAACAATTCAAGGAGGCCGTGTTCACCCACGCATCCACCAGCCCGAACCAGCAGCTCATCGCGAGCCTCGACGTCTCGCGGCGCCAGATGGAGCTGGAAGGCTACGGCCTTGTCGCCAACGCGATGGAGATCGCGCTCGCGATCCGCCAGGCGGTCAACAACAATCCGCTCATATCGAAATACTTCCGCGTTCTGGGTGCCGACGCCATGGTGCCCGCGCAATATCGCCAGAGCGGGTTCACCGACTACCTCGCTGCCGGCGTAAACTGGGCGAACACGCTGAAGAGCCTGGACGACGACGAGTTCTGCCTCGATCCGACTCGTATGACGCTGGTGTGCGGTACGGCCGGTTACGACGGCACGCAGTTCAAGGGCATTTTGGCAAGCGAGTACAACATCCAGATCAACAAGACCTCGCGCAACTCGGTCTTGCTCCAGTCCAACATCAACAACACCCGCAGCGACGTCGCGCACCTCGTACGCGTCCTGGCCGAGATCGCGGGCGAGGTCGATCGTGGTCTCGCGCAGGGCGGTGCCAACGCGAAGAAGACGTTCGAGGCACGGGTCAACAGCTTGATGAAGGATGTGCCCGACCTCCCGAACTTCTCGCATTTCCACCCGAGCTTCCGCGGCGATGCCGGCGCCAAGACCAACGAAGGCGATATCCGCAGCGGCTTCTATGCCGCTTACGATGCGGCGGGGTGCGAACACATCCGTCTCAACGATCCCGAGATCGACCGTCGCCTGAAGGCCGGGCCCGAGCTCGTCTCGGCGAACTTCGTGATTCCGTACCCGCCGGGCTTCCCGATCATGGTGCCGGGCCAGGTCATCACCCAGGAGACCATCGACTTCATGCGCAAGCTCGATGTGAAGGAAATCCACGGCTACGACGCCAAGGAAGGGCTGAAGCTCGTGCGCACGGAAGCCTTGGCGAAGATCGGTCGGCCCAAGCCCGGTGCTCAGCCGAAGCTGAAGGCCGCCTCTTAGGATAGAGAGGGGACGAACATGCAGGGGTAGCCCGTGTCTCACGGGTTACCCCTGCATTCGCGAGGTAGGTAGTAGAAATCCAGCCTTGTTCAGGCGGCGAAAACGGCCACCATGACCGATCCCCAGGTCGTCAGCAGGATGTTCGAGATTGGATAGGCGGGCGTATAGCCAAGCACCACCACGGAGCTACCGGAGCGCTCCTGAATGGCAGCCATCGCTGCCGTTACCGTCTGGGCTCCAGTCAATGCGCCGAGCAGGAGGATCGGGTTCATGCGCAACATGAAATGGCCAAAGCAGAAACCGACCATCTGCGGCAATAGAGTTACGATCATGCCGCCCAGAAGCAGGCCGATGCCCGACTCCCGTATGGCGGAGAGGAAGATCGGCCCGGCATGAATCCCGGTAAGGCCAACAAAGGCCGCCAGTCCGAGTGAGGTCATCAGGCTGATGGCACCGTCGGGGATCCGGCCGAAGTGCGGCAGACGCGTGCGGAGATAGCCGACCAGAAGTCCGGCGAGCAGCGTGCCGACGCTGGTGCTCAGGGAGATCGTGATACCACCAATTGAAAAACTCGCGAGAACGCCAGCGAGGCCGCCGAAGAATATCGCTAGCCCCAGCACCACGAAATCGATGCTGGTGCTTGGCGCTACGATGACGCCGATGCTCTTGGCGGCGTTCTGCACCACTGCTTCAGGACCAACGATGCGAAGCAGATCGCCACGCTCCAGAACGACGCCGGCGGCGACGGGAAGTGCTTCGCCGCCTCGGCTCAACGAGCGCAAATAGAGGCCGCGTGTCCAGCTCTCTTCTGACGCCTGCTGGAGACTGGTGCCCGCGAGCTTCGGGTTCATCAGGAACACATCGGCCGAGATCAGGGGGATATCGAGGAGCTCTGAGTCCTCCACCTCCTCGCCGCGTGGTCCGATCAACTCAACGATGATCTGGCGCGGTGCCGACAGCGCGATAACATCGCCTGCCGCGAGGATCGTTCCAGGCTCCGCCTCGAGGATACGTTCTCCGCGGCGGATGCGGTGGATGAACACGCGGTGCCCGGGCACACGAGCTTCGGCGGTCGCAACCGCCAGTCCGGCGATTGCCGTCTGGTCATCCAGCCGGTAGGCGCGCATCTCGAATTTGCGCCAGGCGGACGCCAGGCCGGGCTTGGCGCGAGTGATACCCAAGGCCTGTTCCAGTTTGAGCGCTTCCGTCTTCAGATCGATCTTTAGCAGTGCCGGAACGACCATTGTGCAGAATGTGATCACGCCGGCATAGCCAAAGATGTAGCAGACCGCATCGGCTACCGCGATGTGCGACACAAACAACGCGCGCTGTGCCTCGGACACCGACAGTCCGTTGACAGCGTCGGTGGCCGTACCCATTGCAGCGCTCTGGCTGAGGGCGCCCGACATGAGTCCAGCCGCGAAGCCGGGGTCAAGCCGCAGTACACGTGCGACGACAATTGCCGCAGCAAGACCAGTGAAGCTCACGACAACGGCCATTAGCATCGGCTTCAGCCCGTCGCGCTTCATCGCCAGGACGAATTGCGGACCGACCGAATAGCCCACTCCGAACAGGAATAGCAGGAACAGAAAAGATTTGGTCATACTGGAAACGGGCACGTGCGCGAAGTCGCCGACAGCTAGTCCGGCGAAGAGCGCGCCCGTCACCGGGCCGAGGCTAAACGCGCCGATCCTGAAGCTTCCGATCCAGTAGCCCACGGCGATTACGAGGAACAGCGCGAGTTCCGGATAACGGACGAGAAACTGCTCCAACCAAATCAACATCGTCCTCGGCCGCGGCTATGTCATCAACATGACCAGCACCATGCCCCAGATCGTTAGCAGCGTGTTTCCGACCGCGTAAGTGACGGTATAGCCAAGGCCGGGAATCTGGCTTTTCGCGCGGTCGTTGATCATGCCGAGCGAGGCGGTCGTCGTACGCGCGCCCGAGCAGCATCCGAGCACGATCGCGTCATGGAAGCGGAATAGGTATTTGCCGACGTACATCGCCAGAATTAGCGGGACGGTGGTTACCACGACGCCCCAAAGGAACAGGCTGAAGCCGAGCTTTTGCAGGCCGGCGACAAATCCCGGTCCCGAGGAGATGCCGACCACGGCAATGAAGACGTTCAGGCCAACCGAGTTCATGAACCACACGGTGGGTGACGGGATGCGGCCGAAGGTCGGGTGCACGGATCGGAGCCAGCCGAAGAACAGGCCGGAGATTAGCGCGCCGCCGGAAGTGGACAGCGTCAGCGGCACGCTTCCGATCTTGTAAACGAAGGCGCCAACGAGTGCACCGATCGCGATGGCTGCCCCGATGAAGGCAACGTCGGCAACGTCAGTCACGCGATCCGGGCGGCCCAGCATTTTTGTGGCGGCGGCGACATCAGGCGTGCGGCCTACCAGGGTGACGATGTCGCCCCGATTTATCTTCGTGTCCGGCAGGATGGGAATTTCGGTCGCGATGGCGCCGCGGGTGATCTTGCGCAGGAAAACGCCGCGGGCACCCGGCGCCTTCGCCAATTCCTCCAGCGTCTTTCCATCGGCTTCTTTGCTGGTCACGTAAACATCGACGCCTTCGATCGGCACCGCCAGCAGCTCACGATCGTCAACTTCCTCCGCCTGCTCGCCGATCAGCTGCACAAGCACGTCGCGGCGGCCTGCTACCGCCACGACATCGCCGGCATGAATCACGGCGTCGGAGGTTGCCTCCACGATCTTCCCGGCTTGACGGAGCCGGAGAACAAAAACGCGCTGATCGGGGATCAGCGCTTCTGCCTGCTCAACCGTCTTGCCGACGACGGGGCCCCGCTCACGAACGCGGTAGGCACGCAAATCGAACTGGTGCCAAGCCGTCCCGGGGCCACCCAACTGCTTCTTGCCGCCGTGCTCCTCCTCGTATTTCTTGCACGCAGTCTCGAGATCGATGCCGAGCAGCGCAGGCCCGAGCAGGGCCAGGACGATCGCGGACCCGACCGTGCCGAAAATATAGGTTACTGCATAGGCGACCGGCATTGCGTCGAGCA
Source organism: Bradyrhizobium iriomotense (assembly GCF_030160715.1). GTDB lineage: Bacteria > Pseudomonadota > Alphaproteobacteria > Rhizobiales > Xanthobacteraceae > Bradyrhizobium > Bradyrhizobium iriomotense. Next base: position 357,626 of record NZ_BSOW01000003.1, read on the forward strand.
GTTTCTTGGCCTCGTCTGCAGGCAAACCAAGACGATTGACGGCGTCGGTTGCAAGCCCCATCGATGCGGAGATCGTCTGGGAGCCGGCATAGAGCCCGACTGTCGATCCAACGTCGTAGCCGGCCAGCTTCCCGCCGAGATACGCAGCGAGAAGACAGAAGACACAGACCACGGCGGCGAAAACGGCCTGGGGAACACCGTCCTGCGCGATGCCACGCACGAATTGCGGTCCGACGCCATAGCCGATCGCGAACAGGAACATCAAAAAGAAGAACGGCTTGAGCGGACTTGAAATGGTGATTCCGATCTGGCCAATAATGACCGCGGCAATCAGCGTTGCTGTAACGGCGCCGAGACCAAGGCCCTTGTAGGTAAAGGAGCCGAAATAGTAGCCCAGGGCCAGAGAGAGGAAGACCGCGATTTCCGGATAGGTACGGAGCGTCTGGAAGAGCCAATCGATCATGATGTCACCCGTTCAATGCTGTCCCCGAGCTTCGGCATATCCCGTGTCGGCCCGGCGCCAGATCGGGCTGACGACGGGCAAGGCGATTCTAGCCATACCTGATTGACATCAGGCTGTGGTTCGCCAGGTGTGTTGATCTATGTCAATCGCAACTGCGAGAGTGTTGCTGCCTCATTGTCCTTGCTGGCACGATGCGTTCGCTGCATTGCATCGGGATGCAGCCATCGATGTCGACGCGATCAAGGCGGCCCCTGACCCTTGAGATAGATCAAAGTCCATCACCGGCTTCCGATGATCCTCAGCGCGACCGCGCAGGCGAACGAGCTTGCGCAGCTTCATCTCAATTACACCGCTCGGGAGTGTCAAATGGCCGATCTTCTGACGCTGAAGAAATTCGAGGCGCTGAGCCCCTTCGAGATCAAGGACGAGTTGATCAACCTGGCGAAGAGCACCTCGAAAACGACGCAAACGGCCTTTCTGAACGCGGGGCGGGGCAACCCGAACTGGATAGCCACGACCCCGCGCGAAGGCTTCTTTTTGCTCGGCCAGTTCGCCATCACCGAGAGCAAGCGGGTGATGGACCACCCGGCGGGCATCGGCGGCATGCCCCAGGCAAAGGGCATTGCGCGACGGTTCGAGGCTTGGCTCGCACAGCACAAGGATATGCCGGGCGCGAGCTTCTTGGCGGAAATGCTGCCGTATGCGGTGAAGAAATTCGGCTTCGATCCCGACGCTTTCGTCCACGAGCTCGTCGATTCGATCATCGGCGACAATTATCCGGTGCCGGACCGCATGCTGGTGCACAACGAAAAGATCGTGCACGAATATCTGATGTGGGCCGTTTGTGGCGAGCCCCGGCCGGCCGGCAAATTCGACATCTACGCCGTCGAGGGTGGCACGGCAGCGATGTGCTACCTCTTCAAGTCGCTGAAGGCCAATCGGCTGCTGCTCCCCGGCGACACCATCGCGCTGGGAACACCGATCTTCACACCCTACATCGAGATGACGCATCTGGAGGACTACGACCTCAAGGTCGTGCAGATCAGGGCGCCGCAGGAGAACCGCTTCCAGTTCACCGACGAGGAAATCAAGAAGCTGGAGGACCCCAAGATCAAGGCCTTCTTCATCGTCAATCCCGCCAATCCATCGGGGATGGGCGTGAGCCCGGAAACGATCGGCAAGCTGGCCAAGCTGGTCAAGACAAAGCGCCCCGACCTCATGCTACTGACCGATGACGTCTATGGCACCTTCGTGCATGGTTTCCGCTCGCTGCTGGGCGAGCTCCCGCACAACACCATCGGCGTCTATTCCTACTCGAAATATTTCGGCTGCACGGGGTGGCGGCTCGGCGCCATCGCCATCCACGAAGACAACATCTTCGACAAGATGATCGCCAAGCTTCCCGACGCCGCAGTGAAGGCGCTCGACAAGCGCTACGGGCCGCTGACGCTCGAACCTCGCAAGCTCAAGCTCATCGACCGCATTGTCGCCGACAGCCGCGACGTGGCCCTCAACCACACCGCGGGATTGTCGCTGCCGCAGCAGGTGATGATGAGCCTGTTCTCGCTCGCAGAGATGATGGACGTGAAAAAGGCCTATCAGGCCGCCTGCATGGAAATCGTCAACAAACGCCTGTGGTCGCTGCTCGACGGACTCGGGCTTGCGGACAAGCTAAACCCGAATCCCAACTACGACGCCTACTACGCGCTTGTCGATTTCGAGTTCTGGGCCCGAAAGAACATCGGCGACGAGGCCGTCGAACATCTGAAGAAACACGTCCACCCGCTGGACCTCGCGTTTAGGCTGGCTGAAGCCCACGGGATTGTGCTGTTGAACGGAGGTGGCTTCGATGCACCCGAATGGTCGCTTCGCGTGTCGCTCGCGAACCTCCCTGATGATGTCTACGACGATATCGGACGAGGCGTTCGGACCATTGCGCGCGGTTATCGGGACGCATACGAGGCCGCAAAACGAAGCAAGTAACGGCAATCCGATGAGGGCATGCCTGCCGATCCGAGACACGATGCCCCGGATCCAGACTTCTGCCGGTCGGCTATGCCGTGTCGGGCATCCTGCTCACCGTGTTCGGCTACTTCGCGATGATCCTGGCTCAATAGTTCGACGTCAAACCAAAGGGGAACGACAGTCATGAGAAAATCTGCCATCCGCGCCGCTCTGGTCGCCGTGCTCGCAGGCGTTGCCGGTTTCAGCACGCCGTCGCGTGCCGAGACCGGCCAGGTCGCCGTCGTCTTTACCAAAGGCGGGCTGATCATCGGGGTCGGCGGCGGCGAGGGTGTGCTGACCTTGCGAGGCAAGCACTATCCGTTCACGGTCTCAGGCATGAGCGTCGGCTTCACGGTCGGGGCCTCGACGACCAAGCTTGTCGGCCGCGCTCTCAACCTGAAGGGGCCGCAGTCCATCGAAGGCTCCTACGCGGCGGGCGGGGCAGGCGGCGCGGTGGCCGCAGGCGCCGGAGCAGTCCAGCTGCAGAACGCCAACGGCGTGATCCTGCAACTCAGCGGCCCGAAAGTAGGCGCGGAGGTTTCGGCTGCAGTCGGTGGCGTCACGATCCGGTTGAAGTAGACGTTGAGGATCCGGCCGCGGATGCGCGGCCGGATCGCTCGCATCCGACCGATGACTCGCGCAATTCAAAAGCTCCGGTTCCGTTGATTTGGGTCAAGCCTGAATGAGAAGGGCGCTCGACGTTGTCGTCGGGTGCCAATCGCAGTCGCGCGGCATCACCGAAGAGCGAATGACGGCACCCCGAACAAGGGAGGAGATGCCATGCTTCGTTATCTTCTTGCGGCTCTTGCCGTCTTCGTTCTTGTCACTGCCAGTCTCATTCCCGACGATGCTTTCGCTCGCCGCGGCGGAGGCGGGGGCGGCTTCCGCGGGGGCGGCGGCGGCTTCCATGGCGGTGGGATGCGTGCAGGCGGCTTTCACGGCGGAGGTTATCGCGGCGGCGCCGTTCATGCCGGCCGCATCCATGGTGGTGGCGGCTATCGAGTTGCCGGAGGTCCCCGCCCAAGTCATCCGATAGCCGGTCGTCCCATCGCAGGTCGTCCGGGTCGTCCAATTGCCGGTTATCCGGGACGTCCGATCGCGGGCTATCCCGGATATCGTCCCGGCTATGGTTGGGGTGCTGCCGCCGTCGGAGCTGCAGCTGCGGGCGCTTACGGTGCTTACGGCTATTACAACAACAACTACAACAACGGCTGCTATCAGGACGGCTACGGGAATTGGGTCTGCCCGCAGCAATATCCCTATGGCTATTGAGGCCAGGACCTGCATCCTGCAATCACGGCATCGGGCCGCCCATTCGGCGGCCTGACCCTCAATATCGCTCGTCGACGAAGTTCATGCCCTTCAGGCTGGCTTGGTCGTTGTAGCGCCCCTTGTTGGAGCGCCTTGGCAGTTTGACCTTGTCCTTCTTGATCCGCTTGTAGGGGATGGCGCTCAGGAGGTGGGCGATGCAATTCAGCCGCGCCCGTCGCTTGTCGTCGGAACGGATGATGTACCAGGGAGCGTGCTCCGTGCTCGTGGCCTTCAGCATGAGGTCGCGCGCCCGCGAATAATCGTACCAGCGACTGTAGGAGTGCAGGTCCATCGGGCTCAGCTTCCATTGCCGTACGGGATCATCGATGCGGGCGTGGAATCGGCGCTCCTGCTCCTCCATTCCGACCTCGAGCCAGATCTTGACCAATATGATTCCGCCGTCGATGGCGTACTTCTCCATCTGGGGACACAGCGTGAGAAACCGCTTGTGCTCGGCGGGGGTACAGAAGCCCATCACATATTCGACGCCGGCGCGGTTGTACCAACTCCGGTCGAAGATCGCGATCTCGCCGCCGGCGGGAAACTGCTCCATGTAGCGCTGGAAGAACAGCTGCGTCTTCTCGCGGTCGGACGGCGCCGGCAGCGCCACCACGCGGAACACGCGCGGGCTGACCTTTTCGGTGATCGCCTTGATCGTGCCGCCCTTGCCGGCCGCGTCGCGGCCTTCGAACAGGACGATGACCCGGAGCTTGTTCGCCCTGACGTAGTCCTGGAGATGACAGAGCTCGACCTGGAGCTTCTCCAGTTCCTTCTCATAGTCCTTGCGCTTCATCCGCTCCGCAGGTTCTTCCTTGGCCATGCCTGTCCTTTCGCTGTTTCAACGGGACGCGGCCTGATGGCCGTCAATTGTCTCCCCAGGAGATTGTGATGCCGACGTCGCCGGGTACGCCGCCCGGAAAATCGATGATCTGGTAGGCGATGCGATAGCCGCGCGGCTTCAGATAGTCGGTCCAGAGTTGGAAGATTTCCTTGGGGATGCCTGTCAGCGTGTTCTCCCAGCCCTTTTCCTGCTGGTTGATGGCGCGGCCCTTGTCGGTGCACAGCGTGTTGGGGAAACGATAGACTTGCACTTCGGTCTGGCCGTTTCGCACCGCACGCTGGATGATGCTGGAGGCGAGCTGGATCTTTTCCTCCTCGGTCTTGCCGGACGGCTTGCCCAACCGTTCGATCAGGGCGCGCTTCTCGGCCTCGGCTGCTGCGGCGAGGCGGGCATATTCCTCGGCCTTTTCGGCTTCCTTGAGGGCTGCTTCTTTCCTGATCTGTGTGGCATTGGGAATGAGATCATCGAGGCCGGGCATGGCGGACGTCTCCTGATTGCACTGTTGCGGTTCGGCGTTCCCGGAAGGCTAGGCCCGGCGGGGGGCGTTCCCTTGATTCAAATCAAGCAAATTCCCTACTGCGGTAGTCAGAGTAGTCGTGACACGTTGCGCATGGCCCGATCTGGATTGGGGAGAGACCATTGAGCGACCAGCTTCATCCGATGGCTCCGCACCATCTGCCGTTCTATCTCGCGCCGGGAAGCGGGGTCGACCCGCTGATGGTGGTGATGGGCATCTTCCTCGTCGGCACCTTGCTCTGGGTCGGCACGCTGTATTGGAAGCTGCACAGCCTGCCGGAGCGCATGGCGCACAAGTCGCAGAAGCTGCAATTCGAATTTGTCGCCGTGCTAGGCCTGATCTCGCTGTTCACCCACATGCATATCTTCTGGGTGGCGGGATTGTTGCTTGCGCTGATCGATCTCCCCGATTTCGGCACGCCGCTGCGCAGCATCGCCGATTCCGTCGAGAAGATCGCCGATTCGACGCCGGGAGGCGTCGGCGAGGCAGCGTCAACCGCACAAGCGGGCGATGCGATCAGCCCGACACCGGCAGACAAGTCTGGCGTCGCGAAGGAGAAGGAGCACAGCCATGTTTGAGCTCATGTTCTGCTCGCTCCTGACCATCGTGCCGGACTATCTTTACCGCCGGTACGTCCAGGGCAAGCGCTTCGGCAAGGAGATCACGTTCTACTCCGTCTGGTATGAGCTCAGATGGGGCATCACGGGTTGCCTGATGCTCACGGTATCGCTGATCACCATGATCTTCTATTTCCATCCGTCGACCGACTCGGCGACGCTCTATTTCCGCACCGTGCCGATCCTGCCCGAAGGATCGGGACGTGTTGCGGAGGTCAAGGTCGGCTTCAGCCAGGAGGTGAAGAAGGGTGACGTGCTGTTCACGCTCGACAGCTCCAGGCAACAGGCCGCGCACGAGACCGCCAGGCGGAAGGTCGCCGAGGTCGATGCCGCGATGACCTCGGCGCAGTCGGATGTCGTCAAGGCCGAAGCCCAGATCCAGGAAGCCAAGGCCAATTGGCAGCAGGCCAAGGACGAGCTCGACACCAAATCCGAATTGCAACGCCGCAACCCCGGCATCGTACCGCAACGCGACATCGAAAAGCTCCAGGTGCTGGTCGATCAACGGCAGGCCGGGATCGATGCGGCAACTGCCGTGAAGGAGTCGGCGGCGTTGCAAGTGTCGACGCTTCTGCCGGCACAGAAGGCGAGCGCCCAGGCTGCTCTCGACCAGGCGCAGGTCGATCTCGACAAAACCATCGTCCGCGCGGGCGTCGACGGCCGGGTCGAGCAATTCCTGATTCGCGTGGGCGACGTCGTCAATCAGTTGATGCGGCCCGCGGGCGTGCTCATTCCGGCGGGCGCGGGGAGGAATGTCCTTCAGGCCGGCTTCGGCCAGATCGAGGCGGGCGTGATGAAGGAAGGCATGGTGGCGGAAGCGACCTGCATATCGAGGCCATGGGTCATCATCCCGATGGTGGTCACGACGGTGCAGGACTACATTGCCGCAGGACAGTTCCAGAGCGGACAGCAACTGCTGGAGGCACAGAACACGGTAAAGCCCGGCACGATCCTCGTGTTCCTGGAGCCGCTCTACAAGGGCGGGCTCGAAGGCGTGACGCCCGGGAGCAGCTGCATCGTCAATGCTTACACCAGCAATCATGAGGAGATTTCTGCCGAACATACCAGCACCGGCCGCGCCATCGCGCTGCATGTCGTCGACGGCGTCGGCCTCGTTCATGCGCTGCTGTTGCGGATCCAGGCGCTGCTGCTGCCGATAAAGACTCTGGTGCTGAGCGGCCACTGACGTCGAGGAAGCCTTCCTCAAAGCCGTTGGCCGTCGCCCGTTTTGCTGTAGAATAAGGCCAAGGTGCAGCCGATCGAAGCTGCTGAGGAAGAGGATGGGCGGGCACATCCCGATCATTGCTGCGGTCAGGCGGGGCTGGCCGGCTGTGACCGCGCGGCTCTGTCTGTGCGTGCTGGTCCTGGCCTTCGCGGGGCTGGGGTTGGTGCGCGCCGCCGATCAGAACGAGCCCAAGCGGGTGCTGCTGCTTCACTCCTTTGGACGGGAATTTCGTCCATGGAGCGAATTCGCACGGGCCATCAAGACCGATCTCGAGCAGCAGTCGCCCTGGCCACTGGACATTCAGGAGCACACGCTCCTGACGGCACGGTTCAACAATCCCGGTCCGGAAGAGCCCTTCGTCGACTATCTGCGCTCGCTCTACGAGAGCTGCCCGCCCGATCTCGTCGTGAGCGTTGGTGCGCCGGCGGCACGATTCGCTCAGAAGTATCGCAAGCAGCTTTTTCCGGCCACACCGATGGTGCTGACCGCGGTCGAGCAGCGTCTGGTCGATCGTACCGGACTGACCGACAACGACACGGTCATCTCGATTTACAACGACTTTCAGATATCTTTCGACAGCATCCTTCATGTTTTGCCCGACACGCAGACAATCGCGGTCGTGCTGGGGGCATCGTCCCTCGAAAAGTTCTGGCTCGAGGAGATCAAGAGGGACGCAAAGCGATTTGAAGGCAGAGTGACTTTCGATTGGTATTCGGGACTTTCGTTCCAGGACATCCTCAAGCGCGCTTCGTCGCTTCCGTCGCACACGGTCTTGTTCTGGGGCCTGATGTCGGTCGACGGTGCAGGTGTCGCGCATGAAGGCGACGTCGCCTTGCGCCAGCTGCGAGCTGTCACCAATGCGCCGATTTTTTCCTATCAGGATGCCTTCTTTGAAGGCCAGACGGTCGGCGGCCCCATGCATTCAACGGCGGCATCCAGCCGGAAGACCGTCGACACTGCTCTCCGTATTCTCGGCGGCGAAAAGCCCGGCAATATCAAGATCGAGCCGCTGACGTTTGCGTCGCCCCGCTATGACTGGCGCGAGATGCAGCGTTGGGGCATCAGGGAGGAGAACCTGCCTCCCGGCAGCGAGGTTCTGTTTCGCCAGACGAGCGTATGGGAGATCTACCGCTGGCAGATGGTGCTGATTGCGGTCGTGATCCTGATGCAGGCGGGCCTGATCAGCGGCCTGCTTCACGAGCGCTGGCGTCGCCGCGTCGCGGAGGTTGAATCGCGCCAGCGGCTGGCCGAGCTTGCGCATGTCAACCGCTACGCGGCAGCCGGCGAGTTGACGACGTCGATCGCGCACGAATTGAACCAGCCGCTCGGCTCGATCCTCACCAACACCGAGACGGCCGAGCTCATGCTGAAGGGGGTTTCCCCCAATCTCGACGAGATCAGGGAGATCCTCGCCGACATCAGGCGAGACGATCAGCGGGCCAGCGAGGTGATCCGCAGGCTTCGCAGTGTGCTGAAGAAGACTCCGTTCGAGATCGCAGATATCGATCTGAACGAGACCGTTGGCGAGGCGATCGGATTTTTGACCGCCGTGACCGACCGGCACAAGATCGTCCTGAAGTTCACGCCCGCCGTAAGCGCGCTGCGCGTCAGGGGCGATCCGGTCCAGCTTCAGCAGGTCATTCTCAACCTGATCATCAATGCGATCGACGCGATCTCCGAGACGGAAGCGAAGGTGCGGGAGGTGACCGTCACGACGGCGCTGTCCGGCTCCTTCGCAGAAATCCGGATCGGCGACAGCGGACCCGGCATAGCCGCCGGCGATCTCAAGAACATCTTCAATCCCTTCTTCACCACCAAGCCGCAAGGCATGGGCATGGGACTCGCCATCGCCCGAACCATCATCGAGGCCCACCGCGGACAGATCGCCGCGGAGAACAGGCTGTCGGGCGGTGCGCTGCTTACGATCAGGCTGCCGCTCACGCGTTAGCCGGGACAACCTTCGCAACCAATTGTCGCGCCGCAGCAACTCGGCAACCGCTTTCTTTGATCTCTGTCAAAGAACGCATTCGCCTCGGCCCGATGCTTCCAGCCGAAATGCCATGGGAGGGTATGCAATGTTTCGCTGCGGCAAACCCCTGATCGCGCTTGCGCTGGTGATGGCGATGCCCGTTGCCGTATCGGCACAGACTCCGACCGCCCCGAGCACGTCGGCGCAGCCGGCAAGCCAGGCTCAGCCGGCCGCGGAGCTCTTGAAGCCGGAGCAGCTCGAGGCACTGGTCGCACCGATCGCGCTCTATCCGGACGAGCTGCTGGCCAACGTGCTGGCGGCATCGACTTATCCGCTCGAGGTCGTGCAGGCCGACCGCTGGCTGAAGGAGCGCAAGAACCTGAAGGGTGATGCACTGAAGACGGAAGTCGATAAGCAGGGCTGGGACGACAGCATCAAGGCGCTCGCCAGCACGGCGGATGTCCTGGCCATGATGAGCGACAAGCTCGAATGGACCACGAAACTCGGCGACGCCTTTCTCGCGCAACAGCCGGACGTGATGGACGCGATCCAGCGGCTGCGCAACAAGGCCTATGACAACAAGAAGCTCGTGACGACCAAGCAGCAGAAGGTCAGCGTGCAGACGCAGGACAACAAGCAGGTGGTGGTCATCGAGCCGGCCGAGCCGGGAACGATGTATGTGCCTTACTACGAGCCGGCGACGGTCTACGGCGCCTGGCCCTATGCGGACTATCCACCGTATTATTTCGGCTATCCGTCTTATATCGGCGCAGGCGTCGTGGCGGCCGGCCTTGCGTTCGGAACGGCCTGGGCGATCGGTCGCTGGGGCAATTACTGGGGCGGCGGCTTCAACTGGGGCAACCGCAACGTCTACGTCAATCACCGGACGACCAACATTGCCAACGGCTGGCAGCACAATCCGGCACATCGCCAGGGCGTGCGTTACAACAACGTCAATGTGCAGCAGCGCTTCGGCAACAACAACATCAAGGCCGGCGCGGCGGACCGGGCGGATTTCCGCGGCCGCGACGGTCAGCAGGTGCTGCGTCCCAATCAGGGTGCAGGCGATCGCGCGGGCGACCGGGCGGGAGATCGTGCAGGCGATCGGGCCGGAGATCGCGCGGGAGCAGGCGATCGCGCTGGTGATCGCGGAGATCGCGGCGGCGATCGGGCAGGTGCCGGTGATCGCGCCAAGGGCGGAGGTGACCGCGCTAAGGGCGGGGGCGATCGTGCTAAGGCCGCCAACCGCGGCGGAGCCGGTGCGGGCAATCGGGCCGCCAATGTCAACCGTGGTGGCGGCGGAGGCAATCGCGGAGGTGCCATGAATGTCTTGTCTGGCCGGGCGGCTGCCGCGGCATCGGCACGCGGCCGCTCCAGCATGGCCAGCATGCCCCGTGGCGGCGGCGGTGGCGCGAGCTTCGCCGGGCGTGGCGGCGGCGGCGGAATGGCGATGCGCGGCGGTGGAGGCGGAGGCTTTGGCGGAGGCGGACGCGGTGGTGGCGGCGGTGGTCGGCGTTCGGACATCGCGTTGAAGCACGACATCGTCCTGCTCGGTCATCTCGCCAATGGCCTCGGCTACTACCGCTTCAGCTATCTCGGCAGCCACAAGGCCTATGTCGGCGTGATGGCGCAGGAGGTCGAGAGCGTGATGCCTGACGCGGTGACCCGCGGCAGCGATGGGTACCTTCGGGTCTATTACGAAAAGCTCGGTCTCAAGTTCCGCACGTACAGCGACTGGCTCGCCGGCGGCGCAAAAATTCCTGCGGAGGTGACGCCATGATCGGCCTGAAGTCGCTTCAACGCGCAACCTTGCCGGCCGTTATGGCGCTCGCGCTGTTCAGCTTGCCATCGCAGGCGCAGCAATCGTATCCGACTCCGGAGGACGCAGCCGCAGCGCTCGCTGCGGCCGTGAAGAGCGGACCTCGCGATATCCTGAAGGTGCTCGGCAGGAACGCCGACGACATCGTCTCCTCCGGAGACGAGGTCGCCGACGCCGACATTCGTCAGCGCTTCACGGCGATGTACGATGCCAAGCATGCGATCAAGGCGGAGGGCAACAAGAAGGCCACGCTGATGCTTGGTCCGGACGATTTTCCGTTCCCGATTCCTTTGGTCAACTCCAAGACGGGCTGGGAATTCGACGTGGATGAGGGGCGGATCGAGGTGCTCTATCGCCGCATCGGCCGCAACGAACTAGATGCCATCCAGGCCGCGCTCGCCTATGTCGATGCCCAGAACGACTATGCCGACAAGGACCGTGGCGAAGGCGCCGGTGTCTACGCGCAACGCATCGTCTCGACGCCCGGCAAGAAGGACGGGCTGTTCTGGCGCGACGATAGTGACCCAAGCCCGCTCGGCGAATTTGTGGCGGAAGCATCACGCGAGGGTTACAAGATGGAAGGGCAGGGCGCGCCCTATCACGGCTACTACTTCAGGATCCTCAAGGGGCAGGGTTCCAACGCTCCCGGCGGCGCCCTCGACTATGTCGTCAAAGGCAAGATGATCGGCGGCTACGCGCTCGTCGCTTATCCAGCCGAGTACGGCAATTCCGGCGTCATGACCTTCGTGGTCAATCACGGCGGCACCGTCTACCAGAAGGATCTCGGCCCGCGCACCGAAAACATTGCCAGCCGCATGCTTCTGTTCAATCCGGATCAGACCTGGAAGAAAGTCGATGCCGCAAAACAATGAGAGAGTGGCGCGGCGCTCCTTCATAGTCTGCCTGGCGATGATGACATCGCTCGCCTTGCTTGTCCCTGTGACGCCGTCGTTCGCGCAGGCCGCCGGCCACGTTCGCGTCAAGATCGCGAAAGCAGCACTGCTGGTCGGCGGCGGCGCCGGCAGCGGCGTGCTGACCTGGCGTGGCCGCAACTATCCGTTCAAGCTCTCCGGTCTGAGTCTTGGAATCACGGCCGGCGCCACGATTAGCCGCCTGGATGGCTGGGCCTCGGGGATCCGCGAGGTCAGTGATTTCACCGGCACCTATAGCTCGGTCGGCGGCGGCTTCGCCCTGGTCGGCGGCGTCAACGGCGTCCATTTGCGCAACGAGAAGGGCGTGACGATCGTGCTGCAAGGGCCGAAGGCTGGCCTGGAAGTCGCCGCTAATCTCAGCGCAATCACGATCTCCATGAGATGAGTCCGGCCTGAGGACTCCTCCATCCCGGATTCCATTGAGCATCCGAAGCAGGCGTTTGAATTAAGCGCTTGAAGGAGCGTCGGCTACGCGTTCGCCGCTCGAACCGCGCCTCCCCGGCGAATAACATGATGTTAGGTTTATCGCACAACAGGGTAATTGTGTTAGTTCGCCGAAAGCCTATTGTTGCTCCGAACCAGACACGTTTTGGCAGTTGACACGCGCATGCGGAAAGTCCGCCCGCGCGGTCGGACGTTGCTGCCCAACATATCCATGAAGCCCGCATACGGGACGCCAACAAAACAGGTCGGAGGAAACTTGCACATGACCACGGCTCGAGCGATCCACGACATGGGTCAGTCCAAGAAGGCCGCTGCGAGCGGCTGGATTGGATCGGCGCTTGAATATTATGACTTCTTTATCTACGCGACGGCAGCGTCGCTGATCTTCCCGCAGATCTTCTTCCCGTCGGACAATCCAACCGTTGCAATCGTCGCATCGCTGGCCACGTACGGTGTCGGATATGTAGCCCGGCCGATCGGCGCCTTCGTTCTCGGGCACTGGGGCGATACCCATGGCCGGAAAACGGTTCTCATCGTCTGCATGTTCCTGATGGGCATCTCGACCATGGCCGTCGGCATCCTGCCGACTTACCAGCAGGTCGGCATCTGGGCGCCGATCCTTCTCGTCGCTCTGCGTCTCGTGCAGGGATTTGCCGTTGCCGGCGAGATATCCGGCGCGAGCTCGATGATTTTGGAGCATGCGCCATTCGGGCGGCGCGGATTCTATGCCAGCTTTACTCTTCAAGGCGTGCAGGCCGGACAGATTCTCGCGGCGGCCGTCTTTCTGCCGCTGGCGCACTACATGCCCACCGAAGCCTTCAACAGCTGGGGGTGGCGGATACCCTTCCTGCTCAGCTTCTTCGTCATCGTCGCCGGCTACATCATCCGCCGCGAGGTTGACGAGACCCCTGCCTTTACCAGGGAGGATGAGCGCGGAGAAACCCCGCGGGCTCCGATTATTCAGGCCATCAAGCTGAATTGGAAGGACATGCTCAGGGTCATCTGCATGGCGCTGATGAATGTCATTCCGGTCGTCGCGACGATTTTCGGCGCAGCCTATGCCGTCCAGTCTGCCTACGGAATCGGTTTTGCGAAGGACGTCTACCTCTGGATTCCGGTCCTCGGAAACATGCTGGCGGTGTTCGTCATTCCCTTCGTCGGCAACCTGTCCGACAAGGTCGGTCGCAAGCCGCCGATCATCGTGGGCGCGCTCTGCTCCGGCTTGCTCGCCTTCGGCTACCTCTATGCGATCAGCATCAAGAATGTGCCGCTCGCGATCCTGCTGTCGCTGCTGATGTGGGGTGTGGTCTATCAGGGCTACAACGCGATCTTCCCGAGCTTCTATCCCGAGCTGTTTCCGACCCGCACCCGGGTTTCGGCGATGGCGATCTCGCAAAATATCGGAACGACCATCACCGCGTTGCTTCCCGCTTTGTTTGCGACCGTGGCGCCTCCCGGATCGGCCAACATCCCGCTCACGGTGGGCGCGATCGCCTTCGGCATCACGGTCATTGCCGCCCTCGCAGCGGTGACTGCCAGGGAAACATACCGGATCAGCATGGACGATCTCGGCAATCCGGATGCCGTTCCGATGCCAAGGGCAGACTATGAGCGGAGGCGTGCGGAGGCGACGGGCGGGGCTGCCGCGGCTCTGACCTGACAGTCGCGAAAGGCGGAGGTCAATCTGACGGCGGCGCCATGATCTCGGATGTTGCCGTCGTCCCACAAATGAGAGAAGAAACTGACGCTGCGGCCGAGCCGGCCGGCAGCGGCAGTTACCAAGGAGTTGAGAGATGAATCCCGTTGTTGTTGCTGTCGCGATCACCGGTTCCGTTCCGCGCAAGAAGGACAATCCGGCGGTGCCGATCGTGCCGTCCGAGCAGATCGAGTCGACGCACGCGGCCTTCGAGGCCGGCGCGACGCTTGCACATATTCACGTTCGCAACGACGACGAAACGCCGTCCTCCGATCCCCAGCGTTTTGCAGAGGTGCAGGAGGGCATCAGGAAGCATTGTCCGGGGATGATCATTCAGTTCTCGACCGGAGGGCGCGGCCGCGATCCGTCGGCGCGCGGGTCCGCACTCTACCTGAAGCCCGAGATGGCGTCGCTCTCGACCGGATCGGTGAACTTTCCGACCATCGTCTATGAAAACAGCGCCGCCCTGGTCGAGCATCTCGCCACCGGCATGAAGGCGGGCGGCATCCGTCCCGAAATCGAGATCTTCGATCTGTCGCACCTGCATGGCGCCCGCCGTCTGATCAAGGCGGGACTGATCGACGAGCATCCCCACGTGCAGTTCGTCATGGGCGTCAAGAATGCAATGCCGGCTGACGAGCATGTGCTCGATATTCTTCTGGCCGAGCTCAAGCGGCTGATGCCGAAATCGACCTGGACTGCGGCAGGGATCGGGCGCCATCAAGCCGAGGTCATGGGCTGGGCGCTGTCGCGCGGCGCCGATGCGGTTCGCACCGGGCTCGAGGACAACATCAGGATCGACAAGAATCGTCTGGCTGCAAGCAATGCGGAGCTAGTGACCATCGCCTGCGAGGCCGTCGCGCGCCACGGCCGACGCGTCGCCACGCCGGCGGAGGCAAGATCGGCGCTGAGGATTGCGGGATAGATCACACGATCAACCGTCCCCGCCGCGCCGCAATCCCGATCGCGACTTCGGCGCCGGCGTTGAACTCGAGCCGGTCGGCTTCGATGCCGTCGCTGAAGATGACGCCGTTTTCCGGCATCAGCGAGCGGATGCGCAATTGCTCCGAGGAGGCGAGGCGGCCGCAGACGAGGCCCACTTGCGAGTTGCGGCTGGGAAAGGGCTCTCGCACGGCAAAGCGCAGCTCCGGCGCGTCCCAGGGCAGGGCGTCGTAAGCCGCCGGTTCAGAAGGCTGGCCGAACTGCCCTGCGATCGCCAGCGAGCCGGTGACGATGCTCTTGAACCAGGCGGTCGAGCCGAGCCCCGTCGAGACGATCAGCCCGCTCGAGGACTGCCGTTCCGTCGCCCCACCGGCCGCGATCTCGTAGATCGCGGAGACATGCGTGCGCGCGCCGATGAAGAGGTCGTTCACGGCATGGAGCACCTGGCCGTCGGAGAGCCGCGCCTCTGCCATCGTCACCGCCTGGCTGTCGCGCTTCTCAGCGGCGACCTCCGGCAGGAGCTTTGCGAGGTCGCGCGGCGCAAAGGGCAGGAGGATGCCGTCATAGCGCGCCGGATCCGGGTTGAGTCCGATCAGCGGATGGCCGTCGAGATATTTCATGGTGTTGGCGACGACGCCGTCCTGGCCGAGCGCGACCACGATGTCGGAGGGCGCGAAGATGAAGTTCGGCAGGAAGCTGCGCTCGATCGCCTGGTAGCGGCCCCATTGCTCCAGCACCTGCAAAGTCAGGTGCTGCTGCGCGCGATAGGCCTCGTGCTCGCGCTCATAGTCGGAGAAGTCGGCGCCGAGATGCTCGACATAGAAGCGCGCCTGCGCCGCAGTCAGGTAACGCGCGACCAGGTCCTCCAGCCTGGTCTTGCGCGTCACCAGAACGATCTTGCGGTCATTGCCGGCGGGCATTGGCGGCCTCCATCGCCTTGGGCTTTTCCATCAACTGGCTGAGCAGGTCCGGCGAGACGTTGAGCTGGCCGATCTTTTCGGCCTTCTCGGCAATGCCGGTGAAGGCCTGCGCGATGAGCTGGCCCGGCTGCATGCCGGCAGAGGCGAGTGCCTGGATCACGCGGGTGTCGACGCCCTCGAAGATCTTCATCAGCGCGCCGACGCGATAGGCCTCGGCGTCGGCCAGCGTGCGGGTGTTCTCGGCGTTGAGGCCGACAAAGTCCTTGCGCTTGCCTTCGAGCGCAATGTCCGCGACCATGCCG
Organism: Bradyrhizobium iriomotense; assembly: GCF_030160715.1. Lineage (GTDB taxonomy): Bacteria > Pseudomonadota > Alphaproteobacteria > Rhizobiales > Xanthobacteraceae > Bradyrhizobium > Bradyrhizobium iriomotense. Next base: position 373,628 of record NZ_BSOW01000003.1, read on the forward strand.
GCCTGGCGCAGCTCGTTGCGCTTGGCGGCGACGCTGGCCTCCGCGTCCATCTGCGTCTCGCGGATCGAGCGCTTCTTCTGCTCGACCGCGATCTCGGTGTCGAGCTCGCTCTCGCGGATGGCGCGCTCCTGCTCGACCGCAAAATTGCGGCGGGCGAAGATCGCTTCGTCCGCGTTCTTCAGGATCGCTTCGCGCGCTTCCGCCTCCAGCGCCTTTGCGGTGTCCGGCGTCGGCTTGATGCCGCGAATGGAGACGCCGAGGATTTCGAGGCCGAGCGAGGCGATGTCGGCGCGCGCCCGCAGGCCGCTTGCGATGATGTCGGCGATGCGGTCGGAGGCCCGCAGGGCTTCCTTCAGCGTCAGCTCCTTCACCGCCTGCTGGGCCAGCACCTCGACCGTGCCGAGAATGCGCTGCGGCAGTTTCTCCGGGTCGTCGGTCTCATAGGTCTTGCCGTCGGACTTCAGCGTGAAGTCGAGCATCGAGGCCGCTTTCTTCGGCTCGCTGACGCGATAGGTGATGTGGCCCTGGACGGTGAGGGTCTGAAAGTCGCGCGCGATCTGCTGGAAGATGAAGGAGGCGTCGCGGCTACCGATGGGCACGGCGACGAGCGTGGTCGCAGGTGCGTAATAGAAGGCAGACAGCCCCGCGCCCTCGGCGACAACAGCGCCGGCGCGGTACTTGAGGAGATAGGTGGTGGGCTGGGCCTTGATGAACCTGACGCCGAACATGGTTTTCTCCAATCGATTGCCAGTAAGTTGGTCTAAGCAACTAAGTAAGTTGCACAGTACAACTAAGTAGGTTAGTGTCAAGCGGCAAATCGGGGAGGGCCGCAATGGCACCGAAAGATCAAGCCCAAGGTACTGAAAATTCAGGACAATTGGATTTCCCGCGGCCGCTGGCCACGGTCGACGTGGTGATCTTTGCGATCCGGAACGAAGGCCTCCACGTCCTCCTGGTGCAGCGGCCGGCCGGCGCGGGCGAGCCGTTCCCGCTCAGCTGGGCTCTGCCGGGCGGCTTCGTCGATGTCGCCAAGGACCGCGATCTCGAGGCCTGCGCGGTGCGGAAGCTGAAGGAGAAGACCGGCGTGACCAGCCCCTATCTCGAGCAGCTCGGAAGCTGGGGCAGCGCCGGGCGCGACCCGCGCGGCTGGTCGGCGACGCACGCCTATTTCGCGTTGATGCCGGAGGAGGCGGGCCGGACCGCACTCGCCCCCGATGCGCAATGGTTTCCGGTCTCCGCCGGCAGGATCAAGCCGAAGCTCGCCTTCGACCACGGCGAGATCCTCACCGCCGCAGTCGAGCGCCTGCGCAACAAGGTCGAATACACCTCGCTGCCGGCCTATCTGATGCCGGCGGAATTCACGCTGCCCGATCTTCAGCGGGTCTACGAGATCGTGCTCGATCGTCCTTTGGAAAAGAGCGCCTTCCGCACCCGGATCCTCTCCGCCGACATGATCGAGCCGATCGCCAAGATGCGGCGCGGCCCGAACCGGCCGGCGCAGCTCTATCGCCTGAAGAAGGGCAAGGAGCCGGTGTATTTCGTGCGCACATTCAATCCGCCGGAGTGAGCGAGCTTACGCGAACTGGCTAAATCGCGGCGGTTCAGGCGGATCGACGACAAATCCTTCGCAGGTGATGAGACCGTCGATCAGCCTGAACTCGAGCCTGTCATAGCCGGGCATGCTCTCGCCGGGCTTCGGCGGCAGCAGGGCGATACGGCCCTGAATGCACAGCACGGATTGCCCGGCGCCATGCCACATCCTGATTCCGGTCTCTTTCCAGCGCCGGCGAATGAGCGTCTCGCGGTCGCAGAGGTCGTCAGGTTTGGTGATCGCGGCTGGGGCGATGTCGACCTTGGCCGAGATCACCTCGACGGGTGCCGTTTCGACGGTGTCTGCTGCGACGAGGTCGAGCTGCTCCACGTCGGTCTCGACAGCGGTGGCCGCCAAGGTTTCCGCGACATCGGGATCAACCCCGCCAGTCTCGAAAGTTTCGATCAGAGCGGGGGCAGTCCCGACTGCCTCGGGCTCAATCGCATCGGGCCCAACCGCATCAGGCTGAGCGGCCTCGCTTCCGGTCTTGATTTCAGAAGGCACCGTCTCGATCGCGTCGACCTCGATCATGCCGGTCTCGGCAGAAGCGAGCGGGAGGACATCGCTCTCTGCAGCAACGGCCTCGGATGAATCCTCGGGCGGTGCGACATGGGCCGTAACGTCGTCGGCGTTGCGCGCGACGGTTTCGACGTCCTCGGTCTCAACCGAGTCGGCCTCGTCGCTTTCGATTGCGGCAAGAGGCGTCTGAGCAGCCTCGATTTCAGCTATCTCAACCTCAACGGGGAGATCACCGCTTGCAACGGTCTCGATCTCACGCCCGGAGAGATCGTCGGACGCCATTGCAGGGGAGGTAACATCGCACACGTTTGTCGTGACCGGCTCATCTGCACCGATCGCGGCAGCGCCAGTCTCCGTGGTTGCGGTCTCGGCGACATCAGTCGCAGGAGCCTTGATCTCCTCAGCCTCGACAGTGTCAGTCTCGACGGGCCTGGCCGCGGCGGCCTCGGTTCCATCGGGAGCTGCCTGCACGGTATCGGGTTGGGCCGTTTCCGCCTCGACCGCGCGGCGCGCAACGTCATCCTTCGTGACGTCCTCAGCCGGTGCCTGAAACTCGCTGACGTCAGCCGGTTCGTCATTCGCTCGACCGCGCAGCAGCGACTTGAATTTCGCGAACGCGAATTCGACCGCCGGGATCCGGCGCAGCGCTATCGCCAGTCTGGTGAGGACTGGGAGCGGTTTGGGAGCATACTCGGCCTGAGACATCAGTGATTCTCGAAACGAGCAAGAGTTGCCCCCGGCGCGCGGGGCTGTCAAATCGCGCGCCCATGGCCGTCGTCGCCATGTCAACGCCATTGTGGCGGGGAGCGTCATGCCGCGTTCGCAGTGCAGCGCGGGTTGGAGATGGTGTATCCGGGAATGACCGGATCGGTCGGATCCGGCCCTGGGGCGGAATGCGTCGCTTGAAATTCGATACGAAACTGCTTGGCGTCATGGCGGTGCTCGCCGTCACCCAACTCGTCGGATGGGGGACGATCGGGCTTCCCGCCATCGTCGGTAGCGATCTCGCAGCCGATCTCAACATGAGCCTTCCGGCGGTATTCGCGGGAACGTCGGTTCTATACGTCGCCATGGGGCTGTGCGCGCCCTGGCTCGCAAAGTCCTTTACGCGGCATGGCGCGCGCCGTGTGATGATGGCGGGCACGGTCGTGACCGCGCCGGGCTTTGTGCTCCTGTCCTTCGCGCAGGAGCCGATTCTTTACTTCACGTCCTGGATCGTTCTCGGGGTGGCCGGCAGTGCCACGCTCTCGACCGGGGCCTACATCATGCTGAACGAGGCCGCCGGGCAGCGCGCAAAGAGCGCGATCGGCGCGCTCATGCTGGTGACCGGCCTTTCCAACAGCATATTCTGGCCGACGACGTCGTTCTTGAGCAGCCTCGCCGGCTGGCGCGGAACGTGTCTGATCTATGCGACCATGATGATCGTCGTCTGCCTGCCGCTGCTGGCCTTCGGTGCGCCGCGCCGGCGCAAGGCGAGTGAGGAAGCCGCCGCGAAGGTGCGGGACGTGCCGGCGTCTCCAGTTCCCAGGAGCACTTTCCATCTCGTGATGTCAGCGGTCGCGCTCAACGCCTTCGTGAACTTCGGCCTGAGTGCCGTCTTCATCGAGCTCTTGAAGGCCGAGGGGCTGTCGCCGGCAGAGGCGGTCGGCTTCGGCTCCATGCTGGGCGTGATCCAGGTCAGCGCGCGCGGCATCGATTTCCTCGGCGGCGGTTGCTGGGACGGGATCACGACCGGACTGGTCGCGGGCATTGCGCTGCCGCTTGCCATGCTGCTCTTGTTGGCGGGCAACGGCGCATATTGGGTCGTTGCGCTCTTCATCCTGCTCTATGGCCTCGGCAGCGGCGCGATGGCAGTGGCGCGGGCGACGATCCCGCTCGTCTTCTACGACCAGAGCGAATTCGCCAAGGCGATGTCGATGATCGCCCTGCCGGTCAATCTCGCTGCAGCGGTGTCTCCTCCGATCCTTGCCGCCTTGCTGGTCCATTTCGGCAGCCGCGGCCTGCTCGGCCTGACCATGCTCTGCTCATGCGCAACGGTGTTGATCCTAGTTGCGCTCGGCCGCCGGCGGCCACGGGCCGCGATGGCAGCGGCGGAGTGACGTCGTATCTGCGAGCGGATGGCGGCATGCCGCCAGTGCAAGGCTCGCAGGTCCAAAATAGTGTATCCGCAGGGAGCGCGGCCCGGCCTTGGCCGCCGCGCCAACACCAGTTCCCGGAGGAAACCTTATGTCGGCCTTGCCGCTCTCAGGCATCAAGATCCTTGATCTCACGCGCGTGCTCGCCGGACCCTTGTCGGCCCAGATGCTGGGGGATCTCGGTGCGGAGGTGATCAAGATCGAGCGGCCGGGCACGGGCGACGACGCGCGCGCCTTCGGTCCGCCTTACCTCGCCGACCCCGACGGCAAGGCGAACAACAACAATTCCTTCTACCTCTGCGCCAACCGCAACAAGAAGTCGGTCACCGTCAACATCGCCAAGCCGGAAGGGCAGGAGATCATCCGGCAGCTTGCCAAGGACGTCGACGTCTTCATGGAGAACTACAAGGTCGGCGATCTCAAGCGCTACGGCCTCGACTATGAGACGATCAAGGCGATCAACCCCCGCATCATCTATTGCTCGGTGACCGGCTTTGGCCAGACCGGTCCGTACGCGCCGCGCGCCGGCTATGACGCCATCCTCCAGGCGATGGGCGGCCTGATGAGCGTCACCGGCCATATCGACGGCGAGCCGGGCGAGGGCCCGATGAAGGTCGGCCCGTCGATCGTCGACTACATGACCGGCATGAACACCTCGATCGGGATTCTCTCGGCGCTCTACCATCGCGACGCCAATGGCGGGGAAGGACAGCACATCGACGTCTGCCTGTTCGATACCGTCATCGCATCGTTATCGCACTGGCTCCAGATCTACCTCGTCAACGGCAAGACACCGCCGCGCCGCGGCACCTGGGGCAATGGCGGCATGCCGGCCGGCGTGTTCCGCTGCACCGACGGCGAGCTGATGCTGGTGGTCGGCAATGACGGCCAGTTCCAGCGTACCTGCGCCGTGCTCGGCGAGCCCGAGCTTGCGAGCGACAAGCGCTTCATCAGGAACAATGACCGCGTCGTGCACGGCAAGGAGATCATGGCGATCTTCGCCGGCCTGTTCCTGAAGAAGCCGGTGGCCTACTGGCTGGAAAAGCTGGAGGAGGCCGGCGTGCCCTCAGGTCCGATCAACAATTTCGAGCAGGTGTTCGCCGATCCGCACGTCCAGGAGCGCGGCATGCGGGTGAAGGTCAATCATCCCTTCGAGCCCGAATTGTCCCTGATCCGCAACGCGCTGACGTTCTCGGAAACCCCCGTGACCGACTATCGCGCGCCGCCGCTGCTCGGCGAGCACACGCAGGAGGTGCTCGGCGCACAGCTCGGCTATGATGCGGAGAAGATCGAGGCGTTGAAGAAGCAGGGCGTGATTTAGGGCGGCATCCGATGACCACCGGCAAGACCATCATCACCTGCGCTATTACCGGCAATCTCACCAAGCCCGAGCAATCGCCTTATCTGCCGATCACGCCCGAGCAGATCGCGACGTCTGCGCTGGAAGCGGCGGAAGCCGGTGCGGCCATCGCCCACATCCACGTGCGCGATCCCGCGAGCGGGCGTCCGTCGATGTCGATTGATCTGTATCGCGAGGTGATGGAGAAGATCCGCGCCCATAACAAGAGCCTCGTGATCAACCTCACCACCGGGCCGGGCGGACGTTTTGTTCCCTCGCACGACGATCCTCGCGTCGCAGGTCCCGGCACGACACTGCTCCAGCCGGAGAAGCGTGTCGAGCACATCGAGCTGCTCAAACCCGACATCTGCACGCTCGACCTCAACACCATGAACTCCGGCGGCGAGGTCGTGATCAACACCCCGCGCAACGTCCGCATCATGGCCGAGCGGATGAAGGCGGTGGGCGTGCTGCCGGAGATCGAGCTGTTCGATTCCGGCGACTGCCACCTCGCGCGCGATCTCCTGGCCGACGGCACGCTGAAAGGACCGGGCCTGTTCTCGCTCGTGCTCGGCGTGAAATATGGTTTCTCCGCCACGCCGGAAACGATGTTCTATGCCCGCAGCCTCCTGCCATCAGGTGCGATCTGGTCCGGCTTCGGCATCGGCCGCGCCGAATTCCCGATGGTCGCGCAGGCTTATCTGCTCGGCGGCCATGTCCGCGTCGGCATGGAGGACAATCTCTTTATGTCCAAGGGTGTGCTGGCGAAGAGCAATGCCGAGCTGGTCACGCATGCGGCGGGCATCTTGAAGAGCCTCGGTGCGACAGTCGCGACCCCGGACGATGCGCGCGCCATGCTCGAGCTCGCCTGACGCCCGCCGTCAGCCCCGCTGCTCCCGCCACACGCACTTGGCCGCCTCGCGGAGATCCGAGGGGCGGCTGCCGAACTGGCGGCGGAAGACGCGGTTGAAATAGGAGACATCGCCAAAACCGCTTTCATGGGCGATCTGCGCGATGTTGAGATGGCGGTACCTGCGGTCGACCAGCATGCGCTGGGCTTTTGCCAGACGCTCGGTCAGCACGAAGGCCGAGAACGACGAGCCGTCCTGCTCGAACAGTTTTCGCACATAGCGCGGCGAGATGCCGTGGCGCGCGGCGATCGCTTCGGTCGACAGCTCGCTGTCACCAAGCGCTGCCAGAATATCCGACTTGATCGCGGTCAGCCGTGCCGCGGTGCCGCCGCGCTGCCGAGCAAGCTCGGCGTAATCGCCATTGGCGCCGAGCGCGAGCGCGGCGAGATCGATCAGGTGCGCGGATGCGCTGCGTGCCACCGCCGGGTCGGACGAGGAGTCGAGGTCGCCGAGAATGTCGACATAGCGCGTCAGGAGACGCAGCGCCTCGTTGTTGTTCGGGATCGGCCGGCCGAACGCCCGTGAGAAATGCGGCGCGAGCCGCGCAATGGCCGGCAACGAGAACAGAAGGGTGATGAAGCTGCCCTCGGTCAGCATGGTGCTGGTCGAGGGATCGAGCGGCGCGATCACGCTGGCGCTGCCGACGCCGGAGATCAGCTCCTTGCCGAACTGGGTCGCACTGGCGCGGCCCGAGCGCAGCATGCTGATGGCGACGAGGTCCTTGCCCCGTGTGGCGAGCTCCTTGGAGACCCGGTAATGCGCCGGTGAGCGCGAGCCGGCGGCGATGCTGACATTGGGCAATAGGTTGAATGTCACGTCCGCGTGGAACGGCTGGTCCCCGATCGGTTCGATGTCGACATTGGCGATGCCGCGCCCATAAGCCTCCCGCCACATCTGCAGCCGCTTGGCTTCCGGGAAGTCACGGGTCGAGATGTGCGCGCGCCGAAACGGCTCTGTGTCCTGCATGTGCCCCCGCCGGAATCATCGGTACCGCATCTTTGACGCTGTATGCCAGCGGCAAGTTCGAAACGTCCCGGGATTTAACCGCCTCAGATGTCGGCTCAGCCCGGTCCGGCCTCCCCGTTGTACAAGTCATGCCAGTGCTCGGAACGCTTCACCGGCGAACTCGCCAACGATAGCCGGAGCTATGCTGGCACGGGAACATTCGAGGTGACCTGGTGAGAGACAGCGGGTGGGGGAGAGCCGGCGTTCCCTTGTCCACAGATGATCCGTAGTTGCCCCGGCTTTCGTCGCAATCCGGACTCGTATTCGATCTCATCATCTGACGAACTGGAGTTCGGCAGGGAGGGAACGAAAATGTCCTACACGATCGGCTATCAAGTGAGGAACCAGAAAGCGGTTCTGGCGACCGAGGCGGCGACCGCCAACCAGGCGGTGGCGATCGTCGCGGCGCTGCAAAAGGCTGCCGACGAAATCAAGTTCATCCGCTCGCCGCAGGAAGGCGAGATGGGCATCGAGATGCTGCTGCTGCTGGCAAAGGAAGAGGCCGAGGAGATGCCGCAGCGGATGTAGCCAGCGGGAACCCCGCGGGCATACTTCGATCTTAAGCGAAACGTCGCAGCCCTTGGATCATGTAGGCTGCTGCCGTTACGTTTGCAGACGAAGGTGTCCGCCCATGAAACGCGAAGCGCTCCGTGTCGAGCCCATCTCGACCTTTCTCGACCGCTGGAAGGCGCCGACCTCGCCGGTGACGCGCGCCGGCAACATGATCTTTGTGGCCGGCCTGCCGCCGTTCGATCCCGACACCGGCGAGATCGCATCCGCGCCGATCGAGCGGCAGAGCGAGATCATCATGGAGCAGATGAAGCTGTGCCTGGAGACCGCCGGCGCCAGCCTCGACAACGTCATGAAGTGCAACGTCTATTGCACCTCGACCAGGCACTTCGCCGCCTTCAACGCGGTTTATGCGCGCTACTTCCCCAACGATCCGCCGGCGCGGATCTTCGTCTGCACGCCCGAATGGTTCGCCCCGTTCGATGTCGAGATCGATTGTATCGCAATGATGTGACGCGGCTTTTAGAAGCCATCGCGCCTTAGCGTGCGGCGACCTTTGCCGGCGTCTTGCTCTCCGCCTTGCCGGCCGTCAGCCCCATCACCGCCATCCCCACCACGCGCTCGATGATGCCGTCGACGTCGTCGAGGTCGCATTTGCCCTCGGACAGCTTGGTCAGCCGCTCGCTCTCGCGAATGGTGTGGTGCGCCATCGCCAGCGCAAAGTGCAGGCCCCAATAGATTTCCTCGTCGCTGCGGTTGGGCAGCGCGCGGCGCATCGCGGCCGCAAACTTGCGCAAATGGTCGATCTCACGGTTCTTGATGCGGCGGATCGGCGGCACGGATTCGATGGAGGCGCGGATCATGAAGCGCGCCGCGGTGGAACGCTGGTTCGCAGGGCCAAGGCAGCCGCGCAGGGTCGGGCCGACGAGGGCGCGCAGGATCACGTCGATCGGCGGGCGACCGCCGCCTTGTTCTTCGGCTGCCTTCAACTCCGCCAGGCGCTCGCGGTTGAGCGCGATGCTCCGCGTCACGAACAATTCGGCGATCAATTCGTCCTTCGAGCCGAAATGGTAGTTCACGGCCGCCAGGTTGACGTTGGCCTCGGCGACGATGTCGCGCAGTGTCACGTCGCCAAAACCGCGATCGGCGTAGAGCCGCTCGGCGGCGGCGAGAATGGCAGATCTGGTCTGATCGCTGGCCATGGCTTTGATCCCGTCATTCCGGGGCGCGACGAAGTCGCGAACCCTGAATCTCGCGCCGCAACTTCGAGATTCCGGGTTCGACGCTGGCGCGTCGCCCCGGAATGACGAGGGTGGGCGTCAAGGGTTGCAATTCAAACAGTTGTATGAAACTATCGTTTGAAGGCCGGGAAAAGTCAATCCGCAATCGGGATCCGTTCGCAACTGCGCGTCGGGTTCCGTTAGGGCCCGCAAGCCCCGCTTTCGCGGCTTGCAGGCCGCGCGCGGCGGGAGGACAGTCCGGCACAAAAGATTGTTCAAAGAGAGAGAGACGAGGAGCGTCCCATGGACTTCGACATGTCCCCCAAGCAGAAGGAATGGCTCGAACGCGTGCAGTCCTTCATGACCAAGCACGTGCGCCCCGCTGTTCCCATCTACAATCAGCAGGATCACAGCGGCGAGCGCTGGAAAGTCATTCCGGTGCTGGAGGATCTGAAGAAGAAGGCCAAGGCCGAGGGCCTCTGGAACATGTTCTTGCCGCCGTCCAAGGAGCATGACGACGACGAATTCCACGGCGCGGGATTGAGCAATCTCGAATACGCGCTGCTCTCGGAGCAGATGGGCCACATCTCCTGGGCCTCGGAAGTGTTCAATTGCTCGGCGCCCGACACCGGCAACATGGAAGTGCTGTTCCGCTACGGCACCAAGGAGCAGAAGCGCAAATGGCTGCGTCCGCTGATGGACGGCGAGATCCGCTCAGCCTTCCTGATGACGGAGCCGGCGGTTGCCTCGTCTGATGCCACCAACATCGAGACCCGCATCGTGCGCGACGGTGATCATTACGTCATCAACGGCCGCAAATGGTGGTCGTCCGGTGTCGGCGACCCCCGCTGCAAGATCGCCATCCTGATGGGCAAGACCGATCTCAACGCCGCCAAGCACCAGCAGCAGTCGCAGATCCTGGTGCCGCTCGACACGCCCGGCATCAAGGTCGAGAAGATGCTGCCGGTGTTCGGTTTCGACGATGCGCCGCACGGCCACGCCCAGGTGCTCTTGGAGAACGTTCGCGTTCCCGCATCGAATCTCCTGCTCGGCGAAGGCCGCGGCTTCGAGATCGCGCAGGGCCGCCTCGGCCCCGGCCGCATCCATCACTGCATGCGCACCATCGGCAAGGCCGAGGAGGCGCTGGAGAAGATGGTGAAGCGGCTGATGTCGCGCACCGCGTTCGGCAAGAAGATCATCGAGCATTCGGTGTGGGAGCAGCGCATCGGCGAGGCGCGCACCGATATCGAGATGAATCGCCTGCTGTGCCTGAAGGCCGCAGACATGATGGACAAGGTCGGCAACAAGACCGCGCAGCTCGAGATCGCCATGATCAAGGTCGCAGCCCCCAATATGGCGCTGAAGATCATCGACCAGGCGATCCAGGCCTTTGGCGGCGCCGGCGTCTCCGACGAAGCTGGCCTTGCCAAGGACTATGCGGGCATCCGCACGCTCCGTCTCGCCGATGGTCCGGACGAGGTGCACAATCGCGCCATTGCCAGACTTGAAATCCGGAAGTATGCAAACTCTCCCAAGCATTAATGGGAGGGTCGCGAAGGCTCTCTCCACCGTCATTCCGGGGCGATGCGTGAGCATCGAAGCCGGAATCTCGAGGTTCCGGGTCTGGTGCTGACGCACCATCCCGGAACGACGGACAAAGAGAAGAGAGGGAGCGTCATCGTGGCTGACGGCGTCAGGAAAGACGAGGAGTTCTCGGGCACCAAGCCCGTCGAGGAGCGGCATCGTTTCGATGAGCTGCGGCTCGAGAACTGGATGCGCGAGAACTTCGAAGGCTATCAGGGCCCGCTGGTCGTCCTGCAATTCAAGGGCGGCCAGTCCAACCCGACGTACCGGCTCGACACGCCCGGCCGTTCCTACGTGATGCGCCGAAAGCCGTTCGGCAAATTGCTGCCGTCGGCGCATGCGGTCGATCGCGAATATCGCGTGATCGCAGCGCTTGGAAAGCAGGGCTTTCCGGTCGCGAAAGCCTATGCGCTCTGCCAGGACGACAGCATCATCGGTGCTGCCTTCTACATCATGTCGATGGAGGAGGGCCGGGTGTTCTGGGATCCGACGCTGCCGAGCCAGACGGGCGAGGCGCGCCGACAGATATTCATCAGCAAGATCGAGACGCTTGCGAAACTGCACATGTTCGATCCCGCCGCGATCGGCCTTGGTGATTTCGGCAAGCCCGGCAACTACTTTGCGCGGCAGATCGACCGCTGGACCAAGCAGTATCGGGCATCCGAGACGCAGCACATTCCGGAGTTCGAGAAGGTCGCCGAATGGCTGCCGCGCACCGTGCCGGAGCAGGCGCGCGTCTCGATCGTCCATGGCGACTACCGACTCGACAACATGATTTTCCACGCGACGGAACCGCGCGTGCAGGCCGTGCTGGATTGGGAGCTGTCCACGCTCGGCGATCCCATGGCCGACTTCACCTATCTGTTGATGCAATGGATCATGCCGGGACTGGAAGGCGCCGACCTCAAGGCGCTGAACATCCCGAGCCTCGAAGAGGCGGCGGAGATCTATTGCAACGCGACCGGGATGAGCGTGCCCGATCTCAACTGGTACTTCTCCTACAATCTCTTTCGTCTCGCCGGCATCACGCAGGGAATCGCGGGCCGGATCCGCGACGGCACCGCCGCCAACGCCAAGGCGCTCGAATCCGCCAAGCGAACCGTGCCGCTGTCGAAGGCGTCATGGGACTACGCGCAGAAGGCGGGAGCGGTGTAAATGAGATGAAGGCGCGGTCGGTTGGACCGCGCTTTTTTCTTTCAGTTGCGACGCTCTCGTGTCCCGGACGCGGTGCAGCACGAAGTGATGCGCCGCAGAGCCGGGACCCAGTCACGTCGCCAGAGTATTTAACTCGTCCGTGAGGTCGCGCCAGTTCGGATTGAGTTGCTCGATCAATTTGAGCTTCCAGGCGCGCCGCCAACGCTTCAGTGAGTGCTCACGCGCCCGCGCTTCGAGCAATGAGTCAAAGGACTCGAAATAGACCAGCAGAGTTACGTCGTGCTGCCGCGTGAAGCCGGAAACCAGTTTGTTCTTGTGCTCGGTCATTCGGCGGGCGAGGTCGTTGGTGACTCCCACATACAGGGTGCCGTTTCGTTTGCTCGCTAGGATGTAAACGAAGAAGGGCATGTCCAGGTGATGGTTAGGCGGAGATGGAGCTATCTAAGATTGCATATCCGCTTGCTGCCGCCAAGGCTCTCTGGGTCCCGGCTCTGCGGCGCGTCACTTCGTGCCGCACCGCGTCCGGGACACGATATCTCCGTTTTGCGCATACACGCTTTTGTTGACGTGATTTTGCGACTGATCCGCGATTTCCGTTTGCGGTGACCCGCCCGCACCTTCTATCGTTTCGGCATAAAAAGAAGCGGGAGACTTGCATGCGAATCCTGATCGTCCTTGCGAGCACGCTGCTGCTGGCCGTCACCGGAGCGGAGGCGCAGACCCTCAAGGATTTGATGGCCGACATGGTCAAAAAGTGGGATGCTCCGACGGAGCCATTCAAGGTCATCGACAACATCTACTATGTCGGCACCAACGGGCTCGCCTCCTATCTGATCACGACACCGCAGGGCCACGTCCTCATCGATACCGCGATGCCCGAGGCGACCGGGCAGATCGAGGCCAGCATCGCAAAGCTCGGCTTCAAGATCTCCGACATCAAATATCTCATCAATACCCACGCGCATATCGATCACACCGGAGGATTGGCTGAGATCAAGAAGGACTCAGGCGCACAGATGATCGCCGGCGAAAAGGACAAGCCGCTCCTGGAGGGCGGCGCCTATCCCGGCCAGGAAGAGGAGGACCTCCTGAAGTTTCCGCCGGTCAAGGTCGATCGTGCCGTTCGTGAAGGCGATACGGTGTCGATCGGCGGCGTCACGCTGACCGCGCACGAGACACCCGGACACACGCCGGGCTGCACGAGTTGGACCACGACCGCGAGGGACGGGGACGCAGCGCGAAGCGTGCTCTTCTTCTGCAGCGCCACGGTGTCGCTCAATAGGCTGGCCGGGAAGGGGATCACCTATCCCGGCATCGTCGACGATTACAGAAAGACGTTCGCGTGGTCGAAGACGCAGCATCCGGATATCCTGCTTGCCCCGCATCCCGAAATGTACGACTTGCCCGGCAAGCGCGCAAAGATCGCCGACGGCGCGCCCAATCCCTTTGTCGTGCCGGGTGAGTTCAACAGCTATGCCGACAACCTCGAGAAGCTGTTTGCCGAAGGCCTCGCGAAGCAGACGGCGGCGGCGGAGAAGTGATGTGCCGTAGCCCGGGTGAGCGAAGCGATACCCGGGACAGCGGTCCCGCATGTCGCTTCGCTCATGCGGGCTATGGGATGCAGTCATTGCGAGCGAAGCGAAGCAATCCAGAGTATCTCCTCCTAGATTGCTTCGTCGCTTCGCTCCTCGCAATGACGGAGAGTTTGGTTACGCCGTCGCGCAATGCGCGATCAGCCTCGCGACGAAATCCCCGCACTTCTCCAGCTCCGACATCTCCACGAACTCGTCCGGTGTGTGGGCCTGCGCGATCGCGCCCGGACCGATCACGACCGACGGGATATCGGCCATGCTGGCAAACAGGCTCGCTTCGGTGCCGAAGGCAACCTTGGCGTGGTCGTTGCGGCCGGCGAGCTTTTTGGCGAGCGTGACGATCGCGAGGTCGGCTTGGGTGTCGAGCGCGGGATAGTCGAGGATCTCCTCGAAGTCGATGCCGCAATCGGAGTGGCGCTTCTTCATCGCAGGCTCGATCTCGGCCTTCGCCCAGGCGACGATCGCGTCAGTCACCTCCCTGGACTCGGTGATCCCGATCCCGCGGCATTCGAACTCGACCGTGCAGATATCGGGCACGATGTTGAGTGCGGCGCCGCCATGCACGATGCTGGTCAGCAGGGTGGAGTGCGGGACGTCGTAGAGGCCGTCCTGTGATCTCCTTGCCGCAAGCTGCACCGCGCGGCGGCGGATCTCGGTGATCAGCTCGGCCGCATATTCGATGGCGTTGACGCCGTCGGGCGCGATCGAGGAGTGGCGGGCGAGGCCTCTGAAGGTCGCGCGCACGCCGTGCTTGCCCTTATGGCCGATGATGACCTTCATCTCGGTCGGCTCGCCGACGAAGCAGCCGAGCGGCTTGACCGGCCTCTTGGCGACCTCGCGCAGCATCGGCCGCACGCCGACGCAGCCGACTTCCTCGTCATAGGAGATCGCAAGGTGAATTGGGGTCTTGAGCCGGGCCTCGATCATGTCCGGAACCATGGCGAGGCAGACCGCCACAAAACCTTTCATGTCGGTGGCGCCGCGTCCGTAGAGGCGGCCGTCGCGCTCGATCAGCTTGAACGGATCGTGGGTCCATGTCTGGCCCGCGACCGGCACGACGTCGGTATGCCCCGACAGCACGAAGCCGGGACGGTCGTTCGGGCCGATGGTGACCCAGAGCGAGGCCTTCTGCCCGGTCTCGTCGACGATCCGCTGCCCACTGATGCCGAGGGACGCGAGATAACTTTCGATGTAGGCGATCAGGGCAAGGTTGGAACGATCGCTGACGGTATCGAAGGCAACGAGGTCGGTGAGCAGCTTGCGAATGCGGTCGGGTCTTTGGCTTGGCATTACCGGATTCTTGGGAGGGGAGGGTGGCGGCTCTGCCGCCTGCACGAACCATACCAAAAGCGGCGCCCGTCGGGCAATTCACCTGCCGGTATCCCGGATGGAATGCAGCGCAATCCGCTGCCCCGGTTCACCGCGCGTTTCTCCTTTGCATGGGGTTGATTTGCGAAAAAAGGCAATCGCGTGTGCCGTCGGGCGCCGCAGAGCCAGGATCTACTTCAGTTCTGTCGTTAGAAGCATGGGCCCGGCTCAGCAGCGCATCGCATTGGACGATGCTTCGCATCGCCAGGCAGGCGCTGCGCTGCGTCCGGGGCACGAGAGAGCTAGACAGGCTTGCCCGTGTACGGCATCGAGGCGGTGAGGCCGCCGTCGACGGGGAACGCCTGGCCATTCACATACGACGCCTCGTCGCTCGCCAGGAACAAGCCCATTGCCGCGAGCTCGTGCGGCTGGCCGGGGCGCTTGAGCGGATTGAGCTGGCCGATCTTGTCGGCGGTGCCGCGCTCTTTCGCACGGTCGAAGATCGGCTTCGTCATGCCGGTTTCGATCAGCCCGGGGCACACCGCATTGATGCGCACGCCGGTGCCGGAGAGCGAATAGGCTGTCGTCTGCACCAGGCTGATCACGCCGGCCTTGCTCGCGGCGTAGGGATGGCCGCTGGCGCCGGCCTTGAGGCCCGCGACCGACGCCGTCAACACGATCGCGCCCGATTGCTGCTGCACCATGTGCGGCATCGCGTATTTCACCGCAAGGAAGGGGCCGATCAGGTTGACGCGCAGAACCTCCTGCCAATGCTCGACCGTCTGCTCCGCGATTGGCACGAGCCCGCCGGAGACGCCGGCATTGGCCCAGATCACGTCGAGCCGGCCGTGCGTCTTCACCGCCTTGTCGATGACGGCCATGACGTCCTTCTCGGAACCCGCGTCGGCCATCATGGCCTCCGCCGTGCCGCCGGCGCGCTTGATCTCCTCGACCGTCTCCTTCACGCCCTCGGTGCGATCGACCGCGATCAGTCTTGCGCCTTCTTTCGTGAACAGCAGCGAGGCGGCGCGGCCGATGCCGTTGCCCGCGCCGGTGATGATGACGGATTTGCCTTGCAGGCGGCCCATGCGTTTCACTCCTTATCTTTACGCGCAGTGCTTGCCGCGCGACGGAATTTCAAACAAGATTTCAAACACGCTGAAGTCTTGAGACGCGTTCGCTCCTGACGTACAGCGACATCACACGGGATGGAAGGGTTTCGATTGTGAGCTCAGACAAGCCGACGGTCGTCACAACGCGGTGGTGGTGGGTCCGTCACGCGCCGGTGCGCAATGATGGCGGCAACATCTACGGTCAGAAGGATCTCGCCTGCGACACCAGCGATAGTGAAGTGTTCGAAGCGGTCGCAAAGATCCTGCCGCGCAGTGCGGTCTGGTATTCGAGCAATCTGATGCGCACGCATCAGACGGCGGAAGCGATCTGGGCGGCCGGCTTTCCGAAGCCCGCGACCATGATTTGGGAAGCGGATTTCGCCGAGCAGAATCTTGGCCAGTGGCAGGGCATGAACCGCGCCGCGTTCATCGCGAGCCGTCCCGCAGGCTCGAGCTGGTTCGCCGACATCAACGAGCCCGCGCCCGGTGGCGAAAGCTTCATGGACCTCTACAACCGCACCTGCCGCACCATCGAGCGGATCAATCGCGAGCAGGCGGGACAGGACGTGATCGCCGTCACCCATGGCGGCACGATCAAGGCGGCGCTGGGGCTCGCGCTCGGCGGCGAGCCCGAGAAGGGGCTGTCCTTCGACATCGACAATTGCTCGGTGACGCGGCTCGATCTTTTCACGACGCCAGAGCGCGCCGTCTGGCGCTTGCCGATGGTGAACCAGCAGCCATGGATCGCGGACGACAGGCACAACGCGATGCATCAGCCCGCGGGGCCGGAAGTCAAGAAGCTCGCGTGAGCCATTGCCGCCGAGCGCGGCCGCGCCTCACGCTTGCGATCAAATCAACGTCGTCAAATCTAGGAGAGAAACATGACCTTGTTCGACATGAAGGGAAAAGTCGCCGTCATCACGGGATCGACGCGCGGCATCGGGCTTGCGATCGCCGAGCGTATGGCCGAGCACGGCGCCAAGGTCGTGATTTCCTCGCGCAAGGCCGACGTCTGCGAGGAGGTGGCGAAGGGAATCAACGACAGGTTCGGCAAGGGGACGGCGGTCGCAATCGCCGCCAACATCTCCTCGAAAGAGAATCTGCAAAACCTCGTCGACGAGAGCAACCGCGCCTTCGGCAAGATTGACGTGCTGGTTTGCAACGCAGCTTCGAATCCCTATTACGGCCCGCTCGCCGGCATCTCCGACGATCAGTTCCGCAAGATCCTCGACAACAACATCGTCGCCAACAATTGGCTGATCTCGATGGTGGTGCCGCAGATGATCGAGCGCAAGGACGGCTCGGTCATCATCGTCTCGTCGATCGGCGGCCTCAAGGGCTCGACCATCCTCGGCGCCTACGCGATCTCCAAGGCCGCCGACATGCAGCTCGCGCGGAACCTGGCCTGCGAATACGGCAAGCACAACATCCGCGTGAACTGCATCGCGCCTGGCCTGATCAAGACCGATTTCGCTAAGGCGCTGTGGGACAATCCGGAGAATTTGAAGGCCTCGACCTCGCGCTCGCCGCTGCTGCGCATCGGCATCCCCGACGAGATCGCGGGCGCCGCCGTGTTCCTCGGTTCGAAGGCCGGCGACTTCATGACCGGCCAGACCATGGTCATCGACGGCGGCGCGACGATTAGTTGATTGGGAAGGGCAGGGCTTAACCCACACACTGGCGTCATCGTCCGCGAAGGCGGACGATCCAGTATCCCAGAGGAAGTCGTTGGGTGAACGAACTGGCGCCGCGGAGTACTGAATGCCCCGGCTTCGCGGGGCATGACACCGAGGATGTTGCGGCAGCGTCGTGTCACTCCACCGCCGCGTACACCAGATTCCGCACCAAGGTCCGCGTGTAGTCGCGCTGTCCCGGGCCCTGGCTCATGAACACCGCGACCAAATCCTCCTTCGGGTCGATCCAGAAGAAGGTGCCGGCGATGCCGCTCCAGAAGAACTGTCCGACGCTGCCCGGGAACGGCGCGATGCCGGGCTCGGTGCGCACGGCAAAGCCGAGGCCGAAGCCGTGGCCTGGTGCGAGCAGCGTGCCGTTGGTCTTCACGTTCGGACCGAGGTGATCGGAGGCCATCAGCTCCAGCGTCTTGCGGCCGATGATGCGCGCGCCATCGAGCGTGCCGCCGTTGCGCAGCATCAGCGCGAAGCGGGCGTAGTCCATGGTGGTCGAGACCAGACCGCCGCCGCCGGATTCCATTACGGGCCGCTCCAGCATGTTGAAGAGGACGATCTTGTCGCCGGTCCAGGGATCGGCGGGGAAAGGCTCGGCGAGGCGGCCGGCGTTGGCTTCGCTGGTCGAAAAACCGGTCTCGGTCATCTGAAGGGGGCCGAGGACGCGCTCGCTCAGGAAGGCGCCGAGCGGCTTGCCGCTGACGACCTCGATGATGCGACCGAGAATGTCGGTCGAGCGGCTGTAGTTGAACTCCGCGCCGGGCTGGCAGACCAGCGGGAAGCTCGCGACGAGGGCGGCGTGCTCGGCGTTGGTGATCTTGCGGCTGCGAACGCGGGACACCTGATAGAGCTTGTGCACGGGGCCATCGCCCTGATGCTCGTAGGTGATGCCGGAGGTGTGGCGGAGCAGGTCCTGGACCGTGATCGGACGGTGGGCCGGAACCAGTTCGAGCTTGCCACCGCTGACGACGCCGACTTTCGGGTTGGCGAATTCGGGGATGTACTTGGCGACGGGGTCGCCGAGCAGGATGTGGCCGTCCTCGACCAGCATCATAATGCCGACGGACACGATCGGCTTCGTCATCGAGAAGGTGCGGAAGATCGAATCATGTGCCATCGGCGCCGGAGCCGCTGGGCTCTGCCGGCCCAGTGCCTCGAACCAGCCGACCTGGCCGCGGCGCGCCACCAGCACGGTCACGCCGGGAACGGTTCCCTTGTCGATCTCGCGCTTGAAAGCATCCGACATCGCCTGGAGGCGGGGGCGCGACAGACCCAGCGTTTCGGGCCTGGCCTCGGGCAAAGGCGGGGTTGGCGTCGCGATTTTCGGCTTCGAGGCGGCTTGAGCGCTCATGGTCACTCCCGGGTTGTTGTTCTGGCTCAGGATGAACTGTGACCCAGAAGTCGCGGTGTGAACAAGCGTCTCGCTTGCGCTTCTCCCTTGCAAACTGGCCGCCCCCTGTGCTTGAAAGCGGCCTGACCCGTGGCGACGCAGGTCCGTAGGAGTGTAGCTCAATTGGTAGAGCACCGGTCTCCAAAACCGGGGGTCGCAGGTTCGAGCCCTGCCACTCCTGCCAGCTAGATCAATCATGTGGCGGCAGCTTATCCCGAACAACTCGAGAACTCGGACCCGAGCTGGACCCAATGAAGCGCGGGCGCCGATCGCACAGGAAGCGCAACCGGCATCGGTTGGCAGCGCACCCCCGCCGGCCGAGCGGTGACAAGCGGGGCTTCGGTCCCACGCCTATATTGAAGGGCTGGCCGTTCCGCAGTGCTCAAGGGATCTGAGCAGGCGCCCGTGCTGGCAGTCATGGTGCTCTTGGGCGTAGGCCAGTAAGCCAATGACAATCAAAACCGCGACGACGCATCCGGCTACAACGTTCTCCATCATGGCTGCCACTCCAGGTAAACTGTGACTGGCTACTCGGCCATCATAACGCGCGGTCGTGGCCGATTAGAAACACAAAATCCATGGCGTGACGGGTACGCGGGTGGCGGTCAAGTCGGCGCCGTGTCCGGGTGGTCACCGGGGGCGGTGACCGGGCGGACAGGCCAGCTAAGTCTGCCAGCCAAATCCGATAGAATCAGACGTGAAGCGGGGCAGTCCAATTATTGCAGATTGAGCTCCTTGACCGTCGGCGTGCCTGAACCGCCGCCGCCGGGATTGAGGTTGCCGGTGGAGTCGTCGAACTGGCTGTTCGAGCTGAAGCTGGTCGTGCCACGGGGTGGGCGCGGCCCGCCATAGGCGGCCGGCGGGGGCTTGTAGGACGGATAGCCATTATATGTGCGCCCCGGCGCCAGCGTCGTGGTGTTCACGGCGGTGGTGTGGATGCTGAGATTCGGCGACAGGCCGGCAGCGCGGGCGGCAGGCGCAGCCAGCACCAAGAGGGCGGTCACGGCGGTCATCCACCGATAATGGTCAGCGCGGTGGTGGCAATCAGGGCCGTCAAAGCGGCGAGAGGCTTCAACATGGTCGTCTCCTCGGGGGGGCATGCCCACCCCTTGGCGTCGCCCTTGCGATGGCCGGTTCGAAGCTCCAATGGCGCTTCATCCCGGCCCGATAAGCCCTTGATCCTGATCGGCTCTCGTACGGCTGCCTGGGAATTGGGCCAGACGGGACGGGCTGCCCGCACCTTGACCTTTGCCCCCATCCGCAGTAGATACCCGCCACCTGCAGCCGGCCCGTTAGACGCGGATCTCCGGCGCGGCCTTGAAATCCCCGAACAATCGAGCCCGGTTTCCGGCTCATCCTTCAAGCGAAGAGGGTTGGGCAGACGGCGGCTGTTCGGATCCCTTTAAATCTTTTCTCGTCTCACGACGGACGTTGGACATCAACGATGGCAGTCAGCCCGTTCAAGTTCTTGCAGGAAGTGCGCTCGGAGACCGCGAAGGTCACCTGGCCGACCCGTCGCGAGACGACGATAACCACGATCATGGTGTTCGTCATGGTTGCCCTGGCGTCGATCTTCTTCTTCGCCGCCGACCAGATCATCCGCTACCTCGTCACCCTTCTTTTGGGCATTCACTGATGGCAACAGCCGCAGCAACTCAATCGTCCGACAAGCGCTGGTACATCGTCCACGCGTACTCGAACTTCGAGAAGAAGGTCGCAGAATCGATCCGCGAGCAGGCCAAGCAGCGCGGCCTCGAGGAGCTCTTCGAGCAGGTGCTGGTGCCGACCGAGAAGGTCACGGAAGTGCGCCGCGGCCGCAAGATCGACGCCGAGCGCAAGTTCTTCCCGGGCTACGTGCTGGTGAAGATGAAGCTGACCGACGAGGCGTTTCATCTGATCAAGAACACGCCGAAGGTCACGGGCTTCCTTGGCGCGGAAAACAAGCCGATGCCGATCTCGGAAGCCGAGGCGATGCGCATCCTGCACCAGGTGCAGGAGGGCGTGGAGCGGCCGAAGGCATCGGTGTCGTTCGAGATCGGCGAGAACGTGCGCGTGGCCGATGGCCCGTTCGCATCGTTCTCCGGTGTCGTCGAGGAAATCGACGAGGCGCGCTCGCGCGTGAAGGTCGCGGTGTCGATCTTCGGCCGCGCAACGCCGGTCGAGCTGGAATTCGGTCAGGTCGAGAAGGTCTGACCGAGTACGCGCGAGGCCCAGGCTTTGCGCGAAAATAGGCCGTGGGAGGGAGAGGGCGGTCGCCAGCCGCACCCGACCCAGACCACGAACCTGAAACCGCTGGCCCTCGGGCCGGCACAACAGGAGTGATACATGGCAAAGAAAGTGACCGGATACCTGAAGCTTCAGGTCCCGGCCGGTGCGGCGAATCCTTCGCCCCCGATCGGTCCCGCGCTTGGTCAGCGCGGTCTCAACATCATGGAGTTCTGCAAGGCGTTCAACGCCCAGACTCAGAAGGAAGAGAAGAACACCCCGATCCCGGTGATCATCACCATCTATGCGGACCGTTCCTTCACATTCGAGATGAAGACGCCGCCGATGTCCTACTTCCTCAAGCAGGCCGCCAAGATCCAGTCCGGCTCGAAGGCGCCGGGCCGTGACAAGGCCGGCAAGGTGACCAAGGCGCAGGTGCGCGAGATCGCCGAGAAGAAGATGAAGGACCTGAATTGCGACACCATTGAATCGGCCATGAAGATGGTCGAGGGCTCCGCCCGTTCGATGGGTCTGGAAGTTGCGGGGTAAGCGGCCATGGCAATCGGAAAGCGTTTGAAGAAGGCCCGCGAGGGCGTTGATCGCGAGAAGCTCTATCCGCTCGCGGACGCCATCAAGATGGTCAAGGAGCGCGCCAAGTCGAAGTTCGACGAGACGATCGAGATCGCGATCAATCTCGGCGTCGATCCCCGTCACGCCGACCAGATGGTCCGCGGCGTCGTGAACCTGCCGAACGGCACCGGCCGCACCCTGCGCGTCGGCGTGTTCGCGCGCGGCGCGAAGGCGGACGAAGCCAAGGCCGCCGGTGCCGACGTAGTCGGCGCCGAGGACCTGGTCGAGAAGGTGCAGAACGGCACCATCGACTTCGACCGTTGTATTGCGACCCCCGACATGATGCCGCTGGTCGGCCGTCTCGGTAAGGTGCTCGGCCCGCGCGGCCTGATGCCGAACCCGAAGATCGGCACCGTGACCATGGACGTCACCAGCGCCGTGAAGGGCGCCAAGGGCGGCTCGGTCGAGTTCCGTGTCGAGAAGGCCGGCATCGTGCAGGCCGGCGTCGGCAAGGCCTCGTTCTCCGAGGAGAAGCTGGTCGAGAACGTCAAGGCGCTGGCCGATGCCGTCGCCAAGGCGAAGCCGGCAGGCTCCAAGGGCACCTACATCCAGCGCGTCGCGGTGTCCTCGACCATGGGCCCGGGCGTGAAGGTCGAGCCGGGCACGATCCTCGGCTAAGGCAAAAGATCAAGAGATGCGGACAGGGGCGGAATTGGGCAACCGATTCCGCCCCTTCCATTTGTGGGGCGTCGTTCACGGGAAACAATAACAATGGCTGACAAGGTCCTGATCTACTCGCGTTTCCCGAAGGCGATGATGGCGCGCTTCGCCGAGCGGTTCGAATTGCTCGACACCGCCGGCAAGCCGGCGCAGGAGGTGTTTTCCAGCGGCGCATTAGGTGGCATCCGCGCGCTGCTCACCGCCGGCGGCACGCCGCTCGGCGCAGGTGCGATGGATCTCTTTCCGAAGCTGGGTGCGATCGTCTGCTACGGCACCGGCTATGACGGCATCGACCTGAAGGCGGCGGCCGCGCGCAACATCGCGGTCGGCCACAGCCCCGGCGCCAATGCGGCCTCGGTGGCCGATATCGCGATGACCTTGATGCTCGCCGCCACCCGCCGGATCCTGGTTGCGGATCAATACGTCCGCAGCGGCGATTGGGCCGCGTCAAAACCCTCGCCGATGATGCGGCCGCAGGCAGGCCTCCCCAGCCGCCGCGTCGGCGTCTATGGCATGGGCGAGATCGGGCGCAAGATCGCCGCACGCTGCGCGGCCTTCGAGAGCGAGGTCGGCTATTTCAGCCGCACCCGCCATGACGTGCCCTATCAATATTTCTCCTCGCTCGAGGCGCTCGCCGATTGGTGCAGCGTGCTCATGATCGCGGTCCGCGCCGGCGTCGAGACGCATCACGTCGTCAACGCCGACATCCTCGAGCGGCTGGGCGAGGATGGCTACATCGTCAACATCGCCCGCGGCTCGGTGATCGACGAGAAGGCCCTCGTGGCGGCGCTGACCGACAAGACCATCGCCGGCGCCGGCCTCGACGTCTATGCGAAGGAGCCGCACGCGCCGGATGCGCTGACGGCGCTGCCAAACCTGGTGCTCGCCCCGCATATCGGCGGCCACACCCTGGAATCGCACATCGCGATGCAGGATTGCGTGCTGGCGAACCTGACCGCGTTCTTCGCCGGCCAGAGGCTGCCATATGCGGTCAAAACAGCCTAAATCGGTCCTTTCTGGCCGCGTCAAGCGCGCCGGGCAATCGCTTGGAACTGGTGTGAATTTTGCTCTTGGCAAGGCCGTCAAGAGCGGTTAAAGAACCGCCTCCGGACGTGCTGGCCTTAGCTGGCGTGTCCGTGCACGCATTCCGAAAACCCGACACGATAGGAGATCATTCCTTCTCAGGACTCCGCAAGGATTTGCCCGAAAAGGAAGGAAACCTCATCAAGTTGGTGGAATGCGGGCAGAGGTCAACCGGCATGCCGGCTGGCCTTGTCCTGTCCAAGACTGCAGGCGCCCGCGGGAAATCTCGATTTCCCAACGGCTTAATCGCATGGCCTGCATAGACGGGTGAAGACCGGATTTCACTTCGCAGCCACCCCTGGGGCGGCTCGGAATGGGTTTGGTTCGGACCTCGACACCCCGAGGGCCCCACAAGGGTTCCGGGAGGGCAGGCTTTGAATTGTCGTCTTGCCCGGCGTGTCCGAAGGGTTTTGGCCCAGAGGTTCAGGTTTGGGTGGGACGATGGGTGCAACCCGGCGGTCCCGCCTTTCGCGCGACGACCGCCAACCGGAGAGAGCTTGCTGTGGAACGAGCGGCAAAAAAGGAAGCGGTCGAACAGCTCAATGAGGTCTTCAAGACCACGAGCGTCGCGGTCGTTGCTCAATATTCCGGCCTCACCGTTGCCCAAATGCAGAAGCTGCGCCAGCAGATGAAGCAGGCGGGTGCCTCGGTGAAGGTCTCGAAGAACCGTCTCGCCAAAATTGCTCTTGAAGGCACTGACGTCGTTGCCATCGGCCCCATGCTGAAGGGACCGACCGTGATCGCGACTTCGAACGATCCGGTAGCGGCGCCGAAGGTCGCCATCGATTTCGCCAAGGCGAACGAGAAGTTCGTCATCATCGGCGGCTCGATGGGCAAGACCGTCCTGAATGTCGACGGCGTGAAGGCGCTTGCCTCGCTGCCGTCGCTTGACGAACTGCGCGGCAAGATCGTCGGCCTCATCGTGGCTCCGGCGACCAAGCTCGCCCAGCTCGCGAACGCGCCGGCGGGCAAGCTCGCACGCGTCATTCAGGCTCATGCCTCAAAGGGCGAAGCGGCCTGACGCCCTTCGCAAAACTCAAACCCGAACCAGACTTACACTTAAGGAAACAGAACAATGGCTGACTTGCAGAAGATCGTTGACGACCTCTCGAGCCTCACCGTGCTCGAAGCCGCTGAACTCGCCAAGCTCCTCGAAGAGAAGTGGGGCGTGTCCGCCGCTGCCGCCGTCGCAGTGGCCGGCCCGGCTGCTGGTGGCGCTGCCGCCGCTCCGGCCGAAGAGAAGACCGAGTTCACGGTCGTTCTCGCTGCCTCTGGCGACAAGAAGATCGAGGTCATCAAGGAAGTCCGCGCCATCACCGGCCTGGGCCTGAAGGAAGCAAAGGACCTCGTCGAAGGCGCTCCGAAGCCCGTCAAGGAAGGCGTGAACAAGGAAGAAGCCGACAAGATCAAGGCCCAGCTCGAGAAGGCTGGCGCGAAGGTCGAGCTCAAGTAAGCGCAGCTTGCTGGAGCGGGATCCCGGGCAAGCGCAAGCTGAGACCCGGGATCTTGGCCCGAAGGTCGATGGCCGGTCCCGGTCGCGGCGGGCGGGTTGAATGCAAGAGGCGTGCGACGGGACATCCCGACGCAGGCCGAACACGAAAAAGTGTGGGGATTTGAGGACTTACCCCTCGAATCTCTACTATTGTCGCCCCATATCGGGTCGGCAGCACGAAAGCACGGTGGGCGTGGAAGGCGGAGTTTCCCGCAAGCCGTTGGGAGAGCAGGCTATTTCGGGCTTTTGCAGTCCGTGAAGACTATCGTTGTGACGGGCGGGTGCGCCATTGCGCCCCGCGCGTCGTTTTGCGTTTTGAAAGTCTGAAGAACAGTTCAGGACTTGGACGGTCCGAGACTGGGTTTCTGATCCTCAAAACGGGTTCGAAAAATTCAACCCGGGGAGCGGTGGCAGCCGTGTCCCGGAAGGCGCGCCCAGAGCGGGCGCCGAAATGAGAGGCCACGATGGCGCAGCAGACATTCACCGGTCGCAAACGCGTTCGCAAGTTTTTCGGACACATCAAGGAAGTCGCCGAGATGCCGAACCTCATCGAGGTTCAGAAGGCGTCCTATGACCAGTTCCTGATGGTCGACGAACCCACGGGCGGGCGGCCGGATGAGGGCTTGCAGGCGGTGTTCCGCTCGGTGTTCCCGATCTCGGACTTCTCCGGTACCTCGATGCTGGAGTTCGTCCGCTACGAGTTCGAGCCGCCGAAGTACGACGTCGACGAGTGCCGCCAGCGCGGCATGACCTTCGCTGCGCCCCTCAAGGTGACGCTGCGCCTCATCGTGTTCGATATCGACGAGGAAACCGGCGCGAAGTCGGTCAAGGACATCAAGGAGCAGGACGTCTACATGGGCGACATCCCGCTCATGACGATGAACGGCACCTTCATCGTCAACGGCACCGAGCGCGTCATCGTCTCCCAGATGCACCGTTCGCCCGGCGTGTTCTTCGACCACGACAAGGGTAAGACCCACTCCTCGGGCAAGCTGCTGTTCGCCGCCCGCGTGATCCCGTATCGCGGCTCCTGGCTCGACATCGAGTTCGACGCCAAGGACATCGTCTATGCGCGTATCGATCGTCGCCGCAAGATTCCGGTGACGTCGCTGATGTTCGCGCTCGGGCTCGACGGCGAGGAGATCCTCAACACCTTCTACAAGCGCATCCTCTACAAGCGGACCAAGGAAGGCTGGCGCGTTCCGTTCGACGCCAACCGTTTCCGCGGCTATTCCACGACGAGCGACCTGATCGACGCCGACACCGGCAAGGTCGTGCTCGAGGCCGGCAAGAAGCTCACCGTGCGCGCCGCCCGCCAGCTCCAGGAGAAGGGGCTGAAGGCGCTGCGCATGGCCGATGAGGAGCTGGTCGGCAACTACGTCGCCGAGGACCTCGTCAATCCCAAGACCGGCGAGATCCATGCGGAGGCCGGTGAGGAAATCACCGACAAGCTGATGAAGGCCCTCAACGAGCACGGCTACAAGGAGCTGCCGCTGCTCGACATCGACCATGTCAATGTCGGCGCCTACATCCGCAACACGCTCTCGGCCGACAAGAACATGACGCGCGAGGACGCGCTGTTCGACATCTACCGCGTGATGCGTCCGGGCGAGCCGCCGACGCTGGAATCGGCGCAGGCCATGTTCCAGTCGCTGTTCTTCGACGCCGAGCGCTACGACCTCTCGGCGGTCGGCCGCGTCAAGATGAACATGCGTCTCGACCTGGATGCGCCCGACACCCAGCGCACGCTGCGCAAGGAAGACATCCTCTCCGTCATCAAGACGCTGGTGGACCTGCGCGACGGCAAGGGCGAGATCGACGACATCGACCACCTCGGCAACCGCCGTGTGCGCTCGGTCGGCGAGCTCATGGAGAACCAGTACCGCATCGGTCTGCTCCGCATGGAGCGTGCGATCAAGGAGCGCATGTCCTCGGTCGACATCGACACGGTCATGCCGCAGGACCTGATCAACGCGAAGCCGGCGGCTGCCGCGGTGCGCGAGTTCTTCGGCTCCTCGCAGCTCTCGCAGTTCATGGACCAGACCAACCCGCTGTCGGAGATCACCCACAAGCGCCGTCTCTCGGCGCTCGGACCGGGCGGTCTGACCCGCGAGCGCGCCGGCTTCGAGGTGCGCGACGTGCATCCGACGCATTACGGCCGCATCTGCCCGATCGAGACGCCGGAAGGTCCGAACATCGGCCTGATCAACTCGCTCGCGACCTTTGCGCGCGTGAACAAGTATGGCTTCGTCGAGACGCCCTATCGCAAGGTGAAGGACGGCCGCGTCACCGACGAGGTCGTGTACCTTTCGGCGATGGAGGAGGGCCGCTACACCGTCGCGCAGGCCAACGTGCCGCTCGACGCCAAGGGCCGCTTCACCGAGGATCTCGTGGTCTGCCGTCACGCCGGCGAAGTCTTGCCGGTGACGCCCGACAAGGTCGACTACATGGACGTGTCGCCGAAGCAGCTCGTTTCGGTCGCCGCAGCCCTGATCCCGTTCCTCGAGAACGACGACGCCAACCGCGCGCTGATGGGCTCGAACATGCAGCGCCAGGCGGTGCCGCTGGTTCGCGCCGAGGCGCCGTTCGTCGGCACCGGCATGGAAGGCGTGGTTGCGCGTGACTCGGGTGCTGCCATCGCGGCGCGCCGCTCGGGCGTGATCGACCAGATCGACGCGACCCGCGTCGTCATCCGCGCGACGGAAGATCTCGATCCGACCAAGTCGGGCGTCGATATCTACCGCCTGATGAAGTACCAGCGCTCCAACCAGTCGACCTGCATCAACCAGCGTCCGCTGGTGAAGGTCGGCGATATCGTCAAGAAGGGCGACATCATCGCCGACGGCCCGTCGACCGATCTCGGCGAGCTCGCGCTCGGCCGGAACGTGCTGGTCGCGTTCATGCCGTGGAACGGCTACAACTTCGAAGACTCGATCCTGCTCTCCGAGCGGATCGTGAAGGACGACGTGTTTACCTCGATTCATATCGAAGAATTCGAGGTGATGGCCCGCGACACCAAGCTCGGTCCCGAGGAAATCACCCGCGACATTCCGAACGTCTCGGAAGAAGCGCTGAAGAACCTCGACGAAGCCGGTATCGTCTACATCGGCGCGGAAGTGCGCGCCGGCGACATCCTGGTCGGCAAGATCACGCCGAAGGGCGAGAGCCCGATGACGCCGGAAGAAAAGCTCCTGCGCGCCATCTTCGGCGAGAAGGCCTCGGACGTCCGCGATACCTCGCTCCGCGTGCCCCCGGGCGTGCAGGGCACGATCGTGGAAGTGCGCGTGTTCAACCGCCACGGCGTCGACAAGGACGAGCGTGCGCTGGCGATCGAGCGGGAAGAGATCGAGCGTCTCGCCAAGGACCGCGACGACGAGCAGGCGATCCTCGACCGCAACGTCTACAGCCGTCTCGCCGACCTTCTCGAAGGACGGCAGGGCATCGCGGGCCCCAAGGGCTTCAAGAAGGACACCAAGATCACCCGTGCGGTGCTCGAGGAGTATCCGAAGTCGCAGTGGTGGCTGTTCGCCTCGCCCAACGACAAGCTGATGGCCGAGATCGAGGCCATGCGGAAGCAGTACGACGAGTCGAAGAAGGGGCTTGAACAGCGCTTCCTCGACAAGGTCGAGAAGCTGCAGCGCGGCGACGAACTGCCGCCCGGCGTGATGAAGATGGTCAAGGTCTTCGTCGCGGTGAAGCGCAAGATCCAGCCCGGCGACAAGATGGCCGGCCGCCACGGCAACAAGGGCGTGGTGTCGAAGATCGTGCCGATCGAGGACATGCCGTTCCTCGAGGACGGTACCCATGCCGACATCGTGCTCAATCCGCTCGGCGTGCCTTCGCGCATGAACGTCGGGCAGATCCTCGAGACGCATCTCGGCTGGGCTTGCGCCGGCCTCGGCAAGCGCATCGGCCAGACGGTCGATGCCTATCTGTCGAAGCAGGACATCAAGCCGCTGAAGGAAACCTTGAAGCGGATCTACGGCGAGGATGAGACGATCAAGACGCTGAACGACGGCGAACTGATCGAGCTCGGCCGCAATTTGAGCCATGGCGTGCCGATCGCGACGCCGGTGTTCGACGGTGCCAAGGAAGCCGACATCGAGGAGATGCTGAAGCTCGCCGGTCTCGACGCTTCGGGTCAGTCGACCGTCTATGACGGCCGCACCGGCGATCCCTTCGATCGCAAGGTGACGGTGGGCTACATCTACATGCTCAAGCTGCACCACCTCGTCGACGACAAGATCCACGCGCGTTCGATCGGTCCGTACTCGCTCGTCACCCAGCAGCCGCTGGGCGGCAAGGCGCAGTTCGGCGGCCAGCGTTTCGGCGAAATGGAGGTGTGGGCGCTCGAGGCTTACGGCGCGGCCTACACGCTCCAGGAAATGCTGACCGTGAAGTCGGACGACGTCGCCGGCCGTACCAAGGTGTACGAGGCGATCGTGCGCGGCGACGACACGTTCGAGGCCGGTATTCCGGAATCCTTCAACGTCCTGGTCAAGGAAATGCGCTCGCTCGGCCTCAACGTCGACCTGCACAATTCCAAGATGGGACCGGCGCCGACCTCCGAGGCGGCCGAGTAACGCTGCTCTTCATGCCCGGCCGGAAAGGCCGGGCATCGGCGCCTCGTCCCGCGCGGTGAGGGCAGGGCGCTCCGCGATGTGAGATTTTCGAATTTGCTGCCGGCCTCGACCGGCACGCGAGGAGAAGACGATGAACCAAGAGATTATGAATCTTTTTAACCCGACGACGCCGGCTCAGGTCTTCGACCAGATCCGGATCTCGATCGCGTCTCCAGAGAAGATTCTGTCCTGGTCCTACGGCGAGATCAAGAAGCCGGAGACCATCAACTACCGGACCTTCAAGCCCGAGCGCGACGGCCTATTCTGCGCGCGCATCTTCGGGCCGATCAAGGATTACGAGTGCTTGTGCGGCAAGTACAAGCGCATGAAGTACAAGGGCATCATCTGCGAGAAGTGCTCGGTCGAGGTCACGCTGTCGCGCGTCCGGCGCGAGCGCATGGGCCACATCGAGCTCGCCGCGCCCGTCGCCCACATCTGGTTCCTGAAGTCGCTGCCCTCGCGCATCGGCCTCTTGCTCGACATGACGCTGAAGGATCTCGAGCGGATCCTCTACTTCGAATATTACGTCGTACTGGAGCCGGGCCTCACCGCGCTGAAGGACCGTCAGCTGCTGTCGGAAGACGAGTATCTGAAGGCGCAGGACGAATACGGCCAGGATTCCTTCACCGCCATGATCGGCGCCGAGGCGATCCGCGAGCTGCTCAAGGGCATGGACCTCGAGAAGCTCGAGGTGACGCTGCGTGCCGAGATGCAGGAGACCGACTCCGATATCAAGCACAAGAAGCTCGCCAAGCGCCTGAAGATCGTGGAGGCGTTCCGCCACTCCGGCAACAAGCCGGAATGGATGATCCTCACCGTCGTTCCGGTGATCCCGCCGGACCTGCGTCCGCTGGTGCCGCTCGACGGCGGCCGCTTCGCGACCTCGGATCTCAACGACCTCTACCGCCGCGTCATCAACCGCAACAACCGCCTGAAGCGGCTGATGGAGCTGCGCGCGCCGGACATCATCATCCGCAACGAGAAGCGCATGCTTCAGGAGGCCGTCGACGCGCTGTTCGACAACGGCCGCCGCGGCCGCGTCATCACGGGTGCCAACAAGCGTCCGCTGAAGTCGCTCGCCGACATGCTCAAGGGCAAGCAGGGCCGCTTCCGCCAGAACCTGCTCGGCAAGCGCGTCGACTATTCGGGCCGTTCGGTGATCGTGGTCGGTCCCGAACTGCGCCTGCATCAGTGCGGCCTGCCGAAGAAGATGGCGCTCGAGCTGTTCAAGCCGTTCATCTATTCGCGGCTCGACGCCAAGGGCCTCTCCACCACCGTCAAGCAGGCCAAGAAGCTGGTCGAGAAGGAGCGGCCCGAGGTCTGGGACATCCTGGACGAGGTGATCCGCGAGCATCCGGTGCTGCTCAACCGCGCGCCGACGCTGCATCGTCTGGGCATCCAGGCGTTTGAGCCCGTGCTGATCGAGGGCAAGGCGATCCAGCTCCACCCGCTGGTCTGCGCCGCGTTCAACGCCGATTTCGACGGCGACCAGATGGCCGTGCACGTTCCGCTGTCGCTGGAAGCGCAGCTCGAAGCGCGCGTCCTGATGATGTCGACCAACAACATCCTGCATCCCGCGAACGGCCAGCCGATCATCGTGCCGTCGCAGGACATCGTGCTCGGTCTCTACTACCTCTCGATCCTGCGCGAAGGCATGCCCGGCGAGGGCAAGGTGTTCGGCGAGATGGCCGAGCTCGAGCACGCGCTGCATTCGAAGGTCATCCACCTCCACACCAAGATCAAGTACCGGTGGGAGGGCATCGGCGAGGACGGCAAGCCGGCCCGCCGCTGGATCGAGACCACGCCCGGCCGCATCATGCTCGGCAACGTGCTGCCGAAGAGCGCGAAGATCTCGTACGACATCATCAACAAGCTGATGACCAAGCGCGAGATCTCCGGCGTCATCGACCAGGTCTACCGCCACTGCGGCCAGAAGGAGACCGTGATCTTCTGCGACCGCATCATGGCGCTCGGCTTCTACAACGCGTTCAAGGCCGGCATCTCGTTCGGCAAGGACGACATGGTCGTGCCGCACGGCAAGTGGAAGATCGTCGACACCACCCGTACGCTGGCGAAGGATTTCGAGCAGCAGTACAATGACGGTCTGATCACCCATGGCGAGAAGTACAACAAGGTCGTCGACGCCTGGTCGAAGGCCACGGAAGAAATCGCCAAGGCGATGATGAAGGAGATCTCCGCGACCAAGAAGACGGCGAGCGGAGCGGATGCCGACATCAACTCGATCTACATGATGGCTCACTCCGGCGCGCGTGGTTCGCCGGCCCAGATGCGCCAGCTCGCCGGCATGCGCGGCCTGATGGCCAAGCCCTCGGGTGAGATCATCGAGACGCCGATCATCTCGAACTTCAAGGAAGGCCTCTCGGTGCTCGAGTACTTCAACTCGACCCACGGCGCCCGCAAGGGCCTCGCGGACACCGCGTTGAAGACCGCGAACTCCGGCTACCTGACCCGCCGTCTGGTCGACGTCGCGCAGGACTGCATCATCACGCAGGACGACTGCGGCACCAAGCTCGGCATCAAGATGCGCGCCATCGTCGATGCCGGCACCGTGGTGGCTTCGCTCGGCTCGCGCATCCTCGGACGCACGGCCTGCGAAGATGTGCGCGACAACTCGGGCAAGGTGATCATCAAGCGCGGCACGCTGATGGAAGAGAGCCATTTGGAAGCCATCCAG
Organism: Bradyrhizobium iriomotense; assembly: GCF_030160715.1. Classification (GTDB taxonomy): domain Bacteria; phylum Pseudomonadota; class Alphaproteobacteria; order Rhizobiales; family Xanthobacteraceae; genus Bradyrhizobium; species Bradyrhizobium iriomotense. The sequence goes on from NZ_BSOW01000003.1 coordinate 406,071, forward strand.
CAGGGCGGCGTCCAGGAGGTGAAGATCCGCTCGGCGCTGACCTGCGAGCTCGTCAACGGCATCTGCGGCAAGTGCTACGGGCGCGACCTCGCCCGCGGCACGCCGGTCAACCACGGCGAAGCGGTCGGCGTCATCGCGGCGCAGTCGATCGGCGAACCGGGCACCCAGCTCACCATGCGCACCTTCCACATCGGCGGTGCGGCGCAGCTCAACGAGCAGTCGTTCGTCGAATCCAACTTCGACGGCAAGATCGTGATCAAGAACAAGGCCATCGCCCGTAACAGCGAAGGTCACCTGGTCGCGATGGTGCGCAACATGGTGGTGGCGATCGTCGATGCCGACGGCACCGAGCGTGCGACGCACCGTATCCAGTACGGCTCGCGTCTGCACATCGACGAGGGCGATATGGTCAAGCGCGGCCAGCGCATCGCCGAGTGGGATCCGTACACCCGTCCGGTTCTCACCGAGGTGGAAGGCACCATCGGCTTCGAGGATCTGGTCGAGGGGCAGTCGATCTCGGAAACGCTCGACGAATCCACCGGCATCGCCAAGCGCGTGGTCATCGACTGGCGTTCGACCCGCGGCGGCTCGGACCTGCGTCCGGCCATCGTGATCAAGGGCAAGGACGGCAAGGTCCTCAAACTCGCCCGTGGCGGCGATGCCCGCTACATGCTGTCGGTCGACGCCATTCTTTCGGTAGACGTCGGCTCCAAGGTCCAGTCGGGCGACATCCTCGCCCGTGTCTCGACCGAGAGCGCCAAGACGCGTGACATCACGGGCGGTCTGCCGCGCGTGGCGGAACTGTTCGAGGCACGGCGTCCGAAGGATGCTGCGATCATCGCCGAGATCGCGGGCACCATCCGGTTCGGCCGCGACTACAAGAACAAGCGTCGGCTCTCGATCGAGCCGATGGACAAGACCGAGGAGGCGCGCGAGTACCTGATCCCGAAGGGCAAGCACATCCACCTTCAGGACGGCGACGTCGTCGAAAAGGGCGACTTCATCGTGGAAGGCAACCCGGCGCCGCACGACATCCTGGCGATCAAGGGCATCGAGGAACTCGCGGCCTATCTGGTCAACGAGATCCAGGAGGTCTACCGGCTCCAGGGCGTGCTCATCAACGACAAGCACATCGAGGTGATTGTCCGTCAGATGCTCCAGAAGGTGGAAATCACCGACCAGGGCGAGACCGACATGATCTCCGGCGAGCAGGTCGACAAGATCGAGTTCGACGCGCTCAACGAGAAGGCGAAGGAAGAGGGCAAGAAGCCCGCCACGGGAACACCGGTTCTGCTCGGCATCACCAAGGCGAGCCTCCAGACCCGCTCGTTCTTCTCGGCGGCCTCGTTCCAGGAGACCACCCGCGTCCTCACGGAGGCGGCGGTCAACGGCAAGATCGACCCGCTCGAGGGTCTCAAGGAGAACGTCATCGTCGGCCGGCTGATCCCGGCGGGCACCGGCGCCTCCATGGCCAAGATCCGCGAAGTCGCCATGAAGCGCGACAAGCTGATCCTCGACGAGCGCGAGAAGCAGGCCTCGATCGTCTCTCCGGCGCCGGAAGCGGAGCCGGTGGCGCTGCCGCCTGCGGAATGATGGCTCATCCGTAAGATTACTGACTACAATGAAAAGGCCGGCTTTTGCCGGCCTTTTTGCTGCTTTGTTTCCTTGCTGCGGTGCAGGGACGACGTTTGTTCATCTTTCCTTCAGCCTAAAAAGCGCTTCTGTTAAGAGAGCTTAGACCGGTGGTCCCGACACGGGGGGCGGCCGGAGACCACGGAACTGACATGCTTGACCTCGCAATCGTAGGCGGCGGCCCCGGCGGGCTGATGAGCGCCTGGTATCTGAAGCGCAAACTCGGCGATCTCTGCCGCGTCACCATCTTCGAGGCATCCGACCGGCTCGGGGGCAAGATCGTCACGCGCAAGTTCGATTCGGCGCCCGCGATGTACGAGGCCGGCGTCGCCGAGATCTACGATTACTCGATGACGGGGCCGGATCCCCTGCGGGAATTGATCCAGCATTTCGGGCTTCAGACCATTCCGATGGACGCCGAGCAGGTTCAGTTCGGCGGCGAGCTTTTGAACGACGTGCCCGGCATGCGCCGCAAGTACGGCACCAAGACCGCGGCCGCTATCGAAGCTTTCCGCAAGCGTTGCTCCGATCTGATGTCGCCGATCGAATATTACGAAGGCGTCGGCGCGCACGACAACGAGCATCCCTGGGCCTTCAAGACCGCCGAGCAGGTGCTTGACGAGGAGGTCGACGACGCGACCGCCAAGCGCTTCTTCAAGGTGATGGCGCGCTCCGACATCGCGACCGAGACCCACAACACCAACGGGCTCAACGCGCTCAAGAACTACCTGATGGATATCGACGGCTATATCGGCCTCTACTCCATCCAGAACGGCAACGAGCAGCTCGTCGAATGCCTCCAGTCGGAGGTCAACGCCGACATCCAGCTCAATCACCGTGTGCTCGCCGTCGGCAAGGCGCCGACCGGGCGCTACCAGCTCAAGATGATGAACGGCAAGGGGCCGGAGACGCGCGACTTCGACCTTGTGCTGGTCTGCCTGCCGCATTCCTGGCTCGCCACGCTCGGCTGGGAAGGCGAGCAGCTCCGCAAGTCGATGGTCAAGCACGTCTCCTATTTCGACCGTCCCGCGCACTACCTGCGCGTCTCGATCCTGTTCGACACCCCGTTCTGGGGCGACAAGATTCCCGGCGCCTGGTTCATGTCGGAAGCCTTCGGCGGCTGCTGCGTCTACAACGAGGGCGCCCGCCACGACGTCGGCAAGCACGGCGTGTTGAACTGGCTCATTCCGGGCTCCGATGCGCTGGCCTTCGCCAATCTCTCAGATCAGGAGCTGATCGACGCTGCGCTGAAATCGCTGCCGGCCGGGCTCGGCGACGCGCGTGCGCACTTCCTGGAAGGCAAGATCCACCGCTGGCTGTCTTCTGTGAACGCGTTGCCGGGCGGCTTGCCTGTGCGCGACGTCATGAGCAATCACCGGCCCGAGCCGAAGGAGCATCCCGGCATCGTCGTGGTCGGCGACTATCTGTTCGATTCGACGCTGAACGGTCTGCTCGACTCCTCGGACGCTGCGACCGACATCATCCTGACCGAGATGATGCGCCTGCGCCGTGCGCGCAGCCAGAGTGAGACACCGCTGTCCGACAAGATCGATCGCGACTATTTCGACAATTATCGCGGTCAGGGGCCCTATGGCGAAGCGTGGCGCCAGTTCACCGACCCCGACTATTTGTTGAAGCTCATCGGCATCGTCTGGGGCAAGGCGAAGGGCGCCAAGCTGCTGGTCGCGGGCTCTGCCAGCGGCGAACTCGTCGGCGCGCTGCGCGAGCGCGGGATCGACGCCTACGGCATCGAGAACAACCGCACCATCCATGCCAGGACGCCGAAGGCGCTGAGGAAGTACAACAAGCTCGGATCGATCTCGGACATGCCGTTCAAGGACGGTGCATTCGATTTCGTGTTCGAGACCAGCCTCTGCCATGTCTCCGGGAAGCAGGTCGTCCGCGCGATCAAGGAATTGAACCGCGTGGTCAAGACGGGCCTCGTGTTCGGCTCGATCACCTCCGACATGGCGCCTGCCCTGATCGACCGCTACGACCTCCTGCGCGGGGTCAAGAAGCTCGGCACCTGGTGGGAATGGTCGGAGTTGTTCTTCGGCAACGGGTTCGACCTGTCGATGCACCGCAACGACTGCACCGATGCGCTGTGGGCGGCGACGCTTGCCGCCAACAAGGGGCCGGGACAGTGGTACGCCGACGCCGACAGCCTGCGCTATTCCTTCTTCGACAAGGTCGAGGACGACGATTAAGGCACGATCCGGAAAAGCGTGCAGCGGTTTTCCGAAATGATCGTGCGCAAACAACGAGCTAAAGCGCGATGACGCTTCGCGTGAGCGTCATCGCGCTTTAGGACAGACGAATTCGCCAATTGTTTTGCCGAATTCACTCTGATCGCATAGAATCGGTCGCATAGCGGCTCCCGCTATTTCCCCTTGATTTCTCTGCGGTCATGCCGGCCGTCAGCATCGGTTGGTTTCATGGCTCAAAGGCCTCTCTCGTCGGACAAACCCAAGCTCGCGACCGCGGATGACACGGGCGAGCTCAAGGACAAGCTTGCGACCGCCGGCAAGCCCGAACTCGAGGTGGATGACGACGAAGACGACGAGGAAGACGAGGACGAGCTTCTGGAGCTCGATGATGACGATGAGGACGAGGACCTCGTCGTCTTCACGGCGCGCGAGGCCGCCGGCGCGCTCGCAACCATCTGGGGCTTCGTCAAGCCCTACCTCTCCAGCTACAAGCGGATCCTGGCCTTCGTGTCGTTCGGCGTCATGATCGAGACGCTGTTCAACGTCATCATGCCGCTCAGCCTGAAGTTCCTGATCGACGACGCGCTCGGCGAGGAGGATTTTCAGGCGCTTTACAAGATCCTCGGCGTGCTCGCGGTCGCCGGCATCTTCACCTCGATCGTCGCGGTCTGGTACGAGCGCTGGGACGCGCGGCTCGCGGCCTGCATCATCTCCGACGTACGCAAGCGGCTGTTCGATCATGTGCAGGACCTGCCGGCGGCCTATTTCGGCCGTACCAAGCGGGGCGAGATCCTGTCGCGCTTCTCCGTCGATCTCTCGGCCTTCGAAGGCTCGGTCAAGACCTTCGCCAACAGCGCGGCGCTTCCGTTTTTCGAGTTGATCGCCGGTATCATCCTGATGCTGTTCCTGAACTGGCAGCTCGCGGTGGTCGCACTGCTGGTGTTTCCGATCACGCTGATCGGGCCGCGCATCCTCACCCCGAAGGCGGTGCATGCGAATTACGAGCAGAAGGTCAACGAGAGCGCGCTGCTCGGCATGGTGCAGGAGAACGTTGCGGCACAGGCCGTGATCAAGGCGTTCAGCCTGCAGCGCAAGATGTTCGGCTTCTTCGCCTTCCGTAACGACGAGACCCGCAACAGGATCGCGTCAGCCGCGTTCCTGTCGACCATGGTGGAGCGGACGGTCACGATCTCGGTCCTGCTCCTCCACCTCGTGGTGCTGGCGATCGGCGCGTATCTTGCGACCAAGGGCCAGATCACCATCGGCACCTTCGTCACCTTCGAGAGCGCGTTCTGGGAGGTGTCCTACAACATCGCCCATGTGATGCACTTCATCCCGGTGTCGATCTCCTCGGCCGCCGCCGTGCGCCATATCCAGGAGCTGCTGGACGAGCCGACGCGGGGCGCCGATCGTCCGGGTGCGCCGGATCTGCCGCGCATCACCAACGACATCACCTTCGACCATGTCACCTTCCAGTACGAAGGCAGCCAGACGCCGGTGCTGGACAATCTCAGCCTCAAGCTCAACGTCGGCAAGAGCATCGCAATCGTCGGGCCCAGCGGCTCCGGCAAGAGCACGCTGCTCAATCTGATCCTGCGCCTCTACGTGCCCGACGAAGGCCGCGTCACCATCGACGGCGTCGATGTACGGAAAGTGACGCTGGATTCGCTGCGCCGGAGCATGGCTGTGGTGTTCCAGGAGAACATGCTGTTCAACATGTCGATCCGCGAGAACATCCGGCTCGGCAAGGAGGGCGCCACCGACGAGGAGGTGGCGGAGGCTGCGAAGAAGGCCGAAATCCACCGCTACATCATGAGCCTGCCGCAGAAATACGACACGCCGGTCGGCGAGCGCGGCGATACGCTGTCGGGCGGCCAGCGCCAGCGCATCGCGATCGCGCGCGCGATCATCCGCAATCCATCGGTGCTGCTCCTGGACGAAGCGACCTCGGCGCTCGACCAGACGACCGAGGCTGCGATCAACCGCACGCTGCTGAAGGTCGCCAAGGGCCGCACCATGATCTGGTCGACCCACCGTCTGACCTCTGTCGTCGAGATGGACGAGATCATCGTGATTTCAGGCGGTCGCGCCATCGAGCGTGGCTCGCATGCCGAGCTGCTCGCCAAGAACGGTACCTATCGCAAGCTGTGGGACGACCAGATCCACCAGCCGCATGGCGGCGCGGCTCAGGTCGATGACGACGACAGCGACGACGATGATGAGGACGAGGACGATGGCGACGAGGAGTGACCGAGGAAGTTCGGCTCGAGGCGAGCCAGTCGCGCCGCCCGCCGGACCGCACCTTGGGCAACCCAGGCCATGAAGCGCGCCCAGCGCTGCGCCGTCCAATAGGGGCTCGTTGCGAGCGATACTTCGCGGAAGTCGAACGCCTTGGCCGCCGACCAGGCATCGCAGGCCCGCTTGACCGGATCGTCGTAGAAGGCGGCGATCTTGTCCTCGTCCATGCCCTCGGTCGCAAGCCAGGCCGGGATGTGTACCCCGCAGAGCCGTTCGACGTCGGTGAACACCTTGTCGGTGCCGGTGCCGGCGGCGGGGCAGGAGGTCGCGAAGGCATCGCCCACCAGCACGATGCCGGCCTGGTGGCAGGCCCGGTGCACATAGAGATCGACCGGACGAATCTTGACGTCGCTCGCGACGTCGAAGGCCCCGGTAATGCGCGACAGGCGCGGCAGGGCGGCGTTCAGGGTCGCGACCGGCGCCTGCCGCAGGTCGCGCAGCCAGGGATCGTCGAAGGCGCGATAGACGAACAGGTTTGCCCGCATCCGCGTGCCGACGGGAAACAGCGTGATGTAGGGGATACGGTCGCTCGGCCGCTCGGAGAAATACGTCATCGCCGGAAAATCGAACGCGGTGCGCCCAACCGGCACGACGTCAAATCCGACCGAGATCGAATGGCAGGCGCTGACGATTTCGCGTTCGATGCCGAGCTGGTGGCGCAGGCCGACGTTCAATCCATTGGCGAGCACGACGAGGCGGGCGGAGACGACCTCGCCGTTGGAGAGCGTGATCTTCTGCCGGTCGGGGCTCGTCTCGATCGACAGCGCCTTGGTGCAGACCCGCTCGACCGTGTCGGGGATTTCCGCGCGGATCGCGTTGACGAAGGACTCGTAGCGGAAGCCGAACTGCCGGCTCGGCGCCTTGTCGAGCAGGTGGCCGAATCGCGCGATCCAGTTCTCGCCGCAAAACGTCGCACGGCGCAGCACTGATTCTGCGATTCCGGTCCGCCAGAAGCGCTCGAGCTGGGCATCCCCGCTGATCTTCTCGACCCGGAAGTCCGGCGGAGACGCGGTGTGGGGGTCGACGAGAACGGCCTGGACGCCGGCGCGACCCAGCATTGCGGCTGCGGCGGAGCCGGCCATACCCCCACCGATGATAGCAATGTCGGTATACCGCATGGGTATTTCTCCGCCCGGCGCGGCACCTTGACGCAAGAACAGGAAAGAAAACCTTATCGCACAGCACAAAAGTATATTTTACCCGGGCGTAAATAGCTTTTTTGCCCTGGCGGACCGCCGGTCCGGAACCTACATCAGCGAGGCGGCGAGGGCGCCGAGCGAGCTAATTCATTAAGCGCGAGAAGCCCTTCGCTTGCTGTGGTTTCGCCTTGACTCAGGTGATTCCCACTTATAGAAAGCGCGTCACTTAACGACAGGCGGTGAGCATCGCCAACGTCGGAACGGGCCACCCGCCTGATCCTTTTGGGATCGTAAAGTGGGCACCAACCTCGACGAATGCCGCTCAAACGCTGTCGATCATAGCTAGGCAATGCCAGTGCGATTTTAGTTCTCTAGAGCTCGTTCTCTTGAGATCAAACTCGGATGCATGACCTCGGTACGCGGTCGTCGGCTTTACGCTGATCGACCTCAAGACTGCGGTCCTCTGTGGCGTCGAAGCGCTTTCCGCTCGGTGATGGAGCGGTTGGCGCAATTTCGCTTTGCGCGGATCGTTCCGGGCAGGGCGGCCCCATCGGGCGGGTAGTCCGGAAGAAGAATTTGCGGGCCCCGAAAGGGACCGCGGCAGAAAAAGGGTGAAGGCCAGGATGCCGACGATCAACCAGCTGATCGCACAACCGCGTGAAGTGCAGAAGTCGCGCAAGAAGGTGCCGGCGCTGCAGCAGTCGCCGCAGAAGCGCGGCGTGTGCACGCGCGTCTACACCACGACGCCGAAGAAGCCGAACTCGGCGCTTCGTAAGGTCGCCAAGGTGCGTCTGACCAACGGCTTCGAGGTGATCGGCTACATCCCCGGTGAGGGCCATAACCTCCAGGAGCACTCGGTGGTCATGATCCGCGGCGGTCGCGTCAAGGACTTGCCCGGCGTGCGCTACCACATCCTCCGCGGCGTGCTGGATACCCAGGGCGTCAAGAACCGTAAGCAGCGTCGTTCGAAGTACGGCGCAAAGCGTCCGAAGTAAGCGGGAACCTCTTCCATGTCTCGTCGCCACTCAGCGGAAAAGCGCGAAGTTCTGCCGGATCCCAAGTTCGGGAACATCGTGATCACGAAGTTCATGAACTCGGTGATGTACGCCGGCAAGAAGTCGGTCGCCGAAGGTATCGTCTACGGTGCGCTCGGCATCATCGAAACCAAGACCAAGCAGAACCCGCTCGGCGTGTTCGAGCAGGCGCTCGAGAACGTCATGCCGACGATCGAAGTGCGCTCCCGCCGCGTCGGCGGCGCGACCTACCAGGTTCCGGTCGAGGTCCGCTCGACTCGCCGGCAGGCGCTCGGTATCCGTTGGCTGATTTCGGCTGCGCGCGAGCGCAACGAGAAGACGATGACCGAGCGGCTCTCGGCGGAGCTTCTGGACGCATCGAATAACCGGGGGAACGCCGTCAAGAAGCGTGAAGACGTGCACCGGATGGCCGAAGCCAACCGTGCCTTCTCGCATTATCGCTGGTAACGGCGACACCTAACGGACTCGCAAGGAACGACCCATGCCCCGCCAACATGCCATCGAAGACTACCGTAACTTCGGTATCATGGCGCATATCGACGCCGGCAAGACCACGACGACCGAGCGCATCCTCTATTACACCGGCAAGAGCCACAAGATCGGCGAAGTGCACGAAGGTGCCGCGACGATGGACTGGATGGAGCAGGAGCAGGAGCGTGGCATCACGATCACCTCGGCTGCGACCACCGCGTTCTGGGCCGGCAAGCGTCTGAACATCATCGACACCCCCGGCCACGTCGACTTCACCATCGAAGTCGAGCGTTCGCTGCGCGTGCTCGACGGCGCCGTCTGCGTGCTCGATAGCAACCAGGGCGTCGAGCCCCAGACCGAGACCGTCTGGCGCCAGGGCGACAAGTACAAGGTTCCGCGGATCGTCTTCGCCAACAAGATGGACAAGACCGGCGCCGACTTCTTCAAGTGCCTGTCCGACATCGTCGACCGCCTCGGCGCCAAGCCGATCGCGATCCAGCTTCCGATCGGCGCCGAGAACAACTTCAAGGGTCTCGTCGACCTCGTGAAGATGAAGGGTATCGTCTGGAACGATGAATCGCTCGGCGCGAAGTTCGACTATGTCGACATTCCGGAAGATCTCGTCGATCAGGCCAAGGAATACCGCGAGAAGATGGTGGAAGCCGCCGTCGAGCTCGACGACGATGCGCTCGCCGCTTTCCTCGATGGCAACGAGCCGGACGAAGCCACGCTGAAGCGGTTGATCCGCAAGGCGGTGCTGACCGGCGCGTTCTATCCCGTGCTGTGCGGCTCGGCCTTCAAAAACAAGGGCGTGCAGCCGCTGCTCGACGCCGTCGTCGACTATCTGCCGTCGCCGATCGACGTGCCAGCGATCAAGGGCACGGACGACCGCGGCAATGAGGTCGTGCGCAAGGCCGACGACAAGGAGCCGCTCGCGCTGCTCGCGTTCAAGATCATGGATGATCCCTTCGTCGGCACCATCACCTTCTGCCGCATCTATTCGGGCATCCTGCAGAGCGGCACCGGCGTCGTGAACTCGACCCGCGAGAAGAAAGAACGGATCGGGCGCATGCTGCTGATGCACGCGAACAACCGCGAGGACATCAAGGAAGCCTATGCCGGCGACATCGTCGCGCTGGCCGGCCTGAAGGAAGCGCGCACCGGTGACACGCTGTGCGATCCCGACAAGCAGGTGATCCTCGAAAAGATGGAATTCCCCGAGCCGGTCATCGAGATCGCGATCGAGCCGAAGTCGAAGGCCGACCAGGAAAAGCTGGGTGTGGCGCTGGCGAAGCTCGCTGCGGAGGATCCGTCCTTCCGCGTGTCGACCGACCAGGAGTCCGGCCAGACCATCCTCAAGGGCATGGGCGAACTCCACCTCGACATCAAGGTCGACATCCTCAAGCGTACCTACAAGGTCGATGCGAACATCGGCGCGCCGCAGGTGGCGTTCCGCGAGCGCGTCACCAAGAAGGCCGAGGTCAAGTACACGCACAAGAAGCAGACCGGCGGTACCGGTCAGTTCGCCGAAGTATCGATCGTCGTCGAGCCGAACGAGCCCGGCAAGGGCTATGAGTTCGAATCGAAGATCGTCGGCGGCGCGGTGCCGAAGGAATACATCCCCGGCGTCGAAAAGGGCCTCAACAGCGTGATGAGCTCTGGTGTGGTCGCGGGCTTCCCCGTGGTCGACGTCAAGGTGCAGCTCGTCGACGGCAAGTATCACGACGTCGACTCGTCGGCGCTCGCCTTCGAAATCGCTTCGCGTGCTGCATTCCGCGAGGCCTTGCAGAAGGGCAAGTCCGTACTGCTCGAGCCGATCATGAAGGTCGAGGTGGTGACGCCGGAAGACTACACCGGCTCGGTCATCGGCGACTTGAATTCCCGGCGCGGTCAGATCCAGGGTCAAGACATGCGCGGCAACGCCAACGTCATCAACGCGATGGTGCCGCTCATGAACATGTTCGGTTATGTGAACAACCTGCGCTCGATGAGCCAGGGGCGCGCGACCTTCACCATGCAGTTCGACCACTACGCAGAAGCGCCGGCTAACGTGTCGGCAGAAGTCCAGAAGAAGTTTGCCTGATTGTCGTCGGTCTCGAGCTGACGATTGAACGGAGAGTCAAATGGCCAAAGCAAAGTTTGAACGTAACAAGCCCCACTGCAACATCGGCACCATCGGTCACGTCGACCATGGCAAGACGTCGCTGACCGCGGCGATCACCAAGATCCTCGCTGAAACCGGTGGTGCGACGTTCACGGCGTACGACCAGATCGACAAGGCGCCGGAAGAGAAGGCGCGCGGCATCACCATCTCGACCGCGCACGTCGAGTACGAGACCAAGAACCGCCACTACGCGCACGTCGACTGCCCCGGCCACGCCGACTACGTGAAGAACATGATCACCGGCGCTGCCCAGATGGATGGCGCGATCCTGGTCGTGTCGGCCGCTGACGGCCCGATGCCGCAGACCCGCGAGCACATCCTGCTCGCCCGCCAGGTCGGCGTGCCCGCGCTCGTCGTGTTCCTCAACAAGTGCGACATGGTCGACGATCCGGAGCTGCTCGAGCTCGTCGAGCTCGAGGTCCGCGAGCTGCTCTCGAAGTACGAATTCCCCGGCGACAAGATCCCGATCATCAAGGGCTCGGCGCTGGCCGCTCTCGAAGACTCCGACAAGAAGCTGGGCCACGACGCCATCCTCGAGCTGATGCGCAACGTCGACGAGTACATCCCGCAGCCGGAACGTCCGATCGACCAGCCGTTCCTGATGCCGGTCGAAGACGTGTTCTCGATCTCGGGTCGCGGCACCGTGGTGACCGGCCGTGTCGAGCGCGGCGTGATCAAGGTCGGCGAGGAAATCGAGATCGTCGGTCTGCGCGCGACCCAGAAGACCACCGTCACCGGCGTCGAAATGTTCCGCAAGCTGCTCGACCAGGGCCAGGCCGGCGACAACATCGGTGCGCTGCTCCGCGGCACCAAGCGCGAGGACGTCGAGCGCGGCCAGGTGCTCTGCAAGCCCGGTTCGGTCAAGCCGCACACCAAGTTCAAGGCTGAGGCCTACATCCTCACCAAGGACGAGGGCGGTCGCCACACCCCGTTCTTCACCAACTACCGTCCGCAGTTCTACTTCCGCACCACCGACGTGACCGGTGTCGTGCACCTGCCGGAAGGCACCGAGATGGTGATGCCGGGCGACAACATCGCGATGGAAGTTCACCTGATCGTGCCGATCGCGATGGAAGAGAAGCTCCGCTTCGCGATCCGCGAAGGCGGTCGTACCGTCGGCGCCGGCGTCGTCGCCTCGATCATCGAGTAATTACGAGACGAGAGATTGGCGAGTAGCGGATGGCAGCATTCGCTATTCGCTATTCGCCACTCTGTTTGAAGAAAGACCACGGCAATGAACGGCCAAAATATTCGCATCCGTCTCAAGGCGTTCGACCATCGTATCCTCGATACGTCGACCCGTGAGATCGTGAATACGGCGAAGCGCACCGGCGCGCAGGTTCGCGGACCCATTCCGCTGCCGACCCGCATCGAGAAGTTCACCGTCAACCGTTCGCCGCACGTCGACAAGAAGAGCCGCGAACAGTTCGAGATGCGCACCCACAAGCGTCTGCTCGACATCGTCGATCCGACCCCGCAGACGGTCGATGCTTTGATGAAGCTCGACCTGGCCGCCGGTGTCGACGTCGAGATCAAGCTCTAAGATTTTTGGATCCCGTTCGCGAAAGCGGACAGAAAGAACAGGAAGCAAGCCGATGCGCTCCGGAGTGATCGCACAAAAGGTCGGGATGACGCGGGTCTTCACGGAGACCGGCGAACATATCCCCGTGACCGTGCTGAAGCTCGGCAATTGCCAGGTCGTAGGCCACCGCACCGAAGAGAAGAACGGTTATGTCGCGCTCCAGCTTGGCGCTGGCAGCCGCAAGACCGTGTACATGCCCAAGGCAGAGCGCGGCCAGTTCGCGGTCGCCAAGGTCGAGCCGAAGCGGCAGGTCGAGGAATTCCGCGTCTCCGAGGACGCGATGATCCCCGTCGGCGCCGAGATCCTTGCCGATCACTTCGTCGTCGGCCAGTTCGTCGACGTCACTGGCACTTCGGTCGGTAAGGGCTTTGCCGGCGGTATGAAGCGCTGGAACTTCGGCGGTCTGCGCGCCACCCACGGCGTGTCGGTCTCGCACCGCTCGATCGGTTCGACCGGCGGCCGTCAGGATCCCGGCAAGACCTGGAAGAACAAGAAGATGCCCGGCCACATGGGTGTCGACCGCATCACCACGCTCAACCTTCGCGTCGTCCAGACCGATGTCGAGCGCGGCCTGATCCTCGTCGAAGGCGCCGTTCCTGGCTCCAAGGGCGGCTGGATTCGCGTGCGCGACGCCGTCAAGAAGCCGCTGCCGAAGGAAGCTCCGAAGCCCGGCAAGTTCAAGGTTGCCGGCGGCGAAGCCGAGGCTGCGGCCCAGCAGGAGGGTGCGTGAGATGGAATTGAAAGTCACGACCCTTGAGGGCAAGGAAGCCGGCTCGGTCCAGCTCTCCGACGCCATTTTCGGCCTCGATCCGCGCGAGGACATCATCGCGCGTTGCGTGAAGTGGCAGCTCGACAAGCGTCAGGCCGGCACCCACAAGGCCAAGGGCCGCGCCGAGATCTGGCGCACCGGCAAGAAGATGTACAAGCAGAAGGGCACCGGCGGTGCTCGTCACGGCTCGGCCCGCGTGCCGCAGTTCCGCGGCGGCGGCCGTGCCTTCGGTCCGGTGGTGCGTTCGCACGCCTCCGACCTGCCGAAGAAGGTCCGCGCGCTCGCGCTGAAGCATGCGCTGTCGGCCAAGGCCAAGGACGGTGATCTCGTCGTGATCGAGAAGGCCGCGCTGGAGGCCGCCAAGACCAAGGCGCTGCTCGGCCACTTCTCAGGACTCGGCCTGACCAACGCGCTGATCATCGACGGCGCCGAGCTCAACGAGGGCTTCGCCGCGGCGGCCCGCAACATCCCGAATATGGACGTGCTGCCGATCCAGGGCATCAACGTCTACGACATCCTGCGCCGTCAGAAGCTCGTTCTGACTAAGGCCGCCATCGATGCGCTGGAGGCGCGCTTCAAATGACGAAGAACATCGAGGCTCGCCACTACGACGTGATCCTGTCGCCGGTCGTGACCGAAAAGGCGACGATTGCCTCGGAGCACAACAAGGTTCTGTTCAAGGTGGCCGCCAAGGCGACCAAGCCGCAGATCAAGGAAGCGATCGAGAAGCTGTTCGACGTCAAGGTCAAGAGCGTCAACACGCTGGTCCGCAAGGGCAAGACCAAGGCCTTCCGCGGCAATCTCGGCTCGCAGTCGAACACCAAGCGCGCGATCGTGACCCTCGAAGAGGGCCACCGGATCGACGTCACCACCGGTCTGTAAGGTCGTACGACGATGGCACTGAAGAAATTCAATCCCACGACGCCGGGCCAGCGCCAGCTGGTCATGGTTGATCGTTCGGCCCTCTACAAGGGCAAGCCGGTCAAGGCGCTCACCGAAGGCAAGCACTCCTCGGGTGGCCGCAACAACACCGGTCGCATTACGGTGCGCTTCCGTGGCGGTGGTCACAAGAAGACGCTGCGCACCGTCGATTTCAAGCGCGAGAAGATCGACGTTCCCGCGACCGTGGAGCGGCTGGAGTATGATCCGAATCGCACCGGCTTCATCGCGCTGATCAAGTATGAGGACGGCGAGCAGGCCTACATCCTGGCGCCGCAGCGCTTGGCCGTGGGTGACACTATCATCGCCGGCAACTACGTCGACGTGAAGCCGGGCAACGTCATGCCGCTCGGCAACATGCCGGTCGGCACGATCATCCACAACATCGAGACCAAGATCGGCAAGGGCGGCCAGCTCGCGCGTTCGGCCGGCACCTACGCCCAGCTCGTCGGTCGCGACCAGGACTACGTGATCATCCGCCTGAACTCGGGCGAGCAGCGCCTGGTGCACGGTCGTTGCCGCGGCACGATCGGTGCGGTGTCGAACCCCGATCACATGAACACCTCGATCGGCAAGGCCGGCCGCAAGCGTTGGATGGGCCGTCGCCCGCACAACCGCGGCGTTGCCATGAACCCGATCGACCATCCGCACGGCGGTGGTGAAGGTCGTACCTCGGGCGGTCGCCACCCGGTCACTCCGTGGGGCAAGCCGACCAAGGGCAAGAAGACCCGCACCAACAAGTCGACCAACAAATTCATTCTCCTAAGCCGCCACAAGCGGAAGAAGTAAGGAACGCCGGACATGGTTCGTTCAGTCTGGAAAGGCCCGTTCGTCGAGGGTTCTCTGCTCAAGAAGGCAGATGCCGCGCGCGCGTCCGGCCGTCGCGACGTCATCAAGATCTGGAGCCGTCGCTCGACCATCCTGCCGCAATTCGTCGGCCTGACCTTCGGCGTCTACAACGGCCAGAAGCACGTGCCGGTGGCGGTCAACGAGGAAATGGTCGGTCACAAGTTCGGCGAGTTCTCGCCGACCCGGACCTTCCACGGCCACTCCGGAGACAAGAAAGCCAAGAAGGCTTGAGGATTAAGTCATGAGCAAACCTAAGCGCGAACGGAGCCTCGCCGACAACGAGGCCAAGGCGGTCGCCCGGATGTTGCGGGTGAGCCCGCAGAAGCTCAACCTGGTGGCCCAGCTCATTCGCGGCCGGAAGGCTTCCGCTGCGCTCGCCGACCTGCAATTTTCGCGCAAGCGGATCGCGGTTGACGTGAAGAAATGCCTGGAATCGGCTATCGCCAACGCCGAGAACAATCACGACCTCGACGTCGACGATCTCGTCGTGGCGCAGGCCTTCGTCGGCAACGGGCTCGTGATGAAGCGCTTTGCCGCGCGCGGCCGTGGTCGCTCGGGCCGTGTCTACAAACCATTTTCGCAGCTGACGATCATTGTTCGTCAGGTCGAAGCCGAAGCAGCAGCGGCTTAAGGGTCGCAGGAGAAAACGATGGGTCAAAAGATCAATCCGATCGGACTGCGTCTCGGCATCAACCGGACGTGGGATTCCCGCTGGTTCGCCGGCAAGCAGGAATACGGCAAGCTGCTGCACGAGGACGTCAAGATCCGCGAGATCCTGCACAAGGAGCTCAAGCAGGCGGCCGTCGCCCGCATCGTGATCGAGCGTCCGCACAAGAAGTGCCGCGTCACCATCCACTCGGCCCGTCCGGGCGTGGTGATCGGCAAGAAGGGCGCCGACATCGACAAGCTGCGCAAGAAGGTGGCCGACATCACGTCGTCGGACGTCGTGATCAACATCGTCGAGATCCGCAAGCCCGAGCTCGATGCGACCCTGGTCGCCGAATCGATCGCGCAGCAGCTCGAGCGCCGCGTTGCGTTCCGCCGCGCCATGAAGCGCGCCGTGCAGTCGGCGATGCGTCTCGGCGCGGAAGGCATCCGCATCAACTGCTCGGGTCGTCTGGGCGGTGCGGAAATCGCGCGTATGGAGTGGTACCGCGAAGGTCGCGTGCCGCTGCACACGCTGCGCGCCGACATCGACTACGGCGTCGCGACCGCGTTCACGACCTTCGGCACCTGCGGCGTCAAGGTCTGGATCTTCAAGGGCGAGATCCTCGAGCACGATCCGATGGCCCAGGACAAGAGAATGGCCGAAGGCGAGGGTGGTGGCAGCGGTGGCGGCCGGCAGCGTCGCGACGCTGCGGCCTGAGCCAGCACAGGAATTTGAGGGCTTAAAGCCATGATGCAACCTAAGAAAACGAAGTTCCGGAAGGCGCATAAGGGCCGCATCCACGGCGTTGCGTCTTCGGGCGCGACGTTGGCGTTCGGCCAGTTCGGCCTGAAAGCGACCGAGCCTGAGCGCGTCACCGCGCGCCAGATCGAGGCCGCCCGCCGCGCGCTGACCCGTCACATGAAGCGCGCCGGCCGCGTCTGGATCCGCGTATTCCCCGACGTTCCGGTGTCGAAGAAGCCGGCCGAAGTCCGCATGGGCTCCGGCAAGGGTTCGCCGGAATTGTGGGTCGCGCGCGTCAAGCCGGGCCGGGTGCTGTTCGAGATCGACGGCGTCAATACCCAGACGGCGCGCGAGGCGCTGACCCTGGCGGCCGCCAAGCTGCCGATCAAGACGCGCTTCGTCGAGCGCATTGCGGAGTAATGGCCATGGCCCAGATGAAAATCGAAGACATCCGCGCGATGAGCCCCGACCAGCAGGATGACGCCGTCCTGAACCTGAAGAAGGAGCGCTTCAACCTGCGCTTCCAGCGTGCCACCGGGCAGCTCGAGAACACCTCGCGCCTGCGCGAGGCCCGTCGTGACATCGCCCGGATCAAGACCGTCGCCGCGCAGCAGCGCGCGAAGAAGAAGTAAGAGGCTTACGAAGATGCCGAAACGTACTTTGCAGGGCGTGGTCGTCAGCGACAAGCAAGCCAAGACCATCGTGGTGCGCGTCGATCGCCGCTTCACGCACCCGATCTACAAGAAGACGATCCGTCGTTCGAAGAACTATCACGCGCACGACGAGAGCAACCAGTTCAAACCGGGCGACGTGGTGTGGATCGAGGAATCGAAGCCGATTTCGAAGTTGAAGCGCTGGGTCGTGATCCGGGGCGAGCACAAGAAAAGCGCCTGAGCTGCCGGCACTTAGCCGACTGACTTCAGGGAAATGTTGAGCGCTGGCCAGGCTGGCGCAAGAGAGAAAGAGGACGAGGTGCATCAATGATTCAGATGCAGACCAACCTCGACGTGGCCGACAATTCTGGCGCACGCCGTGTCATGTGTATCAAGGTGCTCGGAGGCTCCAAGCGCCGCTACGCCACCATCGGCGACATCATCGTCGTGTCGATCAAGGAAGCGATTCCGCGTGGCAAGGTGAAGAAGGGCGACGTGATGAAGGCCGTCGTGGTGCGGGTCCGCAAGGACATCCGCCGCCCCGACGGGTCGGTCATCCGCTTCGACCGCAACGCCGCCGTCCTGATCAACAACCAGGCCGAGCCGGTCGGCACCCGTATCTTCGGGCCCGTGCCGCGCGAGCTGCGCGCCAAGAACCACATGAAGATCATTTCGCTCGCGCCGGAGGTGCTGTGATGGCTGCGAAGATCCGCAAGGGCGACAAGGTCATCGTGCTGACAGGCCGCGACAAGGGTCGCACCGGCGAGGTGTTCGAGGTGCGCCCCGACGCCGGCACCGCTCTGGTGCGTGGCATCAACATGGTCAAGCGTCACCAGAAGCAGACGCAGGCCCAGGAGGGCGGCATCATCTCGAAAGAGGCGCCGATCCAACTGTCCAACATCGCGTATCTCGGCAAGGACGGAAAGCCGACGCGCGTCGGATTCAAGATTCTGGCGGACGGCAAGAAAGTTCGCATCGCCAAGAGCTCGGGAGCTGAGATCGATGGCTGAGACCGCTTACACGCCGCGCCTGCGCGCGGAATACGACGCGAAGATCCGCACGGCGATGACCGAGAAGTTCGGTTACGAGAACGTCATGCAGGTTCCGCGGCTGGACAAGGTCGTGCTGAACATGGGCGTTGGCGATTCCGTCAACGACCGCAAGAAGGCCGAGACCGCCGCTGCGGAATTGACCCAGATCGCCGGCCAGAAGGCGATCGTGACCTATTCGCGTATCGCGATCGCGACCTTCAAGCTGCGTGAGAACCAGCCGATCGGCTGCAAGGTCACGTTGCGCAAGGCCCGCATGTACGAGTTCATCGATCGCCTGGTGACGGTCGCGCTGCCGCGCGTCCGCGACTTCCGCGGCCTGAACCCGAAGAGCTTCGACGGCCGCGGCAACTACTCGCTCGGCATCAAGGAGCACATCATTTTCCCCGAGATCGACTTCGACAAGGTCACGGAAGCCCGCGGTATGGACATCACCGTCTGCACCACGGCCAAGACCGACGAAGAGGCGAGGGCCTTGTTGACCGCTTTCAATTTCCCGTTCCGGCAGTGAGACGCTGACCTAAAGCCTCTCAAACGCGGATACCCAGGAGCCAAGCATGGCAAAGAAGAGTTCAATCGAGAAGAACAACCGGCGCAAGCGGATGGTGAAGAACGCCGCCGCCAAGCGCGAGCGGTTGAAGGCGATTATCGCCGACAAGAAGCTCCCGATGGAGGAGCGCTTCGCTGCGACGTTGAAGCTGGCGGAAATGCCGCGGAACTCGTCGGCGACCCGCATCCGTCTGCGTTGCGAGCTGTCGGGCCGTCCGCGCTCGAACTACCGCAAGAACAAGCTGTCCCGTATCGCGCTGCGCGAACTTGGCTCCAAGGGCATGGTCCCGGGCCTCGTGAAGTCGAGCTGGTAAGGAGGGTCGTTTAGATGTCTACGCACGATCCAATCAGCGATCTGATCACCCGCATCCGCAACGCGCAGATGCGCTCCAAGAGCAAGGTTTCCACGCCGGGCTCCAAGATGCGCGAGAACGTGCTCGAGGTGCTGAAGACCGAGGGCTACATCCGCGGCTACGCCACGCTCGAGCATTCCTCGGGCCGCAGCGAGATCGAGATCGAGCTGAAGTATTTCGACGGCGAGCCCGTCATCCGCGAGATCGAGCGGGTCTCCAAGCCCGGGCGTCGCGTTTACGCCTCGGTGAGGAACCTGCCGCGGGTCAATAACGGACTCGGCATTTCGGTGTTGTCGACGCCGAAGGGGATCATGGCCGACCACAGCGCGCGCGACGCGAACGTGGGCGGTGAAGTCCTCTTCACGGTGTTCTGAGAAGGATTTTTGATCCATGTCACGTGTTGGCAAAAGGCCTGTGGCGGTGCCGTCGGGCGTTACCGCGACCGTCGACGGGCAGACCGTCAAGATGAAGGGGCCGAAGGGCCAGCTTCAGTTCGTCGTCCATGACGACGTGGAGGTGAAGCTCGAGAGCGGCCAGGTCAAGGTCAAGCCGCGGGTCGAGACCAATCGCGCGCGGGCGCTGTATGGCACGGCTCGCGCCCAGGTCGCGAATCTGGTCGAAGGCGTCACCAAGGGCTTCGAGAAGAAGCTCGAAATCACCGGTGTCGGTTACCGCGCCGCGATGCAGGGCAAGAACCTGCAGCTCGCGCTCGGCTACAGCCACGATGTGGTCTATGCGATCCCGGAAGGGATCACGATCACCGTGCCGAAGCCGACCGAGATCACGGTGACCGGCAGCGACATTCAGCGCGTCGGCCAGGTGGCGGCGGAAATCCGCGCCTATCGCCCGCCGGAGCCCTACAAGGGCAAGGGCGTGAAGTATGTTGGCGAATTCATCTTCCGCAAGGAAGGCAAGAAGAAGTAACGGAGCCGGTCATGTCGAAAGCCAAGGTTACGAATGCCCGGCGCAAGCGGAGTGTGCGGCTGAAGCTGCGCCGCTCCGGTGGCGGCCGTCCGCGCCTGTCGGTGTTCCGCTCGTCCAAGCACATCTACGCCCAGGTCATCGACGACCTGAAGGGCGAGACACTGGCCTCTGCCTCCTCGCTCGAGAAGTCGATGCGCGACGGCGGCAAGACCGGCGCCGACATCGATGCGGCGAAGGCGGTCGGCAAGCTGTTGGCCGAGCGCGCCGCGGAGAAGGGCGTCAAGGAAGTCGTGTTCGATCGCGGCAGCTATCTCTACCACGGGCGCGTCAAGGCACTGGCCGACGCGGCGCGTGAGAGCGGGCTGAGCTTCTAACAGAATTTGAGGATTGAGGCGTAAGCCTCTGAAGGATTGGAAAAACCATGGCAGCTGAACGCGAACAACGTGGTGGACGCGATCAACGCGGCGGACGTGACCGCCAGCAGCGCGAGGAGCGCGACAGCGAGTTCGTCGACAAGCTCGTCCACATCAACCGCGTGGCCAAGGTCGTCAAGGGCGGCAAGCGCTTCGGTTTCGCAGCGCTGGTCGTGATCGGCGATCAGAAGGGGCGCGCCGGCTTCGGTCACGGCAAGGCGCGCGAAGTGCCCGAGGCGATCCGGAAGGCAACCGAATCCGCCAAGCGCAACCTGACCCGCGTGTCGCTGCGCGAAGGCCGCACGTTGCACCACGACATCGCCGGCCGTCATGGCGCGGGCCGTGTCTACCTGCGTGCCGCTCCGGCCGGTACCGGCATCATCGCCGGCGGTCCGATGCGCGCCGTGTTCGAGACGCTCGGCGTCCAGGACGTGGTGGCGAAGTCGATCGGCTCGTCGAACCCGTACAACATGGTGCGAGCGACCTTCGACGCGCTGAAGCACCAGGATTCGCCGCGTTCGGTCGCGGCACGCCGCAACATCAAGGTGTCCACCCTGCAGGCCCGTCGCATTGGCGGCGATGCCGAGGCGGCTGCCGACTAACGGAAGCTTTTCGGAGTTTAAAAAATGGCCAAGGCCGCCAAGACGATCAAGATCGAGCAGATCGGCAGCGCGATCCGCCGCCATCACTCGCAGCGCTCGACCCTGATCGGGCTCAAGCTCAACAAGATCGGCCGCGTCGCCGAACTGCCGGACACTCCGGCGGTTCGCGGCATGATCGAGAAGGTTCACCATCTCGTCCGCATCGTCGACGGGAAGTAAGAGAAGGGCGCATGATCCCGAAAAGCGGGTACCGGTTTTCGGGTAAGTTCATGCGCAAGAAACAAGGAGAAGGGCGATGAAGCTCAGCGATATCGCCGACAACCCCGGCTCGCGCAAGAAGCGCATGCGCGTCGGCCGCGGCATCGGTTCGGGCAAAGGCAAGCAGTCCGGCCGCGGCGGCAAGGGCCAGACCGCGCGTTCGGGCGTGCGCATCAAGGGTTTTGAAGGCGGCCAGATGCCGATGCATCGCCGTCTGCCCAAGCGCGGCTTCAACAACATCTTCCGCGTCGAGTTCGCCGAGATCAATCTCGACCGGCTCCAGGAAGCGGTCGATGCCAAGAAGATCGACGCCGGCAGCGTGGTGAATGTCGAGGCCCTGGTGAAGGGCGGCGTGCTGCGCCGCGCCAAGGCCGGCCTGCGGCTGCTCGGCCGCGGCGAGCTCAAGTCCAAGCTCAACATCGAAGTGCACGGCGCCACCAAGACCGCGATCGCGGCGGTCGAGAAGGCCGGCGGTTCGGTGAAGATCCTCGCCCCTGCCAAGGAAGAAGGCGAGGCGGCGTAACATCTGCGTCATTGGCCCGCGGCTCGCGGGCCTTTACGCATGTGGGACGATGGACTTATCGAAGCCGTGCACCAGATAATGTCCGGCGTCCGCCCAAGTAGCCCGGCCGCGGGCATGACGGCGCAGTAGGCGGCGGGAGAAAGCCCAACATGGTCTCAGCAGCGGAACAACTGGCAGCCAATCTCAATTTCGGCGCGCTTGCCAAGGCCGACGAACTGAAGAAGCGCATCTGGTTCACCCTGGGTGCGCTGCTCGTTTATCGGCTCGGCACCTACATCCCGCTGCCCGGTATCGATCCCAACATCTGGGAGCAGGTGTTCCGCTCGCAGGCGGGCGGCATCCTCGGCATGTTCAACATGTTCGCCGGCGGCGGCATCCACCGCATGGCGATCTTCGCGCTGAACATCATGCCGTACATCTCGGCCTCGATCATCATCCAGCTTCTCACCACCGTCTCGCCGCAGCTTGAGGCGCTGAAGAAGGAAGGCGAGGCGGGCCGCAAGACGCTGAACCAGTACACCCGCTATCTCACCGTGATCCTGGCCGCGTTCCAGTCCTACGGCATCGCGGTCGGCCTCGAAGGCGCCGGCAACGTCGTCAGCGATCCGGGCCTGTTCTTCCGTCTCTCCACCGCCATCACGCTCACCGGCGGCACCATGTTCCTGATGTGGCTGGGCGAGCAGGTGACCTCGCGCGGCATCGGCAACGGTATCTCGCTGATCATTCTCTCCGGCATCGTTGCCGAGCTGCCCTCGGCGCTCGCCAACATGCTCGAGCTCGGCCGCCAGGGCGCGATGTCGACCGGCCTGATCCTGATCGTCATCATCATGGCGGTCGCCGTGATCGCCTTCATCGTGTTCATGGAGCGCGCGCAGCGCCGCCTCCTGATCCAGTATCCGAAGCGTCAGGTCGGCAACAAGATGTTCGAGGGCCAGTCCTCGCATCTGCCGCTCAAGCTCAACACCTCGGGCGTCATCCCGCCGATCTTCGCGTCCTCGCTGCTTCTGCTGCCGACCACGGTTGCGAACTTCAACGCGGGCAAGGGGCCGGAGTGGTTCCAGTGGCTCACGACCCAGCTCGGTCACGGCCGGCCGCTGTTCCTGATCATGTATCTGGCGCTGATCGTGTTCTTCGCGTTCTTCTACACCGCGATCGTGTTCAACCCGACCGAGACCGCGGACAACCTGAAGAAGCACGGCGGCTTCATCCCGGGCATCCGTCCCGGCGAGCGCACCGCCGAATACATCGACTACGTGCTGTCGCGCATCACCGTGATCGGCGCGATTTACCTCGCGATTGTCTGCTTGATCCCGGAAATCCTGATTTCCTACGCCTCGGTGCCCTTCTACTTTGGTGGCACCTCGCTGTTGATCGTGGTCAGTGTCACCATGGACACGGTGGCGCAGGTTCAGGGTTATCTGCTCGCCCATCAGTATGAAGGGCTGATCAGGAAGTCGAAGCTGAGGGGCCGCCGTAGATGACCAAGGAGCTCGCGCGCCGGATCGCTTTCACGATTGGCGCGCTGCTCCTTTTCCTTCTCGGCACCCACATCCCGGTCACGGGCATGTGGACGTCGAACGGCCCGCTGCCCCAAGGCGCGGTGGCTCGCCTGTCGGTCTTCTCTCTCGGCCTCATTCCGTATTTGAGCGCAGCGATCGTCATTCGACTGCTGTCGGTCGTGTGGCGAGGACTCAGCGCGCTCGAACGTTCAGGCGAGCACGGCCGGGGCAGGATCGCCCGCTATACGTTGCTCCTGACCTTGGCGTTCGCCGCATTCCAAGCTTACGGCATTGCCTCCGCCATTCAGAGGATTCCGGAGATCGCCGTTGATGCCGATGGCTGGTTCTCGGTTTCGGCTGCCGCCTCGATAGTCGGCGGCGTGTTCTTTCTAATTTGGCTCAGCGAGCAAATCACGCGGCATGGCGTCGGCAATGGTCTTGCGTTGATCCTTAGCGTCGGCATTCTCGTCGATCTCCCGAGCGACGTGGCCGGCATCGTCGACCTGGTGCAGCGCGGCGCGGTGTCCGGCAATCTCGTGCTGGGGCACGTCATTTTCTGGGTGGCCGCCGTCGCGCTGATCGTCTTCGTCGAAAGCGCGCGACGTCATGTGCGAATCGAGTTTTCCGAACGCAAGGTCGGCGAGCGCATGCTGCCCGCCCGCGCGGCAGTTCTGCCGATCAAGATCAACAGCGCCGGGTTTCTGATTCCGACCACCGTGGCACCTTGGGTCTTCTTTCTCCCGCTGAGCTTTGCGGCCTTCATCTATGGCGCCCGCACGCCTTGGATCGAGGCCGCTTATCTGCATCTTGGGGTTGGGCGTCCGGCCCACCTGATCCTCATCTCCGTCGCGGTGTTCGTACTCGCCTTCCTCTACACCGCCTTCGTCGTCGATCCCGAGCATGCGGCCGATTCGCTTGCCAAGCATGGCGCCGTCATCCCCGGCGTTGCCCCGGGCGAGCCCACAGCGGATTACCTCGATCGTGTGGTGTCGTTGACGACGGTGGTCGGAGCCGTCTACCTGACGGTGCTGCAGTCGATTCCTGAGGCCTTCGTGGCCTCTGGCAATGCGCTGCCGTATAATATGAGTGGTGGTGCGGCGCTGATTGTGATTTGCACTGTTCTCGATCTTCAAACACAGGTGCGCGACCTATCGCTCACCGATCCGGGGGGCGAACGCCAATGAGAATTATCCTTCTGGGACCGCCGGGGTCAGGCAAGGGGACCCAGGCGCAACGGCTGATCGAGCGCTATGGAATCGTACAGCTCTCCACAGGTGAGATGCTTCGCGCTGCGGTTGCGGCGGGAACGCCCGTCGGGCTGAAGGCGAAAGAGATCATGGCGGGCGGGGGCCTCGTGCCCGACGACGTCGTGGTCGGAATCATCGCCGACCGGGTCGAGCAGCCCGATGCCAAGAAGGGTTTCATCCTCGACGGCTTCCCGCGCACGGTGCCACAGGCCGAGGCGCTGGACGAGCTGCTGAAGCACAGGCACCTCAAGCTCGACGGCGTGATCGAGCTCCGGGTCAACGAGAGCGCGCTGCTCGATCGTGTCGAGACCCGCGTCGCCCAGATGCGCGAACGTGGCGAGGAGGTCCGGGTCGACGATACCCCGGAAGTCCTGACAAGGAGGCTGGCCAGCTACCGCAGCCTGACGGAACCGCTGATTCACTACTATTCGGAGCGCCGCAAGCTTTCGACGGTCGACGGTATGATGACCATCGACGAGGTCACGCGCGCCATCCACCGCCTGCTCCTGGCGCTAGGCGCGGTCGAGCCCAAAACCCACGCCAGGACCGCCCAGGCCAAGGCCGCGGGCAAGACTTCGGCCAAGACCGCGGCCAAGGCGGCTCCAGCCAAAAAGGCAGCCAAAACGGCCAAGAAGCCCGCGAAAGCGGCCAAAAAGGCTGGCAAGGCCGCCAAGAAGGCCAGGAAGGGCGTCAAGAAGGCCGTCAAAACGCCGGCCAGGAAGACCGCTAAAAAGCCCGCCAAAAAGGGTCCGAAGAGGGCTCCAAAAAAGGTCACGAAAAAGCGAGCTAAGCGCTAGCAGCGGTTGACGAAACCCCCTGGAATCCCTTAATAAGCCCCGCATCCAAGTCGGATAGTTTCAGACGATGCCGGGCCCCAGGAAGACCGGGGGTGGGCGTCGTGTTCGCGTTTGTGAACACCTGCCCGAGAAAGCAAGCACTTAAAGCCCGATTCCTGACGAGGGATCGGCAACAGGAGAGAAGGCCGTGGCCCGTATTGCCGGCGTAAACATTCCCACCAACAAGCGCGTGCTGATCGCGCTCCAGTACATCCATGGCATCGGCCCCAAGATCGCCGGTGACATCATGGAGAAGGTGAAGATCCCCGAGGATCGTCGCGTCAATCAGCT
Organism: Bradyrhizobium iriomotense; assembly: GCF_030160715.1. Lineage (GTDB taxonomy): Bacteria > Pseudomonadota > Alphaproteobacteria > Rhizobiales > Xanthobacteraceae > Bradyrhizobium > Bradyrhizobium iriomotense. The sequence continues at coordinate 431,742 of NZ_BSOW01000003.1, forward strand.
CAGCGACCAGGAAGTGCTCCAGATCCGCGAAGTGATCGACCGCGACTATCTCGTCGAGGGCGACCTGCGTCGTGAGGTCGGCATCAACATCAAGCGTCTGATGGACCTCGGCTGCTATCGCGGCCTGCGTCATCGTCGCGGTCTGCCGGTGCGTGGTCAGCGCACCCACACCAATGCGCGCACGCGCAAGGGTCCGGCCAAGGCGATCGCCGGCAAGAAGAAGTAAGTTCTGCAATTCAAGTATGGCGTGTGGCGGAGAGGGATCCTCGGTTCGCCACGCGCCTTTCGTTCCACAGGTGTAGCCGCTGGCATTACGGCGGCGTTTGAGATCTCCAGGAAAGGTACTCAATGGGCAAGGAAGCCACCCGCGTTCGCCGTCGTGAGCGCAAGAACATCGCCTCCGGCGTCGCGCACGTGAACTCGTCGTTCAACAACACGACGATCACCATCACGGACGCGCAGGGCAACACGATCGCCTGGTCGTCGGCGGGCACCATGGGTTTCAAGGGGTCGCGCAAGTCGACCCCGTATGCAGCGCAGGTCGCTGCGGAGGACGTTTCCAAGAAGGCGCAGGAGCATGGCATGCGCACGCTGGAAGTCGAGGTCGCCGGTCCGGGTTCGGGCCGCGAGTCGGCGCTCCGCGCGTTGCAGGCTGCGGGCTTCACCGTCACCTCGATCCGCGACGTGACCACGATCCCGCACAATGGTTGCCGCCCGCGCAAGCGTCGGCGCGTTTGATACGAGGTCGCGGGCGCCGTCGTCGTCCGCGATGACTTTGCTTTGCGAAGCCGCAAGCGCGACTTGCGGCCTTTCTCCAACGCCAGTGTCCGCAATGGCAGACTGACTGGCCTGTATGGGTGAAACAGTGACGATCCAGAAAAATTGGCAAGAACTGATTCGGCCGAACAAGCTCCAGGTAACCCCCGGTAGCGATCCGGCCCGCTTTGCGACCATCGTCGCCGAGCCGCTCGAGCGTGGCTTCGGCCAGACGCTCGGCAACGCGCTCCGCCGTATCCTGTTGTCTTCGCTTCAGGGCGCCGCCGTGCAGTCGGTGCACATCGACGGCGTGCTGCACGAGTTCTCCTCGATCGCGGGCGTCCGTGAAGACGTCACCGACATCGTGCTGAACATCAAGGACATCTCGATCAAGATGCAGGGCGAAGGCCCCAAGCGCATGGTCGTGAAGAAGCAGGGCCCGGGCGTGGTCACCGCCGGCGACATCCAGACCGTCGGCGACGTCACCGTGCTCAACCCGGACCTCCAGATCTGCACGCTCGACGAAGGCGCCGAGATCCGCATGGAGTTCACGGTCTCGACCGGCAAGGGTTACGTGCCCGCCGAGCGCAACCGTCCCGAGGACGCGCCGATCGGCCTGATCCCGGTCGACAGCCTCTACTCGCCGGTCCGCAAGGTCTCCTACAAGGTCGAGAACACCCGCGAGGGCCAGATCCTCGACTACGACAAGCTGACCATGACGATCGAGACCAACGGCGCGATCACGCCGGATGACTCGGTGGCCTACGCTGCGCGCATCCTCCAGGATCAGCTCAACGTGTTCGTCAACTTCGAAGAGCCGCGCAAGGAAGTCGCCCAGGAGATCATCCCGGACCTCGCCTTCAACCCGGCCTTCCTCAAGAAGGTGGACGAGCTCGAGCTGTCGGTGCGTTCGGCCAACTGCCTGAAGAACGACAACATCGTCTACATCGGCGACCTCGTGCAGAAGAGCGAGGCGGAAATGCTCCGCACCCCGAACTTCGGCCGCAAGTCGCTGAACGAGATCAAGGAAGTGCTGGCCCAGATGGGTCTGCACCTCGGAATGGAAGTGCCGGGCTGGCCGCCGGAGAACATCGACGAGCTCGCCAAGCGCTTCGAGGATCACTACTGATCCGTTTTTCACCGTCGTGGCCGGAGTGTTCCGGCCACGATTTTTAATGGGCGAACGCAGGCAGCCCACCTGAGAAACATGTCCGACGAACCGTCGCGGCAGTTCAAAGTCAAGGAATAGACACATGCGTCACGGCAAGGTTCATCGGAAGCTCAACCGCACGGCCGAGCACCGCAAGGCGATGTTCGCCAACATGGCGGCTTCGCTGATCAAGCACGAGCAGATCGTCACCACGCTGCCCAAGGCCAAGGAGCTCCGTCCGATCGTCGAGAAGCTCGTCACCCTCGGCAAGAAGGGCGGTCTCGCCCTGCGCCGCCAGGCGATCTCGGAGCTGCGCGACGTCGACATGGTCAAGAAGCTCTTCGACACGCTCGCGACCCGCTACAAGGACCGCCAGGGCGGCTACACCCGCATCATCAAGGCCGGCTTCCGCTACGGCGACAACGCCGCAATGGCCGTGATCGAGTTCGTCGATCGCGACGTCGACGCCAAGGGCCAGGACTCCGGTCCGTCGCAGGCGAAGGAAGCCGAGGCGGCATAAGCGCGTCTCAAGACATCAAGTTTCAAAAAGCGGCGCTATCCAGCGCCGCTTTTTTGTTGGCCGTCTCCGTCGCTGGACCCGCAATCTCGCTGTCGTCCTGGCGAAAGCCAGGATCCATTACCCCAAAAGTTTGTTGTTGCTGCAAGCCGGGGCCACAGCACGTTTGAACAATGGAGGCCGGTGGTAATGGGTCTTGGCTTTCGCCAGGACGACGATCGGGGACATGCGCACTCACGCGTCGGTGAGGGGCGATTGCGATCGCTTGCGCCGCCTCCGATATCTGCCTCAGCATAAGTGGAGATGGCGCATGAAGATCGATCTTTCAGGAAAAACCGCGCTGGTGACCGGCTCGACCGCGGGCATAGGCCACGCCATCGCCAAGGGCTTGGCTGCGACCGGCGCGAGCGTTGTTGTCAACGGGCGCAGCCAGGACAAGGTCGATGCGGTCGTTCGCAAGCTGGGAGGGGCCGGCGGCAAGGTGCGCGGCATCGCGGCCGATGTCTCCACCGCAGCGGGCTGCAATGCACTCGTGGCGGTGCTGCCCGAGGTCGACATCCTCGTCAACAATGCCGGCATCTTCGAACCGAAGGACTTCTTCGAGATCCCGGACGCGGACTGGAGCCGTTTCTTCGAGGTCAACGTGATGAGCGGCGTACGGCTGTCGCGCGCGTATCTGAAGGGCATGCTCAAACGCAATTGGGGCCGCATCGTCTTCATCTCCTCGGAATCGGCGCTCAACATCCCCGTCGAGATGATTCACTACGGCATGACCAAGACCGCGCAGCTCTCGGTCGCGCGCGGGCTCGCGCAATTGACGCGCGGCACCGGCGTCACCGTCAATTCCGTGCTGCCGGGCCCAACGATGTCGGAGGGCGTCGAGACCTTCGTGAAGGATCTCGCCAAGCAGAACGGCCAATCGGTCGATGAAGCCGCGGCCAATTTCGTCAAGCAGCATCGCCCGACTTCGCTGTTGCAGCGCTTTGCAAGCGTCGATGAGATCGCCAACATGGTTGTCTTCGTCGCTTCGAAGGAGGCGTCCGCCACCAACGGCGCGGCGCTGCGCGCGGAGGGTGGCATCGTCAATACCATCGCTTGAGGCTGCGCATGCCGGCTTATGTCATCTCAGAGGTCGACGTCCGCGATACGAGCGCGATGGAGGCCTATCGCACGCTCGCCGCAAAGACGATCGCGCAATATGGCGGCCGCTACCTCGCGCGCGGCGGCCCCGCCGAGGTCGTGGAGGGCGGACCGCCACCGCAGACCATCATCATCGTCGAATTTCCCTCGATGGCGCGCCTGCGCGAATGGTATGCCTCGGCCGAATATGCCGAGGCGCTGAAGTTGCGGAGGACCGCGCTGGAGCGGCGGCTGATATTTGTCGAGGGCGTGCTGCCTGCGTGAGGTCTTTCTGACGCAACGAAGGGTTGCTATGCTCGCCCGGTAGCCCAACCGGGAGAAGAGAATGTTTCAGTCGCGATTCAAGGTCTTTTGTTTCTTCGTTGCACTGGCGATCCTGTGGCCGCTTTCGCCGTCACGCGCCGACCAGCCATTTCAGCGGCTGCTGCCGCTTTTGGTCGACCTTGCCGGATGGGAAGGCAAGAAGCCGGACGGCATGTCGATGCAGATGTCCGATACGAGCATGACCACGGCGACGCGCGAATACACGCGCGGCTCGGCGCATTTGCAGGCTGCGGTCATGGTCGGGCAGACCGCCACCGGAGCCTTGGCGCCGATCCAGAGCGGAATGAACATTCAGACGCCGGACGGCCACGTCATGACTGCGACCATGCATGGCATGCAGGTGCTCAAGAACTACAACAACCCACAGAAGTCCGGCACGCTCATCGTGGCGCTGGGCAAGGACGCACTGTTCAATCTCTCCTTTGACGGCCTCACCGAGGAGGAAGGATTGGCGCTCGCCGAAAAATTCGACTGGAAGGCGCTCCAGACGGCCGCTCAGGCGAAATGAGAGCGTAGCAGTGTAGCAACCATAAGAACGTGTGATCGCCCGTGCTGGTCTAGCGTGACACCGTGCTCGCGGCCGTCAAGGACGGCCTGGCAGCTGCGGAGGACGGGAT